>JAEWTL010000058.1 GCA_023459495.1 Bacillota bacterium | reverse complement strand
TGCCATATCCTGAGCATGCCCAATATTACCGCCATAGAAAAAAATGATTTTATCTTTTAGAGCGTATTTTTGACGAAGTGAATGATAATCATCGCCGGCAGACACAGGAGTCATTGAGGCCCAATTACGTAAAACTTCACACGGATAATTTTTATTGGCCTGACGAAATATCTCAAGATTCTTATCAGACATTAACCCTATCCGGTCAGCCTGCTGATATGATTTTTTTTCAAAATACCTGAAATATTTTTCAATTGGTGAACCGGCTTTCAACATACCTGCATCAATAACCCACTGTGGAAACATATCCCTCAGGACCAGATAGCTTGGGCACTGGCATCGCTGTTTTATTTTTTTAACCAAGTCTCCCCAAAAAATAGAGGGGGAATAATAAACAATACCATCAAATGTATCATGCTGAATGAGGTGCTTAAATGCGCGCCATGCACGAAAAGATAAAAGAGTTTCATTTATGGCACGTTTAGCCTTACCTACATCCTTTAAAGGGCCACTTTTGAAACGCCAAACCTTTATACCATCAATCATACTAACAGAATAGATTACTTGTAATGTGATGTCAGGCGTAATTACAGTTACATCATGGCCTCTGCTCAGCAATTCAAGGCCTAACTCATGAAACATTTTAGCCCCAACACGTGTGCTATGGGGCAAATAATCATCAATGATTAATGCAAGTTTCATTAGTATTGCTTCCAGACAACCCGTTTAACGTAGTCAGTGTATGAATGGATAATACGCACAACTTTATCTGAAACATTTGGCATGCTATAGTCACTGACCTGACGGAGTAAGCGTACTTCTCCACGAGGCTGTGTTGCGATAATTTCTAATGCCTGTAAAACGCGCTCAGATTCAAGGCCGACCATCATTACTGCCCCTTCTTCGAAGCCTTCCGGGCGTTCGTGCGCTTCTCGTATATTGAGTGCAGGGAAGTTCATAATGGAGGACTCTTCTGTAATAGTCCCACTATCCGATAAAACAGCACGCGCATTTTTTTGCAGATGGTTGTAATCGTGAAATCCTAATGGCTTAAGAAGCAAGATATTTTTATGGAATTGAATACCGTTTTCGTTGATGCGGTTACGAGTGCGAGGATGAGTAGAAACGACTACCGGGACATCATATTTTTCAGCTACGGTATTAAGTATATTCGCCAGTTTCGCAAGCTGTTTAGGGGTATCAACATTTTCTTCTCTGTGGGCACTTACCACAAAGAAATTCCCAGGTGTTAAATTCAGGCGAGAAAGTACATCGGAACCATCAATCTGCGGCATATAATGCGTGAGTACTTCAAACATTGGGCTACCGGTTTTAATAATTCTATCGGCTGGTACACCTTCAGCCAGAAGATATTCACGCGCGATATCACTATATGTCATATTGATATCAGCGGTATGGTCAACTATTTTTCTGTTAGTTTCTTCCGGTACGCGTTGGTCAAAACAACGATTCCCAGCCTCCATATGGAAGATCGGAATTCTTCGACGCTTTGCTGGTATTGCTGAAATACAGGAGTTAGTATCACCAAGAACTAACATGGCTTCTGGTTTTTCCTGTTCAAGGACCTCATCAACTTTAATAATAACTTGTCCAATAGTCTCTGCTGCATTTTTACCTGCGGCATTAAGAAAATAATCAGGTTTGCGAACACCCAAATCTTTGAAAAAAACTTCATTCAATTCATAATCGTAGTTTTGTCCAGTATGAACAATAAGGTGGTCACAATATTCATCTAATTTTGCAAGGACACGCGAAAGTCGAATAATTTCTGGACGAGTCCCAACAACCGACATGACTTTCAATTTTTTCATGATAAAACGCTCGCTATAGTATCAGGTTGATCACGATTAAATATTTCATTCGCCCACAACATTACGATTAATTCATCATGACCTGTATTAGTAATATCATGGGACCAACCTGGCACAGTTTCTACAATTTTATATTCATCTGACGCAACATTAATCTCATATCGTTCTCCTGTTAAAACATTTTTAAACCTAAAACATGCTGTTCCACGAATAACGATAAATTTTTCATTCTTTGTATGATGATAGTGCCCTCCACGCGTTACTCCTGGAAGTGCGGTAAAAAATGAAAATTGTCCAGAGGAATGGGTTTTTAAGACCTCGCAGAACACTCCTCTTTCATCACTATAGGAAGGCACTGCATACACGAACTGCTCTGGTTGCAAGTAACTAAGCCAAGTTGAATATAACGCTCGTGAAAAACCCTGACCAACATTTTCCGTAATAAGAGTATGTCTACTTTCTTTAAATTTATAAATTAGATTTGCTACCTCACCCACTGTTATTGAATACGTCGGCTTTATATTTTTAAAACCTGACGCGTACTTGTTATTTAATAAGTTGATAGCATCAGTACAAAAATCATCAATATAAACAAGCTCGACCTCTGCTGTCGGGTCATGAATGATAATATCTTGATCGTTTGCTATCCTATGACAAAAAGTTGCAACAAAGGAGTTGTAATTTGGTCGACACCACTTACCGAACACATTTGGTAATCGATAGATATAATATTCTGCGCCACTAACATGACCATAATGTTGAATGATTTTTTCCGCCGATGCCTTGCTTTTTCCATACGCGTTATCACATTCAGCCTGAATGGAGGAACTAAGCATAATAGGAGTCTTTTTTGCATTACAAAGCAGATAGTCAACAATTAATTTTGTAAGATCAGTATTTCCCTCCTGAAACTCATGTTCTTCCTTTGGCCTATTTACACCAGCAAGATGATAAATAAAATCAGCAATTTTGAGTCCCTGTTCTAACTCTTGCAAAGGTGATTCACGGTCGATCGTAATTAAATCTTTAAAGCCTGCTTCCTGCAGGCGATAGATTAAATTACGAGCAATAAAACCTTTAGAACCAGTAATTAGTATTTTCATATTATGAATCCAATTCAAAAGCTTCACCAGCTATCAAAGCTCGAACAAACGGTAGTTTAAGCAATAATTCCTTCATTCCTTTAACATCCAGCCTTACTGTATTGTGTGAATTATAGTCTTCAATTTCTGAAATTCGACAATCACCATGCTCAACATATTTACTATAGTTAAGGTCACGCAAGTCTGGCGGAACACAGTAATATTCTCCCATATCGATTGCTGCGATCATCTCTTCACGACTCAATAACGCCTCATATAATTTTTCGCCGTGTCTGGTACCTATAATTTTGACCGGATGTTCATTAGCACCCAATAGTTCCTTGAGTGCAATTGCTAAAGTTTCAATGGTAGCTGCTGGTGCTTTTTGTACGAAAATATCGCCATTATTACCATGTTCAAATGCATAAAGAACTAGGTCTACCGCATCTTCAAGCGTCATCATAAACCTTGTCATATCAGGGTTCGTCACTGTTAGCGGTTTTCCTGCTTTAATCAAATCCACAAACAGAGGAATAACTG
>JAEWTL010000057.1 GCA_023459495.1 Bacillota bacterium | reverse complement strand
TGTGATTGCATCCGCTCAGCTTGCAAATCTGATGAGCCGATTGCTCCCTGTGTTCCCCGAACCTTTCTCATTCCTGGCGCAGATTGCCCTGACAATTCTGTTCTATATTCTGAACCTGCGGATTTTTACCTGTGTTTCCCGGGAAGACATTGCCTGGTGCCGCTCACTGTTGAAATAGGAAAATCTCCGCGCGACCATATAATTTTAAAAAATCAGCAAGCCCTAATTAGTAAAGCAAAAAACAAGTTCAATGTTTCGATTTCCAAAGTGGATGCACAGGATTCACCAGACGATCGTGCTTCGACTGGCATGTGTCACTGGTACTGTATCGCATGCGGACAGTATGATTGGTTCGATCCTGAAATTTATTGAGATTCAGCGCGAAATCAGATAAGTAGACAGCTAGTTATGAATATTCTGTGCTAGGAGCTGAGCTTCGCAGTATAATTGAAAAAATCTTACAATTCAGATAATAACTGAATTGCGTCTATTTGTTTAGTTTAGGAGCAAGCCCAGAAGTTACGCTTCAGCTTCTGGGCTTAATATAATGTCACTCTTTATTTCTAAATCGTACCAAAAAAGCAAATTATTTTGATACGTTTTTTGAAACACAAATAGGTGCATTTTGGCCACAATTTCAGACTATCTTAAAAACGACCGTTTTAGACACATCCGCGCGATTAGCATTCTAGTTTGGTATGCTTTTGGGCTGGAACATTTTTCGCCCTGGCTGTTTTCTGCTCAAAAAATGGCGGCAGCGGAATGATCTTGGCATATATTTTAAGGCCGGTCGGCCGGGGGGATATTAAATCGCCGGGAGAGCGCCCAAATTTCGCCTGTGGCGCTTTTTTGCTTCTCTCTGCATAAATTGAAAGGCCGCATCGACGCGCCTTACAGGCGCTTTTTGTCGCCGTATGTCGTTTCTTAATTCATTTTTCTTATTGGCCGGGTGAATTTGCCGCCGTAAGGCGGTAAAGAGGGCGTAAGCCCTTTTAAATCCAACCGTCCGCTTCGCTCAGTGCAGGCTTTTCAACAGCGAAAACAACGGACACCTATTCATTCCTCACAGGAACTGATATTTATTCTTTCTATCTGTAAGATAGATATTATTGTTTATAGTGAGGCTGTTAGGTTGTAATGTTATAAAACATGTTGGTCTAAATCTTGTTATTCGAAAATTTGTGAAACGGTTTTAGCCTAAAAAACAAGCAATCTCAGCGGGTTTTCAACATGCCACCGGATTGCATTTCGCGATTGACCAGATAGTTGATAAAGGAGCGCTTCCAGTAGGACACCTGATTTTTGATGTTTGCTGCAGGATTGACGCTGTGCTCCATGTGAGCAATAAAGTCCCCCACACAGTCAGAATCGACGGCTGCGGCTTCAACCGGGCTGTACGGATCAAAGGACAGCTCCGCGATAAAGCCGGTGATCATATGCAGCCTGCTTTCCGGCTGACTCTTGGCCAACGTATTGAATCCAATTTGCCGGCGTATGGCAGCGGTCAGCTGCTGCGGGGTCTGTATGGTGGGCTTGCGCTTTCTGCGGCGTTTTGGGGGCTGCTGCGCATTTCCTTTGAGACGTTCTTTATACCGTGCCCGGCGTTCTTCAAGCTGCAGCAGGCCGGTGACGTGATCCGGCTCCCAGTTGAGCATAATGCTGTTTGAGGTATACCGGCCGCGTTCGTCTTTCCGGTGATAGGCTGTTATGTAGTTAAAAACAAGTAGCTCATTCAGATATTTGTAATAAGAATTGATGCTGATATTCAAAAAGCTCAATGTGTCCTCGATCTCCGGGTTGCAGGTAATCGTATTACCTGCAAAGCCGCAGAAATAGGCATACATAGCTTTGGCCTTGCGGCTGATCCGGCGGTCGGTCATGACTGCCAGCGGAATCCGGCCATAGCCGAAATCGCGCAAGCCGCCCGTAATGTTAAACCGGTTGCGTGATTTTTGTTCGGCCTTGGCCATGATCGGTGGGTTTTGCAGCAGAATAATTCTGTTGTTGTACCAAGTCTGGCTTTTAGTTCGGTGCTTCTTGATTTCTATATAGCTGCCCTCCTTCAGCTCCTTCAGGTAGGCGTAATAGGTCGCATGGGAAATGCCCAGGTCGTTCAAAATCTTTCTGCGCGGCGGGTAGCAGCTGAATTCGCTGCCTGCATAGGCGCAAAAGTAGGCATACAGGGCCTTGGCGTCGATGCTTAAGCCGCCTTCCAGCATCACAAGCTTTGGAATGATCCCGTAACCTTTAGAAAAAACGTTTCTGTTTTCCATGCTGTTTCCTCCTAAATTCAAAAGGACAGGCCGAATCGGTCTGTCCTCTATGGTTTAATATGAAATTGTTTGGCCAAAAGAAAAAGGCCCTCTTTGCCGGTTGACAAAAAGGGCCAGGATCGCTATATTAGAAATACAAAAGGGCGCTGTCACCAGATGGTTAGTCCAATTTGCTGGTCAAAAATAACCGCGTCATTGGAACTGAGGGCGGTTATTTTTGTTTGTCATTATGAACCTTTCTTGTGTACAGAAAAGCCCGATCCAAGGGAACCATAAATTTTTAGGCTGCGTGCCATTGAGGACAATAAGCCGGTCGTTTGATAGGCCAGCACATCGTGAAACGTTTGTGGGTCGCTTAAACAAGAAATGAATAGGTCGGGAGCCTCGCGCACCATGGCCATTAGAGCGGTTCGCAGCTCCTTTTCAGACAGACGCGCAATAATTTCGTCGATAACAGCGGTTACATCCTGCCGATCTGACCGGCTACCGTCAGCGGATATGATTTCTTTACTGCACATAAGAATCATGCCTCCTCATAAAATTAAAAAGGCCCTTTTTGCCGTGTTGACAAAAAGAGCCTCGTTCGCTATACTGAAAATACAAAGAGCGCTGTCAGCAGACGGTTAGTCCAAATGTATGGGCAAAAATAACCGCATCATTTAGGACATGGGGCGGTTATTTTTGTTTGCGAAACAACGCAACAACGCCGATGATAACAAGACAAAAGGCAAAAAGCCCGTCGTATGTAACCATGAGCATCACCCCCCTTCATAGGGAGTGACTAACCGCCTGCCGCTTCTGACAGCGCCGCTATGAGACTATCATAGCGGCGCTGTCTTTGTCAATACCGCTTTATTTGGGCTTGGAGGGTGTAACGGGGCGGGGTGTTGTTGCGGCATCACCGGCAGGCACAGCCTTTGCGCCTGCCGGTGTCCTGGCCGGGGGCCTCCGGGACGGCTTGTCGGCCGTTTTCCGGGGCCTCTTGGATGATGGTGCCGCTTGGGCGGGCTTGGCCTGCAGCGTGGGCCGTGCAACCGGCTTTATATCCGGCTGTGCCAAATTGAGCGTTGCATGGGGCACATGGCGGCTTTCCTGCTGTGCTGCAG
>JAEWTL010000056.1 GCA_023459495.1 Bacillota bacterium | reverse complement strand
AACACCAGCCCTCATTCGAAACCACCCACCGCACTTCTTCCTTGAAATGGCGTTAGTCATGAAATATAGACCGCCATCGAGTACCCCTTGTACCCTTAACTCTTCCTGATACGTAAATAATGATTTGGTGGCCCTTGCTGGACTTGAACCAGCGACCAAGCGATTATGAGTCGCCTGCTCTAACCACTGAGCTAAAGGGCCTTGAGTGTGCAATAACAATACTTATAAACCACGCAATAAACATGATGATCATATGATGTAAATAACAGATTTTTATGCGTTCCCATTCACCTTGGGTCGTGATTACACGCGACATAAAACCCGACACCGCCTCCATTCGCAAAGTCGATACTCGCAGTCAACAAGCAAATGTTAATAATTAGCACTATCTATAGTTATCATCGATTCAATGATACTTTGTAATGATTTTGTATCTAATAATATAACTTTATTACATTAGCTGAAGAGTTTTCGCATCATTATGATATCTGTTACTTTTCACTCCATAAAAATAAACTTCATATAGCAATATATTCTTTCATAGATCTTATTCTGCTAATCATTAGTTTCGTATGAGCGATTTTTGACAGTTGCCTCTCCAGACCACATCGATAATTAATAAAACAGATTTAAGCATTATCCTTTTCCATATAAATATTGGATAAAAGTAGGACATCTGTTTGCAATTACTTTCACAACAATTAAACATTTTTATGTTTCCGTATACATCATATTACTCTACCATTAGAGGAACTTTATTATGTTTTCTATAAAACCAGGACCCAGAAATTTACCTATCGACAACCCCACATTGTTATCATGGAACATTACTGACGGGGATCTAAATTCCAAATTAAATACATTAGAATATCTAAACTGTATAACAAATATTATTAATTCTTGTGGAGTTTACCCTCAAGGATTAAAAGACAGAGAAATTATATCAACTTTTCACGCAGAAAAAGTTATTAATGATCTGTTAAAAAACGATTATAAAATTTCCCTTTCTCCAGATACAACTTACCGAGAGTTGAATAAAGCAGCACAGCGTAGCATTACAGCGCCAGACAGGATAGGAGAAAGAAAAACATAGGTTTATCAACGAGATACAATGATTGAAAGAGGTGATAACAGCGGTGTTTATCAGTATGGTCGTGCTGAACATTTCACCCACATTATATCTGACAAACCTTCCCCAAAAGATAAATATGTTGCATATGCTATTAACATTCCTGACTATGAGCTGGCAGCCGATGTATATAATATTAACGTGACGTCACCTTCCGGACAGCAAGAAACATTTAAAATATTAATCAATCTAGAACATCTACGGCAAACACTTGAGCGTAAATCTCTTACTGCTGTTCAGAAATCACAATGTGAAATCATTACCCCCAAAAAACCTGGCGAAGCGATTCTTCATGCTTTTAATGCCACCTACCAGCAAATCAGGGAAAATATGTCTGAGTTTGCACGTTGCCATTATGGGTATATACAAATCCCTCCAGTGACAACTTTCCGCGCCGACGGACCAGAAACTCCCGAAGAAGAAAAGGGTTACTGGTTTCATGCTTATCAACCCGAAGATCTTTGTACCATCCATAATCCAATGGGAGATTTGCAGGATTTTATTGCATTGGTTAAAGATGCTAAAAAATTTGGTATCGATATCATTCCTGATTATACCTTTAACTTTATGGGAATTGGGGGTAGTGGTAAAAATGACCTGGATTATCCCTCTGCTGATATACGAGCGAAGATCAGTAAAGATATAGAAGGTGGTATCCCTGGCTATTGGCAAGGTCAGGTTTTGATTCCATTCATTAAAGATCCAGTAACAAAAGAACGTAAACAAATCCATCCAGAAGATATACATCTCACTGCAAAAGACTTCGAAGCAAGTAAAGATAACATCTCTAAGGATGAATGGGAAAACCTCCATGCATTAAAAGAAAAGCGTTTAAATGGAATGCCTAAAACAACACCCAAAAGTGACCAGGTTATTATGTTGCAAAATCAATACGTTCGTGAAATGCGAAAATATGGCGTACGAGGTTTACGTTATGATGCGGCAAAACACTCAAAACATGAACAAATAGAAAGATCAATAACCCCACCGCTTAAAAATTATAATGAGCGGTTACACAATACTAATTTATTTAACCCAAAATATCAAAAAAAAGCCGTTATGAATTACATGGAATACCTGGTAACTTGTCAGTTGGATGAACAACAAATGTCATCACTGCTTTATGAAAGAGATGATTTAAGCGCCATTGATTTTTCATTGCTCATGAAAACGATAAAAGCCTTTTCATTTGGTGGAGATCTCCAAACCCTTGCATCAAAACCGGGTTCCACAATCTCAAGTATCCCATCAGAAAGACGGATATTGATTAACATTAACCACGATTTTCCTAACAATGGTAATCTTTTCAATGACTTTCTATTTAACCATCAACAAGATGAACAATTAGCAATGGCATATATAGCCGCTCTGCCGTTCAGCAGGCCTTTAGTTTACTGGGATGGCCAAGTATTAAAATCAACGACTGAAATTAAAAATTATGATGGGTCCACGCGTGTCGGCGGTGAGGCGTAGCTTAATAAAGGTTGCTCTACCTATCAGCAGCTCTACAATGAATTCCACGCATTATATATAGATAAAGCAGGAATATGGAGCGCATTTGAGGGTATATTTGCAACTAAAAACGTTCTGGCCTTTAGTCGTGGGGATTCTGTGAACATTAATCACTCTCCTCAGGATGGACTAGTTATAATAAATAAAGGAAACGAAGAAGTTGAAGGTACCTGGCCTAACAAATTGCAACCTGGAATATACAAAAACATGGGGAGTAATAGCGTTAACATTATTATTAATAATACCCGAAAAATTATCCCCCCTGGTAAAGTATTTACGCTTAGAGGCGGAACTCTAAATATCAATATTCCTGGGCGTAGCGCTCTTCTTTTAGGGAAAACAGGAGAACCGCCGAACTATCTCTATTTATAATTTAATGTTATATCTGCCCCGATAAAACGGGGCAGATAATATGTTTAGTTTACTAACGGTCATTTTGCAGTGAAGCCATTTACTGTTTTTTATCGACCAGATAATCTGTTCTCTAATGTTAACTCCCCCTAACCTGTTGCTTTAGTTATTCATTTCCTGTCTCACTTTGCCTTAATACCCTACGTTAAATGTTACTAATTTGTTGCTTTTGATCACAATAAGAAAACAATATGTCGCTTTTGTGCGCATTTTTCAGAAATGTAGATATTTTTAGATTATGGCTACGAAATGAGCATCGCCATGTCACCCTACATCTCATAAGAGGATCGCTTCTGATGAATGCACTGACCGCCGTACACAATAACGCTGTCGATTCAGGCCAGGACTATAGCGGATTCACTCTCATCCCGTCGGCGCAATCCCCGCGTCTGCTGGAACTCATCTTCACCGAACAGACGACCAAACAGTTTCTCGAACAGGTTGCCGAATGGCCCGTGCAGGCGCTGGAGTACAAATCGTTTCTGCGTTTTCGGGTAGGCAAAATTCTTGACGATCTGTGTGCGAATCAGCTGCAACCATTGCTGTTGAAGACCCTGCTAAACCGTGCTGAAGGTGCGCTGTTGATCAATGCGGTGGGTATCGATGATGTGGCGCAGGCAGATGAGATGGTGAAGCTGGCAACGGCGGTAGCGCATCTGATTGGTCGCTCAAATTTCGATGCGATGAGCGGTCAGTATTACGCGCGTTTCGTGGTGAAAAATGTCGATAACTCAGACAGCTATCTGCGTCAGCCGCACCGCGTGATGGAACTGC
Source organism: Bacillota bacterium (assembly GCA_023459495.1). Taxonomy (GTDB): domain Bacteria; phylum Bacillota; class Clostridia; order Christensenellales; family SZUA-584; genus JAEWCC01. The sequence continues at coordinate 628 of JAEWTL010000056.1, read as the reverse complement.
ACAACGACGGCACGTATGTCGAAGAGATCACCGATTACGTGCTGATGATGAAAATCGATGAGCAAAACATGCAGGGTGGAAATTCGTTGCTGCTGCATCTCGATGACTGGGAACATCTGGACCACTATTTCCGCCATCCACTGGCGCGTCGCCCGATGCGCTTTGCCGCGCCGCCGAGCAAAAACGTCAGCAAAGATGTTTTCCATCCAGTGTTCGACGTTGATCAACAGGGTCGCCCGGTGATGCGCTATATCGACCAGTTCGTCCAGCCGAAAGACTTCGAAGAAGGCGTGTGGTTGAGCGAGCTTTCGGACGCCATTGAAACCAGCAAAGGCATTCTTTCTGTACCCGTTCCCGTTGGCAAATTCCTGTTGATAAACAACCTGTTCTGGCTGCACGGTCGCGACCGCTTTACTCCGCACCCGGATCTGCGCCGTGAACTGATGCGTCAGCGCGGCTACTTCGCTTACGCCACTCACCACTACCAGACGCATCAGTAAGCGCAAAGGAATTGAGCGGATGTATGATTTTGTGATTATTGGCGGCGGCATCATCGGCATGTCGACCGCCATGCAACTGATTGATGTCTATCCGGATGCCCGCATTGCGTTGCTGGAAAAAGAGTCCG
>JAEWTL010000055.1 GCA_023459495.1 Bacillota bacterium | reverse complement strand
GCACAACGCTGGCGGGGAGTGGTCTATTCAGGACAACGAATTGCAGGTCCCACCAATCACTAAGCCGATTGATGGCGAGGCTATCATACTTGATTCCTCATCTGGCCTACTGGAAGCACCTTCGGTGTCGGATAAGGGTGTAAATATACGTTGTCAGCTTCACCCCGATTTGAGGCCTGGCAAGGTGGTCAAACTTGAATCATCATCGTGGACCGTTGATTCCGGCGGAACTGGCGTGATGGATGGCACGCAGGTAAAGAAAGACAAAAAGAGCGGAAAGACTCAGCAGGTGCTAAAGGAAAAGACCTACCCGGTTGAGCGAGGCAAAGACTATAATGGGTTTTATATCTGCCAGTCAGTGCAATTCGTTGGAAATAACGCTGGCGGCCCATTTGAATGCAGGATTGAAACGATAGAGTTACCTAATGCTACTTGATACCTCAATGCACGAGATGGAGAGTGACGAGTCTCTCCTGTACTCAATGGACCAGAACGCACTAACCCTGCGCACCATGATGCTGGCAGAATGCGTGTCATTTGATGCGGGGCGAAACTGCGTCACTGTTCAGCCATTACTACAGACCAACATTGACGGCAATGTCAGCAACATCCCGCCGATAAAAGACGTGCCGGTTGGATTCTACCAGGCTGGCGGGTTCGTCATAACCCATAACCCCTCCCCTGGTGATGTCTGCATGCTGCTGATAAGCGACCGCAACATCTCCAGATGGAAGCTAACCGGTGGCATCGTTGACCCGAAAAGCTCTCAGCACCATAACATGAATGATGCGGTGGCCTACTTTGGCCTGAATGCGTTTCCTGACGCTGTGAGCGGGGTGCAGGATGGTATTGATGTGCGATCGCTTGATGGCTCTGTAAGCCTGCATGTAAATTCGTCATCCATCACGGCAAAGGTTGGTGATTCTACCCACACCCTGTCGGCATCTAATTACTCGCTGTCGGTTGGCGGAGCCAATACCATGACTGCAACTGCTTCAGGCGTAAATTTCGGCGTACCTGTCACCATGCCAAATGGCGCGACAATTAACGGCATTTCGTTCAACACTCACAAACATACCGGCGTAGAGACCGGGGGCGGAACATCAGGAGGCCCAACTTCATGAGAAGCGATTTCGAACTTGATAGTGATGGGTGGGACCTGGTCATCACCGATGATATTGGCATTGTCGAAAATGCAGCCATGACATCTCAGGACAGCAAATTTTCACTCCAGCTTATTCAGGGCGAAGTGTTCGACGACAACCGAATCGGAATGCCGTGGCTGACTGACATGGTAAGCCCACAGGTTAGCATTGCCGCCAAAAAGCAGATTATTCGTGATGTAATCATGAGCACCCCTGGGGCCATTGAACTGACCAGGGTCGAGGTTGCAGTTGATACTGATTCAGCTATTGCCACCTGTGAATTTGAAGGCATCACCGATAGCGGTGAGATTTTCGGCTCATCAATAGGGACGTGATATAATGAACAAAAATTACCGGGGGACGCATGGCAACGACTATTGATGAAACTGGATTCCAGCGAGACAGGTATCAGGATGTGCGCGAGGAAAATGCCAAGCGCTGGAATGACTCATTCCCTGACATGGACACCAGTACACCGCGCGTGGCTGGTCGCATCATCTCCATCCAGTCAGCAATACATGACAACCTGAACGCAAAGGCTGAGTATATCCTTAACTCATTCAGCCCGTTCACTGCCATCGGCGCTCAGTTATCAAACCTTGCGCCATTGATGAACAAACGTCGTCTGCCACGCATATACAGCCAGGTAACGCTGAAATTCAATGCTGACAACAACGGCGCCACTGTTCCTGATGGGACTATCGTTTCGTCATCACTGGATAAAACAAAAAAATTCGCTACTACTCAGGATTTGGTTATTACTCCAAACGGTAGCGGCGTAGTTCTTGCAGAGGCTATCGAGGCCAGCAACTTCAAGCCAACAGCGGGTACAATGACGGTTCTTGAGTCTGGCGTGTACGGCATTTCATCCGTAACAAACCCAAACGATGGGACGCTTGGTCGTGCGCGTGAAACAGATGCTCAGTTGCGTTTCAGGATGTTGCAAACTTCATCAGCAGCCAGTGGCACACCTGAAGGTATTTACACTGCTGTAAGTCAGGTTGATGGCGTAACCTATGCCTCCGTGCTTGAGAACTTCACCGACACAACTAATGCTGCCGGGATGCCTCCACACTCAATAATGCCGGTAGTTGATGGTGGTGATGACAATGAAGTGGCGCTGGCTATTCTTGAGACGCGCGCCGCTGGAATCCAGTTCACTACATCTTCAGACATACCTGAGGCAACATGGGAAAGCGTTTCTGTGAACAATACGGCAAATGGTCAGCCTGTGATGGTCTGGTTTGTAAGACCAACAAACACCACGGCGACGATTGCAATCGACATCAGCACTGATACTAACTTCCCGACAGATGGGCAGCAGCTTATCAAGGATGAGGTGGTCAAATTCGTTAATGCCTGGCCGATTGGCAAGGTGCTTTATGCCAGCAGACTTTATACGCCTGTCAACCTTGTCCCGGGGGTTGATATAAACTCGTTAACGATTAACGGAACGGACCGCGTTAGCCTGACGGCATACCAGCGCCTGAATATTACTGATGCAAACATCACTATCACGGTGACGCCATGAGCACGTTTTACCAGGAATCATCGCTACAGCTGATTGAAAACCAGTTGCGCGAGTCACCTAACTACATCGAAGTGATTCGCTTGCTGGCTGAGGACTTTGATGAGGTCAGCGATATCTATGATTACATCGCTAAAAACATCAACATCATGAATGCCGATGGCGTCTGGCTTGATTTGATTGGCGATATAGTCGGGGTGAGTCGTGTTTTTGATAAAGAGATACAGCCGACTTATTTTGGCTTCTCAGACCAGACCAATGTCACAGGATTTGGGCAGGCCAGATTCAGGGAGCCAAATGATAAAACAACTGCTTCATCAATCCTTAATGATGATGATTACCGCGTAGTTATCATTGGGCAGATAGCCAGAAACTATGGCGATGTTTCAGAGGTTGGCGTTGCGACTTCAGTGTTGAATATGACTCAGGCGGACCAGGTTCTGGTTTACCAGGGTGGAACAGCAGAGTTCAATGTCTACATCATCGGCCTGGTTAGTGATAACATTAAGTCTATACTGAATGGGTCGGACATCATACCACGGGCTGCTGGCGTAAATGTTAACTTGTTCTTCAGTGGTGACGGCAACAT
>JAEWTL010000054.1 GCA_023459495.1 Bacillota bacterium | reverse complement strand
GGTATTCATGGAAAATAATGATAAATTCTTATCACAAGACTTATTGGAATCTTATGCCATTCGTTTGTTGAGCGGACCATTGAATGGATGCGAGTATGAAATACTTAATGGGCGTCTACTTGTTATCATTGGTAATGATGTTTCGTTAGGAAGAAGTGATGCTTTTTCTGAGTTACCAGAAAACACAATAGTCGTTCCTTATGGCGAGCTTACAGGTAGTTTTGAGATAATAATTACTACCGACCCTGATCTGGTAGTAACATTCAGAGAATTAACAGCACAAGAACCTGAAGATAGAACGTTAACATTGAATCAGCAAATAGAAGTTTTAGGTCTCAAATTTGCTGTAAAAGAAAAAAATGAAGTTTGGCAGTATTCATTGCCAGGCATTATTGAAAATAACATTATTTCTACAAAACAACATTTCTTTAGCAGTAAGCTGTTTAAGTATGTAATGCTTTTTTTTCTTTTTGCTATCATTTTCATTGCTTTTTATATTGTTAATGCCAGTAATGATCCGCAGCTGAGACATATCGATAAAATTCTTGTAAACAAAAACAGGAATTATGAAGTTTTATATGGTAGAGATCATGTTATCTATATTAATACCAATATTTTGGATGAAGCAGTCTGGGTCAAACAAGCACTGGAAAAAAATCAACCAGGAAAGCCAGTACGGGTGATAAATCCTGATGATGAATCGATACGAATTTTTTCATGGCTTGCTGATAATTTCCCTAATTTACAATATTTTAAACTTCAACTATTAGATGCCAGTAATCTAAGATTGACAGTGAGTAAGCAACGGAACGCTATCACACAGCAACTAATCGATAATCTTATTAAAGGATTACTGCAAACTATGCCATATGCCAGCAATATAAGTATTGCGGTATTAGATGATAATGTATTGGAAAGTCAGGCTATTGAAACGTTGTCAGCGATAGGTCTTTCTTATGAAAAATATAAAACAGCTAACAATGTGTATTTCAATATCATTGGTACGTTAAGTGACAGTGAATTAAATAAAATTAATAACTATGTTGACGAATATTATAAACAATGGGGTAAACAATATGTAAGATTTAATGTGAATTTGAAAAATCAGGACACAAATAATAGTTCATTTAGCTACGGAGATAACCGATTCGAGAAGTCTCAAGGTAGCAACTGGACATTTCAGGAATAATTGAGGAGGACTTATGGCAGATTGGAATGGTTATATTATGGATATCAGCAATCAATTTGATCAGGGCGTTGATGATCTGAACCAGCAAGTTGAAAAAGCGTTGGAGGTTTTAGCAACCAATCCCTCCGACCCGAAATTTCTTGCCGAATATCAAAGTGCATTAGCTGAGTATACATTATATCGAAATGCGCAATCTAACGTTGTAAAAGCGTATAAAGATCTTGATTCAGCAATCATACAAAACTTCCGCTAAACTGGATAAGGATTTTATTATGTCAGTAAGCAATATGCCACCTATTGATAGAGCTGAGCAATCAACTGCTCATGAAATACAGCAAGCGAAAGTGATTGATTTAAATGACCGGGTTCTCAATCTTGACAACCCGGATGATAAAATGATCTCCGCTTTTGCCAACTATGCTGTACAAACTGAAAATTGGCAGCAAAATGCGTTACAAGCATTAACGTCTGATAAAAAAGGATTAACTCCTGAAAAATTATTAGTCTTGCAGGATCATGTGCTTAATTATAATGTCGAGGTTTCATTGGTGGAACATTAGCAAGAAAGATTGTCGCTGCAGTTGAGACGTTGACCCGCTCATGAAATATATATCATTATTATTGTTTATCCTGCTGTTGTGCGGCTGCAAGCAGCAGGAATTATTGAACCATCTTGATCAACAGCAAGCTAATGATGTCCTTGCTGTTTTACAAAGACATAATATTAATGCTGAAAAGAAGGATCAAGGCAAAACTGGATTCTCAATCTATGTTGAACCAACGGATTTTGCTTCTGCGGTGGATTGGCTAAAAATCTACAATCTCCCGGGTAAGCCTGATATTCAAATATCGCAGATGTTCCCTGCAGATGCACTCGTTTCATCTCCACGAGCGGAAAAAGCAAGGCTATATTCTGCTATTGAGCAGCGGTTAGAGCAATCTCTCAAAATTATGGATGGCATTATTTCTTCGAGAGTACATGTTAGTTACGATGTTGATAATGGCGATAGTGGTAAAACTGCTTTACCAATTCATATTTCTGTACTTGCAGTATATGAAAAAGATATCAACCCAGAAATAAAAATAAATGATATCAAGAGATTTATTGTTAATAGCTCTGCAAGCGTACAATATGAAAATATTTCTGTTGTATTGTCAAAACGAAGAGACATTATTGAGCAAGCACCAACATATGAAATTAGCGAACCTGTTTTTGCTTATGATAAGGCTATGCCGGTTTCTATCTTACTTGCATTAATATCCGTAGCGACTTGCTGGCTGTTATGGAAGTATAGGGCCATTCTAACTAATTTAGTCAGGTTGAAAATTAAGTAGACATATGAGAGCGTTATGAATCTTGCCCTAAGAAAGATTATATATGATCCAATTAGTTATATTCATCCTCAACGAGTAAGCTTGAATAATACACCTATTAACAATCCGGTGCTTAGATCTATTACCAATGAAATGATTGTTCTGCAGTACAATCTTTCAGTTGAACATTTTAATCTGAATAGTTCACTTATTTAATACATAAACAATTGGAATTTATTTCCATTGATCTGTTTATTCAGTGGTTATCACTTTTATCGAGAAAGGTTTGCAGAACGCGGATTTTTTTATAAGGTTCCTGCTGTGCTAAGGGATTATTTATCAGCTATACCGGTGAAAATAAATGAAAAGGCACG
>JAEWTL010000053.1 GCA_023459495.1 Bacillota bacterium | reverse complement strand
TCCTGGAGCGAATACGCCTGGGTGCGTGAACAGGGAAACCGGGTGGATATCATCAGCCTGGGAGCCACGCTGAACTTCGCCTTCGACGGTGAAAGTGATACGGCGGTTAACCCGTATCACGCCCAGTACATTCTGCGCCGCCGTGATGATTATCTGGAGCTGTTCGACAGGGATGCACTGAGCAGCCGCTTCTTTTATGACGCCTTTCCGGGAATGCGTCTGCGCCACCCGGTGACTGACGATACCAGCGATGACCGCCTGGCACACAGCCCCGCAGACCGGATGTACATGCTGGGCGGGATGAGCGACACCGCCAGCAACCGCATCACGTTTGAGCGCGACAGCCAGTACCGGATCACGGGTGTCAGTCACACCGACGGGATCCGGCTTAAACTGACGTACCACGCCAGCGGCTACCTGAAAGCCATTCACCGCACGGATAACGGCATACAGACGCTGGCGACCTACGAACAGGATGCGCGGGGGCGGCTGACAGAAGCGGATGCGCGGCTGGACTACCACCTGTTTTATGAGTACGACGCTGCGGACCGGATCATCCGCTGGTCCGATAACGACCAGACGTGGAGCCGTTTCACCTACGATGCACAGGGCCGGTGCGTGACCGTCACCGGGGCGGAGGGCTATTACAACGCCACGCTGGACTATGGTGACGGCTGCACCACCGTGACGGACGGCAAGGGCATTCACTGTTATTACTATGATCCTGACGGCAATATTCTGCGGGAAGCAGCGCCGGACGGGTGGAGAAATTTGAATACAACGCCGCACACGATCAGTTAAGCCGTTACACGGCGGCAGACGGCGCGGAGTGGCAGTACCGCTATGATGAGCGCGGCCTGCTCAGCAACATCACCGACCCTGCCGGACAGACGTGGACACAGCAGTGCGATGAACGCGGCCTGCCGGTGAGTCTGGTATCGCCACAGGGCGAAGAGACCCGGCTGGCGTACACCGCTCAGGGGCTGCTGTCGGGGATATTCCGCCAGGATGAACGGCGTCTGGGCATAGAGTACGACCACCACAACCGGCCGGAAACACTCACCGACGTGATGGGCCGTGAACACCACACCGAATACAGCGGTCACGACCTGCCAGTGAAGATGCGCGGCCCCGGCGGTCAGTCAGTGCGGTTACAGTGGCAGCAGCACCATAAACTGAGCGGCCTTGAGCGGGCAGAAACCGGCGCAGAAGGATTCCGCTATGACCGCCACGGCAACCTGCTGGCGTACACGGACGGTAACGGCGTTGTCTGGACAATGGAATACGGCCCGTTCGATTTGCCGGTGGCGCGAACGGACGGTGAAGGCCACCGCTGGCAGTACCGCTACGATAAAGACACGCTGCAACTGACAGAAGTCATTAACCCGCAGGGCGAATCATACCTTTATGTTCTGGATAACTGTGGCCGGGTGACGGAAGAGCATGACTGGGGCGGCGTGGTCTGGCGTTACCGCTATGACGCCGATGGCCTGTGTACCGCCAGGGTTAACGGCCTGGAGGAAACTATCCTCTACAGCCGGGACGCCGCAGGCCGCCTGGCAGAAATCATCACGCCGGAAGGCAAAACGCAGTATGCGTATGACAAATCCGGCAGGCTGACGGGTATCTTCAGCCCGGACGGTACATCACAGCGCACCGGCTATGATGAACGCGGGCGGGTGAATGTCACCACTCAGGGCCGACGGGCCATTGAATACCACTACCCCGATGAACACACCGTCATCCGCTGTATCCTGCCACCGGAAGATGAACGCGACAGACACCCCGGTGAATCCCTGCTGAAAACCACGTACCGCTACAACGCCGCCGGAGAACTGACAGAGGTCATTCTGCCGGGGGATGAGACGCTGACGTTCAGCCGTGATGAGGCGGGACGTGAAGTGCTCCGGCACAGTAACCGGGGTTTTGCCTGTGAACAGGGCTGGAATGCAGCCGGCCAGCCTGTCAGTCAGCGCGCCGGATTTTTTCCGGAAGAAGCCACATGGGACGGGCTGGTTCCCTCACTGGTACGGGAGTACCGTTACGACAGCGCGGGTAACGTGTCAGGTGTCACCAGCCGGGAAGATTACGGACGGGAAACCCGGCGGGAGTACCGGCTGGACCGGAACGGCCAGGTCACGGCGGTGACAGCCTCAGGCACCGGGCTGGGCTATGGCGAAGGCGATGAGTCCTATGGCTATGACAGTTGTGGCTACCTGAAGGCGCAGTCTGCGGGCAGGCACCGGATAAGTGAAGAGACTGACCAGTATGCCGGAGGCCACCGGCTGAAACAGGCCGGAAACACGCAGTATGACTATGACGCCGCAGGCCGGATGGTCAGCCGCACCAGACACCGTGACGGCTACCGCCCGGAAACAGAGCGGTTCCGGTGGGACAGCCGGGACCAGCTGACCGGGTATTGCAGCGCACAGGGTGAGCAGTGGGAATACCGCCACGACGCCAGCGGCAGACGAACAGAGAAACGCTGCGACCGGAAGAAAATCCGCTTCACGTACCTGTGGGACGGCGACAGTATTGCGGAAATCCGGGAATACCGCGATGATAAACTGTACAGCGTACGGCACCTGGTGTTTAACGGCTTTGAGCTGATAAGCCAGCAGTTCAGCCGGGTACGGCAGGCGCATCCGTCGGTGGCCCCGCAGTGGGTGACGCGGACGAATCATGCGGTGAGCGACCTGACGGGCCGCCCGCTGATGCTCTTTAACAGTGAAGGTAAAACCGTCTGGCGGCCGGGACAGACCAGCCTGTGGGGGCTGGCACTCAGCCTGCCCGCAGACACCGGCTACCCGGACCCGCGCGGGGAACTGGACCCGGAAGCCGCCCCTGGCCTGCTGTATGCGGGGCAGTGGCAGGATGTGGAATCCGGGCTGTGCTATAACCGGTTCCGGTATTACGAGCCGGAAACCGGGATGTACCTGGTGAGTGATCCACTGGGGTTGCAGGGAGGGGAGCAGACTTACCGGTATGTGCCGAATCCTTTAAGATGGATAGATCCCTTAGGATTAAATAAAGGAGCTTCATTATCTAAAATGATGAATAGCTCCAGTGATCTCATGGGGTTGAGAAGGCAGCCCCAGAACTTCTGGCGGCTATATCGCGGAAAAGACATTTAATAATAGCATTACCAGGCTCAGATGAATTCAGAATGCTTGAACATTTTGGAGCCGAAGCTTCGGTATTAGACATGACGATTATTGTTCGTTCAAATCCGAGTAAAGCCGCTATTCTTGAAGAGTTTTTACATGGTACACAAGAGAAACTAGGAATAGCTGAAAAATTAGGACGTTATGGACTAGGGAGTGCAGAAACGCACGTTAAGGATTTCATGATAAGACACAAAAAAATGCTTGGGTTATCTGATGAGGATGTAGCAATACTCAAAATATTGAAAGACAAGGGGTTGTGATGAATATAATTCTGCCGATAAAAGATATATTTATTATTGCGGGAAACATAGTTTTTAGCGTTTTATACAATGAACATCTTGAGTTCCCATGCCGCTGCCAATTACTATCTTCAAATTCTGAAGTTATGCAAGAGTTATATATTGAAAAAGAGTTATTTATTAAACGCACTACGGAAAATGATTGTCGTGCTTTAGTGTTAAGAGGAACATTGGAATACTTATTTGATGAAATTATTGCTGGCGAGTGTGCATTGGCCTTATTACAAAAAGAAATAAAAAAAGATTAATCCAATATGTAGAACGGGACAATACCCATCTTTTAACAATGAACTTCGTAATTTTTATCTTAGAAATAATGCTACATTATATGAGGTATATCATGAGGTAAAAAATGTTAACAAGGGAGTTGGCCTGGTGGGAGATAATGGTATCGTCCTGGTAATTAGAAGTTCCAATTCCAAAAATACACTTGAGGAATTTCATGAATTCTTTGGAAACTTCAAACCTAATAATTCAACAGCTCGAGTTGAAGTGATTGATCAATCCGTTTTAGAACCTTTTTGGAGATTTTAAAAATATGATCACCAAATCAAGTATACTCATAGAGTATAAAGATAAAAGTAAACTAACCGATAGTATTTATAAGTTTGTAAATGCTCTAGACATTGACTTTTCGATATTAAAATATGACTACTTTGATGTAAATGAGTATAAAAAAACATTACTTATGACACATCTTTTATTGACAAAGATGCAGAATATATTGAATTACTAGCGAAGATTGATTTTTCTTATGAAGTTGATTTCGGCACATCAACAACATCGATTGAAAGCAAGTATCTTCCATCTCTAACTGATTTCATCGCTCAATCACTATCACAACAATTAAATTGTGACATAATAACCAGCTTTAAACCATTAAGTGGAGATGAGTTTTGCCCAATAACATATTTTTCAAAAGGTAAAGAAGTTATCAATTTTACGACATTTAATTCAAATTGTTGGGATGGGGTATGCTGGGTAAAAAAAAGGAGGCAAACAAATATCCGCTAACGTAGTTTTTCAATAGCTACACCATGTCACGTAACATGATGCCTGGATATTAACCAGGGAAAGATCATCAGAAGTTCACTTTTTGTACTAAATAATTCGCATTTTATGTTTAAAAATTGAGATATTCCTTATTACCTGAAGCTGTTTTTTATTGCTTATACATGATCAAATACTTCTTACATAATTAAGGAGAACAAAATGGAAC
>JAEWTL010000052.1 GCA_023459495.1 Bacillota bacterium | reverse complement strand
AATTTACCCCGCGTGACTTTATCCGTAACGGCATGAAAGAAGCAATGGACGCTGCGGCTAATGGCGAGGATGAATTCATTACTCCCGGCCGCAGTAAGAGTATTAACACACCAAACCCGCGCGCCATCCATAACTACGGCGAGAAAGTCGCTCGCTCACGGTTTAAGCTGGTGCTGGTGGAGGAGGATTGACATGGCAGCGCCAAAAGGTAATCGATTCTGGGAGGCCAGAAGTAGTCACGGAAGACATCCGAAATTTGAATCACCCGAGGCGCTATGGGATGCATGCAAAGAATACTTCGCATGGGTCGAAGAGAATCCACTCTACGATGTTAAGGCTTTTGCTTTCCAGGGTGTGGTGACTCAGGAGAGCATACCAAAGATGCGCGCCATGACAATCTCAGGGCTGTGCCTGTTCCTGGATATAGCCGAAAGTACGTGGGCTGCATACCGTAACAAAGAAGGCTTTTCGTGGGTCACGTCACGTGCTGAGAAGTTTATCTATGAGCAGAAATTCTCTGGCGCAGCCGCAGACCTGCTGAATGCCAACATCATCGCCCGAGACCTCGGCCTGAAAGATAACTCTGAGGTTGACCACAAGTCCAGTGATGGCTCAATGTCACCGAAGGGATGCGACGTTACAGACGCGATCCGCAGGAAGTATGAATAAAGACAAGCTGACAGCCGAAGACATCGCCACCCTGCGATGCGACCTCCTGGAGTTTTCCAAATACATGTTCAAGGCCCGAAAGGGCTTTGACTTTGTGGAGAACTGGCATCATGCGAAAATATGCGAGGCACTGGAGCGTTGCTTCATCGGACAGTACAAGCGCCTGATCATCAATATCCCACCTCGCTACTCCAAGACAGAGCTTGCAGTGGTTAACTTCATGTCATGGGCCATCGGCAACTATCCTGATTGCGAATTTATCCACGCCAGCTACTCCAAGCGACTGGCCGCAAATAACACCTACCAGGCCCGCGCCATCGCCATGTCTGAAGAGTATCGCGCCGTATTTGGTGATATCGGCATGATGCCGGACGCTAAGGCCAAAGATGAGTGGCGAACCAAAACGGGCGGCTGCGTATATGCCACTGGTTCGGACGGGACTATCACAGGGTATGGCGCTGGGAAATTGCGTGAAGGATTTGGCGGGTGCTTCCCAGCCGGCCAGATTGTTTCTACTCCTGATGGTGAACTATCCATCTATGACATAATCCACAGCGATGTCATGGAGGTAAACTCATTCAATGAAAAGAATCAGGTTGCTGAAGTTAAGCGAATCACTCACAAGTGGGTCAATCCTGGCAATGACATTATAAGAGTGCACCTTGATGATGGGTCTTCATTTGAGTGCACTCCAGATCATGAAATATTAACCGATGCCGGATGGGTTTCCGCTATTCATCTTGCGAAGCCTCTTAATCTGGTGCAAAGAAAGTCCGGTGAGCCTGCTGGCCTCTTCCCTGCTGTAGCGCCTGTCGATGGCGATTTTTATCACTTCCTCAGAGTGCTTTGGCTTTGCATTCCACTGAGCATCCGGCAATCCATTCGTGACGCTGCGCCATGTCTCTCTGAGTTTGATCTGCCTGATAACCCCGACGCCAACTCCGTACCTGGCAGCGAGAGTTTTAGCATCATCGGTGCTCTGGAATATTTCAACAACCTTTACTCTGTCGAGGACTGCTCCTGGCCTTCTTTCGAGTACGGGGAATGTTCCATGCCGCAAAGCGTCCTGCATGTTATCGGACTTAGTGCCATACGCGAGATTGCTAAGGGTGTTATTCATGGGGTTCCCGTCCAGGTGCCGAACCTCATTCTTATGGGGCCTTTCGCCTATAAAATTCTCAGCGACAAGGTGAGCGACGTATTTGCAGGTGACCTTACCGCCAACGGAAAGGTTGACTCTCAGGTATCCTTTGGAGTCAACGGAAGGCTTAAGCGTTCGGATGGGGCGTGTCCTTCTGACATTTCCAGCATCGGAAACCTCGTAAAGCCCATTGGTGTTGGGGATGGTCAGCCATGTTTCGTTGAGTATATCGGTCATGTTGATGAAACCTATTGTTTAGGGGTTGAAGATAACAACAACTTCATATTATCACAAACAGGGGCTGTTGTATCTAACTGTATCATAATTGATGATCCGCATAAGGCAAGCGAGGCCAATTCTGACACCATGCGCCAGAATGTCATTGACTGGTTCCAGACCACGATGGAATCACGCCTGAACAGTCCTGATACGCCAATTATCGTCATCATGCAGAGACTCCACGAGGAAGACCTCGCAGGATGGCTACAGGCTGGCGGCAATGGCGAGGAGTGGCATGTAGTTAGCATTCCTGCCATAAACCCTGATAACACCGCTTTGTGGCCCTTTAAACACTCACGCGAGAAACTGGCAGAGATGGAGGCCAGTAACCCCTACGTGTTCGCCGGGCAGTACATGCAGCGCCCTGCACCGAAAGGCGGCGGTCTGTTCAAGGATAGCTGGTGGCAATGGTACGACAACAGCTTTGTGCACCAGGAGTGGGAGTATCGCGTTATATACGCAGACACCGCATTAAAGACCAAAGAGCACAACGACTGGTCTGTATTCCAGTGCTGGGGATTCAAAAACGGACACGCCTATCTGCTCGACCAGATTCGCGGCAAATGGGAAGCACCAGAACTCATCAAACAGGCTCGCGCATTCTGGGACTTGCATAAATCACCCACTAACCGTGGCGTTGTTCGTGGCATGAAGATTGAGGATAAGGCCAGTGGAACCGGGCTGATTCAGACTCTCAAAATGGAAGGCGTGCCGGTAATCCCGATTCAGCGCTCGGTGGATAAATTCACCCGCGCCCTGGATGTTCTTCCGCAGATTGAGGCTGGACTGGTTCATCTGCCGAAGGATGCTCCGTGGATGCCGGCCTACATCAGTGAGTTTTCTGTATTCCCTAACGGAAAGCACGATGACCAGGTTGACCCTACCATAGACGCCATCTCTGACAACCTGGTAACAGGATACAACCTTTCCGCATGGTAAAAGAAAAGGCCCGAAAGGGCCTTGTTTCAGATGGCTGGCAAATCATCGCGCCCATAAAACCAAAGTATGCGCTTCGTTGCCGGGCTTTGTTTGCAGGACTCAAAGACTGTATTGCACTTGCGCTTCACCTTACTGGGGGTCATGTCAACATCAGTCAGGCCAAGATAATCCCGCATCTCGCTCGTAACCGTGAACGAGTCCAGTAGCTTCTTAGTTGGATAGTAGGCGTTACACTTGAAGCCAGGCCGTCCTTTATTGCCAACCCTTCTTGTTGTGAACAACACCTGCGCAACAATGCAGTGCATCGCGGTCCCGATTGTTGAGCTTGGTGTTTTTGTCCATATCATCCGCTGAACTATTGCCATCGTAGCACCAGGCTTAAGAATTACAATGGCCTTGATGATGTCGCGCAGTGCGATTTCTCCGTTCATTTATCGCCTCTGCTTAGTGATTCGAATTGCTGATTCGTGTTATCCGTTTCTGGTTCGGAGCGATGAAGCATGTCACTGCTGGCATTATGGCGAAGTTTTGCGGTTCTCAATTCAGCAACCAACTCCATGCACTTGTTCTCTTCGTTAGCGAGCTGTGCCGCCATTTCTGCGAGCTTCATTTCAAGATTGTTAATGGTCGCATCTGCAGCCCAGAACTCTCGGCGTGATTCTGATAGTTGCTGCTCTAATTCTTCATGAGTTGGCTTCATTTTTCTTCTGCTCCGCTAAAAACTTATCAATGTAACGGTTCTGGTCTGGGCCTGGGAAGCTATTGCGAGCGATGACCTGTTCGCGTGTTTCTTGCTTGGTTTGTCGGCCACTCTTCCCGCCGACAGCTACCGATTTGTAAACCTCAAACTCACCAGCCATTGTACATCTCCTCTAAATCCGCCTGTGCTTCGATGATTGAGCGCTGCCGCTCGATATCTTCCTCTGTTGGCTCATCCTGCCAGTTGTCGGCGTAGATGCGTTCGTCGCGATCGATGGGGCAATGACGGTCAAGCATTGATTGCCTCCCGAAGCAGGCGCATCGCCTCTTTCCATGCGCCAGTGCTTCTACACTTAACCGCCAGTCTTGCCGCCCGTTGCGCTGATTCAAATTTCTGATGATTCATTACTACCTCCCGTGTTGATATGGATAAGGTTACCATGTATTATGTTAATGTCAACCACAACATGAGGCGAAATATGATGAGGGGCAAAAAATGATTAAGTGGATGCCACTGCTTTTCCTGGTGCTGTCGGCAATATTCTCGGCAGCTATCAACCGCGATATTTCTGCGGCTGTGTACCTTAGCGCGGCTGGAATATGTTTCTATCTGGGGAGGATGAAATGAAATGGTGGCTGATTGAGCGGTGGGGTTTTAGCAATGGACTTCGACGCAGAGGGGTTTACTTTGCTCGCTACTACTTCGCCCGCGCACGTCATGCAACCATGCGCGATATGGACATAATCAGCATCAGTGAAAGAAGTCTTTCAGGCGCGAGAAGTTCACGATAATGAACGTACAGGCGGCAGTCACGCCGCCTAGCCACCAAACCTTCCCTTTTAGCTTCTCCACATCCTTCGACATTTCATCAACGTCCCGTCGCAATTCAACTATCTTCTGAATGCTGGAGTTCTGTCGCTCAATGCTTATCTGGATGGAGTGGATAGACTCCGACACCCGATTGAGAGCCTGACCCACATCCCTTTGTGCATCTGCAAGGTTAGCAAGATTAGTCTCAACTTTCGTTAGCCGCTCTTCGAGTGTAGACATGTTCATCCTGTTTGGCATATGCACCCCCTTTCTTCCTACTATAGGGTACATGCCTGTCTTTGAGTGAATATACTGGAACAATCCTGAAATTGTAACAGATTGCGTAAAAGATGAAAAACCCGCCGAAGCGGGTAGGGCGGTAAGAATGGAAACGTCAGTCACTGGTGGCTGGTTGTTCTGCTGCCTCTGCCGCTTCCATGATGCGACTCTGTGCAATCTGGAAATAACCTGCATCCATCTCAATGCCGATAAACCTGCGTCCGGTATTCATGCAGGCAACGCCAGTGGTTCCGCTGCCCATGCAGTTATCGAGCACCGTGTCACCTTCATTGGTGTAGGTGCGGATAAGGTACTCCATCAAGGCCACTGGCTTTTGGGTGGGGTGCTGCCTCCCCTTTCTCGCCGCGTTGGATATGCGCAACAGGTTAGTAGGGTAATATTCGTTATTGAAAGAAACCGAGTCACCGAACCGTCCGTAGTTATCAGACCTCCGTGATTTGCCTTTCCCTCCTTTATTTCTGGGCTTTCCACGGACTTCCATTATTGGATTGTAAGTTTTACCCTTACCGAAAACGACAATATCTTCTGTTTGGCGCAGGGGCTGTTTTTTCGCATTAAGAAAACCTGAACTGAGGGCCTTATCCCACACCCACGTATATTTAAAATCTTTTTGATTACTCATTATAATGGCTGATGTGAAAGGCTGTGCCGCTGTAAGCACAATCATGCCGCTGCAAATGCGATTATAGGAATCCCATAAATCTTTAAATGGAATAATCGAATCCCACTTATTCTGCGTTACCCCATACGGCAAATCGCACAAAATCAAATCAACGCTACCGTCTGGAATAGACTTCATAACTTCCAGGCAATCACCCAAATGCAATTCGTATTTGCTCACAATTAAACTCCATTGATTTTTTGTACTGCTTTCGACGGATAACCGGATTTTACCATCGATAAAACCCGCCAGGAGGCGGGTTGGTTGATGTAAGTGATAATTATAGGGCGTAGACTCTCGATTTTCCGTACTGTAACCCAATGGGA
>JAEWTL010000051.1 GCA_023459495.1 Bacillota bacterium | reverse complement strand
GGGTCTTACTCCACAAGATACTCTTTTTGTCGAAAGCCTAATATCCGGGAAATCACAGAGATCGGAAACATTCGTATTTCACGGTTTAATTTGGCCACGCTGTCATTGTAGATCAAACGGCTGGTGCGCACCATGTTTTCAAAGGTTTGCACTGCGTCCATGGTTTTGATGTATGCTTGGTTTGATTTTAATTCTGGGTATTGCTCTGTCATCATGGCAATACTGGCTAAGGCTTCAGAAATAATCGCTTCTTGATGCAGCACATCATCTGGCGTGGATTTTGCCGTGATGATGCCTCGTCTTGATTTGACGGTTTCAATCAGAGTTTCGCTCTCGTGCTTTGCATAACCCTTTGTCAAATCCAACAGAGCCGTCAGAGCATCAAAGCGGCTGTAAAGCTGTACTCCAATCTGGCTCATGGCGTTGCTGATATTTTCATCCAGCACAACCAGCCTACGCTGGGTAGAGATGATCCATAGAACAATAACCGCAGTAATTACGGCAATTGCGATTAAAGTTGGCAGCATAGTAAAGGTTCCTCCTTTTTCGTCGAACAAAATAGTTTATATTTTTCCACGTTCAATTTATCAAAAATCTACCCTTTAAAACCGTTCGCTGCATGAAACATGTTTTTTTTGACATAAATCATAGTGTTGGAAATTCAATTTTAATGGTACAGTTTGTAAACTTCACCGCAGATGCGGATGTATTGTTTTCTCTCATAGAACGGCATCTCCCCTGTGGCGGTCGTGATAAGGAAACATGGCATTAATATCCGATTTAAAAAAACGGCGTTCATCTAATTCATGAACGTCGTTTTTTCGATGTATATATTTAATCACCCATTGCATCTGACTCTGCTTTTGTACGGTGAATGGTTCCATGCGGATGGTGCGGCGGTGCGTAGATGCTATAGAGCTTGAGCGGCATTGAGCCTGTGTTGATAATATTATGCCATGTGCCGGCCGGAACAAGGACTACATCATTTTGGCATACCGGCTTTTGAAAATTGAGACGTTCCTTGCTATTTCCCATCATTACAATTCCATGACCTTCTTCCAAACGAAGAAATTGATCGGTTTGCGGATGCATCTCTAAACCAATTTCCCCACAAGGTGGAATACACATCAACGTAAGCTGCAAATTATCGCCGGTCCACAATGCCCTGCGGTAATAGGGATTTTGAATTGTGGCATATTCAATGTTGGTGGTAAAAGGCGCCGGACCAAAATCGATCCTTGACGGGGTATAATAATTATTTGATTTCATTTCATAAAAATCTCCTCTCCGTTATTCTGTTTTATTATATGCCGGTATTTGTACAGGGTGATTGAAGCGTACTATGCACTCTTATGTCAAATATATTTTTTCAATTTTGATTTAAATCAAATTGTTTTATGGTAAAATGTGATACAATAAATTTACAAAAATAAATAAGAGAAAATAGGAGGAATAAAAATGATAAATAAGCAAGTTTTTAACGAGATAAAGGCAAAATATTTTCAGACACTTGGACAGTATGTACCGATAGTCGCAAAGGTTCATGGAAAGCACCATACAGAATTTTATGATGTGCAGAAGCTGTTTGATACAATCAGTCAAAAAATAAAAGCGGCAGAACCGGAAGTACCTGAGTTGCACGAAGAATTTGAAAAATTGCGGGAAATTACAAACAACTACAATGTTCCCGGTGATGTATGCGAAAGTTATGAGGCTGTTTACAATATGCTTGCAGAGCTTGATAAAGCATACCAAGTTTAATAAGAAATAAATTGTGAGAAAAGGAAGGTGAAGAGATGCAAAGGTTGATACTAAGTAAAAAAAACCATATAATGTTCGTGAGTGCCATTTTAATTTTTATCGGGTTTACAGGCGAACTGGTATTTGAAAATGAAGCTGTGGCTATGTGGTCCTTGATGATTGCTTCGGTTTTGGGTGTGATGCCCATTGTGATCCAGGCGTATCAGGCATTAAGGGTCAAGGTCGTCAGCATTGATGTCTTGGTTACCATTGCGGTAACCGGGGCATTCTTTATCAGAAACTTCGAAGAATCTGCCATTGTTACCTTCCTGTTCTTATTTGGAGCATTTTTAGAGCAGCGTACATTAAATAAAACTCGCTCGGCCATTAAAGAGCTGACAGAAATGGCTCCGGAAAGTGCTTTGAAGCAAATTGAAAACGGAGAATTTGTAGAAGTTGAAGTTGATGAAGTTGATGTAGGGGACATCTTGCTTGTTAAAACAGGCGCCAAGATACCGGTTGATGGCACTGTTTTATCCGGTGAAGGTAACATCAATGAAGCAAGCATTACAGGAGAATCTCTTCCTGTTTCAAAGGAAAAAGGATCGACAGTGTTTGCAGGTACCATCTTGGACAACGGAACTCTTCAAATTACCGCTGATCGTGTCGGGGAAGATACAACCTTCGGTAAGATAATTGAACTTATTGAGGAAGCACAGGACTCGAAATCAGAGGCTGAGCGTTTTATAGATCGATTCTCGAAATACTACACACCGGCGGTTCTGCTGCTTGGCATCATTGTCTGGCTGGTATCGCGTGATCTTGAACTGGCCATAACCATACTGGTTCTGGGCTGCCCCGGCGCTCTGGTAATCGGCGTACCGGTGTCGAATGTCGCCGGCATCGGCAACGGAGCCCGTCATGGCGTGCTGCTCAAAGGCAGTGAAGTTATCAGTGACTTCAGCAGGCTGGATACAATGGTTTTCGATAAAACCGGCACGCTTACTGCAGGCAATCCATCAGTCGCGGCAAAAGAGTATTATGG
>JAEWTL010000050.1 GCA_023459495.1 Bacillota bacterium | reverse complement strand
CGGTTGCAGCATTAAGTTGCGCAGCCAAATCTTTTACGTCATAGATACTTGCAACCTGAACCAGTAATTTATGGATAGAGGAATGTGTCTCATCATTTAGCAATGCAGTTATTGCAGGCTCATTTCTATCGTTGTACATCCTTACTCCATGAAATGTGATTAATTTAGGACCTCAGACTACCACGCGGTGAAAATTCAATTTTTTGTTAAAGGCCTTTATTTTCATCTCCTGAATTAAAATTTTTAATCCACTCAAATTGCCTCCGTTAACGGAAAATCGCCGAGTTTCTAATTGGTACAATAAGCGCGTCAAATCACACGACTTATTTGTTACTACGAACCATCTAATTCAGGGAGAACGTATGACTCTGTTGAAAAAGTTACTTTTGCCGACATTAATCGTCCTTTTCCCGGCGGCAACTCTGGCTGCCCAATCGTCATTTGAAGCGAAAGTGGTAAAAATTATCGACGGGGACACAATCACCGCGCTCGATGGTCAGAATACAAGCATCAAAATCCGCTTGTACGGTATTGATGCCCCCGAAAGTAAGCAGGCCTTTGGACAAAAGGCTAAACAAGCGTTGAGCGCCGCGATTGCTGCACAGAATATTACGGTAATAGACCACGGACCTGATATTTACGGCAGGATGCTGGGAACCATTTGGCTTGATGGTTATGACATAAACGCCTCAATGGTAGACAGCGGCTATGCATGGGTATACCGGTTTGACGGTAATGCCATCGTCCCAAACTATCTGAAATTCGAAGCTTCAGCTCAGAAAGCAGTTAAAGGCCTCTGGGTAGATCCTAATCCCGTTGCCCCCTGGGAGTGGCGCCAGCAAAACCAGAAACCTCAAAAGACGAAAAGCAGGGGGTGACCGCGATGACAAGACAGCATCCTTTATTGAAAATTGCGCTTAATAGCGATGGACATCTTTCGTGGCCAATTTTACCAGGAGAGACTCACCGCTGCCCAACGTGTCTGCGACACGTTACTACGGGCCCGGATGGGGATTTGGTGCATTCGATGGAGGAGGGCGGCAACGTCTGCATACCTTCAGCTTCTGTTGTTATTTCAAAGGCAATTATTGAAATGCTCAGCGCAGGCGAACGTCTCTTTGTTAATCCAATCAAGAATGGGAATAAAACCCTAGCACCGTCATTTATCTTTCTGCATACAGACCAGCAACTCCGCCCATTTATCAATTCGGATTATCAGCCAGCCGGTGCCAGCTGGAGAAGTGATAAAGGTTTCAGGCTTGGCCTTTTCTTTATGAATGAGCGAGCCTCTAAAATTAATAAAGACCAGTTTGATTTTATTGCAGTAATAGACCCATTGACCTTTCAGTCAGAATTTGATGCGACATGGTCCCGTGGTGAATTTGATGACCCTTTAAAGGCATTACGGTATTCAATTGTTTCTGAAAACTTGTCTTCCGTCTGGGTGAAATGGCCCGTAAAAAACCTGCAACCGAGGAAAGAAACGGTGATGGCCGATTACTGGTATGACTATTATTCACCTCATTCCCCAGCTCAGCAGGCTGCTTGCACAGCAACGGTGACTGGAATAGATGGGAATGCATCCGGCGAAACTATTTACATGCTCCAGATCGCTTTAGAGCGGTCGACAGTTGAGTACCAGCTTGTAAAATCGCTAGGGGTCATATTGCTACTGGATAATACAGGAAATTTGGTATCGGAGGCGCAGCCGCACTTTGATATAATCATCAAGGCATGCATATCGGGCGTCAGAGACTTTGTTCTTCAGAATCCTCGGACGCTGGGTTTTGAAAAGAAGGTTGCATAGTTATAAAAAATCTTGCCGTTCTCAAGGCATCATTAAAAATTAAAATGAGGTATACATGGTACAAGTACTCAACACCACTGGTTTGAATTATCAACTTGAAAAAACAATCACTGAAGCTGAGGAAAGGATAATTCTCATTAGCCCATACCTTAAGCTTAGTAATCGCATTAAAGAGCTGATCGAAGATAAAAATAGACTAAAAGTTGACATCAGAATAGTTTATGGGAAATCAGAACTAAACTCTAAAGAATATGAATGGTTAACAAACCTGCCTTTTGTACGCCTTAGTTTTTGTAAAAACCTCCATGCAAAATTATATGCCAATGAAAATCAATGTATTGTGTGCAGTCTAAACCTTTATGATTTTAGTCAGATTAATAACCATGAAATTGGAGTGTTAATTATTAAGGAGCAGGAGAAGGATGCATACACTTCATCGTTAAATGAAGCTCAGCGACTGATCAGAATCAGCACAGATAACATTCAGCCACTAACAACAGATAAAGAAACAACAGGTTCAAAAGAAAGTGAAAAAACTAATAAAGAGTCATCCGACTTCACTTCAGCCTTTCATGAAGAACCATTAAGAAATCAAAATGGATTGATTACTGATTTAAATACAAATTCAAAACTCACTTCGACAAATCTAGCAAAAAATCATAAAACTGATTTGTTATCTCTATATAAAAAATTAATCGAAGCTGGATATCTCATGGACGTAGAAGGAAAATACATATTGACTGATGCTGGCATAGCGGCAGGGGCAGAAGCCAAGCCAAATCGATATAAAAAAGGAGAAAACTATTTTCTGTGGCCTGATAACCTAGCATTATGATTTTACATCACGCACTGTGTCCCTGCGTAGCCATGAGTGACATAGAAGGGTCAATGAAAAATAGCTTGTTTAGTACTGATTCGAATACTGGGGTCACCTTTACCATCTCGCCTCACGGCCAGGGATGTAAACTGTCTGTAGAGCCTGAATATCGTCGCATTTCTATGTCTGGTGGTGCGATAAGGTTCTGATTTTCAGAACCTTTTTTTAAAGTTTACTAGAGTAGATTTCATTTTGAATAAACGTAAGATACTCCTCACTTTGACTGCCTTTCCTAAATTTTTTCTGTCCTTCAAAATCTATACCAGGTATGAAATGTATTAACTGGCTATCTTGGTAAAGTGAAAGAACGGAATTTTGATTGAGCACCTTAGAGTCCATTAATTGATAAACTGATTCAATACATGCACCTATAAGAACATCACACAATTGCACGCTTGGGCTTTCTTTCGAATCAATTTGATAGACTTTTTTAAGGTTTAGAGGGAATGAGATAGTTGCTATCTCGGAATGTTTAAACTCTCCTTCCTTATCACAATTGATCAAAAAGTTAAGGCGTTCATTGTAAGTTAGCAGATTTTTAGAACGATCATGCTCAATTGCATACTCTCCAGAGGACATCATTTCCGTGCGAGAAATTAATGCATTTAAAATAGTAAATGAGGCATCAGTGCTAATTCCATCAGTCATGATGGCATCAATACAATCTGGGTGGTTAAATGCCAAAGGACCAAAAAACTCTTTTAACCTTTGCCAATCAAGCCTCCTTATTTTGCTTATTAGCAAACTCACTGAATCTAATGTTTTTTCTTTCATAGCATTTTGAAACTGAAGCAGAACATCATCAAAGGCAGAGCCATAATACGCTGGTCCAACGTAATACACCATTGATGCCATTGAGAAGTTACCGCCATCTTCATAAAGATTAATCCCAGAATCATAATAGAATGGTTCAACAGCATAATCGATGAACATAAGAATTAGTAAAAAGCGTTTATCACCTACGCATGTTATACATGGGTAATTAGATAAGAGATGCTTTTGCAATTCAAATAATGGCTTGCGGTTGGAATCTCTTCTTTTCAGCGAGCTGTACTTCAATTCATCGGCTTGAAGTTTGGGGAAATATTCTTTTATCAGACGACTGGCGTCATCATGGTTTATTAATATTGATGACGCGCCTTGGAATTTTTGCTCTTTGTGGAGTAAGTCATAACCCGTATAGCCACTTTCATCCATAGAAAACGTTATCATCTGCCCATCTCCACTCTATCTATTAACCATTGAAATGTTCGTATCAAAACATCATTTTTGGTTGCGTTCACCAAAAATCTCCTCAGCTCGTGTCTGAAGTTTTACAAGTGCATTGAACATATCGTCCTGGTCCAAAGAACGCTGGGATTTCTTCGTCGTAGGGGCTTTGCGCCTGCGTGAAGGGCCGTCACCGGATGGCACTGATTGTGACCGGTTATTATCCCGTTCGGCCTGCACAAGTTGCGCCATCTCCAGCGCACGGCCAAGACGTTTATTGTCCACAATGGCACCCTGATCGATTTCAGACAGTTTGTCATAGGTGGAGTAGGGAAGTGATACGCCATTAAGCCGGAGCTCTTTATGTCCGTCAGGGTAATGCCAGACATCAATGTATTTACCAATCGCCCGACGATTGAACTCATTGTCTTCAATGAGGTAAAGCACTTTGTCGTACTGCACAGTGAGTGATTTCGACACGCGGCGGGCTTCACGCCAAGTAAACACCATATCAAGATCATCATCGACATCCAGTTCCCGATGAACATCGAACTCCTGGCGAGGCGCTTTTGAAAAACGTCGGTTGTAATCGTTCATGAACTCTTCGGCAAATGCGTTAGCAGATTCCATTGTGCTGATGCCCTGAAGCCTGAGTTCCTTGACCAGTCTGTCCTGAAGGGTTAGATGCGCCCGCTCAACACGACCTTTTGCTGCGCTGGTTTCTGCACAGATGGTTTGAATGTTCAGTTCGTGCATCGCACGTCCAAACTGCGTTTCGCCTTCGCCGCCAGTGGCATTTTTATTGTTGATCCTGAAGACACTGGCTTTGTCGCTATAGAGCGCCAGTGGCTTACCATGCATTTCAATATAGCCCCGTGTCGCTTCAAAATAGGTGAAAGTCGATTCAGATTTTACGAAACGAAGCTGCATCAGACGACTGGTGGCGTCATCAACGTAAACCAGTGCTGTACACTTGGGTCCCCGGTTTTCAAACCAGTGATGGTCGCAGCCGTCAATTTGTATGAGTTCACCGGCACAGGCACGTCGGTAACGCGGCTGCTGGATTTTTGGCGCACGTTGCTTACGTGGAACCCAAAGACTGGCCTGAGTCATCAACTTACGA
This sequence comes from Bacillota bacterium, assembly GCA_023459495.1. Lineage (GTDB taxonomy): Bacteria > Bacillota > Clostridia > Christensenellales > SZUA-584 > JAEWCC01. The sequence goes on along the minus strand of JAEWTL010000050.1, from coordinate 590 downwards.
ACCGTTTCTTTGGAAATATGAACGCCGTGAACCTCAGCCAGTTTTTCACAGGCCAGAGTCGGACCGAAATCGTTATAGCGTTCGCGAATAATATTCAGCGCGTATGCGGCCAGTCCCTGAGGCAGCTGATTATTGCTGGATTTACCACGACGGCGGCTGGTCATGCCAAGCGGACCATCTTCACGATAACGCGCAAGCAGACGACGGCACTGGCGGTCGGAGATACCAAGCCGCTGCGCTGCCATCTGTGTTGTCAGACGCCGGTCGATGACGTCCGGAATAATCTTGAGTCGGTTAACTTCATCCAAAGTGAAAAACTCCGCTGCGAGAGCCGTCATGGTAATCCTTACTTGATTATACACCGGACATCTTAACTTAGCCCAAGGCGGACATTACAACTTTGCTGTTACAGACTTAGTACATATAACAAAGATTATGTTAAATGTGGTGGGTTTGTTCTTAGGTTCATGAGTTCCTCTCTTTCATGAACTTACTGATAAATCAATACGTTAGGATTTCCGATCTCCCTCTCGTTTCTTGCATTAGGTACAGAGTACATTCTCTTCATGTTGTTCTGAGGTGAGCATATC
>JAEWTL010000049.1 GCA_023459495.1 Bacillota bacterium | reverse complement strand
ATACTGCTTTACCCATTTGTAGATCGTGTTTTCGTGTACACCGATCTCGCTTGCCATGTTCCTTGCACTCCGGCTCCCCGATGCTACCTGCTTAGCTATCTCGACTTTGAACTCCCGTTCGTAATTTCGTCGTTCTGCCATTGCTTTTTACCTCACTTGAAATGTATTATACCAGCCATTCCAAGTGTCAAGCAAATCGCACTCACTGCAGAACCCTCATCCGTCCGCCTGCGGCGGCCACCTTCCCCTGAGGTGACCACCCCACAAAGCCTACATCTTTGTGGGGGCCCTGGGAAGGTGGCGCGAAGCGCCGGAGAGGGGCTCCAACATATTACGTCTAATCCCCCAAAACCTTCGCTATTTTTCGAGATTCCCGTAAAAAAGTTGCCTTATGCCTGTAAATAATATAACATTATAGAAAAGTTACAAATAAACGGTGAAAGGGCTCTCCCTCATGACGATCGAAATTTATTATTTCAGCGGAACAGGCAACTCCCTGTTTATTGCGCAGGAACTAAAAAAGCGGTTGCCGGATTGCAGCCTGATCCCGATCGTGCATGCGCTCAAAAGCGGCAAAATCAAAACAGCCGCCGATGCGATCGGCATCGTCTTCCCGATTTATGCCACTACTTATCCCGATGAGATCAGGCAATTTATCGAGTTGCTTGATTATAACAAAGACACCTATGTTTTCGCCGTGTCGAGCCGCAAATGCCGTCCCCGCGTTTTTTCTGCGCTGGGCGAGCTGCTAAACCAAAAGGGCAGTATGCTTTCCGCCGCACGTTCGATTTCCATGCCGCAGAACTATATCCCGGTTTTTAAGACGGAAACGCAGGAGGATATTAAAAGGCAGGACCAGGCGCTGATGCAAACTCTGGACGAGTTTGTGCAGGCCATCCTAAACCGGCAGGTCTCCATCGACCAGGCGTCCAAGCTTCCTGCCCCCGTTGCGATCCTCTACTCGATTGTCCGGTTCTCCGCTTTCCTGAACCGAAAAACCCGCTACTTTAATCTGGCAAACCGATTCTATTCAACTGACAACTGTACTGGCTGCGGCCTTTGCGAAAAGGTCTGCCTGTCCGAGCGCATCCAACTGGTAGGCGGTCGGCCAATCTGGAACCCGGACATTCCCTGCCGTCACTGCTTGGCCTGCATCCACTACTGCCCCGCCACAGCGATTCAGATCAAAGGCGCAAAGACCGAAGCGTCCGGACGATATCATCATATCGGCATCACCGCGGAAGACATTGCACGACAGAAATAGTCGTCCTTCCAAGCCTTCCCCTGCCATATGTCATACTACAATCGGTGCGTCCGTGGTGGAGGTCCAGCAGAAGATCAGCCGATATCGTGGACAGCGTAGACGAATTTTCCGGAATAGGAAAGACCATTTCAGTCGGTCAATAGCCATTTGGTAGGCTAACGAATGGAATGGAGCAAAGCATAACAGCCACTGCGTGAAATATTACAGCGGCTGTTCATCTGCTAATAGGGTATGTCCATAACGCCAACCTCGAAGACCCGTACAAAATAATTGCTTTCAATATCAATTAACGAGTATTATACCTGATAATACAAGGCTATTGGATGCAAAATAAATATTTTGTCTTTGCCATTGAAAAAGGTTAACATTATCTTATTTACAGCATCGTACACAGGAGAAAACACGTTAGGGCAAACCGTATTCTCATTATTAGTAATTATATTGGTTACATACCCAAATATAGACATAAGTCCTCCATACTTAAACGCAATGATATTTGGGTCATCCCTAAAGTACTTGTCGTTTAAAGGAATTAATAAATTATTTGTCATAACAAATCTGTCATAAGGTAAAGTGTTCCGTATCGCTTCCATTATTTTTTATCATTTCTTTACGTTCTGGTTCTGCACCCCTAATTTTGCTTTCTAGATTTTTGATTTGAATTTTTATCAATTCTGGCATTGACGCTCCCTTTGGAACCTTGCCCCTTATTTCTACCAATTTATCATCCATCTGCTTTTTAGACTGCTCATTTGAAAATTTTACAGGTCCATTTTCAGAGAACAACGCCTGAAAGTAATTAAAATCAAGAAAAGTTGGCAACTCATTTACTAAAACGATATCTCCAATCTGTGGATTTTCATTATTAATCAAGCTGTTAGTATCTATGTAATCAAATACTTTGTTAAAAGCATAGTCATGTAATGCCTTTTCTTGAATATTCCTTACCATTTGAGTTGCTATTTCGGTATCTGAATTAGTTCCTTTTATGTCGCCTTGCAATGAAGCACCTATCCCAAGTATTTTCGCGCTCAAATCCCCAGTTACATTTGATTGAATTTTTTCAGTTGATGATGTCGTATTCTCTGTTGTTTCATCAGCCTCTTTCTTTAATAATAGTCCCTGTTCAATTTGTGCGAGAAATGAATTTATAGAGTCGTGATTATAGTATAAGAATTGTCTCACTTACTTTTCTCCTTAACAAATCGTTTAGAAATGTACATCGTTATTATACCATATTTCTTCTACGTATCATTATAATACACTATACGTTTTCCAATATAATGAAGAGCTCTCTTCCATCCACCTCTCTGCACATCGCATACCCAAAAGGCCCCCTTGCCTAAAGGGGGCTCCCGGCGAAGCCGGGTGGGGGATTTTCTCCCACCACAAAAGCAAGAGAGCCGCGCACTCCCGCGCAGCTCCCCCGCCGATATCAATCACCACATGCCCCCCTTAGACGAGGGGGGATGCGGGGGGAGGGATCGCTCCCTGCCTACAGCTGAATCGCCTCGATGCCGATACCGCCCAGCGCCTCAGGGTCCAGCTCCACGCCGCTGCCGTCCACCAGCGCCACATTGACCACATTGCCGCTCTTGTAGCGCGCGGTGTCAAACAGCGCGATATACGCCACCTCGCCCGCCGCCACAGGTACGTCCATCTTGCCGAGCGCCGCACGCGGGCCGTCGCCCGGAACCACGCGCACCACCGCCGCCGAAGCGCCGCCATTGCTTACGCGCAGCGCCAAACGGTTGTCCTTACCGCATGGTACGGTCTGCGTCGCCTTGGCTGTCGCAATGTTCGTGGCCACCAATACGTCATGGCCGCCGCCGTTAACCGAAAATACGCTCACATCTGCCATTCGTCATCCCTCCTTATATCGTCGTCTCGTCCGTAGCGGTCAGGTCCACGCGGATGAGCTCGCCCGGACGGATGACCGTCGCGCCGTACAGGTGCAGCACCTTGAACGCGTCCGCGAACGACTTCTCCGGGCTGTAGCGTTCGATCATGCTGGCCGGAATCTGCTCCGCCAGCGCAATGGCCTGACGCGAGAACGCCATGCAGTGGTTCACGTCGCCCGTCTTCTGGATCGAGTTACTCACATACACGTTGAAGTTAAGGAAGCTGCCCTTGAAGCCTTTGCCCAGCACGTCCGCATTGGTCTGCTGGAACATGATCTTACCCAGCACCAGCTTGGTGTAGATGGCGGGCGAGATGACGAGGAACTTCTCCTCCTCAAACGGCACGTCCGCCTCCAGCAGCCGCTGTTCCGCTTCGGCCAGTGTGGAAAGTATGGATGCCGATGTGCATTCATCGTTCTCGATGACGCCGCCCGCCTGCGTGTGGAACCCGGCCAGATACTCGTCGAGCGTCTGCGCGAGTGCCTTCTTGGCCTGCTGCACCTCCACGCCGAACACCTCGCCCTGGGCCTGCGCCTTATCCACGCGGTCCACTTCGACGTTCACATACTTCGCCTGCGAGATGTACAGGTCCTGATTGTAGCTGCTCTTCTGCTCCAGCGTGATGTCCTCGCCCGGCGTATAGTCGCGCACGGTAGGCCTGCCCACGCCCGCGATATGCAGCACGTCGCCCTTCTTTGTGATCTCGCCCAGAATCGGCCCCTTGTACGTCAGGTTCTTGAACACGCAATCCCTGCCGCGGTCCGTCATGAGCTCCTTGGCCAGCACTTCCGGCCTGAAACTTTCGTATGCCATTGTTACCTCTCTTTCGATCGTTCCGCCTGATTGATGCAAGACTCCAACTGCCTTGTCAGCAGCAGAATCCATCCACCGTCGTCGGCGATATTCCCCTCCTTTAGGCAAAGAAGGCTTTCCTTACCGTCACCCAAAGGCCCCCTTGCCTAAAGGGGGCTGTCAGTCCTTCGGACTGACTGGGGGATTCGGCACTCCGCTCCGAGACTCTCCTTGCACAGCTCCCCGCACACCGGCCAGCATTTGTCACAAGCCTTCCCTTGAGTGACCACCCCGCAAAGCCTGCGTCTTTTCGGGAGCCCCGAAGTGAAGGTGGCGCGGCGCAGCCGCGACGGATGAGGGTCTTCACCCCAAAAAGCCTTTGGGCGGGGATTCGGTCTCGTCGCCTACCCCTTCTTCCCCGTAAGGTATGCCCAGATGCGCGCATGATTCTTGTCCAGCTCAGCGGGCGACATGGACTTGATCGCATCGTCAGTGATCTGCTGCGGGGTCGAAGCGCCCATAAAGCCCGCACCGCCCATGCTCGCCGCCGCGTTGGCCGCGTTGGTTGTGCGTGCGCGCTCCTGCCGCTGCTCCGTCCGCGCCCGGTACTCGCCGTACGCCTCGGACAACGGCACACCCCGCTTCCACGCCGAAATCACCGGTGCAGGCAGTGCCGCCGGATCGATGTCCGGATGCGCCGCCGCAAACTCGCCCAACTGTGCATCCACCACGGTCTGCACATTCCTCACCCCGCCGCTCCGTAGGGTCGGCCTTTGGTCGCCCGTCGATGCTTCAGCCTCCGCTGTGGGAAGCTGCCCCTTTTGGATGCCCGGGCCGAACTTGATCGGGCTGAGGGATTCATGCGTACCACCGCCCAACTCCCTGATCTGTTCTTCCGCCGCCTTCAGCTTTCCCGCCAGCTTGTCGTAATTCATACCCTTCTGCGCATACACCGCCGCTTCCTCCCGGGACAGCGGCTTTTCCTGCTTGTTGTACCGCACGGTCAAAAACGGCATCTCCTCCGTCCTCCCCTGCGATGTTCCCACCGCTCCGGCTCCGCCGTCCACCGTGCTCCCCGAAGCAGCACTTTCTGTATCTCCCGGCTGGCTTCCACCCCACAAAGCTGGTTGGCTTTGCGGGGGCCCCGGGTTTGCCCCCTGAACGACCTGTGGTTGGGTCAATTCATCCATGAACGTTTGCCCCTTTCCGTTTTGCTGTTTCCGTTATAAATAAAAAGAGCGCTCATTTGCGCTCATAGTGCTGATAGCCCCTCTTATGTCATGTTGAGCGACCGGGGTCCCCGAAAAGCGCAGCTTTTTGGGGTGGACAAGCGAAACATCTTTGTAAAGCTGCGACAGACTGCGAATTAGCTTCGCACCTCTGCAGCACGACCCAAACCCGAAAAAGCCAAAACCATATCCAGTATGCGCCAACCATGGCAAAAGGCCGCCGCCGTGCATTTCCGCAATCCTAAAGCCTTCCCCTGGGGGAAGGTGCCCGTCAGGGCGGATGAGGGTGCATGATGATATGAGTGGTGCCAGCTTGACAGTCTAAATGGCTAATAACTGGGTCTTGCGCAGCTTCTCAAAAGATTTCGGGGTCAGATACCCCAAAGCTGCATGTAACCGCTGGTACTTATAGAATACCTC
>JAEWTL010000048.1 GCA_023459495.1 Bacillota bacterium | reverse complement strand
TCCTGTAACCATCATCAGTTGTGAAGTAGTGATTCACGACTTCAAGGCGCTTTTCAAAAGGGTATTTTGGCTTTGACATATTAGGGGCTATTCCATTTCATCGTCCAACAAAATGGGTGCAGTACATTTCAGCGTTCCGTCGTGCAGGGCTATCCGGTGCAGGGTGGGCTGGCTTAAAGCAATCATCAGCCAGGTGAACAGAAAGCCGAACCCGGAAATCCCGGCGAGGATGACATACGCATCCGGCGAGAGAATGGCGATGATGACGCCGGTAAACAGTACCAGGCTGCTGGCGAGAATGGCGTTATCCGGTGTTTTATGTGCCGGGTGCAGGCGGGCAAACCAGGCCGGGAAATAGCCGTCAGACGCCATGGCGTGCAGCATTCGCGAGGTGGCGTAAACCCCGGTATCGATGCAGGAGAGCGCGGCGGTCAGCACCACAAAGTTCATGATATGCCGCGCCATATCGCCGCCGAGGATGCCGGAAGCCTCCACATACGGGCTGCTGCTCACGCCTGCCTGCTGCCAGGGAAGGATGAACAGCAGCACCGTCAGCGAACCGACATACAGCAACAGGATCCGCACCACGGTGCCACGCAGTGTACGAGGAATATCACGCTGTGGGTTCTCGCTTTCACCCGCGGCGGTACCAATCGCTTCTGTACCGCCGAAAGAGAAAATCACCATCAGCATCGCGCCGAGAAATCCGGGCAGCCCGCCAGCAAAAAAGCTGCCGCTGTCGGTCGGATGACTGATGCTGGCGGGTGAGGCGTCATCCAGTCCCAGGCTATAGCAGCCCGCGATGATAAAGGCCAGCAGCGCCACGACTTTCACCAGGCTCAGCCAGAACTCCACCTCACCGAAAAAATGAACGCCGACCATGTTGATGGCGGTGAGCGACGAGGCTATCACCAGGCAGAACAGCCAGACGGGGACGCCGGGAAACCACAGGTTCAGGAAGGTGCCTGCAGCGATGGCTTCCGACGCCGGGCCAATCAGGAAGGCCAGCCAGTAGGTCCAGCCGGTGATAAAGCCGCACCAGGGGCCAAAGGCGGTGCGGGCATAGGATTCAAAGGAACCGGAGACGGGCCGGGCGACCGCCATTTCGGCAAGCAACAGCATAATGAACAGAGTGATGACACCGCCGATAAGGTAGGCCAGCACCACCGACGGCCCGGTACGGGCAATGGCCGCGCCTGCGCCGAGGAAAAATCCGGCACCAATCACGCCTCCCACGGAAATCATCGTCAGGTGGCGGGCTTTCAGACTTCTGTTGAGTTCCATAGTGTCTTCTCTTTTGTGGTTGTGGACGGATTCAGGGCAGCGCTTATGGCCGTCCCTCCTCAATCAGCAGGTCGCCGTACAGGTCGTGAAGTTTAGGGATTGGGCCGGAGAGATGAATGGCTCCCGCATGGCAGGCGTTCAGGCTGCCGTTAAACACCATGGTCAGGTGGCCGAGTTCAAACAAAGATTGCTGTGCCTCTTTACCCACGGCGGTCACCAGGTAGTCATGGCTCGCCAGCAGCAGCCGATCGCCGGGCAGGATCAGCAGGTTGACTTCGCGGAATGAGGGTTCCAGCGACAGGGAATAGTCCAGGCAGTCTTTCGGTCCGTTGCTGTCGAAGGTGATAAGCGTCCTGTCTGCCAGTCCGTCGGCGACAAACAGTCCGATAGCAACGATGCGTGCGCAGTAGGTCATCATGGCTCGTTCTCCCGTTTGTCGGGCATGTGAGTACGACCCGGTGCAGGTGAGCAGGCATGAAGCCTGAAGAGGTGAATAAAGCCTTCAGTCCGGGAGGCCGGGTGAAGGTGGCCTCCGGTTGTAAGAGCGATGGAGCAAGGGTGTGGTTCGGTGTGCATAAACAACTCTCCTGTCAGGTGTCGTTGATTAATGCGTCCTGCCACTCACAGCGCGGGTCGTTATGTCCCGGAGTTTTCTGTTGTTGTCATGAGGTGAAGCGGTTTACGGGGTTCACGTTTGGTGGTGGCGTTGAGGTAACGCCCCGGCCAGATTTCTGACGGATGCATGTCGAGCGCGATAGCAATCAGCCATTCACCTTTCGGCCACGGTCGGTTCAGGGCATTCGCCAGCGTTGACGAGGCCAGTCCCGCTTCCCGCGAGAGTTTCGCCATACTGGTGCCGCGCTTGTGTAAGGCGGCAATGATGTCGGCGGGGTGCCAGTCTTTTTTAGTCATTCCGTTTACCTCTGTTGTTGACTATGAGTCACAAATGTATGCTAACACGCTTTTTATGTGACTCATAGTCCGTGGACCGATAATCAACAAAGATTGATGCTGGCTAGATGGAAAAAACGGGATCAATCAAAAAGGTACTGGGTAACAGAATCAGGGCTCTACGCCGTGAGATGGACCTGTCCCAGGAAGCTTTTGCCGACAAATGCGGTATCGATCGCACTTATATGAGTGGAATTGAGCGAGGAGTAAGGAACCCCACGCTTGTTGTCATTTGTGCAATCTCGGACGGTCTGGGGATGGATCTTAGCCATTTATTTATGTTTGACGATGGCGCAGAAAAGGACGCCGAATCAACGAAGTGTGACTCATAGTCCGTGGTCTGATAGACAACGTAAGTTCATTTTATCTGGATGAAAAATACATCCAGTATTCAGGCGCAGTTTGGCGCACATCTCAAAAAACTCAGACTCCAGTCGGGCCTGTCTCAGGAAGCATTCGCGGATAAGTGTGGTCTCGATCGTACTTATGTGAGCGGTATTGAGCGGGGAGTAAGGAATCCAACCCTTGAGGTGATAAGTGTTTTAGGAAAAGGGTTGGACATGGACATCAAAGAATTATTCAACTTTGAAAGATAGGTTTATCTATTAGTAGCAACTCTATCCGCAGCAGTACGGGTAACTTGATTTCCAACATCCCAGCCGTTTTCATCTGGGAGTGACATCCCATCCATTGGCATTAGGATAAAACCACCAATAGTTGGTCCAAATGACTCAGTAGTGTTAATTCCTGCATAGCTTGTTCTGATAATATTTTCATTCAAATTGGTCAAAAATGATATTCGAGTACCAAGTGGGTGCGCGGTTACCATTTGGATGTATCCACCAATAGTATTGACTGTTTCTTGGTTAATCCAATTATTCAAAGCAATAAACGGGGTACGCCACCAATTTATTGTGTTAGGAGTAAATTGTTGCCTGGTATTCTCTATAAACTCATTAAGTTCATGCAAGTTATCACCTAATAAAACAGGTCTGCCTGTTGATAAATCTTGAATATCCTCAATATGAAGGTTGGCAGGGTGCTCAACGGAATTATTGAGTTTTATAATTTTGTAGGTTTGTGTTCTCCAGCAAAAACCAAAAATTATCATCTGTATTCTTACTGCTTGGGGAAAGGATTGGCCGATATCAGACATATATTGCTCGGCAATATTTTTTGCTAATAAAGCTATTTCATTAAGACTTGGGAATGCTTCGGTCGATATTTGTTGTTCTGGATTATTGTTCGCAATCTCATGAAGTCTTGCTAATGATACTGCAAGCATTTCTTTGACATTAATTCCAATCATTGTACTTCCTGCAAATCCGAAGCCAAATTCGAATATTTTTTGCGGGTGAATTCGATAAACGTCCGAAGAGCGAATAACTGATACGGGGATTGAGAATAATTTCGGACAATGGTCAGTTAGTCTGCTATTTTGCTGAGTGATTCTTGAGTCGCTGACTGCCCAAATACTATCGCTTTCCTCTCTATTAAACCAACATGCAATTGCGGTCATAAGGTTTTTCCAGTTATTTAACATTAATGCGAATAGCTTAGCATATTTTTATTGCGAGATTACCGAGCTTAGGGTTATCGCCGCCTCCACCTCACTACACCCCATCTCCCGCATAATCCGCATCCGTTCTGCCTTTTCATGCTTTTCGGTCATTGCCAGCGCCAGAT
>JAEWTL010000047.1 GCA_023459495.1 Bacillota bacterium | reverse complement strand
GAGGTATTCTATAAGTACCAGCGGTTACATGCAGCTTTGGGGTATCTGACCCCGAAATCTTTTGAGAAGCTGCGCAAGACCCAGTTATTAGCCATTTAGACTGTCAAGCTGGCACCACTCATATCATGTCACTCCCTCCGGCGCTGGTTCAGCTTTCGCTAGTCGCGCCACCTCCCTCGCCGGGGTCCCCGAAAAGCGGAGCTTTTTGGGGTGGATCGTCTGAGGGAGGCGAGTTTAACTTTTTTGACAAGCTGGGCTTCCGTTTCGCGGAAGCCCTTTATGGTCTATAACCCCGCTGTTGTGGTTCACTGCCACTTCTGCACCACCAGAATAATATCAAAGGCGCTCAACTGATTTTCAAACGCGAGGCTGAAATTGAAATTGCCCAATTCGATCCGCAGGGCCGGACTAAGCGCAGCCGTGTTGTACAGAAACGACAATGACAGCAGCGTTTCTCCGATCGACGTATCAAAATCGTTCGGCACCATACCCTCGTAGACAAGCGAGTTGATCGTCGTGTTGGCTTCATTCAGCATGTTAAAAAGAATCTGGTAGGATGTGCCGAACGTCAGCTCCGTGGCATACAGAAAGCTGGCCTTGAGAGATACATCGATATGGTAGAGCCCCGGCCCCGGCAGACTTAAGGTATCGTTGGTTACGGTCGCCGTGGATAGCGAATACCCGCCGGTGGTATAGAGCGGATTGATACCCGCATTCGATAAATTCAACAGCGTGCCGTTAGCCGATACCTCGTTGGTATAGTTGCGGTCAAAAAGCTGCACAAAGCTTTGCGGGAAGGAAGGCCCTGTGGGTCCGGTTGCTCCAGTAGCTCCCTGTGCGCCAGTCGGCCCGGTAATGCCTTGAGAGCCGGTCGGTCCGGTTGCTCCTTGTATGCCGGGTTCCCCAGCAGCGCCTTGCGCACCGGTTGGCCCGGTAATGCCCTGAGAGCCGGTTGGCCCGGTTGCTCCCTGCACTCCAGTTCCGCCTGTAACTCCCTGCGTCCCGGTCGGTCCGGTTGCTCCGGCAGCGCCTTGCGCACCGGTTGGCCCGGTAACGCCCTGAGAGCCGACAGGCCCGGCGGGCCCCTGAATGCCCTGCGGCCCGGTGGGGCCGATAATGCCCTGGCGGCCCTGCGCACCCATTGGCCCTTGTATGCCCTGCGGCCCCGGAGGCCCAGGATATCCGCGCGGCCCCGGAGGCCCGGGAGGTCCCGGCGGACAGATGCCATGCGGAGAGCGGCAATCGTACTGGCCGTACTTATAAGAACAGTATTGACTCATATTTTTCTCCTCCGTATACATAAAGGCTAATTTATACTATGCAGATTGGCCCGGCGTGCTACCGTGACACTTAAGTTGTAAAAAGGAATAACCTCGGCTTAATGGTTATTTTGATGGCCGCCGCCGCTCCTGACATATGCAAACCGTGCAAACTGTGGTATGATAGGCGCGAAAAAACGCACAGGGGATAAACTGTGGATAGCGATACGATCTTTGCTCCGGCCGCGCCCGCGGGAGGCGCAATTGCCGTGGTGCGCGTCTCGGGCAAACAGGCGCACCGCGCGCTGGACGCAATATATACGGAAAAAAATATGCAGCACGGCGTCATGCGGCATGGATATATTGAAACCGGCGGACGCCGCGTCGACGATGCGATGGCGGTCAAATTCTTCGCGCCACGCTCTTACACGGGCGAGGACATGGTGGAAATCTATTGCCACGGCGGACGGGCGGTGATGGCGGGCGTGCTGGACGCGCTGGCGCAAACCGGCGCGCGGCTCGCGCAGCCGGGTGAATTCACAAAGCGCGCGTTTGAAAACGGCAAGATGGATCTATCCGAAGCGGGCGCGGTGATGGAGCTGATCGGCGCATGCTCGCAGGCCGCGGCGGACGCTGCGCTGCGGCAGCTCTCAGGCGGGCTGAAGCGCCGTATCGACGACATGCAGCAGCTTTTAACTGACGCACTCGCGATCATCGAGGCGGGCATCGAATATCCCGAGGAGGATATTGAGGCGGACGTGAAGCGCGACGCGCTGCCGCGTTTATTGAAGGCGCGGGACGAGGCGCGGCGGCTGGCGGCTACGTTTGCGTCCGGCCGCGTGCTGAAGGAAGGCTATACCGTGGCCATTGCGGGGCGGCCCAACGTGGGCAAGTCCTCGCTGCTCAATGCGCTTTCCGGTACGGAGCGCGCCATCGTAACGGACACGCCGGGCACCACGCGCGACACGGTGGATGAACGGGTGATGAAGGACGGCGTGCTGCTGCGCTTCATCGATACGGCCGGGCTGCGCAAGGCGGCGGACGAGGCCGAGCGCATTGGTGTGGAGCGCGCAAAACGGGCCGCGGCGGAAGCGGACCTGACGCTGTTTGTGATCGACCGGTCGGCGGGTATCCTGCCGGAGGACAAAGAAGCGTTTGCGGCTTTGGGCGAGAACGTATTGGTGGTGCTGAACAAGAGCGACCTTGCGCCGAAGACCTCGTCGGACAAGGTGCGGAAAGCTTTCGGGCGGGATATCGCGGAGGTGAGCGCGAAGACCGGGCAGGGCGTGGACACGCTGCTGGCACAGATTCAGCCGCCGCATATATCCGACGCCGACGACGTGGTAATCACGAGCGACCGGCACGCGCGCTGTCTTTCTGCAGCGGCAGAGAGCCTGTCTGCTGCGATCGAAGCTTTTGACGAAACCGACCTCGACTGTGTGACCATCGATATCCGCGAGGCGTGGGAGCGGCTCGGCGAGATCACGGGCGTCACAGCCCCGGAGGCAATCATCAACGAAGTGTTTGACACCTTCTGTTTAGGGAAATAGATATGGCGTACGAAGCGGGAAAATATGATGTGGCGGTGGTGGGCGCGGGCCACGCGGGCTGCGAGGCTGCGCTGGCTGCCGCGCGACTGGGCATGAAAACGCTGCTGCTGACCATCAATCTGGACGGCATCGCGCTGATGGCGTGCAACCCGTCCATCGGCGGTACGAGCAAGGGACATCTCGTGCGGGAGGTGGACGCCTTAGGCGGGCAGATGGGCCTTTGCGCTGATGCGGCATATCTGCAGCTCAAGATGCTTAACACATCCAAAGGCGCGGCGGTGCAGTCATTGCGCTCGCAGCAGGACAAGAAGCATTATCAGCAGGTGATGAAGTGGACGCTGGAGAACACCGACCACCTGCACATCGTCAGCGCGGAGGTTTCGCGTATCCTTGCGCAGGGCGGATGCGTCACGGGCGTGGAGACGAGCCTTGGCGCGGTGTATCAAACCCGCGCGGTGGTACTGTGCACCGGCGTATATTTAAAGTCCCGGGTGATCGTGGGCGAGTTTGCAGCGTACCAGGGGCCGTCGGGACTTGCGCCTGCGGACAAGCTGGACTTGACGGAGTTAGGCCTTCGTCTGCAGCGGTTCAAGACGGGCACTCCGGCCCGCGTGGACGCACGCAGCATTGATTTTTCAAAAACCGAGCCGCAGTACGGGGATGAAATTCCGAAGTATTTTTCGTTTATGACTGCCAGCGGCACGCGAAAGCAGGTTCCCTGTTATTTAACCTACACCAACGAGAAAACGCACGACATCATCCGCGCCAACATTCACCGCAGTCCGCTCTACAGCGGCGAGATCAAGGGGCGCGGGCCAAGGTATTGCCCGTCCATCGAGGACAAGGTGGTCAAGTTCCCGGACAAAGAACGCCACCAGATATTCATCGAGCCGGAGGGTGAGTGGACACATGAGATGTACATCCAGGGCATGAGCAGCTCATTGCCCGAGGAAGTGCAGAAGCAGATATATCACACCGTGCCGGGGCTGGAGAACGCGGTGTTCATGCGTACGGCATATGCCATCGAATACGACTGCATCGATCCCATGCAGCTGAAAAGCTCGCTGGAGCTTCTGGATGTGCGCGGCCTGTTCTGCGCGGGGCAGATCAACGGTACTTCGGGCTACGAGGAGGCTGCGGCACAAGGTGTTGTGGCCGGTATCAACGCCGCACAATATATAAAGGAAGAAGAGCCGCTGATTCTCTCGCGCAGCGACGCGTACGCGGGCGTGCTGATCGACGATTTGGTGACCAAGGGAACGAGCGAGCCGTATCGCATGATGACCGCGCGGGCGGAGTTTCGGCTGTTGCTGCGGCAGGACAACGCCGATACGCGCTTAACGGAGATGGGCCGCCGCGTGGGGCTGGTGAACGATGCGCGCTACGACGCGTACATGCGCAAGCGCGAGGCGATCGAGCAGGAACGGGCACGGCTTGCCGCCTGCACGGTGGACCTTATGCGTGCCAACGCATTGCTGGCAGCCAAGGAACAGGAGCCGCTGAAGTCCGTGGTGAAGGCGGATACGCTGCTGATGAGGCCCGGCATTGGATACGATGATATCAAAGCGCTGTGCGGCGGGGAGTTAACCGGCGACGCGGCGCTGAGTCTGGAGACGCAGATCCGGTACGCGGGGTACATCGATAAGCAACGACGGCAGGTGGAACGCAGCGCTTCGCTGGAAAAGAAGCGGTTGCCGGACGGTATCGACTACACCACGATCAAGGGATTGCGGCTGGAGGCGGCGGCCAAGCTTGCCGCGGCCCGGCCCGAGACGTTGGGACAGGCCATGCGCATCTCCGGCGTGTCCCCCGCGGACATCGCGGTACTGTCAGTGTATTTGAAGAAGTAGATTTAGGTACGAGGGCTCTGCCCTCGCGCTCCCGCTCAAGGGGCATTGCCCCTTGAGAATCTCATGTGGCGGAACGCCTTTCAGGCATTCCGCGGATAAAGGGATAACGGGTTGTTTTTCGTCATTGCTAGGAGTGAAGCGACGAAGCAATCCAGAGGGAAAGCTCCGAGATCGGGAAATGTGGATGGTTGCGAGTAAATGGACTGCCTGTGCTGGATTGCTTCGCTTCGCTCTCAATGACGGGTGGAGCATACATGATGGTGAACGAAAAAGCTGCTCTATATGTCATCCTGACGAGCGAAGCGAGGAACGGATCTTCATAAAAGATGTTTCGTTGCTATCGCTCCTAAACATGACACAGTTGATGAGCTTTTTAACAGCAATGACGGGTGCAAAGCGGCGCTGTCCGATAAATGTGATTTTGACACGGTAAAGGCCGGTTTAATGGAGTAAACTATGCAGTGTGCGCTGGAAAAGCAGGTGAAGGAGAGCCTTTTGCGGCTGGGCGTTGTGCCCGGTTGTCGGGTCGGCGTCGCGGTTTCGGGCGGCGTGGACTCCATGGTGCTGTTGCATTGCCTGTGCAAATTGCACGAGGAACTGAATATTGAAATTACCGCGTACCATATGGAACATGGCATCCGTGCCGAAAGCGAAAGCGACATGCGCTTTGTGATGGTGCAGGGTGAAAAATGCAGCGTACAATGCGTCATAGAACAGGCGGATGTACCGAAACTCGCGGCAGAACAACACGTGTCGGTGGAAACTGCGGCGCGCGACGCACGGTATGCGTTTCTGGATAAGCAGGACGTGGACTTCATGGTCACGGCTCACCAGCAGGACGACATGGCCGAGACCGTGCTGATGAATCTGCTGCGCGGCAGCGGCCTTTGTGGCCTTGGCGGCATTCCGGAGCGGCGGGGAAAATATATCCGTCCGCTGCTGAAGGTGTCGCGAAAAGAGATTGAGGCGTACGCGCGGGAGAGCGGCGTGGAGTACGTACAGGACTTAACAAACAGCGACACGGGCTACACGCGTAACTATGTGCGCCACGAGCTCCTGCCCCGTATGGCGCAAGTCAATGCAAACGCCTCGGGCAATATCGCGCGGGCGGCGGCGCTGCTGGCCGAGGATGAGGAAGCCTTGGCGGGTTATGCACGGCGGAGCGGTTGCATTGAGGACGGCCCGGAGGGTGCGCAGGCGGATATCGAAAAGCTGAAAATGCTGATGCCTGCGGTGCAAAAACGCGTGCTTCGCCAGCTGGCAGAGGCGCACTGCGGCCTTGTCGATATCGAAAGCGTGCACGTGGATGCAATGCTGGACCTCGTGCTGTGCGGCGAAAGCGGGAAGCGTGCGGACATCGGGGACGGGTATTTTACCGCGGTGGTTTATGGCAAATTGATCATTGGCAGGGCAGTTAAAAAGCGGTATAATGATGTATTCGAGGTTTTGCCGGGCAGCCTTGAGTTCGGCGGCTGGGATTTTGAGATCAAGCCCTTTGAGGGTGAGCCGAAATTCGGCTCCGGCGTGGAGTTTTTTGACGCGGACGCGATAGGCGGCGCGGTTTTCCGTCACCGGCGGGAGGGCGACGTGATTGCCCCGCTGGGTATGGCGGGTACCAAGCGCCTGTCCGACTACCTCTCCAACCGCAAGGTGCCGCTGCATCAGCGTGACGAGCTGGTGGTGCTGGCACATGGCAGCGAGGTTTTCTGGATCGTGGGCGTGGGCGTTTCGGACAAGTCCCGGGTGAAGCCGGGAGCAGAAATAATAAAAATCAGTTTTGGGGAGAACGGGTATGCACGGGGACATCATGAGGATACTGTTCAGTGAAGAACAAATACAGGCGCGGGTGAAAGAGCTCGCAAAG
This sequence comes from Bacillota bacterium, assembly GCA_023459495.1. Lineage (GTDB taxonomy): Bacteria > Bacillota > Clostridia > Christensenellales > SZUA-584 > JAEWCC01. The sequence continues at coordinate 17,999 of JAEWTL010000047.1, read as the reverse complement.
CAGATCGAAAAGGACTTTGGCGGCGGAGAGGAAATACTGACGGTGGGAGTGCTGCGCGGCGCGGTGATGTTCTATGCCGACCTGGTGCGCGAGCTCAACCTGCCGCTTCATATGAATTTCATGTCGGTTTCAAGCTATGGAGGCGGTATGCATTCGTCAGGTGCGGTGCGCATCCAGTACGACCTTGAAGAGGACATTGCGGGCAAGAACGTGCTCATCATCGAGGATATCGTGGACTCCGGCCTGACGCTGCAGTACCTGACCAAGACGCTGCGCTCGCGCAACCCGGCCCTGCTGAAAACCTGCTGTCTGTTCGACAAGCCGTGCCGCCGCACTGTGGATTTCCGTGCGGACTACGTGGGCTTCGAAGTGGACGACATCTTCATTGTGGGCTACGGGCTCGATTACGGAGAAAAATACCGGAACTTAAAGTACATTGGGGAATTAAAGCCCGAGATTTACAGGTAGTTCCGATTTCGTTCATAGATGCTTCATTGAAATGGCAAATGCAATTATGATAGAATGTCAAAATAGAGCGATTAGGAGGAAGGCATATTGAGAAAATCAGCACGAGGGCCGCTGATCTATATATTAGGGTTTTTGATCGTGATCCTGCTCCTTACCTGGCTGACCACGACGCCCCAAGGCGATAGCAGTGAGGTCAGTTACAAGGATTTTTTGAACCTTGTTAAGGATGGCAAGATCCAGAGAGTAACGATCGTCAACCACGATTTGTACGCACTGGCCAGCCCCACCGAGAAGGATCAGGACGCGTTTCCTGACCAATACGATTATTATACTTATGTGTCGGATATCGAGCAGTTCAATGACGATATCAAGGAGATTACCGGTGCGGTCGATTCCACCGGCTACCCCTTTGACCTGACATACGAACCGGAGCCGGAACCGTCGATATTCGATTATATCTGGCCGTATCTGATACCCATCGCACTGATTGGCATTCTGTTCTTCTTTATGATGCGTCAGCAGCAGGGCAGCGGCAACAAGGCGCTTTCGTTTGGCAAGAGCCGCGCGCGCATGAGCGTGGGCGACAAAAATAAGAAAACCTTTGCGGACGTGGCGGGCGCGGATGAGGAAAAAGAGGAGCTCGCGGAGATCGTGGAGTTTCTGCGCAATCCCAAGAAGTTCATTGAGCTGGGCGCGCGCATTCCCAAGGGCGTACTGCTCGTGGGACCTCCGGGCGGCGGCAAAACGCTGCTGGCCAAGGCGGTTGCCGGAGAGGCGGGCGTGCCGTTCTTCTCCATCAGCGGCAGCGACTTTGTGGAAATGTTCGTGGGCGTGGGCGCGTCCCGCGTACGTGATATGTTTGAGACAGCGAAAAAGAATTCGCCCTGTATCCTGTTCATTGACGAAATCGACGCAGTGGGCCGTCACCGCGGCAGCGGCATGGGCGGCGGTCACGACGAACGTGAGCAGACCTTAAACCAACTGCTTGTGGAGATGGACGGTTTCCAGACCAACGAGGGCGTTATCGTACTGGCGGCGACCAACCGCAAGGACATCCTCGACCCGGCGCTGCTGCGTCCCGGCCGTTTCGATCGGCAGATCGTCGTGAACTATCCCGATATCAAGGGGCGCGAGGAAATTCTCAAAGTACACGCCAAGGGCAAGCCGCTCGGCGAGGATGTGGACTTAAAGGTGCTGGCACGGCGCACACCGGGCTTCATCGGCGCGGACCTGGAAAACGTGCTCAACGAAGCCGCTATACTAACAGCGCGGGCGCACAAGCATAAGATTGGCATGATCGAGATTGAGGAGGCCATTACCCGCGTGATTGCGGGACCGGCGAAGAAATCGCGTGTCATCACTGAGAAGGACAAACGGTGCACCGCCTACCACGAGGTGGGCCACGCGATCTGCGCCAAAGCGCAGCCCGAGTGCGACGCAGTGCACGAGGTTTCGATTATACCGCGCGGCATGGCCGCAGGGTATACCATGACGCTGCCTGAAGACGACTCGCGGCATGTGTTCAAGAGCAAGCTGATCGCCGACCTTTCCATGATGCTCGGCGGACGGGCAGCCGAACGGCTGGTGCTGGGCGATGTATCCACCGGAGCGGTTTCCGACCTGCAGCGCGCGTCCGAAGTTGCGCGGGACATGGTCATCAAATACGGCATGAGCGACGTGGTGGGCCCGGTTTACTTGAGCAGCAATCAGGAACTGTTGCTCGGCAAGGAGATCGGACATACCAAGTCGTACTCCGAGGAGCTGGCCGGTCAAATTGACGAGGAGGTCAAGCGCATCCTTGAGGAAGCAATGGCCAAGTCCGAGAGCATCTTGCGTGAGCACCTGGACATCCTGCACAAGGTGGCGGCAGTGCTGATGGAGCGCGAGCGCATCGACGGCGACGAGTTTAACACCCTTTGGAACGGCGGGGAACTGCCGCCCATGGAGGAAACCAAAGCCGAAGAGCCGGAGAAGACGGAAGCCAAGGCTGATGAAGCAAAGAAGCCGGAGCCAGAGAAAGCTCCCGGCGGCAGCTACGACAAGAATGGCGGAATTTAAAAAGGTACAAGCGGGGGTTGGCAAAGAGCCAGCCCCTGTTTTTATTTGCTGATCGCCTGCGATACCAGAAGGGCTCGATGCCAACAAACTGTCACTTGCGATAGATAGCCGAAGGCCTCTGTGTTTCCACAGAGGCCTTCGGCTGAATATATTATTGGTGGTGGTGGTGCTTTGTTGTGAGCCGTTTCCTTAAGCTCGAGATCATTATACAACAAGTCTTTCTCTTTGTCAAACAATTGTAACAAAAAAGACATAGTTTTTTTTTAAACGTAACGCCGAGTTCACTTTTTCCGTTTTTTAGAAGCCTCAGGGCCGCATTTATGCCATGGCGCTGTTTTTATGGGCTGCGGCTGTGGTATTATAACGGCATGGAAATGAATGTGACTTCCCCCAAGGCCGTAAAAGCGCTGATGGAGGGCTGCGGCATCGCGCCGCTCAAAAAATATGGACAGAACTTTCTGATCGACGGCAACATTGCGGACAAGATTGTGCAGGCTGCCGCGCCGGAAGGCGCATGCGTACTGGAGGTGGGCCCGGGGCTGGGCGCGCTGACACAGAGGCTTTTAAAGCGCGGGTGCACCGTCGCGGCCTGGGAGATCGACGCGGGGCTTTGCCGCGCACTAACGGACATGCTGGGCGGCGAGGAACGCTTTCATCTGTTCCACGAGGATTTTTTAAAGGCAGACCTGAAGCGTGATCTTCTGCCTCTTTTCGGGGATAACGAAATCTATGTGGCGGCCAACCTGCCGTATTACATCACCTCGCCCTGCATCATGAAGCTGCTGGAGAGCGGGCTTGCAATTCCGCGCATCACGGTGATGGTGCAAAAGGAAGTGGCACAGCGCGTGTGTGCGGCCCCGGGCAGCGCCGATTACGGCGCGTTCAGCGCGGCGGTACAGTTTTTTGCGGAGCCGAAGCTGCTGATGACCGTATCGGCCCCGTGTTTTTATCCGCAGCCGGAGGTGTCCTCTGCCGTGATATCGCTGAGCCTGCGCGATTCGCTGCCGGGAGACCCGGCTTATTATCTGGCTGCGGTACGCATGCTGTTTGCCATGCGCCGCAAGACGGTGCGCAGCAATCTGCGGCAGGCCGCCGGGCTTTCTGCAGAGGAGGCGGACACGCTGCTGACCGAAGCGGGCATCAATGGAGATGCAAGAGCGGAAAACCTTTCCGTCAGTGATTTTGTATCACTTAGCGTAGTAATCCGAAAAAACTTAAAAAAATTTGATTTTGCAGGCAGGATAAAAGGCTTCGATGGAGAATAATCTAAATTGGGACGGGATTGGTTTTGTTATAACTGCAAGTTATAATATTCATTCCGTCACACGGGCAGATAAAGCCGACAAAGGCCGCCCGAAGGGTATCAAGGTGTACGCTTGAATCAATAAGACTTCTGAGAAGGAGAGCAATAATGACGACAAACAAAAAACTGTTGGCATGGGTAGACGAAGTAGCGAAGCTTTGCACACCGGACAAGATCCATTGGTGCGACGGCAGCGAAGCCGAGAACCAGAAGCTGCTGGACGAGATGGAAAAGGGCGGCATGGCCACCAAGCTGAATCAGGAAAAGCTGCCGGGCTGCTATCTGTTCCGCAGCGATCCGTCGGACGTGGCGCGCGTGGAAAACCGGACGTACATCGCATCCGCTACGCAGGAAGCCGCTGGCCCCACCAACAACTGGATTGATCCCAAAGAACTCAAAGAGACCATGACCGGCCTCTACTCGGGCTGCATGAAGGGCAGAACGCTCTACGTGATCCCGTTCTCGATGGGCCCCATCGGCTCGCCCATCTCCAAGATCGGTATTGAGATTACCGACAGCCCGTACGTTGTTACCAACATGCGCATCATGACCCGCATGGGCCAGAAGGTGCTGGACACGCTGGGCGACGGCGACTTTGTGCCGTGCCTGCATTCCGTTGGCGCTCCGCTGGAGCCGGGCCAGGAAGACTCCTCGTGGCCCTGCGCCCCGATCGAAAGCAAATACATCAGCCACTTCCCCGATACGCGCGAGATTTGGTCGTACGGCTCTGGCTACGGCGGCAACGCGCTGCTGGGCAAGAAGTGCTTCGCGCTTCGTATCGCGTCCGTTCAGGCGCGTGACGAGGGCTGGATGGCTGAGCATATGCTCATCCTCAAGCTGACAAGCCCCGAGGGCAAGGTGAAATACGTGACCGGCGCGTTTCCGAGCGCGTGCGGCAAGACCAACCTCGCCATGCTGATCCCCACCATCCCCGGCTGGAAGGTGGAGACCATCGGCGACGATATCGCATGGATGAAGTTCGGCAAGGACGGCAGACTCTACGCCATCAACCCGGAATACGGCTTCTTCGGCGTCGCGCCCGGAACCTCCGAGCATTCGAACCCGAACGCCATGAAGAGCATTGAAAAGAATACGATCTATACCAACGTCGCGCTTGCGGACGACGGAGACGTGTGGTGGGAAGGCATCGGCCATGACGCGCCGGAGCACCTCATCGACTGGAAGGGCAAAGATTGGGCACCCGGCGCTGAAGCGCCTGCGGCTCATCCGAATGCCCGGTTTACGGCTCCTGCTTCGCAGTGCCCGGCGATTGCGCCCGAGTGGGAAGATCCGGCAGGCGTGCCGATCTCCGCAATCCTCATCGGCGGACGCCGCCCGAGCACCATTCCGTTGGTGCATGAGAGCTTCGACTGGAACCACGGCGTGTTCTTAGGCTCCATCATGGGCTCCGAGATCACAGCTGCGGCCATCTCGGCCAAGATCGGCCAGGTTCGCCGCGACCCGTTCGCAATGCTGCCGTTCATGGGCTACAACGTCTGCGATTACCTGCAGCACTGGCTCGACATCGGTGAAGCGACCGAAGACGACAAGCTGCCGAAGATCTTCTACGTCAACTGGTTCCGCAAGGACAAGGATGGCAAGTGGCTGTGGCCGGGCTTCGGCGAGAACAGCCGCGTGCTGAAATGGATCTTCGAGCGCACGGAAGGCGCAGGCAAGGCCCAGAAGACCGCGATCGGTTACATGCCGACCGAGGATGCGCTGGATGTAGCCGGCCTCGATGTGAGTGCGGACGATATGCACAAGCTGCTCACCCTCGACAAAGAGGAGTGGCAGGCTGAAGTGGAGTCCATCAAGGAGCATTACGCCAAGTATGGCCGTATGCCCGAAGAGCTCCAAAAGCAGCTTGCAGCATTGGAGCAGCGCGTCAACGCCATGTAATCCTGAAGGCGAATTACCGTTACGCTTTTGCCATGAGCGATTCGAAAAGATACACAGCACAAAAGGCGGGGAAACCCGCCTTTTGTGTCGGATTGATGACAAACCCTTTCACGAGGGCGCTGCCCTCGCGCTCCTGCTTCTTTTCTTGAAGAAAAGAAGGAAAAGACACGTGGGAAATGCCTTTTTTAAAGGCATTTCCCTAATGGGATTCTTAAGGGATACATCCCTTAAGCGGTGGCTTGGAGGCAGAGCCTCCAAGAGATACCTTTGTCAACAGTCTGGCACAGAAGGCGGGGAAACCCGCCTTTTGTGTTTGTTGCTTTCCTATTCGGAGGGCGGCCTAGGCGATATAGCCCGTCAGATAGCCATAGCCTTCCGCTTCCATGTCGTCGTACGGGATGAAACGCAGGGCGGCACTATTCATGCAGAACCGTACACCGCTCGGGGATTCGTCCGGCCCGTAGAACACATGGCCAAGATGCGTGTTTCCGGCGCGGCTGACCACCGCTGTGCGCTGCATTCCGCCGGAGTTGTCCGGCAGCAGCACTAAGGCGTTCTCGTCGATGCCCTTTGTAAAGCTGGGCCATCCTGTGCCGCTGTCGAACTTGTCGCTTGAGGAAAACAGCGGTTCGCCCGTGACGATATCCACATACAACCCGCGCTCGTGGTTATCCCAGTATTCGTTGTCGAACGCGGCCTCCGTACCCTCCTCCTGGGTCACGCTGTATTGCTCATCGGTCAGCATTGCTTTAATTTCGTCGTCCGACGGGCGGGGATAGTCCGCGGGGTCCACGAGCATGTTTGCCACAAGCTTGAACTCGTTCACCGAGATATGGCAGTATCCATAGGGGTTCTTATCGAGGTAATCCTGATGGTACTCCTCCGCGTCGTAAAAGTTGACGAGCGGCTGAAGCTCCACGGCGAAATCGCTGAAGCGCAGCTTCTCCACGTCCGCTACGCGCAGCACGGCTTCTTTGGCGGCATCGTCCGCCCAGTATATGCCCGCCTGGTACTGCGTACCCGCATCGTTGCCCTGCCGGTTTACAATCGTCGGGTCGATGGAGCGGAAGTACGCGAAGAGGATCGCGTCGAGGCTGACATCATCGGGCTTATACTCCACACGTACCGTCTCTTTAAAACCGGTGGACGACACATTGCCGTAATTCGGCGTCACGTTTGTCTCGCCGTTGGCGTATCCGCTCGTCGCGGCGACGACTCCGGGTATGGTTTGCATGAGCTTTTCTGTTCCCCAGAAGCACCCTCCCGCAACATAGATAACGTCCACACCGTCCGTTTTTACATAAGTATTGTCCATACTATCACCTTCCGTCCAGGATTGCTGCGCTGTTTGTGCGCTTTGAGCCGCGGAGGGGGCAGCGCACGCGCTCGTCGTTATCAGTATTACCGTCACCAACACCAACAATAACTTTTTCATTCACACTCCTTCCGGGCAGATAAATCTGACCTTCTCTTACCTTTGATAATAGTGCGGATATAAAGACATACGTTTAACAGGGTATGACATTATTGTGAATATTAAAAAAGTAAATATTCGGCGTTGAGTGTGGATGAGCGTCAGGGGCGGATAATATACGCCCGATTGTACCCAATGCCGGTTGTTTGCCGGGCGGTCTAGGAAGCCCGCCCCTACGAACAATGCGTCCGGGTATCGCAAGGTATCGCTAATTTATACGCCCCTCCTTTTCCCGACATCCTCAAAACCAAAAGCCGCAAACCCTGTAGGGGCGACCCTGTGTGGTTGCCCACAACCAGGCATTCCACGGGCAGCCACATAGGGCTGCCCCTACAGGTGCGTACCCGTTGGAAAAGCGGATCATGGGCGAAATGCCTGTAAGGCGTTTCGCACGAGGGGATTCCCAAGGGACTGGTCCCTTGGGCGGGTTTAAGGGCGGAGCCCTTGGATAACAGCACAAATGGTACAAAAAAAGCCCCGGCAGCAAGGCCGAGGCAAGAGAAGAGTCAGCCTTCCGCGCGCTTTAAGCGGATGGTTTTGCGGATCAGACGGATGCCGTCGTCCGCCAACATGACAATGAGCGCGATGAGCAGCAGCGTCCAGAACGGGGCGGCAAGCGCACTGCCCGCAATGGCGGCGGCAATCACGAGCGAGAGCAGGTTGGCAAACAGGCTCACGATGCCGAACAGGAAAAGGTTGAAGGGAAGCGCGATGGTCACCAACAGCGGACGGATGATCGTGTTCACGCCCGCGAGGATCAGCGCGGCCCAGATGAGCGGGACAGGGGTGGCAGTGAGCAGGCCGATGGCCATGAAGCCCAGCAGCAGCGCGTAGTACACCACGGCTTTTACCGTGTAACGGAATATAAACTGAAACATATAGTCACCTCAGCAGCAGGCGGATGCGTACGCGGCCATCCCGGCCGCCTGCGTCGATATCCGCCAGGTCGAAAGGCTCGTGGGCGCGCACAATGGCCAGTGCATCATCCACGGCAGAGAGCGTGGCAAAGGCCTTGGCGTTCGTCCTCTTGAACAGGCACATGATGTCGGTCCACCCCTCCAGCACCTCGTCGATGCAGCGCAGCGGAAACGCGAGGAAGATGGGGAACCGCATGATGCGCATGGAAAACAGCACGATGCGGCTTCGTTTAGTCCACATAGATCCGCACCTTGGCGCCGTTGCCGTCGTCGTCCGCGTCGATGTTGACGAGATCGCCGTCGATGATACCGTCCTCGAACATGCCGATGAGCTCCTGCAGGTTGATGGCGCTTAAGTCGATGCCCTTTTCGTCCAGCTCGTCGCGCGTCTGCTTGGGGATCAGCTTGGTGAGCGCCGTTAACTTTTTGCCCAGCGAGAGCGGCAGGTTGACGTTAATCTTGGCCCGGTCCGCATGCGCCGGGTCGTCCGCGTCCACCCGGATGCGCAGCATGGTGGCGCGCTGCCTGGGCCGCGGGGACTCCCCACCGCTGGAGGTTGATGCACTGCCTGCGCTTGCGTTTGTACCTGCGCCCATGCCCAGCGCATTCAGGAGCTTCTCGCCTTCTTCGGGCGTGATACGTCCCGATTTTACCATCTCCAGAACCTTCATGACTTCTTCGTTCATATCGTCCTCCAAATTATAAAGCTTTGATCATTTCAGCCGCCTGATCGGCGGTGATTTCGCCCTTTTCAAGCTGGTCGAATATCTTGCGGCGCTGCTCCTTTAAATCCTCGGCGGAAGGTACCACCGCGAGGCCGAGCTTTTGGATCACCGCGTCGAGCCGCCCGCGCACCGTGGGGTATGAGATACCCAGCTCCTTCTCCATGTCCTTGATGCTGCCCCTGCACTTTAAAAACGTCAGCACGAAATACTGTTCGTCATCGTTTAAATTGCAGAAATCGCAGCCGGAGAAATGCCCGGCCAGCTCGCTTCCGCATTTGGTACAGGTGCACTTCGTAATCTCGTATTCGCCGCCGCAAACCGGACAGGCGGCAGGTACTTGTCTTCTCATGCGTTCTCCTTTATAGCTGGTTGATGTTTGGCACGTACGCTTTGCGCAGCAAAGGCCGCCAAGTGTCCGGGCGGTCCAGCGCGGTGTTCTCCCGGTCGAAGTAACCCATTAACCTTCCGGCGTCCCAGTCGCCGAGCGATCTTCCCTGAGGAATGCGATGGATCATACGATAATCATCTCCCGTATCAATTTATATATTATATATACTCCGAAAAATTAAAAATGTCAACACTATAATTAAAATAATTAATATATAAATTAATATTATTGAGATTCATTGGTCGGCACAGTATGCTATTCGGCGGACGACCTGTAAGAGGCGAGCGGTAGCCGCCCGACAATCCGCCACCGCCGCGTCATTCGGCGTCGCGTTAAATCGCTGCACTCCATCGGCGCGTACGGGAGTCCGCGCCCTACGATATTATCGACACATTCGTAGGGGACGGCATCCCTGACGTCTCCGACCATGAGAGCTTGCCTCTCCCCTGCGATTCATCCCGTCACTGCACTCCATCGGCGCATACGGGAGTCCGCGCTCTACGATATTATTGGTACACTCGGCGGGGACGGTGCTCCTGACGTCTACGGCCACGGAGCTAACCCCTTCGCCGCAATACGATCCATTTCAAAATAAAAACCCGGACACTCGTGTGAGCGCCCGGGCTGTGGGTGTAAATTCGGATCAGACCCTGAAGAGCAGGTCGGCGTAAACCGGCACCGGCCATACGTCGGCAGGCATGATGGGCTCAATCGTATCGATCGCGTCACGCAGCTCAGCCATGCCAGCAACCACCTTGTCGTGGTAATTGAGCGCAGTCTGGTACGGGCAGTCCACGCTGACCGTTTCCAGCGCGGCCTTGAGCGCATCCAGCTTGGTGTCGATAGCGTCAGCCAGACCATTGACCTTTGCAAGGTGCTTCTTCGCGGTGGCGCTGCCGGCTTTATCGGCAATCTCGGCGAGCTTCAGCGCATAGCCGAGGATGGCAGGCAGCAGCTGGCGGTCCGTGATGTCGATCAGCGTGAGCGCTTCAACGTTGATGGTCTTGGAGTAGTTGTCGAGCAGGATTTCGTAGCGGGACTCGATTTCCTTCTCGTTCAGCACGCCCATCTTCTCGAATACGAGCTTGTTCTTCTCGGCTTTGATTTCCTTGATGGCAAGAACGGTGTTGCCGATGTTCGGCAGACCGCGCTTCGCCGCCTCGGCCACCCACTCCTCGGAGTAGTTGTTGCCGTTGAAGATGACGCGTTCGTGGTTGGTGAAGATGTCCTTCGCCACATCCATGGCAGCCGCTTTGATATCGGACGACTTATCAAACGTGTCAGCGATTTCGGACAGCGTCTGGGCCACGATGGTGTTGATCGTGAAGCAGGCTTCGGCGATGTTGCTGGAAGAGCCGCACATACGGAACTCGAACTTATTGCCGGTGAAGGCAAACGGCGAGGTACGGTTGCGGTCGGTCGCGTCTTCGGTGATGACCGGCAGCGACTTGATGCCAAGGTTGGTCTTCACGCGGCCATTGTCCACGTAGGTGTTGCCCTTGATGATCGAGTCGATGATGGCCTGCAGCTCGTTGCCGACGAACATGGAGATGATCGCCGGAGGAGCCTCGTTGGCGCCCAGACGGTGGTCGTTGCCCGCGCTCGCCACGGAGAGGCGCAGGATCTCGGCGTACTCGTCCACAGCCTTGACGACCGCGGCGAGGAAGATCAGGAACTGCTCGTTCTCAATCGGCTTGTAGCCGGGTTCCAGCAGGTTGATGCCGTCGTTGGTCGCCATGGACCAGTTGATGTGCTTGCCGCTGCCGTTGACGCCCGCAAATGGCTTCTCGTGCAGCAGCGCGGTGAGGCCGTGCTTCTTGGCGATCCGCTTCATCATTTCCATGACAAGCAGGTTGTGGTCCGCAGCCATGGAAGCCGGGTCGAAGATGATGGCGAGCTCGTGCTGAGCCGGGGCCACTTCATTATGTTTGGTTTTAGCGGTGATGCCGAGCTTCCAGAGCTCTTCGTCCAGATCGCGCATGAACGCGGAGATCTTGAGGCGCAGACGGCCGAAGTACTGATCCTCCAGCTCCTGACCCTTGGGGGGCTTGGCACCGAACAGCGTGCGACCGGTGAGCATCAGGTCGAGACGCTTCTCGTACAGGTCGCGGTTGATGATGAAATATTCCTGCTCCGGGCCGACAGTGGAAACCACCTGACGGGAGGTCGTATTGCCAAACGCCTTAAGGACGCGCAAGGCCTGCTTGCTGAGCGCTTCGATGCTGCGCAGCAACGGCGCTTTCTTGTCGAGAATCTCGCCCGTGTAGGAGAAGAACGCGGTGGGAATGTACAGCGTGCCTTCCTTAACGAACGCCGAGGACGTGCAGTCCCATGCGGTATAGCCGCGGGCCGCAGCGGTTTCACGCAGGCCGCCAGAGGGGAACGACGAAGCATCCGGCTCGCCCTTGATGAGCTCTTTGCCGGAGAACTCCATGATGACTCTACCGTCTCCGCACGGCGAAATGAAAGCGTCGTGCTTCTCGGCTGTGATGCCGGTCATCGGCTGGAACCAGTGGGTGAAGTGCGTTGCGCCGTGCTCTAATGCCCATGCCTTCATCGTCGAGGCAACTTCGTCCGCGATGGAGGAGTCGAGCGGTTCGCCGGACTCGATGGTCTGCTTTAAGATCTTGACGGTGGCCTTGGAAAGCCGGGCTTTCATCACCGCTTCACTGAAGACATATTCGCCGAACATCTCCTGCGGCGAGACAAATGTACCGTTTGCCATAACATAACCTCCTGAAATATAAAAAGACGCTCACGAAAAAGTAAGATTCGCGAAACGTCTTCGTTCCAACTATATTTATATGTATTTTATCTGGATATGTTGATAAAGTCAATAATAAGTTTGTGCCAATGGTGCGCTACGGGCCGGTTTGACCCTGCATGGGATAACATGTATAATAGGTATATATGAACTGGATAAGCTGAATATATCTACCTCAGGCGGCGAATGTATGAAACTTGAGTGGCTAGGAAAATATAGGGACTTTATTGAGAGCCTGATTCGATATACCAACAGTTACGGACAGGTGTATACCGTGCGGGGCTTTCACAAGACCAGCGTGCCCTGCACGTTGGCGCAGATTCAAGTGCTGGAATACATCCTTGAAAACGAGGAAAAACACCAGAACATGGCCCGCGTTGCCGCCCGACTTGGTATTTCCCCCAGCTGCTTCTCCAAAAACGTGAAGCAGATGACCGGGCTCGGGCTGCTCGAACGATACCGTACGAATCAAAACCAGAAAGAAATCATCATAAAGGCTTCTCCGCTGGGCAGACAGGTGTATGAGGAATATCACGGCAAGCTTTTTGAACGTCGGTTTCGCAAGACCTTTGAGCTGCTGGATACCATTCCGGAGGAGCATATCCGTACGTTTTCCGATATATTGCTGTTCAATGCGAAGAGCATACAGGAGCAGCTCGAAGAAATGAAGCGGGAAAAGGCGGAGAACGAAGCTCCTGTCAAATTGATTAAAATTGATTAAGTTGTGCCGCCCGTTTGGCGTGTACTGTGCTTTCCAGGGAGGCACAGGTCGATGCGGTTTGGGCCGCGTTCACTTGACATGCTTTATTGAAGCGATTAATATAATTGCATAAGGAAACATTATTCCATTACAGAGTCAACAAATTAACGCATATCCATTTGTAACTACAGCTATGAGACGGCAGCTGCGGCGGCGTGAGAGATGATCCGGCATTTCGAAGAATCGGAAGAGGTGGGCATGGTTAACCGCGAAGAGTTTATTGGGATTTTGAGGAGAAGCCGGATTGTAGGGGCGATCAAGGACTTGGATGGAGTCGAGGAAATTGTGAAAAGCGGCTGCGAGATCGCTTTTGTACTGCATGGGGACATCGTCAATATTCAGGGCATCGTTTCAAGGCTTAAAAGCGCTGGAAAGATTGTGCTGGTACACATCGATCTGATCGACGGGCTTTCTTCCCGGGATGTGGCGGTGGACTATATCGCAAACAACACCAAGACAGACGGCATCATTTCTACCCGGCCCAACATCGTGAAGTGCGCCAAAGCCTGCGGTCTGCTGACGGTGCAGCGGTTCTTTGTTCTGGATTCAATGGCGCTTAACAACATCGGCAGACAGCTTTCGGATTCCGCCGATGCTATTGAGATATTGCCGGGAATTATGCCGAAAATCATCCGGGTATTAAACAAGTGTGTCAAAAAGCCGATCATTGCGGGGGGCCTGATTACTGACAGCGAGGATGTGCAAAGTGCTTTAAATGCCGGGGCAGCGGCAATTTCTTCATCCAACAAAGGGTTGTGGCCGAAACTGGTGTATTCATCGGGCAATCGTTGAATATATTATTGATAATAGAAAACGGTTGTGCTACAATAAACCCAGTGCGAAATTGTTTCTGAGTATGAGAGCGAAACAAGTATAGCGTATCTGCTGTATTTGGATTGCTTTTTTGTTTTTCAGTTTGATCCTGGAGCAGCTGTATACTGTAAGAACCCTTGTCCGGCGTGAGCTTTGGCGGGTGATGAGAAAAGCAAAGCCGCCGGTGAAAACACCTTAAAGGAGAAGCGGTATGGCAAAATATCTTCTGGCGCTGGATCAGGGCACGACCAGCTCCCGCGCGATTCTGTTTGACGAGGAGCAGAACATCGTCGAAATGGCGCAGCGCGAATTTACGCAGTATTACCCCAAGCAGGGCTGGGTGGAGCATGACCCCATGGAGATCTACTCGTCCCAGTACGGCGTGATGATGGAGGTTATCGCCAAAAGCGGCGTAGACGTGCGCGACATCGCGGCCATCGGCATCGCGAACCAGCGTGAGACCACGGTGCTGTGGGATAAAACTACCGGCAGGCCCATCTACAACGCGATCGTGTGGCAGTGCCGCCGTACCGCCGAGATCACCGATGGCCTGAAAAAAGCAGGGCTTACCGATTATATCCGCGAGGCTACGGGCCTTGTACCGGACGCGTACTTCTCCGGCACCAAGATCAAGTGGATTCTTGATAACGTGGAAGGTGCAAAGGAGCGCGCACGCCGGGGCGAGGTGCTTTTCGGCACCGTGGACAGCTGGCTGATTTGGAAGCTGACGGACGGCGCGCATCACGTCACGGATTACACCAACGCTTCGCGCACCATGATCTACAATATCAAGAAGCTGGATTGGGACGATAAGCTGCTGGAAGTATTGGATATCCCTCGGGCCATGCTGCCCAAGGTCTGCGGCAGCAGCGAGGTGTATGGCTATGCGGTGGTGCAGGGCACAAAGATCCCCATCGCGGGTATCGCGGGGGACCAGCAGGCAGCGCTGTTCGGGCAGACGTGCTTTGAGAGAGGCGAAGCGAAGAACACGTATGGCACGGGCTGTTTTCTGCTGATGAATACCGGAGAAACGCCGGTTGATAGTCAAAACGGACTGCTGACGACCATCGCCATCGGTTTGAATGGCAAAGTCCAGTATGCGCTGGAAGGCAGCGTATTCGTGGGCGGCGCGGTCATCCAGTGGCTGCGCGATGAGATGCGCTTTATTACGGAAAGCCGCGACGCGGAATATTACGCCCAGAAGGTGGAGGACACGGACGGGGTATACCTCGTACCCGCATTTACCGGTCTGGGTGCGCCGTACTGGGACATGTACGCACGGGGCTGTATCGTAGGCATCACGCGCGGCACGCGGCGGGAGCACATCATTCGTGCGGCGCAGGAGTCCATTGCATACCAGAGCCTCGAGCTCGTGGAGGCCATGGAGAAGGACAGTGGCATCACGCTAAGTGCGCTCAATGTGGACGGCGGCGCGAGCCGGGATAAATTTTTAATGCAGTTCCAGGCGGATATATTGAATAAACCTGTCAGCCGCCCGAAGGTGCGCGAGACGACAGCGCTGGGCGTGGCGTATCTGGCCGGGCTGGCGGTGGGTATATGGAACAACACAGCCGAGATCAAAAAGCTGTGGAGTTGTGACGCCTGCTTTACGCCGGATATGGAGAGCGCGCGGCGCGAAAAGCTGCTGAACGGATGGCGCAGGGCCGTGGGGCGCAGTCTTGGCTGGGAAGAACCGGCGGGGCATGAATAACAAAATTCAATATTTAAACTTTGCATATAGATAAATAGTTGAAAAGCAGAAATATGAAATGTTTCCGATTGGTTACACGACTGGATAAAGAAAGAGGGTGGTGGCCAAACGCTTATTTATTGATGTCAAAATGCAGGAGAGGGGGGATCGCCGTAAAATGTGCGGGATATCCAAAAAACGCTCTAATATTTTAATATAATATAATAAGGAGGAAGATTCTGTGAACCAACTGAAAAAGTCCTGGATTTTCTTGGCCGTATGTCTGGCTGTCATTTTGGTCAGCAGCCTCTTCGCATCCCTGATACAGTCGGATTGGGGTACGGTGCAGGTAACGGATTTACGGGGAGTAACGAACTCGGGGGCTTGGGCGGATGACTCAAGTGTGACGGTCAAGGGCTCAGTCGTTTCGGGCATATTATTTGTGCCCAAGGAGGCGAGCGCGGACAACAAGCTTCCGGCTGTCGTGCTGACGCACGGGTATTTGAACAACCGCGAGCTGCAGCTGCAGAACGCGATTGAACTGGCGCGCCGTGGCTTCGTCGTGCTGACCGTTGACCGGGAAGCGCACGGCAACTATGAGAACAAGGGCTCCACCAGCTCATTGTTCACGCGCGGGCTGTATGACGCCGCCAAGTACCTCTACAACCTCGATTATGTCGATCAATCAAAAATCGGCGTATCCGGGCATTCCATGGGCGGCTTCGACACTGCGGCAACGCTGATGGAAGACGCGCCGAATGTTGCGGATCTCGCGATGTCGACCGTCGGCACTTTTGCGGGCGATATTGGAAGGACCGACCTTACGCCGGAGAACGGCTACGGTCTGGGCATCATTTCCGCCGGACTCCTTCAGGCGTGGGACAGCTTCCCCGGCGCAGGTGAGGACGTATCCGTGGGCATCCTGAAGGCAGACGACGACGAGTTCTTCTTTGGTGCAACGAGCTGGTCGGCACCGGGCAACACGCTGGCCGACGGCACGCCTTCGCTGGCGCGGCAATATCTGGAGTCCGTTTATGGCGCGAACTTTGTCGGCATTTCTTCTTCGGGATCGATTGACATTCAAAACGGCGGCATCTATGAGAACGGCGCTGTAGTGAACGTTCCGGAAGGTACCGCTGCGGGCGCGCCCTTCCGTGTCATCTACCAGAACAACGAAATTCATCCGCTGAACCATTTCTCGGTGAAAAGCGCAGCGGATGTGACCAACTTCTTCTATACAGCGTTCGGAACGCCGTCCGGCGCGAGCTATATTCCGAGCACGAATGAAGCATGGTGGATCAAAGAAACCTTCTCCTGCATTGGACTGCTGGCGTTCTTTGCGCTGGTTATTCCGCTTGCACGGCTGCTGCTCGCGGTTCCGTTCTTCAATGCCCTCAGGAAGCGGAAGGATGTGCTGCTCGCCGGCGAGTCGCCGCTCAAGGGCGTGCAGGGACACCTGACCTATTGGCTGGTGGGCATTGCCGTCACGCTGTTTGCGGGCTTCTCCATCCGTACCTTTGTGACCAAGCTGGGCACAGAGTGGTTCCCGCTGACGCCGCGGTATCCGCAGAATACGACGAACTGGGTGGTCACCTGGGCGGTCGCCGTCGGGCTGTTCGCTTTGGCAGCTATCCTGGTGGCGTGGGGAATCAACGCGCTGATCAACCGGATCCGGTTTGGCAAAGACGGCGCCGGACGCTATCCGAATCCGTTTGCCTCGGCGAGGATCGAAGGCGGCATTGGTGCGCTGGCCAAGACGCTGCTGCTGGCGGTCACTATCGTCGGCATACTGTATTGCGTGCTCTTTATCGTATGGGGCGTCCTGAAAGTGGACTTCCGCATCTGGTCCTTCGACGTGAAGGTGTTCAATGTGGCGGCTATGCTGCCCACGATGCTGCGGTATGCGGTGCTGTTCGGCATCTTCTACTGCATCAACTCCATCTTCAACCAGAATTACCGTGCGAAGAATCTGCCGGAATGGGTATCAGTCGCCATCAACGCCTTCTTCAATGTGGCGGGCATCCTGCTGGTGATGATCATCCAGTACAGCACCTTCAAGAGCACCGGCGTGTTGTGGCAGCCGGACATGAATCTGGGGTATATCGTACTGTTCCCGATTATCCCCATATTGATCATCGCGACCATCATCTCCAGAGTGCTTTACAAAAAGACCGGGAATGCATGGCTGGGCGGCTTCGTCAATGCGCTGCTGTTCACCATAATTACGGTTGCGAATACCTGCTCCGCATTTGCGTATATCTTAGGATAACGCGGAAAGCTAACCAGAACGGGGCGTTTCTTGATAGGAGCGCCCCGTTTACTTGCTTGGACGCCGGCAATATCATCACTGAATTAATAAATCGCAAAATGTTAATCAAAACTCTTGTATATCGTATTGACAAAGCGGGTCCGGTTTGATACTATAGTTGAGCGCCTTCTGAACGAAGGCGTAAAAAATGCCGAAAAGCCCTTTAAAAAAGGCCTCTGCGAAACTTAAAGCTCTCGCGAAGCTGCGGGAAAAAGTGACAGCAAATCGGTGTTGACAACGAGATACAGGTTTGTTATTATGACATTCCTGCCCCGGAAACGGGACGGGAACACCGAACAGAAACTGGTCAAAGAGTTTCGAAAAAACGGTGTTGACAAACCGGGAATGGTTTGTTAATATACAAGTCCGCGGTTCGCAAGGACGGCGGGACGAGAACCTTGAAAAGTAAATCAGCACTATACTTTAGAACGC
>JAEWTL010000046.1 GCA_023459495.1 Bacillota bacterium | reverse complement strand
ACAGCATGGCGAGCCACTGGTCGAGAGCCGCTACCTCTACGACCCGCTGGGACGGCGAATGGCGAAACGGGTATGGCGGCGGGAGCGTGACCTGACGGGGTGGATGTCGCTGTCGCGTAAACCGGAGGAGACATGGTACGGCTGGGACGGCGACAGGCTGACGACGGTACAGACCGACACCACGCGTATCCAGACGGTATACCAGCCGGGGAGCTTCGCGCCGCTCATCCGCATCGAAACAGACAACGGTGAACGGGAGAAAGCGCAGTGCCGCAGCCTGGCGGAGAAGATACAGCAGGAAGGGAGCGAAGACGGTCACGGTGTGGTGTTCCCGGCTGAACTGGTGGGGCTGCTGGACAGGCTGGAGGGGGAAATCCGGGCAAACTGCGTGAGCAGTGAAAGCCGCCAGTGGCTTGCGCAGTGCGGGCTGACGGTGGAGCGGCTGGCGGCACAGATAGAGCCGGTTTATTTGCCTGAGCGAAAAATACATCTTTATCACTGTGACCACCGGGGCCTGCCGCTGGCGCTTATCAGTGAAGACGGCAATACGGCGTGGAGCGCGGAATATGATGAATGGGGCAACCAGCTTAATGAGGAGAACCCGCATCACCTGCACCAGCCGTACCGGCTGCCGGGGCAGCAGTATGATAAGGAGTCGGGGCTGTACTATAACCGTCACCGGTACTACGATCCGTTGCAGGGGCTGTATATCACCCCGGACCCGATTGGGTTGAGAGGTGGATGGAATATGTATCAGTATCCGTTGAATCCCATACAAGTGATAGACCCAATGGGGTTAGATGCGATTGAGAATATGACATCAGGTGGACTAATTTATGCCGTATCTGGTGTACCTGGATTGATTGCTGCAAACAGCATTACTAACAGTGCTTACCAGTTCGGTTATGATATGGATGCTATTGTTGGCGGAGCTCATAATGGGGCCGCCGATGCAATGAGACATTGTTACTTGATGTGTCGAATGACTAAGACATTTGGATCAACAATAGCTGACGTGATAGGTAAAAATCATGAGGCGGCAGGGGATAGACAAGGTCAGCCAGCTAAAGAAAGAATCATGGATCTTAAAAATAACACTGTCGGTATTGCTTGTGGCGATTTTTCTGCCAAATGTAGCGATGCATGTATTGAAAAATATAACACTGGGCAACTCTTCGGGTTAGATGGTATAAAAGCAGATAATCCAATAAAAGCAAAGCAAGGGAGTTCAGATGCTTCAAATTATTAGAGGCAAACTTGTCATTTTTTTAATTACCCTTTGTTTATTTGTTGTTTACCTTGGGTTTGATAACAATTCAAATTCTGACATCGTATTTTATGGACATAAAACACCAAAGAGCGTTGAGATATATCTTTCTGAAAAAAATATTATTTATAAAATAATTAATGACCAAAAAATTAGTAGAGGGAATGGTCATTTTATAAGTATAATAGTTAATAATTACAGGACGCACTGTGGAGTGGTTGATATAAATCTTAATTTTTTCAATGATATTCTTTATAGCGTGCGATTAAAAAACATTAGTAAACTGGAGAATATGGAGTTCTGCGCTACAAAACAACGGGTGTATTTTAGTGATAAAAACAAGAAGGCTAGTTATAAAATAATTAATTATGGAGACTATTACGATGTTGATTATTATGATAACAATTTGAAAAATGAAGTTTTTGACTGGATTGGTAAATGGTCATAATGAACAACACCAGAAAGAGAAAAATATAAAATACATACAGAAAGACATGAGAGCAAGGGACGGGGCAGGGCAAGATCATGAAAATTGTGATGTAAATCACAATTTTCATCTTGGCTTTAACGCCTACAGGTGATCAAAATTTAACCTTTGGAATAACTAAAAAGATAAAAAAGGACCCAGGTGAGTATTCAAAGTTTGCTTGATTATATTTCAGTGATCCCTGATATACGACAACAAGGAAAGGTTAAACATAAATTATCTGCTATTTTGTTTCTCACCGTATGTGCAGTAATTGCAGGTGCCGATGAGTGGCAGGAAATTGAAGATTTTGGACATGAAAGACTTGAATGGCTAAAGAAATATGGTGATTTTGATAATGGCATTCCGGTCGATGACACCATTGCACGCGTTGTGAGTAACATTGACAGTTTGGCCTTTGAAAAGATGTTTATTGAATGGATGCAGGAGTGCCATGAAATCACTGATGGTGAAATTATAGCAATAGATGGAAAGACCATAAGAGGCTCCTTTGATAAGGGAAAAAGAAAAGGAGCAATCCATATGGTGAGTGCATTCTCGAACGAAAATGGTGTTGTACTGGGGCAGGTGAAAACGGAAGCCAAAAGTAATGAGATTACAGCCATTCCAGAGTTGCTTAACCTACTGTATTTAAAGAAAAATTTGATAACCATTGATGCTATGGGCTGTCAGAAAGATATCGCTTCGAAGATCAAAGATAAAAAAGCAGATTATCTTCTGGCAGTAAAAGGCAATCAGGGGAAATTACATCATGCATTCGAGGAAAAATTTCCTGTAAATGTGTTTTCTAATTATAAAGGCGATTCGTTTAGTACGCAGGAGATAAGTCATGGAAGAAAAGAAACACGTTTGCATATTGTCAGTAACGTAACGCCTGAACTTTTGTGATTTTGAATTCGAATGGAAGGGATTAAAAAAGCTTTGTGTAGCATTGTCATTCAGGCAGAAGAAAGAAGATAAATCAGCAGAAGGTGTAAGCATCCGATATTATATTTCATCAAAGGATATGGATGCTAAAGAATTTGCACATGCTATCAGAGCGCACTGGCTGATCGAGCACAGTCTTCATTGGGTGTTAGATGTAAAAATGAATGAAGATGCCAGCCGGATAAGAAGAGGAAACGCAGCCTAAATAATATCTGGAATAAAGAAGATGGCACTGAATTTATTAAGAGATTGCAAAGACATTAAGGGTGAAGAGGAAAAGAAAGAAGGCTGCGTTAAACACAGGGAAAGATCATCAGAAGTTCACTTTTTGTACTAAATAATTCGCATTTTATGTTTAAAAATTGAGATATTCCTCATTACCTGAAGCTGTTTTTTATTGCTTATACATGATCAAATACTCCTTACATAAATAAGGTGAACAAATGGAACTTAAAAAATTGATGGAACATATTTCTATTACACCCGATTACAGACAAGCCTGGAAAGTGGTGCATAAATTGTCAGATATTCTACTGTTGACTATTTGTGCCGTTATTTCTGGTGCAGAAGGTTGGGAAGATATAGAGGATTTCGGGGAAACACATCTCGATTTCTTGAAGCAATATGGTGATTTTGAAAATGGTATTCCTGTTCACGATACTATTGCCAGAGTTGTATCCTGTATCAGTCCTGCAAAATTTCATGAGTGCTTTATTAACTGGATGCGTGACTGCCATTCTTCAGATGATAAAGACGTCATTGCAATTGATGGAAAAACGCTCCGGCACTCTTATGACAAGAGTCGCCGCAGGGGAGCGATTCATGTCATTAGTGCGTTCTCAACAATGCACAG
>JAEWTL010000045.1 GCA_023459495.1 Bacillota bacterium | reverse complement strand
GCGGTGATCTGCGCGTTCACGTCCGGCTGCGCCGCGCTGGCGTTTTCGCCCTCCGTCGCTGGCACCACGTCAGTAACGTCAGCCTGCGAAGCAGTGGCTGAAACAGTTGTTGATTGAGTCTCTTTGGTCATTCGCCCTCCTGAGAGACGGGATTTACGTGCATCCAGTGCATCACGCATGACGGTGATCGCATCGGTGCTGTTAACAAGTTCATCAGCCAGTCCGGCATCAATGGCCTCCTGACCGCTGTACACTGCAGCCTCGGTATCCAGCACAGCCTGCACGGACAGGCCGGTATATGCCGACACCTTCTGCGCAAACATCTGGCGGGTTGCGTCCATCCGGGACTGCAGTGTCTCCCGGACGTCATCCGGAAGATGGCTGTAGGGGTTGCCATCCACCTTATGGCTGCCGCTGTAAATCAGCGTGATTTCCACACCCTGTTTCTCCAGCGCAGCACCGTAATTACTGTGAGCCATCATGACGCCGATGGAGCCTGTCCGGGCGGTCTGCGTGACCAGACGCCGGGAGGCGGCACTGGCAAGCAGCTGACCTGCACTGCAGTTCATGTCGTTGGCCAGCGCCCATACCGGCTTTATGTCACGCACACGGGCGATGATGTCAGCACAGTCAAATGCTCCCGCCACCATCCCGCCCGGTGTGTCCATATCGAGCAGAATGCCGTCCACCATCGGATCGCTGGCAGCCTGTTGCAGACGGGCGATAATGCCGTTGTAACCGGTCATCCCCGAGTACGGCTGCAGCGCCCGCGTCCGGCTGACCAGCGTGCCGGACACCGGCAGCACGGCGATGCCGTTCATGACCTGATAACTGCGGGCCTGTCGTGGTCCGTCATCATCACCGGATAATGCCAGCGTCGCGAGTGCCTCCTGGGCAGTCAGGCTGTCGCCGGACACCGCATCCGTCAGGCGGCTGATCCCAAGCTGGCCTGCAAGCGCACAAAAGAAAACCCGCGCATAGGCGGGTTCAAGCATCAGCGGCTCATTAAAGGCCATGCTGGCAATATGCGGGAGATTACGCAGCTCTGCTGTCACTCTTCTCCTCCTCTGTTGATTGTCGCAGTCCGGATTCAAATGCCGCAGCCGCCCAGGCGGGCGGTTTAAGACCGGCTGCACGGCGCTCCATCGTTTCACGGACCTGCTGGGCAAAAATTTCCTGATAGTCGTCACCGCGTTTCGCGCACTCTTTCTCGTAGGTGCTCAGTCCGGCTTCTATCAGCATCACCGCTTCCTGAACTTCTTTCAGACCATCGATGGCCATACGACCGGAGCCTATCCAGTCGCAGTTCCCCCAGGCACTGCGGGCTTCCTGAAAACTGAAGCGCGCTTTTGAAGGTAACGTCACCACGCGGCGAACGATGGCCTCTTCCAGCCAGCACAGAAACATCTGGCTCGCCTGACGGGATGCGACGAATTTTCGCCGCCCCATAAAGTACGCCCACGACTCGTTCGCACTGGCCCGTGCCGTGGAGTAGCTCATCTGGGCGTAATTCCGGGAAAGCTGCTCATACGAGACACCCAGCCCGGCAGCGATATACCGCAACAGTGACTGCTCAAACACGGAGTAGCCGTTATCCGTGTCCTGAGCCGTCTGCAGGTTCAGTGAGTCCCCCGGCATCAGGTGCGGCACTTTTGCGCCTCCCAGACGGACCGGTGCTGCGGCGTAATACGCGGCAATTTCACCAATCCAGCCGGTCAGCTTGTCCCGCTGCTCCTTACTGTTCGCGCCCAGAATAAAATCCATCGCTGACTGCGTATCCAGCTCACTCTCAATGGTGGCGGCATACATCGCCTTCACAATGGCGCTCTGCAGCTGCGTGTTCTGCAGCGTGTCGAGCATCTTCATCTGCTCCATCACGCTGTAAAACACATTTGCACCGCGGGTCTGCCCGTCCTCCACGGGTTCAAAAACGTGAATGAACGAGGCGCGCCCGCCGGGTAACTCACGGGGTATCCATGTCCATTTCTGCGGCATCCAGCCAGGATAGCCGTCCTCGCTGACGTAATATCCCAGCGCCGCACCGCTGTCATTAATCTGCACACCGGCACGGCAGTTCCGGCTGTCGCCGGTATTGTTCGGGTTGCTGATGCGCTTCGGGCTGACCATCCGGAACTGTGTCCGGAAAAGCCGCGACGGACTGGTATCCCAGGTGGCCTGAACGAACAGTTCACCGTTAAAGGCGTGCATGGCCACACCTTCCCGAATCATCATGGTAAACGTGCGTTTTCGCTCAACGTCAATGCAGCAGCAGTCATCCTCGGCAAACTCTTTCCATGCCGCTTCAACCTCGCGGGAAAAGGCACGGGCTTCTTCCTCCCCGATGCCCAGATAGCGCCAGCTTGGGCGATGACTGAGCCGGAAAAAAGACCCGACGATATGATCCTGATGCAGCTGGATGGCGTTGGCGGCATAGCCGTTATTGCGTACCAGATCGTCTGCGCGGGCATTGCCACGGGTAAAGTTGGGCAGCAGGGCTGCATCCACACTTTCACCCGGTGGGTTCCACGCCCGCAACTGCCCACCAAATCCGCTGCCACCGCCGTGATAACCGGCATATTCACGCAGCGATGTCATGCCGTCCGGTCCCAGAAGGGTGGGAATGGTGGGCGTTTTCATACATAAAATCCTGCAGGTCCCCTGCGTCGCTGTGTCATGCCGGTCTGCACCTCCAGCTCCGCAATGTATTTTTTCAGGTCAGACACGGAAGTGGCCGTAAACTCCACTCGCCGTCCGTCTTTCTGTACCGTTGCCACCCGTTTACCTGTCATCAGGTCATGCAGTGCCGCACGGGCAGCGGCAAGTTCTTCCTGTCGCGTCATTCATCCTCTCCGGATAAGGCACGGGCGTAATCTGCCAGTGTTTTCTTGTTGGTTGCTGCACCATCCTCTTCCTGCAGGCTCGCCAGCAGTGCACTGAGATCCAGCTGCCAGCGGGAAATACTGATGCGCAGCGCCGCCAGCGCATAAACGAAGCAGTCGAGCGCCTCATTGCGTCGCTTTTTGCTGTCCCACAGTATTTTTTTCCTGCCATCCACCCATTTTTCGACCTGCTCTTCAGCAGTCAGCTGCTGCGCTTCGGTCAGATCAAAAATATCCGGGTTATTCGGAAAGTGAACGGCACCGGGAAGCGGTTCATCCCCTTCCGGCGTCAGTGTGAAGCGGTTATAAATCTGCTCTTTCGCGGTATCCGTACCGATTTCGGTAAGGTAAACCCCGTTTTTGTTTCGCTTACGTGGCATGCTGGCCACCGGCTTTCCGTAGACGGATGCCCCTTTAATGGGGATCACCCGGAACAGCCCATGCTTTTTCGAGCGTTCATACACAATGGTCGGGTCAATCCCGCCAATATCCCAGCAGATACGGGATATCGACATTTCTGCACCATTCCGGCGGGTATAGGTTTTATTGATGGCCTCATCCACACGCAGCAGCGTCTGTTCATCGTCGTGGCGGCCCATAATAATCTGCCGATCAATCAGCCAGCTTTCCTCACCCGGCCCCCATCCCCATACGCGCATTTCGTAGCGATCCAGCTGGGAGTCGATACCGGCGGTCAGGTAAGCCACACGGTCAGGAACGGGCGCTGAATAATGCTCTTTCCGCTCTGCCATCACTTCAGCATCCGGACGTTCGCCAATTTTCGCCTCCCACGTCTCACCGAGCGTGGTGTTTACGAAGGTTTTACGTTTTCCCGTATCCCCTTTCGTTTTCATCCAGTCTTTGACAATCTGCACCCAGGTGGTGAACGGGCTGTACGCTGTCCAGATGTGAAAGGTCACACTGTCAGGTGGCTCAATCTCTTCACCGGATGACGAAAACCAGAGAATGCCATCACGGGTCCAGATCCCGGTCTTTTCGCAGATATAACGGGCATCAGTAAAGTCCAGCTCCTGCTGGCGGATGACGCAGGCATTATGCTCGCAGAGATAAAACACGCTGGAGGGGTCATCCGGCGTCCATTTGAGGCCAAACGGCGTCTCTTTGTCGCCAAATTTAAGATACTGCTCCTCCCCGCAATGCGGGCAGGCAACATGAAAACGCATAAAATGCGGGGATTCACTGGCTGCACGCTCAATCTGACAGGTGCCTCTCACTTTTGGCGTGGAGCCACGGATGGACTTTGGCCAGACCGAGCCTTCAATACGCTTGTCACCCAGGAACGTCGGAGAGCCTTCCTGTTCAATATCATCATCAAAAGCAGCAAGTTCATCATAACCCGCCACATCCACCGACTTTTCACGGTAGTTTTTTGCCGCTTTACCGCCCAGGCACCAGAAGCCACGCCCATTGGTGAAACGCTTCATGGTGAGCGTGTTATCCCGGTGCTTTTTGCCATACCACGGGGCCAGCGCCAGCAGCGACGGAATATCACGAATAGTCGGCTCAACGTGGGTTTTCATAAAGTTCTCGGCATCACCATCCGTCGGCAACCAGATAAGTGTGTTGCGCTGCTTATGCTCTATAAAGTAGGCATAAACACCCAGCAGCATTTTGGAATAACCAACACGGGCAGACTTCACCACATTCACCTCGCGGATGTAGTCACTGCCCATCGCATTCATGATGGCCCGCTGAAAGGGCAGTGTTTCCCAGCGCCCTTCCTGGTATGCGGATTCTTTCGGGAGATAGTAATTAGCATCCGCCCATTCAACGGCGGTCTGTGGCTCCGGCC
>JAEWTL010000044.1 GCA_023459495.1 Bacillota bacterium | reverse complement strand
GAGATATTTGCCGAACCTTCAGCTACTCCGCGAACCAGACCAGTCTGATCAACGGTAGCCTTCTCCTGATTGTCGGACTCCCACACACCGGTTTTGTCGCCGGCATCTGCAGGTGTGATCTGGGCTGCCAGCTGCACGCTCTCACCGGCTTTAACTTCCGGAGAATCCGGAGAGATAGAGACGGATTTAACCGGCTTTGGGCCGCTCATTTTCCCCAGAATACCGTCGTCATCCGGGTAAGCGGTGAACTGAACCGAGAACACGCGAACATCATCAGACTGGTAGGTCATGGTGAAGTTACCTGCGGTCGCCGCTTTCGGGATGGTCAGAACGTAGTCGGTGGTATCCTGCGGGGTCAGAACCAGCTCTTTAGCTACGTCGATCAGGTTGACGCCCTGTGCGGAAGTGATGGTCACAGAGTTATCTTCTTCACTCAGGGTAGAACCCGGCATCAGATCGACCATATTCTGCAACACAGACTCAGCCAGCGGCGCAGTGATAGTGATGTTACGGCCCTGTACCAGCTCGGAGATGGTGGTTTGCCCTAGCTGGTCTACGGTAACTTTCAGAGTTTCGGTCGCAACCTCAACCTGAACACCGCCTTTGGTGTAACCCAGATCAACACCACCAAACGACACTTTGCAGGCGCCAAGTTTGATGTTTTTTACATGGGTATTGGACATTGTTGGAAAACTCCTTTTTCCGTTAAATCAGCACCTTCATGGCGCCAATAGTAAGTATATACTTACTTATTTTGTTAATTCAACAAATAGCCCGCAAATTCAATCGGGATGCCCGCTTCAATCAACGAGCCTTCGTTTTTTGGATAAGTTATCGGCATCGACATTGGTCGTACCAACCGGAAGTAAACGCCATCTGACACGGTTTCCTCGACTGGAAACATGTCCATGATCTTATTGGCTTTCGCCACCGCCTTTGTGATCGTCGCATTACGCACGATGACGGTAAAAGAGTCGTGATAAAAGCCTTTTAACTCATGGTCAATGGCGATCCCCGTATTGGGAGTAACCAACAGGACGCCGGACTTCACATTGGCTGGCATGTAGTGACAGAAAATGTCAGTGCCGAGTGTGCCGATCTTCGCCTTCTGCATCAGGCTCGCAAATGCTTCAATAAACACATCAACCTCTCGTAAAACCTGCTTTCCTTGCCGCTTCAGCTATCGTCTGAGTGAACTGTTTCTCACTGATCTGTACGGCTCTCTCAAGGAACAAAGGCCCAACTCGTGGCTTCACACCAGCGACTGGCGGGTTGGTGACGCTCTTCATGCGAGAGAGATAGCCGAGACGATACTTACCCAATTCCATGTACTCCGCATAATCGCCAACCTCAACACCAGGGTTCCCTTCGCGCGGTTTAGCCCCAGACACCGATAACTCAATACGCAGCCCCGTATAGCCCTCTTTGACAACTCTCGCGAAAATCGCGCTTTCGAGTGAGCCAGTCTCCAGCGGAGCCATTGCCCGCGCCAGACGCTCAACCAGACGCGCCAGCTTCTCCATGTCACGAATGAGATAACGCTTAAAGGCTTTCTGGCTGTTATTGAGTCTGTCGCCAGCACGCTTAAACTGATGCGAGTCATGCTTCAGGCCCATATGTTTGCCCCTACTTCCAGATGACCTGGGCGTCCACGTAACCCCCAACGACGATGCACACTGGATACCTTCAGCTTTAGCCCCTCCAGAATAAGAACGTCATCAAGTTGCACTGCGGCCTCAAGTGGGACCACCAGAACGACATCGAACAATTTCATATTGGCTTTTCCGCGACTGCCGGAGCTGTCCGCACGTACCGATGACTTCTCATTACTTTGTTCAAACTTAACGACACCGACGTTCGTCTTCCTGACGAACTGCAATTGCGCTTCACCGTAGACATTCTTCGAACCCAGACGGTAAATCGCCATCTCTGCTTGCCATGAAATGTTCATGCACTCTCCCTGTGGTTGGCATCCGCACGCATTACCAGGCGAAGGCGCGATTGTGCGTCTTGAGCCTTTCGACCAGAAGTAAATAATGCGACTGGCGTTACGCACGGCGAACAATCATGCGGTTGTTGATGTAGCTGACCAGCAGTCTCCAGGTACTGCGAGCCACATGTAAATTTGCCGCTTTGCCGGTGCGGTACATATTTGTCGTTTCACCAATGGATTCAGACAGGATGCCGTCCTCGCGAGCTGCCGCTACGTCATTGCCGTTAGCGATTTCGCAGGCTTCATTAACCACGGCCAGCATTAATGTCTGTTTGAAGTAGTCAGGGAATTCGTCGAATTTATCCTGCGTCATCTTCTCCCAATCAATCAGATCGTGACGATATGCCCCGTCAGCACCCCACGGTACGTCATATACGTTCAGCATGTTTTGTGGACGGTCGTACCGATCGAAATCGATACGAAGGACTTTGCGGATTGAAAACGGCAGCGTTTTGACGCGTCTGGTGGCCTCAATGAGACGTTTGCGCATCAGCCCGTCACCATCAGCCAACAGAGTGTCGCCGTTCAGCATGTCGATGGCTTGCATCTGGGCGTCTGCGACCGTTGCGAATGACTGGCCTGGGATAGACAGCTCGAAGCTATTTAGCAGAACGTACATCTTGCGCTCTTCATGCGTCAGACCGGATGCCACCGCTTTGACGAGGACGTAACGCAGATCGCGCTCTTTGTCGGCAAGCAGGTTGTGTTCGGCCGACACGACAACCGGAATGGACATCTGCCCCTCAGTAATATCGAGAGGTTCGTTATCAACGATGATCGAACCCGCGCCATCTCTGACGGTATACGTTGCCGACTCAATATCCAGAACGTTAAATGCAAACGACAGGGAAACGGCTTCCCCGCTACGGTACGTGTCGATCTGTGCCATTACTCACCGCCCTGTGCTTTCAGGATACCCTCGATCATTTCAACGATGCCTTTGGCTTTCACGCCAATTTGGTTGCCGATCTGACGAAGACCCGCAATACCTTCACAGTCCGCAATCGACTCCAGTTCTTCACGAGTAAAGCGCTGTACCGGTTTGGGCTTTGTTTCAGCCGCACCACGTTTCATTGGCACAATATCCGGGGCTGGCGTCTCGACAATGTCTTCCGCAGTCAAGTTATTGCGGCTACTGTACGCGGCAGAAGGAGATACATTTTTACCTTCAACGGTAGTCGCACGCATGGAAGCACAAATCCGCTGCTGATCGACGAATGGCAGTTCAGCAACTGAGATACCGTCTACAAACTTGATACCGCAGAGAATCCCCGTGTACCCCAAAAATTGAGGCTCCAATAAACGAATTTTTGCTGGTTTCATTTTTCTTCTCACTTAATGGACAGCTATGCTGCCCATATGTTGGTTACGCAGCCGGTGCTGCGGTCACTTCAACGGTCGCAGTCGCTTTGTGACTGCCATCCTGTGAAGCCACTTCAATGGTTGCCGTACCAACGGCTACGCCAACTACGTTACCGTTCTGATCCACGGTCGCTTTGTCGCTATTTTGAGAAGTCCAGGTGACTTTTTGATTGGTTGCGTTTGACGGTTGCACATCAACTCGCAATTTGACTGACTTCCCCTTCTCAACAGAGACAGAATCAGGAGTCAGAGCAACAGACTCCACGCTGACAGACTGCGTGAACGGAACTGTCCGGAAGCAAGCCGCAAGATGGTTCTGCTGGCGCTCGCTCAGAGGCTCGTTGGAGACGGAGTTGGTGAATCCGGCACGGCACATATGCCCTGTGAAATCCGCAAACGTCTCCTCCATGATTTTCATCTTTTGTTCTGGCATTTATCGCTCCTACAAAAAAGGTGGGCGTATAGCCCACCCATATTAAGTAGATAACTATTTACCTACTTTTCTGATCAAATTTTTACATTGGTCAGCGCGGCGATAGCTTTGTCGTGCTTGTTCGCCAGAGAGCAGTACCACTTAACGCGGGTACGGGTTGCGTCTTTGTTCTGAACAGTACCGATGTTCTCAACAACGATACCAGCGTTTTCACCGCCATACAGACCGGTCACACCGTTCTCTTCGGACAGGTGCAGACAGTAGATGCTTGCTTTGCCCGCGTCAGTCGGGATGAAGTCGTTCACGATGAAAGGTACACCGTTGTGGCACAACATCGGTCGACCGAAGTTTTCCATCATAATTTCGGACGGGCCGATATTAACGGTACGCAGCAGAGCGCGATAAGCACGCAGATGCTCGGAGCGCATCATGATGCAGTCCGCACCCAGATCTTTCACCGCGTCGACCAGTTCGTCGAACATGGAGAAGGTCATGGAAGCGCCTTCGATGTCGATCTTCTGATCGTCGTGCATCAGTTTCGGAATACCGTCGAACGCTTTGGTGTTGGTGCTGGAGTCGCCCAGAATCAGATTGCGGCGGAATGCGCGAGCCAGACCTTTCACCTTCTGACGAACCTGGATTGCCAGCTGGTTGTTGGTGTCGGACATAGTGGTCGCCAGGAATTTGTCGACGTCTACGTCGCCTGCCAGGATACGTAGCTTCGCAACGTGTTCGCTGAAGGTTGCTGCGCCTTCAGTGATGGTGTCGTTCACATCAATGAAGGTAGCTTCGCTCAGGGTAGCTTCGCGGTTGTAAAGGTATGCCTTAGAATTAATCTTCATGAAAGGCAGAATAGCGAACAGGTCATCGCGATCGATGATGGTCTCGATCACACCCTGCTCAAGTTCGTTATTAGACAGCTTTTCAGCTTCATCACGCAGTAATGGCATCTTTCATTTCCCTATGATTTAAGATGTTACTTGAGTCCGATTTTTCCCAGACCGGAGGTCAACTTATCCATAGTCGACTTGCTCTTCGGCTGGCTTACTTTGTGGGTCGGTTTGCTATTGGAACCAGCACCCTGCTTGGCTTCGCTACGCAACAGTGCGTCAGCTTCCGGATCTGCACGCAGAATGCGCTCAATCGCGGATTCGAACGGTAACGGCTTGCCTTCACCGTCAACCAGAACTGCACGTTCTTTCTGACCGGCTGGCTTATCAAAGCCCACAACACTACCGTCTTCACCCACTTCGAAATGAGAGCCGTAGATAACGCGTGCCTTAGCCGGAGTCATCAGAACTTTGTCACGCAGGAAAGCAGAACTGCTGAAGGAAACACCAACAGTCATTTCGACCAGTTGAGCCTTCAATGCGGCGTTCTCGCTCTCCAGAGCGGAGTAGCGTTCGTCGCGCTGTGCCAGTTCAGTCTGGTGTGCTTCGATCATCTGCTTTTTCACAGCATCGAACTCACCACGACGTTCCAGTTCAGCCTGCTCCGCCTCCCGACGTGCGGTTTCTGCGGCTTGTTCAGCTTCGAGAAGCTGACGAGCACGCGTCGGGTCAATATCACCGTACTGAGCCAGCTGATCGGCCAATGTGCGCTCTTTCTCCTTGCGCTTCATGTTCTCTTTCAACAGATCAGCACCTGCTTTCTTAGACTTACGCAGTTCTGCCAGCAACTCTTCCTGAGTCATACCGGCATACTCGTCGTCGTCACCCTTCGGTTGCTCTTTTTGCTCGCCCTGTTTGCCTGGGTCTTGAATGCTCTGCTCATTGTCTCCAGCAGGAGCACCGCCACCAGCGCCGCCGCGCTCATGCGCTTCGGCTACATCCATCAGGCCACGACGGGCCATAAGCATTTGCCACAGATTCATAGAAATACCTTTTCGTTACTTATCACTCGGTCTCTTGAGTAGATGAGTCCCCATTCCCTCGGGGTTGATCTTGTCCGCTTTCTTGGACTGTATCGCGATCATAAGTAAGTACTGACTTATTTTCAAGGGCGCCAAGAGCATTTTTTAGAGGAAATTTCAAGAGATCTTTTTTAAATTCCTTTTGCATCGCTTCGGAAATATTCGGGAAGATCTTTTCTATGAGCATTTCCATCTGATGACGACGTACAGAATCAGGCGCCTGTAACAGCGACAATTTCTCAGCGACGGCAAATTCGTCAGTCAGACCACGAATATCGAAACTCTCCGGGTAAGCGATCAGAGAGTGGTCTTCATCCAATTCGATGCCCATCCATTTCGCAGCCAACTCCATCATTTGGCGTTCTGCCCTTTCGAGGCGCTCTGCTTTTGTCACCAACAGACTGTTAATACGTTGGAAGTCGTACATCTTCGCTGCCCCCGAAGAGTTGTCGATACCCTGCGCGTTATCCTGCTTGGTTCGCTCACCAGCCACACCAACGGAATGGTAGATCTCATTAATCACCGTCTTAATCGTGGTGATGATCATCTGAGCCTGTTTCGGGTCTGGAGACAGATAGAATGGCTGATTACCGCTCTCAGAATCGAAGGTGAAGACACGTTTTGTCCCCATTTCGAGCACTTTGGTGTGGTTTTCATCGCCCGGCAGCAGGGACTGAACCGGAATCGCTAACTGGCTGAATGTCTGATCCTGAATAATCGCGTCAAGGTTCGACAGGTAGTTGGCCACGGCGCGATCAAGATAGGCAATATCGTCAATCAACGACGGGCTAAAATACGGAGACTCGCTTTCACCAATGCAATCCACCGGGAACACCGGCACCACGCCCAGATTATGCTGGCCGCTATCCTCCAGAACGACTTTGGCCTGACGGCGACCGCTATTTCCGGAACCCTTCTTCACTTCTTCACGGAACAGATACCACTCGTTTTGCGTCCACAGACGGTAACGCTGGTATTCCTGCCCGGTTGAAGTGAACGGATCTTCGTCGTCGCGCGCGATTTCAACAATCAGCGCCCACAACATATTGCCGTCTTCATCCCAGGCAACATCAAGCAGCTGCTGCGGCGAAATCCAGTAAGCGTAGGCACGCGCATCATTTTTCTTCTCGTCTGCAACAGACTCAACATCGACGTTCATCGTGCTATCCACGACAACCCAGATACGGCCATAAATGGATGATTGCAGATCGATAGCCGCCATAAACGCATCGATGGAGGCGTTCTGGCGCGTGGCTCGCTTCCAGAAATTGCGGATCTGCTCCGGTGCTTCATCAGTGTTGCGGTGAATGACCTCTTTGAAGAGGTATTTGTTGATGAGGTTTACCACTTCGCGCGTATGGTTGAAGCGATAAGCGCGTTCCAGGCGCTCTTTGAACTCCTGATCGCCCTCTTTGAAGTAACGGAAGATATTGTCGTTGAACCAGGCACGCCCGCCAGCGTAGGTGCTGGCGAGGAAGTCCCAATGTTCTTTTTTCTTCTCATATTCAGGGTGGCGTCGTGCCACAAGGTCTTTGATTTGCTTGTCAGTCAATTCCATTTGATTTTCCTTTCCACTTAGGTAAGTACTTACCTATCTAGATCCACCAAGAATAACACGATTTTTCACCGGATACCTACGATGAACCGGATAACCCAACGCATCCGCACTGTGTTCGATGCCGCCAGTCTTATCCATATCGCGTGAGCCTGGCTTGTAGATCACCTTCTCCAGCGAGTCGATGAGGTGTTTGCACTTCGGATCGATGTACAACCGGGTTTCGCCCGAGGCACTCATCAACATGCGGTTCACTGCGTTAACACGGTCTGCGATCGGCGGGTGCTTCTTCGGATAATCGACTCGAAGGAAACCTTTCTCTTTGAAGATGTCGACGTCAGATTCGCCGCGTGCGTGCTGGCGATACGCACCTGCCGGGTCAGGAAAGATAGTGACCTGAGATTTCCAGCGCCAGTATCGACGCTCCAGCTCGTCACACACTTCAGCCGTGTTAGAAGAGAACAACACCAATTCGTCCACAGCCCACAGTTCACCATTTGGCTGCGGTTGCAGGATGACCGATGACATAGGGTCGATGTTGAAGTCCTGACCAACCCAGATCGGCAGTTTCGGATTGAACTGGAGTGGCTTCACATGCACATTGCGGTCGAACGGGTAGTAAACGCGTCCGGACATGTTTTCGAAGCTGGCCAGGTATTCCTGTGCGAACGATTTAGGGTCCATATCGTTCTTCGCTGCTTCGATTTCCGCGCTCGGTACGAACGGAGAATCGGCCGTAACGAACTGCCAGCTCTTCCACTGCCCCTTGCGTTGCAAATCTTTGTTCTGACCGATAGTCCACAGCTTGTGGAACTCGGAGAAGCCTTTTGGCGTACCGATGATCAGCGCACCGCCACGAGTGGAGGTCAGTGTCGGACGCAGTACCTTGTACCAGGTGTCAGGCTTCATATCCTGAAATTCATCGAGCACCACAAAGTGCAGTGCCACACCACGAAGCGTATCGGGCTTATCCGCACCTTTCAGCGCGATTTCAGAGCCGTTCTTCAGCACGATGGTCATCGTGGTGTCGTTTTTCTTACGAACCCATTTGCGCGGCAGAACTTCCTGCAGGTCATCCCACAAGATCTGGCGAGCCATCTGGTAAGTCGGTGCGACATACCAGACACGTTGCTTCTTCTCTTTGGCTGCCGCGCGGATGATGGTGGAGATCGACAACCGGGATTTACCCCAGCGTCGACCCGCACACACCACTTTGAAACGATGTGGCGACTGGAAGACTTGCATCTGCCCAGAATGCAGCTGTACGAGACTCAGAGACGACGGGATGGCCATAGTCAGACGCTCCCATCACTTTCATCACCAGACGCTTCAGAATCGCCCTCAGCTTCGCTCAGTGCTTCCTCTTCGAGTGACTCAAGCAGATCGTCATCAATCAGATCCGGCTCATCATCTTCCTTACGCAGCTGCGCCACCTGGGAAGGCGTAAGTTCGCCAAATACCAGGTTCGGGATTTCGTCGTCCTCGTTCTCCACGCGATCCATACCGAGCGCTTTCGACGATATTTCGAAGCACTTAGCGAGTGTGCCGCTGGCACGCTGGAGACTCTTCAGGTCATCTTCGATGGCTGCCAGTGGCCTGCCGTCCTTCTTGGCTATGGCCACCTCATGCATCACCATACGACCGAGTGCGAACGCCCAATCGTCGTAACGAGTCCGGCGCTCTTCGATTTTCTCTGCACGCGCCTTCGCACGCAGCTCTGCGTCGGATTTGAGCGACTCGCGCACCATCTTCCCAACGGAGTCCGCGCCTTTCTCTAATCCACGCTTTTTGAAATGTCTGGAGAGCGTTTCACGACGAATGCCGTACTCTTCCTCCAGCTTGGAGAGTGTGTATTCGCCGGAAGTCCACTTCGCTTCGGCTTCTGCCCACTCAGCTGGTGTCAGGCGAGTTTTGCTCTCGTCTTTTTCTATAGTCATAGATCCCTCTAAAACACTCAGAGCGCATCCTTGCGCTCCTAAACAACTTGTTTAATTCAGTGCCTAACCAATTTGTTTTCTGGGTGTTTAAAACCGGGCTGGGGAGTATTCAGAGCCTGCTTCCGTATATATTTAATAAGTCACTTAGTATTTATATATACGGAAGCAGGCTCTCAAACTGGCTCCCAGACCGACTTACATCACCAGTAATTTGGCTCTGGCACGACCTAACGTGGTCAGTCCCAGCGTGCGACGGTGGTAGCCGGAATCACCGCGCTGGCGGCACATTCCTTTCTCCACCAGCCCCTTTTTCACCAGTGCGCGGATAGAGAACTGCATACTCTGTTTGGTCGTTTTGTACGGCAGCACTTCAAGCAGCTCGTCCAGATCGAGCAGATACCCACGCTCATGGCCTAAATTGATGGTTTTGATGATGTCTTTTTGTTTGTCGGTCAACGTCATGGCAAATCCTTATGCCGGTAATGCAATTTCAAGAGGTTTATTCAAAGGCTGTTTGTCGAATGCCAGCAGTGGCAGCGTGTCCGGCAGCTGACGACCAAAGTCCGGGTTTCGGTACACGCCATACAGCGGAGACGTGAAGCTCAGGTTGTGAATGTCCTTGAGCAGCTTCACGATGCTGGCCTCGTCCACCAGGCTGTCGGCAATGTCCTGAATCGTCGTGCCACGATTACGCCCGGCTTTGGCCAGGGAACTGTTCTTGTGGTAGTCAGCGACCAGATCACGCAGCGCACGACGACGGCGAGACTCACTCATGGCAAACAGCTCTTTGACGATCGCTTCGTTGTCGCCAGGGTCGGAACGGAAATGACGCTGGAAGACGCGCAACGCACTCTCATAGCTCTTCGGACGCTCCGGACGGATGAACTGGAACCCTGCTTTCATGGCGAACGGGTTGTATTTGCTCATCGACGACTGGATCTCGATGATTGGCCGGTCGTGCATCCTGCTAACCAGGTTAATCATTCGATAGGAGACGCCGACACCGCGGTACTGAGTGTCCACAACGGAACGGCTGATCACCGCAAAGTTGTTGTTCACGTACCGCCCCCAATACTGGTTGGCCACGGTGGTATTGGTGGTTGGCTTCAGCTTAGGAAACATGCGATGGCGAGGCGCCAGCAGCAGTTTCGGGTAAGCCATAACCACGACGCCCACCAGCCGGTCGTCCAGTTCGCAGCGATAATACGTTGGCGCAAACGGCTTACCATCCGTCTTGTAGTGCAGCGACTTCAGCGCGTGCCAGTCTTCAACCGTGCCTTTGGTAACGGTCATACGCTCCAGAAAGTCCAGATGACGCGGGAACTCTTCCGGGCGGTAGCGTTTGATGATGATGCCTGTCATGTCGATCACCTACGCTCGATATTGGCATTGATGAAGTCCAGGCGAAGCGATTCCATCGCCCCAACCATGACGTATGGACGCCCACCGTTATGCCAGCAATCCAGCACACTGCCGTCGTTGTTGATCATCAGCAGTGCCAGGCTCTGGCTTTTGCCTTCTCTGGCGTACTGGAGTGCTTCTTCCAGCAGGCGGATGACTTCAACGTTGTTGTTGTCAGCCTCTTTCGATGGCTTCAGCTCTACGATCTTCAAATCAGGCATATTCCACCTTCACGCGTTCTTTGTAGTGCTTGGTGATCTGCATATCCGGGCGCAGCGCGTTCTTCAGGTCTTCGTGGGTCGTCGCCACCATTACCGTCGCACCAACCTTACGGGCGGCACGCTGGAGGTTCGACGCCACAACCTGGGCGGTTACACGGTCGAGAACAGCGCCAAATTCGTCGGCAGCCCAGACTTTCGCGCCGGACTCGATCAGCTTGGCGATCTTGAGACGGTATTTCTGGCCGTCAGACATCTCGGATGGCTTACGCACAAAGAGATAGGCGTCATTCAATCCGGCCATAGACAGCAGCCCCAGCGCTTCGCTGGTGGTTTTGCCCAGCTGGTCAATGACGTTAACCTCATTGTCGAAGGCAAAGTCATCGATGGAGGCTACAGAAAGCCCTTCATCCTTCATCTGGCGTTGCAGCTCGCGCAGCACAACGGATTTACCGGAACCGGATTGGCCGGTGATGTACACCACATCGCCCTGCTTCACTTCCAGCTCCAGATTGTCGTAAAGCGTCCACTCTTTTTCGTCCAGGCCAAGACCGAACGATTCGGCAATCTCCAGCGTGCGCGTGGTTTTGTTCACGCGGGTCTGAAACGATACGTTGATGGTGTATTTGCTCATGCGGCCAGCTCCCCAGAAGAAACTTTCTCCGCATACGCCACGAAAGCGTCTACCCCGCTCTCTCCCGTGATTTCTTCCATGTGGGCAAGCAAATCCCCAACCACAATGGCAGAGCCAGCAGGGAGCGTTTTAAAGCCCAATACGTCGATGACGCGGACTTCTTCAGAGGCCACTTCGCGACTGATCTCGGTGTGCTCTTCCTTCTGGCGCTCCGTCTCTTCGCCCAGATCGAGCACCAGAGAGCCGGTTTCCATCTCTTCGGTCATGCTGCCGACAAGCACGTTCAGCTCGCGCTCTTCAAAACCGAAGACCTCGGCGTCGCCCAGCACCAGGGATTCCAGTTCCTGCTGCAATTTGATGGCGTCGTAGTCAATACTGGCCAGGCGGTTGTCTTCAAGACGCTTCGCCTTCACTTCTTCTTCGCTCAGATCGTCGCGAACGATGACAGGCACACGCTCCAGACCAGCCAGAAGTGCCGCCTCGCGACGACCGTGACCAGTAATGATGACGTCGTGCTTGTCGACCGTGATCGGCTGGTCAAAACCGCGCTTTTTGATGGCGGCCGCCAGATCGCGGATCTGCTGTTCGTCATGTTTTTTGGCGTTCATCTCATACGGGATGAGTTCTGCCGGGTTTCGATAGACGATTTCAAAGTTTTTGGTCATTACATACGCTCCTTGTAGTAGTCGACCAGCCACACCAGGGCTTCCCCGGCGTTCTCCATTTCGTTACCGGTATTGATTCCCTGCTCTTTGATGATGGTTTTGATGGTGTCGGCGACCCGATCTGACGCATCAAACGTCACCTTGAAGCGCATCGTCTGGTGTTCAGCGCCGACTCGCTCGGTTTTCTCGCGTTTGTCCTCATCGACCGGCTCGTCATCGCCACGGGAGAGCGCTTCCAGCGCTTCAAGATCGATAACGGACGCTTTGGCGAGTGTTGCCGCCATTTCGTCGTCATACGGGGCGATATCGGACAACCGGTAGTCGATTTCAGACTGGATTTCTTCGATTAAGCGCTGCAAAGCGACCTGATCGTCTTCGCCGTAGCGCTCGTTGTCGACGAGGGACATCTGTTTGGCCACCAGGTCGTTAATTTTGCCCACGGAGATGACGGGAACCGTTGAAATGCCCTGCTCCATCGCGGCACGCCAGCGATGTTCGCCACCGAGAATCTCAAAAATGCCGCCGTCCAGCTCTCGCGCCAGAATTGGCTTAAAAAAGCCCAACTTTTCGATGGAACCTTTCAGTTTTTCGAAGTTTTGCGCCCCAACGGAGTTGGTATTCCAGGGGTTCGGACGCAGGTTCGCGACTTCCACCTGTAGAATCGTAATTTTCACATCCATATTTTTGATACAATACATTGTGTAAGCACTTACTTAACATAATAGCCAATTACCATACAAAAGGCACGAAGGAAAGAGGTTTATGACTGTTCGGATTGTATCAAATGCAGTCAATGCGCTGATTTCTGGCGCTGATGACAACGTGAAACGGCTTGTTCAGGAGATGTTGAGCTATGAAGTGGAGGCTGGTGACTGGAAAGGGACCAGCACGATGTTCAACTGGAGTAAAAACGCGTTCCCGGCTGGGTTTGCGAAGCCAGTTGCGACCAATCTTCTGAAAGCTGGCATCAAATGCGTGCATGTTCGCAAGGAAAAAGCTCCCGCGCTGGGTAAGCCGAATCCGGTGGTTAATCCATTCCCGTATAACCCGGACTACGCGTATCAGGATCAGACAGTGGAAACACTGGTGCGCGAAGGGATGATGATTGCCCAGATTGCGACGGG
The DNA here is from genome assembly GCA_023459495.1 of Bacillota bacterium. Lineage (GTDB taxonomy): Bacteria > Bacillota > Clostridia > Christensenellales > SZUA-584 > JAEWCC01. Next base: position 16,369 of record JAEWTL010000044.1, on the reverse strand, counting down.
TGGCGGTAAATCGAACGTAGCGTGTAAGGCTGCTGCTCGCATTGGTCGTATGACGCTGTTTTTAACCACGCGATCGGTTCTGATGTTCCAGATGGCAGAGAACTTCCAGAAATCCATCGACTACCGCGCGGAGAATGGCGAGCCGTGGCTGAAAGGTCAGAGAGTTGGGGTGATTGGATCGGGTGAGTTCCAGGTCTCGCGCCATATCAACGTTGCCACGGTGCAGACCCTGGCCAGTTTTCTCGAAGAGCCACCGCGCGACGCATCACCGGAGAAAAAACAGTACCACCTGAAGCGCCGGGAACTGGTTAAACGCTTCCTGTCCAGCGTTTCTCTGCTGATTCTGGAAGAGGCACACGAATCATCTGGTTCTAACTTCTACGACATCGCCCGGTTGTGCATCAATGCCGACTACCGTCTGGCGCTGACAGCTACGCCGTTCATGAAGGACTCGACTGAAGCAAATATGCGTCTCATGGCCGTTGCGGGTCGCATCGAGATAAAAGTAACGGAGAAATATTTGATCGACAGAGGTATTTTAGCGAAACCATACTTTTTATATCATAAAATCGCGTACACTCCAGATGAGGCGCGGATTAGAGCCGAACTTGCTTCAAAACACCTGAATTTTCGGGTTGGAATGAGCACGGCTTACCAGAAAGCCTATCAGTTAGGCATCGTCTATAATCTGGGCCGCAACGAAGCTATTGTGCGTGAAGCGCTAATGTACAAGAGTCACGGTCTGAACTGTATGACATTGGTTCGTCTGAAGCGTCATGGTCAGATCTTGATGGAAATGATGAAAGAGAGTGGCCTGAAGGTCGATTTCATCTACGGAGAATCAAACCAGACTACCCGACAAGCAAAACTTAATAGTCTGGCGGCAGGCAAGATAGATGTTCTCATTGGTTCAACCATTTTGGATGTTGGTGTCGACGTTCCAAGCGTAGGCGCGGTGATTCTGGGTGGTGGCGGCAAAGCCGAAGTGGAGATGCGTCAACGTGTGGGTCGCGGTCTTCGAGCCAAAAAGAATCAGGCTAACGTGTGCTTTATTACCGACTTCATCGACGTGAGCAACAAATACCTCATGTCGCATTCATATGAGCGGAAACACATTATCGACACGACGCCTGGGTTTGCCGAGGGGGTCTTGCCGGTTGGCAGCACATTCGATTTCACTGTTTTGAATAGAGAGTAAGCATGAGCGAGAAACGCGCTATACACTGCCAGGTTCAGTTAACCGAAAAAGCAAACGATAAACTAGAGACCTTTCAGAATCGACTGCGTGAACGCAGCATAAAACTGTCAAAGGCAGACATCATCAATCTGGTGCTGTCCAATATGACGATGGGTGATTTTGATAAGATAGCTACGTCATTAGAGACTACTGCAAAGGCTCGTGAAAAGGTCATGAAGATTTACGAAAACTCGGGTATGACCAAAGAAGATCTGGCCGATATTCTCAAACGGCTGCCGTAATCTTCCACTTTTTCCCCTTATTTCGTAGTTCATCATGTGCTCGTCAAGTTACAAAGGAGCACATGATGAACTATTTAGCTGAACTACCATTTGTTGATATCTTTGACGCAAAAAACAACAGTGCATTTTTCTGGCGCGTAGATAATCCGCTGGATTACAAATGCGGAGAGAAAAATGCACAAGCATTCGTCAGATTCGTTGAGAACTATCCCTTCATGAACAACAGCAATATTCTGTACCGTATCGCGTGTGATATGAGCGACTCAGGTCTTATTAAGTCTGAATCCGCAAGGGGGTTCTTTAATACACTGGATACGTTACTGACACCAAACAATTCAAAGACACCTATCGCAGCACATGAAACAAAATGCAGGCAGATTCGTACCGTCCGTGACATAGCCTGTAAGATGGGCGTCACGAGCATGAAACTTTTAAACTTTCTTACCCTCATCGACTGGATAGACAATTCAACTATACAACCTACCGATGAAGCGCTCGCTGAAAGCGTGTTACGTAAAAACAGCAAAGCGCCGTTTGGTTTTACAGTTACCAGAAAGGGTGAGCGTTTGATTACGAACAAGTACAAAGTGCTGGACAAATAATCATCAATATGCTGGCGTCTGTAGATGTCAGCATGTGATTTATATCACAATTTCGCACACCTCCGGCTGAAAAAAAAGTTCTTGATCGGTTGACGAATATTTGTAGGCTTCACAACCGAGGAATTTGAGCCAGAGGTGGTGGATGAATATTTTCATTAACGAAATTCTTAATTCGCTAGAGCGTAAAATCACTCATGGCGAGAAATTTTTTCAAAGACAAATTATTCAGATTTCATCTTGAGGCGTTTATAAGCAGCATCTTCTGTTGGAAATAGCATATCGTTAATTTGAGGTCAGAATGACTCGTTTAGCCATCTTAGTAACCACCTATATTCTATCATTCTCTGCCAATGCAGTGTCAGATATGGTTGCTGACATGCAAAAAACGTACAGCAAGTTCACTACCCTAGACAATGTAAAATACGAGGCCAGAGGAACAGTTCAACCTGTATGGTTCAGGTATTCCGATAACGCGGAAGAAACACTGATTTCCGGTGAATCAGAACATATGCGCCTTCAAATCATGGGTACAGCTGTCAAAGAAGGAACAAGCACCAACTCTGGCAAGGCTCTTGTTCCAACCTACGGTCTACTAAATGTGATTGATGGAACTATGTACTGTGATGAGATCGCCAAGAGCGGTTGCCCGATTAATATCCGCGTTGGCAGTAATGAATCGTTCACGACATACGGCAAAATCGGCAATGATGCGACCGGCAAAGTACTTGTTCTGGACAACGCAGCAACAATTAGGCTTCTAAAAGACATCAAAAAGACCGCAAAATCAGATATCGACAACAAAACCATTTACATCGAAGCCCCCTTCCTCGTGGCAGGTAGCAAGCAGTTTAAGTTTGGGCTTCTCGACACGCCACTTAAGGTAGACTAATGACGATCACAGACATTACATACGGCATCCCAGCAGAGGTCTGGCCCCGCGACTACTCTAACGTGGAGTTTAGTTTGCAGTTCCTACGGGCAAGGAATATACCTGTAAGGGTCACGATCGATGATGGTCAGACGTTTTGTCTTTACGTTATTGGTCTGCTTACCGCACGCAATAAGCTAGATCTTTCTCCCGTTATAGGAAGTAAAGAACATCGTGTTCGTCTTCCATTGGAGCGAGTTAGCACCATAGAAACAATTACACCTGTCGAAGTGGACAAGATGTTTACAGGTAGGCTCACTGTACACCCTGACTATGTGGACAATCGGCCATCTCGCCGCGATTTCTTCAAAATTTGTCGTCAAGCTCATGAGGCGCAAAAGTCTATAAGGGTCTACATGGCGGATGGCCGTGAAATTGAGGGGTGTTCGTTAGGCGTTGATGCCTGTCAGGTCGCAATGAGAGTTGGCGAGCGCGGACGAACGATAGTTCTCTTCGATTGGGTCGAACGGATTTTACCGTTTTAAATCTATAAGGGTGATAACCGGCTAAGTCCGGTTATTATTTTATGTGTCACTTCCCGTTATATTTATTTTCCCTAATCCCGATTTCACTTTAAATATATAAGGGTGATTGACCGAATAGGGAATTTATTTAGGCAACACCTTCGAGAAAACGCGTTTTATTTCTAAGACTTTGATTTTTATTGAATAAAAATTTTTTCGCTCCCGCGTAAAAAACTCTTGATTTTAATTTCTGCATATCGATAATTACTCACATCGAAAGCGAACACGCTAACGATACAAGAATTTTATTTTTACTCTTATTAAGGATTAACATCATGTCTAACGTTACCATTTCTAAAAAAGCTATCATCGACGCTGCTGTGGTTATCGCTAATGAGTTACAAGTTGCAGCCAACAACGCTACCCAGACTTATAACAATCATTATAAAAATGGTACACACACAAAAGCGGATAAAGCTAACATGCTTGCAGCGTCTACTAAATTAGCTTATTTCACGAACAACGTTTTAAACGCTGTTAATGATGAAAAATTAGCTGGCGTGTTTTACTACGCGATTAAAGCAAGCAAACAAGCACCTGAAGCATTTTTCCGCGAAGCAATGACTAATAGTTATTCACTGGAAAAATTGGTTTATCTGGTTAAATCCATTAAGTCTGGTAAATGCGTTTATTCCGTCGCTGATATGTCCGGATCTCGTGTATTCGCGTTAATCGATATGATTAACGACGAGATCGACACGTTCACTAATGGCGCTGTTTTCGATTTAATGAATGAAGCGAAAAAAGCCAACGAAATAAAATTAGACGCTGGATACACTCAAGCAAATCAGCTTATCAATCTTTGCGAACGTCTGGGACTGGTCGAAAAAATCAAAGGAATGGGTGCAGCGAAAAACGGATCACAGCAATATCGCTTCGTTAAAAATGATTTTTATAACTATCTGGCTGATGCTTTCAAAGCGTAATTAGATGGATATAGCGCCCACTATGGGCGCTAGTTTTAAGGAGCTTAATCATGTTTGTTCTTATCGCTGGCGTTAACGTCCATAATGAATATTATGTTAATCGCATCGCTGGGATCGCTGGGATCGCTGGGCGCGCAGTCGAGTTTATAAATGAAACAACGCGCAAAATTGACTTATTGAACGACCAGGAGCGAAAAAAAGCAGACGTGAATGACGCTGATATCTTTTTAATGTTAAAAGCGTTTGTAGAAATGGGATTCAAAATTAGTTTACACAAATAAAATCGAGCGCCCACTATGGGCGCTTTTTTCGTTTCCAATACTCCCACCATAACGCGCCAATGATGGCGCGTTTTTTATTGTCTTTAACTCACTCCAACAACATAAAAATAAGCACCAAAATAACGCCATAAACGCGCTTTTATATCCTTGTCAGTACATACCCATTACTTAACACATTAACGCGCTTAAAACGCGTTATATTGCGCTATAGAGTATGGTTAATCATTGGCTTTTAGTCTTGCTATGTGATCCGCGTTTATTTGTCGGCGCGGATCGGCTCTTTGTGTTGTTTTGTATCCGCTCGCATATGATCGCCACGTTGGGCAACGTGTACGCGCTTACAGTGATTTACCCACGGATTCACATAATCACATAGCGAAAGCTATCTGGATGGCCCAGGGGCTGAAACCCCACCAGCGCTACCCCAGCGCCGCTACGCAATTTCTGGCGCGATTCCGGGTTTCTCCCGCTCAGTTTTCTACATAAAGGCGACCCCCGCCGTTTCCCGAAAAAATCCTGGCCGTTTCCCTTCGGCTCATGAATGCGTTCCTCGCCGTTTCTGAAAATTTCCCTGCGGCAGCTGGTGGCTATAGAGAAAGGGCCGTTTCTGGCCCTCTTCTCAGTTACACGCCATCAAGGATGTGGATGCGGTTGCTTGCGTATACATTCAGCATAAAGTTAGCGCAAAACAGTTTCCATGTGTCAACGCCAGCGGCATACGTAATGTTTTTGCATTTTATTGCATTGTTGGCGATCCGCATCCCCTGCGATACTGCTTCATCGTCGGAAAATTTGAACGACGATTGAGTTTTAATCCAGACAGAAATCTGCGTAGCGAACTCAATCAGCTTGGACTGGCAGAATCGCCCGGAGCGCACCGGAAAGACGAACGTTCCGAATCCAGAATTTACCACATATGCTTTCTCAAATACCCGCGAGTAACGACGATTGCCAATGATGTCGCGTGCAATAATGCATTTTTCTTGTGCTGACAGTTCTACCGTCTCATTGTCGCGCCATGCACCAAGTACTCGTTTTTCAATGTCAGAGAACGTTACAGCGATATTGCCATGTGCGGGTGCGTTTACAGTAGCGATAAAATTCATGATTAATTCCTTATCGTAAATAACAAATTGTTTTCTTGTTGGTGTTAATTATCGTTGTACGAATAAGGCGTCAAAGTGGAAAGTTGCGGTAGCCGGACGGGAACAGGTGGGTTTGTCGGTTGCCTGGAGGTAAGAGGTTGGTGTTTTTAGCCTGCGGGAAACAGGATGGTCATTTAAGGCCACCAGCATTGGTGGCCTTACTCTTTAGTGGAACAGACCGATGTCGATGGTATCCCCTGAATCATCCACACGGATCATCAGCATGGCGAAGGCGTTTAGTGGATAGCTTGCGTGCCATTCAGGGAAGCGGTCATCTCGCATGAAGTCGGCAATGTCGTAAACGCAGCCCTCAAAGTGGAAGAATCGCGTGCTTACCTGCTCGTCATATTCCACATGATCCATTTCTTGCTGTTCTGTTTCCGGCAAGTCCAGCCATGATTCAAGGAATACATTTTGTGCTTTAGGGGTAATGGTGAAATCAGTCATGAGCATATCCTCACTGCGTAAACATATTGTTTTCTTGTTGGTGTAATTATCGCAGTGTAGATAAGGCATAAAAGAAGTTAATACAGGCTGAATACACAAGAAAGGTTCTGGAAGTTGATAGCCAGGTTTCAAACTAACCTTCGGTTATTAAAAGTCATTTAAGACCACCAATGCTGGTGGCCTTAATAATTATCGCCCGATTACGCTAAGGATCTTTTCCTCAACTGATTTGTTGTTGCGACTAAACTGCCTTGCGTATCTTATGACAGAAGAGGCGTTTCGCTTTCTGACCATCTCGGCTCTCTCCTTCAGGCGTTTCTTGAAATCGCCCATATTTACCACCAGGCGCAGAAGGTCAGTCTATTATTGTGAAAGTCGTGGTTCTTAATCAGATCTTCCACAATCTCTTTCAACTCCCCCACATCATGCCAGTAACCTTCATCGTACTCCTGACTGCCGAAGAAAAAACCTTCCTGGGTAGGCAAGTACTCTTCGCAATTACTTTCGTTTATGTGCATCAAATGAGCCTTCAGAAAACAAATGTCATTCATCGTTAATTCTAAAAGCTCACAATTTTCGACTTCACCTACGTTGCGCTCCATCCACCCAACGAGCGCATTGAACTTACGGAAGTAAGCAACCTGCTTTCTGGATGCCTCGTTATTCAGATCGTTTTTTGGCTGCGTCTCGATGTAGATATCAAGCCCCATGATGGTTTCCTTATTAAGTTGCTTCAGTGAAATCATTTTCACAAATCAGATAAGGCAGAAAACAAATTGTTATCGGGCATAAGAAAATGGCGCGGGGTACGCGCCATTCAAAGAGGATTAAGCGAATACGCTTTCAGGGACAATGGTGTCGATCTTTTCGCCGGAGATTATTCGCAGACCGTGTTGTCCCATCCAGGTACTATTGGTATTTAAACTCGATGTATAAACCGTATCGACCTTTTTCATCAAATTTTCAAACAACGTCTGATCCGCGCCACGGAAATGAGTTTCCAGTTTTATCAGTAAAGGGTCAGAAGCATTACTGATGCTTTGGTAACGCACCGAATATTTCCCCTTTGTGGCCTCGCCGGTGCGAGTTAAGGTACTGGTGTGAACTTCTTCGCCGGAGGTATTATCGCGTAGCACAATTGTAATTTTTGCAACTTTGTCTCCATTTTCCGTCTCTGATGCATAATACATATCCAGGGTCAGATTTTCGCGTTTAACGGTCATTTCACTCTCCTTAGTGTTTAATTTTTAATTTTATTATCATAAGTAAGTACTTACAATACAAAAAAGCCCCGAAGGATTGGCGGGGCTGTCGTACATTCGACTAACTACTGCTTGCACATGTTTAAGCTACCGCCTGAACAGACGCTCGTTGGATCTCTTGTTGGGCGACACGGTTGGCTTCCATCAGCGCCAGTTCAAGCTGGTCCTCTGGCCACATTTTCTGGACCGACATCCACCCTCTTCCACGCTGGCGACGAACTACCATCACATAGCGCGTAAAATTGCCCGCGTCGAAGGTAATGGCTTTTTCACGAAACAGACGGATAGAAGTCCCATTCGCTACGATATCCAGCAATGTGAGATGCCCCATTAAGGTTGGTTTTTCTTTTCTCTCCTGGCCTTCAGCAAGACCCAGCACCAATGAAGTATTCATCACCACTCCGTAAACAAATTGTTTTCTCAATGGCGTAAATAATACCAGTGTAAAAACGGCTACAAAGCATATTGCTCAGGCACATGAATTATCTAAAGGTGGTTCTTCCCTGCGGCTACAGAGAAGTTAAGCCAGCAGGCGGTGCTGGCTTTGGTTGGGCTTACGCGAATAACTCAAGGAATTCCTGCACGTCCCAATGCTGGACAAGGTGAAGATAGAGCTTAGAAATCACGTCATTCTCGCTATCGCATGTGAAGTAGTACTTCTGGCTGCGGTTGTATGTGTCCACACAAAATTCGCTCATATCCATAAAGTCAGCCTCTTCACCCATGTCGCAAATAATCAAAGCAGGAGCATCATCACGAGTCATCAGCTCAAGCACCCAGCGCGAATTGATCAGCGTGGAAGACCAACCTTCTAACTCATAAAACTGGTCAAACTCTTTTTGAGTCATTTTCTTGATTTGGTTGATGTCGATATTTGCAAACATAAAGCAATCCTTAAACATGTTGTTTTCTGAATTGCGTAAACAATACCAGTAAGAAAACGGCCACAAAGTATATCGTTACGGTGCTGCGCTGCCCCGGAGGTTAATAGCGACAAAAGCCACCGTGCTGGTGACCTCACTCTTAATCTTCGTCCTCCGGGAACTCGCTGTGTACCGCGTCCACCAGCTCCCGCTTTTCATCTTCACTCAGCAGGTGCCAGATATCCTTCCCTTTGGGCGATTCCCCTTCTGCGGGACGAACGACCACAACTTGCGGTACAACTCCGGCCCCACTGCATCCAGACACTCAGCCAGGGAATCCACGCCCCACACCTCAACCGTCACAGGCATCTTAATCATCTCTTCATCCTCACTTCGTTTATATAACGTCTAAACACGTTGTTTTCTTGTTGGTGTTATTATCGCAATAAGACATAGGCGAAAAAGGATTTTATGTCGGGAAAGCCAGGCTGGGTAGTGAGTATCCGGGAACGACACGGGAACCAGTATTTACGATATTCTGCTCTACGCGCGCCGCAGGGCTGGTGGGCAGAATTTTCTTCTCCCCGAAAACCTACTGAAATCGCTTGAGACCCGAGGATGGTCTGGCAGAATGGAGTTCAGCAGCTGCACGAGAGGGAACGACACTCCCCCGCGATTTTCAGGCGAGTGAAGAGTAAGGCGCACTCCCGAAGATTTCCCGCACCGCTCCCGCAGTCGTCCCTCGCTCTGTACCGGGGTGTACCCGTTTCCCGACCGGCAGCCAGCCTTTTCCCGGTTCGTATAGCGGGATTCCCACCGTTTCCCTGAAAACCTCCAGCCTTTTCCCTGCGGCGACGCTCCCGTTTCTGAAAAGGGACATGGCCTTTTCCCTGGATGGCCCGAAGGCTGACCGAAGGGGTGGAAAGGGACGTTACGGGGGATGAAAACTATGGCTTGAATTTATGCGGAAAAAGTAGCGATACCCCTCCTTCCCTTCCCACTTATACCTCCCACGAATTTTCTCTCTTATGTGGGCATAAACCTTCTCTCTGATAACGCTCAATACGGCGACTATTCCTGTGGGTGAAATGGGTGGTTTGTACTCTCTACCGGCGTATGTGGTTTCGTTCTTCTTGAGGTGGTTCTTCTCTGTGTTTTCGTCTGGGTTGTTCTCGTCGTTTTGGTGATTGTTCTTCTCCGTGTATGGAGTAATGGCAGGTGCGCTTTTCTCTTCGTTTACGTGAAATTGTGGAAGTGTGGGTAATGGCAGTAGGGCGCTTTAGTTGTTCTCCGCATATGAAGTAATGGCGTTCCTGCTATTCATGAATTTGCGCTCCCTCTCTGGGTAATGGTGGGTAAACGAGATTGTGACGGCTCCTGTTCTTGTCTGGGTTTGTCCGGGGTTTCGTTCTGGCTGTTCTTCTCCGTGTATTGGGTAATGGCGTATCGGGGTTTGCGCGTGCGAGCCGCGTTCTCGGTTGCCTGGGGATATTAGGTGGGTGGTCTGTAGCCTGGGCAATGAGGTGGGTCTTTTCGGTAGCCTGACAGGAAGAGGTGGGTGTTTCCGGGATTGTGGGTAATGGCGTCTCTGGGTTTCCTGTGGGAGTTGTTAACTTGTTTTCTTATGTCTGAAAACAACTTGTTTAGATGCCCAATATAACGCAACGGGAGCGCTTCTGAGCGCTTCTGTTTTTGAGTGATATCACGAGTCGTTTTTGACGTTTTGGTCGCAGGGAGATGGATTCTGGTGCGCAGAATTTTGGGTATAAGAGATGGCTTGCGAAAACGTCAACTTTTTAGACCAAATCAGAGGAAAGCGTTGACTTTTCGTTGACGTGTTATTTATTTGTTTTCTTATGGGTGTAATTGGCTTAAATGCCTTGTCACGCCTGGAGTGTATGAGGTTGGAGGGTAGGGAAGAAGGGCGATCAACGAGTTCTTATAGAAATCCTCAATTTGTGACCGCCAATGTCAACGGTTTATTTAGGTGAGATGGTCTAATTCATCATCTATCATGGCTTTGACGCCGGAGTCATTCACTCCATATTTATTTATGAGCCGTTTCAGTTCCGGTGAAAACTGAAGGTAGATATCGTGAGCGTTTTTCACTGTAGGTTCAACGCCACGCATTTCAAGCGTCTTTAAAAGATATGAATCCTCTTTAAGCATATATTCTCCGTTATCTTGTATGAAACGATTGCCGGATTACCATTTCCAGCACTCAAGCCCTTCAACGACCGGTGCTCCACAATCGAAATGCACAGAGTCAAAGCCTACATCAAGTACCTTCTGAATGTTCGCAATCGCGCCCTCGGATATACCGTATCGACGCAAGTCATCTTTCCAGTCATCATCCTGTAACCCGGCGTGGACAATGCAACCGTAGTCAATTTGTGAAACCCAATCCAGCTCATTGCTTGCGATCATGAATCGGCGAGCATCTTCCTCTGATGTATGTGATGCACTAATCAATGCCACTTGGTAGGCTTGGGTAATCTTCAGCATTTTTGCCATTCCTAAACAATTTGTTTCCTTATGTTGTTTATTATCACAATTAAGAAAATGTAGAAAACAAATTATTTGCGTGGATTTGTAACCAGTATCTTTTGTTACTTCTGTTGGTAGCCATGCTTTGTATTTAATCCATAGTGCCTTAAAGTAATGTTTCTATTATTCATATTGGTATCGTTTGAACTCATTTCGGCCAATATGCATGGAGCGAAATAAATGGCTATTCATAAAATTTCCCATCGATTTTACCGCGATAAACATGTGGACTGGCCTTGTCCGGTCTGCGGACAAAAGACTCTGGAAATCATGCAAGATAGTTTTGTTGAAGAGGAGTCTTTAGATACCAGGAAAGCACAAAATGAAGATTGGTTTGATTACGATATGTCTCAGTCCTATTTCAGCTGTATGGCCAAATGTTCTCGAGCAAAATGTGGCGAAGCGGTTGCGTGCATAGGAAACGCCGGATGGGACAGAGAATATCGACCAGAGGAAGCGATGGACGAATATTATCAATGGTACAAACCTCTTTGCTTTGTTCCTTCCTTGAATGTTTTTCAAATTCCAGAGAACTGCCCGGATGAAGTAAGTGGCCCCTTGAAGGCTGCTTTTTCCATTTTTTTAATGCAGCAAGGTGCCGCTGCAAACCTAATCAGAATCGCTGTAGAAAATATCCTTACCTCTATGGGTATACCTACGCAAAATGATAAAGGTAAGACAATCCCATTGCACCATCGTATCGAAAAAATCCCAGAAGAGGGCAGCAAACTCGCCCAAAATCTTTTGACGATAAAGTTCTTGGGGAACGCAGGCAGCCATACGTTTGATGAAGTTCGGGACAAAGATATCGAAGGCGCTTTTGAGATTATGGACTATGTAGTTAGCGAGCTATATTCAGATAGGGAGAAAACCATAGAGACAATACGAAAAAGTCTTAACAAAAAATTCGGCAACATGCAGTGATTTGTGTTTACCTAGAAGCCCTCAAACAAATGAGGGCTTTCTATCTACATCACAGGACAATCATCAAATTCGCCACTTCTTGCGTCGTTGATGATGTGAGTGATCACGCCAAACACGGCAGTACTGCCAGTGCATCCATCGTCATTCTTTGGCAATGCTTCCTTCTTGCTGGTTCTTAAATCCTCCAGATGCTGACGCGGATACTTCCGGTATCGTTTTACGCGATATTCCCCATCAATAGCACATACAAGAAGAGAACCATCAACAGGAGTGAGTGAGGAATCGACCACCAGCAATGCACCCTGCAATATTCCCTCACGGTGATGGCTGTCAGCCGCCCTCATGAAGTAGGTCGCTGAAGGATGCCTGATTAGTTGCTGATCAAGAGAAATGCGGCTCTCAGCATAATCCGCCGCAGGAGATGGGAAGCCCATAATACTCGCCCCTTAATACTGTATATGTATACAGTATAAGCTGAAGCAACATGTTTTTGAACTCTGTCTCTTAAAAAAAGATGTTAATAAGATGCTAACTATTGACAGGTATAAAATATACAATTCAAACAAACGTTATTTTTAACAAATTTTTTCTTCCCATTGACTTTTTCGAACGCCTTGTCCGGCCTAAAGTGCGCAGAAGTCACTTTTTCCTTCCTGAGTTATCCACAGGCTTATGCACTTGCATGAAAAATCTATTCACACTATCTTAATTCGCAAGACACTGATGTTGCAGTATTGAGGGCATGTTGGGTTAAAAAGTAGACATTAAAAAGCCCAGTTGACTAGACCGGGCTTTTTAAAAGGAAACGGAGTTTGCGCCTCTGTTCCTGAGCCATAAGTATCTGGCGACTGAGTTAAGATTAACCGAATGTACTGGTTACATCAAGAAACCCTTGAGGAGTCATTCCAGGTAATAATGACTATTTACTAAACATCGTTGTTCTCAAAGAAGATTTAAGTCCAGGTTTTTGGTGACTCTCAAACCTTACCTTAACCCCAAATCGTGCCGTAAGTATCTGGCGACTACAGATATCGCAACTGCAAAGGCAATCTCAAAGGTATTTGCAGCCAGGCACGAGAAAACTAAGTGAGGTCTTTTATGCTTAACTTACTTTTCAAAGTCGTGCCGCCTATGTTCGCAATCATCGAAGCGATCATTGAGTACGTCAACCAGCGCCCATAACGCTAGTTGTTACCGGCCCCACCAAAAATGGGGCCATTTTATCGTACTGACTACATACTTTCTGATCTAATTGAGTTGCACACTGCTCTGGCAATCTTCTCCCGCAATTGCTGTGTTCCGTGGTACGCAACCGCAATATCCCGCAACTCGTTCACCAGCTCTCGAATCTGGTGCTCTTTAAGCTCATTATTTGGTTGGCGGGTAACAACTCTGGTCAATTCACCATTGTCTTGTGCTCTTACGTATGCGCTTCTTGAACATTCTGAATCGTCACCCTCATCACATGATGAGAGTAGTGGGTTAGTCATTCGCCCTACCTGAGTAGCGTATCCACGTCGACAGAGATTGCGCAGCACACTGTATATTTCAAACATCTCGGTTCGTTCGTCGCCAATTTAAGGCAGCCGGTCGCTACAGCTTATCCAATCACCCTTAACTGCCACTGTGTTGTCACTGTCTTGGTTCTGAAGCATAGCCGCGCGGCAGGCACTCCAGCCTCTCACCTCTGCAATTCGTCACATGGCATCAATATTTGTGTCCTCCAGACGCTTAATTTCATCCAGTAGTGCCAGCGCCACCGCTGGTGTGAACTCCATACGAAACGCCACAAAGTTTTGATGCGTAGGATCTGTTTCTGTTGCACTGCTAAGTGCTGCTTATTTTCACAAATAAGAAAAGGTAGAAAACAATTTATTTAAGACCATAACATATGGCCTTTATTTATTCATGCAGAGGGATTTGTAGCGCCTAATTGCCGGATAAAATGGGTTGAGGTGCTTGCCAGTAGGCTCCGCCGTCCCATGTGAACCCCATGCGAACAAGGGTGTTTATTGCGGCTTTGGTAGACTCCGATTCGGCACTGTCTTTTCGAAGCTCCTTAACTTCTTTCGCCAACTTGTATGTAATTTTGCAGGGAACGATTGCGGCCCAGCCTTTCTCATGACTGTTAATGACCATCTCGATATGACCATCCAGAACAGGTTGATCAGGCAGGTTATTGAAAACGTCTACCTGCTCTTGAATGTGGAGAAAAAGCCTTGCCAATTCCATTTGCTCACTACGAGACAATGGATTATCAAGGGGGCTATTTGCAAAAGCAGCTATACGCTGTGCGTCAATGCCAAACATTAGCGCACCTCACGAACGTTATGGCTGGAGTCAACTTCTGCCATTAAATGTCTGACGTATTCTACGAGAGAGCCACCTGGCGGGATCTGGCATTCTTCAACTAACTGGAAGTAGATATCCGCTGCATTGCGTGTGTTGCTACCCGTGCATATTTTCTCTTCCCGGAGAGCATCAAGTTCGTTGACCAAACGATCACATTCTCCATTACGCTGATCCACAACGGCCTCAAGTTCAGCGATACGTTCGCCAGGAGTCTTACCTTCTTTGCGTTGAATGGTGACGGTAAACTCACCCATTTCAGGAACGTCGTACCCCAGCTCCAGGTAGTTTCTGGCCCCGCTACGAACAAACTCACCGGCAAACATGGTTGCGAACATCGCAGAGGCCATTTCACCTTTAAACAGAGACTCCAAATCTAACGGAGTACCCGCAGCCAGAGCCGTTTTTGCTGTATCAATTGCAGACATGAATGTATTAAATTCACGAGCACGTTTTTCCAGGTCTCTCCATTGCTCGCTCCAACGTTTAGCAACGAAGTCTATGAATGTTTTCGCGGATTCATCATAATCCCCTTCAAACTTAACAATGCCTTTGTCAATGATGATCTGGTCTACTGCTTCCTCTGCATAACCCCTCATTACAAATTTGAAAGGAAAGTCGGCATGGCTTTTGACGTTAAAACGCTCTAACGGAAGATTGCTCATGTGTTTTTTCTCTTATCATATAGTCACTATATTCTTACATAGATTAGGTAAGTATTTACCTCTCATTTAACGCGTTTAAAAACGTATACGCTGACAGTAATCCCGGTGTCTTCAAACACGTTAGTAAACGACTTCCCTTTGGCATAAACGTAATTATCCAGCGTCATCCAGTTTAGAATTGGCGCGTCGCCCGGCAGCACTGCTACCAGACGCCCACCGACTTTCAGATGTCCCAGCGCGGCCAACGTGTGCTCTCTGTGACGGCCAAGAGAGTAGGGCGGGTTCATGACGATTTTGTCGAACTGATAACCTGCGTTGTCCTCAGACCACTTCATGAAGTCGCAGCAGACCGTATTTGTGTACCCCTTGCCAAGCAGGATATCAGCGAAGAGAGGTGCGACTTCTATGCAGGTAACGTCTTCCGGATTGGCGTCGATGCAGGCCAGCAGATCTCCGCGCCCGGCTTCAGGCTCCAGCAGCTTCTCACCTGGCTTCAGCTCGATGGCTCTGGCAACGTACTCCGCTATCAAACGCGGGGTAGGGTAGAACTGGTGTGATTTTGTATCCGGTATTAAGCCGGTGGCCACAATCGTATTGAGCGTATGGCCGATCTCATACGGGAACTGCCAGTGCTTGTTCTCCTGCACGCCGCCAATAAAGCTCAGTGTACGCTCCAGCTCTTCCACCTGTGACTTCTGAAGACCGGAATCAGAGAAGTACCATACGCGTTTGTCATTGCCAGATCGCCCGTCGCGAAGCGCAGTACGCACCGGCTCGGAGATCGTCTTCTGGATTAACCCGAACTGTTTTGGTGCCCATGTTTTGGGCGCAGTACGACATGGAGCCGGGATTGCAGCGGGCATACTGTAAGCCAGCACCTCATTCAGCTTCCAGGCTACGTCAGGATGTATTTCAAAGTGAACGTTGCCGTTCTTAAACATCTTCACACGCATCAGGTTTCCGTCGACATTCATCCAGTCGCCGGTCTGGCAGTCATTTGCTCGATACGCAGCTGACAGCATCTCGGCCGTGCGGTTGATGGTGATAAATTCTTTGTGTGCAAAGAAATGCAACATGACGCGCAGGTCGTCTATGTAATCCTCTTTCCGGTAGTTAACGCTGACGCTGTCCCGCCAGAAATCGGAAATGCAGTCGGCGATGATCAGACGCTCGCTGAAGCCGTTCGTCTTATTGGTCTTGTGAGCAGGACTCAACGCCTTAAACAAGCCATACACGCGCTCAGAGAGATATTTGTGCCTGTCATTCAGCAAATTAAGCATCGTTGGTATGACCGTTTCTGCTTTGAACTCAGGTACACCAACGAACTCTTTAACCTTCATCTGATAGCCAGTTCTGTCAGTCTTGATCGTTTCCTGCTTGCCCTCGATAAACTGTTCACGCCACTCGTCGCGGCGGGATGCTGGCAT
>JAEWTL010000043.1 GCA_023459495.1 Bacillota bacterium | reverse complement strand
ATACTGCTTTACCCATTTGTAGATCGTGTTTTCGTGTACACCGATCTCGCTTGCCATGTTCCTTGCACTCCGGCTCCCCGATGCTACCTGCTTAGCTATCTCGACTTTGAACTCCCGTTCGTAATTTTGTCGTTCTGCCATTGCTTTTTACCTCACTTGAAATGTATTATACCAGCCATTCCAAGTGTCAAGCAAATCGCACTCACTGCAGTATTCGAGGAGGCCTTTTGGGATTGTGGTTATGGCAGGGGTATTTATCATAAAAGCCACAATAATGGTATTGTGGCTTTGTAATATCTGCAGACCTATATTAATCTGCCCATTCTGGGCATAGCGTACATTGAAGGCTGAGTTTGCTGCTGCATACCCTGCGGCTGACCTGCATGCATCTGATACATCTGATATTCAGCCTGGGCCATGGACGAATATACGTCGCTGATATCCTGAAAATGCTGTGCCAAGCTCATGTTGTTAACATAATTCTGCTGATGCATGCGTGCCATCATCGTTTGCATTTGATCCATGTTCATTGCCAAGTATATCACCTCGCTTATTGATGCAATAATATGATATGAATTTTATCATTATATAGTGAAGGTACAAAGATACTGCATTTCGGGCAGCCTCCTTGGCGATATTCGGTTTCGGACGGATGCCGATTCTTACTGATGAGAGTGCAGCTCGGTTTGAATCTTTTGGGTAAACCAGATAAAAGAACAGCCGCTGCGATATTTCACACAGCGGCTGTTTTCATACGGTAATAAATTAGCAGAGCTTGACAATTATTTGTTGTTGAAGAAGTCGTTCACGATGTCCACGATCTCGGTGCCGATTTTCTGCTGGGCTTCGACGGTGGAAGCGCCGATGTGGGGCGACAGGCACACCTTGCCGTGCGTGAACAGGCGCTCATTGCGTGTGGGTTCCTCGGCGAACACGTCGACGGCGGCAGCGGCTACCTTGCCGCTGTCCAGCGCGGCCAGCAGGGCGTCTTCCTTCACCACGCCCCCACGGGCGCAGTTGACGAGGTACACGCCATCCTTCATCAGGGCGAATTCTTTTTCACCGATCAAGGCACCGGCCTGCTTGTCGTAGGGGATGTGCAGCGATATGAAGTCGGAACGCTTCAGCAGCTCTTCCAGCGGCACGTACTCAAACTGGTCGTAGCCTTCCTTTTTGCCGGAGCGGGTGAAATAGATGACTTTCATGCCGAGGGCGGCGGCCAGACGGGCTACTTCCCGGGCAATATGACCGAAGCCGATCAGGCCGAGCGTCTTGCCCGCAATCTCGATGCCCTCGAGCTTCTTCTTTTCCCAGAGGCCCGCGTGCATAGACGTGTTGGCGCTGTAAAGCTTGCGTGCCAGCGAGAAGATGTGCGCGATGGTGAGCTCCGCCACGGCCAGCGAACTGGCGCAGGGCGTGTTTTGCACCGTGATGCCGTTCTGTCGGGCGCACGCCACGTCGATGTTGTCGAGGCCCACGCCGCCGCGGACGATGAGGGACAACTGCCCGGACTGCTTCGCCGATTCGATGACCTCCTGCGTCAGCTTGGTCGCCGAGCGGATGATGATGGCGTCGTAATTCTGGATCTCAGCCTTAAGTTCTTCGGGGGTGCAGGATTTTTCGGTGATCTGAAAGCCTTTTTCCGCAAGAGCGGCAACCGCGCTTTTTTCAATTCCGTCCGTCACTAGTATCCTGGCCATGTTTGATCCTCCTGTTATTTTATCAGGGTAATTAAAAAGGAAAACGAACTTAACCGTCGCTTTCCCTGTTTTGTGACCCGAGAGATTTGTTCAATCCATAGGATTGACATTGCCCCTTTGGTGCCAATCAGTTGGCTTTCCAGAGATCTGTCCGGATACAGTCCTTTTACCTGAAAGTTTCGCCGCTGGTTTGACAGGCCGCGGCTTACATCTTCGGTGGGCGTTGCCTCTCTCCCGTATCCATCATTCAGCTATAAAAATTTTTGGCCTCATCTAAAACTATTTTGAACTTATCACGAAAAGGGCGATTTGTCAATCCTTTTGGGCCCGGCGGATAATGCGGCGATGGTGAGGTTGTTTTGGCGGGAACGATATGAGCGCAAATGAGCGCTTATTTCTTTTACAAATGAAGCATAAGCAAAAGCGGGGCCCCCGGAAAGCGAAGTTTTATGGGGTGCGAAAGCGGGGTCCCTGGAAAGCGAAGCTTTATGGGGTGAAAAGACACAGGAAGGAAGGGAACGGATATGACGGCGAAGGATGCGTACAACATCGCGCTGATGCTGATCGACAATTTGGAGAGTGATACGGAGAATGAGGATTACGCAAAACGCGCGCCTGCGGTGATCGATGTGCTGCAGCGGGAGCTGGCGTTTTACGAGGGCGTGGCGGTAACGGGCCGCATCAAGTATTTGGACGATACGCTGCAGATCAGCGACGATACGGCATCGCGGATACTGCCGTACGGCATTGCGGCGAGCTTTGCGCTGGCGGACAAGAACGGCGACATGTACAACGATTTCAGCTACATGTACCGCGCGCTGTGCCGCACAATACGACATGGAGAAACGGATGCGGCGGACGAATACGGCATGCTGGATGGGATGATGTGATCAGTAGGGGTGGCCCTATGTGGCCGTCCGAGGTATCGGTTGCGGGCGGGGAACCCGTCTCTACGGGGTGCATGGTGATACGCAGTGTGGGCGGTGTCACCTTCCGGGGGGAGTATCGGGAGGCTTCAGGTAGATTTCACCGGGACCGAAGTGAAGGCACCCCCGGCTTGGCCACTAAGCGCGCGGCGGATGCGGAACGGCACAGGGGCCGTTCCCTACAGGAAATGGCGGGATGAGTCTTAAACACGAGGATAATCTGCTTTGTAGTCACCTCCGAAAGCACAGTCTTTTGGGGTGGGTCGGGCGGAGTGCTCAAAACGGGGCGTGATGTCGACAGGACAAGGAGAGAGGGTATGGACAGCGATTTTTTGCGGCTGGCGAGGCGCGTAAAGGAGATTGAAGCGGCACAGACGGAAGTGGCCGGGGAGACAGATGAAGCAAACGTAACGGGGCCGGAGAGCAACACGAATGGGTATATTCCGCTATGGAACGGGGACAACGCAAAGGCCCTTGGGGCAGGGATCCCGCAAAGTACGTTTGCGACGGCAGGGCATACGCATGCGTATTTACCACTAACCGGAGGAACGCTGACTGGAGAGATAACAATCAATGCCACTGGCGGCAAGGGAATCTGGTTGAAGGATGAAACGACCGGAACGCTATGGGAAGTCCATATGCATGGGGACAGAATCAGATTTTTTAATGGTTCAGTCGAATTATATGCCCTGATGGGTGGGGACTCCTGTAACAGAAACTGGTACTGGAGTGGGCAAGGTGGACAACCGCCATGGTTGTGGGGAGGCAGTGACGGGACTAATATGTACGTTTATAACCCATCTAACTTTAGTGTAAACTATGCGAACAGTGCGGGATGGGCAACTGGCGCTAATTATGCAGCAAACGTCAGGATGGGACAATGTACATTGAATACATCCTCGGAAGTGTGGGTGGGTTTTTCATCGGCTCTGGGGCAATCGCCGATGATAGCTTTAACCCCATATACATCAACTTCTGGCGTGATTGCGCCAAAGGTAAGAAGCGTTAACAATACAGGGTTTGGTGCGATTATTGGCGGCAGCGGCTTCTCAAATATTGTATGTGATTACATTGCAATTGGTTGAGTGACCTTAGATTGGAAAAGGGAGGAAGAAAAATTGGCGCTTTTAAAAGAAATAGTAACATCAATTGGTATTACGGCAAATTATCATGTGCTTTCCGCGATTCATTGGTATCCACTCACACCAACGGCTCATGTCGATATCAGTTCTTATGTCTCGCAGGAGGCTTTTTCGGCCGGGGCGCTACCGGTGGAGGTAAGGCAGTATGAGTTTATTGGCAACGCATACCCGTTTGACAGCACGGAGGTGACTACGGCTGCGGCATACGAAGCGGTCAAAACCACGACCGCATTCATGGACTCGCAGGAGATATAGTCGTTAGCTGCGGGAAGAAGCGTGAAGGAGAAACAACCATGAGACAAGGGGGAACAGGGCGATGAGGAGCAACGCGGTGAGGCAGATTACGCTGCCGGAATTGAACGGTGGCATCAATGTACACGACCCGGAGTATGATATCGCGGACAACCAGAGCCCGGATATGTTGAATCTGTGGTACAAGGATATGGCGCTGTGCAAGCGGCCCGGACAGGAGCGGCTGTGCGAGCGAAGCATATACCGCATGTCCGACCGGTTTGCTGGGTCGCGGGTGATGCATGCGGGTACGAAGCTGTACCGCTGGAATGCGGACGGCATCCTGCGTCGCATGGGGGAGTTTGATCCGACAGCGGGGTATCCGGTGAGCGTAAGAATCGGCGATTATGCAGTGGCGTCCGCGGCGGGCGAACTGCGCGGAGTGGCCTTTGAGGAAGGCGACATTGCAATATACGGTGGCGTGCAAGCGATTTCACTGGCGATAACCGGATGGGTGAGTATAGCGGGTAGCGCCGCGGTGAAGGTGGCCGGGGCAGATTTTGCGGGTTCATCGATAATGCTGGATGTGGACGTGATGGTGGGCGACGACGCGGCTGCGGTGGCAGGCAAGGTGCGCGCGGCACTGCAGACACAGGAAGCGGTGACCACAGTCTGCGAGGTGGGCGGCGAGGACGCGATGGTAACGCTCACAAAACGGACGGCGGGGCAGCAGGATCCTACGCTGAAGCTGACCGTGGGCAAAGGCACATGCGTGGGGTTGGATAGCACAGAATCGACGGATGCATCCGAATGGCGCAACGCATTGACCGAAATTAAGGATGGCATCGCGGACGCGCCCGGTGTGTTCTGCGAATTCGGCGATCTTCTGTATTACCTCGACGGGACGGAGATATGGGAGATTGACTCGGACTATGGCGTGAAGGCGGTGGAGCCGTATGTGCCGGTGGTGCTCATCAATGCCCTGCCCGACCGCTCCGGCGGCGACGATAATGAGAGCTATAACCTGATCGGCACGGGCTTTACCGTGTGGTTCAACGGGGATGGAACCTCGACGGTATACCAACTGCCGCAAATGGCGCTGGATAATACGGCGATGCTGGTAAGTGTGAATGGGGTGGACAAAACCGAGGGGACGCATTTTTCCGTGGATCGAACGAACGGGACAGTGACTTTTTTGTCTGGGAACACACCACCGAAGGGTCCGCCCAACAACGTGTGGATCACGGCATACAAGACGGTGGCGGGCAATAAGGAGAAGATTGCGGGATGCAGGTCTGCGGTGCGCTTTGGCGGTGAGACCGCGGGCGTGGTGGGCGGCACGCGTGTGTTTGTGATGGCCAATCCGGGTCATCCGTACCGCTACTGGCACAGCGACCTTGGGCTGCATGTGAGCAGCGGCATGCGCTACTTCCCCGACACTTCCGAGGAGGCGCTCGACCAGAACAGCGAGGCCATCACCGCGGCGGCCAAGATGGGCGACGAGCTCATCATCTTCAAGGAGAACTCGATTTTTGCGGTGGGGTACGCTTTTGACGGTCAGGATGCCTATTACCCGGTGCGCGAGTGCCACAGCAGCATCGGCTGCGATATGCCGGGCAGCGTGCAGCTCGTCGACAACCGGCTGGTGTTTGCGCACACCAGGATCGGCGTATACATGCTGGCCAGTACGAACAACGACCTCGAGAATATCGTCAAGCCTATTTCCGCCAACATCAATCCGTTGCTGCTGAATGAGAGCGGTCTTGCGGATGCCTGCTCGTACGATTTCGAACGGTATTACTGGCTGTGTGCAGGCGGGCGGGTGTACCTGTGGGACTACGATACCACACCGTATTATAACTACGCCGACTACGACAAGGCGCAAAGACGGCTTGCATGGTACCGGTTCGACAACATCGACGCGGGTTTCCTCTTTGAGAATGGGGACGAGCTCTGCTATGGCGGTGAGCAGGGCATTGCCCGATTTACCAAAAACCAGAATGACTTCGGGCAGGCGATACCGGCGTACTTCAAGAGCAAGGCATTCGATCTTGGCAGCCCCGAGGAAGCAAAAACGTTTTTGTACCTGTACCCGAGCTTCTCCATGGATGGCAACATCAAGGCGACGGTGACGGCAGGAAATGAGCGTACGGATGCCTATATACAAAAGCATTTTGACATTCCCACCTTTGATTGGGGTCAGTTCGACTGGCAAGCGTTCACGTGGAACCGCATTAAATTTGCCAAAACCTATGCCATGCATTTGAACATGCGGCGGGCGGCTTTCCTGCAGGTGAAGGTCATGGGTAATGAGATCAACCGGGGCGTGGGGCTCTCCGGCCTGCGCGTCACGTACTATGTCAACAGAAAGATGAGGTAAGGAAGATGGGATTTACGAGGATGAAGTTTACGCCGGAAAAGGGGCTGCGGAACAGCACTGTCTATCCAGCCAAACCCCAGACCGAGGAAGAAGCCCGTGAGCAGGTCCAAGGGCTGCTCGACCAGCTGATGAAGGCGGTAAACGGCTTGATGGGCGCGCTGGAGAACGCGGATACGGAGGTAAGCGGCGCGGCGAAGATCGGCAGTGAGCCGGTCACCAACCTTGAATACGGCGGGGCAGCGCCCACGACGATCCGGGGACAGATTATCGCGCTCAACGAGAAAATTATAAACGCAATTACCAATGGGTTGTCGGTATCTCAGATTCTTGGCAACGGGGATATCAAAGCGGGCATGGTGGACGCCAAAGCGGTGACTATCGGATGTATCGATGACAACGCAGTGACGGAAAACTGCATTGCCGACAGGGCGGTATCTGCCACAAAACTGGGCACCATCGGGACGATCACGCTGGATGAAGCTGGTATGATTTTCTATGACACGACTAACAACAAGCTGAAGCTGAAGGTGGCTGGCTGCAGAGAGGTGCAGCTTTGCCCGGTGGTGTACGGGCCAGAAGCGACACCCCCGACGGACCAATATCCGGCGGGTACGGTCTATATCCAGTACGTGTAAAGATGCGGGGCTGTGAAATGATCCAAACAACCACATTGACAAGGCCGGGAGCGCCAAGCAAAAGCCCGGCCTGCCATGTTAAGGCGGGCAATACTTGTACAAGGAGGACGTGTGTATGAATACCATATTGGGAACGGCTACTGGTTCCAATGCCGACCATGTAGATGTCTGGATAGAATGGCAGGAAGGGACGATTGATTACGCAAATAACCGCTCGTACGTATACGCGTGGTTTTATGCGCAGACAAAATCTACGGCATCGTCCTCGACGTACGACAACAATGGCGGCAACTCTAATTTTTATGTCAACAGTACGCGCGTCGGGGGTATCGTAAATGGGAAGATTGATTTTCGGAGCGCGTCTCCGTACAACAGACCGCGCAACGTGCTTGGCACTTGGGAGGACTGGGTCACGCATGACCCCAACGGCAACGCGACCGTTACCTTCAGCGGAAACTTCAGCCTGTCCTCGTCCTATATATCGGGCGGCAATGCAACGGGTATGGCCGGGCTGAAGACAATATTTACGGGCGTGAGCGCGCCATCAAACCTGAGGTATGACCAAAACATTTTTGAAAATAACCTGACGTTTTACTGGGATCCCGGAGCGCCCGGCGTCAACAACGCCATCGTGGGTTATCATGTATATTACTGGGTTAACGGTGCGCAGTATGGACCGTTTGGCTGTTTAAGCACTGAAACAAGCAAAAAAATAGACACGTCCGGCTTTGCGCGGGGCGCTTCGTTATATTTTCAGGTCGCTTCAATAGCGCAGCGCGGAGATGGCAACCCATTTTCCCAGCCGTCCAATACTATTACCAGAAACCGCTTGCCTATTACACCCACCAACGTAAGCATGTCCAAGGCGGTGTACGTGCCGGGAGAGATGGCGCGCGTGAACTTTACAAACAATGGTGACTTGGACGGAAACTTGCAAGGTTTTCAGGTGGACATCAATGGGAGCGGAACCGCCGTTCCAAATACTATAAGCGGCTCGGGGTATGTAGCCGTGCCGACAGCGGGCTTGACGCCGGGCGTGAGATATTCGTTCCGGGTGCGGGCATACGACACGCTGGGCGCATACAGCGAGTGGTCATCGCCACTTGTGTATGCACTGGTGGGGTTGCCGATGAAGGTGGTCGTGACACAGGGCGATAATCCCAAACAGGTGGCGCAGATGAAGGTGGTTGTAACGCAGGGCGATACAGCCAAAACCGTGAAGAGTATGAAGCTTGCGGTGACACAGGGCAATGTGTTCAAGAATGTATTTTAGGAGGGGCGAATGAAGACGGCGACAAAGCAGATCCCGGTGTACGCGGATGCCGGGAATGGGCAGATCGGCACGCTGAACCGCGGGGACGCGGTGGAGGTGCTGAGCGAGGATGAAAACGGTCTGCGCGTGGCGCTGACCCTGGGACGCGTCATTGCGGCGGACGCGCAGTATCTGGCGGACGAGGCGCAGTGGGCGGCGCAGGTGTCCGCGCGGGACAGGCTCGTGCAGTACGCGGCGGAGCAGGTGGCGAACGGCTCTATCTATGTGCTGGGCGCGCAGGGGCAGACGGGCAGCCAGATCACCGAAGCGTGGATCAAGACCCGCGAGCATGACGACGCGTCCAACTATAAGCGGGCGATCGCGTTTTGGAAGAAGCAGTTGGACAAGGGGTTTGTAAATCTGCGTGCGTACGACTGCAGCGGGCTGGTGGTGGCGTTTCTGCTGGCCGAGGGCTTGCTCGGCAGCGACCTGAATGCCAACGGGCTATATTATACGGCTTGCACAGAGATCGAAGAGGGCGAACTGACCGCGGGCGACCTCGTGTTCAGAAAGTACCTGACGAGCAGCCGCGTGTATCACGTGGGCATCTATATGGGCGACGGTACGGTAGTGCATGCCAAGGGCCGCGACGACGGTGTGGTGCGTGAGGATATCTCCAAAACAAGCTGGAATCGTTTTGGGCGGCTGAAGTGTTTTGGTGAGCCTTCTGCGCCTGCATACTCCCGGCAGCTGAAAAACGCGGGCAAACCGTACCAGAGCGGCAGTGACGTGACGGCGGTACAGGCGGCGGTGAAGGCCGCGGGGTTTGACCCGGGCGCTGTGGACGGCAGCTACGGACCGAAGACCGAGGCGGCGGTGAAGGCGTATCAGGCAGCTTCGGGGCTTGTAGTGGACGGCATCGTGGGTGTGAAGACGTGGGCAAAGCTGTTCGGCTGAGGCAGAGTTGACGTGTGTTGGAGGCGCTGCCTCCAAGCCACCGCTAAAGGGGCATTGCCCCTTTAGAATCCCATCTTGTGAAACGCCCTTAATCGGGCGTTTCGCGGACAAGGGAAATGACAACAGAGCGAGGGGGAGCAGGTATGGAGGCAATTATTACGGGTTTGGCGGTGGGCGTCATCATGGTGGCGGTGAATACCGTCATCGCGGCTGTCATCGGCGCGCGGAAAAGGAACCGCAAGGAGACGGAGCAGCTGGCCGACAACGGACGGCGCGTGGCGGCGCTGGAGGAGCGGGCCGAGGAGACGCGCGAGATTGCGCGGCTGACGCTGGGCATGTGCATCATATTGGGTGACGGGATGGTGCAGAACGGCATCAACGGGGACTTCAAGCGCTCGTTCTGCGAGAAGAAGCAGGACGCGCTGAAGCTGCTGTGAAGGGTGTATACGGCGTTGCATTTTTAACCGAAAAAATGCGTTGTGCTGAGCGAAGAAAAGGTTTCTGTGTGCCGCGAAAAGACGGCGGGCTTCGCTCGGCATGACATTTAAAGATAAGCAGATCATGTCTCGTTTTTCAATGAAAACTTTTTTTATAACTTTTTACAAATTCATCTCTTCAAGCGTATCAAAACGTGATATAATACCCGCGACGTGCACGCATGCTGACATGCTGTCTGAAGCAGCGGCGGTATGGTGCGAATTTCCGCAATAGTGTGCGGATTTTTGTCGATAATAATATTATGGGTTTAAATGAGGGTCCTGATATGAGTGAAAAAGACAAGCTGGAAATCTTCCCCGGTAATTACGGCGGATCGAAGAAGAGCGGTGCGTACAAACAGCCTCCCAAAGGCAGTACCGGATCGGGCAAAGGACAGCCGCCGAAGAACGGCAAACGAAAGCCGTTTAAAGCACTGGTGGCTATTTTCATTGTGCTGGTGGTGGCGCTTGTTGGGTTGGTGGGATTCTATATCATCCAGTTTACGAACATCTATGACAAGGGCTTCGATATTGGCGACGTGTCCGACGGGCTGGAGTCCGACGATGTGAGCGGGCTGCCGTCTGCTGACGAACAGGATGGCACCGTTACGGAAATCACCAAGAGCAAAGAGGAAGTCGATATTCTCATGATCGGCGTGGACAACCGGGAAAATAAGTTCACCGGCCGCAGCGACGTCATGATGTATATGCGCGTCAACACCGAGAAAAAGACGATCAAGCTCGTGTCGTTCATGCGCGATACGCTGGTCGAAATCGACGGGCACAAGAAGAACCGGCTCAACACGGCCTATAATTTCGGCGGCATCGATCTGATGTACAGCACCTACCATGACCGGTTCGGTCTGGATCCGGACTATTATATTGTCGTCAACTTCTACGGCATGGAGGATATCATCAATGCCATGAATGGCGTGGATGTGGATATACAAAGCAACGAGCTGGAATGGCTGAACATCAACATCAACGAGATCAACGGCGAAACCTCCGGCAAGGATGCGGCCAACATCAACAAATCGGGTTCTCAGCATCTGAGCGGGCGGCAGGCTGTGGCGTACATGCGCATCCGTCATCCCGGCGGCGACGCGGGCCGCATTGCGCGGCAGCAGCTCGTGATGTTCAAGCTGTTTGAGAAAGCGCAGGACGTGGGAGCCGGACAGGTTCCGGACCTCATCACCACGATGTCCAAGTTTGTGCGCACCGACATTCCGGTGTCTGTGATGCTCGACCTCGCTTCGTCGATCAAGGGCATGAGCAAGGACAGCGTGACAACCTTCCGCTACCCGGAGAACTTTAAGAACGTCAACTACAACGGTTCGGACATGGTACAGCCGGTGGACTTTAATGAGGAGTATACCAAGCTGTACAATTTCCTGAACGACTAAAGTAGATTTAGAAGCGTCGGATCATCCGGCGCTCAAGTGTCAAGCCTCTGGGGGAAATCTACATTTTCGGTCACTCCCTCCGGCAGTTGCGCGCCACCTCCCTCATCTGAGGAAGGCAGAAGCATCTTTGGCAGCCTCAAGCGGCGGATCATCCGGCGCTTTTTTCATGCAGCAAAAAAATATCTGCCGGAGTTTGCACCTTGCGTTGCTTCAATTCGAAACCTTTCCAATTATATACTGATGTGGTATAATCAGCTCATCCCAACGACGGGGGGAATAGAACCAATGAAAAATCGAAGACGCTGTCCGGCGGTTTGCAAAGCGGCAGGCGCGCTGCTTGCCTGCGTTGTGCTTGCGCTGTCCGCCTGCACGGCGATCAGTCCGCCGGTGGATGCGCAGGACACCCCGTCTGCCGAAGCTTCTGTGAGCACGACGGTTTCCGCGCCGGTAGCCCGGGGTTATTATGTCGTAGGCAAAAACGGGCGGTATGGCGTGGTGGATGGGCGCGGGCAGACAATATTGCCTGTGGAATTTGCCGAAGTAATCATACTGCACGACGGCGTCACCCCGGTGCTGATCTACGCGGTGAACGGCGAGGCGCACGCGGGGGGAGAGGAAGCTTACTTGAAGCCGCTCGGCTGGCTGTATGCTATGGACGGCACCAGTCTGATACAGGGGGAGTATTATTATCCGATGATACTCGGCAGCGGCCTTATTGGAGTGTGGGATTCGTCCGGCATGGGCGTCATCACACAGGAAGGAGAACAGGTCGTACCGTGCGCATACGAAGATGTATCGCTGTGCGGCGGCAGCATCGTGGCGAATAAGTACGGATCCGAAAACGCCTGGGCCATAGACATATACGATACGGACGGCAGCCTGCAGAGCAGCGGCACCGTTGAAGGCTATCTTTATACAACCGAAACGCTGTGGGGTGGCTATATTGTCATTGAGAATAAAGAGACCGGCAAATATGGCTTGCTGGACCTGACGTTAAGCGAGGTGTTTCCGCCGATATGGGATTATATCCAGCCTGCGGGTGAAGGTACGTTCATTGCAAACAGGAACGGGCGGTATGGCGTGGTGGATGCGCAGGGTGACGAGGTGCTGCCCTTTGAATACAATTTCATTCAGGTCGATACCGACGCGTACGGTAAGGGCAAAACGGTGTTCCCGGCTGCGTCTCCCGGCGGGGTATGCATCTTTGATCCGCAGTGGAAGCAAACCTTTTTCGCGGAAGGCTATATATCGGTTTGGGTATATGACGGCGCGATCATAGCGAATGACGAAGCCGGATATTCGTATCTGCTGGGCGCGGATGGAAGCCAGATTGCTCCCGCGGCGGTGGAAATGTACTGGGACGCGGATGTGCAGTTGGTGATAGTTCAGGAGTCGTACGACTCCGCGCAGAGCTACTATACGCGGGAGGGCGTGCAGGTGCAGCTGCCGGTCTGCGATTATAGCATGCCAGTCAACCCGGACCGCTTCATCATCATCAGGGAACAGCCGGACGGAACATCGCTCTATGGGATGTGCGACGCCAAGGGCAATATGATACTCCCGATGCAATACAGCTCGCTTTCCGCTGACGGAGCGGACCTTGAAGGCCTGTATACCGCAAACGGAAAATATTTGACGTTCACTGAGAAGAACGAGTTTGACACGGAGTACAGCGGCGTGATGGACGTGGACGGAAACGTCCTGCTTCCCGCGGTGTACGACTACGTGCACCCGGATGGCGACCTGCTGCGCGTGCGCGTGGGCCCGGCATATGGGCTGATGGACATCGCCGGAAACTGGGTATGGCAGGCGTCCGATTACGATGCGCTGATGGACTAAAGGCACACTGGCGGTGGCGGAATGAGAAAACGGAGGAGAACCGTATGAAAAAAGGCTTGATGATACTCATGGCGGTTTTGACGCTGCTGCTTTGCGCGTGCACCCAGCCTGCGGACAGCACGCCGCCGGGCGATACAGACACCGTACTTTCCCCGACAGCTGAGGGCACTCAGCCGGTATTCGCGATCAGCGCGCTGCCGGTGGACCTTCCCGACCCGGCCAACTGGGCGGCCGCGCTGCACATCGACTATACCGAATATCCGCGGGTGGACGGCTCCACGGCGACCCTGCCGCTGGCTGTTTACATGCGTGCCAAGATTACCGGGGAGCCCATTGCCGACTGTCTGCGAAAAACGGCGTTCACCATGACCGGGCAGTCCTACCTTGAACTGGCGGCAGGCAACACCGACCTGCTGGTGGTCTACGAAGCGCCGGATGAGATCAAGCTGCAACTGGAGGAGACGGGCGCGGAGTTCATCCAAAAGCCGATCGGTCTGGACGCGCTGGTGTTTCTCACGAACGAAGGCAATCCCGTGGACAGCCTGACGCAGCAGCAGATCATCGATATCTACACGGGCCAGATTACGAACTGGAGCGCGGTGGGCGGAGAGGATAAGCCCATCGTCGCGTACCAGCGCATATCCAACTCGGGCAGCCAGGCGCTGATGCTCAAGCTGGTGATGAAGGGCACCCCCATGATGCCTGCGCCGGAGTCGCTGCAGCCCGGCATGATGGGCGAGCTGCTCGACGATATTGCTGCCTATGAGAACACCGGCAACGCGCTGGGGTATTCGGTATACTACTATGTGCGCAACATGTACGCCGTGCCGGGCATCAAGCTGCTGGCTGTGGACGGCTTTGCCCCCTGCGCCGAAACCATCTCCGCGGGGCAGTATCCGTACATCAATCCTTTCTATGCGGTCATCCGCGCAGATGAGCCTGAGGACTCGCCCGCAAGGCTGCTGTTCAACTGGCTGACAGGCTCGGAAGGTGCGCGCGCCGTGCAGGACGCGGGGTATGTGCCAGCGCAGGCATAAGGCCATGCCCTCTCCTGAGGAGAGGGTGTCAGCCGGAGGCTGACGGGTGAGGGGTTTCCTTCAGCAACACATGATGTACCATCATTCTGCCCGAGGGAGGCTGGCGTGCACCGAGACTGTTGACTTCAGAAATAATGAAGGCTCGATCTCCGTTTAGTACTGGGGAGAATTTGAAGAATGCTGGATGGTGACGGGCGGCTGACGCGAGACATGCCGCAGGAGATTAGGCCCCGTGTCAAAAGGAGGCCGGACTGCAGCGGCCGGTCCAGTACTTGGCGTGGCCACTCCGCACGATCCTTACAGTACCTTGGCGAGGAAGCTTTGCAGGCGGTCGGCCTTGGGGCTGCCGAACAGCTCCGCGGGCGTGCTTTCCTCCACGATGCGGCCCTCGTCCATGAAGATGGCGTGCGTGCCGACCTCCCGTGCGAAGCGCATCTCGTGCGTGACCACCACCATGGTCATGCCGCCCTGCGCGAGGGATTTCATGACGTCCAGCACCTCGCCCACCATCTCGGGGTCCAGCGCGGAGGTGGGTTCGTCGAACAGCATCACGTCCGGGTTCATCGCGAGCGCGCGCACGATAGCGATGCGCTGCTTCTGGCCGCCGGAAAGCTGGGCCGGGTAAGCCTGCGCGCGGTCCGCCAGGCCCACGCGGGCAAGCAGGGCAAGCGCGTTTTGCTCGGCTTCTTCCTTGGTCTGTTTCAATAGGTGCACCGGGGCGAGCGTGATGTTGCCCATCACGGTCATATGCGGGAACAGGTTGAATTGCTGGAACACCATGCCCATCTTCTGACGGTGCACGTTGATGTTCACCATGGGGTCGGTGATGTCCACGCCCTCAAAGAAGACCTTGCCGCCTGTGGGCTTCTCCAGCAGGTTGAGGCAGCGCAGAAAGGTGGACTTGCCCGAACCGGACGGCCCGATGACCACTGTTACGTCGCCTTTGCTGATTTCGGCGTCAACGCCGTCCAAAGCCTTGACTTTACCGTAATGCTTTTCCAGCCCCTTTGTGCGGATGAGGATTTCACGGGGTCCCCGGAAAGCGGAGCTTTTTGGGGTTAAATTATCGTTCACTGCGCTTGAGTCTCCTTTCCAGCCTGCTGACGCCAAAGGAGAGCAGCATGGTCATGACGAGGTAGATGAGCGCCGCCGCAATCAGCGGCAGCGTGTAGTTGTAGATGGCGCCGCCGATGTTGAACGCGCCGCGCGTGAGGTCCTCCACGGCGATGTAGCCTGCGACGGAGGTTTCCTTGATGAGCACGATGAATTCGTTGGCGAGCGCCGGAATCACGTTTTTGAACGCCTGCGGCATGACGATGCGCCACATGGTTTCCGTATAGCCAAAGCCCAGGCTCTGCCCGGCCTCAAACTGGCCCGCGTCGATGGCGTTGATGCCGCTGCGGAAGATTTCCGCCACATACGCGCCGGAGTTGATGCCAAAGGCGAGAATCGCGAGCGGTATCTTATAGGTGGTGGGGGCGGCGGCAAAGATCACGAAGTAGATGATCATGATCTGCACCATGACGGGTGTACCGCGGATCACGGTTAAGTAGATATGGCAGAGCGCGTTGGGAAACTTCAGCCTGCCGGTTCTGTCATGCGTGGTGCGGATGATGGATACGATGAAGCCGAGCACGATGCCGATGATCACCGCGAACAGTGTGATGACGAGCGTGTTTGCAAGGCCGTTGGTCAGAAACTTCCACCGGGCCTTTTCGACGAACGCCAGCGTAAAATCGTGGGCAAAGCCCTGCCACCACAGCGATATCTGTTCAATCAGATGCTGCCACCAAGCCATGATACACTCCTCCTTCAGGTTCCCAAAAAGAAAGGCTGCCCGCTAAGCAGACAGCCTGCATAATCTTTTTCCCGTTCTGCCCTATCAAAGGTAACAGCAGGGCGGGGTGTTGTCAAGCGGTTAGTCCGCGTTGATGTACTTGTCGAGGATGGCCTGCACCTCGCCGGAGGTGATGAGCTCTTCCAGCACCGTGTTGATCTTGTCCAGCAGCTCGGTGTTATCCTTGGATACCGCGATGGCGTAGTCTTCCAGGGCGTACTCGGTCTCGAGGATCTTGAGGCCAGGGTTCTGTTCAACAAAGACCTGAGCGGGCGCGTTGTCGATGACGACCGCGTCGATCTTGCCCAATGCCAGCGCCTGCACCGCGTCTGCGCCTTTGTTGTAGCGCTCAATGTTGGCGAGGCCGGTATCGACAAAGTCCTCAGAGACATAGATGTCGCCCGTGGTGGCCTGCTGCACACCGATGGTCTTACCTTCAAAGTCGTCGGCGCTCTGGATGTCCGAGCCTTCCGCCACGATGATGACCTGCTTGCCCGTCGCATAGGTGGTCGAGAAGCTGACTGCTTCCAGACGGTCCGGACGGACCGTCAGACCGGCCATGCCGATGTCCGCTTTGCCCTGCTGCACCGAGGTGATGATGGATTCGAACTCCATATCTTCGATCTGCAGCGTATATCCCAGCTTATCTGCGATGAGCTGAGCGATTTCCGCGTCGATGCCGACGATCGCATCGCCGTCGTAGAACTCGTACGGCGCGAACTGGGCGTTGGTCGCCATGACGAGCACGGGCTTTTCACTGGTCTCAGCCGACGCGTCCGCGGAAGCGGTTTCCGTCGAATCCGTTGTGACAGCAACGCTTTCCTGTGTCTGCGTTTCGGCCGGCGCGGTGCAAGCGGCGAACGCGAGAATCATGGCAAACGCCAGGGCCAGCGCGGCAATTTGTTTAATCAGTTTCATAGTCTGTTTCCTCCATACACATTCAATGTTGCATATTATAGCGCGCATATACGCATAAATCAATAGAAAAATGTATAAATATGCAGAAAATTTTTGGGAGGGGAATTTACGCAAAACGGATTGTGTACATGCAGCGGACACCGTATAATGTAAGCGGTTGATTTTTAAAACAGCTGTAATGAAAGGAAACATATGCAGGAATATAAGATCGGGGCGCAGAAGCATATCGCGCTGGTAGCGCACGACAACCGCAAAAAGGACCTGATCGATTGGGCGGTGAGAAACGAGCCGGTGCTGCGGCGGCACTTTTTGTGCGGCACGGGTACCACGGCGGGGTTGGTGGCCGAGGCGACCGGTTTGCCGGTGCATGCGTACAAGAGCGGCCCGCTGGGTGGCGACGTGCAGATCAGCGCGGCCATCGCCGAGGGCTACGTGAATTTTATGGTGTTCTTTTGGGACCCGCTGACTTCGCAGCCGCACGACCCGGACGTGAAGGCGCTGCTGCGCATCGCGGTGCTGTACAACATCCCTGTGGCCATGAATCAGTCTACGGCGGATTTTCTGCTGTCGTCCTGTCTGATGGACAAGGAATACGAGCACGGCGTGCTGGACTACAGCAGCATCCCGGTGGAACGGGTGTACTAAGCAGGCTGCCCTGTATTTCTATTGAAGGCTCTGCCTCCAAACTACCGCTCAAGGGGCATTGCCCCTTGAGAATCCCGTTATGCGAAACGTCCTGCACAGGACGTTTCGCGGATAAACATTTTATAAGAATAGTATTGAAACATGAGTTGGGCGGATGCTTCCCCGATAGCTGCTTTTGGACTGACCGTATGCATCGGCTTGTGCGATTCTGATATTGGAGGCAAGCTGGGTGGAGGAATTCAAACCGGAATTCTTACAATTCGTAAAGCTTCAGAACGATCCGCATTATCTGCTGACGGGCGTCATTACGGACAATAAAACCGGGATAAGTTATACGGAACAAAATTACGCAAGAACCAAATGCGTTTTTGACTTTATACTGCTGGCCGCCAGTCTGGCGTTTGTCATTCTTAGTTTTTGGCTGATAGGTGAGATTTTACGGTTATGGTATGACCGGATTTTTTTGAAATTTTTGATGTTTACCTTTACGATGTCTTTTAATTCTTTCCTCATCCCGCTGCTGATAAAACTCTTAAGGTGCTTTTCTTCTTTGCGGTGGTGGTATGTTTTTTTTGATAATGATCGTCCGCAGACTAAATCTGC
Organism: Bacillota bacterium; assembly: GCA_023459495.1. Classification (GTDB taxonomy): domain Bacteria; phylum Bacillota; class Clostridia; order Christensenellales; family SZUA-584; genus JAEWCC01. The sequence goes on along the minus strand of JAEWTL010000043.1, from coordinate 19,112 downwards.
GGTTTATTTGGAGTATTATAATAATGTTACCGAGCTTTTGTACGATCGGTTCTTTTGGCAGAAAAGATCAAAGAAAAAAGCGATCGTGGATAATCATTATCAGGAAAGGCATATTCGCATTCCTCATAAATGGATGATTACCGTTACTGACCTTTTAATTGATTTATGCTTGTTTGCAGGGACTTTGGCTTTATTTAAAGGTTTAATTGTATGGCCTGTGGTGTACGGCAGCCTCGTCCTGATGTACGGCCTTTCTCATGCCGCCGCATGGTATAATTGGAAGCGGGATTGCCAGCCGGAAGCGGAGCAGACGGCAACCATAAAAACTGATTTTGATGAGTTTTGAAACCTTATCGGTTAATCCTCCTTTGTAGACTTTGAATATTCACGACAGCTGATTTGGGCATATTAATATTGCGGCAAAACCGCGAAGGAGGATCATATGTCTGAAAAAGGGTTAATGTCGGATGCTTTAAAACAAGAAATCGCGAAACGCTTGGGCGTCGAGGACGTTGTAGCGAATGAGGGCTGGGGCGGGGTCTCAGCAAAGAACTGCGGTAATATTGTTCGCGAAGCGATACAGATGGCTGAAAAGTCGCGGACATAACCTCCGAAAAGGCCCCGAAGAATTTCTTCGGGGTTTCTTATTCCATTATCAGAGCCAGAGAACTTTTTATCAGGAACAATTTTAGCTTTTTGAATAGCAGCATGAAGATCCTTCGCTGCGCTCAGGATGACATGTGGGGAAGGGTCATGAGGATAGGGGCGGAAGCTCGGCTATTTGAGCAATCAGGCATTTGCTAATCCCTCCACCGCTCACGCGGTCCCCCTCCCTTTAGCAAGGGCGGCTTTATCAAGCCATGGAGCTGAAGAAGTGACGGAAATTCTCCGCTATTTAAAGCGATCTCGCTCACTCCGGGAAACTACGTCTTTACGGGACACAGGAACGGGGGAGGCTTGCAGATATGAAAAGAGCCGGGGCAGCCCGGCTTTTCTGTTGTCCTGATTATTGCTGATTATCCGATGGGTTGTCCTGCGTTTTGGCGGGGGCCTTGGTTTTTTTCAGCAGCCAGTAGAGGCCGAGGGGGAGCAACGCGATGCTGATCCACTGCGAGACGCCGATGCCGAGCAATACGCCGCGGCCCGCGTCGCCGCGGAAGAACTCGGTGGCAAAGCGGATGAGGGCATATCCGGTAACGTACAGGCCGGTGATTTTCCGGTCAGTGCGGAACTTGCGGGAGTAGATGAACAGCGCGGCAAACAGGACGAGGTTGAGGCCGCTCTCCATGAGCTGCACGGGAAAGAGCGCCACGCCCTGCGGCGAGAGCGAGTCCGCGCGGAAGACCATGCCGCAGGTGATGGAGGGTACGCCGTAGCAGCATCCTGCGCAGAAGCACCCGACGCGGCCGATGGCGTGGATCAGCGGCACGGAGGGGATCAGGCTGTCCATCAGCGGCCAGAAGCGGATGCGGAACACCTTGCCATAGATCCATATGCCCGCCGCCGCACCGATCAGCCCACCATAGAACACGAAGCCGTGCTGCAAAAGGTCCAGCACTTCGGCGGAAGTGATTGGGGTATCCGCGTGCCGCGCAATGACCTGCGGCAGGATGGTGATGATATACAGCAGCTTGGCGCCCAAGGCAAGACCGATGACGGCGAACAGGCCGCTGAAAAAGATGTCCTGCCGGTGAAGGCCGCTGGGGACGGGTTTGTACACGGCGACAAGAAAACCCAGTATGATTCCAACCGAAATCAGCAGGCCGTACATGGGGATGGTGACTCCGAACACGGAGAAGCTGGGCAGCATGAAGGTCTCCTTTAGGTTTCGTCAGATATAAAACAGGGAAAGAGCGGAACCGCCCTTTCCCTTTCGATAGCTTTTACGGTTTAATACCAGTAGTACAGCGAAGACGCGCAAGCTGCGATCGCGATCCACACGACTGCGCTGATGCCCAGGCCGATGATGCTGCAGATCAAGCCTGCGGTCGCCATCTTGTTGGGGCCGTGCTTCTTGGAGAGGATGGACAGCACGAGGCCGACCACGCCGGCCGGAATGCCGATGTACCACGTCCAGCAGAACACGCAGCTGACAATACCGAGAACCATACCGGCAATGGCGTTGCCGTTGTTCGGACGCGCGACCGGCTGCTGGTAATAACCCTGCTGCTGATAGGGGTTCGGCTGCTGTGGCTGCTGGTATGGATTGTACTGGCCCTGCTGCGGCTGCTGATAAGCCTGCTGCTGCTGGTACGGCTGCTGCTGATACGGATTTGGCTGCTGCTGATAGGGGTTAGCCTGCTGCTGATACGGATTCGGCTGCTGCGGCTGCTGCGGTTGTTCACCCGCAGGAGTCTGTTGCTGGTTGTAATCTTGTCCTTCCATAATGCCCTCCATAAATAAAATTATTGTGGCAACCAGCCAGACCGCCGGGTGCCTTCGATCATGACACTATTATTGTATCAAGTTAATCCGATATTTCAACCTTATTTATATTAATTTATTACATTTTTTATGAGTATATGCGTATAAAAGTTACGTAACCGCGCTATTTCCCCTTGCGGGCGGGGCAGACGCGCGAATTCCAGGCATCTTCGCGGGCGGAGTCCATCTGTTTTAATGCCCTGCCCGTTATGCGATATTATGTGATATAATACTATCCACCATTAAAATCATTGCATAATCTTAATGGTGCAAGCACTGCTTGCCTCTGCGCCAGAGGCGCAGGGATAGTATTGGACTAAATTCGCGGGGGTTGCCCCGCAGCCGCCGTTGGCGGCATATAAAAAGCATTCAATGGTTTTTATCGCGAATTAGTAGTAAGTGTCCAAAACGCATTGGGAGAACGAATGAGGAAGATTATCGCGGGCGTGCTGACGGTGTGCCTGCTGCTGATGGGCTGCGGCGGCCCGGACAATACGCCGACCGCTACGGAACCGGCGTCCACGCCGACCGGAACAGAAGTGGCTGCAACGCCGACCGCCACGCCGGAGACGGCTGCAACGCCCACGGCCACGCCGGAAGAAGCGGAGCTGTCCATACTGTTCATCAACGTGGGCTATGGCGACGCGGCCCTGATTCGGGCGGGCGGCAAGACATACATGGTCGACACGGGCAAAAAAGAAGCCGTGCCTGCGCTTTACCGCGCGCTGGCGATGCTCGGCGTGACGCATCTGGACGGGCTGTTTCTGACGCATACCCACAGCGACCACATCGGCGGGGCGGCGGCGCTGGCCCTGCGCTGCGATATCGGCACGCTGTATACCGCGAAGATATCCATGGACAAGAAGAGCGGCAAGAACGCGCTGGACGAGGTGGGGGCGGATATCGGGCTCACGCGCACGAAGCTTTCCGCGGGCGATACCGTGTATGTGGCGGACGGCGTTTACTTTGAGGTGCTGGGGCCGATCAGCTACAACGGCGACGACGACAACGACAACTCGCTCGTGATGAAGCTGCACGCAGGCGGCGTGACGGTGCTGCTGACCGGCGATATGCAGTTTGCGGAAGAGGCCTCGCTGATGGCTGCGGGCACGGACCTTACTGCGGACGCGCTCAAGGTGGGCAACCACGGCAACCCCGACGCGACCTCCGAGGCGTTTGCCAATGCCGTGGGCGCGCAGGTGGCGGTGATATCCACCAGCACCGCGGAGGACGACGACACACCCAACGACCGGGTGCTGGACGCGCTCTCCGGCGCGCAGATATACGTGACGCAGAATTATGCCTGCGGCGTGCTGCTGACCGCGACCGGCGGAGTGATGGAGCTCTCCGGCCCGCTGCCGCAGACAGCCACGGCAGACATCGCGATACAGTCCATCGACAAGGATGCGCAGACCATCACGCTCGTCAACAACGGCGCGGACGCGGACCTTTCCGGGTACTTCATCTGGTCGGTGAAGGGCAGCGAGGTGTTCGTGTTTCCGCAGGGCGCGTTTTTGGCCGCGGGGGACACCCTGACCGTGGCGTGCAGAAACGGCGAGGGCGACTTCATCTGGGACGAGAAGAAGGTATGGAGCGACAAGGACGACGAGATGGGCATCCTCTACGACGCGAACGGGAACGAGCTTTCGCGGCTGGCGTGAAGCGCGGGATTGGGAGGCAATGGGACGATACGGAACGAATTGACATTTCCTGTACAAAGCATGTATATTTAAACTATATTTTGCTTGGAGGTTGCGTCAATGCCTACTCACTCCTTTGATTGTTTTGATTATCTTAAGATTTGCGGAATAATTCTCATTTTTTTAAACATTGGACTGTCCTTCATTGGCGCGAATATGGCCAAAAATAAAGGATACAGCTTCGGCGGTTTCTGGCTGCTCGGCTTTTTCTCGTCGTTTGTCTTTGCGCTTATTCTGGCTTGGGTTTTGCCCAGTCTGTATGTGTTTGTGAAAAAGGAAGAGTATCATCACGAACACGCGCTTGCGCAGGAGTCCGGCAGGATATGCGCCAGATGCGGAAAGCCGCTCAGAAACGACGAGGTGTTTTGCTCGCAGTGCGGTACGAAGGTTGAGTGATTCCGGCGGAAGGATGATATAGGTTTGACATGAATGCTCCTGCGTGGGGCATTTTTTGTTTTTATGGGAGATGTTGTAGAAATGGGGTGGGGATGATAGAATGATATAAAATAGTTTGTACAAAAAAGCTGAAGAATCTATACGCAGAGTTTTTGGGAGATAATAATTGAATCCAAATCAATATCGCCCCCTAGGCGGAATAAAGAAACAGATGTATGAGGGAATTAATGCTCTAATAGATAAAAATAGTTTCGGTTCATTTCATAAATGCCTTTTTCATCTTCATACGCCAGCCTCATACGATTATTTATTGTTTGATTCTAAAAAGGGTAATGATGACGATTATTTCAAAAACCTGAGTGAGGATGATATAAGAGATATTGCAATTAGTGAAGGGTTATTTCCTGAACCATTTGATAAACACAGTTTTGATTATCCGATCATATATTCAACATTTAAGGAATTTATTGCATACCTATTAATTGCAGATCAGATTTGTAAAAATGACATAGAATTAATTGTAATTGCCGACCATAATACAATTGAAGGATACGAAAAATTGAATAATGCAGTTGATATTTATTGCAAATCCAAATATGTAAAAAAACGCCCGACTATCATACTAGGTGTTGAGATATCATGTGCTGATAAGCTTCATATAGTAGGCGTATTTCATGATTCGATAAAGCAATTACTGTCGGATTGGCTTAAGAATGAAATCATGTCATTCTATGATGGCACATATCTAACGAGTGCTGAAGTCCTAAAATCAATTAATAGCTTAAAAGGTATAGGTTATATTGCCCACATTAATACTTCTGATATTTTTTCAAAGAATTACCTGAATGACAGTTTCAGAAAGAATTTATTGAATTCTGAGTATTTAAAAGCTATTGGATTATCTGATAAGACTAAGGAAGTCTTTATACAAGATAAGATTAGTAATTATAGAACATCTGAAATATGTTATATTCTTGATTCTGACTCTCATGGTATTGATACTATATCTATGAAGTGTTTTTGGATAAAAGGACAACGATGTAATTATGCAATGATTGAGAAAGCACTCCAAGATTACACAATTTCACTTCAATTAGAGAAACCAACTAAACCATCGAAATATATAAAAGGAATATCAATAAAACCTTTTGAAGAAGGATTTTTAACTGGTAAAAAAGACGGATTATTCAACTTGGTGTTTTCTGAAGATCTAAATTGCTTAATTGGTGGACGTGGCACAGGGAAAAGTACACTCATCAATATATTAATTTTTATATTGAGTCAGAATTGTATCAATAAAGACTTATTGAAATTCATTTGTTTACATGAATATATATTGGTTCTTTATCATTATGAAAAAAGGGATTTTATAATTTTCTTCAATACACCAGGTACAGAATATAATGGAAATGATGATGCCGTAGAAAGATTCAGTGATTATTATGGAAGTTATATGAAGGAAGAATTTGACCGAAAAAGAATTGCAGATTTCGTATTTAAGAACTGTATGGAAATTTATGAAATTAAGGGTGATATATTAACTCAATTATCATCAAAAGATGCGAAAAACCTATTATTTGAATTTTTTAATTTAGGTTATTCTATAAATGAACTTGTAAGCATCTCAAATAGAGGTGAGATAAGTGATTTTATTAATTCTATTGTTTTGCGAAAAAATAAAATAGCGGAAGAAATAAGACCGAATTATGTATATTCGGCAACGGGATTGCTAAGAATATTGAAGGAATTGGAAGATAGATTAAAAGAACGACAAGTAAAAATCAATGAATTGATAGAGTCATACAACGAAACACAAAACAAAAAGTTGAAAATTCTCTATACTATAAATAATTACGGATATTTTAAAGCATCTTTTTTATTTAATCAGTACAATTTTAAGGAATATTTCCATGGATACAATATTAAATTTGCCACTGTTATTTCTTATCTGGAACATATCGAGAGTCAAATTGGATTGATTGAGTTGTTGAAGAATATTCTTAATCGAAATTTTGATTTTTTTATAGATAAGTACCCAATAAATCAGTTTTTAGAAGAAATGAGTAAAGGATTAATAGACCTTGGAGTTAGAGAATTAAATAAGAATAATTTTCTTAACTTTTATGATCTTTTAAATAAGGATATCTCAAATATTGAGAGTATTAAACATTTGAACTATCAAATTAGAAAATACCTCGGCAAATGTGAAAAGTTTGATCTGCAATTTAATATATACAATCGAGAAACGATAACCAATAGCAGAGAAATATATAGAAGCATCCAGAACCTATCTCTGGGACAAAAAGTTGTCGCATTACTATCATTCATTTTGAGTTTTGGCGATTATATAAAGGATATAACACCATTAATTATCGACCAACCCGAAGACAACCTTGATAATAGGTACATATACAAAAATCTCGTTAGTGACCTGCGTCGAGTCAAAGTAAAGAGGCAAGTGATAATTGCAACGCATAGTTCGACAATTGTTACAAATGCGAAGGCAGAGCAAGTTATTGTCATGGAGTCGGATGGCAGAAAAGGATGGGTTGAAAATACGGGGTACCCAACCCAAAAAAACATTATTAAACATATTATCAATTATTTAGAGGGTGGGGTGGACTCTTTTAATCATAAAGCCTCTATTTATAAAGATGTAATAAAACTAACTTGAATTATGAATTAGTAAAGATTCTTCTCGATATTTCTATTCCTAGCACCAATCTCCAACGCATGTCGGTTCAAAGCCGTAGCTTCATTCTTCTTCAGAGGTTAGAATCGCAATAGCCTTTAGCTTTCCCATACCTTTTTACAACCAACCCGGACCGCCGAGGGTTTCGACCCCTACAGGTGTATGGGCTTGGCAAGGTACGGGACGAGCTGCCTGACGAGCCGGGCAGGGGAATGGTCTGCAGCCAGACTTGCCGGGGCCGGTGAGCGTAGTGAGGGTGGTTTCGCCCCTCGCCTGAGGGAGCGGGGGCGTGTTATTTCTGGAATCTGACGGAAAACAGATACGTGGTATAGATGTAGCTTCGCTTTTCCTCTCCCGCTTCGCACAGCTGATTGATCAACGGCCAGTCAACGTCCGAGGGCGCTGAATACCAGTGGAAGGTATGCTGATTTTTATAGCCGCACCGCGAAAAGATGTCGGTGAGGTCGCTGAGCGTAAATAAGTTCTTGTAGTTCTTATTCACCACGGTTTCGGTTGGATAGTGCCAGTGGCCCGCGAGCATATCCCGGATTACGCTGTAGTGCATGATGTTTTGCACGGCGCAGATGACACAACCGCCATCCCGCAATTTGCTTTTGAGTACGGAAAGAAACTTTTCGGGGTTTTCGACGGTCTCAAGGTATTGGCCGAGGAGTATATAATCGAACGACCCGTCGGGCATGCCGGCTATGAAATGGTCAAAGGGCGCGGTGGAAACGACGGCGACCCGCCGGGCGATGTTGGCCATGGTTGCGCAGGGCTCCCAGCCGAAGAGCAGGGCGTTTGGGTAGCGGTATTTGATCTTCAGCAGGGTTACGCCGATACCGCAGGCGTAATCCAGCACGCGGAGCGGCTTTTGTCTATCCGCTTCGTCCAGCACGCGGATGGAGGTGTGCTTGATATCGTCAAAGAGGAAGGGCCCGAAGCCCCACTTCATTCGAAACTTCTCCCTGTTCGCGAATAATATCGGATACAGCGCATCCATGTTTGCGCGAAAGCTCGTGCCCAGGTGATGGTGGATGAAACAGTCGTGGCAAAGCATAAGGCGGTAGCCTGCGGTGACGATCCGCATGCAAAGGTCGTTGTCCTCGATATAGCCGGGCGAAAAAGCCTCATCCAGAGGCCCGATTTTATCGAGCACTTCGCGCTTGATCAGCAGGCAGTAGCCGATGAGAAAAAGCTTCTGCTCCCATCTTGAGCTGTCGGAAATATTGTTCTCTTCAGCCAGAGCCATCATCTGGCCGGGATCGCCGTAGCTGAAGTCTACGCCCTGCAGGTTCTCGTTGTGATTGCATACGGCTCCTACAGCGCCGATATCGTCAGCGCTGTAAAGGCATTTGCTCATGTTTTCCAGCCATCGTGGCATAACAATGGTATCGTTGTTGAGAAGCAGTATATCACTGTCTTCACACGCCAGAGCGATGCCCTGATTGCAGCCTTTGGGAAAGCCCGCGTTGTAATCGTTCAGCTGTAGCTTGACATCATGCTGCTCCATCAGCCATTCCCGCGTGCCGTCGGACGAGTTGTTGTCGACGACCACGATCTCATATGAACCAACCTCGGTGTGTTCCCTTATGCTCTCGAGGCATGCTTTGTTGTACGCGATGTTGTTGTACGTCAGTATCACAATAGCCGTTTTTCTGATGTGCATGACACAATTACCCCGTTTCTATCATATTTTAAGCGCGTCAATATGGTGCGTTTAACAATATTTAAATGAAGCTGATCATAGGGCGTGAAAAAGCAACAGGCAGGGGGACACATAATCCCCGGCCTGTTTTGAGGTCAGTCATAGCAGAACGAACCACTCATGGGCACATAAGGCGATGAACCCTGCAGCATAGCGCGTGTTAAATATGCGCCGGCGGGCGACCAATTCGCCCCTACAGGTGTGTTCGCGAAGATTTTACATACGTTTGATGTGCGCTTAACGACGGCTCAATCCAACTGTGGTTCAATAAAGGTACAGATTTCATTTGAGGGTGGGGAAAATGGACAATATCAACAGCGCGGAAAACGGGAATATCGTCAAGCCGCAAAACCTGTTTATCCGGTTCTGCATGGCCTATCCCGCTTACGACCGGGAGGACGCGCGGGAAAGCAAAAAGCGCGGCAGCGGAAAGGTCCGCAAGGCAAGGGGCAGCAGCAGGGGTAAGCGCGCGCAGATATCCTGACCGAGTGAAGGGTTAGCCTCAAATATTCAATAACATCTCCCGTTAGGAATTGAAGCGCAGGCCGTTTATGGCTGCGCACTTTTTTTATGGAGTCTCCGATAAGCCCAGCTTTGACTGTATAAACCGGTATGAAAAGTCGATGGCAGCTGCGGTCAGCGCTTCGCAGGCGTGCGGCGGGTCGCTCTCCTGAAAGCCGCCGGGGCGCAGGTCGCGGCACTGCAGCGAGCCAAAGCGCGCGGTGAACGCCTCCGCGAAGTCATGGCAGAGCGCGGCGGCCTCTGCGGCGGATTTCTTTTGCTCGGACAGGTATATGCCGATGAACATCAGCGCGCCTTCCACCAGCCCGCACTGCGCACGGAAGCCGCCCGCGCCGTGCATGCCGACAGCGGCGGCCAGCGTCTGCGGCTGGATGGGGGTGCGGAACAGCTCGCCCAGGCAGATCAGCGTGGTTGTCGCGCAGTTGAAGTCGTGCTCCCAGTACAGCGTGTGGACGCGCGAAGGGATGCTTTCGGTCATGGCAATTCCTTTCTATTTGACGCCAATGCGCATGCGGTAGCCGAAGCTGACGGAGAAGGTCTTGTCACCGAAGACGCGGCGGATGGCTTCGCAGTAGCGGTCGGCCTCCGGCAGCAGCTGCTCCGGGCAGGCTTTGAGCGCGGCCTGCAGCCCGCCCTGGCTGAACGCGATGCCGATGAGGCGGTCTGCGGTGCAGTCCATGACGGTATCGAACACGGCCTCGCGGGCGTAACGGAAGTAGCCGCTTTGCCGGATGTTTTTCAGGTGGTTGTCCTTGCTCCATTTGGTGGAGGCGTCGCGTAAAGCAGGTGTTTCGGTCTCGGCGCGGGCCACGGCCTCAAACAGGCGGGCATAGGCGAGCTCGGCTTCCGTACCGCACATGGGGGGCCAGTCGCAGTCCACCGTGGCAAACACGCCGCCCGGCGCAAGGATGCGGCTGATTTCGGTCAGTGTGGAGGTGGGCTCCATCCAGTGGAACGACTGCGAGCAGATAACCACGTCCGCCGAGGCGGTTTCAAGGCCGGTGTCGTGTGAGAACGCCTGAACGAACGATACGCCCTCCTGCTGCTTGGCGCGGGCAATGCCGAGCATATCGGGGCTGGGTTCCACGCCGACCACACTGGCGCAATGACTGGCCCAGGCAAAGGTGGACAGGCCGGTGCCGCAGCCCATGTCCACCACGAGACCGGGCGTTTTGCCAAGGTACAGGCAAGCCAGCTCGATGGCGCAAAGGGGCAGGGCAGGCCGCGCGCTGTCATAGATATCCGCAAAGCCCGCAAAGCGGCGGGCGTTTTTCTCATCTTTTCGTGGCATGGCAGTTCCTCCTTTTGGAATTAACTCACTATACCATACGGGAAACGGCAGGAAAAGGGGAACCGGCGGAATGGCACGCGGGGATCAATTATCAGGGCATGCAAGGATGAAAACACGCCATGGATCGACGAGAACGCGCTTTTTGCGCAGACGCTGGCGGATGTGCTGCTGGGATAAACGGGGGAATCCAAGCCGGATAAGGCTGCTGCGCGAGCTGCGTTTTCGCCGGGCAATCGAACGAAACAAGCATAATTTACGGACACATGCAGCATAATAAGGACGTAAAAATGGTTTCGGAGGAAAGACATTGTTCGGAAAAGTAAAATGGTTTAACACGGAAAAAGGTTACGGGTTTATTGAGCAGGAAGGCGGAGGGGATGTTTTCGTGCATTTCTCGGCGATTCAGTCCAACGGGTTTAAATCTCTGAACGAGGGGCAGCGGGTACAGTTTGATGTTGTGCAGGGGAAGCGGGGACCTGAAGCTTCCAATGTAGTCATTCCATAAAAGCATATATTGCATGGAACGGACTTCCTTGTTTTTCTGTTTGCGGGTTTGGCATTCTGGATGTCCCGTTAGATAATTGGACGGCTTTTGTTAAGAGACCAGGGGGGATTTCGATTTCCCCCCTTAGGTCTCTTAACAATCTCTATAACCCCCTTGAAACGACCACTGCGTGGAGCTGTTTTCGGAAGGCGGATGGTACCGTTTGATGTTGTGTAGATGATGCACGAGCTCACTTCGGTGTTGTTCTGTTTGCGGGTTTGGTATCTGGATGTCCTGATAGAAAATTGGACGGCTTCGTTAAGAGACCAGGGGGATTTTGATTTCCCTCTTAGGTCTCTCCGATAGCTATAACTCCCTTGAAACGACCACAGCGTGGAGTTGTTTACGGAAGGGCGGGCGGGGCGGGAATCCAAGGGGGCCAAAAAAAGAACGGCAGCTATTGCTCAGCCGTTCCTTTTGATGAGACCGTTCATTCCTCCGTGCCCTGCCTTGTGCGCCGCCGTCCGTAGAGGATGCGGTTAAACACCGCTGTCGCGATGAGCAGGAACATGGCGATCATCAGCCCTGCCAGCAGCAGCGGGAGCATCGGGATCACGACGGTGGTGCCGTGCCACCGGATGATGTCCATCATGTGGATCGTGAACAGGCCGGGGAAAGCCTGCGCGCAGCCCACGAGTATCGCCGCACTGACGTTGATGCAGAAGAGAATGAAGCACACCTTTACGATTACCAACAACCTTTTATTATCCATGAATGAACCCCTCCTTTTGATGTCTCCATTTTAGCGGATCAACTTGTCATGCGGCAGTACCGGAAGTCACGCTTTGGCATGACAAAAGTCATTTTGTTGCCCCGCAGAGGAAGAAGGCAGGGAAGGGTTGGGTGCGGCGGCAGCCTGACAGGCATGCACTTGCGTGGGGCATTTTTTGTTTTTGTGGGAGATATTGTTGAAATGTGGCGGAAGTGATATGATAATAACAAATACAATTATGTTTTCTGACTTAGAGCTTGGATTAAACGGATAGGGTGTAAAAAATGAGGCCTTTTATAAAATGGCCAGGTGGGAAAAGATGGTTGATATCGAGATATCATCAAATATTTCCTGAAGACTATAATAGATATTTTGAACCTTTTTTAGGAGGGGGGTCTGCTTTTTTTTATCTCAGACCTCAACATGCTACAATTTCTGATATTAATGCTGACTTAATAAATGCCTATCGTATGATGGCACAAAATCCAGCGCGATTAAGGGTTCATTTAGAGGAACATCAAATGAACCATAGCGAACAGCACTATTATGATGTTAGAGACAATGTTCCAGAGGATGCCCTTGCTCGTGCTGCTAGATTTCTGTATTTAAATAGGACTTGTTTTAATGGAATGTATCGAGTAAATCTTCTGGGCCATTTTAATGTTCCCAAAGGGACCAAGAATTACTTTATTGATGATATTGATCTTTTTGAAGAATATTCGCTTGTTCTACGGAATGTACATATCCGCACACAGGATTTTGTTAATACAATTCGGGACGCAAATGAGGGTGATCTGATTTTTGCAGATCCGCCATATACGATAGCGCATAATCAGAATAGCTTTATTAAATATAATGAAAGGCTTTTTTCTTGGAAAGACCAAAAGCGTCTGCTTAAAGCTTTGATGAGAGCACGTGAACGTGGTGCTATAATTATTGCCACAAATGCTAACTATCCGGCGCTACAGAAGATGTACCAAGAGGAAGACTTTTATACACAGACATTAAGTAGGTTCAGCCCAATTTCAGGATTGGCTGAAGGACGAGGTAACCAAGAAGAATTATTGATATCTTCATATCCAATCAAATTACGGGAGGAAATAAGATGAGTACGTTAGCTGGCCTGATTGACAAATCTATCTATCAAGAGAACCCCATTTCTGTATTGATGTCATTTGTTGAACAAGAAAAGCGACACAAGGCTTCCCGCGAAGTGGAGAAAATGCGATTTATTGGCTATGTGTTAGAACTCGGTTTTGATACAGCCAAAATAATTACATCTGACCAATATAAAATTATCGTTGGGGGTATTCCTAGAGGCTCTTTTTTAATCATGATTCCCAGTGAATATGGAAGTGCCCCTCCTCATTTTTCTTTACTCCGTGTGAAAGGTGTATCTACTACACCTTTAAGTAGCCAAGTACAGCAAACTTATTTCGAATTACATAAAAAAGCAATGCCGGAGCTTGATATTTGGACACAGAACGAGCTTCAATGGGGGGCTTTAGAGTGTGATGTTTTGGGAATGTTTTATGCTAATCCCAAGGACTCCAAACGCTTGGAGTTTTCAGGTGATGTAAATAATATCGTGAGCGCCCACCGCTATGAAATTTATGCTCCTAATGATGATCTGCTAAAAGTTATTATTAACGGGATTGTTCCTGATAAGTCACGGTTTCAAATAGGCGATTTGCGTACAATGGAGTGCCGCCTTATTGAAGGTGAGAGCCAAACGAATAATATCCCAACTTATATTTCTATGGAAGACTTCAAGGGGCGTCGTACAGCAATGTTTGGTAAGACCAGACTTGGCAAATCAAATGTGGTTAAACTACTGGCGCAAGGAATGATTAATGCAACAGCTGACGTACCTTCAGATAAAACTGTTGGACAGCTAATTTTCGACATTAATGGAGAATATGCAAACGATAATCCACAAGATGGGAATAAATCTTTGCGTTCTTCTAACGATAAGCGTTGTAAGGTATATGCGCTTACTCCTCGTGAGGGAACGCCTTCTGAAGTACTTCGTATGAATTTTTTCGAATATCCATCCGCAGGGCTTCAAATTCTGGCATCTCTTCTAAGCACTGATAAAAGAAACTCAATATATATCACGAGTTTTACTAATTCTGCGATTGTAGATTTCAACGAACTTGAACTACTTGAAGACGGAGATAAAAACCGCGCCGCTAGAAAAATCCTTTATTATTGGGCAATTTTAAAAAAGGCAGGCTACCCAGCAGATGAAAGCAGGCTTCGCTCAATGATACGAAGCTCTCGTGCGAGTGGGTTTAATCCAGGCTACGCAAAAGATCTCCGCCTGGCTGCACATGGCGTAGATAAAGAAGAAAACTTGCCCACTATAGATTCTTTACATGCATTGCTCCTTGAGTTAGAAGCAATAAATACTTTTAGAGTTAACAACCCTAAGGACAAAAATTTGATTTCCGCATCTAAAAAGCCAATTTTTGAGGCTGATGATTGCGCGCTTCTTGATTTTCTGTTTCCTAAAGCTGGTGCAGGTCCAGCTATTTTAAGAGCCTACAGGAATTACCATGATGCCAAAGCAGCTGATTTTACGGCTGATATCTTAAATTTTCTAGATGAAGGTAAAACTGTAATTCTGGATCTTGGAAACGCACAAGATGCCATAAGGCAGTATTTTTCTGACATACTATCTACCGCGGTTTTTGCTCATCAAGAACAGAAATTTGTTAATAACATGCTGAATGATCATTATATCCAGCTATATTTTGAAGAAGCACATAATTTATTCCCGGTATCGTCAAACAATATAACTGATATATATTCACGTTTTGCAAAAGAAGGAGCGAAATTTCATATCGGGATGATTTATTCGACACAATCACCTTCTACTATTAGTAAAGAACTTCTTGCACAAACTGAAAATTTCTTTGTAGGACACCTTTCATCTCAAGATGAGGCACATGCACTTGCGCGCTTACAAGTTGCTTTCGATGGCATAGAACAGGATATATTACGAGCAAAGACCCCGGGGTTTATGCGGATGCTCACAATGTCAAATCGGTTTGTTGTGCCTGTACAAGCAAAATTGTATACGGGTCTAATTTAGGAGGTCAATATGGCTTATACTTCAACTGGCAAGTTGCCTGATGAGCATGCCTCAAAATTGGGTCATCTGTCTGTTATAAAAAGCAAATGGATACAGTCGTTAATTGATGATTTTGAGGATGTACAGAGCCAAGAGGAGAGCAATGATTTATCTTTATGGCATGAGTTTGATACATCCCAATATGAAAAGCTGAAGTATATTTGGGCTGTTGATGGTTCTTTTGCTCCGGTTAAAACAAATCCGCCGACAGGAAAAGAGGTCGCATTTATAAAAACCGCGCTGCTTTCTGTGGACCAAAAAAAGTTAGAAAAGATTGACAAAAGAAATCCTCATCCACTTTTGTTACAAGACATTATGGCTGATAGTGCTCTTTTTCACGCCACTGTATTACCGTTAAAAAACGTGAAAACTAGCTTGGGAAATAATTATGATGCTATAAGGCATATCATATTTGATTCAATGCAAGTAGATGAAGGTGGGCAGTATTTTCAAACGTTAAAATGGCTTGCATATAAGAAATGGGGAAGTAGTAAAGTTAACTCACCAAAGTTCGATTGCCCACATTGCTCAAACGAGATCCCAGGACTTATGTTTGATACGTCAATAGGTATTTGTCCATACTGTAATCAAGAAATATTTCTTACTGATATGATTGGTTTTCATTTAGATATGGATGATGATAGCGCTTCTGAAAAAATCGTATCAGCATATATGCTTATGATGGAGCATCTGATGCTCTTCACAATTGTTAGGCTTATGTGGCATCATACGGATAAAAACATTTTTTCTGATACTCTTTTTATCAAAGATGGGCCATTAACTTTGCGCAGTCAATATTCAAAATTTGTGCCGTTGATTCGTGATTTCATTGAACATACAAAAACCGAAAAACGGCCAATACATATTATCGGGCAGGAAAAGAGTGGTGTATTTTTTGATCACCTCACTACCGTCTATAAATATGTTCATCCCAAAGAACTTGGCGAATCACCCTCAGTATCGGTTTTATCCCATGAGTATGTAAGGCGCGAAGTTTATCGAACGGGCAGTCTTGCAAATCCTTATGGTTCAAGAACAAACTGGGGAGAAAAGGTTTTCGTTAAGCTTGATCCCGATACAGCTCTCGTTTTAAATATTCCCACTGGAGAGTATAATGCAGATCCTCAATTCCCTGATAAAGAAAACTTAATAGGCTTAGGTCGCATAATGGCAACGCTCCCTGAACTAATAAGTCGAAGGCATGAAGGAGCCTTATTCCCGGTAGAATTAGCAAATGGCGTGGCGTCTATGTCGAGCTATCCTTCTGCAAAAATACTGCAACGTTTTATTGAGACATTATAGGATTACAGCTAAGAGGAAAACGAAATTCAATCTATGGCCTTCCACTAAATATGATACTTAGCAACTAGAACCCTATCCTGCTCTTTTCTTATACCCTTTTAGTGATTGTAAGTGAGGAAGATGATCCTCTCTCTCAAGCCTCGCCGCGGTATGCCTTTTGCAGGGCCGCCGCGTCAATCTTCTTCATTTCCAGAAAGGCTTCGGTGACGCGCCGGATGGCCTCTTTTTGCCCGCTCAGGTACATGTCGTCCATCCACTCGGGGGTGATCTGCCACGAGACGCCGTATTTGTCCTTCAGCCAGCCGCACTGTTCGGCTTCAGGCACCGCGGAGAGCGCGCTCCACAGCCGGTCGATCTCCTCCTGATCGGCGCAGTTCACCAGCAGGGAGAACGCCTCGTTGAAAGTGAAATCGCCTTCCGCGCCGTGGTCCATCGCGACAAAGGGGACGCCCGCGAGGTGGAACGCCGCGTAATTGATGCGCGCCTTGTCGGTCTGGGCTTCACCCGGCGCGTAGCGGCTTAAGAAGTCGACGCCGGAGTCGGCAAAGACCTGCGTGTAGAAGTTAATCGCGTCCTCGGCCTGCGCGCAGACGCCGTTCGAAAACAGGAGGTCGGGCGTGATCTTCTGCGGGGCGGGGGCATCGGTCTGCATGAGCTGCCACGAGAGGCCGAAACGGTCCTGCAGCCAGGCGTAGCGCGGACTGAACGGGTATTCGCCGAGCGGCATCAGCTCAAAGCCGCCTTTGATGAGGGCCGCATGGAGTCTGTCCACCTCGGCCGCGGTATCGCACGAGACCATGAGCGACAGGGACGGGTTATGCGTAAAGTAGGGGCCCGCGCTGATGGCGTAGAACGGCTGCCCGGCCAGCTCGAAGCGGTAAAAGTCCGCGTCGCCGGAGGGGGTGTTCTCGATCACGAAGTTAAATGTGACGCCGGAGTTGTCGAACAGGCTGGTGTAAAGCTGCACGGCTTCCTTCGCGTTGTCGTCGTACCAAAGATGGGGAATGATCTTCTGCATATTGTCCTCCTGAGCTAAGCTGTTTGGAGTATGGCTTATTGGGGGGGCGGGTTATACGCAGCTTACTGATGCTATTGTACCGGAAGCGCCGCCGGTTGGCAACGGGGTGTTGGGCCGTGCCGACGGGGTGGTGGAGGAATTTCGGGTACAGTTCAAACATTGCAAAGGTTCCTAGTGAAGCGAATCCCCCACCCGGCTGGCCGGGAGCCCCCGACCGGGGCCCCCGGAAAACGAAGTTTTCTGGGGTGGTGCGCAAGGGGGCCTTGGTTTGCAATTAGGCCGTGTCAATGATTGAGCCTCCCTTGCTAAAGGGAGGGGGACCGCCATTGGCGGTGGAGGGATTCCGGGTACAGCTCAAATATTGCAAATGTTCCTTGTGCAGCGAATCCCCCACCCGGCTGCGCCGGGAGCCCCCGACCGGGGCCCCCGGGAAACGAAGTTTTCTGGGGTGGTACGCAAGGGGGCCTTTAAGATGGCCGTGTTGATATGGCTCTTTTTTTATGCCCTTTTGAGCGGTTGTGAGCGGGAGCGGCCTGTAGCATGGGGGCATGAAGCGGGCGGGAATCCGCCGGAAGGAGTGTACGTATGCAGATTGATGTGACGCAGATCATCATCGCGGGGGTGGGGCTGGTGTTTACCGCGGTGATCGTGCCGCTGATCAGGGCGGCGTTTGAATGGCTGAAGGGCAGGACGAAGAACGAGGCGCTTAAAGCCGCGCTGGAGGAAGCCAAGTCCGTGGCGGACGGCGTGGTGGCCAGCCTGCAGGCAACCGTCGTGGACGGACTGAAGGAGAAAAGCGCGGACGGCAAGCTCTCGGCGGACGAGGCACTGGAGGTGGCGGACCGGGCTGTGGAGATGTTCCTCTCGGATATCTCGGAGCGCTCGCTGTGCCTGCTGGAGGAGAACGCGGACGACGTGACCGCGTGGATCGGCAATCTGATTGAGTCGCGGCTGGCACAGCTGAAGAAGCAGGGGTGAGCGTCATGGCGGACAGCACGAGCACCTATCAGTATACGCCCACGACCGACGAGGAAAAGTGGATCGTCGATCAGTACGGCAAGACGCGCGAGGCGCAGAAGGTCAAGACCGACGCGGACTATACGATCAGCCGCAGGGGGTATGAGAACCAACTGGGGCAGTCGGACGCGACCTACCAGCCGCTGCGCGACGAGGCCTATGTCAACACGGCCCTGGCGGAGAAGACGCGCAAGGAGAACATGGCCAATATGGGCATGTCGGGAGAGGGCGGCACGTCGCTCTCGCTGCAGCAGCGCAACACCGGCAACCTGCTCTCCACACTGGGCAATATCTCGCGGGAGCAGCAGGGCTATGAGGACCAGATCAATCTTGCGCTGGCCAACCTTGACACCACGTACAGCGCGAGCCTGACCAGCATCGACGCGGACGCCGACGCGCAGCAGATCGCCGCGCTGCTCGCACAGAAGCAGTTCGACAAGAACTATGTTCTGAGCGAGAGAGATGTGAATGAGACGGAGCGCTACAATCAGCTCAACCAGTATATCGAGCTGTATAACGCCAGGCGGATTTCGAAAAAAGAACTCAATGACGCCAAAGCAAGGCTGCTTGACAACTATGTCGGAGGGAACTAACAAATGAGCGATTTTTCCATCAGCGATATCTATGACGCGGCGATGGCCCGGATGCGG
>JAEWTL010000042.1 GCA_023459495.1 Bacillota bacterium | reverse complement strand
GGCATAGCCCTAGGGGCAGACCATCAAAACACGCTCCTGCATTTATACTCAAACCACGTAGGGGTCGGCTTCCCAGACGACCCGCAAAACATACGTTGTATTAAACTATATACCGACGATTTGTTATCGTGATATTAATAATAGTAATTGCGCGGGCGGGCTTGGAAGCCCGCCCCTACGGGTTCCTAAACCATGCCGCCGAATGCTGGCGGGCGGCCAGTGGCCGCCCCTACAGATCATCATTCATTATTCACTGTTCACTGATTACAGCTTCACCCACGCCTTGCGGGCGTCAGATTGGTAGGCCTGCTCCATCACGTACTGGATGTATGCGCCATCTTCAAAGGATGGGGCGGATTGTTTGCCCTCGTACACGTGGGCCACGAAGTTGTACAGGCTGTGCACGTGTCCGCGCATGAAGCCGATGGCGAACTTGGGGCCGGGGAATCCGCCGCCCGGTTTCTCGTAGCGGTTCACGCACTCGATGGCCGTAAAGCCGGACTCGCCGCCATAGGGCATGTCAGCACGGGCCGCGTCGAAGAAGTGCAGTTCGTTGGGGTGCATGGAGTTGTACCGCAGCGCGCCTTTCGTGCCGTGAATCTCGAAGCGCAGCTCGTCGTTACTGCCCGCAGCCACCTTGGACGCTTGGATAACGCCTTTGGCGCCGCTCTTCATGCGCACGAGCGAGACCGAGATGTCCTCCGCGTCACAGGCGACCTTGTTGCCCGCGTTGTCGCAGCGCTGCTCGTAGACGATGGTGTTGTCGGTCAGCACGCTGTCGTACTGGCCCAGCAGGAAATACATGAGGTCGAACACGTGGCTGCCGAGGTCCAGCAGCACGCCGCCGCCGCCGAAAGCCTTCTGCTGCTTCCAGCCCATGGGTTTGTTCGGGTCGATGCCGGACGGGTGCAGGTATTCCGAGCGGAAGGAGAGGATGCGTCCCAATCGGCCCTCGTCGATGAGCTGCCTGGCGCGCAGGGTGCCGGTATAGAAGCGGTACTGGAGCGCCATCTGCGTGACCTTGCCGCTCTTCTGCGCCGCGTCGATGACCTCCTGCGTCTCGGCATAGCACGAGGCGAGGGGCTTATCGCAGTAGACGTTCTTGCCTGCGGCCAACGCCTTGATGATGCCTTCCTTATGATAGATGTTGGGCGTGCAGACGTCGATGATGTCGATCTCCGGATCATTGAACACGTCGTCGGGGTTCTGCGTCGCATAGGTGAACCCCAGCTCTTCCGCCGCACGCTCTGCTACCCCCGGTACGGGGTCGGCCACGGCCTGCAGCGTGACGCGAAACGACAGGTCGCGGTAATACAGCGGCAACGTCTTGTAACCGTACGTATGTGCCCTGCCCATAAACCCGAAGCCTACGATACCCACTTTGATTTCCTTCATGGTTCCTGCTCCTTATATGTAATATTGAAAACGTTTTGCTTTTTTCTTGCCGGGAAAATAGGTTAACCGGTTTCTCTTTTATAATATGTATATCACGTTTTTGAAGCTTTTTCAAGCGGAAATATAAAATCTTAGCCTCGAACCGGGGGCGTTGCGCATGTTTTTATGGAAAACGGTTTCTTGTATGCAGGTGAATTTCAGCTTCGCTGGCATATCCCTGTTATATCAAGCTGGGACGCTGACGTTTCGTTGTTATTTTATTTGCGTCTTTGATTAATTAATCGCTATTTGGACGGCTGATTGAAAAAGTAACCGTCTATGCTGTCCATATTAAAAGTACACGTTAAACTTATAATTACCAAATCGGAGGCGGACACTATGGCATTACTGGCAATCATAGTTATCGTGTTAATATTTAGATGGGCTAATGGTGGCACAACTCAAAATGGCAACGTGATTACTCAAAGCTTTGTAATGACCTCTATCAAAAACGAATTGGTTTGTCTGCACTTCTACTATAAGTTATGTTTAAACCTGTATGAGGCTTATCATTATCTCCGCGAGCGTCTCAACGGTGATAACCCTCAATGGGTATTCTAATATCACCCAATCGTCATTTAAAAAGGCATATTCAATTTACTCATTAATCAATTATCTTAATGGATACGATAATCGGTTGGTCTTCCTTCTCAACCGTCCCGTTGTTATCCACTACCGGCGTATCCGCGCATATCCTGTCGACAATGTCCATTCCGTCCGTAACATAGCCGAAAACCGCATATTCACCGTCCAGAAACGTGCTGTCTTCATGAACAATAAAAAACTGAGAGCTTGCGCTGTCATAATTCTTAGACCGCGCCATCGAGATGGCACCTCTTGTGTGAGACAAAGGATTCTCCACGCCATTTAAAGAAAACTCGCCTTTTATCGTTTTATCCGAACCGCCTGTTCCGTTACCTGCAGGATCACCGCCTTGTATCATGAATCCGGATATAATCCTGTGAAAGGTAAGCCCGTCATAGAAGCCATCCTTTACCAGGCTTATAAAGTTACTTACCGTAATCGGCGCGTTGGTTCCATCAAGTTCGACGGTAATCGTCCCATAGTCTTTCACTTCTATGGCTACATGAACAATCCCGTAGGATTGGGGCGCATCCTCGCTGGATTGGACCTCAACATCGCCGGATTGTTGTCCAGATTCGTTGGTTTTTGCGCAGCCAGCCGACAATACAAGCATTATGCAAAGCATAGCATATAAAAGTTTCTTCATTACTATATCCTCATGTTTAATAAATCTATTATACCGGAGAAAATTCAGGAAAGCCAGATTAAGCAGCAGTTTATTTGCTCCATTGACTAAATATCGTACAGGCCACTGTGTTTGTCGCTGTATCTACCACGGCTCTGAAGCGCCGTATTCGCTTTAACATCGAGCGTTGCCATCTGATTAGCCCTGCAATACAAATCTTGAAGCGCTTACCTACATCAAGCGAAGTCAGCTCGTTTTCGCCCATCCCAGAGATAATAGCTTCAGGCAGGCACTCACATCGAGCGTTACAATCATATTTTATTGCATTGCAGTGATTGAAGCGTCGTGCACCAACGCGCTTTGTTCAGGGCAAACAGAGCCAGAGACGGATGATGCAAAAAAACGCAGGCATTTTCACCTGCGCTTCGATTTTCATTCGGTCGGCGTATCCTTTTCAACGTAGCGGTGTTCCATGTCGAGCAGGACGTTCTTGGAGTCCATGCCGCCCCGGTAAGCGCCCTTCTTTTTGCTCTGGTGTACCACGCGGTGGCACGGGATGACGATGGGCATGGGTGTGTCGCGCATCACATTGCCCACGGCTCGCATGGCCCGCGGGTGCCCGGCCATCATCGCGACCTCGCTGTAGGTGGCGGTCTTACCATACGGGATGCTCAGCACCGCCGCGTACACCTCGTGCTTGAAGCGCGTGCCGGAAAGCTGCAGCGGCAGCTCGAACATGCGGCGCTGGCCGTCAAAGTACTCGGCGATCTGCTGCGCGAACGGAAGCGTATCATCCGATTCCACGTCCGCGGCGGCATAGAGCTCGTCGGGAAACAGCACGCGGCGGATTCTCCCGTCCTCGTAGATAGCGGTCAGCGTGCCGATGGGCGTATCGGCGTGGCAGGCAATTTTCATGCGTTTTCTCCTTTCTTACCACCCTGCAAAGCTGCGCTTAGTGGGGACAGCTTGATGACAAAGTCTCTCTTGTCATTCTGAGGGTGTGAAGTGCCCGAAGAATCTTTAAGTAGTAAGCTGCTTTAAGATGCTCGTCCACTTCCCAGTCGCCTTCGGCAAGATCCTTCGCTGACGCTCAGGATGACAGCAAGGGGTTTTTCAGCAGACTGCCCCCATTGCGCTTTGTTGGGGACCTTCTATAGGGGTTTGCGCATGCACAGGCGGCGTCCCTCCTGCGTCCGCACCGCAAAACCCTCGCTCGCATACAGTCCGGGATGGCCGTGATAGTGCGAGGCGGCAGTTTGCCCGCCTTCGACAGGAAAAGCTTCAAAGTAATCAAAGCCGGCAGCGGCAGCGTCCGCCACGGCGCGGCGCAGCAGCGCGCGGGCAATGCCCTGCCGCCGGTGCTGCGGGTCGATCACATAGCAGGTTACGGCGCAGATGCGGCTGTCCCCGTCGTCGCCGACCTGCGAAAACTGCGGATACACGCGCTTGTCGTTGGCGTTGCACCAGCCGACCACCTTGCCGTCCGCATAGGCCAAATACCCTTTCATGCGACCGTCGCTGATCATGCGCAGCGCGGCAGCGCGGTTTTGCTCCGCGGTGGTCGCCAGCCATTCGGCCTCTGTGCCCGCAAACTGGTTGAACACGCAGTAGCAGCCCGCCCAGTCCGGGTTGTCGGTGAACGCCTGGTTATCGAAGAAGGTGATGAAGTCCTGCGCGTTATCCGCGCTGACGGGACAAATCTCATATTCCATAAGCACACCTCCTTCCTGCATATTACCATATCACAGCCTCCGCGGCAATCCGTGAAGCTGCGGGCCAATACAAAACGCCGGAGCGTGTGCTCCGGCGCATGGGTCTTCGTTTTCTCAGAGGGTATCCAGCAGTTCAAGCGGGCCGCGGTATGCAAGGCCGAGGCTGTCCGCCGCGTTTTGGCAGGTCATGCAGCCGCGGGCAGTGTTGAGCCCCTTCAGCAACGCTTCGTCCTCGCGCAGCGCACGCGCCACGCCCTTATTCGCCAGGCTCACCAGATATGGCAGCGTAGCGGATTCCAGCGCCAGCGTAGACGTTCTGGGTACTGCGCCCGGCATGTTGGCGACAGCGTAGTGGATGACACCGAAACAGTCGTAGGTAGGATGATCGTGCGTGGTCGCATGGTCAATGGTCTCGATGGAGCCACCCTGATCGATCGCCACGTCCACAACGACCGAGCCCTTCTTCATCGTCTTCACCATATCGGCAGTGACGATCCTCGGGGCGCTCTTACCCGGCACCAGCACCGCGCCGACGAGCAGATCAGCTTCCTTTACGGCCTGTGCGACGTTATACGCGTTGCAGACGAGCGTCTTCAGGCGCCCGCCGAATACGTCGTCGAGGTAACGCAGCCGCGGCAGGCTGATATCCAGTATCGTGACGTCCGCACCAAGCCCTACCGCCATCTTTGCGGCGTTGGTGCCCACGGTGCCGCCGCCCACGATCACAACCCTGGCAGGCATGACGCCGCTGACGCCGCCCAGCAGCACGCCGAGGCCGCCGTTAGGTTTCTGCAGCAGGTTTGCGCCTACCTGAATGGACATGCGCCCCGCCACCTCGCTCATGGGGGCCAGCAGCGGCAGCATGCCGTTCTTTAGCTCCACCGTTTCGTACGCAATGCCCGTTACCTTGCGGTCCAGCAGCGCTTTGGCAAGAGCCGGGTTCGGCGCGAGGTGCAGATAGGTATACAGCGTCTGGCCCTCGCGGAACAGCGCGTATTCCTGCTCCAACGGCTCCTTCACCTTGACGATGATGTCCGCGCGGTCGAATATTGCCTTCTTGTCCGCCATGACCGCCGCACCCGCCTGCACATACTCCTCGTCGTAAAACCCGCTTCCGTTGCCCGCACCGGCTTCCACCAGCACCTCGTGCCCTTCGCGCGCCAGCACATGTACGCCGCCGGGCGTCAGGCCCACACGAAATTCGTTGTTCTTGATTTCCCTGATCACGCCGATCGTCATAAAAAAGACCTCTGAAAATCAGATTATCATTCCGGATAAACGGACTCGTTGCTTTTGCAGGTGGCCAGAACCACATTAGTATATGTCTTGACGATGCCGGGTACGCTTTTGATCTTGTTCAGAAGCTTTTCCAGGCTGGACGGATTGTTTGTCACGATCTTCAGGACATAGTCGTAATTGCCCGCGATATAATGGCATTCCAGTATATCGTTTTCGTTCTGAACAAACTGCAGGAAGTTGCCGATGAAGCTGGGGTTCTCGAGGCTGACGAACATGAAAGCTGTCAGCTCCTTGTGAAAGAAGTTTCCGTCGATGATGGCAACATACCGGCTGATGGCTCCTGATGCCTCCAGCTTCTTCACCCGTTCGCCCACAGCCGAAACCGAAAGGTTGATCTTCTGCCCGATCTCCGACAGGGACGCGCGCGCGTTCTTCTGAAGATACCTCAGGATCCGAATATCCAGTTCGTCCATATGTTCCTCCGGAAAGATTAATTTGATTATAGGATTATACCGTAATATATTCAATATTTCCACTTTAGTTCGATAATTCTTTCGCCTCATCACTGTTTATTCAATATTTATTCCTGCGTTACGATTGTCCTTTACCTCTGTGGCAAAAAAGTTTTTCCTTCCAAAATGGAGTCCAAAGATACCGTTTTTTCGGGCGGTATCTTAATCAGCTGCGATTTTTACGACACCACTACACCGCAGCTGAATGGCTCAGAGCCGGGCGGCTGTTTGGACTGCAAGAAATGCTCCATTCGGAAATGTTTTTCAATCGGCGTTCTAAGCGCCATTATATTTGCTTATTCTACATTATCCAATCCATTATATCATTGCTTTGACTTGACAAGCCCTCCTTTGATCGTTTAACCTAGATAGAGTAACAACAAAATATGGTGGGTATGCGTATGATTAAGAACATATATGATGTCGCATTAAAGCTGATTACGCCGTCCGAGCAGGGCGCACGACTGGATTTTACAGCCAAACAGGACGAAATACTGGAGGCGGCGTGCTTTTTCAACGAGAAGTTCAGAACGTGGAGCAAACGGATCATCGTATACATGATTTCCAAAAAATCGATCCATTTGCTGCTGCTGATGGAAAGCGAAAAACTGGAGCATGTCACGGCGCGGGAGATCCGCTTTTTCACAGCATATCTGAACAACCAGAAGGGCTGGAGCGAGTACTCCAGAAACAGTTCCAAGCTGTTTGAAGGCGTCAACTTTGCGGCGTGCAGCCTCGACGCAGCGCAGCGGCAGGCAGCGGCAATCGATAAGGACTCGGAGCTTGCGCTGATGCAGGCTGAAGACATCGACTTTTTGATCAGGGAAAGCCTCAAGACCGGCAGCCAACCTGTCGTCCCCGCGGACCAGGAAGAAAGCGGAATGTCGGATGAGGATGTTCTTGCTGTCGTCAGTTATCTGGTCAAAACCAGAAGCAAGGGCGAAAGAAGCGTGCAAAAAGCGGAGACGCTTGTGCACCTGAAAGAAATACTGAAGGAATGGTTATAGGGTGAAGCATGATACAACTGAACAACGTATGTAAAACTTACGACGGTGCCACTATGGTGGTAAAAAACTTAAGCCTCGAAATCGCTTCGGGGGAGCTTGTTGTGCTCGTCGGTGAGAGCGGCTGCGGCAAAACCACCACGATGCGGATGATCAACCGGCTGGAGGACCCGACGAGCGGCACGATCCTGATCGACGGACAGGATATCAAAAACGTGAATCCCATTGATCTGCGGCGGAATATCGGCTATGTCATTCAGAAGGTGGGCCTTTTCCCCCATCTGACCGTGGGCCAGAACATTGGGGTCGTACCGCGCCTCACGAAGAACGATCCGTCGAAGATCGCTCAGCGGACGGTGGAACTGTTGGATATGGTAGATCTCCCACACGAAAGCTACCTGAATCGCTATCCCAACGAGCTGTCCGGCGGACAGCAGCAGCGTGTGGGCGTGGCCCGGGCGCTCGCGAACGACCCGGACATCGTGCTGATGGACGAGCCGTTTTCCGCGCTCGATCCGATCACGCGGGGCCAGCTGCAGAACGAGCTTTTAAAGCTGCAGGAGGAACTGCACAAGACGATCGTGTTCGTCACCCACGATATCGACGAGGCCATCAAGATCGGCGACAAGATTGCCGTGATGCAGGACGGGAACATCGTGCAGTACGATACACCTGAAAGCATATTGAAGAATCCGGCCAGCAGCTTCATCGAAAGCTTTGTCGGCAGGGACCGGCTCTGGAAGACGCCCGATATGCTGCGCGCCAGCGACATCATGAACCGGGACGTAGTGCGCATCGGCATGAACCGTTCGGTGGCGCACGCGCTGGAGTTGATGCGCGAGAAGAACTGCGAAGCGCTGGTCGTTGTAAACCGGAGCGGGAACGATCCGGATATCATGGAAGGCATGGTGGGACGGCGTCAGCTCAACCGGGTCAGCGACCACGAGGTCAAAATGAAGGACGTCATGAAAACCGATGTTATCACCGTCAGCCCCGACACGCCGCTTACCGAAGTGCTGCGGCTGCGCGAACAGCACAAGCTGCGGTTCATACCGGTTCTGGACGGTAAAGCGACGGTAGGTATCATCACGGAGCCCAGCATTTTGAACGTGCTGACCGAGATCATTCCGGAAAGCGAGGGGTTTTAATTGGACAAGTTCTTTAGCTATATCGCCAATAACTTGGGAGAAATACTGAGCACGACAGGGCATCACGTATACCTTGCGTTCACCGCAGTGGGGCTCGCGTGCCTTGTGGGCATCCCCATCGGTATGTCAATCACGAAAAATAAAAAGCTTGCAAGCGCCATCATCGGCGTGGCGAACGTGCTGCAGACCGTACCCAGCCTTGCGATGTTCGCGCTGTTGATCCCGGTAGTCGGCATCAAGGACCCGAACGCAATCAGCGCGCTCTTCCTATACGCGCTGCTGCCGATCATCAAAAATACCTACATCGGTATCCGCAACGTTGACCCTTCGGTCATCGAAGCGGCCAAGGGCATGGGCATGTCGCGCACACAGATTCTCTATAAGGTGCAGACGCCGCTGGCCGTGCCGGTCATCATGGGTGGCGTGCGCATCGCGACTGTCACTGGCATCGGGGTGGCCACCATCGCCACATTGATCGGCGCAGGTGGTCTGGGCAAGCTCATCTATCAGGGCATCGGCATGATGAATTACCCCATGATGATCTGGGGTGCCATCGCGGCCGCGCTGCTGGCGCTGCTGACGGATTTTGTGCTGGGAATGCTCGAAAAGGCGATGACTTCCAAGGGAATCGCCGCAAAATAAACAGATTGTCACCCGGCCTCAAGCCGGCACAATAAAACGATAAACAGGGAAAGGAAGGAATAATGAAAAGAACAGGATTGATTTTACTCGCAGTGATGCTGCTCGCCGCAGGAATGATGGCCGGCTGCTCCGCTCAGACCAGCGCAGGCCAGGAGGGCGATAAGGTCGTAAGGATCGGACATAAGAATTACACGGAACAGCGTCTAACCGGACAGATGCTTGCTGTTTTAATAGAGGCCAAAACGGACTACACGGCCGAGGTCACGGAATTCGGCGGCACGATGCTTTGCTTTGAAGCGATCAAGAGCGGCGAGATCGATGTGTATCCGGAATTCACCGGCACAGCTTACGGCGCGATCCTCGAGCAGACGGATATTTTAAGCCCGCAGGATACGTACGATTATGTTAAGCAACAGTTTGAGGAGCAGTACAGCATCACGTGGCTTAACGAGATGGGTTGGAACAACACGTACGTGCTTTCCGTCACGGCGGAGACCGCGCAGGAACTCGGTATCTCCACGGTTTCGGATCTCGTCCCCTATGCCAAGGACATGGTAATGGGCTGCGACAATGAGTTTTTGGGCCGCACGGACGGTCTGCCCGGCCTGAAGCAGGCGTACGGGATTGAGTTTAAAGAGGAGCTGCCGATGGATCAGGGCCTGACGTATGCGGCGCTGCGCGACGGACAGATCGACGTCAACGTATCGTTCAGCACGGATGGCCGTATCGCCAAGTACAACCTCGTCAACCTCACGGACGACATGAACTTCTTCCCGCCGTATTACGTCGTGCCCATCATCCGGATGGACTACGCGGACGCGAATCCCGCGGTGGCGGATGCGCTGAAATTGCTCGACGGCCAGTTCTCGGATGAGGACATGCAGAATTATAACCTGATGGTCGACGAAGGGGCCGACCCGAGAGATGTTGCCGTTCAGGCGCTTCAGGACAAGGGACTGATTGACTAAGGAAGCTATCCAGAAAACCGGAGAGACGATGCTCTCCGGTCAGGCTGCTGACAAAGAGTTGGCAGCCTTTTTTGTTGTACAAAGTATGGTATAATAAAAGAAACGGCGGAGAATAGCATGCTGGAAGAACAAAACAACCATCAAGGCGAAATGGAACTGGTAATC
>JAEWTL010000041.1 GCA_023459495.1 Bacillota bacterium | reverse complement strand
ATAATGATTTTTTCAATGCGCTAAGCCAGAAAGAAACCGATAAGCTTTGGCAGCTTGTCCTTTGGTTCCCTGCCCTGCTGGGGATCTTTGTATTAATATCCGTAAACAAAACATGGTTAATTAAACTGCTGACTATTCGCTGGCGCGAATGGTTAACAGATTACTACCTTAATCGGTGGTTTGCAGATAAAAACGGCTTTGTTGAATAAATCGAACTTTTGCTGAGTTGAAGGATCAGATCACGCATCTTCCCGACAACGCAAACCGTTCCGTGGCAAAGCAAAAGTTCAAAATCACCAACTGGCCAACCTACAATAAAGCCCTCATCAACCGTGGCGATTCACAATGTGTATGTGACTAATACTGGTTCAAACTAATGCAGCTATGCCTTTTACCTTGCTTAAAAGTTCAAGCTGTCGTGAATAAGGTTTTGCGCAATAGTAGGCTTTGATAATCTGCCCCGGTGTCGCATCGCCGGGGTCGAGTCCTTCCTCGCCCAAACACGCTACTTTGACATTAAGACCGATACTGGTCAGTCGCCTGGCTGCGGCCATCGTGTTGCGTATAGCTTGCTTTTCACTATCCCACATCATAATCACATTACGTAATCCACGCGCCTTGAGCGTCAGGAACGCGCCCAACTGATCTTCTGCATCCTGGGTGGTGTTACCAGATAGATGCATCCCGAACGTTCCTATCGGTTCCACGTAATCGCGTAATGTTTCTTCATCAAAAATAGCTCGTTTAACCCCCATAACATCGAACGCCCCCTCACAGACAACTACAGTCTGTTTGCCGACTGCATTGTGGCCGTTGTAGAGAAATTTACCCGATGCTGGCAGCTGCATGGGGAACAGATACCGGCGTTCTGCTGCACCGGTAATGTCACGACCCTGGAAGGTCTTCATCACGCCATCCAGATCGTAAACCGGTATCAGTATTCGCATATCGAATACCTGTCCTTTGACCTGGTCTGTGTACGGATCGACGTATGCGTGCTTGCCTTCGACGCAGTAACGCAGATCAAAGTATTTGGCCAGCTCCGGGGAAATCTGGCGCTCCACCAGATAATCAGGAAGACGACCGTCAATGGGGAGTTCGTAATGGCGCGGGAGAGCTACCGGTCCTTCCAGTTCAACCTTGCTGGCCAGTACGATCTCTTCCTTCTTCGCTGCCCATCCTTGTGAGATCAGCGCGTTCTGGACGTACTCTTCAAAATCGCGACGAGATTTGCCGCTGTAATGCTTTAGGAAGACCAGCTTGTTGAACTGAATCTCTTCGGGATGATCACCTGCAAAGCATTTGCCGACACCACTGGTCAGGTTGAAATAAACCTTCCAGTTTGAGCTGCCGCATACCGGACACTCTTTAATGTTGACCTCTCGTCCGCGAGTACTGACTCCACCACGACGGTAGATGATCCCTTCCATGTCGAGCCATTGCTCAAAATCCAGCTCGGTCAGTAATTCTTTCAAGTCGCTCACGTTCTTACCCCTGTTTTTTGCAGGTAATATCTTGATAAGCCTCGGTATTTGAATACCATAAAGGCTCATGTGTTTTTTCTTTTGTGGTTTTGGCAAAAGAGAAATTTGTTCTCTTCTGGAGACAGGCGTGGAGAGTGTTTCCCCACGCCTTCTTTTTTAGAGGACGTCCATAATGCGCTCGATGAATCGCATTTGTTCGAGGTTCTGCTTAACGCGGATGCTTACGCCGCCTTTCTGGTTACGTGAACCAGCGAAGTAAAGACGCGCTTCGCCTTTCGCTTCTTCTTCTTCCGTTTTGTTGATAGTGATAACGAGGTCAGCGATACGCACCTTCTCGATGTTGTCCGCTGCGTGCATCATTGTAGCCACCTCAGAAGCGCCACCTTCTCTGTTAGTCTGCGATGCCGTGATGCCGGCAACGTTGTGTTTGTCGTACAGCGCACGCAGGTCAGTGTAGATGCTGCGAATGTTAGCGCGGTCGTCGCGGAGGTCGTAGCTGGCACGCATCAGGTCAGCGTAGTCGACCACAACCATATCGGGGACCATACCGTTGGCTTTCATGCTGCCCAACATACGGTCCAGATCTGCGGGCGACATGCTTCCGGACGGTCGTTCAACAATCCACAAACTTCCCACGCCTTTCGTCGCACCCAGCTCCGCCAGTTTGCGATGGACGTCATCGCGACGTTCCACCAGCCTGGACATTTCGGTCTCAGACAGACGGGCGTCAAAGCGATCTGACAGAATGGAGGTGTGAACTTCCAGCGACAGATACAGGACGTTGTAACCGGCAAGCGTGGCGTTGATGGAAAACTCCCCCATCGCCGTCGATTTACCAGACTTAGCGAAGCCCATAAACAGCACCATTTCACGCTTTGCCCAGCCTTTCTGGTAAAGCAGTTTGTCGAGCAGCAGGAGGCCGGTAGTGATGCTGTTTGGCACGTAATCGTCGGACGCTTCGTACTCACGGGCCTTGTAACGCTCCGCTGATTCTGCGAAGTAATCGTAAATGCCGGTCGCTTCGTTAGAGCCAATTTGCTGGACCTTAGCCATGATTGCCATCGCGCCCTGGAAATCGCCCTTCTCTTTCATCTCAGCCGCTTTAATTAGCGCATCGTCGAACGCTACGCTTTTAGCAAATGTCGCGACCTGGTCGACCATGTACGCCGTATCTGACAGCTTCTCAGCGAGAATGCGCTTAAACGCCTCAACAACGTCAGGGAACAGCTCTTCGCGGATCGTCTTATCGCGTTTGGCGCGTTTGAGCATGTCGAGGATGGCTGATGATGATGGTGCACTCTTATACATTCTGTAGTAGCCCGACACCATGTTAACCAGAATGGAGTTAGCCGCATTAGAGAACTGGTTTGGGGCAACCAGATCGCCTGCGCGAGTCAGAAACTCATGGTCGCGACAGAAGTAGGCTGCGAGTCGATTCTGGAAGTCGTCGTCGAACTCTTCAGACAACCCTCGTCCTGTGTGGCAAAGTTCGGTCATGTGCTTTCCTTTGATTCTTAAACAAATTGTTTTCTAATACTAAAAAATCCAGATAGGGGATCAACAGAATCGCCGTGCTTCTTCCAGTTCTTCCGGGAAGTGCGCATAAATTACACGTTCAGGTACGATTTCCATCAACCAGACTGCGGAGAAGATGATGCGGATGCGTTTATCTCGGGTAATGCCACGCAGACGCTCCAGAATCCACTCAAAATAGCGTTCCTGAATCGGGTCACGCTGCATGTCTCCAAGATGCTTAAAACTCACCAGAGAGTCATCCAGACGGGTTACAGAGCGTTTGGCTAACTTCTCTTCGAATATCTCGATCAACTCGGGCTGCCAGAGATGCTGGGGGCGCGGTAATTTATCCCACAGCCGTCGTGCAGCTGCGGAAAGAACGGTGGAGATAAAGTAGTCGTATGAGCAGCAATAGCGGTCAGCAAACTGGCGTGCTTTCCATAGAGACGTTTTATTGGCAGTCGACAACTCCTGATATGGCACACGCTTCAGACCGGTTGTGAATGGAGCCGTCTCATAGTGTTCACGACCATGCGACAGCATGATGTATGAGTACTGGCGCTTGTATGCCTCAGTGAAAAGGCATGTGGCCATAAGCGGGTGCATATCGCGGTAATCAAACCACTTCGCCTCGAAGAGTTCAGCCTCGTCTTTACAGCGCGACAAACCAATGTTTTCAGCGACCCACTTGTCCATAACAGCGGTATTCCACTCTGTCATGAAATCGTACTGGTCATTGTCGATAGTGTTGAAGAAGATCTGGCTCACATGATTCCCTTTAATAGGTATGTACTTACTTATCTAAGTGAGCGAATCATAGCGACTGGAGATATTTTTGGGAAGTGGAAACGGAAGGGAGTTGTTCTGGTGGGTGTCTTTTAAAAGACCTGCTTCCGTATATATTTAATAAGTTACTTATTATTTATATACAGAAACAGGCATAACTTGTCGTCTTAGACACCCAGAAGCTCTACACTTTGAGCCTGTAAAATTGATTAAAAACTTATGTGTAAAATAGAACGCATTAGTCAGTAGCTAAGAGATGCAATAATGGACGATTTATCGGTATACGCGAGATCATTGGATAAGGCTAAATACTATGTTTACTGTCTCTATGATACAGAAGACAAGATGAAAAGACCGTTTTACATAGGAAAAGGCAAATCGACTCGTTGTCTCGATCACATCAAGTATCCCGATGACTCTCCCAAATCCATGCGGATCAAAGAACTTTTGGCTAATAAAAAATTAGGCATAGATATTCTTCGTCATGGTATGGATGAAACCACAGCCAAACTTGTTGAGGCGACATGCATCGACCTTATGGGGGTCGGAGAGCTTACGAATAAGGTACGAGGAAGTGGTTCCATGATGGGCAGAATATCACTGGACGCCTACCATCACTTAGTGCTGCAAGAGGAAACTGAAATTGCTCCTGAGCACGCCGGTCTTGCCTTCCTGCTAAACAGCACCTACAAGTCAGGAATGTCCGCTCTGGCATTATATGAAGCTACGCGTGGCGTATGGGCAAAGGTTCCAAGAGACGAGAATCTCAAATATGCCTACGCTACATATGGGGGCCTGATAATGGAAGTTTATCAGATTGAATGCTGGGTCAAAGCCGGTTCTCAGCAGTACTTTACAAGGGATATAGCTCTTGGCCCCGACACAAAACGTTATGAATTTGTTGGCAGAATAGCCGATGAGCATATTAGAAAACTGTATGTAGGCAAATTAATCAAGAAGCCACCAAGCTACGGCAGCCCTTTTGTGAAGGTTGGGGTGGTTAGGAATGAACATAGTGTTAGCGCGGCATAAAGCTGACACTGTACTTATGCATTGGCGCGTACATTGCGCCAATGCATAATTTTTAACCTTTCTTCATCAACTCTCGTTTGATTTCATCGGTACGCATCGTGACATCGGCAGCTGTGATCGCCTCGTTAAGTTTCACGATGTCCTCGATTTCCTGCGGTGACTTCTCTGCCAGATGGAAAATGGCTGCGCGAATCACGTCAGAACGGGTGAACTTCTCGAAACGAGGGATGAACTTCATCATTTCCAGCAGTTCGAAGTATTCGTCCTCCAGTGACATTGTGCGACTTTTAATTTTCTCTTTGCCAC
Source organism: Bacillota bacterium (assembly GCA_023459495.1). Taxonomy (GTDB): domain Bacteria; phylum Bacillota; class Clostridia; order Christensenellales; family SZUA-584; genus JAEWCC01. The sequence continues at coordinate 5,341 of JAEWTL010000041.1, read as the reverse complement.
GAGTCGGACGCCCCTGCGGTCTGACTGGCTGGCGCAGTGGAGTGCTGCTTTTGGCCGGTTCTTTAGGCTCATTGCGCTTTGCAAGGTCTCCCATTCTCATGGACATTATTCTTCCTCCAGACTCAAGATGTAATCTACAAACTCTTCGAACTCGGCTTCTGCCTTCTTATCGCGTTCAGCGCCAGTCATTTCAAAGATAGAACGTCCAGCCTCTTCTGCATCGTCATAAACGTTACGGTTGTACAGATTGACCGGCGCAGCCTCGATGCCGAAAGTTTCGACAATTTCCTTCGCGGCCAGAATACGTGATACCTGGGAAGGCAATGACGGACACTGGTTTATTACCGCGCGGATCTTAACTTTCTCGTTCACATTGCGAACGTTGTCGATAATCGGGTCGATATCACGCAGAGATTTCAAATCACGACGTTTAGGGCGCAGCGGGATGATGATTACATCAGCCATAAGCATCGCCAGACGCTGAATTTCGGAGTCAAAGCCACCAGCATCTACCACTACATAATCAGTTCGCCCCTGAAGCGATTTAAGATGTTTGACGATGTCGTCCTGCACATAAGCGAACGGGATCAGTTCAAGATCTTCGTTCTGGCGACGGTCTTCACACCAGCTGGTCGTGGTGCGCTGGATATCGATATCGGTGACGTGAACCTTCTTTTTCTTTTTAACTTTGAGACATACCGCAATTTGCTGGGCAACGGTAGATTTGCCTGGGCCGCCTTTTGTGCCGCCAACCACAATGATCTTGGTCATTGGTGAGTTTCCTTTGCGTGAATTATTGTCGTATGAAACAACTTGTTTTCTTATATGCGATATAGCCTAAATGCCTACGGCTGCGGTGTAAAGGTGAAATGTCAGGCACTTATAGGTAGTTAACAAATTAGCCGAATGTAAATTTGACTCGAAAAAGCTCCCTGGTTAGTATGAAGACAGGTGGTGATGGTCACCTGGCGCCTGTCTCGCAAAGCAATAGCCCATCGTTAAACAACGTTTTATTTAAACTTGGCTCGCCAAAGTAGTTTTGACGCGTCCGGTTAGCAGGCTATCGGTAGCATTCATAAACTTACTTTTGGAGATGACGCCATGTCTGACTACTCTTGCCTTAGCATTCTTAAATCCAAAGCAAAAGAATTGTCCAGCGTTAAAGGGATCAAGCGAACCGAAGCGTTGGAAATTGTCGCTAAAGAAGCACAGTTCCCCAGCTATCATGAGCTTTCGGAAGTTGCCAAACGCGACCCTATGGATTCACGTCTCGTCTTTGCAGCATTAGGCGAAACCTCCCTCAAAGAAGTAATCTTCCATGAGGGCGTTTTTAGCGCCCTTGAGCGCGAAGTTGAGGAACAGCTTTCTGGCGATATTGCAGAAACGAACGCTGATGGATTTACCATGGAAGACCCTGAGGCTACGAAAGTTAGTTACAATCAAGATAAAGGTATTTTGTCTGTGACTGTTACTTTCGAGTATCAGGGAGACCAAGATCCAGATAGAGCTTACTCTGGCACGTCTTTTTCTGTTGAAGCCGAAATGGAGCTGCTCTTCCGCAGTTATGAGTGGAGCCTTGTGGACGATAGCCTCACTTTCCTCTCTGTAAAGTCAGATGTAGACCGTAACTGGTACGACGATTCAGATCTGTAAATTGAAGAAGGCACTCGATCTGTAAAAAAGAGTGCCTTTCGCCTAAATCACATTCAAATGTTATTTGGCGACAATGACGGTTGCCAATTGCACAATCGCTCTCCCATCGTGTTATGGAAGAGGATCTCGCGTTCCGTCTCTTCGGTCATAAAGTCGTCGTTACTGACATAAATAGGGTTTGCTGCATCACAAAACAGCACGCCAGAAGTCTGTGTCTTAATCACGCAGCCACTTGTCATGCAGCTCGCGATGAACAGCAGAAGCATCTTTCCGCCGCACTTCATTAAGTATCTCATTTTTGACGTCCACTGTGCCTTGAAGCCTTTTCCTGTCCTCCTGCCTTGCCTTCTCTTCGATTGCTTGCCGGGCCGCACGACCTCCCATCGTATAAGCGCCGACAAGCACGAAAAGAACGGCAGCCAGAGTCATCAAAGCAAACTTCAGTTTTGAAAATAGGCTGCCGGTCATATCAGACCATCCCGTTCTGGTGTTTGCGCACCTGTGACCAGGCAATGAATGCTGCCACAAGAATGGTAGCTACGCCAAAGATGATGCGTACCGTATCTCCACTGGAGATATTGCCTTGCGCTTTATCCATTGCGGCAGAAACTTGAGGCATAACGTCAGCAATTTGTGCAAGGCCAATACCTGCAGTGACTGTAGCACCTGCGGTTTCTTTTGTTACAGGAACGGCTTTTACAGCCTTTACCGGTTTGACAATGCCGGCACGCCGCAGACCTTCTTCGATAAGTTCTGGTGTATACCAGCTATTGGGGGTTTTCAGCGGACCTCGGCCATTTTCATGTCTAATGATCGCCTCTACCAGCGGTCTTAAGGTCTCGTAGTCATGCAGATCGATAATCATATCTGGTGCTACTCCAACGGCTTTGGATACCTCGTTCACATAAGCCAAAGTGTTGTTCTCATGTGGAGGCGCCCAGCGTTCGATGACTTCGCGGATCGTATCAATGCTGGAGCCATCTTTTGCGCGGCGCTTGTCGTGGTAAGTAATGAGTGTCACTGCCAATGCCCGAATCCCCCACACGGGGTCTTTGAACGTGCAGAAGCGCGGTTCTGAAGAGTTGTTGACTAAGCCCTGCCACGGCGCTCCTTTATCAAGATTACCGGGGTTATTATTACGAATGCCTCTCGGAGTTTTCATCCTTGATCTCCTGTTATTGCAATCCATTTTTTACGCCATACGCGGCCAATCCTAAAAGCAGTACGGTAATAATGAACGACGTTATTTTCGAAACAATGCCGCCAAAGAGCCCACTGGAGATGGCGTCGAGCCGGTTAAGAAGTTTGTCCAGATTGGAGTGCTGAATGCTGTGTTGTGCGGGCGTCATATCGCCAAAGTAGGTTTTGAGCTGGTCATTGACCTCCTGACCAATTTCCTCGCGTATTTCTTTACCTAATTTGCCTACGACTTCCCGAGCAACGATTGAGGCGATGCGCTCAACCTGTTCAGTTGTGACTCCCGCCATCTCGTTCGACATGTTTTCCTCCATGAAAAGTCAAATCGGGATGGCGTGTTTATATCATATTTTAACCATTTGTAGTAGGTGTGTACTTACCTACTATATATCTTGCAAACTAATCGTTGTTAATAATGCAGATATAATCTGCCCCTTACTCTGCTGGTATTGTTGGCCAGTCAATATCCGGTGCCGTTGATGTGTCAATGCGGTTCAATAAAACTCTATACTTCTTCCATGCAGTCAGCAACGATGTTTCTTCCTCCGTTGCAATCTCCAAATCTACAGCATCCTGAAGTGGCGCAATGTGCTCGCTGGCTACCTGCATCAGACTTTTTTTTGTTTCTTCCGCTTCCCGTACCTGAAACAATTTTTCTGTTTCCTCATCCTTCTCCCAGGATGTGCCGTCCCACTTCTGATATTCCCCATCCGGTGATAACCAGGTGACATTTTCCGGTAATGGCCCAAGTTCAGAAATAAACAACGCGTCCCCTGATTCCACGTCATAGACCGTTTTACCCCTGTGGTCTTCAACGAGACTCCATGATTTATTTTCGCTGTTGAATACGGCCACGAAGCCAGCAGGTACATCCGGTGGCGCTATATCCGTAGAATAAGCTGGCAGCCCTGTATGAGGTGGAATATATGCATCACCTTCACCAATAAATTCATTGGTTCCGGCCAACAGATTATAAATTTTTATGGTCCGTGGTTGTTCACTCATTGTGAAGTCCATGTTCACCTCTACTTAATATCAAAGACAGTATGTTGTTTATTGAGTGTATGGGTGTGAGCACCAACAGTGATGCCCCTTCCGTGATTATATGCGCCAGTGGCGATATTGCCTCCGGTATTTTCCGGATTAATCCGGTGTATATGCGAACCAGGGCGAAACCGGTTATTAGCCTGATGTTGTATCAGTACATCATCAGCCTGATGTTCAGGGTTAATACAGATCTGCCCTGAACGTGAGCAATACGTCCGGGAATCGCCACAGCCAATATATTTAGTATCCGCATAACGGCAAACAGAATTATCTGGACAGTATGCATATGTGCTAAATACTGCCGACTGGCGAGATTGTGCATATTCCCAGTTAATTGCTTCTGTTTTTTTATTAAAGTTATCCCACGCCTGCTTCATCTGCCGGGCAACACTTTCAAACGGCACCTGACCGCATCCGGCCCCCATTGCAGGGAATACGACCGTTTTTATTTTCCTGTCTGTCGTTGCGTTTTTATTATGCTGAAAGATGGCAAGCAGAGCGGCCCAGGTTGCGTTATATACAGCGTCTGTTCCGTCAATTGTCAGCGGAACACGCATTGTTGGCGCATGTACCAGCCAGGGGTGATGATTATGCCCCGTTTCAATAACAAATGCAGAACCTACAGGCTGTTCGCCGAGATATTCACAAATAATATGATTCTGAACGCGGGACTGTAACTGAGTACCGAAGAATGCGGTAATGGCGGCATCAACGCCGCCATCCATCAAGCCGAAACTATTTGCCGCACTTACCATGCAGTCAAATTCTCTGATTGCTTCAAATGGTTTTCCGACAATATTCACATTGGCTGCATTTGCGAATACTCGCTTAAATGCTTCAGCCATTTCTTTTACTGGAGCAGAAAGAATGAGCGTAATCATGCAAGCCTCACAATATAGTTAAATGCGATGTTTTTGACGGTGTTTTCCGCGTTACCAGCAGCGTTAACGGTGATGGTGTGTCCATGTGAGCCAATCGCAACCGAGTGCGTATGAGCACCAATACCGACAGTATGTGCGTGTGCACCTGCAGATGCAGCTGTGCCGGACAGTGAGTGGGTATGAGCACCATCTGATGATGTCTTCCCTGCATTACGAGTCTGGCCAGTACCGCTTGTTATGCTCATAACCCCCGCGTTTAGATTTGAAATCGCAGTATAACCATTAGGAAAAATGCTCGTGTTCATGCCACCAAATGCACCGGAACTCTGGTGTTGGTGCCCACCTGCACTATTTGCTGTCCCGCTAATACCATGCGTATGCGCCCCGGTGTCATTCGTGGATTTAGTGCCGTAATCAAACGACGATGTGGTTTTCATCCCCAAATCCGTACTGGATGCGCTGGCGCTGTGGGTGTGCGATTTAATGCCGTCCTGTTCCTGAGACAATACGGCACGACCACTGGCGGGCTTGCCCTTAATCGTCCAGCCACGCATATCAGGGAT
>JAEWTL010000040.1 GCA_023459495.1 Bacillota bacterium | reverse complement strand
CTCAAATATTGTCACAATGTCATTGTTTATTCCGTCAAGTGCACGAATTACCCGGTTCTTCTTAAACTGTTTTCCCTTTTCTACCGTTACGCTTGTTAAAGAGTTTATATCATATACAGCAGTAACATTTTGGGCCGCGTCAACCTTTAGTATGAATTTGCCTGCTGTAATAGCAGCCTCCATTTCGGTTTTTGTCATTTTCGGAATGACATCTACAGCTCCAATATATTTCCTGCTGGTATTTGATTGATTGATATTTGCTCCCGCCGTAACACCTGCGACCCATGCTGTGGTTTGAGCAGCAGTTAACTTTGTCACATTTGACAGTTCAACTCCCTGGGTAACATTTATAACTGCTTCGCTGTCAGCTATGTGGTTTGCAAGGACAGCCTGAAGCTTTATGCCTTCATCCTCCCGCATAGCTTTAACCCATGCTGCAATTGTATCCTTATTATCGTCATAGGCAGTACCATCATATGGATACGCCAGGGTGTTGAACACCGCTGTTTTTAATTTGGCCAGAGCAGCTGTTATGTCTGAAGCCTCGTGCTCTGTGCCCAAATTGTAGAGCAATACTGTTTTTGCACCCTTCAGGGCTTCATTAACCAGTAACTTTTCTGGCTCTGTTGTTCCATTCGGGTATTTGCTTGTATCAGTGGCAGTTATTGTATAAATATCACCGGTAGTCCCGACACTCATTTCCTGTAGCAGAACCACTATACCCCTGTCTCCGGGAGTTATTGACAAAGCAGCATTAGTCTTGAAATTGACATATGCTCCGGGTATTATTTTATTTTGACTGATCCATGATCCTCCCATTTTATCCCTCCGTTCTTGTATTCGTCTGTTGCTGCTGCATCTTGTCATATTGAATATCATTTATCTCCGAATACCTGATTTCAAAAGTAAAGTGCAGCACATTATCGGTTATTGTTGCCTGCTTGTTCAACACCCTGAAAGTGCCTACCAAATCAAAAGCCCTGAATAAATTCAGTTGGACCTCAAAGCAGTCTGATTTGATTTCAGTGTTTTCTTTATCGCTAAAATAGGCAACATCAAAAGAAAGCACACTGTCGAATTTATCATTTATCCGCTTTCTGTATTCCTGGTCTATAAGAGTTATAAGAAAGGACGGAGTTTTGAAGTTCTGAGAAATATCTTCATCATAGATTGTGTAACCCTGATAGCATTCAAACAGCTTATCTACTATGGCCTGTTTTACACTACTTATCATGTTTTTTATTCACCCTCTCAACTTCATTTTTGAATCCCTTCGACAACTCATACTCAACCTTTTTCACAGCGCGATCCAGAATAAACTGCCCCTTTACCCAGCCAACCGTTTCTCCATTTTTATTAACAATGCGGTGGCCATAATTTACAAAGCTTGAATAATCCGCCGAGTTCACCAGAGACTTGGTTACTCCTCCGTTTGACCTTACTGCAGGAGCCGAGCGCCAGCTTCTTCTCATAAAGCCTGATATTACTCTGGTGTTTCTTTTTGCTTCTGCCATTCCAATATTTACAGCCTTATTCAGAATTGTAATATCAATATCCCGGATATCGTCAACCATAGCTTTTAACTGTTTGCGGTAAGCATCCAGAGCCCTTTTATTATTTTCCCTGTTGCTGCTCATATCTTCTCACTTCGCTTTACGTCAAACTCCATGTGGGCCGCAAAAGGGAATCCTTCCCCAACGGCTAAAATAACCGTCTTCCCATTCCTCTGAGTTACAATAATCTTGTCACCCTCTTTTAAATCGGTATCAATACTGCAAAACAGTGTCTGCCTGTTCTTGATATTGGGAACTCCTTCTTCAGTATCGCTGAGAGCTCCCTTGCTATATTTGCACTTGATATCAGAATGAATTAAGGTCGGTTTGGTTTTTGTAACCCCATTTACAACCTGGTCCACATAACGATATATATCCATTTTGTCCATCCACAACCGTTCAAGAGCGTTCATCTCCTCAGCCTCCTGAATAACTTCAAGACTTTTTTATCCCTGTCAGATAAACCGTATATGGTCTCCCTGGAGGTTTTATCATCCACATTGTATGTAATGGATGTGTCACCCTCTTTTATGGATTTAACATCAAATACTGAGATAGTACTATTCTGTAATTCATAATTGATTATTCCCTGGACCTTTTTCCGGATATAAGGCTCAAGACCTGCCGGCAGCTCTTCAAGATTACAGTAATTTAATGCCTCCAGAATTACGTCGGAGATTATAAGGTCTTTAGAATCATCTGTTATTTTAAGATTGTCTTTAATCTTTTGAATTAAGTCTGTTGTAATCACTGTATCAACTCCTAAAAAAGGGGAGCTGATTTTACTCAGCACCCTTCTAATATTTAACCGATTTTATGCTTGAACGCTACGATCCTGATCTGCTTTGGCTGGTAAACAGGAGACCAGTTTTCTGCATCCTGTAATTCTGTTCTGGACGGTCCTTCAGTTTTTTCAACATTTGAATTTGTAAATTTCACCCCGCGCGGATGCAGGATATTGGTTTTCCTGTTAATCAAGTAATCCACACCGGATCCCTTTTTCTTGTCCCTGTCTATTTCCGTTGGTACAAACCCGACAGGAGAGCCGTTACCCAATGCAATCGCACCGGCACCAAACAGATAAGATGTAAATACCATGTTTGTGCCAGTACCCTCATGCGGACACCCATCATCGATAATTACCCTTTTCCCCTGGTAAACATCAATCTTTCCACCAGTAGAAGGCTGAACTGTTTCAATCAGATTCTGCTTTCTTAAGAATGCTTCAGTTGCACTATGTACCGTTACAGCGGTAAGCTGCTCCTTTGCGTCCCCCAGGCGCTGCTGTGCATCAATAAAAGCACTGCCGCTCCATTTGGCGGCGTTACCGGTTTCTGCGGAAATGTCCAAGATATTATCTTTGAGCCTGGTAATCGCTTCACCACCATCTGGAGTATATGTGCCAAATATTCCTTTTAGTAAAGCAATCAATTCTTTCTGCATATCTCTTACCCAAAAGCCTGCAACCAGACTGCCTATAGCTGCCATAGGATCGCTGCCGGCAAGAGCTGCGGACAAATCTGTTGCGCTCCACATTTTTGCACGTCTGATAATAGCAGCCACATCTTTGTTAGATGTAATTTTATCTGCTTCCAGATCTGCATCTTCTATAATCTGTTCAGATTCACCCGTCAGATCCTCGAAAAACGGCATGTTGACCAAAGGACTGGCCTGGGATGCCAAAGCATCAAACTCACTGTTATTTACCACTATTCCGCTTTGAATCAAAGCCGATAGCTCCATTGTCCGATTTACCACATAAGGGTTAAAAAGTTCCGGTACAATTACGTCACTTAATCTTGTTCCTGGCATATTTTATCTCACCTTTACCTTTCTTAAATTGTTACACCGGCAGCTGCAGCCAGTTCCTTGGCCTGTGCCGGGTTGGTTTTTAGTAATTTCCCCTGCTCGGTCAAATTAAAAGTATCCTTTGCAAAAGGATTCTTTCCGGTGTATTCACCGCCACCTGCAGGAGTGTAGTCCGTTCCGGATTTACCCGATTTAAAGATATGAGGTATTGATTCTTTGTAAGGCTTAACGGAATCTTCAAGGCCTATCAGATTCCCATCCTTATCATAATTGAACTTCTCAATTCCCCCGTGCTTGTAAATCAAGTAATCCGGATCTGTTACCCCTAAATCCTTAAGCTTATCCTTCAGGGCATATTCTTTCTTGACCTTATCGGAGTCCGCTTTTAAGTTAGAGATAGTAGTTTCGTGTTCCTTAATGGTTTTCTGCAGTGTCTCATTGTCAGCATTATTTTTCTTCAGGTCTATAATTGTGTTATTTGCCGTTTTGAGTTGCTCATTAATCGTATTGAACTCTGATTTGGGCACCGCATTCTTGGGAAACTCTGCATTGATCTGCTTGATTAAATCATCCATATCAATGCTGCCGTCATCCTTTTTCTTTGCATTTTCAATCAGTTTTTTTAACCATTCCATAATCCAATTCCTCCATAGATTTTTTATAGTCGCTCTCCGACTTGGGAGTTACTTTGTTCTTTATGCTCTACAAACCTGTAAAAAGAGCAAAATAAAAAAGCACTCTGACACCCAGAGCACTTTTATACGCATAATAAAAGCACCTACCTTTTTACAGGGCAAATGCTTTTAAAACTGTGATATTATTTCATTAGCTTCTTCTTCTGTAATTTCATCAACCCTGAAGAGCATATCAGAACTCCCGATTCTGTCTTCGTCGTATCCAATAATACGATCCATTAAAATGTGTTCATCATCGGGTTTCCAACCTTTTTCAGCATCGTAAATATAACAATCAAACATTCCATCCTGACGACCAATAAGGTTTTTATCAAGAATTTTATAATATGTTGACAAATCACTTCACCCTTTCTATATTGTCCGGCTGAATCATTGAATCGGATAACTTTTTCATGGATACTTCAAGCTCAATACGTTTATCCGAATCCTTTGGCAATACACGCCACTCTTCATAAAGCCTGTGCATTTCACCATTTTTAACAGCAAAACTTTCCGGAGTATGGTATTGGATTTCAAACTTCTGGCCGCCAGGAGTGGAATAATTACAGTTAATCCCTTTGTAGGGGTTACTCTTAATGAGCCATGTGTTTTTTACTTTTGTTTGTGAATATCCCTTCTCGGTTAACTGCTTATTGATCTCAATATATTTATCGACCAAATTCGTATGCGAAGCCTGGAACGTATATCTTATAACATCATTCGTATTGTCAATAGTCTCTTGAATAGCTGTCGGATCCAAGCTGTTTTTACTATCCATATTAACTTTTCGCATATATGATTCTTTGGTTTTTAACTTAAATTCCAGTCCCGCTAATTCAGAGCCGGTATTATTTGATATCTCCGTTAAGTCCTTTGTGATTGCAGGCTCATTGGCTATAATTTTGTTATAGGCATTCAATTTTCTATAATCACCTTTTATTGAAGCCCATTCTTCAGTTTTATTATACTTCAAATTCTGGAAATCATCAATGGATTTACCCGCACCGGAACCAAGGACAGTCTTATACTTTTCATACTGTTTCTTATCCGCTCTGTAGTTCCGGGCTTTCTTCTCAGCTAATAAAGCTTCAGGATTGCTTTCAATGTAATCCTTGTGCCACTTTTCAAAGGTCATATCTGCCGGAACCGAATACGATTGTTTATTATCAGGACTCCTTGCTGTCCGGGTACCTGGTTCAACATCGTCATAATACGGTACCGTTGTACACCTGCATAAATTGTGCTTTGGAGTAAGATTCTTTCCAACAATACCTTTACCAACATCAAACACCTTACCGTCAAGAGGCGCGCATTCTTCACAAGTTTTTGAATCCAAGGTAGCAAGCCACTGGTATTTTAATACCCCGTCATTTTCATAAGCTTTTTGAGTCGCCTGTTCAATAATAAAACTACCTTCCGTGTGCAGTAGCCGGTATGCCTCGTATTCTTTTGTATTAAACTTCTTTGCAAAATCCTTAGCAAGTGTATTTGGGCTCCTTCCTTGGATAAGCATTGTTGTTATTGACTCGTTGAGAACCTGCAGCATGTGGTCCTTTTGCTTCCATATCCGTGTAGAAAAGTCAGCACCGTTAAATGGATATCTGATCAATTCGTCTATTGTATCAGGGTTAACCTGTGCAAATTCTTGGTGAAAACCATGGTACTGATCAATATTAAACCAAGTCCGGTAATATGAATCCGAGTAAACATCTTTGAGGAGCTCTTCACCATCGTACTGATAATCCACCGAATAAAGTTGTTGCAATAAAGCGTCAATCTGTTTCTGTAAAGCCTCATATCGTGTAATTCTTGCCTTGATAGACATGTTGTTGAGTTCCAGATCATACTTGCCCATGTTGGCATTAACTTTATTTATAAAGCTTTTCAGATCTCCAATTTCCGTTTTACTCAATGCCCGCTGTGCTTCTGCATAGCTTAATTGATTTTCACGGGCATACCGTATATAAAAATCATTAATTACAACCTGTATTTCTCTTTTTGCCTGCTCAAAAGATTTCTCCAGCTCCTTGTAGTAGTCATTTATTTTCTTTTCACCGACAAGGTACTTCTGTTCCTGTCTCCTTTCCCAGTATGACATCAGTCATCACCTTCCTGGCTATCAAACATGGGAGGTTCTCTTTCTTTCGCGGCTTTGTCTGATTCTTCCTGTTCCTTCTTAATCTGCTTTTCCTCCTGATCTGCATCTTCCACCCAGGGATGATTTTTCAGGATAGTCTTGTCAGAAACAACTCCTTTGCTGCTAGAAGCTATGGTCGCAAGCTCCGTGTCATTGGTTATGGCTGTTCTGGTCCATGTCTGTATGATAGATTTACACTCAATTTTTAAATACTGGCATATGGCCCGGATAAACTCTCCAAAGGCCAGCTTAAATTCTGTTTCCATTAAGCCAGCTTTAAGCTCCAATAATGAATACAAATACTTTAGCGCTACTCCAGAAGCGTTTCCAAATACCTCCGGCTGCGGATCCACCCCCTGGCCCTGCTCAAAGATTGCCTTCCGGGTTATATCCAGCAGCTTTTCTCTTGCCTCCACCGGGATATCAATGGTAAGAGTGCTTAATCCAGGCTTTTCTTCCTGCTCATCCAGTTTTACCGTCTTATACTTTTTAAGGTCTTGCAGAAACTCAGCAAGACTTGTGCCTCCATATCCGGATAATACAAAAATGATCTCCTGAATATCTTCCAGGTCATTTACAAATCCGGAGAATACCTTATCATATACATCAATCAGATCCTTAATGTTAACCAGGTCACTAGTAGTTATATTATTATTAAAGAACGGAATGAAGGGTACCTGGCCATATTCATGCGTAAACACATCTGACATAGTTTGAATATCGTCTACAAAATTACAGAACATATCATACGACTGCAAACCTTCATCCAGAGTGTCCGATGACTTTTTGCGGAATGCCTGGCACTGCTTATCATTCCAATATTGATATATGGTGTACATCTCCCCATTTGCATCATCCAGCTGATCATATACCCTTAAGACACCACTAAGCTTTTTATTAAGGTCAGAGGTCCATACCGGTATGATCTGTTTGGAGTCAACCACACCATATTCAAACTGCTTATCGGTATTAACCCAATAATGCAGCCAAGCCACGGAACAATTAGAAGCGTTTATACACAGATCCTTTGTAGTCTTGGCATATCTATCCCCAAGAACATCCGTAATCCTTTTATTTGCCTCCTGGCTGCCGATGTCAAACAAAGGCGGTGCAGTGAACATGTATGCCGCTTTCTGGTTAACCAATAATCCGTGAAAATTACGGGGGATACGGTTATCCGCATTGCGGAGAGGGCTTTCAGTCTCATCCTCTTTTGGTTTGTCATAAAATAAAATGTCATTCTTATCTTTGTAGTATCTTTCAGCTGTTAAGGCCTCTGTAGTAAAGCTTGCATGACCGGTTGTGTATCTCTTAATTACCTTTTTCATTATCTCTAAATCCATGTCTCTCACCTGCCTTTATTTTAAAATTGATACGCCATTATGCTTTTTCATATCATCTTCACAAGCGTACCTTATCGCATCAATACTGTGGTTATCTTTATCAGGATAATCCGCTTTAAGGTTACCGTTTGCATCTCGATCAAGTTCGTATCCATAAAACTCTCTCCAAGTATTAGGACAACGTTCTGCATCAATAATGATTTCCTCTAATTCATCAGAAAGCCATTTCACACCATAGTCCACACTGTCGGGGCCTTTTTTTGCCCCTTTAACACGAACCCCTTCTTCTTTAAAATCCGCTATGCTTTTTGGTTCAGCACTATCTGCAATAACTTCATTATTTTTTATGTTCTCAATCTTTACCATAGCTGCAGCTTTACGGTTACTCAATCGTACCAAATGTATTTCGTAGAATATATACAACCGTTTACGGGTTTTATCATAGTGACAAACACCATAGTGAAATGGATCTGAAGCATAGCCCCAGTCAATACCTCTGCGGATCCGGTCAAAGGATTTAATTTCCTCATCAGTGATTTCTCTATTTGTAAGATTTGTAAATACTTCAGCACCTGTGCCTGTCACTTCACCAAGATACTCATGTTTATACGCTTCAGGTTTTGTAATTTTCAAGTGCTCAGCATCAATTATAAACTGTTCACCAAGCCAGGAAGGCAGAACCGTCAAATATGTGCTATGATTTTGCAATGTATCTGGGCGTTTCCACTCAATAGGGTCATTTACCCAATTCCTCTGACTTTTAGGAGGATTATATGAATAAAAGACGGTGAATCTCTCACCGCCTCTAATTACTGACTGTTGAATACTTCTGATTTTTTCCGAACCTTCAAATTCGTCAAGTTCTTCAAACCAAAGATATTTAATATAACCTTTTGATACTTTTATTGATTTGGACTTTTTGACTTTATCTGCACCACGAAATAATATAACCTGCCCGGTAGGTATGTATGTGAGACGTAGAGGCGAGAGCGTCGCTTTCCACAAATGAGGAACCCCTAGCTTGTCAATCGCCCATATTAATTGTTCATAAACACTGTCGTGCAGATTATCCTTATACCTTCTAAATGCTACAGCATTTGTCATTCTACCGGCGTTTCCGTCTTCCATCATCCCTAGTATTATCTCAGCGCTTATAAAAGACGATTTTGTAGAACCACGTCCTCCTGAAAGTTTATAATATGTATGTCTACCTTCGATGATATCCCAGTGCAAATCATAAAAAGATGGCGCGATTACATCGGTTAAATTAACCTGTGCCTTTTGGTTTTGGGATATCATTCATAATCACCACCCCAACATCACCAGTTAGGTTTATATTGTCCTTGAACATTCCCAGGTGCTTGCCAAGAAGCTCCAAGGCTTTTAATTTATCCGCAAACTTAATTTCACGTTCTGTACTGTCGAATTCATCACCTGATACTGTTTTAACTTTTACAGAAGCTATTGCAGCAGTATCATCTTCTGAAGCATCAGCCTTTACTGTTGCCTCATTAGGGTTAATTACATTTTCTGCATTAACAAATGCTATGCGAGCCAGCTCCCTGATAACTCGGTCCTGGTTTACACCTGTTCGTTTTGAGCGCTCTGCCAGAGCCTCGTCTATACGTGCGCGAATGTTGGGTTTCGCTAAGTTTTCACAACCAATATCTTTTGCAGTTGCGGTACTGTATCCTGCTCTTATAGCAGCCTGAGTAGCGTTTAAATCTATCAGATATTCTTGTACAAACATTTCTTGTTTAGCTGTCAATTTAGCCATTCAGGCTCACATCCTTTCATAATCTTCCTTTAACACACTTTGGAAACAAGCAAACCCATTTACCTTCACGAAATGTGCCCCATACGCATAAAGCACATTTTACTTTATAGCCCATAGGACACACCTCCTTTACCATTTGTGAAATAAAAAAGCAGCTACCGGCGGAAATGGTAACTACTTTTTTTGGCCCCTCTGGACATCTCTATTAAATTTTCAACTGTACACATCATATCATGAAATTAGCCCCTACTACTGCAAACTTTTTTAAAACCGCAAGCCTCTTTCTTCCGCAAATAATGTTCTTGCCTTCTTAAGCCAGTAATATATCTGCCTTTCGCTTGCTGGGATATGTATCTCACAATAATGAATCCTGTTGCTTATTTCCCCCTTCGCTATATCCTCATCACAATCTTTGAAATATACATACTCAATAGCTTTCTTGATGTAATACCCTTGATGAGAGTTATCCAATATCACCATAACTTTGTCTACCGCAGCTATATCTGCAAACTCAGCGGCTCTTGATTCTATTATTTTCTCTTTACTCACTAATGCTGCCTCTGTCGGATTACAAACTCCAGATCCTTTATTCCTGCTTATGTCATCCATAAGGTATTTTATATACTTATCTTTCCCTCCTGATTTTGCATAAAACCTGAAAGCCTCTGTTGCATAATCACGGATATGATCTTTTCTCATTCGACTCACCCCTATCAATCCAAGAAATCCATACCAACCTCACTCAGCTCAGACAATGGCCAAGGAATTTTATATATCTTGCAGAATGATGCTATAAGCTTTTCCGAAGGCTGCTTTCCATATATTCCTGAATAGGTCTTTTTGTACCCTTCAATTTTTTCTTTCCATTCCTGCATCTGTTGTTCATCTGGCATTATTCATCCCTCACTTTCTCAATCCTGGCCTTAACTGCCTCCATCAAAGCATCCTGCCCTGCCGCTTTATTTTCTAAAGCCGTCATCACATCTACATCAATTGTGCCTTCTGAAACTAAATGATAGTTCATTACATGCTTTAACTGCCCCTGTCTATATAAACGCGCTATGGCTTGTAAGTATAACTCCAGGCTCCACGTAAGCCCGAACCAGACAATGATGTTACCGCCGTCCTGTAGATTCAGCCCATGCCCTGCGGATGCAGGATGTACTCCAAGTAATTCAATCTTTCCTGAGTTCCAATCTGCTATATCCTTTACCCCTTCACTGCCTTTTCGTAGAGTCTTAATCTGCGGAAACCGTTTTTGTATGCGTAATAGGTCATGCTTGTATGTGTAAAACAATAGTACCGGATGCCCGTTTGCTGCTTCAAGAATATCCTCCAAGGCATCAAGTTTGGAATCATGAATTTCCTGTATACCCTGATTTTCGTTATACACAGCCCCATTCGCCATTTGCAGTAACTTATTTGACAGCACCGCTGCTGTATTAGCCACTATATCTCCATCCACCAGGGGTAAAAGTAGATCCCTTTCCAGCTTTCTATACTTTGCTTTTGCTGATTCATCAAGCTTAACTGGTATTACTCTATCGATTTTCTCCGGCAGCTCTAGCCAATCCTCTGACTTCATGCTGACACAGATATCAGAAATCTTATCGAATACGGCTTCTTCGGATTCCTTTTTCTGCTTCCAATCATAGACTACATATCCTGATCTGGCTCCTGCTGTAAAATACCGTTCACTATATCCGGTTATTGTTTTTCCAAGACGTTCTCCCTGGTCAAGCAGATATATTTGACTCCAGAGGTCCAATAATCCATTAGGTGCTGGAGTACCAGTAAGGCCTATTACCCTTTTCATCAGTGGTCGGTTACGCCTTAATGCTTTAAAACGCTGTGCTGATGGAGATTTGAAACTTGAAAGCTCATCAATCACCACGGTATCAAACGGCCAGTCATTTCCGGTCATGCTCACCAGCCAGGGAACGTTTTCTCGGTTGATTATGTATAGGTCCGCATCAACCTTTAAGGCTTTTTCCCTCTGTTTCCGGTCTCCCAGAATCTTTGATATCCGCAGGTGCTTTAAGTGGTCCCATTTCTGACTCTCCCGGCTCCAAGTATCTTCTGCTACCCTTAATGGTGCTATAATTAAAACCTTTATTGCATCAAATCTGTCATACAGGAGTTCATCAATCGCGGTTAAAGTGATTACCGTTTTACCTAAACCCATTTCAAGAAAAAGCCCAATTGCGGGAGTATCTATAATTCTCTCTTTCGCGTATTCCTGATATTTGTGAGGAATGTACCTCATGGCGCCACCCCTCTTGCTTCCTTCAAGGTGTTTACAACCCTTACATCAAATCCTAATGCTCTTAACTCCTTATGCCTTTTCAATTGCAATGGCTCCGGTTTACCGTCTGGTGCCTTGGTTTCCACAAAAATTATCTTCCCGCCAGGGTATAAGCAGATTCGGTCTGGTACCCCGCGCATACCGGGAGATACAAATTTTAAGCATTTACCGCCTTTGGCCTCCACCGATTTTTTTAATTTATTCTCGACTCTTGATTCAAGCATTTTTATACCCTCTTTCGATTTGGACACAAAAGACACTTTCACGCGTATACACGCCAAATACGCGTTTAGGTTATATACCCTCTCTCCCTCTATATACATAATTAATATATATATCTATCCAAGGGTTTTTACTGTCCTTACTGTCCTTATATCTTGTAGTACCTTATTTTATTGGGTTTTAGTGAGACAGCATTTTAAATTTTTACTGTCTTGTTACTGTCCCATCTGTCCTCACTCCCATTTTTTTACTGTCCTATCTGTCCCCGTTTTAGGGGGTATCTGTCCTCATTACTGTCCTTGTTTTTCATAAGCAGTTTGTTTACCATAAATCTTAAAAGTCACCCTGCCTTTCCGCTCTTTCCACCCTGGCATTTTCCGTAGAATGTCATAAATAGGTCTGGCCTCCCACGCTCCAAACTTGGCAGGGTCAAGCCCCAAAGCCTCGGCCCATATCTCAGCAGCGCATACCCTTGTTCTTACAATGTTTCCTGTAGGCTCCTCAAGAAGATAATTCCGGCGTTCCCATACATCTTTATCGTCCCAGTCGTCTGGCAATTTAGTATCAAGGTACTTTTGTATAAGCCCTTCCCTGGGGTCAACCTCAGTGTGTATGCCTTGCATGCGCTCAGCTTCTTTAGCTGTATCCTTATCAAGTTCCAAGGATTCCCCCGCCTTGTATAGGCTTAAAGCCTCAGCCCATATCTGGTTTATCTCAAAATCGTCCAGACTGTCCCAATGGTTTAATTTCCTCTTTTCCGGATCAACATCTACAGGCCAAAATCTTCTATTTCCTGTTGGGTCCTGCAGAAAGTTATGGTTGTTGGTTGTTCCAAAAAATACGCACTTACGCGGGAACTCTGACACCTGTCTGT
>JAEWTL010000039.1 GCA_023459495.1 Bacillota bacterium | reverse complement strand
ATACTATGTTAGCACGGTAGGCCTAAACAAGGAGAAGGTAAGCAAGTACATCAGAGAACAGCAAGATGAAGATATGAAGAACGATCAGGCAACAGCGAAGGAGTATGTAGACCCTTTTAAGGGTTGCCGGTAACAGGCTCCACGCGGTTGGCGGAACTGTAATATGCCTTTAGGCATTGCTGGTAAGAGGCCCTTATAGGCTCCAATAAAGACCACCCCTTGAAGGGGTGGATGATTATTATAGCTTTGTTATTTATATTCAGAGCAGGATGCCGGGAACTATCTAAGAACATCATTCAATCCAACAACTGATTATCTTCCGTGGTTTTTATTTGCATATAACAACAGTGTAAGCCGATATGCACACGGGACGCTACGCATTATCCACCTAGCCGCGATCGTAATGTCCTGAGCGCAGCTTTGTCTCCGCCCGCGGCGCGCGCTGCCAGAATGTCCAGCTCCTGCGCTTCTGTGGCAGGGGGGAGCGCGGCACTTTGGCACACCAGCGCATACATCGTACGGCGGCATTCGTCCTCATCATACATTTCTAAATCTGCCACGACAGGTAGCACGCCCAGCGTTTCAAGCTTGCGCTGCGCGGAACCGGACAGCAGCCCCTGCGCGAATGTCGTACAGGCAGAGAGCTTCTTTTTATCATCCGAATCCGTGACGCCGATCATCTGAACCATATCGGTATAGCCGCCGATGGCGTACGCGAAGAACTGCGGCCCGTCGCCTGCCATGAAGGCCTTCGTAGCTTCGTAAAGCTGCCGCTGCGAGGCGATCAATACGGCTGTCTCGCCTTTCAGAAAGGCTTCCAGTCCGTCGCTTAAGGCTTGCGGCGCGAGTGAGAGCAGGGCATCGGGCGGATCAGGATCGCCCCATGCGGAATAGCTGGGTTCATCCGACTCGGGGAATTCGTGCAGCGCGAGGGCGGGCAATGCGCAGCAGCCGGTTTCGGCATCGAAAGCAGCGCCGAAAGCCGCCGCGTTGATGAGCGCTTCGGGACGGATGCCCCAGCCGCTTTCGGGAGTCTCCGCGTTTTGCTGTGTGAGCAGGTCGGTGTTGACGAGCACGCAATAGCCTCCGCATGCATAGGGATATGCGTTTTCACCTGCCGGGTGGATAACGGTGCTCACTGCAGGCAGGTTTGCCAAATCAACGCCTGGATTATATCCATAGGGATAAGAGATAAGGTCAGGCGTCTCGCCCGCTGCCAGTGCCTCCGAAGCTTCCTCCGCGGTAAGAGATTCCAGCTCTATAAATGCGTAGGCGTAACTGGCCTCAAACGCCTTTATCCGGCCATTTAAGAAAGATTCAAAAGACGAGCCGCCGGTCCGCCATTCCGTGATGTGCCACAGCTTGAGTATGCCCTTATACGGCGCAGCCTGAACTGCTTCGTGGCGGGACGACATCAACATCAGCGGGCACGCGGCGATGAGCGCGAGCGTCGCGATGCATAAAAAATAAGCAATAGGTTTAGGCCGCATACCCTTCTCCTCTTGCTTATTTGTATGGCCGCAGTGTTTATTTCATACCATTGCAAGCAGTGCCGCGCCGATGATGCCCGCGTCGTTGCCCGCCTGCGCGATTCGGATGTCGGCATACTTCTTGCCCTCGAATATGCCGAGGCCATCGCTGGCTTTCTTTAGTTTCCCCAGCAGATAATCGCCCGCACCCGAGATACCGCCTCCGATGGCGATCACATCCGGGTCGAGCGAATTTTCAACCGTACAGATGCCCATGGCGATATAGCTGACATACTCGTCCACAATGGACTCAGCCACATAATCGCCGGATCTCGCTGTATCGAAGATCAGCTGCGGCGTAACCTTCATGAAATCACCGCCTGTCACATGGTGGAGCATGCTTTCCGGGCGGTCGATGACGCAGCGGCGGCCCAGACGCACAAACGCCCCTGCAGAGGCGTACACTTCGAGACAACCCCGGTTGCCGCAGGTACACTGCAGGCCGCCGGGAACGATGGCGATATGCCCAAGCTCGCTGCCGAGGCCATGTGCGCCGGAGAAAGGCTTGCCATTGATGATAATGCCACCGCCCACTCCGGTGCCCAATGTGAACAGCACGCCTACGCGGCAGCCAGCCAGAGAACCGAGCCGGTGCTCATAGAGCGCCGCGGCAGTCGCGTCATTGTCGATGGTGACAGGAATGTTAAGATTCTTTTTGAATTCTTCCGCCAGCGGTACGTCGAACCAATACAGGTTGTGCACGATGGCGAGGCCTTCCTGCGATACGCCCGGAATGCCGATACCGACACCTGCAATTTTGTCCGCCTTGATACCCTGCTGCTGTGCGAGCGTCACAACCGCGTCAGACATGTCGCGGATAAGCCCTCCGTAGGGGCGGCCTACGCCCGTCGGGACGCTGATCTTGCGCAGCAGCGTGCCTTTCTCATCTACAAGGCCCGCTTTGATGGTGGTGCCGCCGACGTCGATTCCTGCGTATATCATAGGTCCTCCTTGACCGCGCCGGGCGCGATGATGCTGAGTAAACGGCTGTCAAGCTGGTCGGCTGTCACCTGTCCCATGCACTTCAGACGGAAGTTCATGGCAGCTACTTCAATGATGATCGCAAGGTTACGACCGGGCCGGACCGGTATCGTAATGGTGGGAATTTTAACCCCCAAAAGCGTGATGTAGTCGTCATAGAGGCCCAGACGGTCGATGTTGGGTACTTCACCGAGCTCCAGATTGACCGCGAGCTCGATGGATTTTTCGACCAGCACCGCGCCGATGCCGTATAGTGTGCGCACGTCGATGATGCCAAGGCCGCGTATCTCCATCATATGCCGGATAACCTCGGGGGACTGGCCCACAAGCTGGTTGTCGGATAGCTTGATGATCTCCACCACGTCGTCCGCAACGAGCCGGTGGCCGCGCTTGACGAGCTCCAGTGCCGTCTCGCTCTTGCCTACGCCGGAGTCACCCATCAGCAGGATACCCACACCGTAGACGTCCATCAGGCCCGCATGGCGGGCAATGCTGGGCGCCAGCACGCGGTCGAGGTATACCGTGGTCTTGTGGGAGAGCTTGGTGGTGGTCAGGCCGGACATGAGGATGGGGGTATTGTACCGCTGCGCAGCCTCCATCATCTCGGGCGGCGGCGTCAGGTTGCGGCCGATGAGCACGCATGGTACGCCGCTTGCAAAATACTTGTCCAGCCGCTCTTTCTTCAGTTCAAGGTCGAGGTTCTGCAAATAGGTCATCTCGACCATGCCGAAGAGCTGGATACGGTTGACCGCGAAGTACTCGAAGAAGCCCGCCATCTGCAGCCCCGGCCGGTTCAGGTCGGAGGTGTTGATGTCGATTTCCTCCACGTCGCCGCGGTAGAGGACGGACAGCCCGAGCTCGGCTGCAAGGTCGTCGATCTTTAGCCTCGTTTTCATGTGGTTTCCTCCCGAAGGATGATTTCAATAACATCAGCGACGCCTGCGTCGTCGTTGGAACCGCAGACCATATCTGCCGCTGCCTTGGTTTCCTCGCTGGCGTTGGCAACCGCAACACCCAGCCCGGCGGCCTGAATCATGGGGACGTCGATCTCGCTGTCGCCTATAGCCGCAACATCTTTCAGATCGATGCCATAAGAGTCGGCGATGAACCGCATTGCGACGCCTTTATCGACGCCGGGACGCACAAATTCGAGATATATTGGCATGGAACGCTTGATAACGAGCTCCGGAAAGCGTTTCAAAGCTTCCTGCTGCATTGAAATAATCATATCCGGTTCTGCTATGAGCAGCACCTTGGGAGTAACGATGTCTTTGCGTTCATAAAGATCGGGAATCTCGATGCCCGGAAAACCGTAGGACCGCTCATATTTGGCTGCCTCGGCGTTATGCTTATAAAACGCGAGTTCGCCGTCAATATAGACCTGCGCGTGCACTCCGTATTCCTGCGCAAACGAAAGTACATCATGCACGGATTTGGGATCCAGCCGGTTCGCGTACAGGATGCTGCCGTTTGCGTCATAGACTTCCGCGCCTCCCGAGGTGATCATGGGCGTGTCCAACCCAAGCGCCTCGTGAAAACGCTGCATGCCTTTAATCGTCCGGCCCGTGCACAGCACCACGCGCAGCCCTGCCCCTGCCGCTTTGCGCACAGCCAGCGCAGCCCGCTCAGGTATCGTTTTGGTTTTGCTGAGCAGCGTATCGTCCAAGTCGATTGCGATCATTCGGTATCCCATGGTGTCCTCCCAGAAGTGTTGACACCATTATACATGCTGCGCCGCTGTTTGCAAACACTGGCTCCCATAAAAAGCAGGCTAAAACCAAGCGAAGGGTTCACAAAGTATCGGATTACTGTTATACTATGAACAACAATCGTCGCCAAATTGCGACAAGCTCCGCCTTGGTTTGACGTAATAGTCCACAACGATGTACATAATGTAACATCGCTGATATAATGGCGGGGGTTTGGCACTTTTGACGGATAACGATGGAGGATGAGACGGTTTGAAAAAAATCGCGGCTTTATTTTTAGTGGCTGTCATGACCTTTGCACTGTTTGCAGAGAGCGCACTGGCTGCTTCGGACTTTTCAGTCAGTTTAAAGGAATATTCTGGGGATGTTACTTTTTCGGGCAATACGAATGGTGCATACGCCGTTGCGCTGGTTGATGTTGAGTCACAGACGGTTTTATACCAGAAAAACTTTAGAGAGCAGATCGAACCTGCCAGCACCACCAAGATTCTGACGCTCCTGATCGCGCTGGAGCAGGGCAATATGGACGATGAGGTTACGATCAAGTCCAGCGAAACGTCTACTGAGTTAGGTGGTCCTGTCGGCGGCTCAAAGCTGGGCATCAAATCAAGCGAAAAGATTAAATTGAAGGATCTCCTCAACGGCATGATGATGGCGTCCGGCAACGACGCTGCGGTCGCCGTGGCGGATCACATAGCGGGTTCAGTTGAGGATTTTGCGGTGATGATGAACGCGAAAGCCAAAGATATTGGCATGACGCACAGCAACTTCGTTACGCCGCACGGCATGCACAACGATGACCATTATACCACTGCGGAGGATATGGCGATACTGACGCTGTATGCAATGCAGAACCCTGTGTTTGTGCAGATCGTAGGACAGTCTTCGTATGACATGCCTGCCGATAACAAACATTCAGGCGTTTGGAATGTCAAGAACACCAACAAACTGATGCAGCCCGACAACACATATTATTATCAATACGCTACGGGAATTAAAACAGGTTCTACGACGGTTGCAGGAGATTGTCTTGTTTCTTCTGCATCAAAGAATGGCATGAATTTGATCTGCCTCGTATACAAAGTAAATGAAAATGATCCGGTTCGGTGGACGATGACCAAAGACCTCTTCGAGTGGGGTTTCGAGAACTTTGAAACCGTGGACTTAGCGTCGCTGATTACGAGCGTAGAGTCGGTGCAGGCTACGGTAGAGGATGCTTCGGCAGGTGATTCGGGTGTTCTCGAGTTTAACAAACCTGATGCAGGTGCCGTTTTCGTCACCCTCCCCCAAGCCACCATAGAAGCTATCCTGGATGACCCGAGTGCGGTCCAGGCTGACGCCGTTTATAACACGGAAACGCTGCAGGCGCCCATCACGAAGGACGACGTGCTGGGTACGCTCACCTACAAATTCACCACCACGGGTGAGACGATATACCAGTGCAACCTCATTGCCTCGCGCGATGTCGTGAAGGCAGGCACTGAGCCCAATTCGAGCGGCGCTACTGCCGTAGAAACGCAGACACCTGTCGAACCCACGCAGATCAAGACACCCAAGGACAATTCTCTCGTATGGCTGTGGCTGCTGCTCCCCGCCGGACTGATTGCATTTCTGGTTATCCGGGTGATGAACGTGAACAAACGCAAGCGCAAACGTTTCAAACCGCGCCAGCCGCATTACAGCTACAAGATCAGAAAATAATGATATGAAGCCGCGCTGAGCCGCGGCTTTATATATGTGCGGGTTACAGGATAAGCACAAACCTGACAAGCATCTGATGTCCGATACATTGCTATATACGAATTGTTACAAAAGTATTATAATAAACACCAGATAAAATAAGAATCAAACTTGGAGGGCATGAGATTTGAAGAAAGCTGCAGCCTTTTGTTTAGTGGTTGTGCTGATGCTGGCGCTCTTTGCGGGAAACGCGCTGGCTTATATGGACTATACAGGTGAAATCGCGTTTACAGGCGATATGAGCGGTGCGTATGCTGTGATGCTGTTTGATGAGAACTCGGGCATGATATTATGCCAGAAAAATATTGACGAGCCCATAGAGCCTGCCAGCACTACCAAGATACTGACACTTCTGCTGGCGCTCGAAAACGGCGATATGAACGAGGTCGTTACCGTCTCCGCGAATGCGGCTTCCCAAATCGGTTCCACGCTGGATCCTAAACTGAAGGAAGGGGAGCAGGTCGTCTTCAAGGACCTCATCAACGGCATGATGCTGGCTTCCGGCAATGAAGCGGCAATGGCTGTGGCTGAAACGGTCTCGCCTGACGGAACAATGGAAGGCTTTGTGACCATGATGAACGCCAAGGTGCAGGAGCTTGACATGACTCACACCACGTTCACCACGCCGCACGGCAGGCACGATGAGAACCATATTACGACCGCGCGTGATATGGCGATCCTAACGAGCTATGCGCTCCAAAATCCGGAGTTTGTTCAGATTGTGGGGCAGGAAACCTATACGATGCCACCCACAAATATGTGCACGACCGAAAGGGTGGTCCAAAACACAAACAAGCTGCTGCGAACCGATACGGAATATTATTATTCTTACGCAGACGGCATCAAGACCGGTTCCACACCCTATGCGGGAGACTGCCTTGTCTCATCGGCTTCTAAGGACGGCATGAATCTGGTCTGTCTGATATACAAGACGGCGGAGAATGACCCGCTGCGCTGGACACTTTCCAAAGACTTATATGAGTGGGGATTCAGCAACTTCACCACAGTCGATGCCGCGACGCTGATTGACAGCGCAGGTCCGGTACAGGCAACGGTGGAGAATGCTGCCGCGGGCGATTCAGGTGCAATCGAGTTTGCGGTTCCGGATACGAACGGAACTTATATCACCCTGGATAAAAGCGTTGCTGATGCAATTGCAAATGGCACGGACTCAGTTGTGGCCGAAACAACGCTCGGCGGCACGCTGCAGGCGCCTATTGCCGAAGGGGACGTGCTGGGCGAGGTGACATACAAGATCAAGAGCACCGGACAGGTAATCTATCAGGGCAGCCTGATTGCCCCGCGCGATGTGGCCGTGGCTGGGGACGAACCCGGTGAGAGCGTCGCTGCCCCGACAGAAACACAAACGCCGCCGCCGGATGATCAGAAGGACGATCCCGGCATATGGCTTTGGATCCTCATTGCCGCCGCGGCTATCGCGGTAGCTGTAATTGTTCTGCTGATTGTGAACCAAAGCAAACGCAAACGCGCCAGAACGCGCCGGTCGCAATATAACTATAGAGCCAGAAAATAACGAAACAAGCCGCGTCCACCGCGGCTGTTCAATCTTCGCAGAATACCCTGCATCAGCGATGAAGAAGAGAGTGATTTTTCGGGATACGCAGCTTATAATATGAATAACGCTTATGGATCAGGTTGAGGAGGAAGGCAACATGGAAGAAGAAAACCGGTTATATATTCTCTGGACAAATGCAGACCTGAATACGTCCCTGCATATGGTCTTTATGTACGCTAAGAACAGCCTTATCCGGGGATGGTGGGACCACGTCACGGTCATTATCTGGGGAGCGACTGCTCAACTGGCCGCTGAAAACCTCCTAATTAAGGAGGAGATTAAAACAGCCAAAGCGGTGGGCGTTGAGTTTTCCGCTTGTGTTGCCTGCGCCAAAAAGCTTGGCACACTGGAAGACCTTGAAAAGCAGGGGATCGAAATCAAGCCATGGGGAGAACCGCTGACGGAGATACTGAAAGAAAATAAAAAACTGCTTACCGTTTAGCCCAAGTGACGCGGACTGGGCGCTTTCACGACAAACAGTTCCAGTACAGCCTCACTCTGATTGGATACATCCATTTTTGTCTGATAGGGGATGAGCACAATGCTGCCCGCGGAGTAAACGTGCAGTTCCTGATCACCCAGCGCCAGAGTGACAGCACCGCGCACAACGATCATGTATACATTGGAATTCGCGTGGTGCAAGGGAAGTGCTTCGCCTTTACGCAATACCATGTGGTTGATTGCTACGTTGTCGTCCTCAACGAGCCGTTCAATCACCTTTTCCTGTGACAGGGTGTAAATAATCTGTTTCTCGACCATAACAGCCTCCTGTATCGTCTGATGGTATTATCCTAACAAAGACGGAACGTAACGTATGTTGCAAAAGCAACATGAGGCGATCAGACACTCCTGAATATGTACCGCTTCCACATCGCATAAACGAAAATGGAGATTGTAAATCCGATGATCCATCCGCCGATGATATCTCCGGCATAATGCACACCCAGATAGACCCGGCTGAAACCGATTGCTATGATCAGTATGAGGCAAAGGGTAGACAGCGCCAGCTTGCGCGGAGCGCTTTTTATGAATTTGAAAATCAGCAGAATTAGCATTGTATATAGGGATGCGTTGATCATGGCATGACCGCTCGGAAAGCTGTAGCTGGTTTCGTTAATGAGCCGCAGGATGTCCGGCCGTTCCCGTGCAAAGATGTTTTTGAGCAGAATGTTCAGCAGTGTGGACAGGATCACGGCGGAGGAGACCGGCAGGGCAATGGTTCTCCTTGATCTTGGGAGGATAATCAACAACAGACAGAAAGGGACAATAACCGTTGAGTCTCCGACATGCGTAACTCCTTTTATAATAGCCGTCACCACGGGCGACATGTGCTCTACGGACTCGGAATATACCCAGCCCTCAAACCCTACGGTGATCCCTGCCTCCACGTACACGGCCAGCATTGCAAAAAGGGTGACCGAAATTATTATCAGCCAGACATGTTTTCTATATCTCGGCTTTCTGGTTTCGGAGGGTTTTATATCTGCGTTTTTATCCACCAATTTCGCAGCCTCCATTTGCTGTTCTGCTTGGTGCTATGGATATTATGCCATACAGCTATGCGATATAAACGTGGTTCAGAGAAGGCCGCCAATCAATTCGTCTATCCATCAACAGTTCACAAACAAAAAAGCGCGCCCCGAAGGACGCGCTGCGTGAAAACCCTTATGTCAGAAAGTACTTGCCTGCCGAAACGACCACATTGCCCAACACCACCATCACGGCTGCTGCGCCTTTGCCGGTCCGCGGTCCACGCTCCAGCTGCTCGGATGAAAGCTCCACGTTGTCGCCGGACTTCATCGTAGCCACGATGCCACACGGCTCGCTCACGATGAACGCCGCCGCGATATAGCTCCCGGTGGGCTTGCTGAGCGTGACGGCTTTTACGCCTTTGCCGCCGCGCCGCTGCGCCTCGAACTGGTATGCCTTGGTCAGCTTCGCATAGCCGAGCTCTGTAAAGATTGCCAGATCATCCTGCTCACCGACGGGGGAGGCCAGTACAACGCTGTCACCCTTCTCCAGCGCCACGGCCTTAACGCCCTTTGCGGCGCGGCCCATGGAGGAAACCTCGGAGGAGTTGAATCGGATAGCCATGCCGTTTCTGGTCACGACAATCCAGTCGCTGTCTGCCTTGGCCAGCGTAACGGAGAGTATCTCGTCGCCCGTGGAAACGCCGCACGCCGCGATGCGCTTGTTGCGCACATCGTAATCGGCGAGGCTGCTGCGCTTAATCATGCCATTCTTTGTGACAAAGAACAGCTCCGCACCGCCATTGTAGTCCGCGACAGAGAATACGCCTGCAATGCGTTCGTTCTTATCCACTCCCGCGAGGATGGCGGAGAGCGGCTTGCCCTTGTCCTTGAGCTTGCATTCCGGGATATCGGTCGAAGCCAGCGTGTAGAGGTTGCCAGCGCTCGTAAATATCTGCACGCGCCGGTCTGTCGCCGAAGGCACGATGCTCTGTACGATGTCGCCATCCGTACCGGGCAGGGTGGATTTCTGGTACGACTTCTGGTTCACTCGCTTGAAGAACTCGTTCTGTGTAAGCAGGATAACGCATTCCTCCACCTGCTTGAACTCGTTTTCGTCGATTTCAATATCCGCGCTGGACTCGGAAATACGCGTGCGGCGTTTGTCCGCGTACTTCTCCTTGATTTCGCCGAGCTCGTGCATGATGACGCGCATCAGCTTGGCTTCGGACGCAAGGATGGCTTCCAGCCGTTTGATGGTTTCAAGGATGAAAGCGTATTCCTTCTGAAGTGCCTCAATCTCGAGAGCGGTCAGCCGCGCAAGCCGCATATCGAGAATCGCCTGCGCCTGAATCTGTGTTAAGGTAAAGCGCTCCATCAACCGGTCTCGCGCTTCACGGGGGGAGGACGAGCTACGGATAATGCGGATGACCTCATCGATGTTTTGCACAGCGATGATAAGGCCCGCCAGGATGTGCTCACGCTGCTTCGCCTTTTCGAGGTCGTACTTTGTGCGACGCGTCACCACATCCTTCTGGAACGCGATGTAGTAGTCGATGATTTCCATCAGCGAGAGCTGCTTGGGCTGGCTGTCCGCAATACACACCATATTGATGCCGAACGTCACCTGCAGATCGGAGTATTTATAGAGGCAGTTCAGTATTTTCTTCGGGTCGTAATCCTTGCGCACCTCGATGACGGCGCGGATGCCCGTGCGGTCGGACTCGTCGCGGATATCGGAGACGCCTGCGAACATGTCTTTTTTCTGCTCGGTGACCGCGAGTATCTTGCTCAGCATCGCGGCCTTATTCACTTGATACGGCATCTCGGTAATAACAATGTTGGTTTTGCCGTTAATGCCCTTTTCGATATTCGCCTTGGCGCGGATGGTGATCTTACCGCGGCCTGTGGCGTAGGCTTCCTTCAACCCGTCGAGATTAAGCATATAGCCGCCAGTGGGGAAGTCCGGCCCGGGGATATGCTGCATCAGCTCTTCCAGCGTCATTTTTGGGTTTTCAATGCGCGCCACCACGCCGTCGATGACCTCGCCCAAGTTATGCGGCGGTATGTTCGTAGCCAGGCCTACTGCAATGCCTGCCGCGCCGTTCACCAGCAGATTGGGGAAGCGCGCGGGCAGCATATCGGGCTCTTTTAAGGTGTCGTCGAAGTTGTACGAGAAGCGGACCGTGTCCTTCTCGATGTGGGCCAGCATCTCCATGGCGATGGGGGAAAGCCGCGCTTCGGTGTAACGCATCGCGGCCGCGCTATCACCGTCCATGCTGCCGAAGTTACCATGGCCCTGCACGAGCGGCGCGCGCATCACAAAGTCCTGCGCCATACGCACCATCGCGTCGTACACCGACGTATCGCCGTGCGGATGGTATTTACCGAGACAGTCTCCGACGATACGCGCGGATTTTCTGTGTGGCTTGTCGGGCGTTAAGCCCAGTTCCATCATCGTATAGAGGATACGGCGCTGCACGGGCTTTAAGCCGTCCTCCACGCGCGGCAGGGCGCGGTCCATGATGACGTACTCCGCAAACGGTATCATGGAGTCGTGCATCATATCGCTCATCGAGACGGGCGTGATGTCCTTGCCCATTTCGTTGTTTTGTCCTTCAGACATTGCTTACCACCCTCTCCCAGCTGTCTTCTTTATCAAAATTGGCGTGTTCCGAGATATAAGCCTTGCGCGGCTCCGCGTTGTCGCCCATCAGCAGCGTAACAAGGTGCTCCGCCGCGGCCATATCGTCGAGGTCCACACGGAACAGGCGGCGATTTTCCGGGTTCATCGTGGTCTCCCAAAGCTGCTCGGGGTTCATCTCACCAAGGCCTTTGTAGCGCTGCACGCTGCAGTCCTTGCCGAGTTCTGCCTGCGCGGCGCGCAGCTCGACTTCCGTATAGGCGTAGATGCTCTTGCTGCCGCGGTATACACGGTAGAGCGGCGGACGGCCGATATAGATGTGGCCCGCAGTGAGAAGATCGCGGAAATAGCGGTAGAAGAACGTAAGCAGGATGGCACGGATGTGTGCGCCGTCCTGGTCCGCGTCCGCAAGGATGATGACCTTGTGGTACTTCAGGTCCGCTTCGTCGAACACGCCGTCAAAGCCTGTGCCGAGCGCGGTAATGATGGAGCGAAACTCTTCATTTTCTATTACCTGGTCCGGGCGCTTCTTTTCCACGTTGAGCGGCTTACCCCGGAGGGGGAGGATAGCCTGAAACTTGCGGTCACGGCCCTGTTTGGCGCTGCCGCCCGCGCTGTCGCCCTCCACGATGAATAACTCGTTCTTTGCGGCGTCGCGGCCGGTGCAGCTTGAGAGCTTGCCCACAAGCGGCGCGCCTTCCAGCTTGTTGCGCTGGCGCTCCAGCTTCTTGGCCTTGCTGGCGGCTTCCCGCGCCTTAGCCGCTTTGACCGCCTTGCCGACCAGCTCCGTGGCAATGCCGGTGTTGTTGAGGTCTGCGAGAAACAGCGAGAGCTTGTCCTGCACGATGCCTTCGACGATGGTCTTCACCTCGGTGTTACCGAGGCGCGCTTTGGTCTGGCCCTCAAACTGGGCGTCCTTCATGCGCACGCTGATGACTGCTGAAAGGCCTTCGCGATAATCGTCGCCCGCGAGGTTTTCGTCCTTTTCCTTTAAAAGCCCCGCTATACGCGCGTACTCGTTCATCACTTTGGTGTGGGCGGATTTGAAGCCCGACACGTGCGTGCCGCCATCCGGCGTGGCGATGTTGTTAACAAAAGAAACGATGTTTTCGTTATAGGTATCGTTATACTGCAGCGCGATTTCGACTTTAATATCGCCCTTCTCACCGTCGAAATAGATGGGGGTTTTGTGCAGCACGGTCTTGTCTTCGTTCAGATACTGCACGAAGTCCACCACGCCGCCCTGATAATCGAACGTCTCCTTGCGGAATTTGCCGTCTTTCTTGGTGCGCTCATCGGTCAGCGTAATTTTTACGCCGCGCGTCAAAAAGGAGATGACGCGCAAATGCGCCGCGACGGTATCGTAGTTCATGGCTACGGTTTCAAACACACGGTCGTCCGGCATGAACGTAATGCTCGTGCCGCGGTTGCGCGTAGTTCCGATTTCCTCCAGCTTGGTCACGGCGCGGCCGCTTTCAATTTTACCGTTTTTCATACGGCTCTCGTAGCGTTGGCGGTAAACCTTACCGCCGAGGTATACGGTGCATTCCAGCCAGCGCGAAAGCGCATTGACTACCGAAGCACCCACGCCGTGCAATCCGCCCGCGTAGGTATAGGAACCGCTGCCGAACTTGCCGCCCGCGTGCAGCTGTGTGAAAACGACCTCCACGCCCGAAACCTTCTTTTCGGGGTGAATGCCCACCGGGATGCCGCGTCCGTTGTCGTCCACAGTGACGGAACCGTCCGTGTGCAGCGTGATGTCGATTTTATCGGCAAAGCCGTTGGCTGCTTCGTCCACGGCATTGTCTACGATCTCCCAAAGCAGGTGGTGCAGCCCTTTTATTCCGGTAGTGCCGATATACATACCGGGCCGCTTGCGCACCGCATCAAGACCCTCCAGCACCTGAATATCGCTGGCGGTATACTCTTTGGCCATAGTGCCTCCAACAAAGAAAATATTGCTCCGACGATTAAAGATATCAAGGATGGAGCAATGTACTCCAACGGGCAAACATCGCTTATTCCATTCTATTGATATGTTTGTCCGTTTCCGTAACAACAAAATGTGGTGTACCTGTGCGGAACCACCACATTATATTACATGAAAGAAATGCGTTAATCAATAGGGAAAAAGAAAAATTAAGAACAAATGTACGCCTGTCAGCCTTTGAACTGCACGAGCTTAACGCCCGCTTCCTTTAATATTTCCTGCGCGAAGTCGTCGGGGTAGGGACGGGCATAAACCACGCGCGTGATACCTGCGTTGACGATCATCTTGGAGCAGATCACGCAAGGCTGATGGGTGCAATAGAGGGTTGCGCCTTCGATGCATACACCCATCTTTGCGGCTTGAATGATGGCGTTCTGTTCTGCATGGATGGCATAACAGAGTTCGTGCCGCGTACCGGATTGGATGCCGAGGTTTTGGCGCAGGCATTCACCCTTTTCCTTGCAGCTTTTAATGCCCGACGGCGCGCCGTTATAGCCCGTCGTGAGGATGCGTTTGTTGCGTACGATGACTGCGCCTACGCTGCGGTCTGCCTTAAAGCAGCTTGACCACTTGGCGATGGTTTCAGTCAAATCCATAAATCGCTTGTCCCACTTGTCCAT
Organism: Bacillota bacterium; assembly: GCA_023459495.1. Taxonomy (GTDB): domain Bacteria; phylum Bacillota; class Clostridia; order Christensenellales; family SZUA-584; genus JAEWCC01. Next base: position 68,731 of record JAEWTL010000039.1, on the reverse strand, counting down.
TCTAATACCTCGTGTAAAATAAGTAGTGTGATTTCAACGTTGAATAAAGTGTGATAATAATGCAGTTATCATGGTAAATTCTACGCCGCACCTCGATTTCCTGCCGTACGCGGGAAATAATTGATGATAAAGCGCTAAAATAAGCATTAGAACGATAGAAGTAGATATGAGAAGAAAGAAGCCGGTGAGATACGAATAAATCTATATAATCGCTTAAAATGGCGATTGGCGCAGGTTGCGGATAAACGTCTCTTCGTATATATTTAACGTGTTCCTGTTAGCACTCGGTTTAGGTGAGTGCTAACAAAACGAAAACAGTATTCTTATCAACCAATTCTAAAGGGAGGTTTTGAATCTTATGACGATCAAACCATTGGCGGACAGGGTTGTGATCAAGAACCTTGAAAGCGAAGAGACAACAAAGAGCGGCATCGTGCTGACAGGCAGTGCCAAAGAGAAGCCGCAGACGGCGGAAGTCGTTGCGGTCGGCCCCGGCGGACTCGTAGACGGCAAGGAAGTCAAGATGACCGTTAAGGTTGGGGACAAAGTGATATTCTCGAAGTACTCGGGCACGGAAGTTAAGGTGGACGGCGTGGAATACATCATCGTTCGCCAGAACGACCTGCTTGCGACGGTTGAATAAGGCAGAGGAGGAATAACAGTTATGGCAAAGCAAATCAAGTATGGTGAAGAAGCGCGCCGCCTGCTGGAAGCGGGTGTTAACCAGCTGGCCGATACGGTCAAAGTAACGCTGGGCCCCAAGGGCCGCAACGTTGTGCTCGACAAGAAGTTTGGTTCGCCGCTCATCACGAACGACGGCGTGACCATTGCGAAGGAAATCGAGCTGAAGGATCCGTTTGAAAACATGGGCGCTCAGCTCGTCAAGGAAGTCGCAACCAAGACCAACGACGTCGCGGGCGACGGCACCACCACAGCGACCCTGCTCGCGCAGGCGATCATCCGCGAAGGCCTTAAGAACGTCGCGGCGGGTGCTAATCCGATGGTTATCAAAAAGGGTATCCTGAAGGCTGTGGATATTTCGGTCGACAACCTCAAGGCGCTCTCCAATCCGATTACGGGTTCCAAAGCGATCGCGCAGGTGGCCTCCATCTCCGCGGGCGACGAGGAAGTCGGTGCGCTGATTGCGGAAGCGATGGAAAAGGTCGGCAACGATGGCGTCATCACGGTGGAAGAAAGCAAGACGATGAAGACCGAGCTCAAGGTTGTGGAAGGCATGCAGTTCGACCGCGGCTACGCTTCGGCTTACATGGTTACCGATACCGACAAGATGGAAGCGGTGCTGGATGATCCCCTGATCCTCATCACTGACAAGAAGATCAGCAACATTCAGGAGATCCTGCCGCTGCTCGAGCAGATCGTGCAGACGGGCAAGAAGCTGCTCATCATTGCGGAAGACATCGAAGGCGAAGCGCTGGCGACCCTGATCGTTAACAAGCTGCGCGGCACGTTCAACTGCGTCGCGGTTAAGGCTCCGGGCTTTGGCGACAGGCGCAAGGCGATGCTGCAGGATATCGCGATCCTGACCGGCGGCCAGGTGATCTCCGAGGAGCTCGGCTTAGAGCTTAAGGAAGCCAAGGTGGATATGCTGGGCCATGCGCGTCAGATCAAAGTGGATAAAGAGAATACCACGATTGTGGAAGGCGCAGGCGACCCGTCCGAGATCAAGGCGCGCATCAACTCCATCAAGGCGCAGATCGAAGAGACCACGTCCGACTATGACCGTGAGAAGCTGCAGGAGCGGCTGGCGAAGCTGGCCGGCGGCGTTGCGGTGATCCAGGTGGGTGCGGCGACCGAGACCGAAATGAAGGAAAGCAAGATGCGCATCGAAGACGCGCTGGCAGCCACCCGCGCGGCGGTCGAGGAAGGCATCGTACCGGGCGGCGGCATCGCGCTGTTGCAGGCGGCCAAGGCTGTTGCAAAGGAAGTCAAGACGGCGGAAGGCGACGTCAAGACTGGCATGAACATCGTGCTTCGCGCGTTGGAGGAACCCGTCCGCCAGATCGCGTTCAACGCGGGTATCGAAGGCAGCGTCGTTGTGGAAAAGATCAAGTCCTCGAAGGATGCCAAGTTCGGTTATGACGCAGCGAAGAACGAGTACGGCGATCTCGTGGCCAAGGGCATCATCGACCCGACCAAGGTAACCCGCAGCGCACTGCAGAACGCGGGTTCCATCGCTTCGATGCTGCTCACGACCGAGAGCATCGTGACGGATATCCCCGAGGAGAAAGCTCCGGCGATGCCGGCAGGCGGCCCCGGCGGTATGGGCGGCATGTATTAAGCCGAAAAAACATACAAACCCAGCAAAAGCGCGGAGTCAACCTCCGCGCTTTTTTCTGTGCTGAAATAATGATGCGGAATCGGCCCTGCGCTTTTTGTCGAAAAAGATATCCACAAAGCACCATTTGTATGCTATACTACATTAAATACAGACAATTACAAGAAAGAGAAAGACAGCCTTGATCAAGAAACTGACAGCTTTTTTGGCAATTTTACTGGCATGCCTGCTGGCTTCCTGCGGCGCAGCAAATCCCGTGCTGAATACGAATGTATCGGCGGACTTACCCACGGTAAGCGCAACGGAGCTTCCCACTGCCACACCAGCTCCAACCGAACCGCCCAAATCGACAGCACAGCTGCTGGCGGAGATGGAGACACAGATCGAGCAATCCATCCGGGACAATATGCAATTCGGCGTGGTATCCCTGCTGCCGGAAGGGGAAGACCCTGAAAGACTGGACATCAATCTTTTCAATCATAGTGAAAGTCAATGGATGCTCTCCGTTCGAGACGATGTGGACGCTGCAATTAAAGCCGCTGTGGACCAGACGGAAAACGACTTTTCAGCCGAACAGGGGCTTCGGTTTGATCGTCAACTGACCGGACCAAGCTGGCAGTACCTTTATATGCTGGTACAAATGGCGAAGAATGATGTTTCGCAATGCGGTAAATATATTAGTATGAGCTTATCCGTAGAGGCCAGCGCTGAGATCGAGGTCGGTGAGACGGTGGTTACGATATACGTTGAGCCGGTATACTACCGGGACGCCATACTCTCCATTGTGGGAGATGACAAATTGGCGTATCTGGAGGCGGAATCCGCTTACGATTATATGAACACCGTGTTTGATGAGAATATCGACGAAAAAGAATACATCCTGCCTCCAGCCGAAGGCAATCTTGCCGCGGATATCACGTGGCCTTTGAAGCAATATATCAGGTTGAGAAAGACATGGTACGCGGCGCGGGACGACGGCGCGCGCAAGCATACCGGTACCGATATTTGGGCAAAGGAAGGGACCGAGATCTACTCCTGTACGGCCGGAACGGTGTTCTATATCGGTTTCTGGGGAGGCGGGGGCAATACTGTCGTCGTAATGGACGACTATGGATACCTGTTCTACTATCACCACATGGTGTCTATCACCGATTTTCTGCAGGAAGGTCAGCGCGTGGAAGCGGGTCAGTTGGTCGGCCATGTGGGCAACACGGGCAACAGTGCCCGGGACCACCTGCATCTTACAATCATCCATCCCGACGGCATCATCGTCAATCCCTATACGTATTTAAAGGATGCCTTGCCGGATTGATCTTCTGCACTGAGATAAGGATGGCCAGCTAAAACCTCATAATGTAATTTACAGCGCGGAGTTAGCACTCCGCGCTTTTGTATATTCATATTACCACGCCTGCGTACGTATAGAAACATACCAAACCGTCGAAAATAGTCAACAGGGTTCTTTTGGGATGATCGTGCAGGTATACGCATACAATACCATAGAGCCCGTCCGGGGTTGCCCGGGAAAGGGGTCCCCGCAAAGCGCAGCTTTGTGGGGTGAAGAAAAGGAGACTGGTATGGTGACAAAAAAGAGAATCTTGGTCCTGCTGATGCTGTGCACGCTGCTCGTATCCGCGGGCTGTACGGGGCAAAGCCCGGATGTGAGCGTATCCGGGACACTTTCACCCGTTTCTACGCTCAGCTCGCTGCCTTCGCCTACAGCCAAGCCTACGCCCACCCCTGCACCACTGCCGGACATCGGTACACTGGTCGTGAAGTACGACGAAGCCGCAGGCGTGGTGATCACTTGGGCACCGTTCGTTACGGATTATGCGTGCACGGTGGAGCGCTCCGACAGTGAAAACGGTATATTCAAGACATTGGCGAAGGTGGAAAGCACCGCCGGGACCTATACGGATGCGCAGCCCGGATCGGGCGGGGCGCAACTGGAATACCGCCTGTGCGTGAGCGATGGAAAACGCAATGCGTATTCAGCGCGGGCAAGCCTTGAAGTACCTTTCAAATTCGGCAGTACGGGCGGGAACCTTCAGAACGGTGGCGTTGCCTGTGAGAGCGGCGGAATGATTTACCGTATGGGCATCGAGAGTGACGAGATCGGGATATACGTTTACGATACGGCAGGAACCGCAAAGCTTGTGGTAAAAGGCATTGCCTCACAGATTAACGTGGCGGACAGTTACCTGTACTATATCAAGCAGTCCAGCGGTGAACTGTACCGTGTACCGGTGGAGGGCGGCGATCCGGCGCTCATATGTGGTGATAAGATGGTTTTCGCGCTTACGGTAGGCGGCCGCATCTACGGCACACTCGATGAAAATGACTCGCTGATTGTAATGGACGCGGACGGAAGCAACCGGGAAACGCTTGAGTCCCACGGCTGTTACGATTTAGGCGCATACGGGCATACGTTTTACTACACCAACACGGCGACAGGCCAATTCGTTATGCTCGACCTCGTAACCGGTGAAACGACGTTAATCCCGATGCCCGAGCGCGGTTTCGCACAGCTCTGGAACGGACGCGTCTACTATCAGGATGAAACCAACGGCAAACGACTAACCAGCTGCGCGTTGGACGGAAGCGACGTTCAGGTGCTGCTGGATGCAGCAGTATCAGGCATCAACGTGACGGAACGCGGCATATATTGCGTCAATCGTTCCGACGGTAATAAACCATACCGTGTTGCGTTTGACGGTTCTGCCGCCCAGCAGCTTGCCGCCGTACAGGGGGACTATATCAACGCGCTCGGTGAAAACATACTGCTGATCAACGCGGACGGCAGATTCTATCTGATAGGCGACGACGGAACGGTATCGAAGCTGTACGGCTGACAGAAAGACAAAAGCGGAAGCCATTAAGCACCGTTTTGTCAGAAATGCCAGAAACAGAACATGGTCAGCATAAGGCACGGAATTATGCCGTGCCTTTTTGCATGCATTAAATTGCCGCTATAAAATGCAGCGATATTGGCAAACTAATGCCGAGGTGATGCAGATGTCAAAGAAGAAGGACTCAGACAAACTTAAGGTTGCGGCGGACAAGGTGCACTTGCGCAGTTCGGCTAACGTAGGCTCCATGGAAAACCAGAACCAGAACCACAACACCCAAAAAGAGGCGCTTGGCCCCAATACTAAGCGGTAGGTGCGCCATGGGAAAGAGTAATCGGATGAAGAGTACGCGCAACGGCAAAAAGGAGGACGGTACTTTCCGCTCCAAAAAGGTCAAGCACGATCCACAGGCGGAAAGTGCACGGGCAGTCTTCGGGCTGAATGAAAAAAAGATGGACAGCCAGAGGGACACCTGACGTACGGTTATGTCGAGCTAAAGGCATAAAAAGCCAAACAGAAAGCCACCTGATTGAAAGGTGGTTTTTCTATTGCGAACAACCGCCAGACATGTTGACAAAACGAGCATCTGTTATATAATAAGTATAACAGTTAAGGGGTTGTGCAGATGATTATCGAGCTGGACATGACAAAGGATACGCCAATATACGAGCAGCTCAAACAGCAGATCGTAGCGGGCATCGCACGGGGCAAGCTGCAACCGGGCGAGCCTATGCCTTCCGTGCGCCAGCTGGCAGCCGATCTGTCCATCAACCTGCACACGGTGGCCAAAGCATATGGGCAGCTCAAGGACGAAGGATACCTCACGGTGCACCGCAGCCGCGGCGTCATCGTCAACCCTGCGCAGAAGTTTGTCGCCGATGAGGCGTATATCGATGCGCTGGGTGAAGCGATAGAGCCGCATGCGCTGGCCGCGCGCAGCCGTGGTGTCAGTAAGCAGCAGTGGCTGGAGATCTGCGAAAAGGCTTACGACCAATAGATTATGGGGGAAGATCTATGAATTATGGGATGTTGATTCTTTCATACGCGCTGTGCTTTGTGCCCATCACGGTCATGTTTGCCATCATGCCCTATATTGGACGCAAAACCGTCTGCTTCGGTATCAGCATTCCTTCCGGCCAGCACGATAAGGAAGAGCTTGCTGTACTGCGCAGGGGATATGCCAGAAACGTTTCGATCATCGGCGCAGTGATGACTGCGGTGTATGTGGCGCTGGTGTTCATATTGGAAGCATACGTTGTTATGATACTGATGGGTGTTTTTATGCTGGTATATCTCACGGCTGTTTATTCGCTGTACTTGCGCCGCTGGCGGCAGGTGAAAGTGCTTAAAGCCCGCTATGGCTGGGAAACAGAGTCGCGCGGTGCGGCTGTCGCGGATACGCGTTTCTCTGCGGTCAGGCGCGCCGTATCGCCCGCATGGTTCGTGCTCCACGTAATCATCATCCTTGCGACTGTGCTCATCGGCGTGCTGATGTATGACCAGATTCCAGATAAGGTCGTACAACAGACCGACCTTGCGGGCAATGTGACGCGGCTGGCTGAAAAAAGCTTCGGGCTGATCCTTTTCGCACCGGTCACGCAGGTTTTTATGCTGCTCGTGTTTGCATTCATTTACTGGTCCATGCTGAAAGCGCCACCCGTACTGGACCCTGATAATCCTGAAATCTCTTCGCGGCAGAATGCCGCTTCCCGTTATCGTTGGTCGGCATGGCTTGTGGCTTTTGGCGCGCTGCTGCTGCTGACACTGTTTGCAGTGCAGCTCGCGCTCCTGCAACTGGTGGACCCGATGATGATTTCGTGGGCGTCAATGATCGCAACCGGATTGGGCGTAGTCAGTGCACTTATCATTGCAATGGTGACCGGGCAGAGCGGAAGCCGGGTACGCCTTGGTAAAAGGGCGGACGGGGAAGTCATCCGCCGGGACGACGACAAGTACTGGAAGTGGGGCGTTTATTATGTGAATCGCGACGATCCCGCGCTGTTTGTGGAGAAACGCTTCGGAGTGGGTTTTACCATCAACTTTGGGCGTCCGGCTGCAATTTTTATGATGATCGGCTTGCTTGTATTGATTGCTGTTTTTTCTTATGTCTTACCCGCGCTGTTGAAATAAAGGAGGATACTACATGACTTGGTCTTTGGTATTTATGGCTTTAAGCGCACTGGTCTGCCTGTTTGCGCCTACCGTGCTTGCGATCATCTTCATCAGAAAGCGTGGCGCAAAATGGCGCTCGTTCCTGATCGGCGCGGCAGTATTCACGGTGTTCCAGATCCTGACCCGAATTCCGCTGCTGCAGTGGATGCAGACGGCAGCGTGGTTCCCCTTGTTTACATTGTCTCAGCCGGTGCTGTACGTACTGCTGCTGGCATTTACCGCAGGCCTGTTCGAAGAAGTGGGGCGCTTTGCGGGCATCCAGCTGCTGCGCAAGCCCGGCCTGCTGGACTGGGATAACGCCTTTGTATTCGGCCTTGGACACGGCGGGGTGGAGGCATTCTGGCTGGTGGGTATCAACTATGCGGTGGCGTTTGTCCAGTCGCTAATCGGGCAGATGCCTGCAGTTTTAATCTCTACGCCTGCATCGTATTTTCTTGTGGGCGGGGTAGAGCGCATGTTGGCTGTAGCGATGCACATCGGATTTACGATGCTGGTCTTCTATGCAGTGAAAGAGCGCAAAGCGCTTTATGTGCTGCTGGCAATTGTAGCGCATATGGTTGTGGATGCTGCCACACCGCTGCTGCAGATAGCAGGTGTTTCTCTTGACGTATGGGCAACTGAGGGCATACTTGCAGCACTTACTGTACCGCTTATACTGATTACGGTGCGGTTTAAGAAACTGCTGGGAAAACAATTTCAAAATATAGAAGGAGGGTTTATCAATGAAAAAGGGATTTAGCGTACTGGCTGCAGTGCTTGCTCTGGCGGCGCTGCTTGCGGGCTGCGGCATTAAAGAGACTGATGTACCGTATGCAAACGATATGGCGGAGAACCTGCTGCAGGGGTTGAATCAGAATGACTACGCGATGTTCAGCCGCGACTTCAGCGACACGATGAAAACCGCCATCGACGAAACAGCGTTTGCCGCGATGGTGGAACAGCTTTCGGCAGCCATCGGAACCTATGAAAGCAAGACATTCTATCAGGCGGCAGACTCGAAGCAAAATGATGTTGTGTATACGATTGTGGTTTATAAGGCAAAGTACACGGATGAGGAAGACGATGTGTTGGTCACGGTTACGTTCAGCGGCGAAGATGACAATAAAGTGGTCGATGGTCTGTTCTTCAACTCGCCCAAGCTGCGCGGCGAATGAGATGATCCGCTGGAACTGAATTGTAAAAGCAAGGCCGAATGAAACGCTGTCTGCATCCATCCGGCCTGTTTTTTATACGACCTCAAAAGCCAGCTTTTTAAAGTTTATCGACAGTCTGAAAGATCGGTTTCGCCGGGATCTTTGCACTTCAATTATGACATGAACCGACAGAATAATTTAAAGCGCTTTCTCGTACCAGCGGAAGCGCCGGTAAACCCGTCCGCCCGCGCCTTCCACGGCCTGCAGGGAGCGAATGTTCTCTTCGCCGATTGTCGATGCTTCGCCCCAGCGGTAGCCTTTTTCAATGGCCTTTTCCATGATGGCGAGATAGGCGGACGACACCGCACCTTTACCTTCGAAGTCTTTGACGCTGAACTGCATGAGGATACGCAGGCTGCTGATGCGCTTGCGCCAGTATAAAAACTTGATGATGCCGAACGGCAGCATTCGCCCGTTCATGTGGATCAGCGCCTCGTTGTAGTTGGGAATGCTCACAACAAAGGCGATGGGTCGGCCTTCGTTGGTGCGCACGATATAGACGAAATCGGGGTCGGCCATGGATTTCATCGCACCCGCTGTCTGCTCAATGAGCTCCCAGGTGGGCACGCCTGAATCCCAGTCATCCAAAGCTGCACCGCTCAGTACCTGTTGGATGTCGCGCAGTTCATTGCCCAAATGGCTGAAGTCGATTCGGTCCGCGTGAAAACCATACCGCTGCTCGGCAAAGTGCACAATGCGGCGGAACCGGTCCAGCGGCAGCTTGTCGGCTTCGAGGAGGAAGGCCAGCAGGTCGTTGAACTTCGCCATGCCGAACTTCTCAAATACATTCCGATACCATTCGGGGTTATAAGCTGTGTATAGAACAGGTGGGAATCCAAAACCTTCGATGAGCAGCGCACGCTCCTCCTCGCCGTCGGTGGGGGATTGCGGGCCGAAGAAACGCGTCGCACCCAAGGACTTACAGTAAGCAGCGGCAGCTTCCATTACGGCCAGACCGCTCTCCTCATCCTCGGCAGCAAACAGCGCAAAGTAGCCGTTAGGCACGCCGGTCTTTTCCGACATGGGCACATGGTATCCCGCCAGTACGCGCGCGACCGCTTTTCGGCCCCGGAATGCCATGAAATACGCGGGTGCGCTGCTGCGCAGAAAGTGGTTCTTATCCGTATCGAGCATTGCGCGCATTTCGGAGAACAAAGGCGGCACCCAGTTAGAATCATTCTTGTAAAGCCGAAACGGCAGGCGAAGGAATTTGCCCATCTCATTTTTGCCGATACGACGTACGGTAACGCTCATTCTGCCTGGCCTCCTTTGGCGGTATCCGCGCGTTCCTGCAAACCTTGGCGCCCGATGCTGAACCGGGCAGCGGCGACAATGCCGAATGCCAGCAGCACGGCAGGCACCGCTGCGATGATGATATGGATTGCATTGATGGCGGACTGTGGCTGTGTGACAAATACGTTCTCTTCGGAGGGAATGAATCCTGCCAGCCCTAAAATGGCCGAAATTGCCCAGATCGCCAGCCCGTTCAGCGTCTTATGAATAAACGTAAGTATCCCGTAGTGCGCTCCTTCACCGCTTTTGCCGGAAGACGTGGCCTCGATGGCTTCGGGCAGTATCGCGGTGGGCATGACGTGCAGTGAGGAAAGTGCCACGCCGAGCAGGGGGACGAGTACCCAGAGCAGCGTCAGCACAGTGGGTGAGGGCAGCAGCAGCGCGGACAGCAGTACGGCAAATCCCACTGCGCCGATGATGTACGCCTTGCGCTTATCGAGCTTTTTGCTTAAGAACACCCAAAGCGGCAAGGCCAGAATCGCCACTCCGAACATGACGCCTGCAACCAGCGAGAATTCCTCGTACAGGTCGATGACGTATTTGAAGTAATAGAGCAGCACCGCTTCCACTGCGCCGATGCCCACCCAGGATGTGATATAGATCGCAGCGCTCTGACGGAAATGCCGGCTTTTCAGCGCATTCTTGAAGTCCTCCAAAAAGTGGCTTTCATGTACGGGCAGGTTTGTAGGCTCTCGCCATGCAAAGAACGGAAACAGCGGGGAAATCGTGATCGGTACGGCAAAGATGAGCGCCATGGTGAGATACCCCTTGGAGACCACGGAAGCCGAGTTCCATATCATTGGGGGCACAACCAAAGCGACCAGACCAAAGGCGATGGAGAACAGCATGCACCATGCCGTGACTGAGGTACGCCCGTCATAGCTGCGCTCAATTTCCATGCCGTATGCGAGATACGGTACCATATAGAAGGTGCTGGTCGTCATGAACGCGAGGTAAGCCAACGTGCAGAGTACGAACTTCCATACCAGTGCCATGCCGACCGGTACAGCGAAAATGAGTACAAACGTGATACCGATGGGCAGCGCCATGGACAGAAAGTAGGGGCGTCTGCGGCCCAGCCGGGTCCGCGTTTTATCGGAAAGATATCCCGCAAGCGGGTCGGTTACTGCGTCCCAAAAGCTGCCGAGGAAGATAATCAACCCGGACAGAAAAGCGGGGATGCCCATGACCTCGGTAAAATAAAACAGCAGGAACGTTGCCGTGATCGTAAAGGCTGTCGTACCCATGATGTCGCCCGCACCGTATAGTATCTTGCGCCCTGTACCGATGGTTTGCATAGCGTCACCTCAGCGTATGATGTTGTCGGGAATGATGTTGATTCTATTTTAGCACAGAGGTAACATTATTCAACATATTTCGGCAAACGTGGCTACGCCTTCTCCAGCTTCGCCTTGAAGCTGATGTTTCGCGGCGTGAGGATTGCATCGAACTGGATCGTATACACTGACTTCTCCTCGTCTATGCCGATCACCTGTCCCGCGCCCATGATGGCGTGCAGCACACGGTCGCCCACCTGGAAGCGCGGCGCGGTTCCGGCCTGAGCCAGCGTGGCCTCGCTGCCGCGGATACGCCATTCGGCCTCGCGCACTAAGCTGTCCGGCAGCTCGGCGGTGTATTCCAGCAGCTTTCTGTCAATGCCCATGATAAAACGCGAGGGTACGCGGAACGAACCGTCCGGGTTACGTCCTTCCGCGTCAGAGAGGCACAGCGTCTGCCGCGCCCGTGTGACGGCGACGAACGCCAGCCGCCGTTCCTCCTCCATGCCCTCGGCGGTGGCGGTCTTCTTGGAGGGGAACACGCTCTCCGACATGCCGCATAGGAAGACGTGAGGGAACTCCAGACCCTTGGCGGCGTGTACAGTCATCATCTTGACCGCGTTTTTGCCTGCGTCCGCATCCTGGTTGGTCATGAGCGCAATGTGGGAGAGGTAGCTCTCCAGTGTACTCTCCTCGCCGCAGGACACCTCGTATTCATGCGTCGCCTGCTTGAGCTCCGCAAGGTTGTCCAGCCGCTCCTGACTGCCCTCGGTGCGCAGCATCTCCTCGTAGCCGCTCGCATCCAACACAGCGGAGAGCAGTTCCGATACTGGCATCTCGGCATAGCTTGTGCCAAAACGTTCGATCATGGAGAGCAGCTTCTTAGCACCGGTGTTCTTAAAGATGTCGTCTTCGATGGTGTGCTCCAGCGCCGAATAGAGCGTACAGCCATGCTGTGCGGCGTAGCTCTGCAGAAAGCGCATGCGGCGCTCGCCGAGATTGCGCTTGGGCAGATTGGCGACGCGCAGAAACGAAAGGTCATCCCGATAGGCGATCAGACGGAGGTAGGACAATGCATCCTTGACTTCCATGCGCGAGAAGAACGGTACGCCGCTGTATATGCGGTAGGGAAGCTGCTCCTTTAAGAACACTTCCTCGAGCGGACGCGATACGTAATGCCCGCGGTACAGTATGGTGATATCGCCCAGCTGTGCGCCCGATGCTTCCAGTTCGCGGATACGCCCGGCAATCCAGCGCGCCTCAGCCTCGGTGGTCCGCGCGTGATGATAGACGACCGGCGGCCCATCCGGTAGCGTGGGGCCTAAGTTCTTGGGCACCCGGTTGTGGTTGGCAGTGATCAGGGCGTTGGCCACGGCGAGTATCTGCGGCGTCGAGCGATAATTGGTGTTCATCATTACAGTGCTTGCGGGGAATTCCCGGTCGAAATCGAGAATGAACTTCACGCTTGCGCCGCGCCATGTGTAGATCGTCTGGTCCGGGTCGCCCACGATGAACAGGTTCTTGTGATAGGCGGTGAGCGCCTTCATCAGGTCATATTGGAGCTGGTCGATATCCTGAAACTCGTCCACCATCACGTATTCGAGGCGTTGCTGCCATTTCTGGCGGATGCCCTCGTCAATGGTGAAGATATGCAGCACGTACTTGATGAGGTCGTTGTAGTCGAGGCCGAAGCACTTTTTCTGCTGATAGAGGTAGCCGCGGAAGATGATGTCGTCCGGGTCCTCCGCGTCCATATAGATCTCGCGCAGCCGATCCAGTGACATCGCGATCATATGCTCGTAGTAATCGGGTTCCTTTTGAAGCTTGTATATCTCGATCATATCCCGCGCCTGCGCGAAGGTTTTGTGGCGCAGCGTGAGCCCGCGTTCCTCGTAGACAATGGAGAGCATCTTATCGATGTCGGAGTTATCCAGCACCAGAAAGCTCTTGGGGTACTGCACGGCATGGCTGTCTTCCTGTAGTACGGTGACACAGAAGCTGTGGAACGTGCTGATGTAGCCCGTGTCGTTATCGCCCGTCAGCCGACGGATACGCTGACGCATCTCGTTTGCGGATTTGTTGGTAAAGGTCACGCACAGAATGGCAGAGGGCAGGATACCGACCTCCTGCACGAGGTAAGCGAACCGGTGTGAGAGCGCGCGCGTCTTGCCGGAGCCTGCGCCCGCGATCACGCGCACATAGCCCTCAGTCGCAGTCACCGCCTCCTGCTGCTGTTCGTTGAGCCCGGAGAGTATATCGTCCATGCTTTCACCGCCTTTTTCCATACTTCCCATTATGCAATATTCCCACGCATAATTGTACCGGAACATTTGTACGAAAAAAAGGCCGGGAACCCGCGTCGCGCCTCATGACAGCGCCGGATGTTTATGGTAAAATGATGCCGGTACAGGAGGGGTGAACGGATGCCGTTTCAGATCGTACGCAACGATATCACGAAGATGAGTGTGGATGCGGTCGTCAATGCGGCCAACACCGCGCTGCAGCAGGGCGGCGGCGTATGCGGCGCGATATTCGCCGCGGCAGGCGCAAAACAGATGCAGGCGGCGTGTGACGCCATTGGCCGATGTGAAGCGGGTGAAGCGGTAATCACGAACGCCTTCAACCTGCCCGCAAAATTTGTCATCCACACCGCCGGGCCGATATGGCGAGGCGGCAATGCGGGGGAGGAGCGGCTGCTGAAAAGCTGCTACCTCAATTCGTTGCACCTCGCGGAACGGAACGACTGCGAGACCGTGGCGTTTCCGCTGATCTCATCCGGTATATACGGCTACCCCAAGAAGCAGGCAATGCAGGTCGCCATATCCGCCATCAAAGAATTCCTTGAAGACCACGATATGATGGTCTATCTGGTCGCGTTCGACGACGAGACTGCCCGGCTGGGCGAAGAACTGTCCTCTCCGCAGCGAAAATAGTCAAGAGCCAGCCCCGTTGCAGGGGTGTATATTATCAGGGGGAATAGTATGCAGAACATCATCGGTTATGTGGAAACCGCCATGGACACATTTGCAAAACGCGGCTTCACCGCTGTGGACAGCCTTGTGCTTTCTAAGCTGGCGTATGTGCGCATGGATGGCATCGTTCCCTTGTCGGGAAAGAGGCCCAAGCCCGTGCGCCTGCCAGAGCTGTTGAAGGCGGAGATGTATAACTCAATGTTCCTCGACATGCGCGACCGGGCCGACACCCTGCGGTTTCTGTGTGCGCTGGCTGCCAGCCCACGCTTTCGCAATACACACCTCTGTGATTACGTCAGCAACACCGACCCGGCTGCCGAGAAGCAGTTTGCAGCGGTCACGATGCTGCTGGAGGACGGCACGGCCTATGTCGCATACCGCGGAACGGACGCCACACTCGTGGGCTGGAAGGAAGATTTCAACATGGCGTATATCAGCCCGGTTCCGTCGCAGGAGGACGCCGCCGCTTACCTGAACGGTGCTGCCAAGCGTCTGCCTCGACGCATGCAACTCCGGGTGGGAGGTCATTCTAAGGGAGGTAACCTCGCGGTCTATGCTGCGATCAATTGCGACCTGGCGGTGCAAAAACGCATCCTTGGCGCATACAACCACGACGGACCGGGCTTCAAGGAGAGCATCTTCAGCAGCCTGGAGTTTGCGCGGATACAGGAACGCATCCACACCACGCTGCCTGAGGAATCGCTGGTGGGCATGCTGCTGCAGCAGTACGACCACTATTCGGTGGTGGAGAGCTCCCAACATGGTATCATGCAGCACGACCCATTTACATGGAACATCGAAAACAACGATTTCGTCTACGCGGGCAGCATCAGCAACGGCGCGCTGATCCGCAACAAGTCGCTGAACGAGTGGCTTGCGACGCTGTCCGATGAAAAACGAAAGCGCATTATCGATGTACTGTTTGATGTGCTGGAGAGCACAAAGGCGGATACGTTCAACGATCTGTCGGACGGCTGGACGAAGAACGCAGTCGCTATTCTTTCCGCCGTGAAGAATATCGATCCTGAGGTCAAGAAGTTTGTATTCAGTACCATCACCGAGCTCGCGAAGATATCTATGCGGAACATGCTGAGAAGGAAGGGTGAAAATCCTGAGCGGCGGTAAGCCGGAGCATAAGGAGAAGTACAAATGGAGTCGAAAGAAAAACAAAATGCAGGCGTAGCCTGCGCGTCTACAGGGAGCGTATCCTCGGTTTACCAGACCAGCCTCGGCAAAGTCGTGATTGCGGTGGACGGCGAAGCGGTTACGAAAATCAGTTTTGGAGAATTTGCTGTGGCGATAGATTATAGGCAGAGCTCGCTGGCGGATATGGCCATGGCCCAACTGGAAGAATACTTCGCGGGTAAGCGGACTGAATTCACGGTTCCGCTACGTCCCGAAGGAACGGAGTTTCAGCAGCAGGTATGGGCAGCATTGCAGGAGATTCCATATGGCCAGACAAGAAGCTACAGGCAGATCGCGGAGCGCATCGGACGGCCGAAGGCCTGCCGCGCCGTGGGGCTGGCGAACAGCAAAAATCCCATCTGGATCATGATTCCTTGTCACAGGGTGGTTGGGGCGGATGGTTCGCTGACCGGATATGCCGGTGGCCTGCCGCTAAAACAGCGCCTGCTGGATATCGAAAAAATTGCACAGAACGAAGGCTAAAATTGGTTCAGCCATCAGCTTGATGACAAACCTTTCGCGAGGGCGCTGCCCTCGTACACCTGCTTCTTTTCTTGAAGAAAAGAAGGAAAAGACACGTGGAGAATGCCTTTAAAAAAGGCATTCCCTTGACGGGATTCTTAAGGGATGCATCCCTTAAGCGGTGGCTCGGGGTCCCTGCAAAGCGCAGCTTTGTGGGGTGATGGTTCGGAGGCAGAGCCTCCAAGAGATGCCGTTGTCAGCAGCCTGAAGGCTGAGGTTGGTTCAGCCATTTTCCTATTTTTTTAGACAGATTAGTAACGCGGGCTATACACAATTCTGCTTGTGGGGGCCCGCGTCTTTTATTGCATGGTAATAAATTTCCTATTTTGCATCAAACCCATCCATTACGCAAAGCAAAAGCTTGTGGTAAAATATATATAACATCAGCTTTGACCCGCTTTCAAGCATGGGGAAATCCTTTAAGTGAAAGGAATGAACCACCATGACCTCAAAAGAACGGATACGCGCAGCGCTTTCTCACAAACAGCCGGACCGGGTTCCCTCCACCATGCAGTGTGTGGACACGGCATGGGAAAAACTGCGCAGTCACTTTGGCGTGCAGACCAACGAGGAGATCATGGAGCTTCTCGATATCGACACGCGCATTATGGATATTCCGCCGTATATCGGCCCGCCCCGCCCGGACTATGTGAACGACAGGGGCGAAACGGTGCATACCCATCCCTTCGGCTACGAGTACATCGACAAGTGGAACGGGGTGGAATACAACTGGCACATCACCTTTAAACCCTACAACCAGATCAAGACCATGGACGATTTTGCCGCGTTCAACGGCTGGGTCGATCCGGACATGTACGATTACAGCGCTGTAGGGGAATTCTGCGACAAGTACCCCGACAAGGCCATCCGCATTGGCTGGCCGGGGCCGTATCAGGTATTTACCCTGATGTACGATCAGGAAGAGTTTTATATCAAAATGATCGAGGACCCGGAACTGATCAAGGCAATGCTGAACCGGTATTGCGATTCCAGCCTCGAGATGTACGAGCGCATGTTCCGCGCTTCCGGTGATCGAATTGACATCCTGCGCTGCTGCGACGACTATGGCACGCAGCGCGGCATGCTGTTCAGCCCGGCCATGTGGGATGACTTCTTTTCGGAGAACACCCGGCGTTTTGCGGATCTGGCGCACCGTCACAACTGTTTTTATATGCAGCATTCCTGCGGAGCCATTCGCAGCATCATCCCCAACCTTATCGCATGCGGAGTGGACGTGATCGAGCCGCTGCAGAAGGTGCCGGGGCTCGAGGTGGGTCCACTCAAGTGCGACTTCGGCGACGTGCTGGCGTTTCAGGGCGGTGTAGATACTCAGGGGGTGCTGCCGCTGGGTACCCCGGACGAGGTGCGCGTTGAAACGGAGCGGATCATCTGGGCGCTGCACAAAGAAGGCGGCTACATCTTAGCACCCAGTCAGGATTTTGAGGGCGACGTGCCAGTCGAAAATATACTTGCAATGTATGAGGCCAGAAAGACCTTTCAGTAGGGAAGGGGGCGTTTCTTTTGGCAAAAAGCAGGCGTATCACCGGCGCGCCCATGGATTACGATGTGCCTCACGATATTTTGCACATGCCATCCTATTCCCGGGACGATGACATCCTGCTGTGCGTCAACAGGGCTGGGATTGTCAGTGCGACGCCGTCCGGCTTCCATATCCGCAGAGACGGATCATACCGGTATGGCGTAATTCATTGCGTCACGGGGGGAAAAGGCTCGGTGATCTTCCGGGACAGGGAGTACCCCGTTGGAAAGGGTCAGCTCTTCCTGCTTTCCCCGGGGGAAGCTCATGAGTATATGAGCCGCCCGGAAGATCCCATGGGCCTGTGTTGGGTGGAATTTTACGGCGGCAACAGCCCTGCCGTCATCCGCCACATCTTAAGCGGCGGCGTGGTCTTTGAGGGGGCTGCATTTGACGCCATTTTGCCGCTATGCACGCAAGTCATCCTGCGGCTGGAAAAGCCGGGACAGATCGCCGAGATCAGCGTGCTGCTGTACCGGATGCTGGTGGAGCTGCTGGGAGCTTCCGGCGCGCTGGGCGCTGCAGAGGCGCGGCGGGAGGGGTTCGCGGAGATATTGGACTATATCGAGCAAAACCTCGGCAGCCGGCTGACCATTGAAAGGCTGGCGGAGCAGTTTGGCTATCATCCGGCGTATCTGGCGCGCAAGTTTGCCGCCGACTTCGGAACGCCTCCGGCCAGATACATTCTGCGGCAGCGGATCATTCGCAGCTGCCAGCTGCTGCTGGGCAGCAATAAGACGCTGGAACAGATTGCCGCCGAAACCGGCTTTTATGATGCCAGTCATTTTATATCAAAATTCAAGGAGTCCGAGGGCGTCACCCCGCTCCACTACCGCAGGCAGAACCGCGGCCTTGTGCCGCCCGCAGACTAAAGGAATAAATAATTCCCTGTATCGGACAACGGGTTTTTAATAGAAACTGAAAGGGGTGTCAGTATGGCCAAAAAAGAGATTGTCAATATCCACAGGCAGAACCCGCCAGACTGGTTCAAGAAGAGCGACTTCGGCATCTTCATCCACTGGGGGATGGCCACTGTTCCGGCCTATGCCCCGGTGGATGTGCCGGATTACGGAGAGATGGCGGCGACGATGCCGCCAGCCTACATGTTTACCAACATCCCCTACGTCGAATGGTACCAGAACAGCATGCGGATCGACGGAAGCCCCGCGCAGAAGTACCATCAGGAGCACTACGGCGACAAGCCGTACACGGCGTTCGCGGCGGAGTTCAAGGAGCGCGCTAAAAACGTGGACGTGGAGCATTGGATGGAGCTTTGTGCCAAGACAGGGGCCAAATATGTGGTGGCTGTCACCAAACACCACGACGGCTTTGTGCTATATGACACCAAAGTGAAGAATCCCAATATCGAGGGCTACCATTTCGATTTCGACTACGTCGGAGACCTCGCCAAAGCCTGCCGGAAGCATGGCATGCGCTTCGGCGTCTATTACTCCTCGCTGCTGGACTGGACATTTACTGAGAAGCCCATCACCTCCATCTCCGGGCTGTTCCTGGACAACGACAACTCGCAGCGCTACATGGATTACTGCTACGCCCATTGGATGGAGCTCATTGACCGTTACGAACCCGACGTGCTGTGGAGCGATATCGGCTATCCCGCGGACAAACGGCTGCCGGAACTCTTCAAGTATTACTATTCCAAGGTGCCGGAAGGTGTCGTCAATGACCGTTGGGGGCAATTCCCCAGCTCAATGCGGAATGCTGTGGGCAAGGCCATTGTGGATAAGGCGGCAGCCAAGATGCTCAAGAAGGGCGTAGACGAGCCGCTTGACACGCCGTATTTCGACTACAGGACCATTGAGTATACCTCCAACTGGAAGGAGAACGGCCTGTATTTCGAGATGTGCCGCGGCATGGACAAATCGTTCGGCTACAACCAGTACAGCCGTCCGGAGGACTACATCACACCTGACGAGGTGAAGGCCATCGTAGCGGAGATCTACCCCAAGAAGGGGCGGCTGCTGCTGAACTTTGGACCGGACTCATACGGAAAGATACCCGAATTTCAGGAGAAAATCCTAGAAGATCTGGAGGGCGCGTTTAATGGATGAAAAGCTTCGCAAATATGTCCTCACTCAGGTTATTGCGTCCTTGATCATCAACGCGGTCATCAACGGGCTGATCATCTTCTTTCTCGCATGGGGCAAAACGGTCTATACGACGGGTTGGGTCAACATACTCGTTACGTTCGCCATCGACAACTTCATCACCTGCCCGCTGCTGGGCCTGTTTGGCGCGGATGGCGCGGTCAAGAACCTGAAAAAGGAGAAAACGCTGTTTACCCTGCCGCCTGGGGCCGGGATCGCCTGGCTTTCGAGATGGATGAAAAAGCCGAAACGCTGGGGACTGCTGCTGGGTTTTGTCACTTTCCTGATCGTCTTTGGGCTGTCCACCGCAGGGGTATTCCTTTTCCATGTGGAGACGCTGACGAAGTGGGGCTATGTCATCTACAAGGCCCTATACACCGGACTGGTGGGGGCGGGATTCTCGGTGCTGTTCCTGAACGCGGCGCTGCACAGGTCGGAGGAGGCTTCGAATTGTAAGCCGAACGGGATGATCGAAGTTTCAGAGTAAGAAATTCATTTCGGACAGGACGAGACAGAAGCGCTTCGTCCTGTTTTTTGTTGTGGCGGTTTTGTTTCTTGCTGGATTCGGCAGCATTGGTGAGTGAACGGCTTGAAGAGTACTGAAACCATGCAAATATATACACACGTTCCCCTTGACGATTCCTTTGGAAGAATATAATCTGTGATGAAGAGGTGAGACGATGTCGGACAAAGGAAAGAACCTGCGTAATACGTTGATTGGTATCGGTCTGTTTGGGGTTGTTCTTTTGCTGCCCGATGCGTTGTTCACATGGGAGGCCCGCGTCGCGCTGGCAACCATTACGCTGATGATTTTCTGGTGGATCACCCGGCCAGTGCACATTGCGGTGACCGCGCTGCTGCCTATTGCCGTCAACGCGTTGTTTGGCATGACGTCCATGGCGGGAGTGCTTGCCGACTATTTCGATTCCGTCGTGGTGCTGCTCATCGGTGCGGGTATCATACTCGCGTGTTGGTCCAGCAGCGGTCTGGACAAGCGTATCGCGTTGCTCGGCCTCCGGTTGATCGGTACGTCGCTGAAAAAGCAGTTGATCGTCTGGTTTCTGCTCGCTACCGTGATGAGCGCGTTTCTGCCCAACGCTGTGGTTGCTGCGGCGCTCTGCCCGATTGCGGCAGCCATGCTGCGCTTCAGCCATGCCGATGGGGAAGGCGGGGGAGACAAGAAACCGCTGTACCTGATCATGCTTTCGATCGTATGGGGCGCGGGGCTGGGCGGATTTGGTACTCCGCTCGGCGGTGCGATGAACCTCGTTGCCATCAAGTATATCGAGCAGATGACCGGGCAGGAATACATGTACGTCACATGGACGCTTCAAATGCTGCCGTACCTCGCGCTGCTTGTGGCGGGTACGGTTGTCTATCTGCTGCTGGTCCGCACGGAAACAAAACGGCTGGAGGGCAGCCGCGAGTACTTTGTAAGTGAGTATAAGAAGCTCGGCAGAGCCAAACGCTCCGAGGTCATTGCACTGATGCTGTTCGCGGCAGCACTGGCACTGGCGTTTACCCGTCCGCTGTACGAGAAGCTGATCCCCGAGTTTAAGCCCTTTTTCGCGTTCCTGCTCATGGGCATGCTGGCATTCTTCCTGAGAGGGGACGAGGGCAAGCCGCTGATTACGTGGGACTTTGCGGTGGGCAAGCTCAACTGGAGCCTCATCATTCTGTTCTCGGGTGGTATCGCGGCAGGCAACCTCATTATCACCACCGGGGCGGCGGATGCGGTGGCGGCGGCGCTGGCTTCGTCCGGGCTGAATAACATTTACCTTGTGATGCTGATCTTCATTGCGCTGGGGTTGTTCCTCGCGAACGCGTCCAGCAATACGGCGGCCGTTGCCGTGCTGATTCCCATTGTGATCAGCATGACCTCGGCCTTGGGCCTCAATCCACTGCCGTATGTGTATATCACCTCCGCCGCGTGTAACTGTGCGTATGCGCTGCCCACCTCCATCCGGGCGATCCCGGTGGGGTATGGCCTCAGCGTCAACTATATGCTGAAAAAAGGCCTTGTGGCAGCGGCCGTCTCACTTGTAATATTGATCGCTGCAGCCGCAATAAACATTACGGTGTTGCAGTAATAATTATTTTATTTTTTTGAAGGACAGCATGGAAACCATTGATTGCTTCGGGGATATCTGCCCCGTACCGATTATCAAGATTGAAAGAAAGCTTCAGAGCATCAATAAGGGCGATGAGTTTATGATCGTGACGGATCACAGCTGCACGCTTGAGTCGATCAAGGACAAGTATGCCGATAAGGTTACCATGATCGAAGAAGTGATGAACGGGGTATGGGAAGTCTACTTTCAGAAATGATCAGCAGAAGCTTTTTATGCCGTAAGTATTGAACCATCCGATAAAATCGCAGACATGGCCGGGACAGTTGCGCTTATAAAGCAGGGTGACCGCAAGATTCATATTAAATTCAGGCACCTTGATGATTTTATATTGCTTTTTGTACAGCTCCTCTTTCACGGCGATATACGGCAGAAACGCAATGCCATAATTCCGCGTTACCAACATTTTGGCGCTTTCGATGCCTTCCACGCGCAGACTGCTGTTGAGGCTGCTCTTGTCGTAACCCAGACGGACAAGATTCTTAATGAGCGTATTCGTGATGTTGTTTTTATCGGTGAAGGTGATCAGGCAGCAGTCGAGCAATTGATCCGCGGTCATCACGTCCGGGAAGGAGTCGTCGTTTTTGGCAATCAGGACGATGGTGTTCTCGCCTACCCGTGTGGACACCATGTCCGGGTCGTCAACATGCAGCTCATTATCGCATGAAAAGCCGATATCACAGATGTTATTCATGACATCGGATAAGATCTGAGTGGAGGGGTTGCTGGTTAACTCATAGTTGTGATTGGGATATACCCCGTTGGCTTTGATAAGCGTACAGGGCAGCGCATAGTCCGCAATGGAATGGCATGCTTCAATCTTCACCACCATGGCCGATTTTTCCACTTCCGCAAGCTCCAGCATCATTTTGTCGTACGTGCGCAGTATGTTTTCCGCAAACTTGAATACGATTTTGCCTGTGGTCGTGAGCGCAACGCCTTTATTGCTGCGAATCAATAGCTTTTTGCCGAGATCGCTCTCCAGCTTTTGAATCTGCTGACTGAGTGCAGACTGGGAAAGATGAACCTCTTTGGCGACGCCGCTGATGTTGCCCTCTTTAGCGATTAAGAAGAAGTACTCCAAAGATTCGATGTTCATGCGCTCTCCATAGAGTTTTATAAACTAATTGATATTATTATACCACACAATGTCATATTGCGCTACCATAAGCACAGTTTCATTCGCATGGGAGAGACGGTGGCCGAAATGTGTGAGTTAATCCAGTATAGCGGAGTGATGGGATCCGACGAAACTTGTTGAGGTTTGCGGATTAAAAAGAATAATTCTGTTCCGATTCTTTAAAACCCCCTTGACATGAACGAATCCGCAACATATTATAGACAAAACATATATGTATACTATTATTTATTGATACAATGATGCTATTAGTAAAACTTATACTGTATAAGAAATACGCGTTAGGTCATGGGCATTGACCTGTGATAAAATTAACAAAGAAAGATTGATACAAAATTAACAAAGGAAAGGAAGTGTTATAGTGTCGGAAGAAACCACAGTCAGAACTCCACGCGCATCCGAACGGACCGGCGGTAAAAAGAAGAAGAAAAAGAAAAACCAGCTGCCCATCGCGTTTGTGCTGGCGCTGGCGGTGATCGGCGTCGCTGTCTGGCTGACGTTTGTAAAGGACACGCTCGCGCTGTACTGGATCACGGGCATCGCTTTTGGCATCATACTGCAAAGATCGAGGTTTTGCTTCACGGCATCACTGCGCGACCCGTATCTCACCGGCAGCACCTCCGTTACCAAGGCTGTGCTCATCGCATTTGCCGTAACGAGCGTCGGATTTACCGCTATCAAGTACGGCTACGCATCCGCTGGCCTGACCATCCCCGGACAGAGCTATGTTGCGCCGGTCAGTCTGGCGACGGGCGTCGGAGCGTTCCTGTTCGGTATCGGCATGGTTATCGCGGGCGGCTGTGCCTCCGGTACGTTGATGCGCGTGGGTGAAGGCTTCTGGATGCAGCTGATTTCGCTGTTCTTCTTCGTCGTCGGCTCCCTTTTGGGCGCACTTAACTACGGCTGGTGGGAACGTAACTTCATCGTATCGGCTCCGCGCATATTCCTGCCCGATTACATGGGCTGGTTAGGCGGTCTGCTGGCAAACCTAGCCCTCATTGCGGTAGTCTTCTGGATCGCGCATAAATGGGGAAACCGCAAAAAAGAAGTGTAAGGCTTAAACCCAATTAAAAACTAAAAAATTAATGGAGGATACAAAAATGGCTAAAGAAGTTGAACTGGATTGCATGGGAGAGGCTTGCCCTGTTCCGTTGATTAAAACCGAAAAGGCTCTTGAGAAGCTCGCTGCTGGTGATGTGCTGATCGTCCATATCGATCATAGCTGCGCAATGAAGAATGTTCCTGAGTGGGCGCGTAAGCAGGGACACAACGTGGAAATCGAAGAAGTAGACGACGGCGAGTGGGATCTCATCATCGAAAAGGTTTGAAGCTCAGCCGCACTTTGCGGCAGGAGGTGAAGGTTTGAAAGCATTTTTTGATAAGCTCAAAAACAACGAGACCTATCAGAAGTGGTTTAAAGACGCTTTCCCGTATATTACGGGTGCGCTATTGCTGTCGTTCTTCCAGATCGTCACGCTCGCTTCCACGGGCAACCCGTGGGGCGTATCGGGCACATTTGCCAATTGGGGCGCTTGGCTCTATCAGCTCTTCGGCGGCAGCGTAGACAACTGGTATTACTTCAGTTCCCCCGGCGCACAGGCGACGCTGCAGGCGGGCATCCTCAAGGATCCGGGCAGCTGGCGCAACATCGGAATCATCGTAGGCGCGTTGTTGGCTTCTCTGCTGGCTTCGGGATTCAAGTTTAAGAAAATTAAATCGTTCAAGCAGGTGATCGCGGCGGCGCTCGGCGGCCTGTTTATGGGTTATGGCGCACGGCTGGCCGCGGGCTGCAACATCGGCGCGCTGTTTTCCGGCATCGCTTCGCTGTCGGTTTCCGGCTGGGTGTTTGCGGTATTTATCTTCCTCGGCGCGATCCTCGGAAGCAAGCTGCTGACGAAATTCTTTATGTAGAAGGTACTTGGAATAATGGAAAAAAAGGTTGAACAATATGATGTCGTAATCGTGGGCGGCGGCGCTTCGGGTCTTACAGCCGGAATCTACTGCGGTCGTGCGAGGCTCAAGACGCTGATCATTGAACAGGCGCTCGTGGGCGGCATCGCAACAAACACCAACGAGATCGAAAACTACCCGGGCTTTCCGGAGGGCGTTTCCGGCCTCGGTCTGATGGATCTGTTCCATAAGCAGGCTAAGAAGTTCGGCGTGGATTTCAAGCTGACCAATGTGAAGTCCGTGGATTTCTCGGGCGACGTCAAGATCGTAGATACGTTCCGTACGCGCTATGAGGCCAAGTCGGTCATCATCTGCAACGGCAGCAAGCCGCGCGTGGTGGGCGTGGAGACGGAAGAACAATTCATCGGCAAGGGTATCGCTTTCTGCGCCACGTGTGACGCGGCGGCCAACACCGACAAAGAAGTGCTGGTTATCGGTTCGGGCGACGCGGCGATCGAGGAAGGCATCTTCCTGACAAAGTTCGCGAGCAAGGTCATGGTCTCCATCATCCACGATGAAGGCAAGATGGACTGCAACGAGATCGCCAAGGCGGCGGCGCTGGCCAATCCCAAGATGGAGTTCTACTGGAACACCGTCGTAGACAGCTACGAAGGCGGCGAGCGGTTGGAGCGCGTGAACTTAAAGAATCTGAAGTCGGGCGAGATCATCCCCATCGACTGCTATACCTGCTTCCTGTTCATCGGTTACATCCCAAACACGGATGTCTACAAGGGCATCATTGATATGACCCCCAAGGGATATGTGCTGACCGACGAGAACATGCGCACCAACGCGCCGGGCGTATTCGCGGCGGGCGACGTTCGCGAGAAGTTCCTGCGCCAGGTAGCCACCTGCGTGGGCGACGCGGCGACAGCGGGCGTAATGGCGGAGAAGTACATCGCCGAGAGCGAGATCTTCGAACATCAGATCATGAAGGGCGATGGCGTGGCGTACGTGTACAACGCGGTCGAGAAGGAGCAGCGCGAGATGCTGCCCATGATTGAGGAGATCGAGAATTCCTATAAGAATTACTGCTGCCACCGTATCGACACCTACAAGTCTGACGGGCTTGCCAAACGCCTCGGCGTTACGTGCTGCCCCTCAGTCGTCATCATCAAGGACGGCAAAGTGGAAAAGGTGCTCAACAGCAATATCTGCAAAGAGAACATTGAGGAAAGCCTGTAAGGGCTTGCGATAGGCGCGAAAGGAGGAATCACGTGAAAAAGACGGTTTTAGCGCTGATGCTGGTTGCTGTGATGGCGCTGTCCGCGGGCTGCGTGAGCTACGACTACGCGGAAACCGGGCAGTATATCGTGACGGCCAAAGAGGCGCTGAATATGGTTAAGGACGGCGCGATACTCGTCGACGTGCAGGCCGCGGAGGACTATGCGGCGAGTCATATCGACGGCGCGGTCAACGTACCGATGAGCTCGCTTACGGTCAGCGAGCCGTATGAGAACATGCTGCCGGACGCCGCCCAGATCGAAGAAGTGATGGGCGCGGCGGGGTTGACGGAGAACGATACGCTGCTTATCTATGACAACAGCAAGAACGCGGACGGTGTGGAGACCAATATGCAGGCGGCCCGCGTACAGTGGACGCTCAACATGTTCGGCAACTTCAACGTGCGCGTGGTCAGCGGCGGATTGGAATATCTGCTGAAGGCTGGCGGCAAGGACTCTGCAACGGCCGCAACGCTGCCCGCAGCTACCTATACGGCGGGCGAGCGGCAAAAGACCCTTTACGCGAGCATGGATTACATTAATGCCAAGCTCAACAATCCGGAAGATGGACTGGTAATCATTGATGTGCGTACCGATGCGGAAGTCGCCGAAGGGATGATCCCGGGTGCGGTGCATATTGAATACTCCTGGACCAACTATCCGAGCGGCGAGTACAAGAGCCCGATGGACATGCAGAGCACGTTTATCAGCAAGGGTATACTGCCCGACATGAAGCTCATCGTGTACTGCAAATCCGGCGTGCGGGCGGCGCAGATGTATACCGCGCTGAAGGATGCCGGATATTCCGAGGTGCGCGTGTACGACGGTTCGTGGCTGGAGTACAGCGCGAACAATGAGGTGGAAGCGCCCACCGATTCCGTAGCTCCCTCGAAGCAGGATGCTTCCTAATTAATAGGTCAAAAAATCAAAGGAGAGAGTTTATGAAAAAGATACTGATTGCAATGCTCGCAGTCGCGATGGTGTTTTCCATGGTTGCCTGCGGCGCGAAGGAACCGGCTGAAACTTCTGCCGGAACCTCGGCGGAACAGTCCCAGCCGGCCGATGTAGACAGCGTCAAGGCTGCTGCTGAAGGCTACTTTGCGAACTTCGAAGCCAACCCGGTCATTAAACCGGCGGATCTGTTCGCGCTGATGGACTCTGAGACGCCCTTCATCCTCGATATCCGCCAGGCGGATGTGTATGGTGAAAGCCACCTCAAAGGTGCTTACCTCGCTGCGTGGGGTTCGGACCTTGCTGAGAAGGTTTCCATGCTGCCGACCGACCAGCCGGTGTACGTCTACTGCTACACGGGCCAGACAGCCGGCCAGACCGTTGCGCTGCTCCGGATGCTCGGAGTGGATGCGTACTCGGTGCAGTCGGGCTACACCAACGGCATTGCAAAGACGGAGGGCTTCGAAGCCTACGTCGATACGACTGCCAACGAACTGCCGGATGCGGGTGCAACGTTTGATGCGGACGTGCTGGCCTACGTGCAGGAATACTTCAACTCCGTTGCGGACAATGGCAACTTCCAGATCGCTGCTGCCGATGCCAAGCCGCTGATCGAAGCGGGCGATGTGACGTTTGTGGACGTCCGTCAGGCTGCTGATTACGACACCGCTCATGTGGATGGCGCGATCAACATCCCGTTTGGCCAGGGCATGGATTTCTCGGCTCTGCCGACCGACCAGCAGATCGTCGTCACCTGCTATACCGGCCAGACCGCGGGCCAAACTGTGGCTGTGATGCGCGCGCTGGGCTACAACGCATGGTCGCTCAAGGGCGGCATGAACAACGGCTGGGTTCCCATGGTGAAAGCCGCTGCAGCTAACGCGTACTTTGCGGAAGGTTTCGCAAACCCGGTGATTAAAACTGAAGACCTGTTTGCGAAGATCGACGCGGGTGAAGACCTGTTCATCGTCGATATCCGTCAGGCGGATGTGTACGGCGAAGGCCACATTAAGGGCGCTTACCTCGCTTCGTGGGGTGCGGACCTGACGGCAAAGGTGGGCATGCTGCCGACCGACAAGCCGGTGTACATTTACTGCTACACGGGCCAAACGGCTGGCCAGACTGTGGCGCTGCTCCGGATGCTGGGGATTGAAGCGTACTCTGTGCAGTCCGGCTACAACAACGGCATTTCCCAGGTGGAAGGCTTTGAAGCCTACATCGACACCACGGCGAATGAGCTGCCGGATGCGGGCGCAACGTTCGATCCGTTCCTGCTGCCGGTGGTGGCGCAGTACTTCACGGATGCGGCGGACAACGGCAACTTCCAGATCGCTGATACCGACGCGCAGGCACTGGTTGATGCGGGTTCGGTAACCGTGGTTGACGTCCGGCAGGCTGATGCGTATGCGGAAGGCCACATCGCTGGCGCGATCAACATTCCGTTTGGTGCAGGTATGGATTTCTCAGCGCTGCCGACAGGCCAGCAGATCATCGTGACCTGCTACACGGGCCAGACAGCGGGCCAGACGGTTGCAGTGCTTCGTATGCTCGGCTTCAATGCAGTCTCGCTCAAGGGTGGCATGAACAACGGCTGGAACGCGGATTCGCTTCCGGTAGTGACCGACTAATTTCCTGAATGGTATAAGCCCCTGCAGCGATGTGGGGGCTTATTCTTTGGTAAGCAGGTTATGATATAATGAAGGTATGGAAAAGGACAAGATGAAAAAACGGCTCGCCAAAAATGTGATATGGATATACCTCGCTGTTTACTTTGGGCTCAGTCTATTCATATTGGACAAGTTCCCGTTTATGCATTCAGACGAATCGTGGCTGTCCGGGCTCACACGCGCCATGACCACCGGCGGTCTTGACGCAACCGAGCTGTTTTTTGATCTGTGGCCCCGTTACCCGCATGCCATCAAGACGCTGTTCCATCTGATGCAGATGACATTCATTGCGGTGTTTGGCTACAACCTGTTCGCGGTTCGGCTGCTTTCGCTGGTCTTCGGCACGGCGGCGCTGTATCTTGTCTACCGTATCGCACAGCTGCTATCTGGATCAAAAGTGAAGTCGCTCATCCTCACGGTGATTCTCTCACTCGATGTGCAGTTTCTGTACGCGTCGCATTTTGCGCGGCAGGATATTATCATCGCGTTTGGCATACTGGCCGTGATTTATTATATCCTGCGCCATGCGGAAGTCTGGAATTGGAAGCGCGATATCGTTGTGGGAATGATGACAGGGCTCTGCGTAGGCATCCATCCCAACAGCCTGATTGTGGCGCTGGTCGCGGGCAGTCTGTATCTGTACTATGTCGCGCGCAGGCAGATGAAGCTGCGCAATCTGTTGATACTGGTCGGCGTGGTGGCGGGATGCGCGGCGGTGTTCGTGGGATTAAGCCTCTCATTTGACAATGAATTCTTCATACACTACGCTACAGTCGGTGAGGCGCTCGGCGCGGGGATGTCATTCGGGGAGAAGATCGCGGCGTTTCCGATGTATTACGTCAAGCTGTTCCTGCAGGTGAGCGGCACGTATTATACGCCGCCCATCCAACCTCAATTGATCGGTTTTGCTTTGGCTGTGCTGGGTGCGGTCGTGTACGCTTTCAAAGACCATACGGTTTTGCGCCTCCTGTTGCCGCTTATAGCAGTTAACGCGGGCTTTATCCTGATTGGGCGGTATTCGCAGCCCGGTGTGATTCTGATATTCCCGCTGGGGTATCTACTCATCTTCGCGCTTCTGGATAAACTGCTCAAACGGTGGGGACAGCTGCCCGCAGTGTTGCTCGGCGCGGCGGTGGTCGCGATATCGGCATGGTCGGTAGTACCGTATCTCAACAACGATTATAGTGACTACCTGAGTGATATTCGCGCGTCCGTACCGTCCGATGCAAAGGTGCTTGCCAATCTCAACGCCGAGTACGCGTTTGACGCTGGCCAGCTGCTCGACTACCGTAACCTCGAATATCTGGAGCAGAGCGGGTTGACCTTCGAAGAGTACATCAATTCGCGCGGCATCGAATATATCATCTACCCGGAGGAGATGGACTACATCTATCAGCATCGACCCGTGTGGAACATCATGTACGGTAATTTGTATCCGTACTACGAAGATATGCAGCAGTTTCTCGCGGAGCGCTGCACTCCGGTAGTCTCGTTCACCTCGCCCTATGCCATGCGCATCACGGACCACATGGACGACCAGGATTGGATGGTGACCGTATACCGCGTGGACAGGGAGGACGAATGAAAATTCCGTTTAAACAGACATATTACGGCGAGCACGAGGCGCAGGCCGTACATGAAGCATTGAACGGCAAAGAATTTCGCCCACAGGCCACAGCGATGCTGGAAAGCCGGTTTCCGGGCCGCAGGGTATTCCTGACGACAAGCGGTTCGGCCGCATTCGAGCTGCTTTTTGCGGGGCTGGATCTGCAGCCGGGCGGCGAGCTCGTCATGCCGTCGTTTACGTTTCCGTCGTGCGCCAACGCAGCGATGCACACTGGGTTGACTCCGGTGTTCGCAGACATCGAAGAAGCCACGCTGACGATGGATATTGAGGGCGCGGGATACAAGATCACGAAACATACGGCTTGCGTTTCGGTGACGCATTATGGTGGTTCTTCACCTGATATGGACGCACTGATGCAACGGTGCGTTGGTCGCCTTATCATCGAGGATGCGGCGTTGTCTTTCGGCGCAAGGCACAGGGGGCAACCGCTTGGTGGCATCGCCGACGCAGGGATACTGAGCTTCCACGAAACCAAGAGTATCTCGGCGGGGGAGGGTGGCGCGTTGCTCGTGGACGAAAAGCACGCGGGCCTCATTGAGCGCTTGCAGACGATATACGACAACGGCACAGACCGCGCGGCCTTTCTGCGTGGCGAGGTCGACAGCTACACGTGGCAGACCTCAGGGCTCAACGTAGCCATGCCGAACCTATGCGCGGCGCTGCTATGCGCGCAGCTGGAACGGGAGGCGGAGATCACGCAGTTGCACCGGAAGGTGTGCGATTATTACCGTGCGGCACTGACGGAAGATGCAAACCGCCTAGGGTTCGCGCTGTCGCCTGTTCAACCCGAAAACGAGGATAACGGCCACGTATTCTATCTGCTGTTCGCAGATCACACGGCGCGCGAGCGAGTAAGGATGCATTTGGCCGATCAGGGCATCGCCGCACACTTCCACTATATGCCGCTGCATGCCTCCGCGATGGGTGCGAAGCTGGGATACAAACCGGACGACCTGCCTGTGACGCAGCGCGTGAGCGAATGCCTGCTGCGGCTGCCCGTATATGCTGGGCTGACGGAGGCGCAGTGCGCCGCTGTGGTATCGGCTGTGAGGGAGGCATTATGAGCCCGGACAGTCTGTGTGTGGTCGTGCCGGTATACAATGCGGAAAGCACGCTGGAATCGTTGGTGGAGCGCCTGCAGAAGGTGCTGAGCGGTTTTGCGTCCTCGCAGATCGTGCTGGTGGACGACGGCAGCACGGATGGCAGCGTGGACAGGCTCCGCGCGCTGTACAGCAGATATGACAACGTGACGGTAGTCTTCCTGCGGAAGAACTACGGTCAGCAGAGTGCATTGCTGTGCGGCATCCGGGAATGCCATTGCGATTTCGCTGCCATCATCGATGACGACCTTGAACAGGCTCCGGAGGACATCCTCCTGCTGTACGACGAGATCCGAGAGGGTTATGACGTGGTGTACGGCGTGGGTGTGGCGGACAGAAGTGCTTTTCGCAGCTTTGGCTCGCGGTTGCGCGACCGCCTGTTCGACCGCATTACCGACAAGCCAAAAGAGATGAAGGTGTGCAGCTTCCGCATCATGAACCGAGCCACGGTGGAAAAGGTGGCACGCGCAGATACGCGTTTTGTCTATATATCACTGGAGTTACTGAAACACACGAACCGCATCGGCAACATCACCGTACGCGTAGGGGATCGGGCACCTTCGGGTTACCGTCCGCTGCGGCTGATGCGCCTGTTGATCCAAATGTACATTTATTACGCACCGTGCAGGCTGTTAAGGCTGTTGCGGGGGCACGGGGCGTGCTATGAAGTGGGAGAGAAGCTGCAAAGGGAGGACAAGGCATGAGGCTGATGGTGCTGGGAGGCGGAAGCGGGCAGATCAATCTGATTCGGCGCGCCAAGGCGCTGGGCGATTTCGTGGTCGTGGCGGACTATTTGCCGGACTGCCCCGGAGGGAAGATTGCGGATGTGCACGTGCCTGTGAGCTCGTTCGACGCGGAGGGTGTGATTCGCGCAGGCCGGGAACAGCGCATCGAAGCCATCGTTACGACGGGCACCGACCAGCCGGTGTTGACCGCTGCGCTCACTGCGGAGACACTCAGGCTGCCGTTCTATATGGACAGCCAAACCGCGCTGGCCTTCACGAACAAACGTGTGATGAAGGCGCTATTCAAGCGACATGACATCCCCGCCAACGACTATGTGCTGCTGGGCGTGGATTTTAAAGACGATGAGCTACACGGCATACGCTTTCCCGCGGTATTGAAACCAGTGGACAGTCAGGGCCAGCGCGGCATCTGGCTGGTCGATGGGCCGGACGAGGTGCGCCGCCATATCGCGGATACGCTGAGTTATTCGCGCGAGGACAGGGCGCTGCTCGAAACGTACTACAAAAGCGACGAGCTCACCGTGAACGGCTGGGTGGAGGAGGGGCAAGCCACCATCCTGTCCGTGGTGGATCGGCTGACGATCCGCAACACCCGTCATATCGGTATCTGTCTGGGTCACCACTTTCCATCGGTGCATCTGCAAGCTTACCATGACAAAATCGCCAGCCTCACGCAGCGCATCGTGACAGCGCTCGGCATGAAGACCGGACCGCTGTATTTTCAGTATTTGGTGGGGGAGCAGGGCATCGTCGTCAACGAGGTGGCGGCACGCGTCGGTGGCGCTTATGAGGACCTGACCATGCCGATCATCAGCGGTGTGGATATACTGGGCATGATGATGGACGTTGTGCACACCGGCTCCTGCGATACCTCGCCGCTGCGGGAATACGATGTGATGAAGCGGGATAAATACGTCTCCACGCAGCTATTCTTCTGCCGCCCCGGCGTCATTTCGCATATCACGCCGCGCGAAGAGATGCTTACGCTGCCGGGTATGCGGGACGCGTACTACAACTATGCGTGGGGCAGTGAAATTCCGGCGATCGAAAACGCCACCGCACGGGCGGGCTATATGATCATCGAAGGAACCAGCTTTTCTGATATGATTGCCAACGTCAATCAGGCGTTCGAAGTATTGGAAGTGCTGGACAGCGCAGGGAACAATCTCGCCATCCGATATGAGGATTACCCGGACAAGTACTTTTTTGGCAGGCTTCCAATCTGATAGGACCGCATCTCAACCAAAGCTGTGGCAGATATATGCCCCAATCTCTTTCCACGCGGCATGCGCTTCGGGGATGAGCCCGTCCGCCAGTTGGAAGACGTGGAACATGCCGGGCCAGACGTGCAGTTCCGCATGGACGCCCGATGCGTTTGCTTTGTCGTAAACCGTCAATGAATCATCAAAAAGCATCTCGTTTTCCCCGACATGGATGAGCATGGGCGGCATGCCGGAAAAGTCGCCGAAAGCAGGGGAGAGATACGGCTGCGTCAGGTCGTTGCTGCCGCCGTAGATCTTGCCGATTGCTGTGCGGTATTCGTCGTCCGGCAGCGGCAGCCTGCGCCCGAAGAAGGGATCCATGGCATATCGGCTGGCATAGGAATCGCCGCTGCAGGTGAGGTCCGACCAGGGCGACATCAGCACCAACGCTTTCAGGCTGCCCATGTTTTCATCCCGCAACCGCATGGCCAGGGCCAGCGCCATACCTGCGCCGCACGATTCCCCGGCGACGATGATGTTCTCCGGCGCGATGCCTTTATGCTTGCCCAGCCATTTCACCGCTTCCAACGCATCCTCGAGCGCCGCCGGATACGGATGCTCCGGCGCTACGCGGTAATCCAGCGACAGGACGGGTACATGCCCGCCCAATTCGGCCAGCTTAAATGCGAATCGCTTGAAGACCGGCAGAAAGCCCAGCGTGTAGCCGCCACCGTGCAGATGCAGCACCGCGACATCCTGCCGAGTACAGCTTTTCGGCATCAGGTAACTTGCGCAGGCTCCGCCATCCAGCGTAACCTTTTGCGAAGTCCAGCCGCGCGGTGGACGCCAGTTTTTGGAGCTGACCGGAATATATCTTTTTGCGAAAGTGATAATATCCCCACCTGCCAGCCGTACGCCGGCCGCGATCAGCTCTCGCAGCAGGACGCCCCGAATGGAGGGGCGTCCTGAAACCTCAACGCTCTGTATAGCGATATCAGAAGACTGCATAAGCTTATCCGACGCTGTCCTTAGCGTCGCCTTTCTCAGCTTTTTCATATGAGGCAGCAATCGGCGGAATTACCAGATTGGAGACCGGGAATTTGGCCTGAGGCGGCACGCTGATATCGATTCGGTCGAGTATCTCCCCAATGGTGGCGGAGGGATTGTTGACGCCCATCATAACAGCCTGCTCCATCAGAGTCTGGAACTCCCGGATACGCTGTGCCGTAATGTTGTGCTTCTGATACTCGTGGTAGCAGCGCAAAGCGCCTGTGCCGTCCGCGTCCATTATCGTCAGATAGTTAGAGCCGGAGAACGTGCCATTACAGTACCATTTTGTATGGATCGGCGTGCCATCGCTCACCACCAGCTTAATTGGCTGGAAGGTGAAAATGGTGGTATGCCATCCAGTGAAATAACCCTTGCGCCCATAAGTTTTGGCTTCCAGCATGATGATCTCCACCGGATCGCACTCCGCATGCCGATAAATCGCCATCTGTTGGGCAAAGATATCCTGACACGCTTTTTCAAACGTTACATCCTCTGCCATGACGGTGCGGAAGACATTCGAATGGACACGGGAACCTCCCGACCGCTTTTCCTGCAGTGTGCCGCGCCGTGCGAAAGTCGAGTAGAACCCAATGTCGTCCTGACGGTTGTTCAGCTTGGACAGCGCCGTGCGTATGCCGAACATCATGGCGGCCTGCACGGAAATCTTGTTCTGTTCGCAGTAAGCCCCGATTTTATCCACATTCTCCCTGGGGATATAGAGTACCTCGTGACGCGCGGAGGTGCGTAGAGAAGATGCATTGGCATACCGCAGATTCGGGTTCTTCTTTTGTTTGCGATACTTTTCGAGTTGCTCCGGTCCGTTGATATGGGAATAAAGAGACTCCGGTAAACGCTTGAATTCATTCTCCCAGAACTCAATATCCTTCTGATATTGGGGTGAGCCCTTGTAAGCCAATTCCTTCTGCAGCAACGGCTCCAGCGGGCTTAAGGGCTTGGGTAACTCGGTGCCGTTTTTCATGGCTTCATAGACCTCCATGACGAACTGAAGGTATACGCAGATTCCCCATGAGTCGAGTATCATATGGCTGACGCCAAAGTAGATGCCATCCATGCCATCCCATGAATGCACAAAGAACACCTTGGACATGGGCTTGTTGATGATCTTAAACGGAATGCGGGCGTATTTGTAGAGGCAATTATCCATTTCCTCCTGCGTCTTGCCGCTGAAATCCAGCATCTGAATATCCGGCTTCTCTGTCGGGATAAAGGTTTGCTTGATCTTCCGGTCCACCTTGATGAAGCGCAGACGGAAGGCGTCGTTTTGTGCATAAGCGTGCTCGACAGCCGTCCTAAGCACTTTGAAATCCAGCTTCTTTTCCAGCAGCATCAGCGTAAAGATGTTGTTGATCTGCTTCTGGAGCGTGAAAGTCTGGCTGAACAGCAGCAACTGCTGCCCGGAGGTCAGGTCATAATAGACAGGATCCATAATGATTTCTCCTTTATATGATTATTCCGAGCCGCGTTTTTTCCCGCGGCATGCTTACTCCACGGACTTCAGAGACTCCACCATCGGTATGTTTTTCAGACGGCGGCTCATGAACAGGCTGACGAGTTCCGCAAATACGATCGTGATCACCAGCGAATATCCGAAGCTCCAGCCCTTGATGTAGTGGCCGAACATGATCGCATCCTGTTCGATGGATACCATGATGAACCGATGCAACAGGATGCCCAGGCCGAGTCCAATCACCGCTCCGATGATTGTCAGCAGCAGATTCTCGCGGAACACGTAGGAATGCACTTCCCGGTTGTAGAAGCCCAGTACCTTGATCGTTGCAATCTCGCGAATGCGCTCACAAATATTGATATTCGTGAGGTTGTACAGCACGATAAACGCGAGCAGCCCTGCGCAAGCGATGATCACGATCACGATGCTGTTCAGGCTCTTTACCGTATCCGCAAAGTTGGTGGCGATGGTGGAATAGAACAGTACGGAAGCGACATTTTCATTGCCGATCAGCGTTCCGGCGATACGGTTTTCCGATTCAGAAGAATCGCTGGAGAGCTTGATCATCAGGCTGTTGGGCTTAGGCGCAAGACGGTACACCTCGTGGTAATAGGTGTCGGTCATATAGATATAGTGGAATACGTAGTTCTCTGTAACCGCGGCCACGATGACCTTTTTGCGGGCGCCGATGCTGTTATCCAGCTCAAACGCATCGCCCACGCCAATGCCCAGTTCCTTGGACAGCTTCTCCGTGATCACCACGCCGTCGTCCGTGAGCGGGATGGGGTCCTGTGTGGTGCTGTTGCGCAGCGCGATGAATTCTCCCAGCCGGGCCGTATCCTGTACGACGATCAGCGTGGTGGAAATATCGCTGCCTGTGCTCTTGCATGTTGCGTTGAGCTCGGTACTGGACATATAGGATTCCACCTCCGGCTCGTTTTGGAGAATTCCTTCAACGTCGGCTTTCCCTTCGTCCGTGATGCCCGCGGCATAACGCATATTAAGGTCGTATGCGAATATTTCCTTGAATTGTTTGCTCACAACCTGGCTGATGGAGTTGTTCAGCCCGAACCCTGCGAGCAGCAGCGCGGTGCACCCCGCGATGCCGATGATGGTCATGAAGAAGCGCCGTTTATACCGGAAAATATTTCGCGCCGTCACCTTCTGAGAAAAGCTCAACCGTTTCCACAGGAAGGTAATCCGCTCCATGAGTATGATTTTTCCGGCTTTCGGAGCCTTGGGCCGCATCAGCATGGAAGGCATCTCAACCAACTCTTTGTTGCAGGCAATGTAAGCAGTGACTGTTGTCACGGAGATGCCCATGATCACACTGATAATGATCAATGGAATCTGGTTGGTATATTGCAGCTGCGGCATCATGTATTTCAGCAGCCACGATTGGTAAATCACCGATGGGAAGATGCGCATGCCGATGAGGAAGCCTGCCACTGCGCCCAGTGTACTGGCCAGCGCGGCGTACAGTACGTATTTAAGGGCGATGGAGCGACTGTCGTAACCTAATGCCTTGTATGTGCCGATATAGACGCGTTGTTCCGCGACCAGCCGGGTCATGGTTGTCAGGCAGACCAGCGCGGCGACCAGAAAGAAGAATATAGGGAACACGTTGGCGATTGAGTCCACCGATTTTGTGGTAGCTTCATAGTCGGCAAAGCTGATTTCCTTATGACGGTCCAGCACATACCATGTAGCAGAATTGATTCTCTCGATCTCATCTTCGCCGCGTACGATTTCTTCCATCGCCGCATCGAGTTGCGCCTGTCCGTCAGTTCTTTGTTGCTCCAGATCTTTTTTGCCCTGTTCATAATCCGCCCAGCCCTGCGCAAGGTCTGCCTCAGCCTGTGCAAACTGCTCGTTGGCCTCCTTTTTGGAATCCGCTAATTTTCGTTCCGACCGGGCGATTTCGGCATGCGCGGCATCCAGCTGGGCTCTCGAATCCGCCAGCTGCTGTTGTGCACCGGTTATTGACTGCTGGGTGAGGTCATTCAAACCGATAACAGTACCCACGCTATCGCCGGTTATCGACAGCAACTCATCATACATAGCGATTGTATTCAGGATATCCTCGCGTTCTTCGTCGGTGAGATCAGGGTCCTGCAGTTGCTGCTCAAGCTCTGTTCTCCGAGCCAGCGCTTCCGACTGAATATTGCTCAGTGAGGTTGCGCTTTCGTTAAGGGTATCCAGATCGTCGCCGTATTCCGCCATCATCTGGTTGTATTCCGTTTCCGCTTCCGCGTAATCCGCCTCGCCTTCGGCGACCTGCTTCTTGGCGGCACGGATCTGCGCTTCTGCCATCTCGGTCTGCTGGGCAAAGCTTTCCTTTTCTTCCGCGAGCTTCGCCTCCCCTTCCACCAGCTTCATATGGGCGTCATCGAGGTCAGCCTCGCCCTGTGCGATCTTGGTGTCGAAATCTTCCTTTGCGGCGTTGTATTTCTCCTTCGCATCCGCAAGCTGAGCCTCTGCATCTGCCTTCATCGACGCCAGGTTAATCGCGCAGCGGTCCACACCCAGATTCTCCAGCGCCACGGTAATGCCTTCGACCAGATCATCGTATTTGGCACTATAGGTGTTCAGAGAACTGGCGCCTTTGGCGGTCACCAGCGCTTCCGTATAGCAGGGGTAGATAAAATCCTGCTCCGGTATCATCATAAAGGTATTGATCTTGCCGCTGCCGATCTCGGTCGTGCCTTTATCATAGGTGAGATAGTATGGTGTGGTGGCTTTGCCCACGATGGTGAAGGTATCCATCCCGAGCGTACCTTCGGTGACAGGGGTCTCCTTGCCGGAGGAGACGTGAATCGTATCGCCTACCTTCAGGCCAAGGTTCATGTAATCCGCATCCTCAATCAGGCATTCGCCGGATTTTTCCGGATACCGACCCTCGGTCAACTCAATCCGGTTGATGGTATTCTGGTCAACGGTAGTCGGCAGGCTGTGAACACGGAACACGATCTCCGAAGAGTTGATCGTAGTGACCACGTCTGCGAAATAGCCCGGCTGGACCTTCTGGACGTCCTTGACCGCAGCGATCGCGTCGATGTCTTCCTGTGAAAGCCCAAAAGTGGACAGCACGCGGATGTCCATCATATTGTACTGATCGAAATACTGGTCTGCCGTATAGCGCATATCCGGCGCGGTCGCCCGGATACCGGAGAAAAAAGCCACGCTGACCATAACGATCGCGAATATGGACAGAAACCGGGCCCATGAACGGCGGATCTCCCGCAGCAGGTCTTTAAAAAGTACTTTATTCATATTACCAGTCAATCCTTTCGACGTCCGCAGGCGTTTTGTTGACAGTCATTGCGTCGACCTTGCCGCTCTTTACTTTGATGACGCGGTCGCCGATCGCCGTCAGCGCGAGGTTGTGACTGATGATGATCACGGTCATACCCGTTTTTCTGCAGGTATCCTGCAACAGCTTCAATATCGATTTGCTGGTGACGTAGTCCAGCGCACCTGTGGGTTCATCGCACAGGAGCAGCTTGGGGTTTTTGGCAAGCGCCCGTGCGATGGCGACGCGCTGCTGTTCTCCGCCGGAAAGCTGGGAAGGGAAATTGTTTTTGCGGTTTTCCAAGCCTACGTCGGCGATGACCTGATGGATGTCGAGCGGTTTCTTGCTCACCTGCGCAGCCAGTTCCACGTTTTCCAGCGTGGTCAGGTTCTGCACGAGATTGTAAAACTGGAATACAAACCCCACATCATAACGACGGTAGGTGATCAGATGCTTGCTGGTATACCGGCTGATGTTTTCGTCATCGACGATGATCGTGCCGGAGGTCAGGCTGTCCATGCCGCCCAAAATGTTCAGTATCGTGCTTTTGCCCGCGCCGCTTGCGCCTGTGATGATGACGAGCTCGCCTTTTTTGATGGTGAAATCCACACCGGCCAGCGCTTCGATCTCAATCTCGCCCATGCGGTAAATCTTACGTACATTCCTGAACTGGATGTAATCCTCCTGCGAATCAGTAAGCGGCGTCAGCGCGGTGTCTTCAGGCAGCTCCGCGATACCGCCATACGCCTCGTCGATCAGCGCCTCGGCTGCTCCGCTCCTCGCGGCTTCCAGAATCACCGGTTCCGCGGCGGCGTCTGCTACTCCGCCGTCCGCTTCTAAAAATGAGTTAACTTTGAAAATGCCCATATGGAGCTCCTCCAAGCTTTATATATTCTCGCAGATTTGCAGCGACTTTTTATTTTGCCTGTAACAGACCGCAGTGATATACGGTCCGCTGTCTTCCATCAACTCAAACCGGAATTCGGGCTGCGTCAGACAGCGGATATTTTCATCCGAAATATCAAAGGTCAGTTTTTTCATTGAATACGCAATGCCATATCCCATGGCTTTGACACAGCTTTCTTTCAGCGTCCAGTATGAGAAAAACAGTCGGTTCGGATCGGGGGAGCGGTCGATATTCTCAAGCTCCTGCCGGTTCATGGTATGCATGGCTGCATAAGGTGAGTATCGCCTGACATATTCTACGTCGATGCCAACCGGTACATCGGCCACAATACAGGCAGCCAGCCCTTTGCAATGACTGACGTTGAATTGAATCTGCGGATAATCTTGCAGTGCAGGCTTTCCCCACTCGTTGCGGACGATCGTTTGATTCAGGTAATCCAGCTGCTTTTCATGCAACAATGCATACGCTAACAGCAAATCGCAATACCGGTGTGCTATGGCCGGATCGTCCTCGGAATCCCGGCCATAATACAGGCGGTAGATCATTGTATCTTGGCTTTCAGGTAATCCGACAGCTCGCCCACGGTCTGCAGGTTTCGAATCTCCACGTCCGGAATCTCAATACCCAGTTCGCTTTCAATCTGCCCGACGATACTCACACAATCGTATGAATTCATGTGCAGGTCGAGCGCCAGATTTGTGTTCTCCGTAAGCGACGCCTCGTCCACATCCACATATTCAAGAATTTTCTTGCACACGTAGCCCGTCATTGTATTCTCTCCTTTTCTTCATCTCCACTTGCCGTTTGATCTTTTTGGTAGTGGTCTTTTCAAATTCATGCTCCATAATATTGACATTATTGATGCGTTTATATACAGGCAGTGTATTATTCAGCTTGCGTATATCCTGATTCAACTGATCCTGAATATCGGGAATGCCATTGTCGGCGATATATTGGATGTCCAGAAACACATCGGCGTTGATCATTTCCTGCTCGCCGGCAGTAACGGAATAGACCATAACCTCCTTGATATAGGGGATCGCGCTTGCGATTGCTTCCTCCAGTTCCTCGGGGCAAATGTTTTTGCCGTTGGACAGGATGATCAAGTTTTTCTTGCGCCCCGTTATGAACAGGAAGTTGTTCCGGGACAGGCGTCCCATATCACCGGTCATGAAATAGCCATCGTCCGTAAACACAGCCTTGGTGTTGACCTCGTCTTTGTAATAGCCCATCATGACGATATCGCTTTTCACCTGTATCTCGCCGTTGCCCGATTTATCCGGGTTCGCAATGCGCACCTGACAACCGGGAAGCACCTTGCCGACTGTACCGGAAACCTTCCAGTCGCTCGCGTTGGTGGAGATGACAGGAGCGCATTCGGTGATGCCGTACCCATTAATCACATTGATTCCGATCTCATCAAACTTTTTGATCAGTTCGGTTCTAAGGGGCGCACCGCCGCAAACGATTTGTTTTAAGTCGCCACCAAACTTGTCCAGAATCGGCTTAAAAAACAGGCGTCTTCCATCGATACCGAAGACTCGCAGTAAGTTGCTGAACCATATACCGTACCGCAGGTGGGAGTCGAGCTCTTCCCGCTTGGCCTCCTGCCAGATACGCTTGTACATGGCTTCGAGGAACAGCGGAACCATAAGGCTCATTCCGGGCTTAAAGCGCACTAGGTTGTCCATCATGTGCTTTAAGCTGTCGTTGAAGCATAGCGTATTGCCGGTAAATATGATACCCAGCATATGACAGGTGCTTTCGAATGAGTGGTGGATGGGCAGCACTGATATGCTGACAGGCGTTACCTTGATATAGTGCATAAAGCCATAGAGATCGGCCATCAGGTTTTTATGGCTGAGCATCACACCCTTGTTGGGGCCCGTTGTGCCGGAGGTAAACAGTATCTCGCACATGCATTCCGGGTCGATCTCCTGATTCGTATAAGCATGATCGCCCTGCAGCAGCAGCTTTATTCCCTGCGCTACAAGCGTGGGCAGGTCATAAAACGTCACGTTTTTGCGTTTGTGCAGGTATGCTTTCGTCGGATTCATGACAATTACGGACTGGATGCCCGGGCATTCATCCAGTATGCTGATGATCATGGGGAGAAAGGTTTCGGAGCAGATGACAACATCAGAATCGCTGTGGCTGAGCAGCTCGGCGATATTTTCTGCCAGAAGCTCTTTGTCGAGGGGCACAACTACGCCCGCGCCGCCGACGACTGCCAAATAGCTGAGAACCCAAGCGATGCTGTTTTCGGATATCAGCGCGAAATGATATCCGCCCATATCCAGATCCAGCAGCCTAGTGCCCAGCGCATTGCGGTCCTGCTCTAAATGCCTGAAGGTGTATTCGACAACTGTTTTATCGCGACCGATCTCCTTGAATGCAATTTTGTCGCCAAACAGCTTGGACGCGCGTACCACAAGCTCACGAATATCCTGTACCTTCTCGGGTTCACAACACTTGTATTTCACTTTGTCACCACCTCATCAACAATTTGCACCCGGCAAATGATGTGTGTTAGCTGAGTGTATATATAACTGACAAGCCAGATGTCATCATTCTTTTGGTATGATAACCACACCGTATTAATTGTCCATTTAGTGGACAAAAATGTCAATAAATTAAAATGTTGAAAAATGTACGATTTGAAGTTATTATGCGATATCCTATCGACAAAATCTCAGATAATGCCTTAATAATAGAAAACAGTCATGTTTCAGGAAGAAAAAAGGGCTCAGTAGGAATTCGTTTTTTGTCGAGCCCTTTGGTGTTTATTCTGTGAGTTTCATTGTATGCCATGTGATTGATATATAAAATTGCTTTTGAGCCTTGAAGGTGACCGGCGAGGAGAGGTAAGAAATCCGTATAAAAAAACTTTCTTGTGGCTTAATACGAATCCCAAATACTTTTCCCAAAGGGAAAAGAGGTGGGCAATGAACAAAA
Organism: Bacillota bacterium; assembly: GCA_023459495.1. GTDB lineage: Bacteria > Bacillota > Clostridia > Christensenellales > SZUA-584 > JAEWCC01. Next base: position 25,922 of record JAEWTL010000039.1, on the reverse strand, counting down.
ACGTTCAGACTAACGAACGATAATTTGGACCGGCAGCTAAATCCGATTGCGGTTGGGAGCGTAGTAAATCTCCAAATGATCTCCATGCCTCAAATCCGTCAGGAAGGAACCGTCCGCTCCGTTGACACGAAGGACGATATCTCCGGTCGGGTTTTCCATATCTATCCCTGAAAGCTCCAGCAGATCCATGAGGTAATACGGCGTACCATCGGGTTTTGCGGGGAGGACGATGGGCTTGCTGTTCAGTACAAATTCAATCTTGTCAGTTGCCTGCATCGGAGTGGGCTGTGCCGGTAAAGGAGCAATGGGCAAAGCGTCCTTTGACTTTGCAGTGGCAGCAAGAGACGGGGAATCGGACTTTACAGGTTTTGCAGAAAGCGCGGGAGAACTCGCGGTAATTGTAATCGAGTCGCCTGTTTTCAGCAGCGTATCAGGAGGCACAACCTTCCCGTTGACAGTGGCGGCCTGTCCCGTGTTTTTCGCTAATAGGTCTTTAAAACGGCACTGTGCGGGCTGACCGTGAACAGCGGGAATGAATTCGATGTGGTCTCCTGTCTTTACAAAGTCAGATATTTTCGCGCCTTTGCCGTTCAACTTCAACAGAGCGTTTTCTCCGGGCATTCCGTAGTATATTTTGGGCTTCCCGTTAACTTCAATAATGAGCTTTTTGCCCGCCCGGGGCAAAAGGTCGCGAGAGGAGAACCCGTTCATCAGGAGGATATCCATGACGGTCATTGTGCTGTTGCGGAAAAGCTTGGCGCGGCTGCCGTTCAGGGTGACGTTAAAGCTGTCTGTAATAAGGTTAAGGCCAGCGGAGACAGCAATGCCGAGCGGCGTTGCGTATTCAGGGTCATTCAGGTCGTAAGTATCCGAGAATGCAATGGATTGAAAATAGTTCCCTGCAATCGCCACTCGGTTGATGTCTATATTCATGCGTTTGGATATTCCGGCACGCATACTTGCCAATTTGCTGCCACCACCGGCAAGGAAAACGGCGGAAGTAGGAGCGCCATTCACTGCGCTTATGTGCGTGGCGATTTCCTGACAGAGGTTTTCAGTCGCATTATCAATGCATGCCATCATGTCATTTTGGGTAATCGTGTATTCATTACCCAGTATATCGGCTGTGCTGACAGCATCTTGCGTTCCCAGTTGTGTCTTAATGGCCTCTGCGGTGTCGAAGTCCAGAAGATATCGTTTCATCAGCGCTTCTGTGATTTCGTCGCCTGCAACTGTAGCCATGGTATAACCCACAATGCCGCCGTCTTTGCAGATGGCGATATCCGAGGTGCCTGCGCCGATGTCCACCAACGCAAGGTTCAGCAGACGAAGATTGCTGGGAATTACCGCGTTGATTGCCGCAATCGGCTCCAACGTCAGACTGACAACCTCAAGGTCTATCCTGCGCATGGCCAGGTACAGGCTTTCAACTACTTCGCCGGGAAGAAACGTCGCAATAACATCCGCTTTTACTTGGCGGGCCTGATGGTCCAGCAAATCCGAAATGGGGTAGTTATCCAGATAATACTGGACAATGCTGTGCCCGACCAGGTAGAATTGGCAGGCATCGATTTCGGTGCCGGTGGTGAAAGCGGTTTCAGCTTCAGCGATCGCCCCGGCCTCCAACCGGCTGATGCTTTCGGCCTCCAGCCTTTGGGGCTGAGAAAACTCCATCTCAAATGAGGCACGCTGGGTTTTAAGCGCGCGTCCCGCCGCAGCAACACAGACCCGCTTGAGTCGGCAGCACAGCTTATCTTCCAGCCGTTTTTTGACGATGCTGGCAACTTTCGCAACCTGATCGATGTTCTCTATCTGGCCGTCAACCATGGAGCGCTGCATCTGGTTTTCCTTTTCCATGGCGACCACACGAAAACGGCCCTTTTCCATGTTGCCGGCAATACCAATGATGCTGCGGGTACCGATATCAAGCGCAAATATCATGTCGTTGGGCTGCGCTTTCAAACGTTTTTTTGAATCTGCCATGAACGTCCCCTTTTGTCGAAATACAAAATTAAGTGAGAATTAGAATATCTGGACGAGATTTATACATTGCCTCTTGACAAGTAGCTGACTACCTTTTTAACATAAAAATACCCTTCTTAAATATAATCGGAAAAAAGTTGAGTTGAATTAGCAGATAATTGCGTCATATAACGCAATCAGTAGGTTAGGGATAATAAATATTGTATAAATTTATAGCAGAAAGTACACGTGTTCACGGTGTTCTTTAAATTTTTCATATAAATCTGTGGCAGTGGATATATGTTCGGGCCATCGAATCGGTGTAGGATTTTATATACGTTCGTTGTTTTGCACCATTTTAAGACTGACCTAACCTCTTTATAATGAACCATATCGTACAGATAAAATAAAATATCAAGCTCGCAGTTGTGTTTGTTCTATGTACACCATGCCTGCTTGTTTATTATGAATCTGTACATGTATAATGTTTTAAGGAGGAATAAGGATGAGAAAAAAGATAGTGCTGGGTGTCGCATTTCTGATGGTGGTATGCATGCTCTTTGCCGCTTGCGCTCCGGCCTCAACGACTCCGTCGGATACGCAAACATCTGTAACCGTTTCGCCGTCGGGACAGGTCTCGGTTTCGACGGAAGCCAGGAATATTAAATTCTATGGCAAGATCGTTGAGTATACGTCGGGCGAACCGATCTGCGCGGCTCTTACCGAGGCACTTAATGGTCAGTACAACGTTGAATGTCTGCAGGTGGACTGGGGCAACCTCGATCAGGTCATTCGTACTGGTATCGCTTCAGGAGAACCGTGTGATATCTATAACTATTGGCCGCAGTACATGAAAGCCTACGTTGACGATGGCATGGCGCTGGATTTAACACCTTATCTCGATGCCAATAACGGAGAGTGGCGCAGCTGGTTCAACGAGAACCTTCTTAAAATCGCAGAGTTTGATGGAAATATTTATAATATTCCAATCACCACTAATTTCCCAACCATACTGGCCAACAAAGAACTGTTTGAGGCAGCTGGCATTGATGTTCCGGATAAGTGGACGTGGAATGAATTCTTATCCGTCTGTCAGAAGTTCACGGACTATGGCGTGTTTCCGTTTGCGAATCCTACGGATAACCAGAAACAGGATTGGTTGTTCTCCAATGGCGTGCTGAGCTTAGGCAACGATCAGGGGCTTTTAGAAGATCTGGCAGCCGGCAATGTCGCCTGTACAGACGATATATTTAAGACAGCCCTTGAAAATACCAAGGGGCTTTACGACAGCGGCTATATGTATCCAGGCGAAGGCGCAGTGTCGCTCACGACGGATGAGTCGCGTGCCGCGTTTTATCAGGGTAAGGTAGCGTGTATTGCTGAAGTTGCTGCCGGTTGTTTGTCCGTGGCAGCGGATGCGCCGTTTGACGTGGTGGTTATTGAGTGGCCTTCAATGGGAAGCCAGAGCATTACCATGGGGGGGTGCGATGGGTTATTTATACCCTCCAACGTAGCGGATCCCGATGCAGCGGTAGCAGTGCTGAAGGAGTATACGACTGCAGCAATCCAGCAGATTAATGTGGATAACGGCTACGCGGTCGCAGTTAATACGGTGGAGGTTACGGATCCGGCGCTTCAGGGTGTTATGGCGGCAAGCTCGAATGTATATCCTTATGAGTTTAAGACGGTCAGCACGGAGCTTAACGACTATGTGATTTCCCAGTTGCTCGCTGAACTGGTGCTCGGGGGCGGAGTCGACACTTGTATGCAAGCTATGGAAAGTTTACGGCAGGCTGCTGTAAACTAAAATAATGCAAAGCGCAGTCCCGGTAAAATTCGGGACTGCGCTTTTGCAGTTGCTTTGCATTTCAGTCGGCAACATATTATACTATCCATAGGTTCCGTTATTTTTTATCTTATTGGTATTTTATATGTTGAAACGCAAAGGTGTGAAGAAAAGAACGTCTTTAGGCTTTTTCAATTATACGTTGCGGAAAAAATTCGTCGTAACGCTGGTTGTATTGCTTATTATTCCGCTGTTAGCCGTATCTTTTATTGTTACACAATCGATATACCGCAATGATTACCAGAAAACGTGCGATGCTGAGCTAAAGATGCTGTCGCAGGTCCATACCGGCATTAAGAATTTTACAAACGATCTGCAATATATATCAGTCAATGTGCTCAGTGATTATCAGACACAGACATTGATCAAAAAATATACTGATCCCGCGACCTCTTCAAAAGAAAAGCAAATGCTGGCATTAAACTTTTCGTTGCTGCCTTTGATGGATTCGCGCGAATTCATTTCAACGATTACATTATACAATGAGTCAGGCATTATTTATCAGTATGGTGATTACACCGAACAAACCGACTTGCGCTTCTACGACAGCGTGGTGACGTTGAAAGGCAAGCCCTTCTGGACATCGGCATATACTCCTGAAACTAACAGTTTCAGGGCCGCCAGAGAACCCGTTGTTTCGCTTATGCGCGTCATTAACGATCTTAATGAGTTTGAAAGTATGCTGGCGGTAGAACGAATCTCGGTCGAAGAGTCGTATATCTGCTCTCTGTATTCTGCAATGAATACAGAGACGTCAAAAATGTTTATAGTTAACGATCAGGGAGAGGTTGTTTCGTCAACGGATAAGAGCATGTTGAGCGAAAACCTGCAGCAGGAAGAATACTTTGGCGCCCTGTTCGCATCCAAATCGGGCATCATCGACCAGAAGGACAGCGTGGTTTTTTTCAGTACGCAGACCTCGCCGGGATGGAGCCTCGTGCTGGTGGAGCAGAGGGGTGCACTGGTCAGCGGGGCAAGGGTTGTGCTCTCCATGATGGCCATCAGCGTGATATTGACTATTATATTTGGCGCAGCCTTTCTGGTGGTGCAGAACTATAGCATCATCAAGCCTGTCGAACGCCTGTCACGGGAAGCGCAACTATTCCGTGAAGGAAATTTTGCAATACAGGCGATTACCGAAAGCGAAGATGAGATTGGACAGCTGAACCGGTCATTAATCAGCATGAGTGCCTACATCAAAAACCTTGTCGAGCAAGAATATAAGAGCAAGCTTTCCCAACGGGAGATGGAATTGGAGTATTTGCAATCGCAGGTAAACCCACATTTTCTTTATAACACCCTGGACTCAATTCGATGGATGGCCGTTACAAAGGGACAGAGCGAGATTGCAGAGCAGGTAGAGGCGCTTTCCGACGTATTTCGGCACAGCCTCAACAGCGGCGAAAAATACACGACGCTACAGAAGGAGTTGGAGAACCTTAAAGCATATATGGCGATACAAAAGAACCGCTTTGGAGACAGCATCGATTTTCAGATTAGCGTCACGCCGGGGCTCATGGGCTGCAGGATGGTCAAACTGCTGCTGCAACCTCTGGTAGAGAACGCGATCAAACATGGCCTTGAAGAGAAGCTCGAGCCGGGTATAGTACGGGTGGTGATTGATGAATGGGAAGGCAAGCTGCGCTGCCGGGTTACTGACGATGGTATCGGCGCGGATGAATCCATGATCCGCAGCTATATTTCAGGCAATAGCACAAGATCATCGTTCGCGCTCAGGAATATCCAGGAACGTATCCGACTGGAATATGGAGACGAATACGGACTGGAGTTTTGTAGTGTTTGCGGACAAGGGACTACTGTTCAGATATTGCTGCCGATCGTTAAGGAAACGGAGGAAAACCTATGAATAGTGAGATTCGTTTGTTGATTGCCGATGATGAGGTACAGATACGCAACGGTTTGAGGATGGGTATAGATTGGAAAACGATAGGGGTGGGCGCAGTGCTCGCCGCAAAGGATGGGCTGGAAGCCTACCGCCTATGTGAAGAGCACCGAATCGAATTAATACTTGCGGATGTGCGCATGCCAGGTATTGACGGACTTGAACTGGCGAGCCGGCTTTCGTATTCACCGCGAAAAATCGTAATTATCAGTGGTTATGCGGATTTCAGCTATGCGCAAAAGGCGATTAAATTCGGTGCCGAAGATTATATGCTTAAGCCTGTCAATATTGCCGAACTGACAGAACTGATGCGCAGGCTTGTGCGGGAAGTGCAAGCGGAAAAATGCATTACGCGCGTGGATGGTGAGAGACCGAACGAAACGATGAGTTCAGGACTCGTTAGCCATCAACGTTTCTTTGGCAAGGACGATCACCTTGATTTGACACGAAACGATTTTGACAGTACGTTGCTCCGCACTCTGGATTATATAAACTGCCACTACGACGAAAAGCTCTCTGTAGAAGACGTCGCGGGGTATGTAGGTAAATCAAACAACTATTTCAGTACAACATTCCGTAAATCCACCGGGTATACCTTTGTAGACTATCTTACGCGGCTGCGTATCGAACATGCCAAAAAGCTGCTTAAAGCGACATCCATGATGACCTATGAGATTGCTGAGAAGGTGGGTTTCAGTGATTATAAATATTTCTCTATCGTATTCAAACGTATGCAAGGCTGCGCACCGACCGAGTATCGTAAGGGCAAATGGGTGATAGAGTAGAATTTTAGATATTTTCATTGCTCCGTCCGTTTCTTCAACTTTCAATTAAAAATATAATATTTGCATCGGATATCTGACAACTGCAGATTTAGCGCGGGAGGGGTTTTCTATGCAAAAAGCGCGGACGCTGACGGGTAAAAACCGCAGACGCAGAGGCATGATTGCACTTTTTTTAGTGCCGGCATTGCTGTTTATTACATACGCGGTTTATATTCCGTTTGGTTGGAACACAGTGCTGTCATTTCAGGAATGGAACGGGTTTTCTGATCCCAAGTGGGTGGGCGTTGATAATTATACTAACGCATTTACAGATGCTATCGCATTAAAGAGTTTGGGCAACACCGTTTTTCTGGGCTTGGTATCCACCATTGGAGCCGTAGTGATTGGTGTGCTGCTTGCAGCACTTATTTATCAGGTGTATCGCAGGGAAGGCGCGTTTTACCGGCTGATTCTGTTTATGCCGGTGATGCTGCCAGCCGCCATTATAGGGCTGCTGTTCGTATTTATATTTAACTCCGAAATGGGGTTACTCAACAGTCTGCTGCGCGTGATAGCGCTTGGTGACCTGACCACCGCGTGGCTGGAAAATAAAAATACGGTCATGTGGTGTCTCGCGTTCGTAAACACCTGGAAGATGGCGGGACTGACAATGATGCTCTCATTTGCAGCAATGCAGATGCTGCCCGCTTCAATATTTGAGTCGAGTAAGCTGGACGGTGCGACGAATAGACGGCAATTCTTCAGCCTGATTCTTCCGATGATACGCCCGACGATATTGCTTGCTGCAGTCTACTCATTGGCGGTTAATTTTAAATCGTATGATATTGTTTCCATCATGACAGGCGGCGGGCCCGGAACTACATCCTCGGTTGTGCCAATCTACATGATCAAGACGGGTTTCAAGTTTGGTGAATTCGGGTTTTCTGCCGCACAAGGCATGGTACTGGCTGTTACGGTGATTTTGATCGTCGTAATTATACGGCGAATTTTTCGCGGCGAAACTTACGAGTATTGAAAGGATCTAATATATGAGTAACCACAGTAAAATTGCCCGTAAGCAGACGCATGACCATCGCATGCACATGAAAGGCAACAGCCGGGCGCGCGTTACAAGCCGGATATTTATCATTGCATATTGCCTGCTCATTGCATATCCTATACTGTTTGTCATCATTACTTCGTTAAAGCCGACCTCCGAGTTTTATGTGAATATATGGGGGCTCCCACAAACGTGGGCTTTTGATAACTATGTAACCGCCTGGGACACAGCTAAAATCGGGACGTATATGCTTAACAGCATCGTCATTGTGATAATCGTACTTGCTGTTACGCTAATTGTTGGAGCGTTGGCAGGATATGCGCTTTCCCGTTTTAAAATTAAACACGCAGAACTCATTATGCTCGCAATACTGGGCTGCACCATGCTGCCTTCCGAGTCGGTGTTGATGCCGCTATACCTCGTAACAAGCGATCTGGGCCTTACAGGTACCAAGCTGGCACTAATCATACCCTATATCGGGTGGGGGCTGCCCATGACAATATACATTTTTCGCAATTTTTTTGACACGATACCGGGCGAACTGTTGGAAGCGGCACGGATTGACGGTTGCAATGAGATAAAGACATTTACACATATTGCGGTACCCGTAATGGCGCCCGCCGTGGCCACCAACGCGATTTTCATATTCGTATCCTGGTGGGGAGAGCTGCTATGGGCAACGGTCGAACTTGCATCTTCCCCCATGAAAACGATACCGATCGGCATGGTGTCCTTCTCGTCGCAGTTCGGAACGGATTGGGGACCGATGTGCGCGGCGATATGTATCATATTGATACCGCTTATTGTATTCTTCTGCTTTGTGCAGAAATACTTCGTGCAGGGCTTAACCGGTGGAGCTGTGAAAGGTTAATACGAAAGGAATATAGGAATATGGCATCCATTACATTTGAAAAAGTCGGCAAGGTTTATCAGGGGGGAGAATATGCGGTTCGCGATTTCAGTATGGAGATCGCTGATCAAGCGTTTATCGTACTGGTTGGCCCGTCGGGGTGTGGCAAATCGACAACGCTACGCATGCTCGCAGGGCTTGAGGATATTACAGAAGGCGAGATATATCTGGGGGATCGACTTATTAACGGCGTTGAACCTAAGGATCGTGATATTGCCATGGTTTTTCAAAACTATGCGCTGTATCCGCACATGACGGTATATGACAATATGGCTTTCGGCCTTAAATTACGAAAGGTGCCAAAGGGAGAGATAGACCGCCGCGTGCGGGAGGCGGCGAAGATATTGGGCATTGCGGAGCTGCTGAAGCGTAAACCAAAAGCATTATCCGGCGGACAGCGCCAACGCGTGGCCTTAGGGCGTGCAATCGTCCGCAATCCCGCTGTGTTTCTGATGGACGAGCCGCTTTCAAATCTGGACGCGAAGCTGCGCGTCTCGATGCGGGCTGAAATATTAAAACTGCATCATCAGCTTAAAACCACTTTTGTATATGTTACGCACGATCAGACAGAAGCGATGACGATGGGGAGTCAAATCGTGGTGATGCGAGATGGACTCGTACAACAGGCTGACACGCCGATGAATCTTTACAATCAACCGAGAAACCGTTTTGTTGCAGAATTCATTGGCAGTCCGCAGATGAACATGGGAAAAGCTTATCTGCATCGTCGCGAGAAGGATGTTTTTATTCGCCTATGGGAGACAGAGATCAAAGTTGCGCCGGAACGTGCCGCACGGATACACGAAGATGCGTTTGACAAGGAAGTGTGGGTAGGTATACGCCCTGAACATGTAGCGATTGAGCGATGTGGAGACAGCCATGAAAGAATTGACTGTGTCGTGGAAGTATCGGAACAGACAGGCGCAGACCTGTTTGTAATCGCGCAGCCAAAAGGGTCAGGTCAAAGCTTTGGCGCACGCATCGCCCCAACGAATACCGCCCAATTCGGTGACGATATCAGGCTTTGGCTGGACACATCAAGGCTATACCTGTTTGATACGGAAACCGAAGAAGCGCTGATCAATTATTGACCGGAGGAAACATGATGTATAAAAATTTATTTCTGATAAACCACATGGGGTATCGTTGCCAGGACGCCAAAAGACTCGTTTACCTGGGCAGGGCCGAAAATTTTATAGTTTACCGTCTGCAGGATCTGAAGCTGACACAGGTGTTTAAAGGACGCTTGGCAGACAGTGCGGGAGATGAGATTGCTACCGCAAAGTGCGGTGATTTTTCCAAAGTAACGGAACCGGGCATCTATCGCATCGCGACTGATGAGGGTAACAGCCGGTGTTTTATCGTGAGCGATAATGCCTATGACACGACAGCGCGGCTTGCTGTGGAGTTCTTTACATGGCAGCGTTGCAACAGCGATTTTGGATGGAACGGCAACTGCCATGCCAAGGATTCCATACAACTGCAGAGCGGAGAGGTAAGAAACCTGGGAAAGGGACACCACCAGTCCAGCGACCTGCGCAAATGGGCATGGGGTACCTCGCTTGGGATAATCGGGCTTGCGGAATATGCTTTGCGTTGTCAGCCATTATGGGATAAAGGGCGCATTGCAGATGAGTTGCGGCACAGCGCAGATTATTTCATGTCGCTGATTTTGGATAACGGTGCTGTAATGGACTGCACTTGGGTACCCCAAGGGTATGATACCGCGATGGCTGGAAAGGGGTATGGTGACTATGCTTTCAGCTGGCAGTCTCCCCGCATTTATTTTGAGTCGCCTGCCCCTGAACCAGCCCAATGGAATGTGCTGCGAGCACTTGCTTTGATCCCGCGGTATTTTATCAACAGCGATCCGGATTATTCGCAGAAATGTTTGGACTGCGCTAAGCGAATATGGGCTTATATGCAGGGGGACGGTGTACAACTGCAGGATTATGATCTGCCGCTCTATCCGCCTTTAGGGCATGAAGGAATGACGCGGTTTTATAAAGGCTTTTATCCGGACTCCGCATTGAGGCATGCTTCACGCGCAATTTGTGCACAGACCCTCTATATCGCCGAGCCTGATGGTGTATATCGTACAGCGGCGAAAGATTCACTCGAAGAACTTGCGCGTATGCGCGTCGGCGGAGACATAACACATAATCCTGCGGCGGCCTGTTTTTATGAGGGAAACCGTTCCGCAAGGCTGGCGAACAATTATATCTATTTTTACTGCACAACCGTGCCTCAGGCGTTTGCGGGCGCTCTGGAGCTTTGGGAAGATGACGAACAGGCCAGGCTTTGGCGCGAATGCGCGAATGCGATCGCGGATCAATGCGCCATAATATCCACACATAATCCGTTTGGGCGTCTCCCCGGAACATGGTATACAAGAGGCAACGATGTATTTGAAACGCCGGGATGTTTCAGCTTCAGTACAAATGAAGCACCTGCGTTTATTCAGGAAGAAAGCGGGTTTGCCGAACCGCAGGGAAAACGCATGGATGTGGAGTACGATTATAACAGCTTCTGCTTCAATCTGGACCTATTGGCCAACGCAGTATTCCTTGTCAAAATGGACAGATTGGAAGGAAATGTAAGACTCAGAGAGGTAGCACAGCGTCAGCTGGACTGGATACTCGGTGTTAACCCATTTGATGCAAGCAATATCGAGGGAGTTGGTTATAACCATCCGCACCGGGGTTTATTCGGTGAATTTTTCCCGCCCGTACCGCAAATACCGGGTGGCGTGTATACGGGGATTACGGATACAAGCTTTAGCATGGAGGCGCAGGGCTATGACTGTGAGTACGATATGCCTATGGTAGGATGGCTGCTGTGTCTGCTGTCTGTACTACAGACTTGAGGGAGAGAAAATGCTGCTGAAAGATAAAAAGATCATGATCACAGGAGGGGCCACCGGAATCGGCAGGGCCTGTGCTCGGCGTTTTGCAGAAGAAGGCGCATCATTCATCATGATCGTAGACCTGAACATTCAGGCTGCAAAGCAAGTGGCCGACGATATTGAACGTTTTTATGGCTGTGTATGCATTGCCGTGCAGGCGGATGTTACAAATGAAGAAGAGATCATCGCAGCCTTTAACAGCTATACGCAGATGGAAAGCAGGCTGGACGTTTTACTCAACTGTGCAGGCATCGGCAGGATCATACCGATGGAGGAACTGCGATGCGAGCAGTGGAACCTGACAATGGATGTCAATGCCAGGGCGGCCTTTTTGTTCGCAAGGCAGGCGCTTAGTATTATGAAGCCACAGCGGTATGGACGGATTATCAACATGGCCTCGCAGGCTGGAAAGAGCGGCGGTATCATGATCGGTATGGACTACGCGGCATCCAAAGCGGCGCTGCTCAATCTTACGAAGTCGCTGGCAAAATACGCCGCGCCCTATGCCGTTACCGTTAACAGCATCGCGCCTGGCCTTATTGCAACCGGGATGACGACCGATTTTGGTTACAGGGACGACATGGTTCCTCTGGGGCATATCGGCACTCCCGAGGAAGTTGCGAATGCCACACTGTTTGTCGCCTCCGATCTTTCCAGCTATGTGACAGGCGCCTGTATCGACGTCAATGGCGGAGTCTCAATGTGGTAAAAAATCAAGTACAGGAGGTATGCTGAGATGAGAGGATTGAAGGGCAAGTCAGCTATCGTTACAGGAGGCTCCCGGGGGATTGGCAAGGCATGTGTTAAGCGCTTGCTTGAGGAAGAAGTGCAGGTGTTGTTTTGCGGACGGGACATATCCACTGGTAAAGCCTCCTTGGACGAATTCAAAAAGCTCGGCGAAAATGTTTGCTTTTTGGAGGGAGACATGAAAAGCAGGACATTTGCGGAGAAACTTATATGCGAGGCGCTCAGGCGTTTTGGACGGCTGGATTATGTGGTTAACAACGCCTTTCCATTCACAGCGAAGGGGCTTGATGCCACTGAGGAGGAATGGCAGCATACATTCATGGCTGGCCCTGTAGGCTATGCCAATATGATTTCGGAATATGTCCGGCAGAGGGGCCGTGATAAAGGCGCTGTCGTGTGCATATCCAGCATTTCCGGCCATATTGCGCAGCCGGATCGGTGGACCTACAACGCTGCAAAAGGCGCTGTCAAGCAGCTGGTGCGCTGTGCCGCACTGGACCTTGCGCCGACGATTCGGGTGAATTGCATGAGCCCGGGATGGGTATGGACGGATGAGGTGCGCAAGGCAACGCCCGAGGGGACGAGAGAAAGTGTGCCAAAAGCGTGGGAAGAATACCATATGGTGCAGCGATTGCAGGAAGCCGATGAGATCGCTGCGTCAGTCGCCTTTTTGCTAAGTGATGATGCAAGTGCAATTACCGGACACGATCTGGATGTATCCGGTGGATATCTCGCGATGGGACCTGAGGGGCTTGGCAAGTCGTCGAGCTTTGCGGGCAGTCGATGAAAGGGGATATGGGATGGCAAGAATAATTGATTTGACGACGGCAATGACGGACGGTGACCCCACGATGCCGATGGACCCCAAGCTCTCTGTCTCTTGGCACTGCAGCCTGGATACGCTTGGCTATAATCTGTCGCGAGTCACAACATCGACGCATCAGGGAACGCACATCGACGCGCCTAAGCATTTTTTTCATGATGGGGAAACGATCGATCAAATTGACTTGTCCAGGGTAATTGTTCGGGCGTTCAGGGCAGATCTCACATATAAGAAGGCTAAAGAACCCATCACGGCGGAAGACCTTTTGCCATATGAAGATAAAATCGACCGGGGCCTGTGCGTGCTGCTGCATACCGGGTGGGATAAGATGTGGCCGCAGGATTTGTTCTTCAGAGACTTTCCTTATTTGACTACAGAATTGGCGGATTGGTTTGCCCAAAAAGGTGTCGGCCTTGTCGGGATGGACATGCCAACGCCAAACGGACAGGATTGGAAGTATGTGCACGAAACAATGTTGGGCGCGGGCGTACTGATTGTTGAGGGGCTGACTAACATGATGCCTATCCAAAACGAGGAATTCACCTTTTTTGCCTTGCCTTTAAAGCTCACGCACAGAGACGGGTCACCTGTTCGCGCTATTGCTATAGAAGATTAGAATTTATAATGATTTTCATAGTTCTGTTAAATGGATAATCAATATATTCGGAGAAAATTACCATTCTCCATTTTTAAATGACTATATAAAATGAAACTATCGATTAGTGTTCATTATTACGTATTGCCTGCGAAAAAATAATATCGGGGAGGAATTTATGATGCCGGTAAAGCTAAGCAAAAAGATCGGTGTAATCGTGACGGTATTGCTATTGGTGACGGTATGCTTAAGTGTTTTTCCAGGGAGCGCCTGTGCCTCCGAGGAATCTGCTGAAGAAAGTTATATATGGGACAAATACGGACTGTTCGTTCATTACGCTTATGGAGATGCATATGCGGTAACAAAAAACCCGGATGGTACTGTTCCGGCCAACCTCAACGAGCTGGCAGATAATTTTAACGCTGAGGCATTTGCGGACGACGTCGAATCTTTTGGCGTGGAGTATGTCATCTTTACAGCATGGCACTGCAGTATGAACGTGCTGTATCCCAGCACGAGAATGGCTAATTGGCGCACTGGGGTGCATGCATCCAACCGGGATGTCATTCAGGACCTCATCGACGCGTTAGAGCCAACCGGGATAAAATTGATACTCTATACTCACCCGGCGGACGGCATGGACTTTTCCGCTGCCGACCAGACGTCGACGGGCTGGAATGATCCGACGAATAGTTATCAGACATGGAACAATTTTATCAACGATATTTATGATGAGATGTGTGCTCGGTATGGTGATCAATTGGACGGATTATGGTTTGACAGCGGTTTTCCGGCGCAGGTGGACAGGGCAAGGCTCAGGAACACTGTGCTGGCGTATAACCCGGACATGCTGTTGATCGCCAACGGTGCTGCGAACGAGTGCTGTGATTACGGCTGCAAGGAGATTAATTTTCCGCCGGACCTTTGGTTCAACGAATATACGCCCATGGCCGATCCAAACGATATTGATACATGGTGGGGATATAACAGACAGGTTGCTATTCCGACCACAAATACCTACACATGGTGGGCTAATGGTGGAAGCCAAAAATATTCCGCGGAGGACATGTATAAATATACGGTATTGCAGGCAGCAACAAACACGCAGGGTGGCGGCATCGTATGGGCAGCCAGCCCGTATCCCGGAGGTACGTGGGAGGCCAATGTCAAGGAAACGTTTCAGGCACTGAACGGCTATATTGATCCGGTCTCGGAATCTATTAAAAATGTAAAAGCCAGTACATCCTTTGTAACGGCAGAGGGAACATCGATATCCGAGCTTTCGTGGGGCGGCGTAGCGACAAGTTCTCCGGATGGGCGGTATGAATATATTCATGTGCTCGATCCGCCGGGGACGAACACATTGGATCTTCCCGTACCGGCGGACGACAGCGAATTCTATACGGGGACGCTGCTGGAAAACGGGCATGCCGTTTCCGTGATACAGAATTCCAGTGGCGTTCACATTACACTGTTGGGCTCCGATACATGGGACGATCTGGATGCAGCCATCAGGCTTAACGCCTTAAGAGGGGATACCATAAACGTTGCGTATCAGAAAACCACAATTGCAAATTCTGGCGATGGTTCGAAGGCGGTGGACGGCAGCGCGGCTCAAGCGGATGGCTGGTACGGAGCGGCCGGACCGCAGTCGCTGGTTGTGGACCTGGGCCAGAAATATCCGGTATCTCAGTTTGTTATCAAGCACGAAAGCTCATGGGGAGGAAATGCCGGTTACAATACGGAGGATTACAAGATACAATGTGCAGATTCATTGAACGGGCCATGGACGGATATCGTGACTGTCGATGGAAATACGGATGGTGTAACCGTTCATGAAGTGACAGGGATCAACAAAAGGTACTTCCGGCTGTATATCACGGATCCATCCAACAATGGCGATCCGGCGTCGAGGATATATGAATTTGAAATACGCGTACCGGCTAAAAATGTTGCTCTGGGCAAAACGGTAACCACAAACAGCGGCAACGGATCAAAGGCAGTGGACGGCAGCACTGCGCAGCCGGATGGCTGGTATGACGCGTCATCGCCGCAGTGGCTTGTTATAGACTTGGGTAAGACTGAAACCGTAAACAAGTTTGTATTATACCATAACAGCTCATGGGGAGGTAACCCGGGATACAATACGAAAGACTTTAAAATCCAATATGCGGATTCGGTCAATGGACCATGGACAGATCTCGTGACGGTGGTTGGCAATACTGCGGGTAGGACCGAATATACCATACAGCCGCTCGAAAAACGATATTTCCGGCTATACATTACAGATCCATCCAACAATGGAGACCCAGCGTCAAGGATATATGAATTTGAGATATACGCTGCCAAAACGAATATTGCGCTGGATGCCGCCACAACGACCAACAGCGGCGACGGATCGAAAGCGGTGGACGGAAGCACCGCACAGCCGGATGGCTGGTATGACGGAGTATTGCCCCAATGGCTCGTGGTTGATTTAGGAGAAACTAAAATAGTGAGTGAATTTATCGTATACCACAATAGCTCTTGGGGCGGAGATGCAGGTTACAATACAGAGGATTACACCATTCAGGTTTCCGACTCAAGCAACGGTCCGTGGACAGATGTGGTAACAGTTGAGGGCAATACCGCAGGGGTTACAAGGCATGAAATTACCCCAATCTCATGCCGGTATGTCAGATTGTATATCACGGACCCGTCCAACAATGGAGATGCGGCTTCCAGAATATACGAAATTGAAATTTTTTAAGGTGTTGGGGCGGATAGATTTGATCAGACCACACTTTCCCACCCCGCGATAATAGCACGAACTATATTTTAAGCAAATTTATCTAAGAGTTTAAAGAGCAAGTGGGAATAGTACCCGAATCCCCGGAAACGACCTGAAATAGGTATTCCCGGGGATTTTTCATGTTGGTGATAAGTGCGAAAAGCGGTAAAGGATATGATTGAATGCAGCATAAGCCAAGACCAGACCCCATTAGGCTGGAGAAATCAGTGGGACATGTTGTTGGCATATTGCGACGGGGTAACGCTGGTAAGCTTTTTAAACTGTTTAGAGAAATACTGCTGGTCGGAGTACCCCACCTTTTCAGCAATCTCATACACCTTGAACTGTCCGGAACGGAGCATGTCCTTAGCGGCATCAATACGCTGCTGCGTCACATGGTCGGTAAAGGAACTCCCCGTTTTCTCTTTAAACAGGCGGCTCAGATAGTTCGGCGTGATGAGCAGCTGCTCGCTCAGCTGGGTCAGGGAAACCGCATGGCTATAATTTTGCTGTATGTAGGAAAGCGCGTCCTTGACAATGTGATTGGAAATACGCAGGTTTTCCTGATAGATATCGTAGATCTCGTTGAGTACCTTCAGGCAGAACGTATAGCAGTCGAATATGCTGATCTGCGGTTGGGTACTTAGCTGCTCCTCAATTCCGGCGGTTTTTACGGATATACTGCTGCCCGCAAGCTGTATTTCCAGTTTGTCCAGCACATAACGGATGCCGGACATCATGATCATATAGCTATCCATCAGCCGATACAGCCTGCCGCTGCGGCATAGCTGCAGCAGCATCTGAAAACAGATTGAATGGAGCTGCTCGCGATGCTCGTTGGCGCATGCGCCGAAGACGAGGCTGGAAAAGGCGTCCTGGCTGATATCAGGCGGGCAGGGAGGGGTGAAGAGCTGTTCGTACCGGAACAAACGCGCCTGAGGCGTCTTCTCGGTCAGGGCGGCTAATGAAGCGCAGCATTCCGCGTATACTTTTGAGAACCCTTCGCGGGCGAAATACTTTGCGCTGACGCCGCCTCGAAGCGCAGCAGAATACTCAAACGCGTTTTGCAGAAAAACTGTGCAGTGCTTTTCCACAAGCGGATACTTATCTGGCATGAAAAAGAATATGACCAACAACTCTCCTGGTGCAGGCGCAAACAACAGTGCCCGCAGTGCTGCGGGATATTCCCTGACCAGCGACAAGGCGGAAGCCCGCAGATCGGTAAAATTGACCGGCACGGCGTCTTTGCCAGAGGTGCGGAAGGATTTGAGCAGCACGCCGAAGCATTCGCAGGACGCCGGGTCCATGTGGATGTCCCGTGCCAGCAGCTTGAATGTGGACTCTTTGACGGGAAGAACGCCGCGTATGCCGGGGAGCATGATGTCACGGCTGTATTGCTCCTGAGCGATGCTCGCCTGTTTGAGCATACGCCGAACCGACTCGCGTTCCTTAAGGACCGAAACCGCCTGCTTGACCGTGGTGATTAAATCCTCTTCCGAGAATGGTTTGATCAGATAGTTGAACGCGCCCAACTGAATCGCGCGCTGCGCATATGCGAATTTGCTGTGGGCGCTGATAAATATGACGATGGTCTCGGCGTCAAGCTGCTTGATCTCTGAAAGCAGCGAAAGCCCGTCGAGCTCCGGCATGTTGATGTCAGCCAGTATGATATGCGGACGATGCCGCTTGAATTGGTCGAGCGCAACGAGGCCATTCTCTGCGGTGGCGACCACATCAATACCAATCCCCGCCCAGTCGATGGCTTTTTGCAGGCCGGTGCAGATGACGGCTTCGTCGTCAACGATGATCATCTTGTACATCGGGGCATCCTCCTTCATGATCCTGCCGGATCGGTATCTCGAACCAATAGGTTGTGCCAAGCCCTTCGCCGCTTTCAATGTGCAGCCGGTATTCATTGCTGTAAAAAGTTTTAAGCAGCCGGTTGACGGTGTAAAGTGCGAAATATTTGTGCCGTTTGGTGTCGCTGCGTTCAATCCGGGCACTGATATCATCCAGCTTGGAACGGGAGATACCCACGCCATCGTCTGAAATGGTGAAAGAAATCGTGTCGGGTTGGCGGCGGACGGAAATGTTGATGTGGCCAACTTCGGTGCGCTTGCCGATACCGTGCACGACGCAGTTTTCAACGAGCGGCTGCATGATATATTTAATGATCGGCAGGTCGAGAGCCTCCGGGTCCGCGTCGATGTGGTACTGCAGCTTGTCCTGCAGACGGAATTTTTGGATATCAAGGTACGCTTCGGCCTGATCAAGCGCCTCCCGAACGGTAATGACGTCGCGTCCGTCCGACAGGCTGATGCGGTAGTATTTGGAGAGCGTGATGATCGCCGTGGCGACCGTATTGGAATCGCGGTAGGTGGCGGCCCATTTTATCGCGTCCAGCGTATTGTACAAAAAATGCTCGTCGATCTGCGAATACAGATTGATGAGCTGAGCTTCACGCAGCAGCAGTTGATTGACATAGTTGTCCTGAATCTGCTTGTTCAGGTTAAATACCATCTGGTTGAATCGGAATATGATGTAGCCCACTTCGTCCTTGCGCCGGGATTCGAGATGTACAGACAGATCGCCCGCTTCCACCTTCTTCATGGCATTGAAGATTTCTTTCACCGGCCTGTATAGATAGATGGCGCCTACTGCGGCGGCGACGAAAAAGGCGAACAGTACGATAAAGAACGTGGTGAAGAATACGTTGTTGATATACGTTGTGGACGAGAGTACCGTAGACATCGGCAGCAGCGCGTAGAATGTCCAACCCGTATAATCCGAAGCATCCGATACTACAAGGTAATCCGCTCCATCCATGGTGATGACGCCGCCAGACTTAGCCTCCCGGATTGCCGGATCGATCGCACCCGATGCGTTGATGGCCGCGCCTGTTGAGTCTACCATGCAGATCTGCATATCAGTCTGCGGAGTATGCGTCGCAATCTCGTTTTCAAGCGCCAGCATGCTGACGTTGACAGAAAAGAGCCCAAGACGCTCGTGGGTATAAAAATCGTAGATTGGCTGAAGGCTGACCACCTGTGGTTCGTCCGCGTTTAAAAACACCCATTTGGCGTCGCCTATACGATCATAAGCCTGTGCAATCGTGCAGTCGGCTTCTGCCATATCGTTAAGAATGAAGTATCCGTTGGAGGAAAAAAGCGTGTCGCTCTTGTATGAATAAAGATAGAAGGAGTTAACGAACGAACTGGTGTGACTATAACCGATCAAGCCCTTGCGCAGGATGGTTTGGTAGACGTATTGCTGGTAGCTTGTACGCTGCTGCAGCGGAAGAATGTGGGATAGCGCATCGACCATCGAATCGTCCGAGTAGATGGTGTAGCGGTAATCGTCGGCAAGCAGCAGCTTGGCATCGATGGAGGCGGTGATGTTCTGCAGTGTATTGCGACAGAGTGCGGAGGAGCGCGATACAGCCTCCTCCTGCAGCATGTTGCGGAATCCGGCGCTCATACCGATGAGCACGATGGAAACGACTGCAATATAAACGACCACAATTTTGGTTCGAATAGAAAGAAACCACTTTGTTTTCACGATCTATAACTCCTGCAGGTCCGCTCATGAACGCAACGACAAATAAATGAATTAAGTTGGGAACAGTTTTAATCATAGCGATATTGCAGGTTATTGTAAACAAATACTTCATTTCGGGACAGCCTGTGTATAAAATAGTACACGAAATTGTAGGATCGTCATGTTTTCACAGCGCACCGATGCCCTATATAATGCAGACACAGCCAAACCAATTTCATATAAGGAGGAGCCCATGAAGAAGCTGATTTATTTACTTATGGTGCTGTTTATGCTGACAGCGACGTTTGCAGGCTGCGCATCCAATGTTCCCAGTGATTCGCAAAGCGCATCCGCGCCGGAAAGCAGTGCACAGCAGAGCACGGATACCGAGGAGGATGTAACGATATCCTTTCTCACCTGGAGAAGCGAGGACGCCGAAGTCTATAACACCATTGTGGAGAAGTTTGAAGCAGAGAACCCGCACATCAAGGTGAATATGGAGATCACAAGCTCGGATCAGGACGAGTACTACTCCGTACTGACCACGAAGCTCTCCGGCACGAGCAATACGGTGGACGTGTTTGCCGTACACGGCGGCGCAAGGCTGACCGAATACGTGAGCGCTGGCAAACTGCTCGACCTTACGGGTACCGCTGTGGCAGGAAGCTACAATTCAGAGCTGCTGGGCTTCGGCACGGTGGACGACAAGATCTATGGCCTGCCGCAGGCATATAACTCCTATCTGATATTCTATAACAAAGGTATATTCGACCAGTACGGCCTTAAAGAGCCTACCTCCTGGGAAGAGATGCAGAGCGTTGTCAACATGCTGCGGCAAAATGGCGTTCAACCGATATCGGCCGGTTTCTCGGAAGACTGGGTGTTCGATATGGTGGTGCTGCCGCTGATCGCAGCATACAACACCGGGGACCCGGAAGTTCTGAGCAAGGTGGAGAAGGGCGAAATCGACTTCAGCGATCCGCGTATCTCCAAGATCTTCAGCGATATTCAGGCAATGGGTGATCAGGGCTTCTTCATCGACGGCGCTCAGGGTACGTCGTACGAGTCCTCCATCGCGATGTTTGCCCAGCAGGGCGCAGCCATGCTGCTGACCGGCACCTGGTCGATCGGCACACTGCAGACACAGGCTCCCGATATTGATCTGGGTTATTTCCTGCTGCCGGCCTCGGAAGCGGATCCCATCATGCTCGCGGATGCCAGCTATCTGATCGGTATCAACGCGGAAAGCCCGAATGCCGAAGCGGCCATGAAGTTCGTGGAATATCTAAGCTCGCCGGAGGTTGCAGCGTTGTATTCCGCCCAGACCGGCCAGCTCTCGCCTGTTATCGGCGTAGAGAGCGAGGATGAGGACATGGCAGCTGTGACGCAGATGTTTGCGGAGCGTACGGTGATGAATAACCCGAACCGTTACCTGACGAATTCGGAATTCATATCGATCTACACCAGTACCGCAGCCAAGGCGTTCCTCGGAGAGAACATTGAAACCATACTCGCCGATGCCCAGACCGCAAGGGACGCACTCGAATAAGTACAATCGTCAAACCACTTTAATTCCGTGCGGGTTCTCCCGGGACAGATTTCCCCCGGGGGAATCCACGCGGTAAATTCTAAATCGCCGCATCTCAAAAGAGAGGATAGGAAGAACAGTGAAACTGGCGCCAACATTGAGAAAAAAACGCCTGATTCAGGCTAACGCATCCTATTATACATTCCTGCTGCTTCCGATTCTGGTGTATGTAATATTCTGCATCATACCCAATCTGGAAGCCATCTATTACAGCTTTTTTAAATGGAATGGTATTGGTGAACGCGTTTTTGTCGGCTTCGACAACTACATCAAGCTGTTTACCAAGGATCTTGACTTTATTACCGCCATGACCAATACGTTGATTTATACCGTGGTCGTAGTGGCTTTTCAGACGATCATTGCGCTGTTTGTGGCAGTGGTGATTTATAAAAAGAGCATGGTGAACAATATCTACCGCACGCTCTTCTATCTGCCGGTCATATTTTCCACCGTGACGATCGGCTTCATTTGGTCGTTTATCTATGATCCAAACATCGGCGCGCTCAATCAGTTTCTGGGGCTGCTTGGGCTGGACGGTTTAAAGCACATCTGGCTGAGCGAAAAGGGTGTCGCAATTATCTGTATCGCCGTTGTGCACGTATGGTGGGGCATTGGTCAGGGCATGGTGCTGTTTCTTGCGGGACTGCAGCAAGTGCCGGAGGAGCTTCACGAGAGCGCGGCGATCGACGGGTGCAACAAGTGGCAGCAGTTCTGGAAGGTGACGCTGCCTACCCTGATGCCCACGCTACTTATCGTGCTGGTGCTGACGACGATCGGTTCGTTCAAGACTTTCGAGCTGGTCTATATTATGACGGGCGGAGGGGCGGATGGCAGTTCGACCGTGCTGGCGCTCGAAATGTACAGGCAGGGCTTCCAGTACAGCAATGTAGGGTATTCGTCGGCGATTTCCGTGGTATTGCTGCTGGTTGTCGGTGTGATTGCGTTCGTACAGATGCGCCTGTTCGGTAAAGAGGAGTAAAGAAGCGATGAAAAAAATTCTTAAAAAGCTGCCCAGACACATTGTGCTGATATTCCTGCTGCTTTTTATGCTCTATCCCATATTCATGGTGATTACCAACGCTTTTAAATCTGAGAGCGAGCTCTACAGCAATTCGCTTGGATTGCCGTCGGATTGGGGCCTCTCTAACTTTGTGGCCGCGTTCAGAGACGGGCATTTGGCACAGGCATTCCTTTCCAGCATCGCAATCACCGTAGTCAGCGTAACGTTGATTACGCTGCTCGGCAGCTTTGCGGCGTTTGCGATATCCCGCAGCAACATGATCGGACGGAGAAAGTGGTACTGGCTGTTCATCGTCGGCATCATGATCCCGTATCAGGTGGGGCTGCTGCATCTTTACCGGCTGATGGACGGGCTGAAGCTGGTGGATACGTTTCCGGGCATCGTGCTGATCTATGTTGCCTACGGATTGCCCTTTACCGTATTCGTCATGTATGGGTTTTTCCGTTCCATCCCGAATGAGATCAACGAAGCGGCCACTGTGGACGGCTGCAACGTGTTCCAGAACTATGCGAAGATCATTATGCCGCTGTCGCCCACGGTGATTGCGGCGGTAGTGATATTCAACCTCGTTTGGATATGGAACGACATGCTGTTCCCGCTGATATTCATCAGTTCGCCGGAGCTGAAAACACTGGCGCGCGCGTTGCTTGGCTTTAAAGGGCAGTTCCTGTCGCGCTATACGGTAATGTTTGCCGGCGTCGTCATGGCGTCGATACCGCTGACCATCGTCTACCTGCTGCTGCAGAAGCGGTTTATTTCGGGCATGACAGCCGGCAGTGTAAAAGGGTGAGGAGGAATACGCAAATGGAAGGCATCAGGACGAGGCTGGAGGGGCATGCACAATGGCTGATGAGAGAGACGCGGCGCATCGTTGAAGGCTGCAAGGTGAAAGCATTTGACGGCATCACGGAGTGCTTTACACCCGACGCATCGGCATTCTACAAGGCCATGTGGACACGCGACTTTTTCTACATGATCGACGGCGTACCGGAATGCGCGACGGATGAAGAACTGTACAGCGCCTGCGCCTACCTGCTGAACGGTCAGCGGGAGGACGGCGTGATTCCCGACCGGAGGGACGCCGACGGCGTTTCCATATACAGCGCCGGGCCATATGGAAAAAAGCTGGGCTTGCCGCCCACCGACAATTCACAGTTCATGGTCAAGCTGGTGCACAACTATGTGATGCGAACCGGCAACATCAATTATTTTAATATCGTAGCGGACTGTCTGGAGCGCGCATTGGCGTGTCTGGACCGCAGCCCCGGTGGGCTGGTGTACATCCCTGCGGACGTAAAACGGTCAAGCTTCGGGTTCATCGATCAGATCGCGTTGACCGGCGAGATATTGTTTGCAAGCCTGCTGCTGATTGAAGCGGAATGCGCGATGCAGGACATGTACAAGATGGCCGGTCAAGATGCAATGTCCGCGTATTGGAAGGAGCAGGCCGAGGCCTCGATGAAGGGGTTGGAGGTGCTTTGGTACGAGGATGAAGGGTTGTTCTTGGCATCGAATGGCGAGGAACACCAGCTGTCGATATGGGGAAGCTGCTATGCCGCGTATGCCGGACTGGTATCCCGGGAGCGCGCGGAGCGCATCAGCCGACGAATCGTAAAGGATTATGACCGGGCGGTACGGTTTGGCCAGGTGAGGCACCTGTTCTATCCCGAACTTTGGAATAAAAAAATAGGGCTGAAGCTCGATGAAGATGGATCAATCTCTCCGGCCCCCGGTCAATATCAGAACGGCGCATACTGGTCATCCGCGTCGGGATGGGTATCGGCGGTGATTCGTCTGACGGATGAGACGCTGGCCGACAAGATGTTGCTGGACCTGCTGGAGAGCTTCCGAACCGTGGGAATCTATGAAGCGATCAATGATCAGCCGCATTACCGTGGTGCGCTGGACTATAGCATCAGCGCAACGCTGGTCATTCAGGAGCTTCGGCGCATTGGCATACACACCGGCTTGTATGACGAGTGAAAACCATAGTAGCGAGGCCTTTAATTCGCTATCCGATAAGGCGGAAAATACGAGAGAAGGAGCATTGCCCCGCAGTCTGAATTGGGACGGAAGCGTGTGGGGTGTCAGGATAAGATGGCAAATGTAACATTGAAAAATATCAAGAAGACTTATGATAAAAAGGTAGTAGCGGTGCAGTCTTTCAATCTGGAGATTGCGGATAAGGAGTTCGTTGTGCTGGTGGGTCCGTCGGGCTGCGGTAAATCGACCACACTGCGGATGGTTGCCGGACTGGAGGAGATATCCGAAGGTGAACTGTCTATCAATGGAAAGCTGGTCAATGACGTTGCACCCAAGGATCGTGATATCGCAATGGTATTTCAGAATTATGCACTGTATCCGCATATGACCGTATATGAGAATATGGCGTTCTCGCTGCGTCTGCGAAAAACAAAGAAAGCAGTCATCGACCAGAAAGTGCGTGAGGCCGCGCAGATTCTGGGCATCACCGACCTGCTGAGCCGGAAGCCCAAGGCACTGTCGGGCGGACAGCGTCAGCGCGTGGCAATCGGCCGGGCCATCGTGCGCGAACCGCAGGTCTTCTTGATGGATGAGCCACTCTCCAACCTTGACGCAAAGCTCAGGAATCAGATGCGTGCGGAGATAATCAAGCTCCGTGAGCGCATTGATACCACATTTGTTTACGTTACGCATGACCAGACTGAGGCGATGACGCTGGGCGACCGGATTGTGGTGATGAAGGACGGCTGGATTCAGCAGATCGGCACACCGCAGGACGTGTTTTGCCATCCCGCAAATTTATTTGTCGCGGGCTTTATTGGCACGCCGCAAATGAATTTCTTCGATGCGGAGCTGGTTCGAACGAAAAACGCGTACGCGGTACGGCTGCTGGGCGTTGAAAAGGCGCTGGCTCCGGATCAGGCGCAGATCCTGAACGCCCGCGAAGATGTACCGACAGAGATCGTTTTGGGTGTACGGCCGGAGCATATCGAAGTGGTGACAGAGCACGAGCCGGCAGCCATCCGGGCGAGGGTGGAGGTTTCCGAAATGATGGGCAGCGAGGTCTATTTGCACGTAAATCCTAAGGATCAGGACGTCGTGGTACGTGTACCTCTGCAGAACCATCTGGAAAAGCCGGGCTCCGGCAGGCTGAGCGAAGTGCATATCGCCTTTCGGAGCGAGCAGGCGCACCTGTTTGACAAAGCGACGGGCGAAAACCTGATCGCACAATAATCCTGAAAGAAGCTAAAATGAGCGAAATAAAACGCCTGCTGCAGGATGTGGTCATTCCGTCTTTTTATCGTGCCCATTTTGACCTGTGCCGGGACGAGGTGAGTGACGTCGGCGCTGCGCTTACGGACGTGCTGCAGACCTCCGGCGTGCTGGACCGCATCGGAGCGGGCAACACGGTGGCGATCACAGCGGGCAGCAGGGAGATCAGCCATCTTCCAGAGATGCTCCGCGCGCTGATTGGCGCGATCAAGGCGCGCGGAGCGCAGCCGTTCATC
>JAEWTL010000038.1 GCA_023459495.1 Bacillota bacterium | reverse complement strand
TCTGCGGTGTAAAACCAATGGCACGATAACATGACAATAAAATCCAAATATTTTCTTGCGATATATCTCGGTATTACTGGGATATACAAGATTAGTTTGGATTTTATTTTTGGTTGCATAAACGCAGTTGTGCCTTTCATCCTCATACAGCCGCCTGGTGTCAACGCAGTATGCCAGTATATTCGAATCCATGCCGCGATCTGCCAGGTATCGCAGAACACGATCGTTATTGACGTACTGCTTTGGAAGCATAAACAGTGGCTTGGGTCGTGGTTTTACTGTGTAAACAGGCGGGGAAGGAGTATATCCAGAACAACCGCACAGGTGCTGAACAGCCTCCACAAACTCCATGCCGCGTACTTTAATAAGGTAATCAAGCGCGCTTCTGCCACCAACACCCTGGGACCACCAGCACCACTTGCCATTGGATATTTTCAGGCTGTCATGTGTGCGAGTGGAGTAAGTGTTCAGGTTGATGCGTACCAGTTCATCCGGCTCATACTTTTGTAGATATGAAAGCAAATCCATTTGCTTTGCCTGGTCAATCTGTTCTCTGGTGACATAACTCTGTCGCATGCTTTTTGCCATAATCGTCTCCTTGTATATATAAAAAAGACACCGGGCAATTCCGATGTCTCATTTCGTGTATTTCATTTTGCTTATTACAACGCGCCGACTCGTTTCAGGTATGCGACGCAGTCGGCGTGGCCGAAGCAATAGATTTCTCTGCGTTCCATGTTTTCTTCCTTGTACTTAAGCATGATGTATTGAACAAACGCAGCGTGCTCATCCTCGCTGATGGAGACAGCGCCCTTGCCTTCAAGTACCTGCAAGATACAGGGATGCTTCTCAATCAGCCTGTCACATTCCTGTCGGAGCGCCGTGTACTGCTCATCCTCGCGAAGCTTTTCAGCCACCTCATTTTCGATTTCCTTGTACCGCTCATTGATCCAATCTGATTTTGCAGGTTCCATAATCATTACTCCTTCCCAAATACTCCTGCTATTAATGTATCTGTTCTTATGAGCCATATCAAAGCTGTCGATTTACCGGGTTACGGTATATTCTCTCTCCTTTACATCTCCCTCCTGTTCAGGCTCGCCGTCAAGCATTTCAGGTCGACCTTTTTCTATGTTGAGCAATGCGTCCAGCTCAGACAACCTTGCGGATTTCTCCTTTAGCTCCTGCTCCTGCGCAAATGGCTTATCGACCTCCAGCCTGGCCTCATCCATTTGCCGGTGCAGGTCCTCCAGCTTTCGCTGGCAGTGTTCAACCTCCCGCGGAAGCCCGAAGAAAACATTGTCTATTCTTGTTATGTTTCCATAGACATCACTTCCCAACATTATGGAATAGCTAAGCACGTTCTTTATTGACAGTTGGAATGCCTTGTTAAACGTATCGAAGGACAGTATCAGCTTGAAGCCGCGGTACTCGCCGATTTTTGCCGGGTCGGGCGAGGTCTTTGCTTTGCACGCTGCCAGCAGCGCGTGCCCGGCCGGCTCCTTTTCGTCATATCGGATACCGTTTACCGTCATTGGCGAGAACTTCTGCCCATCCTCTGGCGCGATCTCCTTTAAGTGGGCGATGTCCTGCTCGTATCCGCGCATACGCTCCTCAGTCTGCCTGATCTGCGAAGGGAAGTACTTATGCAGGTTATCCTCCGTCGAATAACGCTGACTCAAGTGGCTGGCTTTCAGCAGCTTCAGCCGCGCCACCTGAATGTCCAAATCCATCTTTTCCTTGATATAAGGATTCCCTGTCGCCAGTGCCTTGACTTCGGCATAGGAGAGCGCCGTCTCGTCAATATCTTCGCAGCTACGCACAGGCGATTTTGAGGTCATAATCTGGCTGATAAACCTCTGCTTATTCTCGATGGTCTGCCACATGTACGAATCAAAAGTATTTTCGGTGACATACCGGTAAACATGCACCTGTTCGTTGTCGTTACCCTGCCGGATAATCCGGCCCTCGCGCTGTTCGATGTCCGAAGGCCGCCACGGCACGTCGAGATGATGCTCAGCCACCAGCCGCTTCTGCACGTTTGTTCCCGCGCCCATCTTGAAGGTAGAGCCCAGCAGTATGCGGACATTGCCCTTGCGGACATTGGCAAACAGCTCGCTCTTTCGTATCTCCGTGTTGGCGTCGTGGATGAAAGCGACCTCATCCCCCGGTACCCCTAACTCCATCAGCTTTCCCTTGGTATCGTCGTATACGTTGAAGCTGCCGTCGTAGTGCGGGGTTGAGATGTCGCAGAACACAAGCTGCGTCAGCCGCTTGTCCCTGTTTTCCTCCCACAGGCGGTAGATGTTATCCGCGCAGGCGCTGACCTTACTGTCTGAATCGTCCGGCAGCAACTCGCTGATCAGCCGCTGGTCGAGCGCCAGCTTGCGCCCGTCGTTGGTGATCTTGAGCATATTGTCCTCGGTCGCGTCCACCATGCCGTTTCGCACCTTTTCCGCGCGTTCGGCCAGTTCCGCCACGATCTCCCGCTGATGCTCGCTCGGCTTTATCACCACGTTGTGGTATTCTGTTTCCGGCACAGGCAGATCGAGCATGTCCGCGGTCTGAATATCGGCGACCGTTTTAAACATGCTGATCAACTCCGGCAGGTTGTAGAACCGTGCGAACCGCGTCTTCGCCCTGTATCCCGTGCCTTCGGGCGCAAGCTCGATGGATGTGACCGTCTCCCCGAACGTCGAAGCCCATGCGTCGAAGTGCTGCAAGCCTTGGCCTCGCAGCGCCTCGTACTGCAAATACCTCTGCAAGGTGTATAGCTCGGTCATACTATTTGATATGGGCGTACCCGTCGCAAACACCACGCCGCGCCCGCCGGTCATCTCGTCCAGATACCGGCACTTCATAAACAGGTCGGAAGACTTCTGTGCTTCGGTCTGCGCAAGCCCGGCGACGTTGCGCATTTTGGTAACCAAAAACAAATTCTTATAATTGTGCGCCTCATCCACAAAAAGGTGGTCAACGCCTAACTCCTCGAACGTCACCAGATCGTCCTTGCGCGACTGATCGTTGAGCTTGTCCAGCTTGAGCTTAATGGCTTTCTTCGTTTTCTCCAGTTGCTTGACAGTAAACCGCTCCGCCTTGGCGGCTTTGGCGTCTGCGATGCCATCCACGATCTCGTCGAGCTGCTCCTGCAGCACAGCCTTCTGCCTCTCGATTGACAGCGGTATCTTTTCAAGCTGGCTGTGGCCGATGATCACGGCGTCATAGTCTCCGGTAGCGATACGTCCGCAGAATTTCTTTCTATTGCGCTTTTCAAAGTCCTTCTTCGT
Source organism: Bacillota bacterium (assembly GCA_023459495.1). Taxonomy (GTDB): domain Bacteria; phylum Bacillota; class Clostridia; order Christensenellales; family SZUA-584; genus JAEWCC01. Next base: position 428,394 of record JAEWTL010000038.1, on the reverse strand, counting down.
CGCCACTAATATGTTGGCCGAGGGGTAAAGCTGTAAAAATTCAGCCGACCATTGCTCCGTCAGATGATTGGGCACGACAAACAGGCTTTTCTGGCACAGCCCGAGGCGCTTTAATTCCATCGCTGCGGCGACCATCTCAAACGTCTTGCCCGCGCCGACGACATGCCCCAGCAGCGTATTGCCGCCGTACAGGATGTGCGCGATGGCATTGACCTGGTGTGGCCGCAGCGTGATCTCCGGGTTGATACCCGGAAACTTCAGATGGCTACCGTCATACTCACGGGGACGGATACTGTTGAACTTTTCGTTGTAGAGACGGACGAGCCGCTCTCTGCGGCTGTGATCCTTCCATATCCATTCGCGGAAAGCGTCCTTGATCTGCTGCTGCTTCTGCTGCGCGATCGTGGTTTCCTTCCGGTTCAGGACGCGTATCTCTTTGCCGTCTGCATCGATCTTCTTATCGAAGATGCGCACATCCTTGAGGTTAAGCGTTTGTTCGATGATCTGATAGGCGTTGATGCGATCGGTGCCATAGATGGTATTGGCTAAAACGCCGTCGTAGTCGGCTTTTTTCCCCTCGAGATTCCATGACGCGGTGTAGGGGGAATAGTGGACTTTTATCCTGCTTTCAGCGTAATAGCCCGGCTTCAAAAATTCAAGCACAAATTGCTGAATATCCTCCTGCGGCAGCCATGTCGCACCCAGACGCACGTCGATTTCACCGGCTGTCAGGTCCTGAGGCTGTACGGCCTCCAACGCCGTAACATTCGGCTGTATTTTTTCCGCCTGATCAGAAGGCAGAATTTTAATGAGCTCCCGCGCCTGTTTTAGCTTTTGACGTACATTGCCGGACAGGTATTCGTCCGCGGTGACAAGCGGGAACCGCTCCGCCTGGAAAAAGGCGCGCGGTACGCCCTCCGGCTCCAGCTTTCCGAAATCCCGAAAGATAACGCCCTTCAGGTCGGCTTCGATCTGTTCCTCGGAAAGTCCGGTCAGGCTCGCCATGTATGGGAGATCCACGCGGGCTTTTTCCGTGAGTGACACCGTAAGCGCCTCGCTGGGCGTGTCCACCGAGGTCACGACGGTATGCTGCTTGATGGTGCGCCTGGTGAACATGTCCGCCTTGCGCTCCAACTCGCCGTTTTCGTCAATGACCTCCAGTGAACATAGCAGGCAGTAGGAGCTGTCGTCCTCAAACGCCATTTTGTTGGCGCGGCTGTTCAACAAACCATATTTCTTCGTATAACCGTCGTACAGGGTGTTCAGGTTTTTCTGTTCGCGCCGGATAGCCTCGTTCGCATATCCCTCCAACTGGTACTCGATAAGCCGCCGCGAGCAGTCGCGCAGCTCGATCATGCCCCGTATGCGGTTACCGGCAGTGACGGACACTTCGATCATGTTCATGCGCGAATTCTCACGGTAGTATATCTGCCCGTCGATGAACGCAAAACTGAAATTACGCACATTGGGGTCAGCGGGGATGGACTCTGTTTCATCCTCCTCAAGCTCATCCCGGTCGTATTCGGTGATCTCAGCGTGAATGTTTTCGATGGCGATACCCAGTTGGTCGGCCAGATTAGCGCCTTCGAATGGTTTGCAGGTAGTTTCGCTCCTGTTGCCGTACATCATGTCGTCGAAAGCCATCGTCCCCAGCATCATATCGGGGTTCGCCGCGAAGTAGCTGTTGACGGTTATCCCGTCTTCGGTTTGGGAGAGATGCACCCAATCCGGGTCTGTCTCTACGGGGCGGTCGCGCTTCTGTAAAAACAGGATATCGCTCGTGACCTGCGTACCGGCGTTTGCGGTAAATGCGTTATTCGGCAGCCGGATAGCGCCGATGAGATCCGCGCGCTGCGCGATGTATTTGCGTACGGCAGGGTTGCGCTTGTCCAGTGTTCCCTTCGAGGTGATGAACGCGACAATGCCGCCCGGCCTGACCTTATCCAGCGTTTTGGCGAAGAAGTAGTCATGGATGAGAAAGTGGTTCTTATCATACCTTTTGTCCGCTACGCCGTAGGAACCGAATGGCACGTTTCCGATAGCCAAATCAAAGAAGCTGTCCGGCAGGTTGGTTTCCTCAAAGCCCTGTACGGCGATGTTTACGGATTGATATAGCTGTCGGCCGATCCTGCCGGTGATACTGTCGAGCTCAACGCCATATAACTTGCTATTGGCCATGCTCTCCGGCACGAGCCCGAAAAAATTTCCGACGCCGCAGGCGGGCTCCAGCACGTTGCCGGTTTTGAAGCCCATGCTTTCAATCGCCTGATAGATGGCCTTGATGACGGTGGGCGACGTGTAGTGCGCATTCAGCGTGGAGCCGCGCGCCGATTCATATTCATTTTCGGTTAAAAGCTGCTTCAACTCGGCATATTCATCGCTCCAACTTGAGTTGGTCTCGTCAAACGCCTGCGGGATGCCGCCCCAGCCGACATATTGGGAGAGAATTTCCTGTTCTCCGGCAGTAGCCATGCGATTCTCCGCTTCAATGGCCTGCAGCGTACGAATGGCCGCTACATTGTAACCATACTTGGTCTTGGCTCCGCCGTAGCCAAGAGTATCGTCCGTGATGCGGAAATCCAGCTTCGGCTGCTTGGGCTTCTCTGGTGTGAGGTCGATATAGATGCTCTTCAACGCTACACCGTCCGCTTTTTCCCATGCCGGCTGTAAATGTTCGGGCAGGTCGATGTCCATCTCAATGTACGATTTTTCGCCCTGTCCGTCGCCGCCTATCGTGACCGTATCGCCTTCGCGGGTAATGGAGACAGTTTTCCCATGTTCCCGCACCAACTCGGGCGCTTGTGGCGAATCCGGCTCTATGGTTATTGTTTCTCTTATGGCTGATTGCTGTGAAAGTAGTTCTCGGAGAGTTTCTATGTGCTCGCTGCGGAATATGGGGAATCCGGTCGCCTCGGCAAAGGTGATGTCCCGCAGGCTGACGCTGCCGGACTCCCTGTTAATGCTGCAGATAGCGAAACGCCTTCCGTCGATGGTCAGCTCCGTGCCGGGCTGGATGTCATCTTCTTTCCCGGCAGGTTCGGCTTCCTCGATGGTGTTAATCTCTGCGTCTTGAACGATAAGGCCGTCGTTGAGCGGGTTTTCCCGTATCCAGCGGTCGAACTCTTCACGGGGCATCTGTTTGGACAGCAGCGGGAATTTCTCGTCGTTCAGCGTGACGGTTTCATCGTCGTATCCCAGCAGCGTGTATTCACTCGTGCCGATGTGGACGGTATCGCCTAACGCATACTGATATTCGGCGGCATTGCGCGTATCCGCCATCCTTTCGGCAGCCTCGCGCAGCGTTTCGCGTGCATTCTGTTCCGACGCAAGCTGCGCAGCCCGCGCCGCCTGCCTTTCCTGATAGGCCGGAAGCTGGGCTTTTTCCGCGTCTGAAAGGTAACGATCCGCGGCGGTCAGCTCGCCGATGCGTTTCGCCGCACGGCTCCATGTCAGCAGGCTTTCCGCGTCGGGGTTCATGAGGGAGCCTTTTGTTATCTTAATGCCTTTGCCGTCGTGGTCTTCCCAGCTATGGTCAACACCTTTTAGCGCATGGCTTCGCCCGCCGATACCGTATTCGCGTTTAAGAAACGCCGCCCTGTCCTGTGGGGTATGCGGTTCCAGAAAGTACAGATAGATTCGGTATTTGCCGTCCGCGACGCCGCTGCCGCGCGTCAGCACCTCGTCGATCTCGGCCTGGGATATAGAAAAAGCAGAGGTTTTATCCGCCTCTGCCTGTTCAATCGATTCTATTTGTTCTTCGGTTGTGGGGAATAGGCTTAATTGTTGATGAGGCCCTCGAGCACCGCTTCCTCGGCCTGGAGCTTGATCATGTTCATCAGCCCCGTCCATTTCATCGGGTCTCGGGCTTTCAGCACTTCCGTCACGCCCTGTTCCCGCGCCATCCGCGCCGTCACTGCTTCCACCTGTTCCCGCGCCGTCTGATCGATCTCCGCCAGATGGCTGTCCAGCTTCTCGGACAGCAGCAGCCCCGCGTATGTCCCTTTCCTGTGGTTCTTCAGAAACGTCTTCCTCAGCATCCCGTATTTCCCGATGGGGCGTGTCTCCGGCTCGCCCAGCGTCAGGTCGGGTATCAGGTAATCGCCCTGCCGCGTGTATGTGATCTCCATGCTCACCGCTCCTTTCATTATCTTTACCTCTATTGTCCTTCAGGTTATTCCGCTTTGCAAGTCTGTCGCGTTCCTGCCGCTCAATTCCTCTGACGGTGCGTTCGATCTGCCGCAGCACTATCTCGGATATGTCGCTGGACGCGCCGCCGAGCTGCATGACCGTATCGAACGTATTGAAATTATATATATTCCTGAATAAGTCTCCGGGCAGGGTTTTCGTATCCAGTCCCAACCGGCTGAATACCATGTAGGATATGCTGTCGGTCAGGGCTTCCTTAAATATGACGCCTACGTTGATTTCGTCCAGACCAGACAAAAAGCTGTTGTCCCGCGCGCCCATGAGCTCTGCGAGATAGTCCGCGGTATTGTCCTCGACCGCGTTGCGGATGATATCCAGCAGTTGGTTTTCAAAGCCGATGGCCGATTCGTCCACGTCGCCGAATTGGTGGGAAAGTTCTTCGATCACCTGATCCCGGTACGCTGTTTTCATCTTCCACAGGCGGAACGGAATATGATGCAGACTGTGTGTATCCGACACGTCGAATACATGTCTGAGCGTGGTTTTGCCTGCGCTGTCGTCGATAAGAGCGATGCCTTTCGCGCCGCGGTTCACCCAGCGGTGCATGCTGTCGTTCCATAGCTTGATGGAGGCGCAGGCGGTGGCGTCCGGACGCTGCGCATAGATCAGGATTTGCTCCTCAAACGGGTATTTGTACAGGCGGGTAGCTGTTTTCAGAAAGCCTGCCCACGCGTCCGGCTTGTCCGTCACCTGACTAACCGTTTGTTCCATAAGTTCATATATTCTTTGCAGCTTGGTGGCCAAGTCAGTATTCTCCTTTCTGAAAATGAATTTAAAAAAGATGGTTCATAAACCATCATCAATGCAACTGTTTCAATATTACGAAAAGTATTGACATTGAATTGTTTGCGTATTGGCTTAGCCCATAATTAAACAACATGCAGGATGTGGATTAATTACAATCCATCACTTATAGCTGCTTTTTGTTTACATATTTTCTGTAATATATTATAATTCAACAAAGGATAATTAGTTATTATCCTTTTTACAAGAGACAGGACTGGAGAGCAGAATGCTTGACTCTATGGAATTTGATTTTGCATTTTCATTTGCCGGAGAAGACCGGGATGTCGTTCAAGAAATTTATAAACGACTGACTGCGGATGGCGTTCAGGTTTTCTATGACTTTGCTTATCAAGCACATCTGGTTGGCAAAGACTTGTACCGAAGCCTTAGAGAGATCTATAAGAATAAAGGGAAGTATGTTGTGTGTTTTATTTCGGAACATTATGCCAAAAAGGTATGGACTAATCTAGAATTTACGGCGGTAAAAGAACGCCTAATGTCCACTTTTTTTGCCAGTGATTTTCTTATCCCTATTCTGATTGGTAAGGCAGAGATGCTCGATGATATCCCCGGATATATCGGATTTTATACTCATCATTCCACAGATGAGACCGTTGAAATGCTGAAAGACAAGATCAATTCCACAATTTCGGAGGATCATCTCATTACAAACGTGAACAACTGTATTGCATATATATGCCCGCAGATATGGGAGCGTCTGCGAGCACGCGATATCAATGTTACACTGGTAAATACGGATGAACTCATTATTGACAGAGCGGGTGGGACGATCACCTTTTATTTTTCCAGCGATACAATGGCTCAAACGCCATGCGTTTTGATAACAAAGGGAAATGAAGACTTTGATAAATTAAGCTCCAGCAAAGATCCCTTTCCCTCATATATAATCACTTGGAAGAAACGCGAGGGGCTGTACTTTTCAATCCATGAGTTTAATGGGCATGAAGGCAGAATAATAAAGGACCAGTCTTTGAGTGAAACGATAAAATACATCTGCTCATTTATTGAAGAGGATATTGAGGGTTATTGTATTGAATAATCGCAATATAAACGTATATATTGAGTGCGGTGAAAAGGGTACCGGAAAGACTACATATGTGACGCAGAAATGGGAACGGCATCTTTTCATTGCTTGTGGGGACCCATTAAATCAGATTAAGACGACAGGTACTTTGTTTTTTGCGCTCAATTGTATCTATGACACGGTGATTGATGACCTTTGGGATCTTGTCAGGCATCTTCGTAAAGCGATTCAAGATGGGTATGCGCTTATTATTGACGAAGCAGAGCACATCGATGAATCATTGCTGAAGACTATTATCAATGCTGCACTGTCCAATAAAGGTAGTACAATCGTCTTTACGTTTGATATAGATTGTGAATATCTCTATAAATCGAGAATTTTTCGGCAATTGATTGAATGGGATCTTGTTTCATCGAACACTCCAATGGCTAATTTCTGTGCCAACACAGGTGATTTTGACGCCCTTATTGAGAACGGACTCCCAAGAGTATCCGAAAGATTGAAAACCGAACTTATTGAAACCTCAAACTATAATTTTAGTAATATGAAAAGACTATTGTGGCTTATCATCAACCGGCAATCTGATCGTCATAGAATAAGTGAAGATGTTCTCGCTGAATACTCCTATTTCCTCGTGGAGGAAAAGCTTTCGGATCTACCCGAGGACCTATTTAGCATACTCAAGAAGTCCTCTGTTATTGGTGAGATATTTCAAAGCTGCATTCTCGAATCATCTGATGGCTTTCATGTTCTGGGCGTAAAGGCCTATCTCAGAAAACTGGAAGCAACAAATATGTTTATTCAAAGCTATTTGCGAGATGATGTTTACCAATTTATTTCGAGCAAGATATACTCTGGTGTGCTAAAAAGCATTGAACCTCACGAAAAAGTGGAATCGCAACGGATTCTTCTTCATTATTATATGACAAAGCTTTCCTCGGAATCAGTCGGAGACAATGTCCTGAGATATCTCCAACAACTAAAGCGTTTATCATATGATCTAAATAACCATGAGATCATGTTTTTTACAGATAAGAAGCTACTGTTCCGGTATCTGAAAATTGGAGATATTGCAAAAGCAAAAAAGGTATTCAACGACCTGCTTAATTTTTGCAGGGAACACTTGGATGACAACATGCTCTACCTCTTTCTCAGCTATTACAAGATTAGGCTTGATATGAACATCGGCTGCTTCCATGATGCTCTGGATAGAATAGAAGATGTTCAAAGGTATCTTTCCAATGGCAAAAACCTGTATCTACAGTATTATTACGCTAGGAGTTTGTATGGTGTTGGGGATGTGGATCTCTCATACCAAGAAGCAACAAAATTAAGCGCGGCGCTGAAAGCCACCTCAAGCAGAGCCGCAGAGAACCAACCGATCTATGCCCTTACATATTCTTTGCTTGCAACGATCCAGCATCATTTTGGAATTGAGGACTATGGCAATCGGTATTTCGCTTTGGCGTTGAATCATTCAAAGCATAAGCTAAAAGATAAATCCATTCACTTTGAGATCCTAAAAAAGTGTGATATGTTCTACACTTTTGAACACTCTTACCCGTTGCTAATGCAAAGTATCGCATACTTTGAGTCCGAGGGAAGGGCGTATGATGCCGCGAAAGTCTACGTGAATCTCGCCACTGAAATGATGTTCAATGACGTTAATTACGCCCCACAGGCGCAGACTTTTTTCAAAAAGGCAACCAAGGTATTTTCGAATATTCCAAACGAGAACTTGGCTTACTCTCAAAACAACTGGGCACTACTCCAAATTATCCAATACGGGGATTTTCAATCGGCTTTATCCTTGTTGGAAAACTCCTTGCTTGTTGGCATGTCTGCCTTTACCTACATGACGATTTATATGAATCTCTGTATGTGTCATTTAAATTTATTTGGTTATGAAAGTACAGAATTTAGTCAAGCATACAGGGAATTCTGTAAATATCATTCCATGATAAAGGCTCGCGAGAATGCCACACAGTACGAAGATGTCTATAAGGGTCTTCTTGACATTATTATTTTGGAGCACAGCGGGCAATATCGGAATGCTGTCGACAAGGTTGAGCTTTTACTTTCAAATCCACCGTCTCTATTCTTTATTCCTATACTGAAGGACATTAAGGCCAGAAACGCGTCGAGTGGTGTAAACGAAGAGGGGTATGCAGACAATTTTATGTTCTACGAAGCCCTTCATAAGTACAAAGTGTTTTTGGCAGAATTCAGATTTTGGGAATAGTCTGCCTGATGCATGCCTCTGATATGATTTTATGTAATGTCTGAGCAAAGGAAAACCCATACTGCTGGCCCACTATATCGAAAGACCCGCCACTGAACAAAGCTGGTAGCGGATTAACCTCTATAAAGTATATTTGATTGTCTCGGGTCATCCTAAAATCGAATCTCGCAAAATCATTACACCCGATCGCCACAAACAGACGGGTACAGATATCTCTGTACTGATTTGCTAATTGACGGGGAAGCTTAAGTAGAACATTGTGATAATCGCCATACGTCTTGGCATTGACATCAAGCCAAAAATCATCGCTCTTTTGAATATCCACGGTTGTGACACCATATAACATATGTTCCGGCTTGTTACCGATTATTGGCACAGTAATTTCTTTGCCAAAGATAAACTCCTCACAAAGGATGGAGGTCTGGTATCTATCCAGCATATTCTTCACGTTTAAGCAAGCTACTTCAAATGTCTTACAAACATTGATGCCGGAGCTATTACCCTCAAAATTTGGTTTCAGGATTATTGGATACTTTAGCGCTTTTAATTTTTCATATATATCCTGCTCCGACATATAGGGGGCAGCAACATAAAAATTTGGCGTTAGTATTCCTAAGTACCTGGCTAAAATCTTCGTCATGGCTTTATCGAGTGTTAATGACAGTCCAAAAGCATCCGTGCCTATATATGGGATATGACAAATTTCAAGTAATGAAGGGAGTAATCCCTCCCGATTTCTTGACCGAAAACATTCCACGGTATTGTAGACCAAGTCACAAGAAAAAACGTTCCCTTTTATCTGTTGTATGACTCTATCCACATTTCCCAACAATTCAACCTGATATCCCAATGATTCAAGTTCATGCTTAAGGATATTAATTGACGCCAATTCAGCAAAGTCAAAATAAAGTTCATTTTCTTTGCCCAGATTGTACATATCAGGAGTATCATATGCAATTCCGATTTTCATTTTTAATCTCTCTATATGTACTTAAAACAAAGGATAATAACTAATTATCCTTTGTTGAGGGCAAAACGTTCTTGCTTATCCACAAACCAATTTATTGCGGGGATGCTTTGTTAACAGTATCTGCTTTTGCTTTGCTGATGCAACGTGAGTGTAAATCTGCGTCGTTGTTATTGAGCTATGGCCGAGCATTTGTTGGATATATCTAATGTCCACATCTTCTTCAAGTAAAAGAGTCGCAAAAGAGTGTCTTATCATATGTGGCGTAATATGAATACTAATATTGGCTTGCTTTGTATAATTATTTACCATAGAACGTACAGACTGTTCTGAGAGTCTCTTCCCAAGTTTATTTACAAAGAAATATCCACAAAGCAAAATTTGTCCACGATTGAAATCAAAATATGCCCATAAGCTTTTTAGAACATCGGCATTCTCAATCTGCAATATTCGTTCACGTGCTCCTTTGCCGAATATGCGAATAGTTTTATTGTTTAAATCAACATCATTTGCTGATAATGAACATAGCTCTGAAACCCGCATACCAGTAGCAAAAAGTAACTCCATAACTGCAATGTTTCTAAGCGCCGAGCCATGCTCGTATTTTGTGTTACAGTTTTTTAGATGCCTATACATTATGTTAAGAATTTTTTGGATATTATCAAGTGAAACTACTTTAGGCAAATGAAAAGGTTCTTTGTAACAAAGCTTTAGTCTTGAGAATGGGTTAGTATCAAGTTCTTCCTCGTCTTCAAGGTAACTGCAAAAAGCTTTAAGGCTTGCGATTTTACGTTTTACAGATTTAGGTTTATATTTTTTATGAAGGAAAGCTATGAACTCGGAAATGCCCGCTTTATTTAAAGGATTTTCAGATCCTTTTGAAAAAGAGTAGAATTGCATAAGGTCTATTTTATAAGCTTTGATAGTCTTACAATTCAAATTCTTCTGATATTCACAAAATTCAAGATAACGAGAAATTGCTGTAACAAAATTATACATGATGTTGCGCTCCTTAGTTGATGATACTTTATGGTATCACAAACGGGAAAAGCATAACATATGCCTTGTAAGACTCATAGTAAAGGTATAAACTGCTAAACGCTTCCCTTGGCAGGTAAAACCACAAATTGTAGGGTGCTCTTAACCAAGTGTTTTCAATTAATATTTTGATATATATCCATAACCTTAATAGAAAGGACAGCAGAGGCAGAAAATCACTGCCTCTGCTGTCCTTGTACTTGCTGATTCATTACTTGTTATTTCTTTTCCGCTTTTTGATCTGAAAGTAAAACAGCCCACCCATGATAAACAGGCACATCACCACAGTGATAATGATCTTCATTTTGCTTCCTCCTTTATATTTGAAATAGGGCATACAAATATCCGATCACCACCGCGCCGCCCGCGCCAAAGGCCAGAACCGGTACGAAAGGGATCGCGCTCTTGAGCGTTTTTGCTTTTATCCATGAACGCACCATAATGCCAATAAGGGCAGGGACCATAAAGGCGAAGGCAATGAGTGTGTTCAACACGCCGAGGTACAAACAGATGCCCATGATGAGCTTTACGTCACCGGCTCCCATCTGGCCGCTTAGCCAGGCCACATAGAAAGGCACAGCCACTGCCATGCCTGCCGGATATGTCCACCATGTGTTTCCGGTAAGTCCCATCAGCACTGTATGTGCGATTCCAAGGCAAAGCATCAGGATAACGGACACGTTGGGCACTATGCGTTTTCGTATATCCGTGTAGCTGCACCATATCAACAGAGCAATAAAAAAAGCATCCGTCAGGATTCCCAAAAGCAACTCCATAATTCCTCACCTCTTGATCGTGGTAATCCGGTCGTACATATCGCCCTCAATCAATAGCGAGTCGGTCGTATGACTATATAGCTGGCCTACTGGCGACCACGCGTAAAACGCCTGCGACCACGCGATATATTCTCCGTCAGGATACCAAAGCGGCGTATAGTGCAACCGGCTTCCCGTCGTTGAATACGGATTGACAGCAAGCTGCCATGTCACCGTCATATCTCCGGCTTCGCCTGTCTTGACCACCAAACTGTCCCGCACGTTCTGCCATTCGGATAGCTGTCCATAGGCGCTTTCGGGATAACGCGTCCAAACCATCTGAACACCGACGAGCTTTTCGGGATGGTCATAGTTGGTGGATAAAGTCGTTGTGCATTGAACGCTGAACCCAAAGCCCGATTCCATCTGACGGAGTTTATCGGGAAAAGCGATGCGGCTGTCGGGCAATATCACGAACGTGGTGGTAAGACGGGTATAGAAGGTTTTTATGACGTAATTACCGCCTTCTAGCCGAACCTCCTGCCATGTATGATAAGAGGATGAAGTGGTGTTCGGCAAATCGGCAAGGCCATACGCCTCATACCGCTGCTCCATCGCGCTGTTGTCAGGGTCGGCTACAATGGAAGCCGGGACAGAGCGCACCTGAGTATCCTTTGTTAAAACGTTGTTGCCTTCGTCCGTCTCATTCAGCGAGCCGTTCGGGTCTGCGGTCAGCCCGACGGTATAGCTTCCGGTTGCCGGTACGGTGATTCGGAATACCGCAAGGTTGCTGCCGTTTCCGGCAATGGGGATGCTCTCCGTATATGATGCTCCGCCTATCATCAACCTTATTGCAACGGAAGGAACGGGCTGCGCCGTATTGTTTCGTACAACAGCCGATACCGTAACGTCCATGCCCGTATACCAATCCATAATCGTTGAATCCACAATCTCGATATCCGGGCGAAGCGCATTGATGGAAATTGTCGCCGAGCGTGAGTTGTTGCCCTCATTGCTTTCCTCAACCAGATTATTTGGGTCAACAAGTGCGGTTATACTAACAGTCTGCGGACTGAGCGACGTGGGCGCGGTCCAGGTAAACGTGGCCGTCCGACTTGCTCCTGCACTTAGTACCGGTATATTAGCTGAAAAGGTTCCAATATCCTGTACGGTCAGCCGAACCGTGGTTGAAGCAGACGCGTATTGCCCTATGTTCTGTATTGTACCCGTAATGGTGATCGTATCACCGGCTTCATAAAGCGCCTTGTCTCCGGTAAGGGAGGTTACGGTGAGGTCGGGATGCGGCGGGACATATTTCAACACCCTGAATGAAGCTGACCGGGAGTTGTTGCTTTCATTGCTTTCAGCCACCGCGCCGGTCGAGTCTGCCGTGGCTGTTATAGATATGGTCTTATCCGAAGAATACCGTCCGGCCGTATATGAGAAGGTAACGTTGGTCGAGCCGCCGGAGGCCAGTGAGGAAACGTATCTGGTCTGTGTTCCAAGGTCGGAAGAGGTCAGCGCCACATAAAACCCGCCTGCGGAGCGAAGCCCCTGATTCCTTATCGTTGCCGTAACAGTTACCGTTTCATCCGCGTTGTATACGGATTTATTGGTGTTCAACGCCGTTACCGTCAAATCGGCGTAGATCTGCGGCGTGCTGAACCATGTTGAAACGGTCTGTGCCTCGTTGTATTCCGCGGCTTTTGCCACGATTACACGCTGCAGGCTGCTGGAATTAGGAGCGTATGCGAACATGTTGCTGCGCGTCCGGTTATCCCTGCCCGTTGCCGATATGGAAAAGCCCCTGTTGGCATTCGCTCCGTTCACCGGAATCCATATCGTCAGCGTGTCGCCCGATTGTCCCGTGTAGCCGGATACGCTGGAGCCGGACGGAAGTCCGGAGGTGTTCAGCGTATACCCGCCGTTCATGTTGGTCAGCCATACCGTGGATGTGCCGACAAAGTAACTGCCGTTGATCGACATCGAAGGCGTGGACAGTGAGACGCTATGCGTCATCAAAGATTGGGATCGCGCCTGTATAAGCAGCTCAATAGAAAATTGAAGAACATCCGTATAACCCGACCTTGCTCTTATCTTACTGCCAATTTGGCCGCTGGCCGCATAACTGCGCAGCTGCGAATCGGAATACGCGCCGAGATTGGTGAAATTGTATTGCCCTGAAACGCCGTTTTCGGATAGCCAGAACCGAACCGCGTTGGCCGTCGCGTACCGCGCTTCCGTCCCCGTCAAACTGCATGTGGCGTACGGATAGCCGTTCTCGAGTATAATGCGCAGGCCAGTCTGAACACGGGACGAGTAACTGCCTAAAATGTCCGAATCGTTATACGGTGAGTTATGCGGGCTGTCGTTATTATGCTGCAGGCAGTAAGCCACCTGCTCCGGAGACGTCCCGACGACATAATGCTCCGGCGTATCGAGACTTTTCCACCCGCTGCCGCCATTGTAGTCGAACATATCCGTCACACTTCTGGAGCCAATGCTCACAGCCGCCATTGCCGTGGACGTAAACAGAATCAGCAACGCCATTACGATCAGAATAGCGGACAGAGCAATAGCGATTCTTTTCTTCTTTTTCACTGGGAACCTCCTTTCCGTCATTCGATATACAATACCGATGACCGTACATTCAATGGGATACTGACTTCGACCATGCCGCCTATATCCCAGGGCAGAGGGATGGCCAGCGTCGCATTGATACTCATTGTTTTGTTTTCTACGTCAACCGTCATGTCTTCAAGACTGTAGATAAGCCGGTCATTTTCGTACCGGTTCCAGCATCCGCCCTCCAATACGAAGCCTGTTTCTGTCATATTGGAATAGAAGGACTCCGCTGCCGAGTCAGCGGGCACGTCTAACATCAGGTCACGCACATTGGCATTTTCCATGTTCTTATCCACGGTAACGGTTGCCGCACGCTGCACTTCAGTCTCGCAAGACTGGTATTTGGCATATACCGTCACGCCAGAGTAAACCACAACTGACAGCGTTATAAGTATGAGTATCAGAAAAATCGTCCATATAAGGGCGCTGCCGGTATTGTCTTTAAAAAAATGTTTCAAGGCTTCCAATACACCTCCGAGACGCCCCTCGCGGCGGCGGTGATTTGCACGTTTATCACTATCGGTTCGCCCAGCGCCGGACGCAGGATGACGATGGGGACGGTCTTCGTAAGCGTAACGGTGAAAAGCGTTTTGAGCTGGATGGTCTTTGCGGCAGCGTCATGCCATTCCGTGTCTACCGCCACGCTGTCGGGTTCAAGAAAGCTGCCGTCTGCCATAACGGATGCAAGCGTTTCGTCGTCCGCTTTGCCGTACAGTTCTATTGTTCTGGCCGTATATTTCGCCGTCTGGTTCAGGGACTGTTGCGCTGTAAATATAGGGTATAGCGCCAGCAGCGACGCCATAAGAGTAAAAACGATCAGGATGGTGATGGCGACGTCGATATAGCCTTCCGCTGTCTGGTCACGTATGAATTTTCGCTTCATTAGTTCCTCCTTTTGAATTGATAGGGCTGCCTTCCGGCAGCCCGTACCATTCACGCTATTGCTTACGGCAGCACGTCCACGCCGGTGAGCTCGCCGCTGATCTTGTCAATCAGCCCGGAAAACAGATCGGGTACTGCGGCGTTCAGAATGAGAAGGACCGCCGCACCGATAACGACGACGATCAAAATCTTCATGGCTACGTCCAAAAAGCCTTCCGCCTTCTTTTCGGAGATAAAATGTTTGATGGTGTTTCTGATTTTCAGCATACTTAATTCTTCCTTTCGATTTTGTTTTTTGGTAATGGATATATACAAATCCGCTTTTTTCAGGCAGCAAAAAATCAGTCCTCCTTCCGTGCTGCCGTAAAAAGCGGATATGGGCTTAAAACCCTACGGCCTGAAAGTTATTGATGATAAGTATCACAAGAGGAACCATAAATAGGAGTATGAGCAGTATCGTCAGGATAAACGAAGCCGCCTTGATGCGCCCAGGGCGCTTCTCCATCAATCGCCGCAGCGTTTCGCGCTCCTTCGTGCGCATATCCTGCTCCAGTACCAACAGGCTTGTACGCTGGTCAACGCCCTGATGCACGCCGCACAGTACCGAGCACAGCGCGGCGAACGACGGGAGCCCCAGCCGGGCGTCCATGCCGCGCAGCGCCGCTTCCTGATTGCCCGTTTTCATGCCGAGTATCAGCCGGTCAAGCTCCGCGCCCATCGCTTTCCCCGCCACCTTCCTGTACTTTTCAAAGAAAGCCAAAAGGTCACGGTTGTCCTGAAGCGTATAGATAAGCGTTTCCGTCATCCGGGGCAGCTCCGCCTCGATTTCGCAGTTCTGCGCCTCCACCTTTTTTCGTATTGTCTGCGTACTCCTGAAGTAGGCGAGCACCGAGGCGACCGCGGTCAGCAGCGCCAGCCACGGGATGCCGAGCGGGATGAACAGCGCACCGATGAGCGCCAGCAACAGCGACCGCGCCTTTGCTTTCGAGACGAAATCCTCCGGTTTTTCTGAAATGTGCAGCCTCGAAAAATCGGCCTCAAAGCGTTTGCGCTTGTATTCGCTCATGGGGAACAGCCGGGAGATTAGCCTCGCCAGAGGCAGCAATACGTCCTGAAAGCGTTGCGTCAGGCTTCGCTTACCGTGTATTTCCTGAATAGCGTGAATCGATCTGCCGGAGGGAAATGCGAACGCTGCCTGCGCCAAAAAGTAAAGCCCCGCCGAGAGCAGCACAGCTGATGATACAAATATCAGTAACGTCATTGCTTCTCACCGCCTTCCACCGGGCGGTACAGCCGCGCTACCCAAATCGCCGTAGCGAGTACAGCCGACAGCACCACTGCCAGCGTGATCTTGCCGGCCAGGGTGGTGGTCAGCATATCGTACCAGTCGGGCATCATAGCGCCCATCAGCGGGATGGCTCCCAGCACGATCATGACCGTCACGATGTAATCGCCAAGCTGTTTGCGGATCGTGGTGTCCGTTTCTATCTGCACGCGCCGCATTTCTCCGAGCCGTCCTACGATACCTGACAATGCGTACCGTAATTGCCTGTCGCGCTGGCATTGCACCAACACATCACACCAATCGTGCCAGTACCGATTATCGATCCTTTCGCGCAGCCGGTGCAGCGCTCTCACCACGTCGGAATCGACAAGCTGTGTTTCGGCATAGAACTGACGGAACACGCCATCCAAAGGTGTAGGAAGCAAATGCAGGCTGCTTTGTACCGCGCCGATCAGGTCGCCTGAGGCGACATAGCTGTTGGTGACCGTGCCTATCGCGCTTTCCAGCTTTTCGTTCAGGCTCCGTATGTAATCGCCCGTGCGGATACGGATCACGATCAGCGGCGAACAGCCCAGCCCAGCCGCAAGAACTAACGCCGCAAGGATGTTGTTCAGCGCCAATCCGGTCAGCAGCCCAAGCAACGCAAGTATGACGGCAGCCCACCGATATGAGCCGATCTGTCCGCCCATGCCTGCCGCCGACAGCATCTCCTTTGCGTTGTCTGCGGTTGCCGCCAGCTTTCCTTTCGGCTTGCCTGTGATGCGGCGTATCTGTTTCATCCTGTCGCGCAGCCGATTAAATGGTTTCGCGAGTTTGCCGACCATATCCGAAGGACGGATTTTGAATAAATAAAACAACCCCACTGTGATGAGCAGGGCGCACAGGATTTGAGCGATCATGTCTATACCTCCCTGAAACGAGAAATCGCCGCTTTGTCCGCGCCATTGCCGCGCAGGATTCCCGCCAGCTCATCAGAGACGCCATGCTCCCGTACATATTCGCCTTTTTCGGCTTCAAAGCGGTAGAGCGTGTTGGCCTGAACCGTGCCGTTTTGTATACCTGTCGCTTCAACGATCTCCATGACGCGGCGCGCACCGTCCGGGAACTGGCGCTTGAACACCATGACAGGAAAAGCCTCCACCACAAAGCCCATAAGAACGGCGGTTGAAATATTCGTGCTGCTCATCTGGCACATGGACAGGATGCGGCTGTACGCCCGGCGCGCGGAATTGGCATGAAGGCTGGTGACCACCGCATGTCCGGTACGTGCGGCCTCCTGAGCCACCATTGCTTCCGCGCCGCGCATTTC
The DNA here is from genome assembly GCA_023459495.1 of Bacillota bacterium. Taxonomy (GTDB): domain Bacteria; phylum Bacillota; class Clostridia; order Christensenellales; family SZUA-584; genus JAEWCC01. Next base: position 411,254 of record JAEWTL010000038.1, on the reverse strand, counting down.
CGCTACTGCGATGATGTCCGGCGAAAAGCGCATGGCCTTGCGCAGTAAATCGTTCATGTCGATATCGGCATTCGCCAGATCTGAGGGGCGTGTGCAGGTATGGATGACGCGGTTTTGAGGCTTGCCATCCTCATCCTCGCTGAACAGGTCAAGCTCGCGCGTTTCCTCAATAGTATAAATCCGCTTGTCCTTATCCACCGCGTTCAGCAGGAAGGCGATATCCGTCGTTTTACCGCTTCCCGTCTTGCCCGCGAACCCAACCGATACGCCATGGTTGACACATAGGGTCAGGAAGTCCAGCATCTCCGGCGTAGCCGTCTGCCATTCCACAAGCTGCTGTCTGGTAATGCGCGCCATACGCTGGCGGCGAATGGAGAACACCACGCCGCTGCGTCTGTCTGCGACGGGCGGGATCATGGCCGACACGCGGATGCCCTCGGTGATGTAGCTGTCCACAATCGGATTGGTACCGTCCAAAACAAGGCCTCCCAAACGCACCATTTTGCGCAGCGTGTCTTCGGCGTGACGGGGCGAAAGAAAGCGCTCCGGGACTTTTCGCCAGCCGGAACGCGTCACGACCTCGATGTCCTGCCACGAATTACCGTTGATCTCCTCAATATCCGGGTCGATGATGTATTTGTCCAGAAAACCGAACCCGGCCATATCGCCGTAAAGCCGGTCAGAAAGCTGCTGCATAGACAGGCCGCCGATGTGCAGCTGATGGCAGGCGACAAACTCATCGATCCGCCGCTTCACAGCCTCCGCCGCGTCCTTTTCCGTGATACTGTGAGCGAGCGTTTCCGCGTGGTCTTTTGAGATAGCGGCGCGCGCCTGTTCCAGCAGGGTCTCGTATTCGTCTTTGGCCTGCGGCGCGCTGTGCTGCCGCTCATAAGCCAGTTCCCTGAATGTCCGACTCATACCACATCACTCCCTTCCAGCAGCGCTTGGAGCTTCTTGACTTCACGCAGATACCGCATGGCGGCAGGCGTTGAACCGGCTCCCGGGTCGCAATCCAGCCGGAATTCGCGGACATATGGAAGCGACGCAATGAACTTCGTGTCTGCCTCCTTTTCAACCGCAGAGAGGTCGTGCTGTCTACCGGCCATCGCCGCGACAGGCAATATTCGTTCTTTCGCGCCCATAGTGGAAATAAGGGGCTTTACGCTGTTGAACCAGCAGGTTCCCTGTACGTCCGGTGTGAACAGGGCGATAACCTTATCCGCGTATATGAGTGCGCCGGGCAGGAACGGGTCGCTTCGCTGCCCCGATACATCGAGGATAACTGTATCGGCTATATCTTCACACCGCTCAATGAAGTCCTGAGCTAGGTTATCTGTTTCCAGACCAAGTTCATACGAGAGATATTCATCCCGGTCAATCAGCCCTGCGTAGAACAGGGTTTTCAGCTTTGGGTGCTGGTGCAGATAAGGCGTAACGTCCATCGCGCCCATCCCGATGGCTTTACCGAGCGAAGCGTCCGCGTCAATCTTCATTCCGTTCAACCGAGCCGGCAGCGTGGGCTGCGTCAGGTCGGTATCTATGACGGCTGTCATGCCCTGCCGCGCAAACAGTATGCCCAGCGTATCGCAGAGCGCGCTCTTTCCGGTTCCGTCCCGTCCCCAAACGGCAATAAGCATGTCAGCCCACCTCCGTATCTGCAAGTACTGTATCCGGCACATACTTCGTTACGTCTTCTCCGCGGGCAACAAACGCCAGGTGGATGATACTCTGGTTTTCCAATTCCGCAAGAAGGAGCGCCTGCTGCTCTGTGGCATAGAAAGATACCGTGACAGGCAGGCTGTTTTTCGTGTCCTCGTCCGGCTGGGCTTCAACGCTGGCATCCGCACCGTCGCTTGCCGTTACCATGCACACCTCAATATACCGCAATTCGGGGTAGATGACCGCACCGGATAAGTCTGTTTCCTCCGTTTCCGGCTCCACGCCCAGCGATTGGTTGACGGAGCCTTTAGGCAGCGCTATCACCGTCACCACATCTCCGGGCAGCAGGTGTCCGGATACGCCCGACGCAAGAGTTGGCAGTGTAATCGATACAACCGTCTTGCCCCTGGCTGTACCGGCCGGGAAAGAATTCTGTTCAACAAGCGTTGACGAGAGTTTTGCGGCAGTCAGATAATCTCCCATATACAAGTCGGCAACAGCATATTGGCCAACTGCCGACGATATGTCGCTGATACTGCCTTCAACAAGCGTTTCCGGTATGCTCACTGTCTCCAGCATCTCGGCGGTAAGCTGGGTCCCTGCCTCTATGGGCTGCTTCATGCGAACGGCGCTTACATATGCGCCCTGATTGCCGTTCTGCAATGACGGCAATGCGAAGAAAGCAATAAGCAGCGCCGCAACGATACAGAGTGCTCCGATGACAAATCGATTTTTAAGAAACTTCATGGACTAATACCTCCTGATATTTTTGTGGATGATTCTTTTTCCCGGCTGGTATGCCGGCTGGTAACTTGGGGGAGAGGTGCAGGAGAGGGGGAAACGAAAAAACGGCCTGATGCCGTTTTCAAACAAAAATACTACCCCCCTGGTGTAAGATGATTTTGACTAATCCTCAAAGACGGCGCATTTTTCAAGGCTACATTTACGGAGCTGCTCGTCATAATACAGGCAATGCTTGCAGTCCCGCTCCTTCATTGTCCTGATTGGACTACGATCAAAACCCGGTATCTGCTTCATAAGGCGCTCGTATTCTCGATCTTTGCCCACCATAAAGAGCACTGTCCCCACCTCCCTTCAAAATAGGGTAAAAGAAAACGCCCTCGCTTTAAAGCCTCAGGCGTCTCAGCGTTCATATTCCCGTTCCTGTTTTGTTCGTTCGAGCTTCTTATAATAGAGGTCGAGCGCCTTGATAATGATGTCTTCCTTTTGCTTGGGCGTGTATTCTTTGGGGAAGTATTTTTCGAGCCGGTTGCCTTTGATGGTCAGGTTGTTCTGCTGCGGCTTTTCCTCGCTCATGACCAGCTCGATGCCGTTCCGGTCGAGCTTGCCCTCCTGTGCCGCTGCTTTAAGACGCTGCGCCTGCGAGAGCGACGGTGTACACTCATTTTGTTCTATGACATCCAGCAATTCGGCTTGTAATTCCCGCGGTATGTATGAAAGCTCCACGGCGGGATTGAAGGCGATTTTCTTATCATCCACCATCTGGAGCAGAGTTGGGGCAAGTTCGGTGAGACGAATGTAGCGTTTAACTTGGTTGCGGCTCTCACCAGCTTGTTCCGCAACAATCTCAACAGAATACTTGCCGGGTAACTTCTGCCCAACTTGGGCAGAAGTTAAATCTGTCCTCGCGCCCTGCCGTTTCAGCGCCTCCAGTTTCATTTTATACGCTCTTGCCTTTTCGCTGAATGTAATGGTTTCGCGCTGGATGTTGCCATCCACCACCAGTATGGTGGCCGAGTCATCGTCGATCTCACGGACTATTAGGGGGAGGGTATCGCATCCGGCCAGTGTGCTTGCCAGCTTGCGCCGGTGTCCTGATAAGAGTTCATATCCGCCGTCTGCCCGTGGCCGTGCAAGGCAGGGCGTATGCACGCCGATACGCTGTATACTTTCTACCATGTCCATAAGCTCGGCGTCCTGCCGGACATGATAGGGGTTATTCGCAAAGTCATGGACTTCCGATATTGGAATGCTCAATACCTGTTCGCCCTGTTGCTGCTTTTCCGCTTGCCGGCTTTCCTCACTGCTGAACAGGTCATCGACTGAAGTCAACTTCTTGTTTCGCACGTTGCTTGCCACCGCTTAACACCTCCCTCGTCAGAGCTTCGTATGCCGCGGCCGCCTTACCGCGCGCATCGTATACGTAGATGCTTTTACCTTCGGCACTCGTTTCCGCCGCTTTTATGGCAAGGGGTATCTCTGTCTTGAATACGCGTAGCTTGTCCGCGTAATCTCGCCGCAGAATGAAGGAGATATCCTTCGCAAAGTTAGTGCGAACATCCACCATAGTCAGTAGCGCACCTTCGATCTTCAGGTTGGGGTTGATGTTGCGTTTGACGCGGTTTATGGTCTGTAGAAGCTGTGCCATGCCTTTGGCAGGAAGGTAGTGCGCCTGGACGGGAATAATGACGCTATCTGCGGCAGCGAGCGCGTTGACGGTGATCATGCCGAGGGAGGGCATACAGTCGATAAGGACATAATCGTAATTCTTCCTGACCTCGTTGAGATAGTTCCGCAGTATAATCTCACGGCTCATGGTGTTCACCAGCGACACCTCTATTGCTGACAGCTCAATGTTGGCAGGCATGAGGTCAACGCCTTCGTCGTGGTGCAGGATGCCCTCGCCGGGCTCGATAGGTTCATCCATGATTATCTTGGTCATGATGGTGGCGAGGGTAATTAGCAGCTTATCCGGTTCGTTCCAGCCGAGGCTGTCCGTGAGGTTGCCTTGAGCATCGGCATCCACCAGCAGCACCTTCTTACCCTGTCGTGCCAAACCGATGCCAAGATTGACGGCGGTGGTTGTTTTGCCTACGCCGCCTTTTTGGTTGGCGAGAGCGATAATTTTTGACATTTTTATTTTCTCCTTCCGTTAGATAAAAAAAGCCGCACACATGGTGAAGCGCGCAGCAAGGCATTCGTGGCAAAGCGTATCTTTCGTGTGCAGATGATTGCGAGCGCGCGATCTGAGTGCTATACTTATCAGTAAGGTGGCATATCTTGCCGTCACCATTCCCCGAAGAGCAATAGCAAAAACTCCGCAGCCCGAGCGCACCAGCGTGGGCTGCTTGAATTAAGAAGAGGTGCAGCTTTGGCCAAGCGTGATATAAAGGAATTCGAGAATCGCTTCATCACAGGCGACTGCGAGGAGGCTCTAAAAGAAATACCATCAAAGAGCGTCGACCTCGTTGTCACCTCGCCACCGTACGCTGACCGGAGGGACTACGACTCGAACGGCGCAGCGATGATTGCGCCGGATGATTACATAGCATGGTTTATGCCGAAGGCGCGTCAGATTAAGCGCGTGCTGAAGGATGATGGGAGCTTCGTACTTAACATCAGCGATAAAGTCGTCGAGGGGTTCCAGCATCTGTACGTCTTCGAGCTCGTGATCGCGCTCGTGAAGCGGACAGGCTTCCACCTCGTACGCGATTACATATGGCACAACACAGCGACGCCGCCGAACGTATTCTCGCGCGGAGGCTTCGGCCGGACGAAAAAGTCGCATGAATACTGCTTCTGGTTCGCGAAGGGCGACACGTGGACGTTCAACATGGATCCGATACGCAGACCGTACAGTAAAGATATGCAGAAGTTCCTCGAAGGCAAGGGCAAAGGGGTGCGCTCGGAGAACATGAGGCCGAGCACGCACAACTTCAACTGCGAGAAGGTCTGGGCGGACAACGGAGGAGCGGATCCGGGCAGCGTCATAGAAGTTGGAAACACGAATAGCAATGACGCCTTCTCAAAACTGTGCAGGGAGCGCGGCATCGGACACCCGGCGCGCTTCCCAGAGAAGCTAGTCGAATTCTTTATACTGTCAGGAACAGAGCCGGGCGCGCTCGTGCTCGATCCGTTCTCGGGCTCCGGCACGACAGTGGTCACAGCGGCAAAGAATGGCCGAAACTGGATCGGCATCGAGGCGAACGCCGACTACAACGAACTGGCGGCCGTGAGGATGACGCTGGAAGTTGAGGGCAGTGACGAACATGCTTAACAAGCTCGAGAAGGATGGCTTCGCAGCGGTAAGCTCTGATGGTGCGGTAGGCATGCTCACATTGCCGGATAAGTCCATCAAGCTCGTGTACGGCTCGCCGCCATACCCTAACGCTGAGCGAGATTACGGCGTATGGCGCACGGCTGAATACATCGAGAAGATGACACCGTTCATCGACGCTGCTGCTCTCAAGCTCAGAGACGATGGGTTCATCGTGATCAACGTCAAGGCGAACCGTGAGAAGGCAACAGGCAAGGTCTCATCGAAGCGCTCGCTCATAATAGAGAAGCTCGCGATACTCATGGAGGAGCAATGGGGGCTCTCGTGCGTTGACATTGAAATATGGGTCAAGGAAAACCCCGCCCCCACCGGTCTGCGCGTCGCGTGTCAGGATGCGTACGAGCAAAATCTGTGGTTCTCAAAGTCTCCGAAGTGGGAGATCAATATCGACGCGATCCGCAGGCCATACCAGTCTCACAGTGTGAAGACATACGGTGAGTACGAGTACAAGCCGCGCAGCAACGGCAACACTTACGTGCGCAAGAACAAGACCATCGAGCCGCACCCAGATGGGGCGCTGCCGAAGAACATAATCAGTGGAGGAGTATCGGCGCGGATCGGCGACCACCAAGCGACGCAACCGCTCTATCTGCCGGAAAAGTATATAAAAGCGACGACCGAGAAGGGCGACCTCGTGGTCGATCCATGGATGGGCTCTGGGACGACCGGCGTCGCAGCGCTATCGCTCGACCGGAGGTTCATCGGCTTCGACATTGAACAGGCATACGTTGACGAAGCCGAGAAGATGTTCCGCGAGATGAACAGGCAGGTGACGTTTGATGGATGAGGCCACTCCGATAAGACTGAGCAAACAGACGCTGCATAGCCTCTTCATCGCGGGACTCGGAAGCGACGTAAAGGAGCACAGCGACATCGTGGCCGCACCGCTGCTCGTCGACCTCATGCCGCCGTTTCCGCTGCGGATCAGGGCGTACCTTTACAACTGCACTAACCCGCCCGGAGGTCGTGCACCAGACGAGTATAAATTCCAGATTATTCTGCCGGGTCAGCAGCGAGGCGCACGCGGGGTGCTTGACTACTCAGACGGACGGACGCCTGTGCTCGCGGCGTACGCAAGGATGACTGAAGAGGTCGAGGGCGGTGTATTTGTCATGTGGGATCCGTACAAGCACAAGGAGTTCGCATACAGCGCGAACATGCAGGTGCACGCCGATACGATCATACGGGCGCTGTATGAGCCAGTCACGACGAGCCGTAGGAGCAACGGTGAGATCATCCTCGCAGCGAGGCCAGAGCATCTGGCCGAAGCGCTGGGGATGCGCGTGACAACCTCGCTAACGGAGGCTATGCAATGAGTCTTGATAGCTTCGAGTTCAAAGCATCCTATAACAAAGCCGAAGACGACATCGCGGAGGGCTTCTACTTGCCGTGCATGCGGGCGTCAATCCGGTACGACCGAATATCGGGATTCTTCGGCAGTACGATATACATCATCGCGTGGAGCGCCCTCAAGGAGTTTATAGTACACGGCGGACGGATGCGGCTAATCTGCTCTCCTTACATATCTGACGACGACGAGGCTGCACTCTCGGAGGGGTACTCGGCGAGAAACAACGGTCTGCTCGCAGGCTCGATCAAGGAAGAAGTCGAGGCGCTGTTCGCAAGCCCGGCGCTCTCCGCTCCGGCGAGGCTTCTCGCGTACCTTGTGTCAGAGGAGATCATCGACGTGAAAATCGCCGTGCCGGGTGAGCAAGCAGGAGCAGACACGAAGCGGATGTTCCACGATAAGGTCGGCGTGTTCTCGGACGACTCGCTGTCCGTGGGCTTCCGCGGCTCGATGAATGAGACGTTCAAGGGACTCTCGTCGGACGGTAACATAGAGTCGATCGACGTCTTCCCAAGCTGGGCAGACGCAAGAGACCGCGAGCGCGTAGAGACGGCGAGCAGCTTCTTCGATCGTCTGTGGGAGGGCGTCGTTCCCGGCGTTGCGGTCTACTCGTTTCCATCTGACGTGAAGGCGGTATTGAAGGACAAGGCCAAGGGCGCAGACTGGGAGCAACTGCTCGATGAGATCAAAGTCACACAGAACCGCGCAGCGAAGTGGAAGCCGGACAAGAGACCGGGCGGTAACTCGCCGAGGGAGCACCAGACGAACGCGCTCGAGGCGTGGGTAGCAGCAGGCAGACGCGGCATATTCGAGCACGCGACTGGTAGCGGCAAGACATTCACAGCGATATGCGCAATCCGTGCCGCATTCGGCAGAGGTGAATCCGTGCTGGTGCTCGTGCCATCCCGCAACCTGCTCGGGCAGTGGTATAAGGAGCTAACGGAGACGATCGGTGACGTACTGGTCAACTACCTGCTCTGCGGTGATGGGCACAACGAGTGGCGGAAGGACAGCACGCTCAGAGCGTGGACGAGCCCGGGAGCGGGTCAAAACCGCGTGGTCATTTCAACGATGGACACAGCGGTCGCGCCGGACTTCATCAGCGGCGTTGCGCAGGGTGCGCATATATTCCTCGTAGCCGACGAGGTGCACAGGCTCGGAAGTCAAGAGCGCCGGAGGCTGTTCACACTTGACACAGGAGCGAGGCTCGGGCTCTCGGCAACGCCACGCAGGTACGGTGATCAGATTGGTACGCAGGCGATCATGGACTACTTCGGCGGCATCATTCCCCCGCCGTTCACGCTTGAGGATGCAATACAGGCAGGAGTGCTCACGAAGTACTTCTACCATCCGCAGAAACTCTCGCTCACGAAGGCAGAGCAGGAGCAGTGGGATGCGATCACAGAGGACATCCGGAAGCTGCTCGCACGGTCGAAGGGCGACGTCGATCTCGACTCGAACCCGAGGCTGAAGATGCTACTAATAAATAGGGCACGGATCGTGAAGAACGCGGCGAACAAAGTGCCGCTCGCGCTCGACGTGCTCCGGAAACAATATAGACCCGGCCAAAAGTGGATCGTGTACTGTGACAACATCGATCAGCTGAAGGCGGTTCTGCACACCGCGATGCGGGCGGGCTTCGACGCGTACGAGTATTACGCAGGCATGGCGGGAGACCGTGACATGACGATTGACTATTTCGAGGACAACGGCGGCGTGCTTATTTCGATTAAGTGCCTTGACGAAGGTGTCGATATTCCATCAACCACGCACGCGCTGATCCTCGCATCGTCGCAGAACCCGCGCGAGTTCATACAGCGGCGTGGTCGCATACTCAGGCGGGCAAAAGGTAAGCACTTCGCGGAGCTCTACGACGCAATCACAATGCCGGTCATGGCTGAGGGTGAAGACGAGAAGAGCCTGTCAATCATCACGGCTGAGCTATCAAGGGCGATACAGTTCGGTGAGAGCGCCGAGAACTACTCGGGCGTCACTGACCTGAAAAACATAGCAGCGGAATTCCAGATTGACTTTAACACCATAAGGAACGGAGGACTTGAAGACGATGATGAATAGCGTCGAGGTCGAGGCGTTGCTCAAGGTGCTTGAGGCAGTCCGCGCGGAGAAGTACCCGGGTATACCGGCGGAACTGATCAAAGACATCGTGACGGCGCAGTTTGAAAACCAAGACAATCCAGAGCAAGGGAGCAGGGCTACAAAGAAGATCATCGATGACTTCATGAAGGACGTGAAGCTGGACGATGAGAAGGCGGGGTGATGACGTATGCTGCGTTTTACAAGCCTGACCGTCGAGGACTTCGGCCCGTTTAAAGGCAGCCAGACGGTAGACTTCACGGATGAGAACGGTGTCATCATTACGTGGGGTAACAATGGTCGCGGCAAAACGAAGCTGCTCAACGCGTTCCGCTACGCGCTGTATGGCAAGTTCCAGAACAGGCGCGGAGCGAACGTCGAACTGACCAAGCTCTCTAACATCGAGAGCCATGAGGACGGCAAGTACGGCTTCAAGGTCGTGCTACGCATGACCGACGAGACGAACCACTACGAACTGACGCGGCAATATAAGCTGCGCGCAGGTGTTACGAAGCCTGCCCGCAACGACGACTACGAGCAGCACGTTTATCTGAAGAGGGACGGTGCGATACTGCCCGTAGCGGAAGCTGATCACATCCTGCATCTCATTATGCCGGAACAGGTCTCGCGGTTCTTCCTCTTCGACGGCGAGCTACTGCAGGAGTACGAAGACCTCATCATGGAGGACTCCGACGAGGGTGCGGCGATCAAGGGATCAATCGAGAACATCCTCGGCATGCCGGTGCTCACAAACGGAGCGAATTCTACGACGGTGGCGCACGAGGACTATCTGAAGGCGATGACGCGGGTCGCGCAGAGCAACCAGCGGACCGAGCAGATCGGTGCGACGATTGAGGCGTTCGAGGCACAGCTGCAAAAGCACATCGATGAGCTCGATCGGATGAAGAACGAGCTTAATGACGAACTCGTGAAGAGGGCGCAGCTGACGGGTGAGGCAGAGCAGAACGAGCACGTGCGGACGCTGCTCACCAACATGAACGGACTGGAACAAGCTATCGAAGAGAAGAAGGCACGCCGCGACGCAATCATCAGTCAGATCGTCGTGACGACGAAGGACGCGTGGAAGGGTCTCGTCGGCTCTCGCGTGGCGGCTGTGCTCGCGGGTATCCAGACAAGAGCAAAAGAGCTCGAGGATAAGGAGAAGGCGCAGCAGATCGCGAGCGGGTTCGTCGAGGACATGAAGGCAGCGGCAAGTAAGAAGCACTGCCACCTCTGCGAGCAGGACATAGACGATGATCTCATTGCGAATCTCGAGAAGCGCATCAAGGCGGCCGAGAGCAGCTTCGGCGGGCTCACGGTTGAAGAGGCTGTGGAGCTCAAAAGCCTGCAAGGACGCCGCGCGGTGCTTGAAGGTATGCAGCTGCCAAGCGTCAAGGAGCGCCTCGAGGTACTTGAGCAGCAACTTACCGATGTACGGATCGAGCTCGTAAGCAGCGAGCGCGATCTTAAAGGCGTGCGCGAGGAGCTCGAGCGGCATGGCGACATTAAGGATCTGTCGGCGGCCGCATCGGAGAACCTCAGACAGCTGACTATATGCCTCACAAAGATAGGCAACCTCGAGGAAGGCAAGAAAAAGGAGAACGACCAGATCGCGAGCATCAGGCAGGCAATCGCAGGTCAGTACACAAAGCTCGAGAAGCTGGCCACCGACGACGACATGCTTCTTGCGAGGAAGAAGGCCGACCTGTGTGGTCAGCTTGCCAGCATCTTCGCGGAGGGCATCGATAAGTATAGAGACGAACTCAGAGCGAAGGTCGAGCGCGACGCAACTGATCTGTTCGTGCGCATGACAAACGACCCAGACTACGTGAAGCTGCTCATCAACGAGAACTACGGCCTCGAGATCGTTCACTCGACGGGCATCATCGTACCGCTTCGATCATCGGGCAATGAACACGTGGTTGCGCTCGCGCTGATTGGCGCGCTACATAAGAACGCGCCGCTGCACGGGCCCGTCATCATGGATTCGCCGTTCGGCAGGCTCAGTCCAGATCATAAGCACAATATCACGCAGGCGCTTCCGCTGCTGTCTGATCAGGTCATCCTGTTCGCGTACACCAGCGAGATCGACGAGCAGTTCGCGCGGAACACGCTCGGGCCCGCGCTGAAGAAGGAATACAGGCTCACGCGGGTGACGTCGTTCAATACACGCATTGAGCCGGAGACGGGAGGTGCATCGGTATGACAGACTTAGTCAACGTCCATCTCACAAAGGACGCGAGCGCCGTGGTGGAGCGCATGGAGGGCACAGGCTGCTTCGACCAGAAGATCACGGCGGCGAAGTTCGCGCTTGCCTACGCGATCAAGAACCACTTCGACGAGATCGATCCTGAGAGGTACACACTGTCAGACAGCGAAGGCAGCAACTTCAACATCGGTACGCTCGATCCCGACGGGCAGCTGTCGACGCTGCTGCGGGCACTCTATCCGGGCACGGATACGCCCTACCTCTACGCCCGCGCGCTCATGGTGTTCGGCCTAACGAAGCTCGGCGAGCGAATCGAACGCGAAGGACTTCAGACAATTAGCGCTCTTATGTAAAATTATCCGTAAACGGCTTACTTGCCTGAAGTGCTCGCACCGTCTCATCGACGAAGGCGAGTGCACATCCTCCCTGCTCCAAGAGCTGACCGGTACGTTGCGTTAATGTAGCACCATCGATTAGCTGAAGGAAAGACAGCGTCCGCGCCCAGATGCGTGTCATGGTGAAGCGGCTACTAAAGAAATACAAACATCTTCCAGATGGGTTGGAGGACGCCATCAAAATGGTCATGGCCCAATGTGGAATATGGACGGATGAAGAGTAGGATTCTTGCTACAACGCGCTTTGATTCCTTGCCTTCCTCGATTTATCGAGACCAGCGGCCCTAACGAGGGAAGCATAACGGAGTTGTTGAGAGAAAATATTATCTTAAGCAAACTTCAAGAGGAGGCTATTATGAATATAAAGCAGCGCACAAAGCTCGAGTTAATTCGTATCGAAGGCATTTGTCGGATGCTTTTGAAAAAAATCGATGAAGAGCAATTGATTAATCTTGTTGAAAATGTCACAAAGACCTCTTCAAAAGATATCAAGAAGGCGATATTTCGCTTACCAAGATATCAGTTAATTGAGATAATTGAACGTGCAGGGAACGCTATATCCACCCAAGATATTGATGAAGCGTACGAACAGTACAGGTATGGCCTAAAGCCAGGTTTCACGCTGTTTAGTATCAACCAAAAATGCAAAAAGACAAACGAAGCAATTGCATATAAAGAGATATCGGAAAGATTAACAAAAGTCCCGTATACTGATGATGAGAACATTAAATCAATCACAGCAAAAGCGCATACCAAAATTGGTACTTCTGTCATTGAGTATTCCTTTTCATATCTCAATAAACATAGCTATCTGACCGAAAAAGAAGAGCCCGCATTTGTTTATGAGTATGAGGAATGCTTTGTCTGGATTGATATAGAGAACGGATTTTTAGCAATAAAAAATGCTCCAGACAAGGTTTTAACAATATTAAAACGGGCTTTTTCTGCGGCTTATGATACACAGTTTTCAAATATTAAACTTACGAAAAAACTCATACATGATATTTTTGGTGATGAGCATATTAAGAAGGGTTCTTTTATCAAACCGAATGCCTCCGATGACGAAGCAGAAAAATTAGTTGTTTCTGACTCGCGTTTTTCAGAGAAACAAGCTATACAAAATAGTGTATCTGGGTACGATATGACAGGAACATACCTGAACGAAACAGTTGGGGATAGCCAAAACAACACTTTGGGAATCAACTGTGAAAAGGGAAAATTGTATCTGACATCCAATGTTTCAGCTACATTATTCAGAGATTGGAGTGTCAAGCGCATCTCAAGTATTATTGCCTATCTGAGTGATGGCGCTGATTTTTTTGATTTTGATATTTTCAAAGCAAAAAATATTATGGATGCACCAATTTGGGGGAACTTTTCACCTCTTCAAAAAGGCCTTGTTGAGCAAATCTGTTATGCGGTTTATGTTGCAAGTCAAAATAAACAGGACAATGCTACCATTGCTTGTGATACGTTGGATATAAAGAAATCTTTAAAGTCGTTTACTTATACTTCGATCACTGCGTTTTGTAGTATGTGTAATGAATCGTTTTTTCCGCGATGCGTATGCGGCTCGTCATCACTGTCAGTTACAAAAAGTGGACAGCTTCTTTGTGCAGGTTGCGGGCAGGTTGCGGACGTTATATTTTGCGAGGAAGGGCATAATCAAAGAATAGTTTCTGCTTTTGATGTACTTGGTGTATACCCCACGGCGGAACTATTGAGAAAAATAGCGGAATCATTAAAAAGTCATTTTGGAATTACCTTGACTGGAAGCTTTTACATACATAGCGGCCAATTGACACTTTTGCCTGAACAAACAGGTGATTTAATCAGACCTGCCACGATTCCGGAGCTTAAGGTCATTTCCGACTTGAGCATGAAAAGCGTTGAATATGACGCCACTTTGAAATCCGTTCAAGAAGTGAAAGAAAAATGCCGAAAATCTACAAATAAAAACTGCAATTCATGTTTATCGTTGGAAAAACCCATGTGCATAATGAAGATGTTCTCAACAAATCCTGCATATAGACCGAGTCCACATCAGGCGGGAGAGTTTGGAGATGTTAGCTTCACGGTAACACTCAGTGGCTCATCTTGTGAATTAGTAGGCATCGCAAAGAGCGCTCAAAATGGAAAAGATGTTTTGAATTTAAGTGAAGCCCCTGCACGTGAGATGCTTCAACAAGTTTTAAGTTCAACCCATGATGCCCGTATCGGAATTATTGCTGCAATATGTCCCATGCGCTTCCATGATCAGCTTGTTGAAGAACTCCGCTACATTGCCAAATTGTCTGGAAAACCAATTGTGATTTTAGACGATATGTTTATGGCACGACAGTATATAGCCTATGAAAAGAGCAAGGCAGTAAAAAACGCAAAAGATGTTTAGTATGCATTGCTCTCTTGTGAGGACATATATCCCCTATCCTTTGCGGAATAGCCAGGAATACTGATATACACATATAAAACAAAAGATACCACCTGCAAGCACATCCTTGATAATCTTAAACCCTTATTAGTAAAGTGTTGGACAGCTTCGTTTCCGGCCTTTTGCTAAGGTGTAGTTTTTATAATTACGGGTATAGAGAGATAACAAGGTGTTAGGGTGTTAGCGAATCTACGATACGCTATTATAATACTCCGCCTAGAAATAAATTGGCACCTTATCAACAATTCTTACTTTATTACCAATAAGGGCGCAGGAATAACCTTGGCACACCATACCTTTTTCAATACATTGCATAAATAAAGCGTGGTATTCTTCCTGTTCAGAATTTATATGTATGGCCTTGATATAAGGATTAATTGCAACGATGCAATATTCAACTATATAGCTATCTAGTAGATTTTTTAGTGCTAATAACTGCTTATTTGCTCGTTCAGAGTGTACCGTTGGAAAGATACCTATGGAATGAAAGGATAGAACACTTTTAATTTCAATAATTTTTTTACTGCTTGGCGATTCAACATATATATCAGCTTTATACCCCTCAATTGTTTTCTCTGCCATTATGTTTCTATCAGTTTCACATTTATGCTCTTTGTGAAACTGATAATATTTTGTCATGGCTTTGTTAGCCATTGTAGTATTTAATAGTATATTATGACGATTATGCTTGACGGCTAGAATAGAGTATGGTGTCCTTGCTGCTAAATTTTGTGTTGGAATTAAAAGCACCCTGCAATTTTTTAATGCAACGAAATTTTCTAATCTTGCAGAAGAAGGAACATAACATTCAGTTTCACGACCATCTATCCTAATAGTAGCGAGAAAACGATTTTTAGTCTCCTTACAGAACTGTCCATGAATAATCGGTGCTTTTATTTGGTAGTAGTCTTTCACTTTATTCACCTATGAATATTTCCCGAGATTATAATATTTTAACGTATTGAAATCATTTGGGCTATAAAATAATACTATTAATTCATTTTTAATAGAAATAGAGCTAATGCAACTAATTATCTAATATACAAGTCTATAAAATAGTTGTTGATTAAGATAATCATTATTCCAGAAATTCATTCATAATATCATGAAAGTCCTCCAGGATTCATACAGATAGATTTCCTTCAATTCTTCTTCGCCACAATCGAAAATCAACTGTACTTCGTCCGAAATGAGTAAGCCGCAAAAATTATAGATTATTTTCATAACACCAATCATAATATCGTACTGTCCCTTCTCATATAGCTCATTTAAGAAGGCCTGCAGTTCTTCCATTGAGCGCACTCCACACATCATTCAAGTATAAATCCCACACCTCACTCAAGAGGGGTAGGGTATACAGCCCCGAAATGTAGTTTACAGTCGTAGTGTTTACCGCTCCGTTTTCATCAATCAACTTCCCCTTGATTAAGGCGGCGCGGAGTTCCTCCTTATTCATCTTTTTCATAGTATTTTCCTCCATGTAACTTAATGTTTTTTAGCCATAAGGTATGTATAATTTGATGTATATCTATGCATACCCGTCTTAACTTTTGGTCTATTTCGTACTGTTATGTCCATTAAATTATAGGGTGTTATATAAAAAGTGTAGTAAAATGTAGTCAAAATAGCTCCAGCCGCGGTCTTTCAAGACGTAAAAAAGCTCTCGAAAATAGGCTCCGAAAGGTAGGGCGTTATTACTTTTGTGTAGTCAGAAATCGCTTTGATATTTGAGTAATAAAAAACCCCGAAAGTGGCTTTAAATCGGGGTTTATGGCGTCCCCGGCGCGACTCGAACGCGCTACATCCCGCTTAGGAGGCGGGCCCTCTATCCTGATGAGGTACGGGGACACGATGTTCAGTTTTTTGGCCTGTAACTCGACGGGTTAGGAGGCGAACGCTCTATCCTACTGAGCTACGGGAACATGCCATGTTATTTTACAGATAAACCGCTGAAAAGTCAACCGCACACGATAGGGGCCAAGCCCTCGCTAGACTTTGCTGCCCTGCATAAAATGGTTCATCTAGGCGGGACAACAATCAACAAGACAGGTGCCTTGTCGTGTATCATTTTAACTTGGTGTTCTCCGGTGCGGTGCGTGCTTTCCCGCCATGCCATTCCCTCCATATCAATCAGTTGCGGATACCCTGCAGCGGCGCGGGGATGCGCCCGCCGCGGGCAATCAGCCGCTCGCAACCGCTTGGGCCTGCATCCATCACGATAACGCTGCCCAGCAGGCCACCGAATTCTACGATATCGCCCACTTTGGCGCCCGGTACAGGGATGATGCGTACGCCTGTGGTCTTGCTGTTGATGACGCCTACCGCCGCTTCGTCCGCGATGATAGCCGAGAGCACGGACGCGGGGGTATCGCCCGGTACGCCCACCATGTCGAGCCCGACAGAGCAGACGCACGTCATGGCTTCGAGCTTGTCGAGGCTCAGCGCGCCTTTGCGCACCGCTTCAATCATGCCCTCGTCCTCGCTGACCGGGATGAACGCACCCGAGAGGCCGCCCACTTGAGAGGAGGCCATTACGCCGCCCTTTTTCACCGCATCGTTGAGCAATGCCAGTGCGGCGGTGGTACCGTGCATGCCGCATGTGTCCACGCCGATCTCCTCCAGTATGCGTGCCACGCTGTCGCCAATGGCTGGTGTAGGCGCAAGCGACAAGTCCACGATGCCAAAGGAAACGCCGAGCCGCTGAGAAGCCTCCTTGGCCACGAGCTGGCCCACACGCGTTACGCGGAAGGCGGTCTTTTTAATGGTTTCCGCCACTACGTCGAACGGCGCGCCTTTCACCTGTTCCAGCGCAGCCTTCACCACACCCGGCCCGGATACACCCACGTTGATCGCGCACTCGGGCTCGCCGGAGCCGCAGAAAGCGCCGGCCATGAACGGGTTGTCCTCAATGGCGTTGGCAAACACCACGAGCTTGGCACAGCCGATACCGCCCTGTGCGGCGGTTAAGGCCGCGGTCTCGCGGATAATGCCGCCCATCTTGGCGATGGCGTCCATGTTGAGCCCGGAGCGCGTACTGGCCACATTGACGAATGCACACACGCGCTGCGTCTGTGAAAGCGCCGAGGGCAGCGAGGCCAAAAGGGCGGTGTCGCTTTGCGTTTCACCCTTGTGCACCAGCGCACCAAAGCCGCCGATAAAATTGACGCCTGTTTCCGCCGCTGCTTCATCCAGCGCCTGCGCAAATATCGTATAATCGCTAAGCCCGCAGCCCGCCGCAATTTCCGCGATGGGTGTAACGGAGATGCGTTTATTGACAATGGGTACGCCGAACTCGCGCGCGATGTCCTCGCCCACGGATACGAGATTCTTCGCGCAGCGGACAATCTTGGATTTGATACGGTCGCAGCACTGCGCCGCGTCCGCCGAGACGCAGTCGCGTAGGGATATGCCCATGGTGATGGTGCGAACGTCAAGGTTTTCGGTATCGATCATTTTGATGGTGTCAAGTACTTCGTATTTGCTGATCAAAGGGTGCTCCTCCTGCCGGGCAATGCATGCCGCCGTAAGTTTGGACTTATTATATTGCTCCGACAATCAAAGATAACAAGGTTGGAGCAATGTACTCGACGGAAAAACATTTCACATTCAGATCCGATTGATATGTTTGTCCGTCACCCGTAATACTAACCCCGCAATTAAAAACTACATTTTTAATTTGCCGCATAAAATGCGGCAGCGGGCAAGGCCCGCGCGGATACTGTTCCGCTTGCGGTTTGCTACAAGTGGCAAGCGCCGATTGCTGGGATTAAAAACATTGCGTGTTTTTGATCCCAGAACAGTATTATAGCGCACGCTTTACTGCTGTGCAAACCGGAAAAGGACTGCATGAGAGGAATATGTTACGTGAAATTCACATATATGTGAAGAAATTGAGAAAGGCGTTTAAAATGCCTTAAAAAGTACGATTTATAATATAAGAAAGGTCTGAAAGGTGGTGATGCAGTGTGAAGAAGTTGATGGCGGCCGGAATTATCCTTTTATTTATCGCACTGTACTTTGTGGTAGGTACGGGATTATGAGCCGGCAATAGGAAAGGACGCAGCAAGCAAGCTTGTTACGTCCTTTTTTATTTACGGGGTCCCCGGAAAATAAAGCTTTCAGGGGTGTGATTTCCAAGGTTTCGGCAGAAGTCAGGTCTTCCCTTAGGGCATCCGCTGAAAACTGCGCTACTTCTCGTTTCTGTGCTTGACGCGGGGAACCAGCATGATGCACCAAAGCCCGGCAAGGCCCACCAATGCGTAGATGATTCTTGATACAACAGCGGCCTGACCACCAAATATGGCTGCGACCAGATCCCACTGGAAGAACCCGATCAGTCCCCAGTTGATAGCACCGATGATCACGAGGATCATTGCCACGATATTCAGATCAATCAACTCCTTTCCCTTTCCTTATTATCCGCAGCAGGCAAAGGAGTTATGTAGATTCAGGTCTTTTTGCGTTTTGTAATTATTTCTATCTCCAGCGTATCGAAGCTCACAGAATCAATGAAATCGTCCGGGTAGAAAATAGTCCGGGAAAACCGTTCCAATTCCGCATGGTGCTTCTCGCAAATGACCGGTTTGGAGATATCGAGCGCGCCCAGCGCCGCAACCAGCGCGGAGTTCAAATCAATGGCTTCCACGGTGATATGCTGGCGGATGATGTCCTCGTTTTTCAGCTTTACCCAATACTTCATGCGTCGTGGCCGCAAAGCCGAATGATAGCGTCCGCAATGATTTCTGAGTTTTTAACGAGCGAAGCGATATCGGCGAACTCATCCGGCCCGTGCTCCACCATGGGCTGGCCGGGGAAGAGCGGTCCAAACGTCACTGCGTTGTCGAAAGCACGGGCATACGTTGCGCCGCCAATAGCGATGCAGTAGGGTTCAAGCCCGGTGTTGTCCTTATACACTTGTTTTAAAGTGGTAATGAGTTCGCTGTCCTCCGGTACGTGGAGTGCTCGGATGGCATGGATGCAGTGGTATTCGAACATGCCGAGGTGCTTCTTGACCTTCTCGTCCACGTCTTCCCGTTTGAAGGAAACGGGATATCGCACGTCGAGGCCCACCTTCATTTCTCCGTCGCGCAAGCGCAAATACCCCATGTTCATTGTGAGCTCCCCGGAAACCTCGTCGGAAAGGTTGAGCTCCATATTTTCGCCGTGGAGCGCGCCGCCGACCTTTTGCGCGAGCGTATAGACGGCTTTTTCCGCTTCACCCGAAGCAAGCGGCAGGGTGTTTAAGTACAGCAGCAGCGAGGCCGCCGCATTGATGCCTTCGTCCGGCCGGGAACCGTGTGCGCTTTTGCCCGCTGCGCTGATGCGTACAGAGCCATCCTCTTCCTCACAGGTGAGCGTCGCGCCAAGCGGGCAGGTGTAGGCGGCAAGGCTCTTTTGGATGATGTCAAAAGGCGCGCTGATGACGCAGGAGGCGCGGCTGGGTACCACGTTGACGCTCGTCCCGGAACTGAAGGTGCGCACCGCCACGCCTTCGGCCTGAGTAGGCGGGCAGGGCAGGGTAAGCTCGATGTGGATGACACCCTTTTCGACGTTGATCACCGGATACTCTCCGTCGGGTGAGAACGCAATGTCGGGTATCTGCTCGTGCTCCTTGTAATAGTCCATATCCGTCCAGGTAGTTTCCTCGTCCGCTCCGAAGATGAGGCGCACCTTTTTGTTCAGTTGAATGCAGTTGTCGCTGAGTGCCTTGATGGCATACAACGCTGCGATGGCCGGGCCTTTGTTGTCAATCGCGCCGCGCCCGTAGATGCGGCCGTCCTTCTCGATGCCCTCGAAAGCGGGCATGGTCCATTCCTCACCCTTGGGCACCACGTCCACGTGCACCAAAACGCCCAGCATTTCGTCGCCATAGCCGTAGTCGACGTACGCGAGATGCCCAAAAGCGTTCACGCATTCGAGGTCCAGCCGCTCGGCGGTGCTCTGCACATACATCAGCGCGTCAAATATGCCCTTCCCATACGGCATATTGGGCTGTGCCGCAGCTTTTACGCTCTCGATGCGGATAAACCCCTTGAGCGTTTCGATCATTTCCTTTTTGTAAGGCTCCATTGAAAAATCCAGCATGTTACTCTCCTGTGCTTACCAGTTGATGGTATGCAGTATGTATTGGTCCAGCAATACGAATATGCCGACCGCTGCGACGTAGATTGCAAAACCCCAGAGCCGCTTCCTGCTGATCAGGGCGAGCATAAAGCGGATGGCGATGTAGCCCGTGATGGCGGCGCAGGCCATGCCAAAGAGCATGGGCGCCCACTGAATCATCAGTCCTTCGCTGGTGATGGCGTCGTACCCGTTATAGAGCGCACCGCCGATGATGGCCGGTATGGACATCAGGAACGCAAACCGCGCAGTCTTCTGCCGCTCCACTCCGCACGCGAGGCCGCCCGCGAGGGTGGAACCAGAACGAGAAACGCCCGGCATGATCGCGATGGCCTGCATGATGCCCATGACCGTTGCGCTGCCAAGGCGCAGCTGGCGCCGGTTGCCCACGCGCTTTGCGATGAGCTCGGAGACGACCAGCAGCAGTGCGGTGAGCAGAAACCCGAAACCCAGATATCCCCCGCCAAACGCAGTCTCGATAAAGTCGCTCAAAAACACTGTAAAGATGACGGCAGGGATCGTGGCGATAATCAGGTACAGCAGGGTATTCAGCGGCCTTCTAAACAGCCCCAGTATATCTTTCCACAGCACAACGACAACTGCGATCAACGTGCCGATATGCAGCATCGTATCGAAAAACAAAAGCTGCGGGTTTGTCGTGCCTTCAAGTGCCGCGGTGCCGAATATCTTTTGCATCAGCACAAGGTGGCCGCTGCTCGATACGGGCAGAAATTCCGTCAGTCCCTGCACGATACCCAAAGCGATGGCTTCAAAAATACCCATGGTATTATCCTCTCTCTTTCTTGCGATTGTTATTATATCAGCAAAGCGTATTTTTGCAAATAAAGCGAAGGTTAAATCTGCTTTTACGTATAAAAGCAACTGATCTTATGCCGTTCGCCTTAATGAACCATACGCGGCACAGCCGGCTCTCATGCGCGGACGGCTGCCGTGTCGGGGATTTTTCGGTGCATACGGAGCCGTTAAGTGCGTCAAAAACCGAAATCTGCGCAGTACAACGTGGTAAAACGTTGATTTTTCGTCGCAGGGGGAGTACAATGACAAAAACCCAAGGGAGTGGTGCATCATGAATCTTGAAATCATCAGGACACAGCAGCTTAAGCAAAAACCTCAGGACGAAAGCAAGCTTGGTTTTGGCCGGATATTTACCGACCATATGCTGACCATTGAGTACAAGACGGGGAAGGGATGGCACAACGCACAAATTCGCCCGTTCGAGAACTTCTCGCTCTCGCCCGCATGCAGCGTGCTGCACTACAGCCAGACGATATTTGAAGGCCTCAAGGCCTACCATACGCCGCAGGGCATCAATCTGTTCCGCCCGTGGGACAACTTCAAGCGCATGAACGTATCCGCCAAGCGGATGTGCATGCCGGAGCTGCCGGAGGAATTTATACTCGACTCGCTCTACGAGTTGATTCAGATGGAGAAGGGGTGGGTGCCCAAGGCGGACGGCACTTCGCTTTACATCCGTCCGACCGTCATTGCCACGGACCCATATATCGGTGTCAAGGAAGGCGACGAGTACATCTTCTATATTATCCTTTCGCCGGTAGGTGCGTACTACGCATCGGGCCTTGCACCGGTTGATATCTACGTGGAGGACACCTACGTGCGCTCCGTGGTGGGCGGCACGGGCTTTGCCAAGACAGGCGGCAACTACGCGGCGAGCCTCGTGGCGGGTAAATACGCGCACGACAAGGGCTTCTCGCAGGTGCTGTGGCTGGACGGCTGCGAAAAGAAATACGTTGAAGAAGTCGGCTCCATGAACATGTTCTTTAAGATCCGAGGGGAGCTTTATACCGCACCACTGACCGGCAGCATCTTGCCGGGCATCACGCGCGACTCGATCATCCGTCTTGCCAAAGAGGTGTATGGCATATCGGTGCATGAGGAGCGTATCGCTATTGCGGATATCTTCCGCGAAGCCGAGACGGGAGGGCTGGAGGAAGCCTTCGGCACGGGTACGGCTGCGGTGGTATCGCCGGTGGGTGGCATGCAGTGGGAAGATAAGCGCATCAAGGTTTCCGGTGGCAATATGGGTGACCTCACGCGCAAGCTCTACGATAAGCTGACCGGTATCCAGTATGGCAGGGAAAAGGACGAGTTCGGCT
The DNA here is from genome assembly GCA_023459495.1 of Bacillota bacterium. Taxonomy (GTDB): domain Bacteria; phylum Bacillota; class Clostridia; order Christensenellales; family SZUA-584; genus JAEWCC01. The sequence goes on along the minus strand of JAEWTL010000038.1, from coordinate 388,785 downwards.
GGATCAAGACGCTGTAAGACAAAAGAACGAACGCCCCGCACCGGATTATGAACCGGGGCGGGGCGTTTTAAATTCCGGCTAGTAGAGTTGTAGACGTGATTAGCGTGAGGACAGAAATGCATTTACACGCGTTTCAAGCTCCGCATTGGATAGGCCAAAGGCATCGGCCATCTCCCGTAATGCAATGTCCCGGCGTTTCTCCAGTGCACTGCGCAGCGCCTCTGTCTGACTCAGCCATGTGTTTACGCTGCGGTGCGTGTGCCATCGCGCGATATGTCGGGTCATCTCGGGCTCCATTTGTGCCACAGTTTCGTCGAACAGCGCTAAAACGCGGTCGGTGTCGAAGTGCGTATAAGCCACCTCAATAAAGCGATCGATAAAGGCTTCCCGCCATGCCGCGTTCTTTTTCAGGCCGTAGAAGATATCCATGTTGGTAATTGTGCCGTTGCCCGCTGCAGAGCCTTCGCGGCTGAAGTAACGCGGGAACGTGTCACGGTAGGCACTGTCGAAGCGCATGCACCAGTCGAGGTCGAACAGCAGCGGACGCCACGATACGCTGCCATCCTGTGCGCGCCAGAATCGCTGGTTCATGACATCGCCGTTGCCAAAGAACGTATTGACGATCAGATAATCCATGCAGGCGTCCGCGTCGACGAGCTCCGTAAACTGAGCAAACACCGCGTCGTCGGACAGATCCCAGTTTCGCGCATAGCTGCGTACCAGCAGATAATTGTCAACGCTGCCCTCCTTGACGGTGTTGTTTCGGTCAATCATGTCGATATCATCATATTCCAGTCCGTAATATGCCTCAAAGTAACCCTCTTCCTGCTCCTCATTGAGGTCGTACAGGCCCCAGTAGACCCCGTTCATGTATACTGCTGCAAGCCGTGTGCGAATGCCGTCAACGTCCATGCCCTGTGCCAGCTGTTGAACAAATGAATCGCGCAGGCGCGAGCCGAAGTAGTCCTGCCCGCTGTTGCGCAGCGTGAACTCGCTGAAGGTGGACACACCGCCGTCCTCGAATAACGGATAGGTGATTTCGGTCCGGCCATATCGCTCTTGCAGCCGAATAGTAACCGATTTCTGGTCATATTTCAGTGAGCTGCGGCCCTTGGGAACAATACCCGCAGTAAAGCTTATGCCAAGCGTTCCGTCAGCCTCGTAATATTCCACGTTTCCGGCATATTCGGGCTTATAGTTACGGCTGGCCTTGTTGAAAATGGTGTACATCTGCGAAGGCTCACCTGAAAGGCAAACCACGGGTACGGTGTGCGGCTCCTCGAATAGATAAGTCGCCGTGACCACGTCAGAGGCCATCAGGCCGGGTGAAAATGCCACAGCACGCACGACCGTATTGTCTTCTATGGTGATCGGCCCGGTGTAGCGTATATCGCCTTCGCCCGGTACAGAGCCGTCGAGCGTATAATAGATTACCGTGTCCTCGGATGCCGGAGTTATTGACAGCGAAAATGCTTCGGTATGATATAGCCCATTATCTGAGAATACCGGTGCAATAGCGTAACCCGTGGAAGTCTGGTCTGAATTGGGTGCGCCGGGTGTGGGAACCAGAAAGAATGTGCGCGATAGTGTCGCGCTGCCAGCCGCACGCCCGCTTGTCAGTCCGGTACGCAGTACGCCGGAATCGAATGCGTCCACAAGCGCACCGCCCGCATTGGATAATACAATGGTTTCGCCCGTGATGGATATGCCAAAGGGCGCTGCCGCGTCTGTCGTACCGTTTCCCGCAATTACTGTGTAGCCACCCGCAGCGATGGTCAGCGAGGGGATACGCCATTGGAGCGGCTCGTCCGCATCGTCCGAAAGATACCAGCCAGTGAGATCGACTGCCATATTCGAGCCGTTATACAGTTCCACCCAGTCTCCGTCCTCGCCTGATGCGCATACCTCGCTGATATAGACGCCCTGCGTGCGGCTGCTTAGCGCATCGGCGAGCAGCGCATAGCCCTGGGTATTGGCCGCGCTCGGGGAAGGGCAGGCGTAATAGCAGGGGCTGCCGTCTGCCGCGCGTCCGATGGATACGTCAGCCACGCTTGCAGGCAGCGCCAGCGTATCGGTGTGCATGGTGGATATATCGGTCAAATATAGTGCATCTTCATCCGCGCTGAGGCTGAATGAAGCCTGCAGTGTTTCAGTACCTCCTTCTGTGCCAGAGAGGAACACCACCGCATAGCCGTCCGGCTGAAGCGTCATAGCTGGAAATGCCCATTTGAGCGGGTCGTCTGCATCGTCCGAGAGGTAGTAACCGGACAACGATACAGGCAAACTGGATTGATTATGCACTTCTGCCCATGCGCTGCGCTCGCCGTCCACGTCCGATATGCTGTGCGCATTGTCTGCCAACACTTCACTGATGCGCACGGGATCGGTATCATTCATCTCTGTTCGGTCACTTAAGGAAAATACGCTGCCGCTGTTTGCCGCGCCGGGCGACGGCTGCTTGGTGTAGGCGTTGTCGCCGACTACTGAAACCCCGCTGCCGGGGATTACCTGCCAGTTGAGCGCGCCGCGCAGTATACCCGTCACGTCATACAGGTATGCGCCATGATCGTTGCTTCCAAAACTGAAAGGCACGCTTAAGGCTTCGCTGGTATCCCCGGTGCGGATGAGTGCGTATTCGCCCGGCGCAAGCGTTGAATCGGGCAAACGGCAAGGCGAAGCATCCGCTTCATTGTCTGAGAGGTAGAACAGATTCAAATTTATCGTAGTATCCCCGTTGTTGTAAAGCTCGATCCATCCACTACCTGCCTGTGAATCGGGCATAACCTCGGTGATGATAATATTGGCAGACTGAGTTTGCTCTTCGAGTGACTGAAGCGTCTCAACCGAAGTATCGTTTGTGGCGGCGGGTGTGGGATTAAGGCAGTACCCATAGCGTCCGCTTGTGCTGAACGCGTAGGAGATGTCGGTATAGAGCGCGGGCACGGTAAGCTGCTGCAGCACAATACCGGACGGGTCCAGCAGATAGAGTGTTTCACCGCTTTTGGAGAGCGTGAAACATGTGCAGGGGGGATCGCCGTATGCTTCATTGTCGGCATAGATGATGGTGTAGCCGCCCGCAGGGATCGTGACGTTCCCCAGCGAAGCGCGCTCATCGGTAAGGCGGCGGACGATTGAGTAGCCGCTGAGGTTAATATCGCTGTCCGTACCATTATAAAGTTCAATCCAGTCGGGAGAACCGCCTTGTGAATCCGTTAATGATCCTGAGTTAGAGGAGACGACTTCGTTGATGATGAGGCCGCCATGTGAGGATGCACCGGAGGCACCCGCATACAGGCAACACAGTACGGTCACCACGACCAGCAGGATGGCAAACGCAACAGAGACCCGGCTTCTCCGGCTGCGGGAAAGTTCGCGCGGGTATTCGTACATGGGCTTTTTGGAGAAGTTTGAATCGCCACTGGTTTGTTCTGAGGGGTCACTGGCAGCGAAAATTTTTGAGGGCTTATGCTTTTTCATGCCGTTTCTCTTTTGCAGGTATTGTAGGGTTTACCCAATTATACATTAAGATGGGACTATTTTCATGATAAAATAAGAATAAATTATTTGTAATTTAAGAAAGAATCAATACTTTCACCTTAGATAACCTTGTGCATCGATTACAAAATGTATATGGCGCTGTGGTATAATCAAACAAAACAGTTCTGGAGAACGGTTATGGATTTCACGGATAAGGTATGCATCATTACGGGCGGTGCAAACGGCATCGGACGCTGTATCGCTGAGGCGTTTTTGAGCCGCGGTGCACTGGTGGCCGTTATTGATATGGATGAAGTTTCGGGCAGCAGGCTGCAGAACAGGTATGGCAGTGCGCTGCTGTTTGTGCGCGGCGATGTGGCGGAAAAGGATACGCTGGAGCATTTCGCCAAAAAAGTGATTCTGACCTTCGGCCATGTGGATTATCTGATCAACAATGCCTGCTTCAGCTGCCGCGGTTTGCTCTCCGGCTGCAGTTATGATGACTTTGATACCGTGCTGCGCGTGGGCGTTGCGGCACCGTATTATCTGACCCTGCTCTTTAAAGAATACTTCGCGCCAGGCGCGGCCATTGTCAACATTGCTTCCACGCGCGCCTTTATGTCCCAACCCGATACCGAGAGCTATACTGCCGCCAAGGGCGGCATCGCCGCGCTTACCCATGCCATGGCGGAAAGCCTGTCGGGCAGGGTGCGTGTCAACGCCGTGAGCCCCGGCTGGATCGATACGGGCGCGTACCAGCACGAGAAAGGCTACGTCCCGCAGCATTCCGAAGCGGACAAGGCGCAGCACGCGGTGAACCGTGTGGGAGAGCCCGCGGATATTGCGAACATCGTACTATTTTTGTGCGGTGAGGAGGCAGGCTTCGTTACGGGCCAGAACATCGTTGTGGACGGCGGCATGACAAAACAGATGATTTATCACGGGGACTGCGGATGGACGTATGAACCATAGCAAAAAGGAGCCTCTATGAAGGCCCCCTCACCCGGCAGCCGCATCTATGAAATAGCCACAGCAAAAGGCTTCTCCCCGGGAGAAGCTGTCCCGGGAGGGGACTGATAAGAGGGAAAGCCGGGAGATCGCTCACCCGGCCGCCATTGCTTCACAGGTTTTCCTCGATTACTTTCTTCAGGATATCCATGCCCGTATCGATCTTCTCCAGCGAAGGCATGGAGAAGTTCAGCCGTATCGTGTTCTTATGCCCGCCCTCGGGATAGAAGTGCGTGCCCGGTACATATGCCACGCCTTTGTCCACGCACGTCTTGAACAACGCCTCGGCGTCCACGCTTTCGGGCAACTCCGCCCAGATGAACAGGCCGCCGTCGGGCCGGGTGAACGTGACCCCCTGCGGGAAGCCTTCCAGCTTTTTCAGCATTGCATCGCGCTTGGCACGATAGTTGGCGCAGATCTTTTCAATATGCGTTTCCGCTTTGCCGGAGCGCATGTAGCCGTTGACGATCTCCTGCGAGAGGTTGGAGGTATGCAGATCTTCGCCCTGCTTGGCGATGTTGTACTTGCCGATGATGCGCGGGTCGGCAATGGCCGCGCCCACGCGCAGCCCGGGCGAGATGATCTTGGAAAAGCTCATCAGATAGATGACGGTATTGTCCGTGTCCATGCTCTTGATGGGGGCAACCGCTTCGCCTGAATACCTGAGGTCGCAGTACGGGTCGTCCTCGAGGATCAATACGCCCTGCTTTTGGCAGATATCCAGCAGTTTTTTGCGCCGCGCGGCAGGCAGCGTTCGGCCGGTGGGGTTCTGGAACGTCGATATGGTGTAGACGAATTTGGGCCTGTACCGGACGATCTTATCTTCCAGATCTTCTATCAGCATGCCCTGATCATCCATATCCACGCCGATAACGTTTGCTTCGTAGCAGAGGAACGTCTGGAGCGCGCCGATGAACGTGGGGCTCTCCGTCAGGATTGTATCACCGGGATTCAGCAACGTCTTGGCCGCAAGGCCGATGCCCTGTGTGGAGCCAGACGTGATGATGACCTGATCCGGCGAGGCGGTGATGCCGCGCTTTTGTGCCATGGCGAGCACGGTATCCTTGAGTTCCCCGATACCGGGCGTGCCGCCGTACTGCAATATCGCGTCGCCATGGGCCCGGATGAGGGACGCGGCAATATCCGCCACATCTTCCGAGGGGAAACACTCCGGCGCAGGATTGCCGCCCGCAAACGAAATGATGGTGGGGTCCTTGAGCAGTTCGAATATCGCGCGGATTGCGCTGCCGGTCACGCGGTCCAGCCTCTTGGCAAATTCCATGGTACAGTTTCCTTTGCATTCCGGTCGCCCGGTTTTTCAGTATTATAATACGGAAGTGAACCTCCCGCAAGCCAAATGCGCTGATGAAAGCCCTGTGATTGCCAGTCCCCGTACGATGGTGTATAATATCGCAAGAAAACCGGAGAAGGAAGGCACCGCATGCAGGGCGTATACGACATTGTCATTAAAATCGGCTCCATGGCGCTCATCCGCGACGAGGACGGCGACATCGACTACAACATATTCTCAAGGCTGAGTGCTTCGCTGCGACCCGGCATGCTGCTCGTCAGCTCCGGCGCGACTGAGATCGGCCGCATCGACTACATGAAGCGCAGCGGACATGAACTCACCGGCGACGAAGAGGACGTAAAGACCGACTACGCCGCGCAGGGACAGGCCATCTTGATGGAGAACTACCGGCAGTTCATCAATCCGAGCTATTCGGTGCGCCAGATGCTCGTGGAGCACAGCCACTTCAACGATCCGGAGAAGCGCGAGCACATCTACCGATTGCTGATGCGCGCACCCGCGCAAAACGCCATTCCTATTGTGAACTACAACGACCCGGTTTCCAGCGAAGAAAACCGCAAGATGGAACTAAAGCGCATTGGCGAGGATGGCACGCGCCATGTGGTGGAGTGCGTCGATAACGACGAAACCGCTGCGGTGATCGCAATGCTGGTGCAGGCCAAAACGCTCGTCATACTGACGTCGGTGGATGGGATCTATCAGGTGCCGGGCGATGTTTCCACGCTGATCCGCGAGATCACGGGCGCTACGCCGCAGGAGCTGGAGGACAACGTCAACGCCGCCATTGCGTGCTGCCGAGGGGCTTCCCGTGCGGGCGCACACGGGGCGGGTGCAAAGCTGAAGTATTCGCTCGGCCCGGCTAAGGCAGGCACGCACGTATATATTGCGCGTGCGAGCAGCCGTATCGATGAAATCCTTTCGGGAAATGCGGCGAGCACGCACATCCACCTGGCGTGAACGGGAATAATGAATGGTGAACAGTCGCTCGGGCCGTTTGGCGGGCTGGGCAAAAAAATATTCACTATTCACTGAAAACAGGGTAAAATGGGTCTATTATGGCAATGAACGGCAAGCGCTTTACATATCACATCGTTCCCGCGCTGACAGCGCTCATTTGTGCATACATCGTGATCTATGGCGCAGCCGGGCAGGGCATACTCTCGCACAGCACCTACGACTCATACACGCGGCAGGCGCTCGCGTGGTGGAGCGGCAGCACGCATCTGCCGGAGAACGTATCGTGGCTGGAGCTTGCTTTCTATCAGGGGCACTATTACGTCAGCTTTCCGCCGTTTCCTTCCGTGGTGATGGCGATTTTTACGCCGTTTTTCGGTCTCAATACCCCGGACAACCTTGTGAATACGCTGTTTGGCATCGGCACGATGCTGATCATCTACCGCTATCTGCTGCGGCGCGAGATGGGCGGGCTTTACGCCGCGCTGATTGCACTGCTGTTGACGCTGGGCTCCAACCTGCTGTATCTTTCCGCCACGGGCTGGGTGTGGTTTGCCGCACAGACCGAGGGCTTTTTCTTCTCGGTGCTGGCGCTCTACCTGATGCAGAGCAAAAGAAAATACGCGTGGGCGCTCTCGTTCCTGTCGATGGGTGCCGCCATGGCCTGCCGCCCCTTCCAGCTGATTTATGTACCGCTGCTGATCTATGAGCTGTACCATAAATTCGAAGACAAGGGTTTTATCCGCAAGCTGCTGCGCTGTGCGCCGTATATGCTGCCGCTTTTCTTTATGGGTCTGCTGATGGGTGCATTCAATTATGCGCGTTTTGGAAACTTCTTTGAATTTGGTCACAACTACCTGCCCGAGTTCGCGAGTGCTCCTCAGTTCTCGCTGCAATACCTGCCGGGCAATATCGTGGAGATTTTCAAAATACCGGGCGCGGACATCGAAGGCTTCTGGCCGCAGTTCAACGGCACGCTCTTCTTCCTCGTCAACCCGGCGTACATTCTATTGTTTGTCTGCATGGTGCGAAAAATGAACGCGAAGCGCTGGATATGGCTTGCGTGCTTTGTGGTGCATCTTTTTGTGACGCTGTGCCACCGGACCATGGGCGGCTGGCAGTTCGGCTGCCGCTATCTTGTGGACATGCTCGCGTTCTCGCTGGTGCTGTTTGACGACGAGCGCGTCTACCGCACAGACCGGATCACGGGTTATACCGCGCTGCCTGCCGTACTGCTCCTCGCGGGGGCGGTCATTAACGTGTGGGGTGCGATTTGGTTCTATACGCTTTAAGGAGGCGCGCATGCGGCTTGCAGGCCTGACACTGAAAAACTACCGGAGCTACGCCGCGCTGCAGATCGCCTTTTCGGATGGCGTGAACGTGCTGCAGGGCAAAAACGCCGCGGGCAAAACGAACCTTTTGGAGTCTATCGGGCTATTAAGCTTCGGCAAATCGTTCCGCACGCAACGCGATGCGGAGTGCATTCGCGAAGGCTGCGAGAGCGCCTACGTGAAAGGTGCGGTAGCGCGTGCGCAGGGCCGGGTGGATATCGAGGTGCTGCTCTCCTCGCTGGACAAGAAGAGTCTCAAGGTGGGCGGTCAGCCCGTGCGCCGCATGGGGGACCTGCTCGGCAACTTCGTTGCGGTAGTGTTCTCACCTGAGGATCTTAAGACGCTCAAGGAGTCTCCGTCGCTGCGACGCCATTTCATGGACCTCGAGATATCCAAGCTCAAGCCCACATACTTCTTCGACCTGCAGGAATATCAAAAGGCCATGGCGCAGAAGAACGCGCTGCTGAAGTCGCGCATGCCGGAGCACCAGCTCCGCAAGCTCGTCGGCATATTCAGCGAACAGCTCGCTTCCTATGGGGAGCGCATCATCCGCCAGCGTCAGGCGTTTTTGCAGCATATCGACGAACTGGGCAGGGGAATCCACGCCGATCTTTCGGGCGGGGAGTCGCTGAGCCTGAAATACCGCTGCAGCGTCACCGGAGGCGATATCCGCGCCGCATTGCTGGAACGCATGGACAAGTCGCTGGCTTCCGAGATCGAGCAGGGCTTCTGCCTCGTGGGGCCGCACCGGGAGGACTTCTCGGTCTTTCTGAACGGTGCGGAGATCAAGGCTTTTTCCTCGCAGGGGCAGGTACGCACCGCAATGCTTTCCTTGAAATTAGCCACGTTTGAAGCGGTGAAGCAGGACTTTGGCGAGAGCCCGGTGCTGCTACTGGACGATGTATTCTCCGAGCTGGACGAGGCGCGCCAGTCTGCGCTGATCGAGCGGGTGAAGGGCTCGCAGTGCTTCATCACTACCGCTGTACCTATGCGCGTGTGTTCGGGCAGCGTCTATACCGTGGGCAGCGGGACCGTCAAACCAGCATCGTCATGAAGAACCCGAAGCACAATCCCAAAAGCGCATAGAGCGCTTTTTTTTCGCCCGCCGCCGGGATGAGCTCTTTGAGCGAGATGAACAGCATTGCGCCGCCCGCAAACGCGATGCACAGCGAGATCATATTCGGCGATATGCTGCCAACCGCTGTGCCCAGCAGCGCCCCGACCGCGGTAGGCGCGCCGGTCAAAAACGCCAGCCAGAGTATCTTTGCCGCCTTCATGCCGGAGAGTCTGAGTGGCAGGCATACGGCCACGCCTTCCGGCACGTTGTGGATGAGCATCAGCAGCGACAGCGACAGCGCAATACGCTCGTTTTCCACAAGCGACGAACCGATGGCGAGGCCCTCCGGCAGGTTATGCAGCGCGATGCCCAGCAGCACAAGGATACCCATGGCGCGCAGCGAAGGCGTCTCCTCGTGCGACACAAGAGGCGCGGCCAGCGCGAAGAATACGCCGCCTCCTACCGTGCCGATGCACATGGTCCACACGCTGCCCACCTCGGCGCTTTCGATGAGCATGTCGAAGAACACCACGGCGATCATCATCCCGCCCGCAAACGCGAGAAAAGGCCGGGGTTCCTTCACCCGTCCGCCGATCAGCATGGCCAATACGCCGCCCAGCACCGTTCCAGCCGCGCCCACCACCACGCCCAATAGGCCGCTTTCGATATACATTGCGTCACTCCCGTTTTCAGCGTCCATAATGTATACGCGGACGGGAGCAGGGTATTGCTATTTTAGGTAAAGAAAAAAGCCAGGCGAACCTGCTTTCAGCTTGTTTCGGAGATGCTACCCTCAGTCCATCTCAAAGAGCATTTTTTTAGTAACCACGGGCACTAACTGCACAAGCTAACGCCACAGTATGTTTTAAGCTTTCTTGGGAATTCCATATGGCGAGTGCCTATCCCAAAAACAACGCCCCAATGACACCCGCAATCAGCGTGAGCAGTATGGGGTTTACCTTAAAGCCGATGTTGGCGACGGCTACGGCAACGAAGATACCCACGAGCGGCAGCGAAAGCGTGCCGAAAGGGTTCGTCAGCAGCGTGGCGGTGGTGGCGCCGGTCTGCAGCAGCACGCCTCCGGCGATGGCCATGGCAGCCGCGCCGATGAGGCCCACGGCTGCGGGCTTGACGCCCGTGAGGAAGCCGGAGACCAGCTTGTTCTCGCGGTAGCGTTTGAGAAAGCGCATCACGAGCGTGATGATGATGAACGAGGGCAGCGATACGCCGATGGTGGCAAAGAGCGCGCCCCAGAAGCCGCCGGAGAGATAGCCTACATAGGTGGCGGCGTTGATGGCGATGGGGCCGGGCACGATCATGTCGAGCGCGTTGAGATCCGCCAGTTGGGCCGTGGTAACGCCGAACTTGGCCGACTCGGTCATGATCATGGACATCATGGAGTAGCCGCCGCCAAAGCCCGCGATGCCGATAAAGAAAAACGTGTACAGCAGCTTCAGGCACACGATCATAACTCGGCCTTCTTCCTGCGTTTTTTAATCCAATGGAACGCGATACCGGCAAGGCCTGCGGCGAGGATGACAAGCGGCGCGCTGATGTTCAGAAACAGCACCAACGCGAAGGCCGCAAGCATCACCACAATGGTGAAGGCGGTTTTGATGTTGTGTCTGCCGAGTGAGAACGCGGCGGAGAGGATGAGCGCAGCGGAGGCGGCGCGGATGCCGCGGAATGCCCCGGCAAACGCCCCTTCCTGCGGTACAAGGTGCAGCAGAATCGTGGCAACAACCATCAACACGAAGGCGGAGACCGTAGCGCCAAAGCCCGCGACGAGCATTCCAAGCGTACCCGCCGAATGCCGCCCCACGAACGCGGAACAGTTAAGCGCGATGATTCCGGGCAGGGTTTGGGCGAGCGTGGCGTATTCGAGGAACTCCTCGCGCGTCATCAAGGCGTACTTTTCCACCACGTCCCTCTCAATCACGGGCAGCATGGCGAGCCCGCCCGCGAACGTAAACGTGCCCGCTTTAAAGAAGATGACGAACAGGTGCCACAGGGTTTTGAAGTCGGGCTTCTTCTTTTCCGGTTTCTCCGGCAGCTTTTCTTCGGTGATGATTTTTTCCTCAGCGTTTTCCGTCACGTTTAAATAGCTTATCCTTATGTTTTTCAAGTGCCAGCAGCAGCGGCAGGCCCAGCGCATAGCACGCGATGGCCTCGCCCGCGGCGACCCACAGTACGGATTCCCAGTACAGTATCCCTAAATAGTATTGCAGAATTCCGGCCACGACAAACGCGTTGATCACCACGGGCGGCAGCGGCACCAGCCATTTGGGCCGGATGTACCGCGCGGCGATGGCGGCTGCCAGCGTGGCGAGCGAGCCAAACAGTATGTCGTATGGCCCAAGCGGACTGCCCGCGAGGTTGGAGAGCAGGCAGCCGATGAACAGCCCGGGCACAGCTGCGGGTGTGAAGAACGGCAGTACGCACAGCGCCTCGGAGATGCGTACCTGCGGCGTCATGTAGCTCAAAGGGATGCTGGCCATGGTGAGCGCAAAATAAAGCGCCGCGATGATGCCGGCCTCGGCCATAAAGCGCGGCGTGAGCAATTTTGTTTTCATGATTCAATTCTCTGCGGATTCCTGTCTTGGTATCCGCCCGGGGCTGTAAGCCCGGCCTTCCGTAGTTTTATTTTAGGACAGGATGGTTTCGAACTGTCCGGCGGGGTTTAACGGCCCCCGTCCGCCGCATTGGAACATGTGCAATGACGAGGGCTCTGCCCTCGCGCTCCCGCCAAAGGGACCAGTCCCTTTGGAATCCCTTTGTCCGCGAAACGCCTGTTTAGGCGTTTCGCTCCCGATGGGATACACAAGGGGCATTGCCCCTTGTGCGGAGGTTTGGAGGCAGAGCCTCCAAGATATAGTTTTTTTCAGCAACCCAGTGTCAGCCTACTACGATGTTGGCGATGCGGCCCGGTACGATGATGACCTTGCGGACCTGTTTGCCTTCGAAATGCGCGGTCAGGCTGTCGGTAGAGAAGACAAGCTGCTCAATGTCCTCTTTGGAGGCGTCTGCGGACACGAGGAACTTGGCGCGCACCTTGCCGTTTACCTGCAGCACCATCTCCACGGTATCCATCACGAGTGCGCTTTCGTCACACTCCGGGAAAGCCGCGTTGAACACGGAGTAGGACTCACCCGCCTGCTCCCACAGCTCCTCCGCGATATGCGGCGCAAACGGCGCAATGAGGCGGATCAACGTCCGGGCGATATGAGCGGATGTTTCTTTATCCGGCGTGGCATCGAGATACTTCGCTAATGCATTCACCAGTTCCATGATGCGCGCAATGGCTGTGTTGAACGAGAAGTTCTCAATATCAGCCGAAACGCGCTGGATGGCGTAGTTCTCCGCGTAGCGGATCTCCTTTTTGCCTTCCTCGCTCTCGCCTGAAACCTCCAGCAGGCGCGTAACGGTACGTTCCAGCCGCTCCAGGAACTTGTTTACGGAACGGATGCCGTCAGCGTTCCACGGCCCACCCTCCATGTAAGAGAAACCGAAAGCCAGATACGTGCGGAACACGTCGCTTCCGTATTGGGCGATGTATTCATCGGGCGAGACGACGTTGCCGTGGGACTTGCTCATGCGCTGTCCGTCCGGCCCCAGGATGACGCCCTGATGTACGAGCGACTGAAACGGCTCGTCGAAATCCACATAGCCCATGTCGTGCAGGGCCATGGTAAAGAAGCGCGCGTACAGCAGATGCATGCAGGCGTGCTCCGCGCCGCCTACATACTTGTCCACGGGCAACATCTTGTTGATCCATTCGGTGTTAAAAGCGGCCTCGTCGTTATGGGCATCCGGGTAGCGCAGGAAGTACCAAGACGAGCACACAAACGTGTCCATCGTATCGGCGTCTCGCTTGGCCGGGCCGCCGCACTTCGGGCAGGTCGTGTTGATAAAGGACGCGGATTTGAGCAGCGGCGATGTGCCGTCCGGCGTAAAGTCCACGTCGTAGGGCAGCTTCACGGGCAGATCGCTCTCCGGCACGGGCACCTCTCCGCATTTGTCGCAGTAGACCACGGGGATGGGCGCGCCCCAGTAGCGCTGGCGCGAGATAAGCCAGTCGCGCAGGCGATAGTTGATGCAAAAATCGCCCGCATCATCGTTTTTCAGCTTCTCGATGATGGCCTTTTTGCCTTCCTCCACGGTGAGTCCATCGAACTGCTCGCTGTTTACCATCACACCGCTGTAGCTCGTGAAGGGCAGGTCGTCGGGCTCGCCTTGGAGGCCCTCGATGACGCGCTCGATGGGCAGATCGTACTTTTGCGCGAACTCGAAGTCTCGCTCGTCGTGCGCGGGCACGGCCATTACCGCGCCTGTGCCGTAGGTGGCCAGCACGTAGTCCGCCACATAGACGGGGATGCGCTGTCCGTTGATCGGGTTAATCGCATACGCGCCGGTAAACACGCCGGTTTTCTCGCGGGTGGTGGAAAGCCGGTCGATTTCGGACGCGCGTGCGGCGTAGTCGATGTATTCCTCCACGGCCTTCATCTGGTGCGGCGTGGTGATCTTTTTGGTCAGCGGATGCTCCGGCGCGAGCACCACATAGGTACAGCCATACAGCGTGTCAGCACGCGTCGTAAATACGGTAATCTCGTCGCCGTTTTCAAGCTTGAACGTAATCTGGCCACCGGTGGATTTGCCGATCCAGTTGCGCTGCATCATCTTGGTCTTTTCGGGCCAGTCGATCTTATTAAGCCCCTCCAGCAGACGCTCGGCGTAATCGGTGATCTTGAAGAACCACTGCGTCAAATGCTTGCGCTTGACGGGCGTGCCGCAGCGCTCGCAGCCGCCGTCCACCACCTGCTCGTTGGCAAGCACGGTCTGGCAGCTTTCGCACCAGTTCACGGGCGCTTCCTTGCGGTAGGCGAGGCCCTTTTTATACAACTGTAAAAAGCACCACTGGGTCCAGCGGTAATAGTCCGGCATGCAGGTCTTGATCTCGTAGTCCCAGTCGAACATTGCGCCCATGGCCTTGAGCTGCTTTTCCATGGTGTCGATATTTTTAAGTGTGGAGTCCTCCGGATGGATGCCCGTCTTGATTGCGTAGTTCTCGGCGGGCAGGCCGAAAGCGTCGAAGCCCATGGGCTGAAAGATTTCATAGCCCTTCATGCGCAAATATCGTGCGTAGGAGTCCGTCAGGCCATAGTTGTACCAGTGTCCGAGGTGCAGCTTTGCACCCGAGGGGTAGGAGAACATCTCCAGCACGTACTTCTTCTTGTCGACGCGGGACTTATCGAAGCTGTATAACTTCGTTTGCTCCCATTTTTCTTTCCACTTCTTTTCAACCTGCAAAAAATCCATCTAAACAACTCCTTGGCGGATTAACTTTGACAATTATGATATAGTTCGGCGCAAAAAGCAAGCCTTCAGCCCGTCAGCATGGCCACAGCCATGGAAGAGACACCCTGCTGCATGCCCTCGAACCCCATCCCTTCGGTGGTGGTGGCCTTCACGCTGACCGCTTCGATATCGATGCAGAGCGCTTCGGCAATGTTTTTGCGCATCTGCGGCACATACGGCGCAAGCCGCGGTTTTTGCATCACGACCGTTGCGTCTACGTTGATGATGGCAAAACCTTTTTCCGCGACGATCTCGCGCGTGCGTTCCAGCAGTTTGACGCTGCTGATGCCCCGGTAGGTCTCGGTCATCGGGAAGTGGTGGCCGATGTCGCCTGCGGCGGCCGCGCCCAGCAGCGCGTCGATGACCGCGTGAATCAGCACGTCCGCGTCGCTGTGGCCCGAAAGGCCGTGGGTGTACGGTATCTTTACGCCGCCCAAAAACAGCGGCAAACCCGGTGCCAGCCGGTGCGCGTCGTATCCCGTACCGCAGCGCATCCGTGCGCCTGCGATATTCTGCCCCGCCATGATATCCTCCTGCGTGGTGATCTTGATATTGTTCTTACTGGCTTCGACCAGCCGGACCTCAACGCCCATGCGTTCCAGCAGCACGCTTTCGTCCGTGCCGAGAAAGCCGTCCACGGCGGCCTGCTTGTGTGCCTGCCGTAATATGTCCAGTCGGGCGGCCTGCGGGGTTTGGATCGTCACGATATGATCCCGGTCCAGCGTGCCTGTGATGACGCCATCCTGTTCGGTCTTGATGGTGTCGTGCGTATGTACGCCCGCTGCGGCCGCGCCGAACTCCGCTGCGGCCTTTGCGCAGTCGATAAAGAGCTGCGGCTCCGCAAAGCAGCGCGCCGCGTCATGCACAAGCGCGACATCCGCGTCGCCCGCTGCGGCGAGCGCATTGGCAACCGAATACTGGCGCTCGTTCCCGCCCGGAATCAGTTCATAATCATCGAATATGGCCCGCGCCAGCGCATCGATGCGCTCCACATCCTCTTCCCGGCACACAATCAGCATGCGGGAGAATATACCGGAACGCTGCATGGCTTCCATACTGCGCTGCAGCACGGTCTTTGCGCCGATACGCAGGAGCAGCTTGTTTTCACCCATGCGCGTGGATGACCCCGCGGCGAGCAGGATGCCCACCGTTTCAGCCATTCTTTGTCTCCTCGAGCACCTCGTACATGCTGTCGGCTTCTTCCTTGCGCGCTGTTTCGGTTACCTTCAACACGCGGGCTTTCAGCGTGGAGCCGCCGAAGCGGATCTCGATCACGTCGCCCACCTTAATATCCTTACCGGCCTTGGCGACATTGCCGTTGACGCTGACGCGCTGCTTGTCGCACGCCTCACCCGCCACAGTGCGCCGCTTGATGATCCGCGATACCTTTAAAAACTTGTCCAAACGCATAGATCGTCCCCCTGCTTCCGCCATTATATCAGAATTACACCCTAAAAAGCTATGCTTTCCAGTAACCGGACACAAAGAAAAAAGCATCGATGTAACTCGACGCTTTTTTCTGAATATATACTGTCCGTTGCCCCTAACCAAGTTCTATTGTAAAAGATGCCTGTGAACAATGTTTGAACACGGCGTAGATATTTTGTAAAAAGGGTTACAGCTCCTTCTCCATGACGAGCCGGTCTTCTCCTGCGCCGTATTCGCCGTCCTCGCTCTCCACCACAGCGAACCCCAGCTTTTCACGATAAGCCGCAAGCGCGTCGAAGTTGGCCGGGTCCACGGTTAATTGCACGCGGGTGATGCCGAAGCGTTTCAGGTGCGACAGCGCGTAGTTTAAGAGGGCGGTGCCCACATCGTGGCCGCGCAGGTCGGGCAGCACCGCAACGCCCATCAGGAAGGCGACGCCGATATCGGCCATGTCGCGCATGAAATACGCGCAGGCGACGATGGTTTCTTCCTCATCCACAGCAACATACACCTTGCCGTGATGCAGCATCGGAATGATGACGTACTCGGAGAGTGCGCCGTCGCCGAAGGCCTCCTGCTCGATGGCAAGCACGCCGTCGATGATGTCCGGGTTGGGATGGTCAATCGCTTTAAACGTGATGGTCATGGTTACTCCTCCTTTTGATGCGGCATCTGCACGGCCTGCCTGAGCACGACGTCCATGGGTTCACCCACAGCGTACTGCGCCGCATAGGCTTTTTCGCCCTCCATATGGCGGTCTCCCATCAGCGAGTCGGCCTGAAAGCTGAACGCGTTATCGTCGCTGATGATAATGTGGTCGATGAGTTCAATGCCGAGCATGGATAATGCCCGGAGTACAGCCTGTGTGGTTTCAATGTCTGCGCGGGACGGCTGAACTGCGCCGCCCGGATGGTTGTGCGCGATGAAGCCTTTAGCGGCCCGGTGCCGCAGCGCGGCGGCGGCCACCTTGTTTACATACACCGGAGATTCGGTAACGCTGCCCTCCGACAGCCGATCGGAATGGATCACGCGGCCCTGCGTGTTCAGCCACACCATGTAGAACTGTTCGTACGGTTTACCGAACAGCAGCGTGCGGGCGTAATCGCACGCGTCTTTGACGGAACGGATGACGGGGCGCGCGCCCAGCCGGCTTTTTTCGTATGCGCGCAGCACATCGGGGAGCATGGAGAGGAACGCCGCAGCCCGCTCGCCGATGCCCTCCACCTGTGTGAGCTCGGCAGGGTCTGCCTCCAGCACGCCCGCAAGGGCTCCAAAGCGCTCGATCAGCCGGTGCGCGATGGGGTTGGTATCGACACGGGGTAGCGCGTAGAACAGCAGCAGCTCCAGAACCTCGTGTTCCTCAAAGCCCTCCAGCCCGCCGTCGAGATACCGCTGCAGCAGCCGCTGCCTGTGCCCCTCGTGCATAGATCGTCCTCAGTGGCTCGAGCAGCCGCTGCAGCCGGAACACGAACCGCCGCTGCATCCGCCGCCGCCCTTACCGCTGCCCGGGCTGCCAAAACTGCATTTGCCCTGATAATAACGATCGGTATTTTGGGACTTGCAGGCGGGGCAGGGAGCCTTTTTGCCCGCGGCTGTCAGCTCCTCAAACACCTGCCCGCAGTCTTCACATTTAAATTTAAGCAATGGCATAGCTGCCTCCTAAAGCATCTTTCTGCGCCATAGTATCACCGTTACGATGATGGTAGATACGATGGCGATGCCCGTTACGATCATGAACCCGCCGCGCATGCCGTTGCCAAACGGCACGTCCACGTTCATGCCCCACATGCTGAAGAACAGGGTGGGGATGGACAATATGATCGTGACAGACGTCAAGAATTTCATGACGATATTCAGGTTATTCGAAATCACCGAAGCAAAGGCGTCCATGGTGCCCGAGAGAATGTCGCGGTAAATCGTACACATCTCAATGGCCTGCTTGTTCTCGATGATGACGTCCTCCAGCAGTTCCTCATCGTCCGGGTAGCGCTTCAGCACATTGGTCTTGAGCATCTTCTCCATGACGATCTCGTTGGCCTTCAGGGACGTGGAGAAGAACACGAGCGATTTTTCCAGCTTGAGCATCTGGATAAGCTCGCGGTTCTTGAGCGACTTTTGCAGCGCGCTTTCCACCTGCGTTTTGGCCTTGTCGATCTGGCGCAGGTATTGCAGGAAGCGCGATGATATCTTGTAGAGCAGCTGGTAGACAAAACGCGTCTTTTTGGCGCAGTCGAACCCGCGCACACGGCCGCGGCAGAAGTCCTCGATGATCGTGGTCTCCTCGAGGCAGACCGTAATGATGTTGGTTTCCGTGATCACGATGCCCAGCGGCAGGGTATTGTAAACAAACGATGTGCCTTCCGGCTCCACGACGGGAATGTCAACGAGGATCAGCGTCTGCTCGTCTTCTTTATCGATACGGGGAGTTTCCTCTTCGTCGAGTGCGGCCTGCAAAAACTCCGGCAGAACGCCCGTTGCGCGGGCGACCTCTTCGAGCTCTTCTTTTGTCGGGCCGACGACATGAATCCAGTTGCCCGGGCAAACGTTTGTCTGCTCGGCAAGCTGGCCGCTTTCAGTCTTGTAGCTGAAAATCATGATGATGCACCGCCTTTCTTTTAAGCGGTGTGCATGCTAATCCGCACGGTTGGTATGCACGCCGCCGTGATGAAACATATGAGTAGCAGGGTCCGGTTCCACGCATACCACCTCCGGGTAAATGCTCGAAAAAGCGCCGCTTTTTCGGCAAAATCATTATAACACGCCGGTAAAATAAATCAACCTGAAAGGAAAAGCATAAAGCATGCTTTGACATGCGCAAACAGTAAAGATTATAATAAATTTTGGCGGCGGGTCTGTGGTTGAAAGTCGATGCCAGTCGCGGGCAAAACGACCCACGTAAACCGGAGAATTTCCGGCGAGCATGGCGCGGTTTAGTGGTCAGTCCGGCCGGGAGGAATCCCGAGAGGCACAGTAGTGGGGAGGCCAAGGCCTTATGAGCGAACTGCCCAGCCGGCGGATGTGGGGGCAAAGACCAGGTCAGCCGCCGCCGATTATTTCAGTGAATAATGAAAGATGAATAGTGAGGAAACCTCCCCTTGAGAGGAGGTAGACGCGTGAGCGGCCGAAAGGAGTTTGCACCCTTCAGTCACCTTCGGTGACAGCTCCCCTCAAGGAGAGCCTATTGTAAGACCCATTCTGTGAGTATAATGACAAGGTTAAGTCAGTCACCGCTGACCATTTCTTTTGTATCTGTATTTCCACCGGAGCAGGCCTTTTCCAGACCGATTCTAACGCGATTCTAACAGAACAGGGAACAATGTATGAAATCAGCGGACAGGCTGTTTTATCTGCTGATTTGCTGCCGATACAGTATGCGTATGAACCGAGAGGAGGTTTGTTATGAATACGATATCCGGCAGTTCCAACTTGTTGAATTATTACATGACACAATCTGCATCCGCCCGCGCTTCCTCGGACTCAAGCAAGACCGATCCTTTGGCGGAGCTCGTAAAAACGGGGACCATCACAGAAGAACAGCAGCAGGCGATTAAAAGCGCGCTGGACGAGTCGATCGCTTATGGCCCGCCGCCGTTTATGACAGGCGGCACCGACCCCATGACCAGCACGTTGTCCGGCCTCGTGGACGACGGTACGATCACGCAGGATCAGGCGGACTCGATATCCAGCACAATTACGGAAGCCATGTCCGCAGGGCAGCCGCAGGCTTCGTCGCTTTCTGATACGCTGGACGAACTGATCAGTGACGGCACGATTACGGAGGATCAGAAGGACGCGATTATCGCCGCCATGGAGGAAGCGAAGGATAAGATGCCCCCGCCGCCGCCCATGCCGCCGGAGATGACAGAGAGCCTTGACAGCCTCGTCAGCGCCGGGACGATCACGGAAGAACAGGAAGAATCGGTGGTTTCCGCGCTGGAGAGCTTTAACGGCAGCTCCGATAACCCGCTGCAGGATCTGGTGGACGATGGTACGCTGACGCAGGATCAGCTGGACGCGATTACCACGGCATTTCAGAACGCCATGAAAATGAAGCAGGCGCAGTCGGCATATGCCGTTACCCGTCCCGGATCGCTGGACGATATGGTAAGCAGCGGTATGCTCACTGAAGATCAGCAAGATCAGGTTTTATCTGCGATATCCATCTGACGCCGTCACAATGCCGAGTGCAGTTAAGCAAGCCGGATACGGAATCCCGGCTTGCTTATTGAGTAAAACACAAACCAAGAACGGAAATATTTCTGAATAATTACAAAAACCTTGTTTCAAGTGTGCGTTTGCGGCCCATATAAAGAGATGGAGGAACCGAAGGAGGGTTGATATGAACGCCGTATCGGGAAATTCAAATCCCTTTTATAATTATTTCTCGGCGCAAACCGTATCCGCGGCGCACACATCGTCGTCCGGCGAAAGCAAAGGCGACCCGCTGGCGGCGCTCGTGAAGGCAGGCGCAATCACGGAAGAACAGGAAGAGGCGGTTAAAAGCGCATTGAAGGATACGATAGAAGCATCCATGCCGCACTATATGATGAGCGGGCAGGACCCTGTGGGCAGCGCGCTCTCCGGCCTGATTGATGAAGGCACGATTACCAAGAAGCAGTCGGACGCGATATCCGATGCCGTGAACGAAGTGCTGACTTCGGGGCGCTCCGGTGAATCCGCACTGATGGATAAGCTGAACGGCCTCATCGACAGCGGCATCATCACAGAGGACGAAAAGGAAGATCTGCTCAGCGCGCTTGAGGAAGCCAAAGTGGACATGCCCTCGCCGTCCTCCATATCGCCGGAGCTGGCGGACAGTCTGGACAGCCTTGTGGGCGCAGGCATGATCTCCGAAGAGCAGGAAGATGCGGTGATATCCGCGCTGGAGAGCTTTGCGGGGAGTCCCAATCCGCTGCAGAATCTGGTGGAGGAAGGGACGCTGACACAGGAACAGATGGACACGATCTCCTCCACGTTTCAGAGCGCAGTGAAGATGAAGCACGCCCAGCAAGCGTACGGCTCTGTGATGTCCGGTTGGTTAAAAAGGGAATAAGTAAAACAGATACAAGAAAGGCGTGAAGTGAAAGCTTCACGCCTGTTATAATTAGAGAACTACTCGCACCAACTTTCAATACAGTCACACGTTAATAGTTGTTTTTTGCACACCGGACAAACTTCCCAATCACAACCGTCTAGATGGTATTCACCTAATTGTGCTGCACAATCACCACAATAATTTAATGTAAATGAGCCAAACTCGTCATTTATGTAAAGGGGCTCATCCCCATATTTAATACGTTCAACCTTTTCGCCTTTTATGGTAATGAAATGTTTATTCTTTTGGCTTTCTAGTAAATCTTCTTTAAAAGCTTCTAAACCTTGCGGACTGAACTCTAAACCACGAAAACATAAATAATCTTTTGCAAAGCGTAGCAACTCTACTTCAATATCATTGTGTAGTCGCGATTTGTATTGTATATCAGTATTTAGAAAGGTTATGTGCATTTTTTTATATAGTTCAAATAACTTGCTATATTTAGTCTTGATTTCTTCTGAAGTTATTTCTACCACATGATGCATCAACTCGTTCCTTCTCTTGAAGCAGGATTGAATTAACTCAATCTCTTTAAAATCTATATTAAGATCATGGTAGTTATTTATTCTTTTTATAGCTTGATTATAGTTTACTGTATCCTTTGGATTATCTACATCTGAATAAATAAGACTGTCATGCATATTGATTAAAATTGCTTTTAAAAGCAATTCAAAAGCTTGTACTAAAGCAATATAAGAGAGCTTCCATTTAACTTTATTATCTATTGATGATCGCTGCTCGTCATGCACCCCATATTCATCAGCAACTTTATATAAATCAAATGAATTAAATAAAAAGTCATGTGAGTTTTCTAAAATGCTTAATCGTATTTCCATAATAGCCCCCCTTGTTTAAACATTAAAATTAGTGCTTATAAAAACAAGCTTTTTAACAGAAAGTGATCCTTTCTCTTGTGGGAAGCTGCACGAATTCAGCTACTTTCCTTATTAAGGAATATATAACCTTAAAACATTAAATTATACAAACTTCAAACTGATGTCCATCGGCTTGATCGTATGCGTCAGCGCGCCGATGGAGATGAAGTCCACGCCCGTGGCAGCCACTTCTTTTAGGTTCTTCTCGTCCATGTTGCCCGAGGCCTCGACGAGCGCCCGCTTATTGATCAGCTTAACAGCCTGCGCCATCAGCTCATTGCTCATGTTGTCGAGCATGATGATATCCGCACCCGCCAAGAGCGCTTCCTGAACCATGTCGAGGTTCTCCACTTCCACTTCGATCTTGAGCGTGTGCGGCGCGTTCTCCCGCGCGGCCATAACCGCCGGGGTGATGCCGCCCGCTGCCTTGATGTGGTTGTCCTTGATGAGCACGCCGTCAGCCAGCGTGATGCGGTGGTTGTAGCCGCCGCCTGTGCGCACCGCGTACTTTTCCAATACCCGAAGGCCCGGCGTGGTCTTGCGCGTATCGATGATGCGGGTGGGATAGCCCTTCGCCTCGTCCACTGCCTGCCGCGTGCGCGTGGCGATGCCCGAGAGCCGCTGCATAAAGTTGAGCGCCAGCCGCTCACCCGTCAGCACCGAAGCTGCGTGGCCTTCTACTGTGCCGATGACGTCGCCTCTGCTCACCGCGTCGCCGTCATTGAAGAACGTCTCCATCTTTACCCGCGGGTCTACGTATAAAAATACCGCTTTGGCAACCTCTGTACCGCACAGGATGCCTGCCGACTTGGCAATGAATTTGCCGGAGATGATCGTATCCTGCGGCACCGTGGATTGCGTGGTGATATCGCCTGTGCCCACGTCCTCCGCCAGAGCGTATTGGATGAGCCGGTTCAGCTGTCTGAAATCAATCGTCATTCTGGTTCCCTCCCGCGTCCGTGCGGAAATGCGCGCCCACCGACTCCCTGCGGTTAAGTGCGCTTGTCAGTATGGTTTCCGCAAGCAGCGCCATATTATACAACTCCATGTCCTTCTGAGTTTTAAGCCGCTGATCCTCCAGCGTATCGCGCATCGCGATGACGCGCGCAAGGCCCGCCGAGAGGTCGTTCGCGTTGCGCAGTATGCCGCACTGCTTAACCATGATGCCCTTTAAGTCGATACACTGGGCCGCGCTGTCTTCGGGCGGGGCAGAAGCAGGCATTGTTTCCTCAACCAACGCTGCGGATGAGGTGTGCGGCGTAAAGTCCGCGGCGATCGTTTCGGCGCAGCGGCGGCCGAACACAAGGCATTCCAGCGTGGAATTGCTCGCGAGACGGTTTGCGCCGTGCACGCCCGTGCAGGCCACCTCGCCGCAGGCAAACAGACCGGGCACGTTGGTCTGGCCGTACAGCGTGGTTGTCACGCCGCCCATCATGTAATGCTGCACCGGGCCCACCGGGATGAACTGCTTCGTGATGTCGATGCCATGCTCCAAGCATGTCTTGTAGATGGTGGGGAAGCGGTGGATCAGGAAATCCGCCGGTTTCTTCGTGATGTCGAGCCGCACAAAGGGCGAGGTCTGATGCTGGATCTGTCGGTAGATCTCGCGCGCGACGATGTCCCGCGGCGCCAGCTCCGCCAGCCGGTGGCGCAGCTTCATGAAGCGCTCGCCTGCGTCGTTTAACAGCACGCCGCCCTCGCCGCGCACCGCCTCGGAGATGAGGAAGCATTGCCGGTTCCGGTTTTCAGGCGTGTACAGACCGGTGGGATGAAACTGGATGAACTCCATGTGATTCATCTGCGCGCCCGCGCGCATTGCCATGGCAAAGCCGTCGCCCGTGGCCACCACCGGGTTGGTGGTATAGCGGTAGAGTTGTCCGAGCCCGCCGCTCGCGAGGATGATGTAATTGGTACGGTAGCAGTGCCAGCCGCCGTTCTCATGCACCACAAGGCCTGCCACGCGTCCGTCCTGAGTGATGACGTCCGCGGCAAAGGCGTTCTCGTGGATGGTGAGGCTGGGCTTGTCCTTTACCGTCTCCTTCAGCGTGCGCACCATTTCGAGGCCCGTGGCGTCGCCGCCCGCGTGCAGGATACGGTTCATGCCGTGGCCGCCCTCGCGCGTGGTCAGCAGATGCCCGTTGCTGTCAAGGTCGAACTTGGTGCCGAGCTTTAAGAGCTCGCCGATCTCCTTGGGGCCTTCCTCCACGATGGTTTGCACCGCGTCCTCATCGCACATTCCTGCGCCCGCGTTGATGGTGTCGGTAAAGTGGTACATGAACGCGTCGTCCTTCTCGGTGACGGCTGCGATGCCGCCCTGCGCGAGCGAGGAGCTGCTGGTTTCCATGTGCTCCTTGGTAAAAAGCGCGCATTTCAGCGAGCCGGGCAGGTGGTGCGCGGCGTAAAGCCCCGCGAGTCCGCTGCCCACGATGGCGACGTCAATGTCGTGGTATTCGATTTCCTTGGGGTTGACGCTAAAGATAGTTCGTCTCATTGATGCCTCCCGGCGCGTTACACCGCGAGCATGCGCTCTAAGCTGACGCGCGCCTTGTCCATGATGTTCTCATCGAGCGTGATCTCGTGCTGCTCATACAGCAGCGCGTCGCGCAAATCTTCAATATGTGTTTTTTTCATGTTGACGCAGAAAAGGGACGGGCTTAAAAGGAAGAACTGCTTGTCCGGGTTCTGCTTTTTCAGCACGTGCAGGATACCCATCTCCGTGCCGATAATGAACTTGTTGTGCTCGGATTTATGGGCGTATTCGATGATGCCCTTGGTGCTGCCCACATAGTCCGCGCGTCGAGTCACTTCCTCCGGCGCTTCGGGATGTACGAGCAGCAGCGCGTCCGGCTGGGCGGCAAGGGCCGCGTCGACGTCCGCGGTGCGGAGACGGTCGTGCACGATGCAGCAGCCGGAGAACGGGATGATCTCCTTTTCGGGCAGCTGGTCCGCCACAAAACGGGCGAGGTTCTTGTCCGGTACAAAGATTACTTGTTTCTGCGGCAGCGAAGAGACCACCTTCACCGCGTTGGACGACGTAACGCATACGTCGCATTCCGCCTTGGTTTCGGCTGTGGAGTTGACGTAACAGGCCACCGCTGCGTCCGGATACTGGCTGCGCAGCCGCCGGATATCCTCGGGCGTCACCATATCCGCCATGGGGCAGCCCGCGTTTACGGCGGGCAGCAGCACCTTGCGCTCCGGGTTCAGTATCTTGGCGCTCTCGGCCATGAAGCGCACACCGCAGAACACGATGATATCCGCTTTGGTTTCCTTGGCCTGCCGGGCAAGCGCGTACGAGTCGCCCACCCTGTCGGCGATGTCGATGATATCGCCGGTCTGGTAATAGTGCGCGAGGATCACTGCGTTCTTCTTATCTTTAAGCTCCAGTATCTCTTCCTGAATGGTATTTGCCATATCGTACCGCCGGTTTCTAAGTTAACCATCATTGTAGCAATCCCGTAGGGAAAATGCAAATCGAGTTTTGTACTGACTCACTAGAGAAGAAGGATTTTAAGTTTCAAATCTCTGTGGAGTATTACTGTTAATAAAGGTGTTGATTTTGTCCAAACATTCCTCTTTGAATAAATTGTTGGCTAACATCCTTTTTATCGTGCACTCCCAAATGATAATCACTCGTATATTTCTGTCTTTGAGAATGTTCATAACTGTTTTATCGCGTTCAATATTGGAAGCAAACTTCTTCTCCCAAAAATCCACATTGGATTTGGGATTGTATGCAAATCTGCAATCAGCATGCCTGTGCCAATAGCATCCATGCACGAATATAGAGATACGCTTTTTTGTAAAATAAATATCGGGATGTCCTTCAACAAGATTTGAATCTACTCTGAAACGGTATCCAAGTTTATGTAATTCGGAACGAATAAACCTTTCCGGTTTTGTGTTTTTTGCCCGAATTTTTGACATGTTCAGGCTGCGCTCTTCAGCTGACTTTATGTCCATATTACAACTAATGCCAAGTTATGGCTCTTTGTCGGAATAACAACATTTCGATAAAGTCGCTGACATTCATCAGCCATTTTTGTTGTTCCTCGGAATATGTATTGTGTATGGCCTCTGGTACGACGAGTTGTAAATGGTTATATTCCATCTCGTGCGTTTGGTTTGCACTGATTGCCGCCTCAAAGGTAAGTAAGTGCTTTTCTTTAATTCTGTCAGCTTCTGATAATACTTGGCGCCATCTGTCTTTGCAGGTGCTTTTAACACCAAGCATGGTTAATAATTCAGTGCTGAATGCCATATCATGATATGTTTCAATACTTGGGAAAATAAAATCGGGCTTGGAATTGTTCTCCGTTACTTTTGTGCGGCCATACTTTATATGTCGACATACAAAAAGCTGTTCCACATGGTTTTCGAGAGCCTGACCAGCCCGACTTTTCCTTCTGTTTTGGGCGGAGAGAGAGAACTTGAAAAAACCGTCCACATCATTTTCAAAGCCTTTTGAGATGCGCTCGGAAATCAGATACTTTTCAAAAGTACGAAACAGGATTTCTTCCCGTTCCATCCATTTCATTAATACAATATCGGGGTTGTCCCCAGGATGAACGTCTGGCAATGTCGCTCTGGCATACGCTGAAAACTCTTTTGTGGGCGGAAATCGATCTCCGAATCGGCGCATCATTTCCTCCAGAAACGAATCTTCGCTTTCCTCTACCTGTATCCCAAGTTGTTCAAGGATAAGCCTCGAAGCAAATGCCAGTCTGTCTTGTTCACTGTCCAGATTTTCACGGACGGAAAAATGCTCTGATTCCTCAATCCCAAACAACCAGCGAAGCTGATTGCAGATGGTGGAACCACCCTCGGCAATAATAACAAGAACCGTATTATCAGATCTTAATCCGATGAATAATTCATCTCCGGCTTCGGCGCAGACAGAAACAGCGGTGGTCGGAAAATACATCCTGTATTCAGTACGGGTGGGATGCGCTTCCCTTGCATCATACCAAGTTAGAAAACCTGTATCGGTTACAGGTTCATCGTCGCTGTCATTCAGATAGATAAACTGTGCCTTAAAAGACTGCTTTGGCGTTCCGAATATGTTTTTCAAAGGCGCAACACCATTGTACTCATGTTGATTGCTTGTAGCCACATCCGCTTCAACCGCACTGAGAACTTTAGCCGCAACACCTGTAAAATACTCAGATAGATATCCCTGCTTCAATACTACACCGCCTCTGCCCTGACCTCTGTTTCGGGTTTAATTATATAAGGTTCCATAATCTGTGCTACAGCTTTAATTACAGGAACAATAACAGAATTACCAAATTGCTTGTAGGCCTGTGTATCTGATACAACAATTTTGAATGTATCATCGAAGCCCATCAGTCTGGCACATTCGCGAGGTGTCAAACGGCGTGGATTTTTTTGTTTGCCTCGGAAAACAAGAATCTCAGAGCCATCCTTGTAATAACGGGCAGATAAAGTACGTGCAACATCGTCCCGAGTTACAAGGCCGAACCCAAATCCATTTCCTTTAGCTTTATGCTTGGCCGCGTAGTCCTGAAGATATTGCCACAGATGATCAGTAAGTGTGTATTTAGAATGAACCTTGGCTTTAGCACCAGAGGTGTACGGATGCTCCGCTGGCTCTGTTCCATCCTCAGGGTGAAGAATATCTTTCAGGGTTGGATGGGTATCTGGAATGAAAAGATGGTCCCACGAAAAATCTGTTTCCTCTCTGAAGCCAACAATGATGATACGTTCCCGGTGCTGCGGCACCCATGATTGCCCGTCAATGACCTTCCAGAAGATTTGGTAGCCCAATTCCTGCTCAAGAGTATTACGTATCACTTCAAAGGTATGTCCGTGATTATGAGAAACAAGATTCTTCACGTTTTCAAGCATAAAAGCTTTTGGTTGTTTCGCTGCTATAATTCTTGCTACATCAAAAAACAGTGTTCCCTGAGTTGTACACTCAAATCCATGAGGACGTCCCAGCGCATTTTTCTTTGATACTCCAGCAATAGAAAAAGGCTGACAGGGGAAACCTGCTAATAAAACATCATGATCAGGAATTTCTTCAGCAGGAAAAGTTACTATATCACCTATGAAATGTTCTTCTTCACCGAAATTAGACTGATAGGTTTTTTTGGAATATTCATTCCATTCGCTGGTAAATACGCACTTCCCGCCAATAGACTCGAAGCCAAGGCGGATACCACCTATACCTGCAAATAAATCAATGAAGGTAAAATTGTCCATTATTTTTCACCCCCATACATATCACTTTATGCCAGTATAACACGGTTTAATTTACAACTCAATGTCATTAAACGGACAAGCTGCGGTAAGCCGGCGGTGAAAAAAGCGGCTCCCGCAGTATAAAACCGAAGAACCGCTTTTAAAATATGCGGAAAAGTCGAGGCGGTCAACCGTTATGCCTGTTCGTTCTCCGCTAATTTGGAAAGGCGCGTATCCGGGGTTTTCACTTTAAGCAGCAGGATGAAACCCACGATGAATAGCGGAATCACAGCCAGCACCGAGAAACGCACGTTGGCGGTAAACAGCGCGACCAACGACATGAGCAGCGGCCCCAGGATGGAAGCAAACTTCTCGAAAATGCCGAAGAAGCCAAAGAACTCGCCGGACTGCTCTTTGGGAATCATATGAGCGAACAGCGAGCGGGACATGGCCTGTATGCCGCCCTGCACCGTGCCGACGAGCGCGGCCAGTACGAGGAAGTTCCAGTCCGCAAACATGAACGTGCCGAGGATGGAGATGAAGGTATAGGCCACGATGCAAATGTAGATCGTGTTCTTTGCACCCTTCTTTTGCCCAATCCACCCGAACAGGAAGGACATGGGCCACGCCACGATCTGAGTGATGAGAAGGCCCAACGCCATCACCATGGTCATATTGAGCATGCCGCCGGTCAGGTCGGCCAGATGGTTGGTAAGACCGAGCGCCGGGTCGCTGGCGAACACGGTCGCCATGCGAATGATGGTGCCCACGCCGTCGATGTAGAAGAAGTAGGCGATCATGTATTTGAACAGTTCCTTGTGCTGGCGGATATGCCCTAAGGTGATGCCCAGCTGTTTCATGCCTTCGTGTATGGCTTGGCCTGCCGGTTTTTTGACCCCGCTTTCCAGCGTGGGCTCGTTGATGTGCTTGAACATGGGCAGAGAAAACAGTATCCACCAGATCGAGACGGAGACAAACGACAGCCGGATGCCGAGGTTAGAGGGGTCGCCTTCGCCAAAGATGCTGCCCGGATTCATGATCATGAGCATGTTGACCACAAGCAGGATGCCGCCGCCGATGTAACCCCACGCGTAGCCCGCGGCGGAAACCTTGTCCATACGGTCCCGCGACACGATATGCGGCAGGAACGCGTCGTAGAAGACCAGCGAACCGATAAAGCCGATATTGGCGACGATGAAGATGACACTAAGAAAAACCGTATCGCCTGGCTGGGGAAAGAAGAACAGCGCGGTGGAAGCGCACCCGACGAGCATGAAGAATGCCCAGAACTTTTTCTTGGTGTGGGCGCTGTCGGATATCGCGCCGAGGATGGGCGAGAGCACCGCAATGACAATCATTGCAATGGTGGTGATGATACCCCAAACCGCCGTGGCGTTGCTGGAGCCTTTGTAGATGACCTGAGAGAAGTAGGTGGGCAGCACAGCAGCGAGTATCGTGGTCGCAAACGCCGAGTTGCCGAAGTCATACAGGCACCACGCCCGAATCTTTTTAGGATCGTTCATCTGGGCAGCCTCCGTTCATAATAAGCAATTAAACGTATATTGCGCTGCAAAAAGATTTCTCGGAATCGCGCCAAAACCCTTTATCTGTCGTGTAAAGTTCGTGTTTAAATTCATTTGCCGTGCAGCTTTTGCCGATTTGTCGTGATACATGCTTGCGTTCGACATAAAATATGATTATGATGATATTGTCTACGGTTAACCCTACCGATGATTTGGCGGCAAAGGAGCGAGATCATATGTACGAGGTCAAAACGCTTAAGAAAAAATCCCGGCACCTGAAGAGGTTCATCAAGTTCGAATTCAAGCTCTATAAGGGCGATGAAAACTGGGTGGCTCCGCTTAAAGGCGATACGAAAAAGATGCTGAAGGGCAAAGGCAACCCGCTGTTCGAAAACGGTGATCAGGCGTTCTTCATGGTCTACAGGGGCAAAAAACCCGTGGGACGTGTTCTCGTGGGCATCGACGAAGAGCTCAACCGCGTGCGCGGCTTCCGGCAGGGCTTCTTTTCCATGTTCGAGTGTATCGACGACGAAGAGGCCGCCCACGCATTGCTGGATGCTTCCCTGAACTGGCTGGAGAACAAGGGCATGGATACGGTGATCGGGCCGCTTTCCCCCTCCAACGGCGACGACCGCAAGGGCTTTGTAGTGATGGGCGAAGGCCAGCCTGTGCTGCTGAACGCCTACACGAAGGATTATTACCCGAAGCTGGTGGAGAAATATGGCTTCTCCAAGAACGACGACCATTTCGCGTATCTGTTCAGCCCGGACGATTTCGATCTGGAGCGGCACAGGGCGGCGGTGGAATACGCCAAGAAAAAGGGTGGCTTCCGTATCGATAAGCTTGACGCTAAGAACATTGAAAGTGAAGCGCGCGATATCAAGCACATCCTCGACAACAGCGTGCCGGAGGAGTGGGATTACCTTGTAACCCCTTCGCTGGACGCGGTCATCGACGAGTTTAAGGGCCTGCTGCCGTTCTACGATGGCCACTACTGCTACATCGCGCGTAAGGGCGATATCCCCATCGGCTTCGTGGTCGCGCTGCCCGACTACAATCAGGTTTTGAAGCACATGAAGGGCAAGCTGATGCCCGTCGGCTGGGCGAAATTTTTATACTACAAGCGTAAAATTGACGGCGCCCGCGCGCTCGTGCAGATGGTGGATCGAAATTACCAGAACATGGGCGTTAACTATGCCATGTATTTTGAGGCATATAAGGACTGGCAGGAGACCAAGCTCAAGTTCATTGAGGCTTCGTGCATCGACGAAACCAACCTGCAATCCCGTCTCTCCATAGAAAAGGCGGGCGGCAGGCACTACCGCACCTACCGCACGTACCGTTACAATATGGGTAAAGAGCAAAACGAAGGTTAAAGCGGATCGCTTTTGATCTTGGCAAACCGGCGCGGATATTTCTCCGGCGTCGGTTTTTGTTTTGTGATCATCAGCAGCGCGCCCGGCCTGATGGGACGGGTACCCGCAAGTACGCAGCCGAGAGCGGACAGCGCGTGCTTCGCTTCGTCCAGCTCCTGCTGTGCCGTTTCACCTTTCCACGCCACCAATGTGCCGCCCGTACGCAGTAAGGGGATGCAAAGCTCCAGCAGCATGCGCAGCGATGCCACGGCACGCGAGGCGACTACGTCGAAGCTTTCGCGCAGCTTGGTGCGGGCCAGCTCCTCGGCGCGGCCGCAGACGACAGATGCCTCCACGTCGAGCGAGGAGAGCGCGGATTTGATGAAATCCGTCTTCTTGCCTGCCGCGTCGAGCAGCGTCATGTCGATATCGGGCCGCAAAAGCTTTAAAGGAACGCCCGGAAAGCCCGCGCCCGTGCCCACGTCGATCACGCGGCAGCCCTGCGGCAGGTCGATATATTTGGCCAGCAGCATCGCGTCCGCAAAGTGCGCCTTGGCGGCCTGCGCTTCGTCCGTAATGCGCGTCAGATTCAAATGTTCGTTGACTGTGACGACAGAATCGAAGTATGCGCAGCACTGTGACACCAGCGCGTCGTCAAAGGGGATATTGGCTTCGGTCAGCGCGAGTTTCAGCGCGTCTTCAAAAACGCTCATTGCGTTTCCTCCATAATTTCAAGTCCCTGAGATACCGGGCCGTGTACGCCGCAGTAGGCATAGTCGCCTTTGATGCACTCTGCAACGCTGCGGGCTTCCTCGGCGGTTTCAAACGGCGCGAACATCGCGCTGCCCGAGCCGGTCATCAGCGCCTTCTTGGCGCCTGCGGCCCTGAGGGCATCCGCGGCGCGTAGAATCCGCGGCGCGACGGAGAGCGCGGCGAGCCCGAGCGCATTGCCCGCTGCGCGCAGGTAAAGGTCGATATCGCCTTTTAGCAACGCGTATTCCACCGTGTCGATGCTCACGTGCTCCGAGGCGCGGTACCGCGCGAAAGCTTTGGCGGTGGATACTCCCTCCTGTGGCTTCAGCACGGCGTAGTAAAAAGGCCTGGCGGGATACAGTGGAGTGAGCGCCTCGCCGGTTCCCCGGGCACGCGCCGTGCCGCCCATAAGCGCAAAAGGTACGTCCGCGCCGACCCGCTTGCCCAGCATGCGCAGCGTATGCTCATTGAGACCTGCGCCGTACAGCCGGTTCAGCCCCACGAGTACGGCAGCCGCATCGGCGCTGGCACCACCCATGCCGGACTGCGCCGGTATGCGCTTCTGCACCGTGATGTCCGCGCCGCCCGAAATGCCGGTGAAGGCGAAGAACTCCTGCGCGGCGGAAACCGCGGTGTTGCGGAGCGGGTCTAGGTCGGCAGTGTCGAAGCCAGCCCGGATGCCGTCCGCCTTTTTAATAAGCACCGCGTCGTACAGGTCGATGCTCTGCATGATCATGTCGAGCTCGTGATACCCGTCCGGGCGCTTGCCCCGGATATCGAGCGAAAGGTTCAGCTTGGCATACGCTTTGAGGCGGATCATGGCAATTCCCCCTTCAGCTTTTGGATCGCCCAGAGGACGTGCGTGCGCACCGGCTCTTCCGCGGACTGTGACAAGGCTATCAGTTGCGGCAGCACCTGGGTTTGTTTCGTAGCCGCGGCATAGAGCGCCACCTGCGACTGCATCCGTCCGCGCCGCACAAAGTTGCTGCCCGCAAGATGCTTAAGCTCGCCGGTTGCCTCGCCCGAAATCAGCCGTTCCAGCGGGAACACATACGGCTCGCTATATCCGGAAGGGTTCAGCGGACAGGCGGTCTGGCACTTCTCGCAGCCGAGAATCTGGTAAACGTCGCCGCGCAGCGTCTCGGGTATTTCGTGATTGATGTGCCTGCGCAGGCAGCGGGGGATGTCGCCCACGGCAGCGGAAGGGCAGGCAGCCGCGCACGCGCCGCAGTGCATGCAGCGGTTTTCCGATGAGGCAGACTCGTCCGGCTCAAAAGCGTCGGTCAGTATCGTCTGGATGGCTGCGTACGAGCCAAAGCGATCATGATAGTAGAAGCCGTTGTCGCCGATAAAGCCGCCGGTGCGCAGCGCCGCGGCCCTCGCCGGAAGCTCCGTATCGTGAAGCGCCGATCCGCCCTGCTCGCGCAGCCATCCAGCCAGCGCTTTTGCGGCAAAGTATGACCGGTTGGACGCCGGATAATACGCCGAGAGCGGCATATATCCCTTTGACGCGCCCGGCGATGCAGGCAGGTAAGACGCAAACAACACGACGATGCACGTCGCACCCGGCAGTCGTGAGGCGATATCAAAACAATCTTCTTCACCGAAGGCCAGCGTACCCTGCGCGGGGGCAAAGCGCACATCGTCCGCGCCCGCGGAAAGAGCAATTTGAGTAAATTCCCGCTTGTTCATCATCCTTGAAATTATTGCACAAACATGACGAAATAACAACGTTCAGGTGAAAAAGGTTGCGTGCAGTCTGTGGCTGATATATAATGTGGAGGCAAAACAAGAAAGAAAAGGATTTGACTATGAAGAAGACGATACTGCTTCTGCTGCTCTGCGTCGTGATGCTGCTGGCCGCGTGCGCTCAGGCCGAGGAGATCAAGACAGGGATCGGCAATTATACAAAGACCGAAACGTTCATGAGCGAAATCACGTCCAACTCGGGCGAGACGGTGAAGGCGGATGCGGGCAATACCCTGCTCGTCGTCACGCTGACGCCTGCTGAAGGCGTCGTCGTGGACCTTGACAAAGCGGACGAGTACTTCATGAACGGCACGCAGGCCACGCTGGACGGCACGACCTACGACATCGTGGGCGTTGCGTACGAGCGGGAAAATGCGGGCGATCCCATCATCAAGTGCCGCCTCGTGTTTGAGGTGAAGGACAACGGCTATTCGGACTCCAACGAAAAGCCGGAAGTGCAGATATTGCTGCCCTCAGTCCCATAAGGAATAGTTCGACGTATTCTTAATGGCGGTGAGCATGCGTTCCCGCGCGTGAGGGTTGTTTGCGCTGATATGTGCAAGCAGCCTTTTTGTTTCCTCGCGCTTGGTCTGCCCGGAAGCGGGGCAGGGGTTCTTGGCGACCGGGATATCATGGCGGCGCACTGCGGACTTGATCTCCTTTTCGGGCAGCAAAATCAGCGGGCGAATCAGCTTGACGCCCGTGCGCTCGAGGTCTGTCACCGGCACAAAGGTGCGCAGGCGGCCCTCGTAGAGCAGGCTCATCAGAAACGACTCCAGGCAGTCCTCGCGGTGGTGGGCAAACGCGCATTTATTGATGCCCTGCCGCGTGATCTCGGTGAACAGCGCGCCTTTGCGCAGCTTGGCGCACAGCGCGCAGGGGTTGGTCTCCTTGCGTGTTTCAAACACAACCTGTGCGATGTTGGTTTTAACCACGGTATATGGGATGTCGAGCGAGCGGCAGTAGTCCGCGATGACGTCTGTGTCGAAATTGCCAAAGCCCAGATCCACTGTGAACGCGTGCACCGAGTACCCCTTTTTGGAGAAGTATTGGTACAGATGAAGCGCGTACAGCAGTGCCATGGAGTCCTTGCCGCCCGAGACGCCCACGGCGATTTTTTCGCCCGGCGCGATCATGCCGTATTCCTCGTCCGCGCGTCGCAAATATCCTAGAACCTGTTTCATGCCCACCTCAAGAAATCTTTGTAAACATTATATCAGGGCGGCTTGCTATTTCAACCGGAAACCATATACAATAGAGATATAGCACACAAAAGGCGGTATTTATTTTTGATTTCATTCTGGAGTTATCTCATGGTGTTTGGGCTGGCCATGGTGCCGGTCATCGAGCTGAAAGGCGCGATTCCGGTCGGGCTGGCGGCAGGCATTCCGGACTGGCAGTGCTTTATACTTGCGGTTCTGGGTTCCATCGCCTTGTCGCCGTTGATCATCTTTTTTACAAGGCGCGTTTTGGACTGGCTGATGAACAGCAAGGTAGAGATTTTCCGGCGCTTTGGTAACTGGCAGCATCAACGCGTGCTGCGAAAGGGTGGCAAGGTTGAAAAATACCGCGTATGGTTTTTGTTTTTGTTCGTCGCCATCCCGTTGCCTACCACGGGCGTGTGGACAGGCTCCATGATCGCGGGGCTGTTCAATATCCGGATGAAGACGGCGATCCCTGTGATATTCTTGGGCAATTGCGTCGCAGGTACGCTGATTTGGCTGATTTGGGGGTTTGCAACCGGCTGAAGTTGTGCTATGATACCCAATGATAAAGAACCCTTATCAAGAGCGGCGGAGGGACAGGCCCGATGAAGCCCGGCAACCAGACGAGAGTCAAGGTGCCAATTCCTGATAGATGAGGTGAAGAAGTTTATTTCCGAGCCTCGCTGACGCGGGGTTTTTTATTAGAAAAATATGAGGAGACTAAAAGGAACATGAGAAGGCTGTTTACATCCGAGTCGGTGACGGAAGGGCATCCCGACAAGATCTGCGACCAGATCAGCGACAGCGTGCTGGACGCAATCATTGCATGTGACAAAAAGGCGCGCGTGGCTTGCGAAACCTCGGTGTGCACGGGGCTGGTGCTGGTGATGGGTGAGATCACCACGGAATGCTACGCGGATATTCCCAAGATCGTGCGCGACACCGTGCGCGATATCGGCTTTACGCGTGCCAAGTTCGGTTTTGACGCCGACACCTGCGGCGTCATCACGAGTATCAACGAGCAGTCCGGCGATATCGCCATGGGCGTGGGCAAGGAGGATCAGGGCGCGGGCGATCAGGGCATGATGTTCGGTTTTGCCTGCCGCGAGACGGAGGAGCTGATGCCGCTGCCTATCACGCTGGCGCACCGGCTGACCAAACGGCTTGCCGAGGTGCGCAAGGACGGCACGCTTTCATACCTCCGGCCCGACGGCAAAGCGCAGGTGACGGTGGAGTATGAAGGCAACGTTCCCCTGCGCGTGGATACGGTGGTCGTCTCGACGCAGCACGCGGAGGACGCAACGCACGAGCAGATCTACAGCGACATCTTAAAGCATGTGGTGGGTGCGGTGATACCGGCGGATATGCTGGATGAAAAAACCAAGTATTTCGTGAACCCCACGGGGCGGTTCGTTATCGGCGGACCTGCGGGAGACTCCGGCCTGACCGGACGCAAGATTATCGTGGATACATACGGCGGATATGCGCGGCACGGCGGTGGCGCTTTCTCCGGCAAGGACCCCAGTAAAGTGGACCGGAGTGCGGCGTACGCAGTGCGGCATCTGGCCAAGAATACGGTGGCGGCGGGCCTTGCCGAGCGGTGTGAGATTGAGGTGGCGTACGCCATCGGCGTGGCGAAGCCCGTGTCATTGTATGTGGATACCTTCGGTACTGGCGTGATGGACGACGACAAGCTGGCGAAGCGGCTGTTGGAGCGCTACGACCTGCGCCCCGCGGCGATCATTGAGCGGCTGAATCTGTGCCGTCCGATCTACAAGCAGGTGGCAGCCTACGGCCACTTTGGCAGGCCGGAGCTCGACTTGCCGTGGGAACGGCTGGACATGGCGGAAAAGCTGGTATAGGTAAAAAAGGTGATATGACAGCAGGGCTGGTGGAAAACTCCGGCCCTGTTTTTATGTCCGGATTGTTACCTTTGGCTGATTATGGTACAATCCCGGTATTAAATATGAATGACTATCCCCGGCAAAGGATAAAGCATGAAAGCGGAAACAGCACGTCCCAGTGCGGTATTGTTCATGGGCATACAGGCAAGCGGCAAGAGCACCTTTTATAAGGAGCGCTTTGCCGGGACGCACGTACACATCAGTCTGGATGAACTGCATACACGAAACAAGGAGCGGCTGCTCGTAGAGGAATGCATCGCAACCGGCACATCCTTTGTAGTGGACAATACGAATCCTGCGGCGAATGACCGGGCAAGGTATATCGGGCCTGCCAAAGTGGCGGGATACCATATTACCGGCATATTCTTTAAAAGCGTATTAGCCGAATGCATGGCGCGCAACAAAGGCCGTGCGGGGAAGCAGCGGGTGCCCGATGTGGCCCTTGCGGCAACGTCGAACAAGCTGGAAATGCCCACGTGGCAGGAGGGCTTCGACGAACTGTACTACGCGTATATCAGAGGCGGGGAATTCATCGTGGAGGACTGGAGAGAGCCAAATGAAATTTGATGAACTCGATGGAATCATGAGAAAATATGAGCAGTCGCTGGACCAGACGATATTGCCGGAGCTGTATTTGGCGGCGCGTATCGACGGCAGAAACTTTACGCGGCTGACAAAGGAATTGTGCAATTTTGAAGCGCCATTCGATGTTCGCTTCAGAGACTATATGGTGGAGACCGTTAAGCATTTAATGAAATGTGGCTTTCGCATTGTATATGCATATACCGAAAGCGACGAGATTTCGCTGCTCTTTCATCCTGAGGAGCAGGCGTTTAGCCGAAAGGTACGCAAATACAATTCTGTTTTGGCTGGTGAAGCAAGTGGAGCGATGAGTCTGCTGGTTGGTCGGGCGGTGTGCTTCGACTGCCGTATGATTCCGCTGCCAACGGTTGACAGGGTGAAGGATTATTTTCTGTGGAGGCAGGAGGATGCGCACCGCAATGCCCTGAACGCCCATTGCTACTGGATGCTGAGAAAAGAGGGCTGCTCTCAGAATGATGCCACTGAGACGCTTGAGGGAAAATCTGTTGCCTTTAAAAATGAACTGCTGTTTTCGAGGGGTATTAATTTTGATAAGCTTCCCTCATGGCAGAAGCGCGGCATAGGAATCTACTTTGAGGATAAAGAAATCGAGGGCCTTAATCCGATATCGGGCAAAAACGAAATCGCGATTCGGCATAGCCTTAAAGTGGATTTGGAACTTCCGTTAAGGGATGATTACGCGATGATGATTGGGAATTTTATTTCAGACACCGAGTCATTCAACCGCGCGGAGTGATAAGATCGTATTAGTTCTCCTTGCAGTTTTTTCATATCAGGTATTTTTCCTGCAGAAACCGTTTCGTCTCCGCCGTAATGCCCAGGACCTTCTCCAGATAGGCGTCGGTGCTGCCGTGCGTTTCCATCACAGTATCAAGGTATACGTCGATATACTCCCCGCGTACGCTGAACACAAAATCCAGCCTTGCGGTGTCTTCGGGCAGATCCATTTGCCGGAGCGCAATGGCTTTTACGGACTGCATCTGCTGCATGTCGATGCGCAAATACTCTTCCCTTACCGCATCCAACCCAAAATCCATCGCCATCATCAGTATCGCGCTGAATATGCCGGTGCGGTCTTTGCCAGCCGTGCAGTGGTACAGAAACGCATCAGTCTTCTGAGCTAAGATGGCCGCTATCGCTGGTTTATACCGGTCGGTCGTGCCAAACTGCACGGCATACAGCTGCTTCATCAAACGAATACCCTGATCCAGCTCCATTTGCATCAGCCCCTGCGTAAACGGGGAAGCCTCGTGGATCACGTCCACATGCAGGGTGGCAAAAAAGGGAGAGGACAGCGAAGGCAATCTTTTTACTTCCTCCGCGCTGCGGAAGTCATAGATATACCCGACGCCGTAATCCGCGAGCGCAAGGATGTCGCGCTCCGATGCGCCCCCGATTTCCCCGCTGCGCAGGATCGTGTTTTCTCTGACCTGCTTACCGTCTCTATTGCTTAGCCCCTGTGCAAGCGGGCGAAAGTTGATGATTCTTTCCAAGGGATGCCTCCATTAATGAAACTTTATAATATCATATTACCGCTTTTTGGACGAATAATCATCAACCGATTGTTATGATTTTATTGGGTTATTGTTATTGATATTAATCCTTATATGAAATGTTGCAATTGCAACGTATGTCCGCGCGAGTCTGGGATATAGTAAGGTCAGATAAAAAATGAACCGGCAAAGGGGTGGGGAGCAATGGACAATAACAAGGTTATCGATCTGCGGCAGCCGGTGCAGAAGCTGTGCGCGCAGTATCCGGAGCTGGCCGGTATTATGCAGCAGCTTGGATTCAGCGAGATCGTAAAGCCCGGTATGCTGGCGACTGTGGGACGGGTGATGACCATCCCCAGAGGTGCTGTGATGCGCGGCATCGACATGGAGACGGTGAGGCAAGCGCTCATCGAAAAAGGATTTGAAGTCATCAATGAGGAGGAATAGCCATGAGTGAGGAAATCAACAACCGGGAATACCGGAAGCAGGTCATTAAGGACCTTTTAAAACAGCTGCACGCGGGAAAGAGCGTGGACGAAGTGAAGGCACAGTTTGAGGAAGCGTTCGGCGGTGTGGCGGCGTCGGAGATATCGGAGGCCGAGCAGGCGTTGATTTCTGAAGGGCTGCCGGTTACGGAGGTACAGCGTTTGTGCGACGTGCACTCCGCAGTGTTCAAGGGCTCGGTGGAACAGATTCACGCGCCGCAAAGTGAGGCGGATAAGCCGGGGCATCCGGTGCACACGCTCAAAGCAGAAAACCTTGCGCTGGAGCGGCTGATCAGCCAGCGCTTAAAGCCGCACATTGCGGCGCTGCGCGCGGGAGAAACCGGGGCCGCGCAGGCGCTGACAGAGGATGTGGAAGCGCTGGGACAGGCCGATAGCCACTACGTGAAAAAGGAGATGCTGCTGTTTCCGTACATGGAGAAATACGGCATCACTGCGCCGCCAAAGGTAATGTGGGGCGTGGACGATGAGATTCGTGCGCTCATTAAACAGGCGGGCAGGCTGGCCGCGGAGGGCAACCCTTCGGCGGCGGACAAGGCGCAGGAGGCGATTGCAAAGCTTGAAGAGATGATATACAAAGAGGAGAACATCATGCTGCCCATGCTGCAGGAAGTACTGACGGGGGAGGAGTGGCAGCATATTGCCGAGCAGAGCGGCGAGCTCGGATACTGCCTGATACCAACACCGCCGGTATGGCATCACAGCGGGGAGCGGCAAAAGCCCGCACCAGCAGCGGCGCAGGCCGGTGACATCGCCATGCCCACCGGATTCCTGTCGGTGCAGGAGGTAACCGCGCTGCTTGATACGCTGCCGGTGGACATCACCTTCGTGGGCAAGGATGATACCGTACGGTACTTCTCCCAAAACGCGGAGCGCGTGTTTCCGCGCACCAAGGCAATCATCGGACGCAAGGTGACGGACTGCCATCCGCCGGCAAGCGTGCACATCGTGGAGGGCATTGTGGCGGACCTGAGGAGCGGCAAAAAAGATCACGAGGATTTCTGGATCCGCATG
Source organism: Bacillota bacterium (assembly GCA_023459495.1). Classification (GTDB taxonomy): domain Bacteria; phylum Bacillota; class Clostridia; order Christensenellales; family SZUA-584; genus JAEWCC01. Next base: position 348,587 of record JAEWTL010000038.1, on the reverse strand, counting down.
GGCGGCAAGCTCGTATTCATCCGCTACTATGCGGTGCGCGACGCGGAAGGCGAGTATCTGGGCGTGTTGGAGGTGACGCAGGATATTGCGCCGATCCAGCAGATCACGGGCGAAAAGCGATTGGTATCGCAGAGCTGAAGGAGGCAAATATGAGCATACTCAAGAACATCGATTTTGAAAAGGTAGTCAATCTCGCGGAGCTGGTATCGTATCAGTCCGGGCAGATTGTGAGCCGCACGCTGGTGCAGAACAAGGGAGTTTCCGTCACGTTGTTCGCGTTCGACGGAGGGGAAGAAATCAGCGCGCATGAATCCAGCGGCGACGCACTGGTGTACGTGCTGGATGGCAAGGGCAGGCTGACCATCGACGGCAAAGAGCATTTCGCGCAGGCCGGGGAGGCTGTGGTGATGCCTGCAGGCGTGCCGCATGCGGTATACGCGCCTGAGCGCTTTAAAATGTTGCTGGTCGTGGTGTTTCCGGCACAATAGCAAGGGAGGCATCTGCTGCCCTGTATGGACATAAAAAGAGAGACTCCGCTAAAAGGATATTGCCTCTTTAGTATCCTATCATACGAAACTCTGACGGGAGCGCCCTCGTAAAGTGGCGGTATAAGCAGAAAGCCCCGGAAGTTATCCGGGACTTTGTTACGGGCCGCAGATCGGAGGTGAACCAACGGCCTCCATACTTATTCGCTGGTTGATATGGCGGTCTCGCCTGTCGCTTTGTATCAGGGCTGATACCGGGTAATTACCTCTCTGATGCCCTCGATGTTTTGCATGCCGTCTACAGCATTCAGGCTGGAGAGGCAGCAGGCCGCGGCACCGGTCCCGGTTTTCAGCGCTGTCTTGATATCGTACCCCTGATAGAAAGCGTACAGCATGCCCGCGCAGAACGCGTCTCCGGCGCCTACTGTGCCTTTTATGTAGCCGGGCGGCAGGTTCAGCGACGGCTCGAACGTAAAGCCGCCACCTGCATCCATGGCGCCGGACGCTTCCGGCGCGTGGATAACCGCCCATTCTCCTACGCCCTTGTCGATAAGTGTCTGGCAGACCTGTTTAAGCAGGCTTTCGCTTAGCGCTCCGTCCTTTCTCACCGGCAGGCCGCAGATCATGGAGGCTTCCACCTCGTTGATGATCAGATAGTCGCAGTATTTCAGGCTGGGTGCGACCACCTTTGCAAAGCGGTCACCGCTTTCGCTGACCACGTCCATGGATGTCTTTAAACCGTGCTGCTGCGCCATGTGCAGCGCTCGCGCCATCATCGTGCCATGCTGCGCGTCCGGCGCGTCGAACCGGTCCAGCAGCAGTGCGTACCCGATGTGGAAAAAACGCGCGTTCATTTTAGAAAAATCGATGTCTGCGACATCGAACACTGCGTTTGCGCCGCGCGAATGAAAAAACGTCCGCGTGTTGTCCGCCAGGGAGAACATCACATCCGTAAACGAAGTGACCGCATTCTCGTCAGTGATAATTCCTGCAGTGGCAATGCCCTGCTGATTCAGCGTATCGATGATAAAGCGGCCGTTGTCGTCTCCGCCTACCCGGCCATAGGCGCAAAGCTTCAGCGTCCCGTCGATCTTGGACAGATCGATCAGCGTATTGGGCACGCATCCGCCGATGCTTTTTTCCACACGGCGGATGTTGCCCAGCATCCCCTGCTGCGGAAACGCGTCGATCTCTTTCACGAAATCGACGATCAGGTTTCCGGCTATCGCTATTCCTGTTCTCATGTCATTCCTTTGCCTGCGCGGAAAAAGATCAGCATTCCAGCTCTATCGCAGCGGCGCGCACGATGCTTCCGCTCGCATTTTTGATCATCACGGGCAGCGCGCATAGCAGCCAGCGGTCGCGCTCGAAAAGCGCCTTTGGTAGCCGCAGTCCCTCGAATATTACCACCTGGTTTTCCAACAGGATATCGTGCGGGATCTCCACATGCGCCGGGTTAGCGCCGCCGATGCTGAAATGATCGATACCTACGCCGTTCACCTTCTTCTGCACGAGATACCGGGAGGCCCCTTCGCCCAGCCAGGGGGAATGGTACAGGTACTCATCCCTGGTCTCCGGCTTCTTTTTGTCCGCCCATCCGGTACAGAGCAGCACATTGACGCTTTCCGTAATCCGCTCGTTATACGGCAGCAGGTCTTCCAGCGTAATCTCTTCATCAGCGCGCTTGTGGTACAGGTTTACGGGGATGGCTTCGCCGATAAAGCGATCCAACGGATACCGGTCGATCGATACCCCGCCTTGCAGCTTATGCATCGGCGCGTCCACATGGGACCCCACATGGGTGGCGGTATGCACCACCTCGGCATGCCAGCCCTCCGTTTCGTGCTGCATGATGACCTCGACCCGACCGTCCTCGAACGCCGGATTGTTATATCCGCCTTCCTCAAACGGCTGTGACAAATCAATAATACGTTTAACGCGCATGGCAGACCTCCTTGATCAATATCCCAGCGTAATGCCTCCGTCGAGGTTCAGCGTGATGCCCGTCACGAAGGAGGAGTCATCGCTGGCGAGATAAACCGCGGCCTTGCCGCAGTCCTCAATGGTGCCGATGCGGCCGATGGGGTGTGCGGCGAAGATGTACTTTCTCGCGGCCTCCTCGTCCTCCTGCTGACCGAACCAGTCGTCCACAAGGGGAGTCTGTATCCAGCCCGGGCAGATTGCGTTCACGCGGATGTGGTACTTTGAGAGGTCGATCGCCATATTGCGCGTCATCGCCACCTGACCGCCCTTGGTTGCCGCGTACGCGCACGCATTGGGCTGCCCGACGAGCCCCACCATGCTGCTGATGTGGATGATGTTGCCCTGCGTTTCCTTCAGGTAGGGCAGCGCGTATTTGCTGCAGCGGAATGTGCTGTACAGGTTGGTCTTCTGGATGAAGTCCCATTCCTCCTCAGACGTATCCTCGATGCTTTTCGAGAGATGATATCCTGCGTTATTGACCACGATGTCGATACGTCCGAAAGCTTTTACGGTTTCATCGATTAAATGCTGTATCGACTGCGTATCCGTCACATCGGTTTTGACGAATATCGCGCGGCCTTCGTTGCTGCCCAGCTCTTTGGCCATCGCCGTGCCTTCCTGTTCGTTGCGGCAGACGACGACGACCTTCGCACCTACTCTGGAAAATTCACGCGCGATTCCTTCTCCGATCCCTTTGCTGGAACCGGTTACGATGGCAACCTTGTCCTTGAGCTTCATATCAATATCCTCCTGTAATTTCGTTGATAAGTTGTGCTTCTATCTTTATGGGTCATCCCATATACATGCCGCCGTTGGGGTTGAGGCACTGCCCGGTTAAGTAGCCCGCCATATCCGACGCGAGATACAATATGGTATCCGCGATATCGGACGGTTTGGCCACGCGGCCCATGGGCACCTCTTCGATGCTGTAGTGGAACTCCGGGTCGCGCGTCATGTCCGTATCCACAAGGCCGGGGGAGAGCGAATTTACCGTAATGCCTTTCTTTGCGCCGAGCTTCGCGAACGATTTGGTGATGCAGATGATGCCTGCCTTGGACGCCGCGTAAGCGGGGCTCGTGCGGATGCCGCCCACCTGTCCGGCGATGGACGCCATGTTGACGATCCTGCCGTACTGCCGTTCCTCCATCAGCGCGAACGCTTCGCGCATGCACAGAAAGCTGCCCTTCAGGTTCACGTTCATGATACGGTCCCAGCTGTCCATGGTTTCGTCAAAAATGGTCCGGGTGGAGCATATGCCCGCGATGTTGACGAGAATGTCCAGCCTGCCGAATTCTTCCCGCACCTTATGAAACAGATCCTGTACTGCTTCTTCTTTGGAGATATCCGTCTTATAAAATGCGGTGCGGCACATTGCGCCCAGTTCCTCCGCAGTCTTCTGTCCTTGTGCTTCGTCCATATCGACGATGATCACGGCTGCCGCGCCGTTCTCCGCCAACTGCCTGGCGCACTGTGCGCCAATGCCTCTTGCTGCGCCGGTGACCAGCGCGACCTTATCTTTAACCAACATGGTTTTCCTTCTTTCTATTGCAATGGCACAAAGCCGGCAAACGCGCCCTCGCTGTCAAACGACGGCTTTTCGCGCTGACCGCTTACGTGCAGCTTGGGGTTGGCCTGCGCTTCCTTTACCAGCGCTTCCGAAATGTAAAACGTATGTACCGAGAGCGTATTTTTGATCCATACCACCCTGATGCCTTCCGGGCTATTCGCATGGATGCACGTCTGTAGGCAAAAATATAAACAGAGCAGATCCGTGTCCATTACCGGCGGTATCTTAACCGCGAATGGCTCGCACGCGGTAATGGTGTTGGGGTACGTCATGGGAAAGGACATCTCATCGAACAGCCTCCTGCTGATCGAATCCGCCAGTCCTACGCCGTTGAAGTTCCCGTGCGTCTTTTCTGTGAGACGGAATACGCCGATGCGCTCTGCAAAGGGCCGCGATACGCCCAGTGAGATGGACCGCCCGATTACGTTACTGTCCATGCCTGTGCCGCTTAAATCCTTGCCCATCTCCTCGCAGATGATCACGTCCACCTTTTCAAAGGGGATCACGGGGATCAGCGATTTGGCCGTTTGCAGCAGCGCGGGTTCCTCGGCCTCGATGCACTCCGCCGGTATGGCCGTGATACTGTTTGTGCCGTGCAGCGCGTTTTCGATAATGCCGATGCCAAAAGGGATATGGCATTTTTCAATCAGCACGCGCCCGAACGCGAGTATGTTTTCCGGCATATGATCCATGCCCAGCTGATGGCACATGTTTGCGCCGTGCTGCTTGCCCACGCCGATGGCGAGCATCTTCATGATGCCGCTTTCATAGCTGCCCTTAAACTCCGGATGTGGCTTGATGCGGCCCACCGGAATGATGGCGTCTGCCTCGAAGGCCGCTTTGTCGGCATGCACCGGCAGCCCGCCCGGCGTTTTGCCCACCTCCACAGTGTTCATGCAGCTTACCACGGGCACGCCCATGGTCTCTTCCGTAACGCCGTATCCGGCCAGTATCTCGCGCTGGCCCTCTGCCGTTGCGCCGCCGTGACTGCCCATGGCAGGAAACAGGAAGGGCTGTGCGCCAATGCGTTTCAGTTCGTCCACAAGGGTGCGCGTAATGACATCGACGCGGTTAATCTCCCGGCTGCCTACCGTCACTGCCACGCGGTGTCCCGGCTTGATGCGATCCAGCGTCCCTTCGCGCGTGAGCGCCTGCCGTACGCCCTGCGCAATATCAGGTATCTTGTCGCCGCATACGTCGAACTCCGTGCGGTAAAATGCTGGCACCGGAGTTTTGCCCAGCATGCGGGCTATTTCGTCCTGCATGTTTCTACCCCAGTACGTGCTCGTATTCGTTGCAGAGCGGATGCAGGATCGGTTCGTCCTCTTCCACCTCGGAAAACCGGCTGGTCCCCGTCTCAGCAAAGTGATTGTCAATATTGTCGTCGTTGATCTTGGACACCTCGCCGATGATGAGGTCGCCCTCGGCAAGGAACAGATGGTAGATATACGGCGTCAGCGTTACGCTGCAGCCCGTGGGCACCTCTACACGCTCCCCGGCTTTTACCGTCCGCTTGATGCCGTCGCAGTATACCGTAACGTCGCTGTCCGGATCCACCGTGCCATCTGGCTTGGACGCGTAGAACTTGAGCACGAGCATGCCGCCGCCACGGTTGATGATGTCCTCGGTTTTGGCGTAGTGAAAGTGCAGCGGAAGCATTTGGCCCGCTTTCATGAGGATCACCTTCTCGGCATAGGGGGTGCCACAGCCTTCCTTATTCACGTTGCCGTTGCGGATGGTGAACAGGACCGCGCCGATACGGCCAAAATCGCCGCTGCCAAAATCGGTGATGTCCCAGCCCAGCATGGTCTCCCGAATTCTTTCCAGCTCACCCTTGCGTTTATTCCAGTCTTCCATCGTCCAGTAAGCGAACATCGGAAGATAAAAGTTGTTGCTGTGAAGCAGCGCTTCAGACCATTTGAGCAGCGCATTGATCTCTGATCTTTTCATTTTGCATTCCTTTCAGTCCAGATGGTAAACTTCTTCCATATCGGCCCACCACTCGCCCGGCTGGCGCGTTTCCAGCGGTTCCTGACACGGATCGGTTTCCTTCCACCAGCGCTGGGTTTCCGGGTCCGCCTTGACCTTCTCCATGTCCTTTTCATAATCGTCGCCGGTGTATTCAAAGTAGGAGAACAGCAGCCCGTCCTTGTAATAGATCGAGAAATTCTGTATATTGCTTTCCTTCAGCTTTTTGTTGACGCCCGACCAGGGATGCGCATGCAGTTCCTTGTAATAAGCGAGCTTTTCCGGCCTTACCTTGATGATCTGTCCAAACCTTTTCACAATTCTTACTCTCCTGCCGCAGCTAATCAGACCTCCGGAAAGGCAAGACCAGTCCGGGGGCTAAGTGTTCATCCGTATACGCCGCACAGTGCGGCGATGATGGAAAAGCGGACACAACAAACTTGATGGAAATCCGGGAAGCGTTGTGCTAGAATGAGGCTAACTAATCCCGCGAAAATCGTGAAAAAGCTTATTGTGTTGGCCTTTCCTAATTTGCCATTACGCTAGGGCCAGCATGGTAATACAGGCTCCCGGAAGAGAGCCCTGCCAGGCTCTCTTCGGGAGTCGTCCCATTTTATGCGCTCGGAGGATCGAAGCGATCCAGCCAAGTGCTCATCAGTTCCATGGTCACCTGCATTTTCAGCTCGTCATAGGAGTCAATGTTATCTGCGGTCACCAGGAACGAACCGGAGTCGATCACGGCCGGCTGATCTGCCTTGTAGGTGTAACCGTCGATCAGCATTTTCAGCGTATAGATGCCGATATAGGACTGTCCCCACGGGTTCTGCGACATGGTGCCGTAGAGTACGCCGTCACGAATCGCGTCGAGCACCGCTTCGTCGGTATCGATCGCGACGCCCACGATGTGAGAATACTCTTCCTGTGCGAGATACTTCGCCATCGCAACGGACGGATAGTACGCCGTGCTGATCATACCGGTGATTTCGGAGCCGCTGGCCGCAAGCACGTCGCCTACTGCCGTCATGGAGCCTTCCGCGTTGTCGATGTCGCCGATGAGCTGAAGCAGCTCAACATCCGGGTACTGCGCAACCGCATCCTGAATGGCCTGGAAGCGCTTCTGCGTGTTCGTGTCGTTGACTGCGCCGGAGAGGCCGACGATCTTGCCCTTGCCGCCCATCTTCTCAATCACGGCGATCGTACCATCATACGCGGACTGGTACACGTCGGTGGCCAGCGTCAGGGTCGCGTCGCTCGGGAGTTCCGGGGGGCCGCCCATGCAGACCACGGGGATGCCCGCGTTCACCATCTTGGTGATCTGCTCGTTGCTTGCGGTCGCTTCCGAGGGCATCATCAGGATACCTTTGCATCCGGCTGCGATCAGCGCATCGAGGCACTGGTTCTGGTCATTCTGGACCCAATCCTGCGGCGTGTTGATGAGCAGGTGCAGCGTGATGCCCAGTTCCTGTTCCGCTATCGTAGCTGCCGGCTCTACCGGGTCCGCATACGGATTGATGCCGCCGAACGAGAAACCAAACTGGTAATCCGCATCCGTTTTGCCCTTCGTCGGGCCGTAAGAGATCGCGATGGCCGGCTGTCCTGCCGGTTCTTCGGACAGAATTGCCGAAGCGGATACTTCCGAAGAAGCAGGAGCGGACGCCGATGCGCTTTCCTCTCCCTTTGTGGCGCACCCGGCGATGCCGAGAATCATGACCACAACCAGAAGCAAACTCAGGATCTTTTTCATTTTACCTTCCTTTCTCCTCTTTCGAGATTTTGCAGAACTTTGGCGTCTGCAAACCGGAAAACCTTAATTCTTTAATATCGACGCCATGACGCGAGTACTCATGGTATCGTAGTCTTTCATATTGTCCAGCTCGCCCACGATTTTGTTGTCGGAGAATATCAGAATGCGCTCCGCGATCTGGATCAGCTCCGGCAGGTCCGAAGAGATCATGATGATGGACTTGCCCTGGCCTGCCAGCTCGTAGATGAGCCGGTGGATCTCCGCCTTGGTTTTAACGTCGATGCCCACCGTGGGTTCGTCGATGATGATGATGTCCGGATCGGTAATGAGGCACTTGGCGACGCACACCTTCTGCTGGTTGCCGCCCGAGAGGCTGGAGGCTACGTCGTCGGGGGACTTCATCTTGATTTGCAGGCGCTGCCCGTATTCCTTGGCGAGGGAGCGCTCCTTACGGAAGGAATTCAGCCCGGCCTTGTTTTTGATCTGCTTGAGCGCTACCATTGAGATGTTTGTCGCGATGGAGTGCATCAGGAACAGGCCTTCCTCCTTGCGGTTTTCGCTCATGTAGTAAATGCCGTGTTTCTGGAACGCTTCCTTGTAAGAGCGAATGCGCGCGTCCTTGCCGTTAATCATCAGTTTGCCTTTTTTGGTGGGGTCGATGCCGATGACCTTATGTGCCAGCTCGGTGCGTCCGGAACCGACCAGACCATACCAACCGAGGATCTCGCCTTTTCTCAGGCTGAAGGAAGCGGGGGTGGGGTTACGCCTTGAGGCAAGCTCCGTTGCTTCGAGCACGCAGGGTGCGCCCTGCGGGTTGCGGGAGGGGAAAGCTTCCTTCATCTGGCGGCTGCCCACCATCATCTCAATCAGCTTATCGCGCGTCAGATTGGTGATGGGCAGCTCGTCGCCCACATCCCGGCCGTCTCGGATGACCTTCACGCGGTCCGCAATAGCGAAAATCTCCTCGAGCTTGTGGCTCACGTAGATGATCGAAACGCCCTGGCTGCGCAGATCCTTGACGATTTCAAGCAGCATATCGGCCTCGCGGATCGATATGGAGGCGGTGGGTTCGTCCAGCAGCAGGATGTGCGCGTTGTTGGAAAGCGCGCGCGCAATCTCCACGAGCTGCTTTTGTCCGGAGGACAAGTCCTCGATATCCGCTTCGGGGCTGATGTTGAGCCGTACGCGCTTGAGCAGCGGTTCTGCGTTTTCGCGCATCCACTTGTGGTTCACAGGCCGTGCGCCGCTGCCGCTAACCCTGTCAAAGAATATGTTTTCCGCTACGTCGAAGGTGGGGATCAGGTTGCGCTCCTGATGCACCACGCTGATGCCCAGCTGCGAGGAGACCTGCGGGTTTTTGATCTGTACCGCCTGCCCGTCCACGCGGATCTCGCCTTCCTCGGGCGAGAACACGCCGGTAATGCAGTTGATCAGCGTGGATTTGCCAGCGCCGTTTTCGCCCACCAGCGCCAGCACTTCGCCGGGTTTCAGCCGCAGGCTGACGTTGTCCAGCGCCTTGACGCCGGGGAATATCTTGGTGATATGATCAAGCTCCAGCACGTACTGCGGATTTTCGTTGTTTGTCATAATAACCCCCTATTTCCTGATGTAGCGGATGCGGTCGATCGTTACAGCCAGCAGGATGATCAGGCCGTAGATCAGCTCTTTCCAGTACACGTCCATTTTCAGATGCACCAGCGCGTTGGAGATGATCGTGAGCGCCAGCGCGCCGAGTATCGCGCCGATGACGTTGACCTTGCCGCCCGAGTTGCGCGTGCCGCCGATCAGCGGGGCCGCGAATGACATGAGCATCCAGTCTGCGCCCATGTTGGGTTGTGCGGCTTCGATGCGGATCATGGCGAGGATGCCCGCGATGCCGGCCAGAAAGCCTGCAAGCATATTGGAGAAAAGCACCACCTTAAACTTGGATACGCCGTACAGCTCCGCCGCCTTGAAGTTGGCACCGAAGGCGAGCATCTGGCGGCCGATGGACAGGTAGCGGTACATCAGCATCAGCAGTATCGCGACAGTGAGCATGATGAAGAACGAAGCGGGGAGGCCGAGTATCTTCGTGTTGCCCATCGCCAGGAATGCGGCGTCCATCTTGTTGTCCGGGCCGTAATATGGGTTGCCGCTGGTGATGGTGAGTGTGACGCCCTTAAACACGCTGGAGGTTGCCAGCGTGATCAGGAAGAATGCTACGCCTACGCCGCCCGCACGGTACACGAGCAGGCCGTTGACGACGCCGCACAGGATGCCGGTGGCTAGGCCAAGCAGCACGCTGACCCACCACGGCAGACCCGCCACGGTCATGGACCAGCCCGCGATGACAGCGGAAAGCGCACCTGTGGCGCCGACGGCCAGGTTGAGGCCGTTGCAGCCGATGATGACCATCTGCGAGAAGCCGACCACGGCGGTAACCGTCATGACCTTGAACAGCGTATAGATATTGGTACCCGATAAATAGTTGGGTTTCAGTATCAGCATGACGCCCAGCAATACGACGACGATCAACGCCGAACTGAATATGCTGGACTTCGATATTTTTCTCCATGCCCTGGCGATAGCCGTGCTTTGATTATTCATGCTCGTTCTCCTTTGAATGTTCTGCGGACAGCAGGCTCTGCCGTTTGACGAACGCCACCCTCGCACGGTCGAGCTCGTATGCGCCGAGCAGCACGAGGCCCATGATCATCTGGAACATGTAGGTGTTGACCCGCCAAAGCCCCAGCGCGTTGTTGATGAACACCATCAGAAAGCTGCCGAACAATGTGCCCAGAACCGACACCTTGCCGCCTGAGAGCAGTGTGCCGCCCAGTACCGCCACCACAAAGGAGGTCATCATGAAGTCGTCGCCAATGGCCAGCTGTGCGGAGTTGAATTTGCAGATCTGGATGAATGCCGCAAGGCCCGCAAACAGGCCGGATATCATATGGCCCATGATCACCACACGCGGCACCCGAATGCCCGAGAACAGTGCCACGCGGTCGCTTGCGCCCACCGCCTGCAGGTACCGCCCGACGTCCGTATACCGGAATACGATGTACGCCACGATGCAGATGGCGAGCGATATGATGAAGGTCAGCGGCACGACGCCAAACTGTGTGCGGCTGATGGTCTTGATCATATCCGGCAGGTCGTTGTAGGAATTACCCTGTGTGATTACGGTCGCAATGCCCGTGAAGACGCTGAGCAGCGCAAGCGTGATGATGAACGGGCTGAGGCCGCTTTTGGCGATGAGCATGCCCTGCATGGCACCCAGCAGCATGGCGATAATGAGGCCCAGCAACACCGCGACAAACACCGGGAGCCCCAGCACCTGCATGAAAAGCCCCATCATGATGGCAGAAAGGCAGCCCATGCCGCCCACTGCGAGGTTGAACTGCCCCAAGGACAGCGCGGACATTTGCGACAGGCCGATCAATACATACAGCGCCACGGTCTGGAACAATGAAATCATGTTATAAGCGGTCAGAAAGCCCGGCCAGCCGATCGCCAACACACAGAACAGAATGACGACCGGCAGCACGATGCTGGTCAGGTCCGCCCGGAACAGTTTCTTAATAATGCTCAACTTCACTACCTCTTTTACAAAAGATTTTTTGCGGTCCGCGCAGCTGGGCGGCTGCGCAGGGTGCAGAAAATACAACATAGCCAACTTTAAGCTAAGCTTTGGAAATTGCTGAATAACCAGTGCCATATTCAATTATTTTGTCAATGCTATAAGTGCTTCTTTAGCTTGAATCAGTGCCTGCTGAACCGTTGCTTCATTCAGCAGCGCCCGGTAAATCGCATCAGACAGTACCGTTTCCACCAGATCCGGATCGATCATGCTGCCTTTTCGGTCGAACAGTACTTCCCGGGTGCCCATGTTGGAAAAGCTTTCGTCGATGTACCGCAGCCACGGGAACTTGGTCTTTAGCAGCGTGTTGTTGCATACTGCCTTGAGCGGCACCGCACCGCCCATCAGGGTATTGTGTACGGCGAGCTCACTGCTCGTCGCCCACTGGAGGAATGCATAGCTTTCCTTGTGCGCTTCGCTGTATTTATTGATGCCGAGTATCCAGCCGCCCAGCATGGGTTTTCCGCCGGGTATCGTGGTCACCTTGATGAACCGGTCAAAGGTGTCGTCGAGCTTGGAGTATTTGTAGGGCAGATAGTGCGTTGCAAAGCCTTCCGCCATGATGAGCTCGCCCGATAGCAGCTTGTTGAAGGCTTCGTCGAAGAACCAGCCCAGCGACTCCTTCGGGGAGTTCCTGTAGGTAAGGCACAGGTTCTCCAGCGCGCGGATGTTCTCGTCGCTGTCGATGCAGATCTTGCCCCACTCGTCCAGTATCTTGCCGTTGAACGCCCACTGCCGGGGGAGAAACTCTTCCACGATGCCGGTGGGCTTAAGGCCGGATATCGCGGTGCCGTATTCCACGGGCGAGTTCGGGTTTACCGAGCGGTTGAAAAACTCCGCGATATAGTTGAATTCCGTCCAGGTGCGGGGCGGGCAAAGCTCGAAGCCGTACTTCTTGTAAAAGTTCCACTTGATGTCCTTGTCCTCAAATATATCGCTGCGGTAAAACAGCGTCTCAATCGTGGCGATGATCGGCAGACCGGCAATGCCGCGCTGATTTTTGTAAAACGCCGTTTTGATGCCCTGCGGATAATGACCCAATATCGTATCGTCACCGTTCGTGAGGGTCTTCAGGTCCAGCAGATACCCGCTCTTCTGGGCGCTGTTGATCCATGGCAGGTCCACCATGATGATATCGTAGTCCGAAGACCCGCTGGCCATTTGCGCCCTCAGCTCGTTCTTGAGCTCCAGATACGGCAGCACATTAAAGTCCAGTTTCATGTTGTAGTGCTGCTCGAACCCTTTGGACAGCTTGACAAGCGCATCCGTCGCATTGGAGGCAAACAGCAGGAGACGTAGCGTTTTCTTGCTCAGCTTGATGGGTATATCGGGTGTCTCTTCCTCAAATTCGCGGTTATAGACCACGATGGTCTGGTTTTCAACCAGCATCGTATTCTTGACGAACTTGGTGAGCAGCGCCGCGCTTTTTTCACCCATCTTGACCGCCTCGCGCGACAGCTTGGTGATGCCGTCCTGATCGCGCGTAAGGCGCATCCAGTCGTTGCCTGTCAGCGAGTTGATCTCCACATCCAGCTTCAGTATTGTGAAAACTTCCCGGATCGCTCTGGCGACCTGATCGTTGGATACGATGCAGCAGGCGGGCTTTTTCTTCATGTCACAGAACCGGTCGAAAAGCGTGTTGAACGCGTATTCCTTCTGCAGCCAAACCTCAAAGGTGTTGACGGGCTGCTGCGGGAGATCATTTGTATTCCGGTACGCTTCCACCGCTTCGGCATAGCCCTCGACGCAGTCGCTTTCGCTGCTGTATTTTGAGGGCCCGGTGATCAGCATCAGCTCATCCGGCCGATATTTTTTCAGCAGCTCGCTGGTGCGGTAATATACGATATTCTTGTTATCAAAGACCACATTGCTGAAACTGTGGCTGTTCACCTTGCGCTCGATGAATACGATGGGAATGCCCCGGGCGACAAAACTTTCATACTTCTCCACGTTCTCCGGTTCGCACGGCACCGCGAGGATCCCGCTGACGCCGATGTCGAGCAGCTCGTCAAACACCCGGTTTTCCTTCTGTATGTTGTTCTCCGATATTTTGGTGATGACGTAATACTCGTCACCCTCCAACATGTTGTCAATGCCCTTGTAGATCTGCCCGTAATGCCCTTCAATCTCCGGAAGAACCAGCCCAATGATATGGGCCTTTTGCTTCTTTAAGTTCTGCGCAATATAATTGGGACGGTATTTCAGCTTTTCGATTGCATCAATAATCCGGTTGTACTTTTCTTCGCTGATATTCTTTTTTCCGTTAAGCATGAGCGAAACTGTTGAAACTGAGACGTTCGCAAGGTTCGCAACGTCTTTGATCGTTGCCATGTCCACCTCAACTCAATTTGTGTTTTGATATTAACATACACCCGGTGAATCCGCAATTACGTTCGTAGCATTAATTGTACAACCGTTCTATTAAACCGATTCGATAAAGGAATATGCCGATGAAAGCTGTCTGATGCTGTCGTTTCGGGCGCTGAGTTCGTTTTGAGGGCGTATCTGCAAAATAAAAAGCCCCGGAAGAATTCCGGAGCTTATTTTCTGGAGCCACTAGTCAGATTCGAACTGACGACCCCTTCCTTACCATGGAAGTGCTCTACCTGCTGAGCTATAGCGGCGAGACACCAGCGTGGGATATTATAATGCATTCACGGACCCATTTCAAGCATGAATTTTGAAAAGGCATACTTTTCTTGCTACCGCATTTTTTTATTTGAATGTACCAATCATTCGGCGCACCGAAGCATAATCCTTTTATATTCGGCTGTTCACGGTGGGATTTTGCATTACGGCATGCAGTATCCCATATATATAGGATATATACGGTCAGGGTATCGGAGGGGAACCATGGAAAACGTACAAAGGTCTGTGATGCTGCTTAAGCCCGACGCACACGTCGCGGGCCAGTGGCGGGGCGGGGCGACGCTTCGCCTGAACGCTGCGCCGGGCGGCGTGGCGCTGTCGTTGCAAGGTGCGACGAATATGAGCGGCGGATGCGTGCTGACGCTGTTCTCACACAGTGGTCAGCCGCTTGCTGAAAACGAACTTAGCGGGGTATCGTTTCAAACCAGAGTATCAAGAGTCCGTCTTGATGATATCGCCGGAGCGGCGGTGATCTGTAACGGAAGTTTTCTGCTTAAGTCGTCCGGCCTTAACTGGCCCGAGGTGATTGCACAATACCGGTTCTCGCATTCACAGCCTGCTGCGCCGACCGAGCCGACTGAACCATTGCCGGAAGAAGTACAGAGCGTACCAGAAGAAAGCGCGCCGTCTGTGGAGTCGCAGCACGCAGCGGATGAGAACGTGCAGCCGCCGGAAGTGGAGGATATGGCTGCAGAAACTGCGCCACTGTCAGAACCGGAACCCGAAGAAGCGCCTGTTGCTGGGGAGGATGAGGCGTCGGTTCCTGAACAGCAGCCGGAAAAAGCCTGCCCGAGCGGCATCCGTCAAAGCCCGGTCGACCCGTTCCCAGGCGTCTTTCCGGGCAGCGAATGGGTCAAGATATCGTACCCCGGTCCTGCGGGCTGGTGGCATTACATCTTTGGCCGGGCGCGCGTGGATGGCTGCGATGCGGACGTGGTGGGCGTTCCGGGGGATTACAGCATGACGCCGCCGCCGTGGCTGGATGGCTTCTCCACATACGTGCGCTGCTCCTCGGGAGACGCGCGAGGCTACTGGCTCATGTTTCAGGACGCACAGACAGGCCAGGTTCTGGATACAGGCCGATTTCGACGTGGCGGGTGAGCACCTCAGAATATGAGAAGCAGTACCGCCGACGGTAACCGTGCTCCCTGACCAGCACGGTAAATACCTCGGGGTACAGCCCCTCGAGGATTCCGTCGCGCTCGTAGCCACCGCGCCGGCCGTTTCTTGCCCGCAGCAGCACGTGGGCGCCCCTGATTTCACGCATCTCAGTTTTGATTTCTTCAAGGCTTTCGTGCATGGTAGTAAACCGCCTTTACATGGTTGGTTTGATTTCATGTTTCCCAGTTCAAGAAAATTTAACCGCGAAAAGGATACAAAAAGCGCGTATAAATAACGGCGTTCATGCATAAAGCTTCGCTTTGTAAAAACAATGTAAACCGTGGTGTTACAGGGCTTATCCTGCCCGAATGTATAATCCAATGCCCCGAAATTGAATAAAGTTATCCACGTTATCCACATCGTTTTCCACAGTGTGTGAAAAACGAAGAGAAAAAGACTATTTGAGAGATCAAAGAAATCCTGCCTGACAGTGAAAATGTATAAAATTTTTTTTCTGAGATTGTATCAAAGCGTCCAAAAATTAATATTTATGCATCGATCAAAACGGCCTGCTGAAAATCTTTGCGGCCGCAGTTACAAAATGATATAATGGATTACAAACATGGCAGACGGAGGCGCGCGTGAGCCTGAAGGAAAAGTGGCAGCAGACCCTGTACCGTATCCGCAATCCGGAGCGTGACGAAAACGAGCAGGAGTTTTTAAAAAATCTCGGCTTTAAACGGCTGTGGTTTTTCCTGCCTTTTCTGATTGCGGCGGCGATCTTTTGGCTGCTTTCACTGGGCCAATAGAAAAACAGCGGCAGCAAGCATAAAAAGGCGGTGTCCATATGGGATCGAGCGAATCGGTGGAAATGTATCTGGAAGCGATCGTCGAACTGGGGGCGCATGGCGAAGCGGTGCGTTCGGTGGATATCGCACGCTATTTGGGCGTCACCAAGCCGAGCGTCAGCCGCGCCATGGCAAACCTGAAAGCTGCGGGGTTGATTTTTCAGGAGCCGTACGGCAGCGTCACGTTGACCGAAAAAGGCCGTGCGGAGGCGGACCGCATCCACTGCCTGCACCACATGATCACTGATTTTTTCATGGATGCGCTGGGGCTGGACGCCCACACGGCGGAAGCGGACGCCTGCCGCATTGAGCATGTGATTTCGCCGGAGACCGTGGCGGCCATCAGCGAATATTTAAAGCGCAGGCGGCAGTCGCCTTAGTCGTACATATCGAGGCTCTGCTGGCAGTCGCTGCAGTAACCGCTGTGCAGGTCGTAGCAGTCCTGACACATATACTGGTTGCATCCCTTGCAGTTTTGCATCGAGCGCGAATCCATCGCTTTCTTGCAGCATGAGCAGTTCATCTTGGACATAAAAAAGCCACCCTTTCCTTTTGCGTTGATGCGTCTATTATGCGCCGGATTCCTGTTTTCATACGGACTTTCCGAATGGCGCATTTTATGATATATTGACTCATACCCAAAAAGGAGGATCGCAATGCTGAAGCATTTTTATTTTTACCGTTCGGAATCGCCCTGCCCGTGGCACAACCTCGCGGTGGAGGAATACGTGCTGAACAACCTGCCACCCGAAACGATCGTGCTGTACCTGTACCAAAACGAGAACACCGTGGTAATCGGCAAGAACCAGAACGCCTGGAAGGAATGCCGTCATCAGCAGCTCAACGACGAAGGCGGCAAGCTGGCTCGCCGCATATCGGGAGGCGGAGCAGTGTTTCACGATATGGGCAACTTAAACTTTTCATTTATCGTCAGCCGGGAGGATTACGACCTGCATCGGCAGCTTAGCGTCATTCTGTCCGCTGTGCGTTCCATGGGGGTCAGCGCGGAGTTCTCGGGCCGCAACGACATCCTCTCGGAGGGTGCGAAGTTCTCCGGCAACGCGTTTTGCTTCCGCAAGGACAGCGCCTTTCACCATGGCACCATCCTCATTGGCGCAGACATGAGCAAGCTGGCCCGCTACCTCACAGTCTCGAAGGACAAGATCGCCTCCAAGGGTGTGGAATCGGTGCGCTCGCGCGTGTGCAACCTGCAGGAGAGAAATTCGGAGATCGATGTGGAAAAGATCGCAGAGGCATTAAAGGTCAGCTTCGAGAAGGAATACGGCCCGTGCGAGCCGCTTGTAATCGCGGACCCGGCAGCGGTCGAAGCGATCGAAGCACGCAATTCCACATGGGAATGGCAGCTGGGCCAGTCGCCCAGCTTCGATATTGAGACCGGTACGCGCTTTGCCTGGGGGAATGCGGAGTTCGCGTTTTCGCTTAAAAACGGCGTGATCACGCAGGCCAGCGTGTACTCCGACGCCATGGATGCGGACTTCATCGGGCAGCTGCCTGAAGCGCTTGTGGGCGTATCGTTTAACTCCGCAGAGATCGCCGCTCGGCTGCGCGCCCTGACCGGTACCGAGGAACAAAAAAAGATCGCGGACGAAATCGCCGCGTTCTTTATCGAGAAAGCGTATTAATTTTAAGTCAGGCGGTGATCTCCGAGCCGGAAAAGTCGGTATCGCCGAACCAATCGGGCAGCGCGTGCTCTTCGCCTGAGACGTAAGCGATTGCGAAGCGGATCATCTCGCACGCCTCGTCGATGCCTTTTTGCAGCATCGCCTGCATTTTCCGGTATTCCTCGCGCGAGAACCACTGCTCGGTACGCCGCTTGGGATACGTCATTGCAGTCACGTCAAACCCGCTGACGATGCGGATCATGCGGATGAGTACCCGGCTCAGCAGGCCAAGGTCCGCCAATTTCAGCTTGATCTTTGCAAAGTGGCGCTGCGCCTTGGTGATGGCTTTGCCGTTCATGCGCCTGCCGTAAACCTGCCGTACCAGCGTGCTGTACCAGCCGCGGATGCCTTCACCTATTTCGCCGTACATGATGTCCGAATAGATGTCGAACTGGTCCGGCTCGATATCCCACTGTTCCTTGGCCGCAAAGCTGTCCCACATGAACTCAATGCGGTTGTGTACACCGGTGTTCCGGCCCGCTTTGCCGTAAACAAACGGATGCGTATTCTTGTCGATGGCATAGTGTGTAATAAACCCGTTGAAGTAAGCAATTAGTTCTTCACGGTCCGCCTCGTTGTACTGCTTTATGAAATCCAGCGCAGCCTTAAACATCTCGCGCACGCGTTCGTTGTGCATGCGCAGTCCGATGCGCCTGCTTTTCATCGGCGCGCGCCACGGTTGAAAGTCCCGGAAAAACAGCAGATCCGGACCCTGGCATCCCAAATAGAACGCATTTTCGCAGGACAACTTGTCCGGCAGCTTATTTAAAACCCTTTCGCCCGCTACCCTGTGTGTCAGATATGCCGGCATATTCAGTCACCCCCATAAAAATCACAATCCGGTTCATGCCCTTCTACCGCGCCCACACTTTGCAGAAACGCCTCACAGATCGTCGGCCCCACAAACGCATAGCCCAGCCGCTTCAATTCCTTTGAGAGGGCCTCTCCGCTGTTAAACCCATATACATAGGCGCAAAAGTTGCCCGGAGACGGAAACAGCGCGGTCTGACGGGCGGCGTTGCGCACCACCGCTTCGATCTTGCGGCGGCACCGGATAATGCGCGCATCGTCCATCAGCGAATCGATATCGTATGGTGTCATCGCGGCTACACGCGCAGCGTTGAAATCATAAAAACGCTGCCGCAGCGCGTCGCGCTTATACAATACGGTGCGCCAGGACAGTCCAGCCTGAAAGCATTCGAGACAAAGCTTTTCAAAAAGCTCGCGATCGCTGTGTTTGCGCCGTCCGAATTCTTCGTCGTGGTATTTTTGCAGCAATTCGTCGTTGCCGCTTGCCCAGCCGCATCGTTGCATGGCTTGATTGTAACATATACAGTATTTTGTTGTTGTTATTATTTTATGAATTTTGTGATAAGATAGAGGGGCGGCGCGCTGCCGCATAAACAACATTCGGGGACAATCCCGCAGACTTTTCAGGAGGGCTTTTGTGCAGGACTTCTTAAGCAAACGGGCGCGTGTCACAGCGCCGTATACGGCGGGTGAGCAGCCGCAGTTCAGCGATGTGATCAAACTCAACACCAACGAAAATCCGTATCCGCCTTCGCCGGCGGCAATCGAAGCGTATCGCAGCTATGAAGCCGCGCGGCTTCGGCTCTATCCCCATCCGGAGGGCGGCGAGCTACGCACAGCCGCGGCAGAGCTTTCCGGCCTGCCCGAATCGCACGTTTTCTGCGGCAATGGTTCGGACGAAATACTGGGCTTTGCCTTCCTGGCCTTTTTCGACGGGGGAGTGGTGTTCCCGGATATCACCTACAGCTTCTATAAAGTCTGGGCTGCGCTGTATAACATTCCCTACACGCTGCTGCCCCTGCGGGACGACTTTACGGTCCCGGTGGATGAACTGCGCGCGGAGGGAGGCATCGTGCTGGCCAACCCCAACGCACCGACCGGCATCGTGCTCCCGCTATCCGAGGTGGAAACTGTGCTGAAGAACAACCCGCACTGTGTGGTCATCGTGGACGAAGCGTACATCGCCTTCGGCGGTGAAAGCGCGGACAATCTGGTGAAGGACTATCCCAACCTGCTGGTGGTGCACACGCTCAGCAAATCGCACGCGCTCGCCGGGCTGCGCTCGGCATACGCCTTCGGTCAGCCGCAGATCATCGACGGCCTTACGCGCGTGAAGGACTGCTTTAACTCCTATCCGCTGGACGGGGCGGCGCAGCACATGGCCGCCGCAGCGCTGCGCGACACCACCTACTACGCGGGCATCACGCAAAAGGTTATTGCCACACGTGACCGCACTGCCGCCCGTTTGCAGGAGATAGGCTTTGACGTACTGCCGTCCTCCACGAACTTCGTTTTTGCCGCCAAAAAAGGCGCGGATGCACCGCGCCTTAAAGCCTGGCTGGAGGAGGACCACATCTATGTGCGCCACTTTGGTGTGCCGCGCATCTCGCAGTATCTGCGCATCACGATCGGTACGGACGAGCAGATGGACCGGCTGATCTCCCGAATCGAAGCGTTCCCCGGCTAAGACAGCATCTTCTGCGCGTCAGCTGCCAGCGCGGCAAGCAGCGCTTCCGAAGCTTCGTTGGTGCGTTCGTGCACACCGCAGTAGACGCGCACCTTGGGCTCTGTGCCGGACGGCCGGATGACCAGCCAGCCCGAGGGCAGGAAGAATCCCAGCGCGTCGGTCAGCGGAAAGTCGTACGGCTGCTCTCCTGCGTCACTTGTAACCGTGCCGATGGAATAGTCGATACGCTCCGCCACGCGTTGGCCGCCGAGCACCGCGGGTGGGTTGGCGCGCAGACCGGCCATAATGCCGCTCATCTTATCCATGCCGTCGAGGCCTTCATAGACCGCGGCGATCACCTTTTCCTTGTGCCAGCCATAGGTGCCATATAATGAACGGAGATGCTGATACAGCGTCTTTCCGCTCTTTTTGCATTCGCACAGCACCTCCAGCAGCAGCAGCGAAGCGATGGAGCCGTCCTTTTCGCGCACGAAGGTATCCGCCAGAAAGCCGCAACTCTCTTCGAAGCCGAACACAAAATGCTTATCCGGGTTCTGGTGGATGGCGTCGGAAATGTATTTGAAGCCCGTGGGAATGGTTTTGCAGTCAATGCCGAAGTGCTTGGCAATGGCGTCCGCCATGCGCGTGGACACGAACGACTTGACGATAAAATCTGTAGACTGGAGCTGTCCCGCGGCTTTGCGCTGGCGCAGCAGATAGTCGATCAAAATGCAGCCCACCTGATTGCCCGAGATCGCCACAAACTCGCCGTCGTCGTTTGGAATCGCCGCGCCCATACGGTCCGCGTCCGGGTCCGTGCCAAAAGCGATATCTGCGCCAATCTCCTTGGCAAGGCGGACTGCCTCAGCCATGGCACGCACATCCTCCGGGTTAGGCGCTTCCAGCCCCGGAAATGCCGGGTTGGGCTCCTTCTGACTCTCCACCACGTGGATATCGTACGGCAGCTTCATCGCGGTGGCCGCAATCGTGCGCATGCCTGTGCCGAAAAGCGGGGTATAGGCCGCTTTGATCTGTCCCGCGTACTTTTGTATGTTCTCCGGCTGGCGTGCCATGCCGGTGAGTTTGGCATAGTAGGCTTCGTCGACTTCCTTGCCAATCACAGTCAGCAAACCGCTTTGAACCGCCTGCTCAAACTCCATGGTCTTCACGGTCTCATACGACACCTTGTCGATCAATTGCATAACCTCTTCGCTCGCGTCGCCCAACAGTTGCCCGCCCCACGAAGCGAATGCCTTGTAGCCGTTGTAGTCCTTGGGGTTGTGGCTCGCCGTGATGGCCACGCCGCCAAAAGCTTTCAGGTGCAGAATCGAAAACGAGAGCTCCGGCACGCTCGTGGGCTGCTCAAAAAGGTATGCCTTTACGCCGTTTGCCGCAAAGCAAAGCGCGGTCTCGCGAGCGAAAACGTCCGAGTTCTGGCGTGTGTCGTACGCGATCACCATGCCTGCGTCCGTGCCGCCTTGCGCCTTAACATACGCCGCAAGCCCCTGCGTCGCGCGTCCCACGGTGTATACGTTCATACGGCCCGGTCCCGCGCCCAAACGGCTGCGCAGTCCCGCGGTGCCGAAGGTCATTTCCACGGCAAACCGGCTTTTGATGGCCTCGTCGTCCTGCTCAATTGCATCCAGTTCTGCCCGGATAGCTTCATCTTTGGCCCAGTGTCTCCACTGTTCATATTCCTGTCGATAATCCATATCATTCCTCCGTCGTTATAATACCACGATGCAGCGCTATAAAAAACCTGTTTGATACAAAAAGAGAGCGGTTTTCACCACTCTCCTTCGTTTTTGACTTTAGTCCTGCGAGTAGGGCAGCAGCGCCATCATGCGGGCGCGTTTAACCGCCATCGCCAGCTCGCGCTGATGTTTCGCGCATACGCCAGAGGTACGCCTCGGCTGAATTTTACCGCGCTCCGTGAGGAAACGCTTCAGCTTCATTGTATCCTTATAGTCGATGCTCTTGGACTTATCGGCACAGAAAGCGCAAATCTTGCGTCTCGGCCTGCCACGGCGCATCTTCTTCTGGCCTTTGTCGTCCGAATTATTATTCGAATATGCCATAGCTAAACTCCTTTTTTGTTAGAAGGGCATCTGCTCGTCGTCGAGCGGCTCAAAATCGCCCTGCTCGTCCCCGAAGAGGCCCGCATCGTCCGGCGGCGGCGGCACGTCTGTCATGCGGCTGCCGGATCCGCCTCCTTCACCTTTGGGCGATAAAAATTCAACTTCGTCCGCCACGATTTCGGTGACATAGCGTCGCTCACCGTTTTGTGTTTCGTAGCTTCTCGTCTGGATCCTTCCCGATAAACCCACCTTACGGCCCTTGGCCAGATACCTGGCGCAGTTCTCCGCTAGCGAGTAGTTCGGCCTGCTCCATACCACGATCGGCAGAAAATCCGTCTCTTTCTTGTCACCGAAGCCGCGGTTGACCGCTACGGTGAAAGTGCAGACAGACTTACCGGTCGCTGTGGATCTCAGTTCCGGGTCTTTTGTTAAGTTTCCAATGATCGTCGCCCTGTTCATAAACCTGTCCTGCTTTCTTACAGTTTGATTACGTTGTACCGGAGAACGCCGTCATGGATGTTATAATTGCGTTCCAGCTCAAGCGGAAGCGTGGGCTCGGCTTCGAACGTCATCAGCACATAGTAGCCTTCCGAGATGTAGTTAATCTCGTAAGCCAGCTTGCGCGAACCCCATTCGTCGACCTTTTCCACTTTGCCGCCGTTTTCTTCAACAAGGCCCTTGAACTTCTCCACAATGGATTTTCTGGTTTCCTCGTCGATATTCGGCTTCAAAATGTACATGCTTTCGTACTTGTTCATCGCTGTACCTCCTTATGGACTCTCCACCGCCGAATGATTTCGTCGGCAGATGTGGCCCCGCGCTTAAATGCACGGAGCAAGAAAGACGCTACGTTGAATGATTATACCACCGCAAATCGGCGAATTCAACTGAAAATTTACAGCAACCGCCGTACAGTGGGGCATGTGCACATTATACCACGAAGTGAGCTTTCAAAAATGACATGGCTTCTTGTTTAGAAAAAGCATTTAGTGCGGAGGTAAATAATACGCTTCCGCGCAAAATATACGCGTAATCTGCCCCAAAGCTATAGTACTCATCTACGATGCGCTGCGTATCTTGCCCGTGTAAGCATAATTTCAATTCCATAATGTACAAAGATTCCATACAGATTCCAGCCGCAACCACACAGCCACAGCGCGTTTTGAGTGAAATTCAGATGCCGACTTTGCGGCTTTGGACAGGAACAAGCAGCGCTGAATTGATGAGTACAATCCAATCCAAGAGCCATTATTATGATAATATTCCCTGCATAATACCATACTTCCAATGAGATGAAATGCATGATGAAAAAAAGCAGGAAGTCAAAAGGTTAAAACAGCATATCATCGGATTGAGTCCAAATTCACTGCGTTTGCGGCGATCAGCAGGCAATGCGGGAAGTATATGCGGCGATATACAAAAATCATCCCGTATCCTTGCCATGCCGCGCGTTGAACTTGACGGAACGCAGTGATAGTATATGTGTTTGTACGCGAGGAGAACAAGTATGCAATTGTTTGTATTTATATTAAATAAAACAGAGAAGCTGGAGGACCTGCTCGCTGAATTCGTGCGTGTGGGCCTTAAAGGAGCCACCGTGCTCTCCAGCACGGGCATGGCCCGCGTGCTGATGGGCCATGACGATGACCTGCCGCTGATCGGGTCGCTCCGCAGCGTGCTGTACCCGGAACGCGCCAAGAACAATACAATATTCACCGTGCTGAACGATGACCAGGTGGAGTGTGCAGTAGCGGCGGTGGAGCGCGTGGTGGGCGATATTTGTCAGAAGGATACAGGGATTATTTTCACTGTTCCAATATCTTATACAAAGGGGCTGGAAGGAGCTTGCAAGATAACTTAATATTCATGATTGCCGTTGGCATTCTGTTCGGTTTACTGTTTGGCCGGCTTGCCAAATTTGTTAAGCTGCCCAATGTTACGGGGTATTTAATTGCGGGCCTGGTGATGGGTCCATTTGTGCTGAAGATCATCCCGGCGGATGTGGTGAGCCAGTTTTCCGTGGAAGCGGATATGGCGCTGGGCTTCATCGCCTTCACCATCGGTCTGGGTTTTAAATTCAGGTATTTCAAAGAAGTTGGCATCGCGCCGATCATCATTGCCATTTGCGAGGCGCTGGGCGCCATGGTGCTGATTATCGTGGTGTTGCTGCTGCTTGGGTTCGATCCGGCGCTGGCTATCCTGCTGGGTGCGATTGCCTCGGCCACCGCGCCCGCGCAGACCATCATGGTCATCAACCAGTACAAGGCCAAAGGGCCGGTGACCTCAATGCTTTTGACTGTGGTCGCGTTGGACGACGCGGTGGCGCTCATCGCGTTTGGCTTTGCGGCAACCGTCGTGCGCGTGATGGTCAACCACACCGCGTTTTCGGTCATGTCCGTGCTGCAACCATTCTACGAGGTGTTCGCATCGTTCGCTTTGGGAGCCGCGCTCAGCTTCGTCATGCTGCTGCTGCTGCGCTGGTTTAAAAAGCAGCGTAACCGCATCTGCGTTATGATCGCCATGGTGCTGGGCGCGACGTGGCTAGCTGATTTGATCTCGGCCTCTCCGCTGCTCACCTGTATGGCACTGGGAACCGGGCTGGCCAACATCTTCAGCGAGGTCGACAGTCTGGCCGAGCTGTCTGAGATGTTTACCCCGCCGGTCTACGTGCTGTTCTTCCTGATGTCCGGCGCGGGCTTCAATGTCAAGGCGCTCCTCTCCGTTGGCGTGATCGGGCTGCTGTATATCGTGATCCGCGTCGCAGGCAAATGGGGAGGCGCATGGCTGGGCGGCAAGCTGACCAAATCAGGTCCTGCCATCTCCAAATACCTCGGGCCTGCGCTGATGCCGCAGGCAGGTGTCGCGATCGGCCTGATTACCGTGGCGGGCAAGCTCGTACCTGAATACGCTTCTGCCATCCAGACGATTATCCTGTGCTCCACCTTCGTATATTCGATCTTGGGGCCGTCGGTCGCAAGAACCGCACTCATACGAGCCAGAGAAATCGAGATGCCCGAAAAACAGTCCCAGCATTCCCTGCGCAAGCTCTTTCGCCTGCCTGCAAGGAAAAGCGCCTGACACTCTGAAGAAAAAAGCGATAATTAAATCCCCGCTGCAGACCGAGTACAGCGGGGATTTTTTCGTCCCGGATTGACCTGCCGCGGTTGCAGTAATTTAAAAATAGCAGATACGTACGCCTTTGATAAAGCTTTTCATGCCGCCGTACAACAGTGAGCCAAAGAAACATGCGACGAACACCACAAACACTGCGTACAGCACCCACTTGTTCTGCGGCATGTTTAAAAGCTTATATGCCGCAAATGCGGCGAGTATCGTGGCAGACACACCCAAGATGCCGATGAATACCTGCTTTTTAAACGCTTTTTTCATAGGTCAGCCTTTCCCAAAGCCGTTGCTTTTGGAGCACTGTTCATTAAATTATAACACTATCTACATATGTTAGGCAGACGCATTGCGTTTTGTTTACGCTTTATTGTATGAAATTAACATTATAATTACATTTGTTGGATGCCCGTTGACGCAGGCACCATCGCGACATAAGATGGCAATGGCGAAAAGCCGCTGGCATTATTGGTACAATCATCAAGCCCCAAAACATTTTTCAGGAGGATATTTCCCATGAAAAAGACCGCAAAGCTGTTTGCGCAGGGTTTTGCCATGCTGCTGGCTGCGCTCATCTTCGCATCGGGCTGTGCCAGCCAGTCAGCGCCGCAGGAGTCCGCGGCAGTATGCCCGTCATATGCGGCTGCCTACCAAGAGCCGGAGGTGCCCTACGACACCTCGGCAGAGGAATACGGTTCGTTTGTCGAAGGCGGTTTCCATTCGCCGGCCGACGACCCGCTTTCCACCTTCTCCATCGACGTGGACACCGCATCGTACAGCAACATACGGCGGTATCTGAACGACGGTGCGCTGCCTCCGGAGGACGCGGTGCGCGTGGAGGAGTGCGTCAACTACTTTACCTACAACTATGAGAATCCCTCCGGCAGCGACCCGGTCAGCGCCTCGGTCACGATCAGCGGCTGCCCGTGGAACGAGGGGCGCTATCTTGCGCGTGTCGCCTTAAAAGCGCGGGAGATCGACCTTTCTGAAGCGCCCGCCAGCAACCTCGTGTTTTTGCTCGATGTCTCGGGTTCCATGAACTCGCCCGACAAGCTGCCGCTCGTCAAGGATGCGATGCGCATGCTCGCCGAAACGCTGCGCGAACAGGACCGGATATCCATCGTGGTATACGCAGGTGCGTCCGGCATTGTGCTGGACAGCTGCGGAGGCAGCAATACCGCTGCCATCAACGCCGCGCTGGATCAGCTCTCCGCGGGCGGCTCCACGGCAGGCGGGGCAGGAATCAACCTGGCCTACAACACCGCGGAAAAGAACTTCATTGAAGGCGGCAACAACCGCGTGATCCTCTGCACGGACGGCGATTTCAACGTGGGGCCCTCCAGCACCGGCGCGCTGGAGGCGCTCATTGAGGATAAACGCGACAGTGGTATCTACTTAAGCGTGCTCGGCTTCGGCACGGGCAATACCAAGGACAACAAGATGGAAACGCTCGCCGACAAGGGCAACGGCAACTACGCCTATATCGACTCACTGCTCGAAGCCAAGAAGGTGCTGGTCAATGAAATGGGCAGTACGTTGTACGCGGTGGCAGACGACGTGAAGGTGCAGGTGGAGTTCAACCCCGCCGCGGTCAGCGAATACCGCCTCGTTGGGTACGACAACCGCATCCTCAACCCGGAGGATTTCAAAGACGACCAGAAGGACGCGGGCGAGATGGGCGCGGGTCATTGCGTTACCGCCTTTTACGAGATCATACTGGTCGGCGGCAAAAATTCGGACAACGTTGACGACCTCGTCTTCCAGCAGAACGAGGAAACTGCAGCTGCTGAGCCAGCGGACGACTGGCTGTACTTAAAGGTGCGCTACAAGCTGCCCGGCGAAGATGAGAGCCGACTGATGACTGTGATGGGCGGCGCGGCGGACTACACCACATACCCGGACGAGGATTTCCGGTTCGCGTCGGCGGTGGCGGAATTCGCGCTGCTGCTCAAAGGCTCGGAATATGCCGGAGACGCAAGCTTTCCGGCGCTGATCGAACGGGCCCGCGCCGCAAAGGGCGTGGACACGGATGGATACCGTGCACAATTCGTGCAGCTCGCCGAGCTTGCGGAGGCGATGATGCGATAGTACTGGTATACCGCGGATGGGTACAGCGATACTCGAATACAGGCTAAAGTGAAAGTCGTTATACGCCCTTTGCACGGTTCTGCATGTACAGCGTCTGCGTCGGGAACGCGAATTCGATGCCGCGCGCGTCGAACGCTTCTTTGATAGCGATGTTGATCGTCTGCTGCACATCCATGTAGAGGGCGTAATCCTGACTCAGCACAAAGTACACGATCTCGAAAGAGAGATTAGAATTCGAAAACTCCTTGAAATGGGCGCGGTCGAAGCGAGCCTGCTCCTCCCGCTCAATAATCCCTTTAATCAGCGCCGGAATTTCTCTCAGCGTTTCAACCTTTGTATCGTACGTCACGCCGAGGGAAAAGGCGACGCGGCGCTCTTCCATTCGCTTGTAGTTGTGCAGGCGCGCACCGGTCAGGTCCTTGTTGGAGAACACCAGCTGTTCGCCGGAGAGGCTGCGCACACGCGTCGTTTTGATACCGATATGTTCCACGGTGCCGGAGAGGGTATCCACCACGATAAAATCACCGATTTCGAAGGGTCGGTCGAAGAATATGGTCACGAAGCTGAACAGGTCCTCGATGATCGTCTGCGCGGCGAACGCCACCGCGATGCCGCCGATGCCGATGCCGGCCACCATGGTTGTGATCGGTATCTCCAGGATATCAAGAAACCAGAGCAGCGCGCCGATCCAGATGATGACCTTGATGACGCCGCCGATCCAGCGGATCGCCTGCGTATTGACGGCATGCTGCTTTTTTTCGAGGTACTTGTTGATGATAAAAATGAGTACGGAAGAGAGAATGGCCGCGCCGAGCATCATGAGGACGGCCAGCGCGATGACATTTACGACGTGGGAAACCGTTTCGCTTAAGGTCAGCCATTTGGTGTTCAGATACAGCGCGCCAAGATACAGCAGCGGCAGAAGATACCGCTTCATGGCTTTGATGATCATGTCGTCCAACGAAGTGGGCGTGTCTTTTACTCGTTTTGCCAGACGGCGCAGCAGCACGCGCTCAATGATCAGAACCAGTACGATACTGACTGCCAGCGAGCCCAAAAATATCAGATAATCCTGAACCGTGTTGTTCCAGAACTCAGTTTTTAAAAACTCCTGCAAAGCCCGTCTCCTTTTCTGCCAGCTTTTCTACTATCATATCACGGCAGGATTCGATGTCCAACCCTCGTTTTGAAAGCTGGAGCGGTTCTCAGCCGTGGAATATGATGTCGGCAAACAGTATACCCGGTTTTCGGATACAGTAAAACAAGGCACTGTGACAGCACAAAAGCCGGAATAGTTTTCAAAAACGGAGAAGGAAAAATGAAACCTATAAAGAGACAACTGGCATATTCGAAGCTGACAAAGCCTACAGCGACTCGCGGATGATGATCTCCACGTCCAGCATGATCTGCCGGGTGGCGATAGTGATATCGCGAATCTGCTCGATCAGCATCTCGCACGCAAGGAAGCCCAGCTGGAACTGGGGCTGCTTCACCGTGGTGAGTGCGGGCTCCGACATGACCGAAATATTTGTATTATCGAATCCGATGATGCCGAGGTCTTTGGGGATTGCGATTCCCAGCCGCTTGGCCGCTTTAATGGATGCGACGGCAAAGACGTCGGAAGCGGCAAATATTGCGTCGGGCCGCTCGACCATGGTCAGAAGCTGCGTGGCTACCGATACTGCGGCATCGTAGCTGAACTCCGGCAGCGCGATGATCATGTTGGGGGCCGGTTCGATACCGGATTTCCGGAGCGCTTCGATAAAGCCCTGCTGACGCTTGCGCGCGTACTTGTACTTCAAAGGGCCATTGATCATTGCGATGCGGCGCTTTCCCTTGGATATCATGTATTCTACAACGGCCTCGCTGGCGGCGATATCGTCGATGGACACGTAAGAGGTGTTGCTGCGCTCATTGTATTCGGCGCACTGCACAAGCGGAATCTTGGACTTCAGCTGTTCAAGCGCTTCGGTGGAAGAGATGTTGTCCAGCGTGATCACGCCGTCCACACTGGTTTTATTTACGATGTCCTCCACGAACGCAGCGGTAAGCGGATGGGTGCCGGTGCGTACGATGATTTCCTGATAGCCCTGCCGCCCGGCGGCGGAGGATACACCCTTCAGAACCTCAGAATAGAAAGGGTTGTCCATGTCCGGCAGCAATACCAGCAGCAGATTGCTCTGGTGTTTAACGGAGTAATCGTAGCCAAGCGCCCGCATGGCCTGAACGATTTTATTGTACGTGGTTTCCCGGACGCTTTCCTTATTATTGATGGCGCGCGAAACGGTGGCGATGGATACGCCTGCCGCGTCCGCAACATGCTGTATGGTGACTTTATTCCTGCCCTGCTCCATTGTATATCCTTTATCAATCTGTTAACCGATATGATAGCACTATCAATCTGTGATGTAAACTATTTTTACGGATCATGAAAAAACGCTTAAAATGTAAAAAATGAAAATAAAACGCGTATTTAGTGTAACAAATGAAAAAGAACTTGACATAGTATGTAACTAGTGATAAGTTAAACATGCTTCCAAACATAATAATATGTGTGTACAGAGGGGTACAATGATCAAACTTGGTTATGTGAGCGCTATATTGCCGGAACAAAATCTGGAATATGTCGTTAATTTTGCAGCCGACAACGGTTACAAATGTGTAGAGATGATGTGCTGGCCCAAGGGGAAAGCGGAGCGGCGGTATGCCGGTGTGACGCACATTGATATCGACGCCCTCACCAAAGACGAGGCCAAACGCATTAACGACTATACGTCGGGCAAAGGCGTTTCCATATCCGCGCTGGGTTATTATCCCAACCCGCTTGACGCAGACATTGAAAAGCGCTCCGTATATGTTGACCATATCAAGAAGATCATTGACGGCGCTGCGTTGCTTGGCGTGGACACCGTAACCACGTTCATTGGCCGCGACCCCAAGACCAGCGTCAGTGAAAACATGGCCGAGTTCCGCAAGATCTGGCCGGATATCATCAAACAGGCTGAGGACAAGGGTGTGCGCATCGCGATTGAAAACTGTCCCATGTTCTTCACCATGGACGAGTGGCCGGGTGGCAAAAACCTTGCCACTACGCCGAAAATCTGGCGGGAGATGTTTGAGGCCATTCCGAGCGCAAGCTTTGGGCTCAACTTTGACCCATCTCATTTTCTGTGGCAGCAGATGGACTATATCGCGCCGATCTACGAGTTTAAGGAAAAACTTTTCCACATCCATATCAAGGATGCCAAGCTTCATCGGGACAGAATGAATCAGGTGGGCGTGCTGGCCACGCCGCTGGAGTTCCATACACCCAAGCTCCCCGGGTTGGGTGATATCGACTGGGGGAAATTTATTTCCGCGCTGACCGACGTGCGCTATCAAGGCGCAGCGGTGGTGGAAGTGGAGGATAAGGCGTTCGAGGATACGCTGGAAGACAGGCTGACGGCGCTTCGGCAATCCAAACGCTATTTGGAGCAGTTTATCTGGTAATTTAATTTGGTTATATGAGCAGCCAGAGCGGTTTCTAGCCGGGATGAAAGGCTCGTGTAACCCTTTGACAATAAAAATGTAATCCTTTTCATTGGTGCGGGGAGCGGTATGGTCAATATTGCAGATGTGGCGCGCGAAGCCAATGTCTCAGTCGCAACGGTGTCGCGCGTGATCAACAGCATCGGCATCGTAAAGCCGGAAACCGAGTATAAGGTGCGCGAAGCGATTAAAAAGTTGTCGTACGTGCCGAATCTTTCCGCGCGCAACCTGAGGAAAAACGAAAGCCGCATCATACTGATACTGACGCCGAACTTCTCCAACCCGTACTATTCCAAAGTGCTCTCGGGCATCTGCGACATATCGCGGGATCTGGGGTACAGTACGCTGATCTATAACACTTACGACAGCAAAGCGCTGGATGAACAGCTGCTGGTCAAACTGTTCCGGTCCAACCGGGCGGACGGCATGATTACGCTGGCCTGCAACATGGACGACAGGTGGCTCGAGAAATATCGCGGACGGTATGCCATCGTGCAGTGCTCGGAGTATGTGGAAGGCCTTGAGATGCCGCACATATCCGTGGATAACCGCAAATCAGCGCATGATTGCGTTTCACACCTTGTTGCGCTGGGGCACCGGAGAATCGGCATCATCGGCAGCACGAACAAGTACATGTCCAGCGCGATGCGGATGAAAGGATACTGTGACGCGCTGGAGGATGCGGGGATCGGCTGTGATGAACGCTACGTGGCATATGGCGATGCGGAATACTCTTTCGCGAGCGGCAGGGCGGCGGCACGCAGGCTGCTCACGCAGAAAGACCCGCCTACGGCGCTGTTCTGCATATCGGATATCCTTGCGCTGGGCGCTGTGGCGGAGGCGCGTGAAATGGGGCTGCAGGTGCCGCGGGACTTAAGTGTAACGGGCTTTGACGACGTGGATTATACGACGATGTTCCATCCGATGCTGACGACAATTGCCGTGCCTTGCTACGACCTCGGGCGGCAGAGCATGCTGCTCTTGCACAAACACATCCAGAAGCAGCTCGGTGCGGAGACCCATGTATATCTGCGTCATCAGCTCGTCGTCAGAGAGTCCGCCGCAAGCAGGGCGGAAGCAACAATTTCAAAGCAATCAGAGGGGGAGTAACTGTGATCAAGGTAGGCATCATCGGCTGCGGTTCCATCGCGCGGCAGCGGCACGCGGCAGAATACGATAGAAATCCAAACGCGCAAATCGTGGGCTTTTTCGATCTCGCAAGGGAGCGCGCCGTTTCCATGGTAGAAACGTTCGGAGGCAAGGTATACGACTCGATCGAAGCCATGATCAGCGATCCGGAGATCGACGCGGTGAGCGTATGCGTGGCCAATGCGTACCACGCGCAGGTCACCATCGACGCTCTCGGACAGGGAAAGCACGTGCTGTGCGAAAAGCCCATGGCCACCACGATGAAGGACTGCGAGGATATGCTCGCCGCTGCGCAGAAGAACGGCAAGCGGCTGCTGATCGACCATAACCAGCGTCTGGCGCCTGCACACAAAAAGGCCAAGCAGATACTGGAGTCGGGCGAGCTGGGCCGGGTTATCAGCTTTTCCACCACGTTCGGGCACGGCG
The DNA here is from genome assembly GCA_023459495.1 of Bacillota bacterium. Taxonomy (GTDB): domain Bacteria; phylum Bacillota; class Clostridia; order Christensenellales; family SZUA-584; genus JAEWCC01. Next base: position 316,070 of record JAEWTL010000038.1, on the reverse strand, counting down.
GTCCAGAGATGTGGAGTGTGGAGAAGAGTAGCAACACATGGTTCTTCAAAAAGAACACCGCCGCTTTCGGGTCCATGGCGGACCTGGGAATTCACAAGATCGATCTTGTTCGGTATCTGATCGGCGACGAGGTGAAAAGCGTTTATTCCAATCTCGCCACGCTCGACAAAAAGTTCTCCGACGGAACCCCTATCGAGGTGGACGACAACTCCGTTGAGGTGCTCACCTTCCAGAACGGGGCCCTGGGCACTGTAACGACCAGCTGGACACATTACGGCGAGGAATGCAACGCGACCATCCTGTACTGCGAGAAGGGCATTATGCGGCTGTATTCCAACCCGCAGTTCGCGCTCGAGATCACTTATGCCGACGGAACCAAAGCGCACTATGAGCTTGAACGGCTGCAGACCAACGATGATGCGCAGCAGGCCAGCTCGGGCGTCATCGATATGTTCATCGAAGCTGTGACGACCGGTAATAAGACCATACTGGACGCGGAGGAGGTCATCGGTTCAATGCGGGTCGTGTTTGCCTGCCTTGAGTCCGCCCAGACAGGACGCGCTGTGAGCGTATAGAGTCTGGAGAATTTAATCTGGATAATGACCATATCAAATGGTTGTTATAAATAAAAATCCTATAAAGGAGAGAAGTATGAAGAAGATTCTTGCGATTCTGATGTGCATCTGCATCGTGGCAGGCATGGCGGCATGCGCCACTGACACGACCAGCCCCGACACTTCGGCCCAGACGAGCGCTAGCGCTCCGGCCGAGACGAGTGCGGATACGGGTTCGGAAACCGCTGGCAGCACCATTTACGTCCTTGGACCTACGCCGGATCACGGCTGGACGGCTCAGGCGGGCGTATATGCAGAAGCCAAGGTTGCTGAGATCAATGCGGAAGGTACCTATAAGGCGGTCTACATGGCTGCGTCCACCGGCGAAGAGCAGGTTGATCAGGTGCAGACGATCCTTGCCAACGGCGACGCGGCAGGCGTTGTGTTCTTCGCGCTGGAAGACTCCGCGAAAGCTGGCCAGGAAGCGCTGATCGCTGCGAACGTTCCGTTCATCTCGTTCGACAGAATCATCGAGGGACCGGACAAATCCGCGATACTGAACGCTTCGGGAAATAACTGGCAGTGCGGCGCCGGCATCGCTTACTGGCTGCAGCAGAACGGCATGGAGCCGGGCGCTGTGCTCGTAACGCTGATTGGCGACAACGGTACCGTTTGCTCCCGCCGTCAGGAAGGCTTCGAGCAGTTCCTGCGTGGCGAGATAAAGTACTACGATAAGGACAAGGATCAGACCTACGAAACCACCACGGTGTGGACACAGGAGCAGATTGATGCGATGACCGCGACCTACAAGAACGTGTGCAACTGGAGCGCGGACGGTGCGTACGGCTATCTCGAGCAGAAGCTCGGCGATATCGTTGCGGACGCCAAAGAAAAGGGCTCCCTGTACGTCTTCTCGATGGACGACGAAATGACCTTTGGTTTCATGAACCTGCTGGAAGCCAACGCGGTTGATGCACAGACCAAGGCTGACCTCGAAGCGATGAACGTGTACGTCTCCGCTATCGGCGGCATGGCTGAACTCTATGCGGTTATCGACGGCAGCTCCAATCAGGCAGCTACGGCTCAGACCTACTTTGACGGCCTGATGTCGGTTTACTTCTCGCCCCAGATGTTCGAGAACGTCATCGGCTACATGCTGGATTACCTCTCGGGTAACTGGACCTACAACGTAGGCGACGGCAAGTACGAGGATGTCTGGATCGTTGACTCCGGCAACGTAGCGAACTACCAGGGTTTCACCGGCCACGCGGCATAAACACGACACGGTATGTTGTGCGGATGCAGGCTTTGCCTGCATCCGCATACTGCCATTGAGACCATGAAAGCTGCCCGGATACAGTCATTGATGTCATCATTGGTTTGTACTATAATAAGATTGTTTCCGGGCAAGTTTTCATATTGCTCCGACGGTCGGATTAATGCTGGAGCAATGTACTCCGACGCATAAGCGGTTTTCATTTAATTTTGGATATGCTTATCCGTCTCAGTAATAGAATGGGGAAGGTTTTATGAACATCCTTGAAATGACCCATGTTTCAAAGGCATTTGGCGGCGCCAAGGCTTTAACCGATGTGCATTTGGCCATCGAAACCGGAGAGATTCATGCGCTGCTGGGGGAAAATGGCGCCGGGAAATCCACGCTGATGAACATACTGACCGGCGTGATTCCGATGGACGAGGGCCAGATCCTGTTCAACGGGGAATGCTATGACAACCCCACCATCAAGCAGATGGAACAGGCAGGCATCGCCTTTGTGCATCAGGAAGTTAACGTCGTCAACGACCTTAAGGTATTTGAAAACATATTCTTAAACCGGGAGCTGCGCAGCAAGCTGCATCTGCTGGAGAAGAAAAAGATGATCGCGAAAACGCGGGAGCTGTTTGAAAGGCTGGGCGTACAGATTGATCCCGGTATGATGGTTTCTGATCTGAAGACGAGCCAGAAGCAGCTGCTTGAGATATGCCGCGCGCTGTATGCGGACGCCAAGCTGTTTATACTCGACGAACCCACCACGGCGCTTAGCACCAACGAGGTCGAGCATCTGTTCGGCATACTGAAAAAGCTGAAATCTCAGGGCAAGTCCTTTATATTTATATCGCACAAGATGCCGGAGGTGTTCACTGTTGCCGACCGGTACACCGTACTGCGAAACGGTCATTATATTTCCTCGGGCAATATAACCGATACCACGCCGCATCAGATTGCCTCGGACATGGTGGGCGAGCAGTATGTGGATAAGGATTATTACGAGCCTAGACCCTTGGGCGATACGCTCATCGAGCTGCACCATTTTTCGGGGCTGGGCTTCAGTGACGTCAATCTGGAGATCAAAAAGGGCGAGATCATCGCGTTCACGGGCCTTGCGGGCAGCGGTGCGAGCGAGCTGATGCAGACGATGTTCGGCGTGCTGCCCATTGAAGGTGGGTATATCCGCGTGGACAAAAAAGTGATCCATGGCGCGATCAACCGCTTCATGCGCAGCGGGGTGGCCATGCTGCCCTCCAACCGCAAGGAGAACTCCGTGTTGCCTGATCTGAACATACTGGAGAACACCTACGTTGCGGAGCACAGCCTGTCGCGCACGCGGCCCTTCATCCACAAAAAAAAGGAGATGGACCGCTACGAGGCGCTGAAAAAGATGCTCTGGATCAAGGCGCTGGACCCGCACGACCCCATCACGTCGCTTTCGGGCGGAAACCAGCAGAAGGTGTTCCTTGCGCGCTGGCTCAACACGGAGGCTGACGTGCTGCTGTTTGACAACCCGACGCAGGGCGTCGACGTGGGTGCCAAGGCGGAGATCTACCGTCTGATACTGGAGTTTGCCAAGCTGGGCAAGACCGTAATCATCAATACGCTGGAAATACCCGAAATCAAGAAGGTCTCCGACCGTTGCGTTGTATTCTTTGAAGGCCGTATGGCCAAGGTTTTCGCGCACGAAGAGATCAACGAGCATGACGTCATGCTATATTCCACAAACGCTATCAATACGCGGGGAGGGGCCAACAATGCAGTCTGATAAGAACGTTGCCGCCGGCATCGGGAAATTCATTGCAAAGGCGTGGAAACGCTACAGCTTCATATTCGTTTTTGCGATCATACTAGTGGTTTACGCCTTTACGATCGAGGCAAACGGCAACACCTTTAAATGGGGACACATCACGGCGATACTCTCCAGCCAGAACACCGTCATCGTGGGTACCATTGCGCTCGGTATGGCGCTGGTCATCATCACGGGCCAGATCGACCTCTCGGTTGGTTCCTCGCTGGTGCTGTGCAGCGGCGTGACGATCATGGTGTTCAACATGACCAACAGCATCATACTGACATTGCTGGCCGCTCTGGCTGCCGGTGCACTGTGCGGCGCGTTCAACGGTGTGCTCGCGGGATATGCCAAAATGCCGCCGTTCATCGTCACGCTGGGCACCATGCTGATCTACCGCTCGCTGATGCTCTCGTTTGTGCGGGAAATTGACCCGGCGATCACCGGCTCGTCGTCCAGCCAGTTTGCGATGCTGAGCGAGAACAGCCACTACGATTTCCTGCGTATGAAGTTTGGCACGGGAAGCCTTGCGGGCGTTTCCATTCCGTACATCACCTTCGTGTTTGTGGCGGTGATGCTGCTGGTGCTGCTGATTTCAAAGAGCACCAAATACGGCAAAAGCGTCTATGCGGTGGGCAGTAACGAGAAGGCGACGTTCCTCGCGGGCGTGAACGTACAGTGGACCAAGGTATCGGTGTTTATCATCACCGGCATACTCGTTGGCCTTGCAAGCTTTGTTCAGGCGTGTAAGATCGGCAACGTGACCCCGGCGTCCTCCGGCAAGAGCTATGAAATGTACGCAATCGCGGCTGTGGTGCTGGGCGGCATCAACATGTCGGGCGGCAAGGGCAACATCCTCGGCGTATTCTTCGGGGCGCTGTCCTATACTACGATCAACTTCATCATCGTCAGCATCCCGTCGCTGAGCACGGATATTCAAGATACGTTCCAGGGTCTGGTGTTGATCCTCGTCATCCTCGTGCAGACGGTGGGCCCGGTTATCAAGGAACGGTTCAGCGATCTGCGTAAGCGTCGCCTGTCCAAGCGCATGCGCCGCGCTGAAGACAGCCAGATCGAAGCGTAAATAAGAAGGAGGCTCCGGCCTCCTTTTACTTTGAATCAATACTGCTGCTAAGAAGTCCGGAAAGGCCCATAAAAAGGGCTCGCCGGGCTTCTTCATTTTCCGCGTATGATTATTCAATATAAAAACCAACCGTTATCAGAAAAAAATCTATTGGAGAATGACGCAATATAACATATTATAAATGGGGAATTTCGCATATCCACCGATTAGCTTAAATACGTCCATTGGAAGGGAAGATAGCATGTTTAAGGTCTTTCTTGTTGAAGATGAGATTGTGGTGCGCGAGGGGATACGCAAAAATATTAATTGGGAGCAGTACGGCTTTTTTTATGCCGGCGACGCCTCTGATGGAGAACTCGCACTGCCCATGATCCGTCAGATACAACCCGATCTTTTAATCACCGATATTAAAATGCCATTCCTGGACGGATTGGCGCTGAGCGAGCTGGTCCGCAGCGAACTGCCGAGGACAAAAATCGTAATTATCAGCGGTTACGACGATTTTTCCTATGCACAGCAGGCTATCCGCATGGGCGTAGAGCAATATCTTCTAAAGCCGATCGTAAAGGAAAAGATGGTGGAGATCTTGATTGAGCTGCAGAAGAAGATGGAGGCTGAACGACAGCAGCAGGAGTACCTCGACATGTTCCAGCGGGAGGCGCAGGAGTACGAGGCGTTTTCACGCCGGAGGTTCTTCGAGCAGATCGTCACCGGCGGACTGAGCGTATCGGAGATTTCCGAGACCGCCAAGGCAATGGATATTGATGTAAATGCCCTGTTTTATAATATTGTGCTGTTTTCGCTGAACAGCGCCGAATATAACGGAAGTACACCGGAGAGTTACACGGACGCACTCGCGGCAGTGCAGGACAATATCACGCAGTATTTTACCAGCCGTGTGGAGCTCATTCTCTTTCGCTGGAATGTGACGATGTTTGCTGTTTTGGTAAAGGGTGGACACGAGGACATTGATCAGCGGACTCGCGAATGTGTCGAAAACATTCAGAGCCGCTGTACCGCAGCCGGAGACGGCGTGAACTGGCACATCGCCTGGGGTACGCCGGTATCGCGATTAAGCGCCATCCCGGTCTGCTTTTCCGAGGCGAGCCGCATTTTATCCTACCGTTACCTGTGCCCGGAGGAGCATATCCTGACTGAAGCCAGCATTCGCGATATTCGGAAAAAGGACAGCCATATAACGTCTGCGGGCAAGCAGGAGATCGATCAGGGGCGTATCCGCAGCTTTTTAAGCAGCGGCTCGGCAGAGGAGATCGATCATTTCATCGACCAATTGCTGCAGGGTGCCGGAGAGGAAGCCGTTTCCCTGCCCATGTTCTGCCGGTATCTGACCATGACAGTATATTTCGCCGCTGCGGAATATCTGGATTCCATCGGCTGCCGTGCGGACGGGTTCTGGCCGCCGGAGCTTCGACCGACGGATGGTATTTCGACGCCCGGGGAAGCGCGGCAGTACGCGCGGCAGGTCATGGGGCACGCAATTGAGCTGCGCGACCACGAAAGTAAAAAGCAGCAGCGTGATCTGATGATTCAGGCGATCGGATTCATCGACAAGCACTTTCCTGAGGAGACCATTTCGCTTGACCGGGTGGCCAAAAAGGTGAATATCAGTCCCAACTATTTTTCGGCAATGTTCAGTCAGGAGGTCGGCCAAACCTTCATCGAATATTTAACCGGCAAACGCATCGCCGAGGCTAAGCGCATGCTCCGCCAGACGGACAAGCGCTCCAGCGAAATCGCATTCGCCGTGGGGTATAAGGACCCTCACTATTTCAGCTTTGTGTTCAAGAAGGTTTCGGGATGCACACCCAGCGAATACCGCAGAGGAGACAGACAGTGATAGGCAACTTTCGGTGGGAAACAGGAAAAGTGAAAGCGAATATGCAGAGCAAGCTGTGGAAGATGATCCTGATCGTCACTATTCCGCTGATGATCGTCATAATTGTGGTCGCATCTATCGGTATCGGGTATGCGTTACAGTATAATGCGATACTGAACAACGTTACGACGGCGTCCGATTTTAATCAGGATTTTAAGAAAGACGTTGACCTGAAGATGTACTACTATGTGATCGACAGCCAGTATTCCACGGGTCTGCCGATCGAGGACGTGCATTCCGCGGAGACGATCGCGAGCATGCTGGTAGAAACAACAACGGAAAAAGATAGCCTTCGCTCCATCAGCAGCGTCCTGAATCTATGCCATAGTCTGGAAAATAAGATGCAGCAGATTGCAGAGACTGAAGAATACGATTCTCGAATGGACCAGCTAAATAATAATATATACGTCACAACCGAACTGATTCGGGAGTACATGTATACTTACCTGTACTACGAAGCGGTGCATCTGGATGCCCTGCAGTCGACCATGATTACGAACATGATCGTACTGATGGGCGCGATCGTAATTCTGGCGCTGGTGCTGCTGTCCATCCTGCTGAGTTACTCGAGGAAGCTGAGTAACAGGATCGTAGATCCAATCGACAAGCTTTGCGACCGTCTGGTGGCAATTGGTAAGGGCAGCCTGCTCGTCTGTGAACCGATACAGGCCGACGTGGAGGAGGTTCAGCTGCTCTCGGATGGCATTGAGAGCATGGTCGGGCATTTGAAGCGGCAGATCGACCGAAACACCGAACAGGAAAAGCAGCGGCGGCGTACCGAGCTCGCGTTGCTGCAGGCGCAGATCAACCCGCATTTTCTCTATAACACGCTGGACACCATCATCTGGCTGATCGAATCCGGGGAAATCAGTGAAGCGGTCAACATGGTCAGCAGCCTGTCAAACTTCTTCCGCTTTTCCCTGAGCCGGGGACAGAACGTCATCACGCTCACGGAGGAGGAGCAGCATATCCGAAGCTATCTGGAGATTCAGCAGATGCGCTACCGGGACCTGATGGAATATGAGATCGATATTCCGGACGAACTGAAAGACTTTATACTTCCCAAGCTTACTTTGCAGCCGCTGGTGGAAAACGCGCTGTATCACGGCATCAAGATCCGGCGTCGCAAAGGCCTCATCCGCGTATCCGGCAGGGCGCAGGAGGACCGCGTGATATTGGAGGTGGCGGACGACGGGTGCGGCATGACGGAGGAACGGCTGGAGGAAGTGCGCGCGTCGCTGGTGGACGGCAGGCGCGAAGGGTTCGGACTCCGCACCGTGCACCAACGGATTCAGATATTGTTCGGCAGCGAATACGGTCTCACCATAGAGAGTACCGCAGGTGTTGGTACAAAGGTTCTGGTGTCGATTCCCATGCAGACGAATGAAAAGGAGATGGGACAATGAAAAAGGGACTGCTTGCTCTGGCAGTGTGTCTTGTGTTTTTGTTTAGCGGCTGTATAAACGCAAAGCCACCCACCGCGGAAGACTCCGAAGAGAATCCTGAGAATCTGATCGTCGTCGGTTTTTCACAGGTCGGCGCGGAGTCGGAGTGGCGCGTGGCCAATACCGAGAGCATGAAGGCCGCATTGAGTGAGGCAAACGGATACGAGCTGTTCTTCGATGACGCCCGGAACGAACAGGAGAACCAGATTCGGGCTATCCGCACCTTTATCCAGCAGGATGTGGACTACATCGTGTTCTCTCCCCGCGTGGAAACGGGTTGGAACTCCATTCTGCAGGAAGCAAAGGAAGCCGATATACCGGTCATCGTGATTGACCGCGATATCGAGGTGACGGACAGGAGTCTGTATACGGCATATATCGGATCGGATTTTCGCAAGGAAGGGGACACCGCTGTCCAATGGCTGGAGGATCTGCTGGAAAGGCAGGGCAGGGTGGATGATCCCATCCGGATCGTTCATATTCAGGGGACAATCGATTCCTCCGCACAAATCGGCCGGACCGCCGCACTGGAACAGGCGCTTGAACGGCATCCACAGTGGGAACTGGTCGATCAGGTAGACGGCGATTTTACGCGGGCCAAGGCCTATGAGGTCATGGGCACGATACTGGAGAAGACCACCGATATCAATGTGGTGTATTGTGAAAACGACGGCGAAGCGTTAGGAGCGATTGATGCGATGGAAGAGGCGGGGCTTAAATGCAACGCGGACGACGGCGTGATCGTTATCTCGTTTGATGCGACAAGGCTGGGGCTTACCTGGTGCCTGCAGGGAAGGATTGCGCTCAACGTGGAATGCAACCCGCTGCAGGGGCCTTATGTTGCCGGTATGATTCAGCAGATGGAGCGGCAAGAGACGGTTGAACGGGTGAAGTATATCGATGAGACCTGGTTTGACTGTTATACAATAACGCAGGAAATGATCGACGGCAGGGGATATTGAGTGCAACACCAGACATCTTGAAAGCCGGGCTCCGCATAAGCGGGGCCTTTATTTCTATGCAGAAAAAGAGTTAATGAAAATAGGACCATCAAGTTTGAAGAAGATTCCGACCTTTTTCGGCAGTCGTTTTTTTACTGTCAGAGGTAGAAAAATTTCAGCCGCCGGATGGACCATGGTGGTATAAAAGTCTCACGCGGTTTGTTATCTATCCAAGATAGTTGACATTCTTATGCGCTTCATCCAGGGTTATTGGTTTTCATTTTTGTGTGTGATATAAGAAAATTAAAGCGATCTCGTATGAAAGCGAGCGCACATTTTCACCACATTAAAATTGGAAAGGAAATCCTGGTATGAAAAAACTTATTGCAGTTGTCCTTGTTGTCGTATTGGCGTTAGGGCTGGTAGCCTGCGGTCAGGTAGCAGACGGAGGAAAAGACAAGCTGATCAAGGTTGGTATCGTCAACAATCCGCCCTCGGAGTCCGGATATCGCGCTGCGAATGTGGCAGATTTCGAAAAAGTCTTCACGGAAGAGAACGGATACAAGGTATCGACATTCTACAGCCTGAAGAATGACGAGCAGTTAAACGCAGCCAAGCAGTTTATCACCGACGGTGTTGATTACCTGCTGATCTCGGCCGCTGCTACTGATGGTTGGGATGCTGTCCTGACCAGTGCCAAGGAAGCCGGAATTAAAGTGTTCCTGTTCGACCGTATGATGAACGTTGACGAGAGCCTGTACGAAGCCGCGGTTGTTTCCGATATGGCGAATGAAGGCACGACGGCTGTGGAGTGGCTGAAGGCGCAGAAGCTGTCTGAGTATAATGTCATCCACATTCAGGGCGCAATGGGCTCCGATGCACAGATTGGCCGTACAGCCGCTCTGCAGGCCGAATTTGATGCCGGCACCATGAACATGGTTATGCAGCAGACCGCGACCTGGGATGAAGCTACTGCGAAGCAGATCGTAGAGTCTGTCATCAACTCCGGTGAGGAATTCAACGTGATCTATGCTGAAAATGACGGCATGGCGAAGGGCGCTGTTGCGGCGCTGGATGAAGCTGGTATCACCCATGGCGTTGGTAAAGATGTCATCGTAATGGGCTTCGATTGCAACAAGTGGGCGCTTCGGGAACTGCTTGCGGGCAACTGGAACTATGACGGTCAGTGCAGCCCCTTCCAGGCCTCTGTAATCGCTGGCATGATTCAAACGCTTGAGTCCGGCGGCAAGCTTACGGAGAAGAAGGTTATCTCCGAAGAGAAAGGATTCGATGCAACGACGATTACGCAGGCGGACATTGATACTTACGGCCTCGGCGAATAACCAATAAAGTATACTCATATCCAATAGCAGAGACTTCGTATCAACTATGTGCGGTGCGTGTATGCGGAAGATATACCCATACACGCACCGCTATCTTTAAGAAACTTTGGGCGCATAAAGGATGGTTACCCTATGCAAAACGACATCGTTTTATCCATGAGGAAAATATGCAAAGAGTTCCCCGGCGTACGCGCTTTGCAAAATGTTGATTTCACGCTCCGCAAAGGCGAGATTCATGCCCTGATGGGTGAGAATGGAGCCGGCAAGTCAACATTAATCAAAGTATTAACAGGCGTATACCCGAAGGACTCCGGACAAATTCATTTAGCGGGTATTGATAAAGAAATCACTGTAAAATCACCCCAAGAGGCTCAGAACCTGGGGATCAGCACGGTCTATCAGGAGATAACCCTTTGCCCTAACCTTACAGTTGCCGAGAATATGTTTATCGGACGGGGCAATTATCAGCTTATTAATTGGCGCTCTATGGAGAAGAAGACGACGGAGATACTGGCTAAACTGAATATTCCGGCGAGAGCCGCTCAGCAGCTGGCCACCTGCTCGCTGGCGGTGCAGCAAATGGTCGCCATTGCCCGTGCCGTGGATATGGACTGCAAAGTACTGATCCTCGACGAGCCGACCTCCTCGCTGGACGAACATGAAGTTGAAAAACTTTTCTCTCTGATGCGCGAACTGAAATCCCGCGGTGTCGGCATCATCTTCATCACGCATTTTCTCGAGCAGGTGTACGAGGTATGCGACAGAATAACCGTTTTGCGAAACGGCGAGCTCGTCGGAGAGTACGAAATAAAGGATCTGCCGCGCGTGCAGCTCATTTCTAAGATGATGGGCAAAGAGCTTGACGACATTTCCGCGTTGGACAATCGAAAGACATTACAGGTTGATGAGGATACCACGCCCGTTTTCGAGGCGTTCGGACTGTCCAGTGCGGAAGGTACGAAAGCGTTTGACTTTAAAATTTACAAGGGAGAAGTGAACGGGTTCACCGGCCTCCTTGGATCCGGCCGCAGCGAAAGCGTACGTGCGATATTTGGTGCTGATAAAGTGACCGGCGGCAGGGTGAAGGTAAAAGGGAAAACCGTAAAAATATCCAAACCCAAGGACGCCATGAAGCATGGTATCGGGTATTTGCCCGAGGACAGAAAGCAGGATGGTATCGTTGAGGATCTGTCCGTACGTCAAAATATTATACTGGCATTACAGGTAATGAAGGGTTTTTTCCGGCCGTTTTCCAAAGCTGAGGCGAAAGCCTTTGCAGATAAGTACATTAAATTATTGGGGATAAAAACCGCGTCATTGGATACGCCCATAAAATCACTTTCGGGCGGCAATCAGCAAAAGGCGATTCTTGCACGCTGGCTGCTTACAAATCCGCAGTATCTGATATTAGACGAACCGACGCGCGGTATAGACGTCGGTACAAAGGTTGAAATACAAAAGCTTGTGCTCAAACTCGCCGAAGAAGGGGTCAGCGTAACGTTTATTTCCTCCGAAATCGAGGAGATGCTTCGCACATGCTCACGGCTCATCGTCATGCGGGATCGCAACATCGTGGGCGAGCTTAAGGGCGAGGACATGACGCAGGCGAATATTATGCATACGATAGCGGGGGAGGCAGCTCAAAATGGGTAAGGCTTTTAAAAAATTTGCGACGTCTCAATTGTTTGTCCCGGTGTTCGCGCTTTTTTTGCTGATTGTTTTTAATCTGATCAGGGACATTGGATTTTTTGAAATAACCTATAAAAACAATACGCTTCAAGGGAATGTCATGAGCATCCTGAACAACGCGTCCGAGCGGGTTATTCTGGCAATCGGCATGACGCTGGTAACGGCCTCGTCAAGAGGACAGGATATCAGCGTTGGCGCAGTGGCGGCAATAGCGGGCAGTGTATTTATTCGCGTGCTTCGCGAGAATGAAATCACGATACCCATTATTCTTGTCGCTTTTTTGGCAGGCTGTCTGGTTGCGCTTATTTGCGGTGTGTTCAACGGTACATTGGTTGCCGGATTCAGGATTCAGCCGATGATTGCATCGCTGATACTGTTTTCAGCCGGCCGTTCCATCGCATATTGGATAAACGGCGGCGCAACACCGACTGTGGAAAGCCCGCTGCTTGGTTACATTGGAGGCTTTATTCCCGGCGTTCCCATCAATACCCCTATTCTAATCGTAATCATATTTTGTGTATTAATCTGGCTTCTGTTAAGGTTCACCACGCTTGGCCTCTATACACAAGCGGTCGGAATCAACGAGAGATCCGCACGCCTGAATGGGATAAATGCCCCTTGGATAAAACTGCTGTCCTTTATGATACTGGGCATTTGCTGCGCTTTTGCAGGCGCAATCGGCGTCAGCAGAATAGGGCTTATGAATCATGACACCTTTCTTCAGGATATCGAATTAGACGCTATTTTGGCAGTAGCCTTGGGAGGCAATGTACTGGGCGGCGGAAAATTCAGCTTGGCCGGTTCTGTGATCGGGGCATACACCATTCAGACGCTGACGACTACGCTTTTTGCCATGAAGGTTCCTTCAACGGCGATAACGGTGTACAAGGCAATCGTCATCATCATCATTGTTGTAATTGGTTCGCCAGTTGTAAAAGCATATGCCATACACCTGCGCGATAAGCTGTTTAAGAAGCCGGTGAACGCAAAGTTGGATGAAAAGACCGACGAGAATAACGGAGAATTGACAATATGACAAGTAACAGAGATTTAGCTGCCGAAATACCGGGCAGAATCCGCAGGGAGCCAATTTCCAACACAAATTTGCTCCTCTTCATAACGATTGGCATCTTTATTGGCATGTACGGTCTTGCCATTCTGATCTGGGGCGGTGGTTTTAAAAATCCGCAGCAGTTCCTTGATATTTTCAATAACAATGCCTTTTTGATTGTGATTTCCTGCGGAATGACGGTCGTTATGATCGCGGGCGGCATTGATATTTCGGTGGGATGCGTAACCGCACTCGTGGCTATGGCTTGCATCGTTTATCTGGATGACCATAGCGGCAGCGTAATCGGTTCGGTAGGCTTGGCCCTGGGTATAGGGCTGGCGTTTGGGTTGGTTCAGGGAACGTTGATATCCTATCTGGAGATACAGCCGTTTATCGTCACTTTGGCGGGCTTGTTCTTTGCAAAAGGCATGATAACCGTCGTCAGCGCTGTTCCGCGTACCGCGGTACAGGAAGCGTTTGTCGCACTTAAGGACTTCCGTATCGAGATTCCGGGCATCGGCTATTTCGGAAAAGCCGGAAACTTCATTCCCGCCCAAATTGAGATCGGGGTGGTCGTAGCGATCGTTGTAGTATTAGCTGTATTTGTAATTCTGAAGTGGACACGATTCGGGCGCAACCTCTATGCGGTGGGTGGCAACAGCCAGAGTGCCTTAATGCTCGGCATCAATGTTAAGCGCACAAGATTTTATTCCTATTTGCTGTGTGGGCTGCTATCCGGAATCGGCGGGTATGTATATCTGCTGCACACGGGAGCAGGAGACGCGACCAGCGCTAAAACCGCAGAGATGCAGGCGATAGCGGCTGCCATTATCGGCGGGACATTATTAACCGGCGGCGTTGGCAACGTAATCGGAACTCTGTTTGGGGTACTTTCGTTAAAGACAATCACCAACATTGTGGTGGCTTCGGGGCTACGGGAGCCGTATTGGCAGAGCATCACTACCGGGCTTATGCTGTTCTTCTTTATTGTGTTTCAGAGCATCATTCTCACGGTTCGTGAGCAAGGGCGGCGCTAAACCGCAGCTGCCGGGATGACTGAAGCTTAGAAGTAAAGAGTAAAGGTAAGGCTGTTCTGTTTGTAGATACAGTCTCATGGTCAGCGGTCTGATAAACCTGATCTGGCCCAAAAACGCAGGCAATTGCATCGACTGCAAAGATATTCTTGCATTCCCTCCTCTGTACATATGTGTGGCGGTTCTCCCCACCGCCGAAGTAAAGAGCCCTTGAAAGAGGGCTTTTTGCATGGGGAAAACTGAGCTGCGGCTGGGTTTGCAGGTTCAGTGCTTAAACATATGGAGAAGGAGGTAAAGAATATGCGCCATGAAGTAAAATTATTGCATGGTGCTTATACGGAAGCCGGATTAAAATAGAGTCGAAACCGGTTTCGGAGGTGGGGTGAAAATGGCCACCATCTATGACATTGCCAGAATGTGCGGCTTGTCTCCGGCTACCGTATCCAAGGCGCTGAGCGGTGCGCCGGACGTCAGCGTTGCCACCTGCAGCAAGGTTCGACAGATTGCAAACAGCATCGATTATATTCCCGATGGAAGGGCCAAGGGGCTGAGCCAAAACCGCACCTGGACGATCAGCGTGCTGTGCCAGGACGGGGCAGAGATGGGGCTCAGGCATTATTTATTTGCCGAAATTATCGAAAGCTTTAAATCCGTTATGGAAAGGCATGGGTACGATCTCGTCTTTATATCCAACCATGTGGGTAAAATGGGGTTTTCGTATTACGGACACTGTCGCTATAGGAAGGTGGACGGCGTATTTATCGTCAACACCAACCACCAGTCGGATGACGCGCGTGAGCTTATGCACAGCGATATGCCTAAGATCGCCATCGATTACTCCGGTCCATCCATCCGGGGCGTCATGACCGACTGCGACAAGAGCATGGCGCTGCTCTACAACTATCTTTATAGTCTGGGGCATCGCCGCATCGTCTATTTGCACGGCGAAGCCAAGTACATCACCGATATGCGTATCAGGAGCCTGAAAAAGGCGATGAAAGCAAAGCGGGAAATCCCCGGCCCCGGAGTTTTCGTGCAGTCGAAATACTACTCAATCAAGGACGGATACAAATCCATGATGGAGTTGCTGAGCCGGGAGGAGAGACCCACTGCGGTGATCGCCAGCGACGACTACAGCGCGATGGGCGCCATCAACGCGGTGCGCGACTTTGGGCTGTCCGTTCCGGAGGATATCTCCGTGGTCGGCTTTGACGGCATCGAGATCGCGCAGCTCTTTTCTCCACGCCTGACCACGATCCGTCAGGACACGAGGGGTATAGGCGCCAAAGCGGCGGAATCCCTGATCAAACAGATACTGGGCCTTGATCAATTCAAGCCGGAGGATATCATACTTGAACCGCAGCTGATCATCGGTGAAAGCTGTGGGCGAGCAAAACAGGAGCGTGCATAATGGAGAAGTACAAAGACCCGGACTTGTCCGCGCAGGAGCGCGCGGAGGATATTGTGGCGCGGATGACGACGGAGGAAAAGGCCGCGCAGCTTAAATACGACGCGTCAGGCATCGAACGCCTTGATCTGCCCGCCTACAACTGGTGGAACGAGGCGCTGCACGGCGTGGCACGGGCCGGGACGGCAACCGTGTTCCCGCAGGCCATTGCGCTGGCAGCCATGTTCGACGATCGGCTGGTCCATAAAGTGGCGTGCACCGCTGCGCTGGAAGCCCGTGCAAAGTATAACGAGAGCAAGCGCCACGATGACAGGGACATTTACAAAGGGCTTACCATGTGGTCGCCCAACGTCAACATCTTCCGCGACCCGCGCTGGGGACGCGGGCAGGAAACCTATGGGGAGTGCCCATACCTTACGTCCCGGCTGGGCGTAGCGTTTGCCCGCGGTCTGCAGGGCGAGGGCAAATACCTGAAGACGGCAGCCTGCGCAAAGCATTTTGCGGGGCACAGCGGCCCCGAGGGGTTACGGCACCGGTTCGACGCACGCATATCGGAAAAGGACCTTAATGAAACCTATCTGCCTGCCTTTGAAGCGCTGGTGAAGGAGGCGCGGGTGGAGGGCGTAATGGGCGCATACAACCGGCTGAACGGCGAACCCGCCTGCGCAAGCCGGTATCTCATGGATAAGCTGGCCGAATGGGGCTTTAACGGCTACTTTGTTTCCGACTGCTGGGCAATTCAGGATTTTCATACCGAGCATATGGTGACGGCTACCGCGCCCGAGTCCGCCGCCATGGCGCTTAAAGCGGGCTGCGACCTGAACTGCGGAAGCACATATCTGAAGCTGTTGATCGCGCTCAAGGAAGGCCTCATCACCGAGAAGGACCTTACCAAAGCGGCCGTACACCTGATGCGTACGCGTGCGCGGCTGGGATTGCTGGATGAGTCCACTGAGTATGACGGCATCGCCTACGACGTTGTGAGCTGTGATGACCACAAGGCGCTCTCGCTCGACTGCGCCCGCAAGGGTATGGTGCTGCTGAAGAACGACGGCACGTTGCCGCTGAAGCGGTCCGCGCTGAGATCCATCGCGGTCATCGGGCCGAACGCCGCCAGCATTGAAGCGCTGCACGGAAACTATTGCGGTACCGGAGACAGCTATGTCACCTTCGTTGACGGCATTCGCGCTGCGTTCAGTGGGCGGGTGTATTATGCCGAGGGCTGCCACCTGTTCAAGGACCGGCTGCAGCCGCTGGCACTGCCGGGTGATGGTATTGCGGAAGCTGTGACAGCGGCGGAACATGCGGACGCTGTGGTGCTGTGCGTGGGGCTGGACCCGACGATTGAAGGCGAGCAGGGCGACACGGGCAACGCCTTTGCAGCGGGAGACAAGACCGATCTGTATCTGCCTGAGAGCCAGCGGCTGCTGATGAAAAAGGTGCTGGCGGTGGGGAAACCTACGATCGTTGTGGTGGCTGCGGGCAGCGCCATCAATCCGCTTGCCGATGCCGCTAACGCGCTCATCCACGCCTGGTATCCGGGCCAGATGGGCGGAAAAGCGCTGGCGGATATCCTGTTCGGCGACGTTTCGCCTTCCGGCAAGCTGCCCGTCACGTTCTACGAGACGGATCAGCTGCTGCCGCCCTTTGAGGATTACTCCATGGGAAACCGTACCTACCGGTATGCAAAAAACAACGTGTTGTATCCGTTCGGCTTTGGACTCACGTACTCCAAAGTGGTCTGCGAAGCGCTTCGGTATGACGGTGAAAGCGGCACGGCGGAGCTGACGGTGCGCAACATCGGGCAATGTGACACCGATGAGGTCGTGCAGCTATACATCCACGACAACCAGTCTAAATGGGCCGTGCCCAACCACAAGCTGTGCGGTTTCCTGCGGGTTCATCTCAAGCAGGGCGAAACGCAGACGGTATGCATTGCCGTGCCGCCGTCCGCCTTCGAGGCGGTGGACGATTTGGGCAGGCGGCTCGTGGACAGTGACAGCTTTACGTTGTATGCGGGCGTCAGCCAGCCCGACGCGCTGAGCTGCACGCTGACAGGCTGTGAATGCGCCCGGACTGAGATACGGCTATAGGGCAAATATACGATACCGGTTTCGCGGCTGTCTGCACAGCCGCAAAGCCAAAACGTTGATTTCACTTGTTTTTTATGATTAAACAGGAAAAATATTTACCTTTCGGGGGTAAAAAAAGTGCTTGCAGGGCACCCCAACAGGTAAAAACAATGCGTCTACGGGTAACGATATACCATTTACTGTACTTAACATGGATTTTACAATGATACTATCCAAATTAAAAGGAGGATAGTCTGGTTATGAAGAAAGTCATTTCACTGTTTCTTGTCCTGTTGATGCTCGTTCCTCTCGCCGCGTGCCAGCCCAAGGACGCCGAAACATCCGGCTCGCCTTCCCAGGGCGGAAGCACGGAGACCGCTTCCGGCACGTCCGAAGGTGAGGAAATCACGCTGACGATGTGGACCATTGCCACAGAGAGCGACTCGCATCACGAGCCGTATCTGAAGGCGATCGCGGACTACGAGGCCTCGCATCCGGGCGTCAAGATCGTGATGGAGACCTTCGAAAACGAGTCCTACAAGACCAAGATCAAGGCGGCTGTTGCTGCCAACGAGCTCCCGGATATCTTCTTCACATGGAGCGGCGGGTTCTCCACGTCCTTTGTGGAATCCGGACGTGTGCTCCCCGTAGACGACGCGTATGCCAACTACAAGGATCAGCTGCCCCAGTCCATGCTGGGCAACCTGACCTGGGATGGCAAAATCTACGGCACGGGCTACACCATGAACGTTTCCATGCTGTTCTACAACAAGACGATGTTTGCACAGTACGGCCTTGAAGCCCCGAAGACCTATGACGAACTCAAAGCCGTCTGCCAGACGTTCATCGACAACGGCATCACCCCGTTCGGCATCAGCGCGAAGGATACCTGGGTGCTGGCGCAGACCCACGACCAGTTCACGCTGAAGTCCGTGGGCCCGGAAGTGCTGGGCAGCGTGCTGACCAAAGACGGCGCGAACAGCTATAACTCGGCTGCGTTCCTCGATGCCTCCACGAAGTTTGCTGACCTCGTGGCCATGGGCGCTTACAGCCCGAGCGCTGCTGCGCTGAGCAACGACGAAGCCTGCGCGACCTTCTACTCCGGCGAAGTCCCGATGTACATCATGGGCAGCTGGATGTGCGGCTCCATCCTGACGGATGCTGCGAACCCGGATGATTTCGGCGTGGTTCCCGTTCCGGTCATCAATTCCGCCAATGCGGCGCTGACCGACTTCATGGGTGGCCCGTCCGATTCGCTGATGGTTGCGGCCTCCACGAAGTATCCCGCTGAGGCAGCGGAAGCCATGTTTGAGATCGCCAGGGGCGTATCCCACTATGGCTACCTCGCCGGCTGCGGCCTGCCCGCATGGCAGATCGACTATGACGACAGCTCCGTCAATCCGCTGACCAAAGCCGTTGCGGGTTATGTAGCGGACGCCACCTCGTTCACGCTCTGGTTTGATACGCTGATGGAAGCGGAAGATACCGGCGTGTATCTCGAGTCGCTGCAGCAGCTCTATCTCGGAGACATCACTCCTCAGCAATTTGTCGAAACAATGGCTGGTCAATTGGGCGTATAGCCTTGTCTCACATGGCTTAGCGGCCAACTAAAAGGTGAACCGCGTATCGGCCTCCCTCATATTCAATTGGGACTGCGGGGAGGCCGATGCGTTTCGCCATATCACCACAATCTTTAGCAGGGGGGATGGAGCATGAAGAGCATATACCGAAATAAACCTGCGACCATCGTATTTCTTGCGCCGGCGCTGATACTGTTTGTCGGCATCATCATCGTACCAATCATCATGTCCGCCTATTACAGCCTTCACAACTGGAATGGGTTCACGGACATGGAATTCATCGGATTTCAAAATTACATTGAGCTTTTTACCAGCCACAGCATCAACTTTGGCAAAGTTCTCCTCAATGTTTTCCTCTATGCGGGGCTTTCCCTTTTTGTTCAGCTTCCGTTTTCACTGCTGCTGGCACTGCTGTTGGCCAAAGGCCGGCGCGGAAGCCGGTTCTTCCTCTCGGTCTATTTTATTCCCGTCATTATGTCCACCGTCGTCATCGGCCAGCTGTGGCTGAAGATATACAACCCCGACTATGGCATTTTGAACGTGGCGCTTCAGTCATTGGGACTCGACTCCTGGACGAGGGTTTGGCTGGGCGACCGCAACGTGGCGCTGCTTGCTTCGTTCATCCCCACCATGTGGCAGTATACCGGGTATCACATGCTGCTGATGTACGCGGCGATCCGAAGCGTGCCGCCAGAGCTGCGCGAGGCCGCGCTGATCGACGGCGCGTCCGAGTGGCAGATCAACCGCCGCATCATCATCCCGGCGATCAAACCCGTGCTGAAGGTGTGCGCAATCATTTCCATCGTCGGCTCGCTCAAGGTGTTCGACTTGATCTATATCCTGACCAACGGCGGTCCGGCGCACGCCACCGAGGTGCCGAGCACCCTGCTGGTGGATATGCTGTTCCTGCGCAACCGGTACGGCATGGGCAGCGCGATTGCCATCATCCTCATCTTCCTGTGCTTCTTCTTTGCGATTGTGATCAGGAAGACATTTAAAACGGAGGTGGAGTGATGGACGCGCTGGGCATGAAGGCGAAATCCGTTTCGTCCAACTGGTATAAGAAGAAATTTCCCGTCAAAGAGATCATCGTATATGTATTTCTGAGCATCTGGGCGCTGGTCAATCTGTTCCCGCTGTATTGGATGTTCACCTTTTCGCTCAAGAGCAACTCGGAGATATTCGGTGAAAACGTGATCGGGCTGCCGCATAACTGGATATGGCAGAACTATGCCGATGCCCTCAGTGCGGGTGACATGGGCCGGTACTTCCTGAACAGCTTTATCGTGTCCGCGGCGACTATCATTATTACGGTGATCGTAGCAATGATGGCGGCGTTTGCGCTGTCGCGGCTGATATGGAAAGGCCGCAAGATGATGAACAGCATGTTCATTCTCGGCATGACGGTTCCGATTCACGCTGCGATACTGCCCGTGTTTCTGGTGCTCTCCCGGCTCAAGATGACCAACTCGTATCAGGCGCTGATCGTACCGTACGCGGCCTTCTCGCTTGCGATTGCGATCCTCATTTTCACCGGCTTCATGCAGGATATCCCCAAGGAGCTGGATGAGGCAGCATGCATCGACGGGTGTGGTACGTGGCGATTGTTTTCGCGCATCATCTTCCCGATGATGCGGCCCGCGATATCCACTGTGGCGATATTTACGTTCATTCAGGCGTGGAACGAGCTGATGTTTGCGGTGATATTCATCAGCAGCGATAAGTTCCGGACGCTGACGGTGGGTATCCAGACGCTCTCGGGCTCGTACACGACGGACTGGGGACCGATCGGCGCGGCGCTGGTCATCGCCACATTCCCGACGCTGTTCGTATACGCGTTTTTGAGCAAGAAGATTCACGAGAGCTTCAATGCGGGGGCGATCAAGGGATAGACAGCCGGGCGGCAATAATAATTTACATCGGCAGGACAGGCTGATAGAATATGAGATACAGCGAACAACTGAATTCTTTAATTGCTTGTGGGGTAAACCGAATGAGATCGCTTCTCCATGCGGCTACATCAAAGCAAAAAGATCTTTCCTTAAAACGTAAGACGTGGCAGTTCTTCCTCATCGTGTTATCGCTTTTCTGTGTGATCTTTATTACGTCTTACAGCATCATCATGATGCGCTCCGCGGTGGACAACGAGGTGTCCAGCAGCGAGATCGCGCTGACGGGCATCAGCAAGAACATCAGCGTCAGTCTGGAGCGATATAAGGAGATGTCGCGTCTCATCATGCTCAATTCCGATGTGATGGATTTTCTCCGCGACTCCGGAAACCACAAGGTCTATAACGCCACCACTGTGCGAAACGGCATCTTCAGCGTCACCCACATCTACAGCTACGTCGATTCAGTGTATGTATACCGCACGGACGGCGAATATGTGAGCACCGGGTCGGGCGTGATGTATGTGGATGAGGAACTGGTGGCGTCGGAGGGGTGGACCGCACCGCTTAGCGAGGCCAAGGGTGGCAGTGTCGTTATGATCAACGGCAACGGCGCATTCCGCAAGAAGATCGGCACGCAGCTGATTACGATGGCCCGCTATATCTATGATATCAACACGCAGCAGATTACGGGCATGCTGGTCGTCAATCTGACGCCCGGCGTGCTGTATGCGGCGACGCGCGATATCAATAAGGACCGGCCCATATGCTTCCTTGATGAAGAGGGCTACGTGCTTTGGGGCGACGAGAGCCTGAAGGAATACTTCAACCCCGGTCTCGTGGACGGCGGCTTCCATTGGGAGGAAAAGACGACAGGCGGGCAGCGGCAGGTGCTGTCCGCGTACAGCGAAGAGGGCATGCCGCTCGTGCTGGTCAGCCTCACTGGGGTTTCCAGCACCGGTTTCCAGTCGTGGGAGTCGATATGGATCATCGTTACGCTGGTTGCTGCGGTGGTGCTTTCGGTGTTCGGCAGCGGCGTGTTTATCTCGGCCAATATTGCGCGGCCGATCGACATGCTGTCGGAAGCGATTACGAGCACCAAAGCCAATGGGGAGCTGCACAAGATCGATCTGCCGTTGCCCAACAACGAAATACGGCGGCTGGCCGACAGCTACAACAGCATGATCGCTCACATCCACGAGCTGATCGACCAGCTGATCGAAAAGGAGAAGAGCATACAGAAGGCGGAGATCCGCACGCTGCACGAGCAGATTAAACCGCATTTCCTGTACAACTCGCTCGAGACCATCAGTTATATGGCGCTGCAAAGTGACGCGCCACAGGTACACGACGCGCTGGAAACGCTGGGCAGCTTCTACCGTAACTTTTTGAGCAAGGGCAGCCGGGACATCCCGTTGCGAAACGAGATCATGATCGTTAAGGATTACCTGGCGCTGCAGAAGCTGCGGTACGGGGAAATTTTTGATGATGAATACGTGCTCGATGAGCGCATACTGGGTACGCTGATCCCCAAGCTGATTCTGCAGCCACTGGTGGAGAACAGCCTGTACCATGGGGTACGGCTAAAAGGGGAAAAGGGGGTCATCCGCATCAGCGCCTTTGAGAAGGACGGAACCGTGCATGTAACCGTGTATGACACGGGCCTTGGCATGACGCAGGAAAAGATCGACGAAGTGCTCTCCGGCGACGCCGCGGATGAGAACGCGCTTACGGGTTTTGGACTGAAGGGGACGATTGAGCGGATACGCTATTACTGCAACAACCGCGATGTGATCAGCATCCGCAGCGAACCGGGAGAATATACCGAGATCGAGATCGTCATACCCAAGCAAAAATAGTGCGAGGTGAAAGCCATGTTCAGAGTCATGCTTATCGACGATGAAGAGCCCACGCGCATGTTGCTGCGCCGGTCCATCGACTGGGGCTCGCTGGATATGGAAGTGGTGGGCGAGGCCGGAAGCGGCATCGAAGCGATCAACAAGATCGATGAGCTGCGACCGGATATCGCGTTTGTGGATGTATGCATGCCCTTTATGGGCGGCATCGAGTTTTCCCGGCTGGCCGCGAGCCGGTATCCGCGTCTGAAGATCATCATCCTCACCGCCTTTGACGAGTTTGAGTATGCGCGCCAGTGCATCGGGCTGAAGGTGTACGGCTATATCTTAAAACCCATCGTGCGTACCGAAATTTACGAGATGCTCAAAAAGGTGGCGCGGCTGATCGACGAACCCGACGGGGAATCTGAGGACGAGTATGAGATCGAGCCCTCCGCCGTGCAGCGCATCGCCCGGTACGTAGAGGACCACTACACCGACTCCAGCCTGAACCTGACCTCCATCGCGCAGACGTTCGGCTTCAACCCGAGCTATTTGAGCCGGCGTTTCAAATCGGAGATCGGCAGCTCGTTCATCGAGCACCTGACGGAATGCCGGATGAAAAAGGCAATGGGCATGGCGAAGCTGAACGAGAAGATGTTCAGCACCGCAACGGCTGTGGGCATACCGGACCCCAACTATTTTGGCCGGTGCTTTAAGAAGTTTACGGGTATCAGCTATTCAGAATACTGCAGGCGCATTGCGGAGAATTACGGCAAAACGGAACCGCCGCGGCAATAACCGCGGCCCATATGCAATACATCATAAGGCTTCAGGCGGCTCCACTCATACCGTTTGCAGCACGAAAAGAAGGAGGCAAGAATATTCCGCATCGGCTTGCGGTGCAGCAGTGTGGAGACCTGCTGTAATGCCTCCGCCCCGGCGGGCGGAAGCGAGCTGCGCAGCAGCGGAGGCTGTGTGCGGCAGAGCCGTGATATTATGGCTAAAGTTGTACTCAAAAACATCAAGAAGGTATACGAGAAGAATGTGGTGGCGGTACAGGACTTCAACCTGGAGATCGCCGACAAGGAGTTTGTGGTACTGGTCGGCCCGTCGGGCTGCGGAAAATCGACCACCCTTAGGATGGTGGCAGGCCTCGAGGAGATCAGCGAGGGTGATCTGTACATCGATGATCTCAGGGTCAACGAGGTGCCGCCCAAAGACCGCGATATCGCGATGGTGTTTCAGAACTACGCGCTCTATCCGCACATGACTGTATATGAAAATCTCGCCTTTGCGCTGACACTGCGCAAGGTGAAAAAGCCGGAGATCGACCGGAAGGTAAAGGAAGCCGCCGAGATTCTCGGCATCACAGAGCTTTTGAAGCGCAAGCCCAAGGCGTTATCAGGCGGGCAGCGGCAGCGCGTGGCCATCGGCCGGGCCATTGTCCGCGAGCCCAAGGTGTTTCTGATGGACGAACCGCTTTCCAACCTCGACGCCAAGCTGCGTAACCAGATGCGCGCCGAGCTCATCAAGCTGCGGCAGAGCATCGACACCACCTTTATCTATGTCACTCACGACCAGATTGAAGCCATGACGCTGGGCGACCGGATCGTGATCATGAAGGATGGATTTATTCAGCAGATCGGTACGCCGCAGGAGGTGTTCGATCACCCGATCAACATGTTCGTCGCGGAGTTTATCGGCACGCCCAAGATGAACTTCTTCCCGGCGGAACTGATTCTCTCGGGCGCAAAGTATGAGGCGGTGGTAGCGGCGGGTGCGCGTATTCCGCTGCCCGAATATATGCAGCGCATCCTGTCGGAGAAGAAGCAGGAGATTGGCGGCGGCGTTACACTCGGCATCCGTCCGGAGCACATCAGCCTTGCCCAAGCCGGGGACAGCTCCGTGGTTAAAGCGCAGGTCGATGTTTCGGAGATGATGGGCAGCGAGGTATTTCTGCATGTGTCGGCGGGCGAGACCGATGTGGTTATTCGCGTGCCAAGCACGGAGATGAGCGGCGCACTGGCAGCTTCTCGCCGGAACAGCGAGGTCAGCTTCAAGATACCGGGTGAACTGGTGCAACTGTTTGACGCCGAAACGCAGCACAGCCTGCTTGCCTGAGGGAAGGTCAGCCGATACAAGGGTTTTTGGGGATATAAAAAAGATAAATATATTACAGGAGGGTTCAGCCATGAAAGAATTCTTTCCGAAGGTTCCGAAGATTGAATATAAAGGCAAGGGCGGGGACGCACTGTCGTTCAAGTTCTACAATGCCGACGAAAAACTGGGCGGAAAAACCTTACGGGAGCATTTGAAGTTTGCGATGTCGTACTGGCATACGCTCTGCGGCGACGGGCAGGATATGTTCGGCGTATCGACGCACGACAAGACCTTCGGCGGCAGTACGCCAAAGGAGATTTACACCAACAAGGCCTATGCGGGCTTTGAGATCATGGATAAACTCGGCATCGATTATTTCTGTTTCCACGACCGGGACATTGCGCCCGAGGGAGCCACGCTGGCGGAAAGCAACGTCATGCTGGACGAATTTGCCGCGCTGCTGGAAAAGCTGATGCGGGACCGCAATAAGAAGCTGCTGTGGGGAACGGCGAACCTGTTCACAAACAAGCGGTATATGCACGGGGCTGCCACCTCCTGCGATGCCAACGTATTTGCATACGCCGCGGCACAGATCAAAAAGGCCTTGGAGATCACCGTGCGGCTGGGCGGTGACGGTTACGTGTTCTGGGGCGGCCGGGAGGGCTATGTTACGCTGCTGAACACGGACATGGGGCTGGAGCAGGATAACCTCGCGCGGATGCTGACCATGGCGCGCGACTATGGCCGCAGCATCGGCTTTACCGGTGATTTCTACATCGAGCCCAAACCCATGGAGCCGACCTCACATCAGTACGATTACGACGTATCCACTGTGCTCGGCTTCCTGCGCAAGCATAACCTGTTGGGCGATTTCAAAATGAACATTGAGGCCAACCACGCCACGCTGGCGCGGCACAGCTTTGCACACGAGCTGCGCGTTGCGCGGGAGAACAGCGTATTTGGGTCCATCGACGCGAATCAGGGCGAGACGTTCAACGGATGGGATACGGATAACTTCCCGACAAATGTGTACGACGTGGCGCTTGCGATGCTGGAAATCATCAAAGCGGGCGGGTTCACGCGGGGCGGAACCAACTTCGACGCAAAGCTGCGCCGTGAAAGCATCGGGCCGGATGACATCTTCCGCGGCTATATCGCAGGCATGGATACCATGGCGCTCGGCTTTAAGCTGGCGTGGAAGCTCGTGCAGGATGGCCGTGTGGATGAATTCACCCGCGCCAGATACGTCAGCTACGCAACCGGAATCGGCAAAAAAATCGTGGACGGCGCTGCGGACTTTGAAGAACTGGAACAGTACGCGCTGTCGCTGGGCGAAGTGGCCGTGACGGAGAGCGGCAGTCAGGAATATCTTGAAGGTATTGTAAACGAAGTGTTTTTTGGATAAACCGGGGGTTATCTCCTCCCCCCCTCGCTGAAGACCGGCGCACACTTAATGCCGGATGGCCGGACGAACCATCGGATGAGCGATGGCGGCTCCAGCAAAAACCCCGGAAAGCCTTTTGCATGGCAATCCGGGGTTTTTGCTGGTTTTGGGTACGTAAGCCTGGTCTCTCCTGAAATCAGGAGAATAAATTTCATCCGTTATACGGTCATGACATCCACGCCCAGCTCTTTGAGCTTGCCCAGAGATTCGCTGTCGATCTCCTTATCCGTAATCAGCAGGTCAACATCTTCGAATTTACAGATGTTCACGAACGCAACCTTGTTGAATTTGGAATGGTCGCACAGAATGATGACCTCGCGCGAGGCCTTGATCATCAGCTTGCTCGCCGGTATCTCTTCAATCGAAAAGTTCATGAAGCCGGTTTCAAAGTCCACCGCATCCACACCGATGAACGCTTTGTCCGCGTGGATTTGACTGATCATGTTCTCGGTAAAATAACCGTTCAGCGAGAAGTGGCTTTTGCGCAAGCTGCCGCCCAGCACCATCAGATCCACGTTGTTGAAATGCGAAAGCTCCACGGCGCTCATAAGGTCGTTCGTTGCGATATACAGCGGCGAGATGTCGTGCAGCGTTTTGGAAAACTCATGGATCGTTGTGCCTCCGCCGAGGAGCAGCGTTTCGTTGGCGCTGATGAGGGAATGAGCGGCCTGTGCGATGCGGCACTTCTCATCGAAGAACATGTCCTGCCGGGCCGAGAAAGGCGGCTCAAAGGACGTTGTGGATTTGCAGGCCACCGCGCCGCCGCGGATGCGCCGCAGCGTGTTCTGTGCCTCCAGCTCCTCGATATCCCGGCGAATGGTGGAGTGCGAGACGTCCATCTTTTTTGCCAGATTCTCGATCGATATGATGCCGTTGCGGGAGAGTTCCTCCATTACGATTCCGATGCGCTGTTCCTTAAGCATGCTTGCTACTTCCTTTCCGTTGGGTATCTGAAACCTCCAGGGCCAGGTCCTGCGTCGCGACGACATTGCAGCCTGTGCCGAGTAAATCCGAAATGACGATATCGCCCATCGTGATGGGCAGGGCGGGCCGGTGCCGCTTCAGCTCCTGCGCGCAAACCAGCAGCAGCTCCTTGGGCACGGGCTTGTCCGTGCGGACAGAGAACGGCCGGACGCAGTTCTGCGCCTTCATGTTGCCGGTCAGCACGCGCAGCGGTGCTACGGCCTCCTGCCGGGCATACTCTGCGCCGCGCCTGCAGCTTTGGCCTTCGACGGCTATAGCTTTGCCGCTTTCGATCTGGACGGTAAGCCGGCAGCCCATGGGGCAGTTAATACATACGATGTGCTTTTCCACTATTGTTCCTTTCCAAACCACGGCAAAAAGAACCAACGATCAATCCCCGGTCATATCGGCACACAGCTCTGTGCGCGGCGTATGGATGCCGTATTCCCGATGAAGTTACGCAATGTATTGCAGCATTCAGCTTTCCGCCTGAACCCGAACGGTCCCTGTGATATCAGCCCTGCTTATTGGTATCTCACACATTTCACCGGGCGTCAATACCTTATACTTCTTTTGCGCGATGCATCTGCCGCCGGACCATACCGAAACGCGGCGGTCTATGTACCGGGCATCGGGCCGGAACTGCAGCCGGACCGTATCATCCCCGGCATCCCTGCGAATCCGCTGCGGCACCACGCCGCGCACCCCTGCGCCATCCGCGGTCTGCACATATTCTGCTGCGTCATGCTGCCCGGCGGCGTACCTTGCGGCACTGCGCCCTGCGCGTTCGCTCTCCATGGAGACGAAATCGACGAGGTCGTGCACGTGCAACGCGTTGCCGCAGGCGAAGATGCCATCTGTGGTAGTCATCAGCATGTCGTCCACGATCGGCCCTCCGGTGGTTGCGGACATTGCAATGCCCGCCTCAGCCGCCAGCTCGTTCTCCGGGATGAGCCCGACGGAGAGCACCAGCGTATCGCATGGAACAAAGCGCTCGGTGGAGGCAACGGGCCGCCTGCACTCGTCTACTTCGGCAAGATACACGCCTTCCACACGCTTTTCGCCAACAATGCGCGTCACCGTGGTGCTGTAATACAGCGGAATATCGAAATCCTCCACGCACTGTACGATGTTGCGTATCAGGCCGCCGGAGTAGGGCAGCACCTCTGCCACGGCAATGACCTCCGCGCCTTCCAGCACGAACTGGCGCGCCATGATGAGGCCGATATCGCCCGAACCGAGGATGACGATGCGCTTACCCACTAAATATCCTTCAATGTTCAGGTAGCGCTGCGCGGTCCCTGCAGTGATGACTCCGGCGGGACGGCTACCCGGTATCAGCAGCGCGCCGCGTGCGCGTTCCCGGCAGCCGGTGGCAATGACCACAGCCCCAACCTCATATTCCATTATGCCATCCCGGTTCATGGCGGTCACCGTGCGGTCTTTGCCGATGCCCAGCACGATGGTATCCCTGCTGCAGCGGATATTCGTAGCTGCCACTGCGTCCGTCAGCCTGCGCGCGTATTGCGTGCCGGTCAGGTCCTCGCCAAAGCGGTGGATGCCAAAGCCGTTATGGATGCACTGCTGCAGCACGCCGCCAAGGTACGGGCTGCGTTCGAAGATCACGATATTCTCCGCGCCGCTCTCCCTTGCGGCCAGCGCCGCTGAAAGGCCTGCACAGCCACCGCCAATCACGGCGATATCGATGCGTTCCCTGTTCATAGCTCCCCCTCCGCGCACGCTTCAAAGGGGATGATCTGCGACCCTTTGCCGCAGAGCGTGACCTCGGTCATGGGGATGTGAAGCTCCTCGGAGAGGATGCGCACAACCTCCGGCCCGCAGAAGCCACCCTGACACCGGCCCATGCCCGCGCGTGTGCGCATCTTGACGGCGTTGACGGTTTTTGCCCCGATAGGCGAACGGATTGCTGCGAGGATTTCCGCGCGCGTTACCTGCTCGCAGCGGCACACGATCTTTCCGTAATCGGGGTCTTCTGCGATAGCCTGCCTGCGTTCCTCCGGGCTCATCTCGCGGAACGGCTTAGGCCGCCTGCGAACCGGATTGAAAGCGGGGTTTTTCTCAAAACCGTATTTCTTCACCGCCTGTCGCGCAATATCGCGCGCGATGGCAGGCGCTGCCGTGAGGCCGGGGGATTCGATCCCCGCCATATTCCAGAAGCCCGGCGCGTCCTCCACTTCACCCAAAATGAAGTCGTCGGTATCGGGGTGGGGCCTGAGGCCGCCGAACGCGCCGATCACCATATGCCTTGGGAACCGCGGGTATGCGCGGCTGATCGGCAGATGACGCCAATTTCGTTCAA
The DNA here is from genome assembly GCA_023459495.1 of Bacillota bacterium. Lineage (GTDB taxonomy): Bacteria > Bacillota > Clostridia > Christensenellales > SZUA-584 > JAEWCC01. Next base: position 286,356 of record JAEWTL010000038.1, on the reverse strand, counting down.
AATAGTCCAGTGTCTCACCCGTGCCGACGCACGTGGTATCCGCCTCGTCCTTGCCCGCCACATCGTGCGCGTCGCACCCTAAGATGATGGTGCCATCCACGGAGGGCATCAGACCTATGCCCTTGGTATGCCCGCCGCCCGGCAGGTCGCGGGGCGTCTGGCTGATCGTGGCCTTCACATACGGCGCGAGCTTCTTGTCCAGTATCAGATGTTCGCCCTTGCGGGGAAGTATGGCAAACCGATTTTGACTCACCATGTTGTTGATATCGTCCGCGTGGGTGCCCGCACAGTTGAACACATGCTTCGTTTCAAACTCACCGCTGCTGGTTTCAATGCGGAAACCGCCGGGAATTTTTGCGATATGCCGGGCCTCTGTGTTCAGAAAGAACTCCGCGCCGTTCTCTGCGGCGTTTTCGCACATTGCGATCACGAGGGAGTATGGGCAGACCATGCCGCTGGTGGGCGCGTACAGTCCGCCAATGACGTCTTCGCCGAAATGCCCTTCCAGCCGAATGAGTTCTTCGCGGTTTAGAACCTGTACACCCGGTACGCCGTTCATGTCCGCGTTGCGCTTTAGACGGTTCACCTCGGCCATATCTGCTTCATCTGCTGCGAATATGATCATGCCGTTGCGGTTGAACGGTACGCTGAGTTCATCACACAAGCGGTCATACATTGCGTTGCCTTCTATATTATAATAAGCCTTTTTGGTGCCGTGCGCCGCGTCGTGGCCGGAGTGCACTGTCGCGGAATTGCCTTTGCTCGCGCCTGCGCATACGTCGCTGCCCTTTTCGAGCACTGCGATTCGCAGCCGGAAGGCGCACAATTCGCGGGCCAGCGCTGCGCCGCTGACGCCTGCGCCGATGATCACCACATCATACATGGTTAGACCCCTGTTTCGATTCAAACCAGATATATAACTGGTTGAAACAAAATGAAAAGATTTGAAGCATTATTTATATCTGCATATCTATCTGGCCTAACAAAAATGATACCATACATGGCTCGGTAATGTCAATAAACACAAAAATATAGAAATTTAAATAGGCAAATGTCAGTGAATCTGGTTTTTTTAATGATCGTATACATTGAGATTGACACAGAAAAAGAGAAGGTGTATATTAAAAACCAAGAAGTGACCTATCAAAATGTTTCAAAAGCTACAAAAATCAATCATTCCGTGCCGGAAACATAGGATGGAGTCGCAAAACATATTTAATAGGAGGAAATGCATGAAAAAGATCTTATTGGTTGCTCTTTGTATCGCGTTTGCCTTGACGATGCTGGTCGGCTGCGGCAAAGAAGCGGCTGGCGAATCGGCAAGCTCCGGAGCTGCGGGTGAATTTGAGCAGTACATCACCTTTGGCGTCAACTATGAGCTGACCGGTGCAAACCCGATCATCGGCGAATCGGCGATCAAGGGCATCGACATGGCCGTGAACGAGATCAACGCGGCGGGCGGCATCACGGTGGACGGCAAAGTCTACGGCCTCAAGTACAAGGCGCTGGACAACGGCTTCAACACGGACGAAGCGGCTGTCAACGCTCAGCAGTTTGCTGACGATGCGGACATCTGCGCCATGATCGGACCGAATGACTCCGATATGTGTATGGCGACTCAGGCGATCGTGACCGAAGAAGGCCTGCCGGCGATCTCCCCGTGGTCCACGCTGGTTAAGCTGACCGAGTCTGAGTGGTACTTCCGCGCCTGCTTCACGGATGATTTCCAAGGCGCGATCCTTGCAAAGTATGCGTATGAGTACGAGAACGCCAAGACCGCTGCGATCCTTTACGACATGTCCAACCCGTACAACGAAGGCATCGCGACCCGCTTCAAGGAAGTCTATGAGCAGATGGGCGGCACAGTGGTAGAATACTTAAGCTACAACGGCAAGACGGGCGAAACCGACTTTACCTCCCAGATGACCAAGATCGCGGCTGCACAGCCGGATATCCTGCTGCTCCCCAACTTCTATGAAGAGATCATCACCCAGACGACCCAGGCTCGCCAGATGGGTTACACCGGCAAGTTCATGGGCTCCGACACATGGGGCGATACCTCCCTGCTCGACTGGGATACCGACAATCTGCTGGAAGGCGCGCTGTTCGTCGGACACTATCACAAGGATATCGCTTCGGATGTTGCGCTGAAGTTCATTGACAACTATCACACCATCTACGGCACCGACGGCGACCCCAACGACATCGTGGCGCTGAACTATGACACGGTATACCTGCTTAAGCTCGGCATCGAAAACGCTCAGTCTCTCGACCGGACGGCGATCCGCGACGGCCTCAAGAGTATCTCGGAGTATGTAGGCGTAACCGGCACGATGACGTTCAACAACGGCAACGGCGACCCGACCAAATCCGCGGTGATCATCCAGATCCACGACGGCAAGTTCACCTACCTCGATACCATCGAGCCGTAATCGGCGATTTTAACAACAGGGTAATATTGCGTGGCTGCCGGGAGGCTTTCTTCCGGCAGCCCCAATCGCCTTGAACGGGGGAATGATTGTGAGTATCTTTTTACAGCAGTTTATCAACTTCCTGCAGTTGGGCAGCATTTATGCCCTGACCGCAATATCCTTTACGATGGTTTATGGTATCGCCGGCCTCGTCAACTTTGCACACGGCAGCATTTTCGGCGTATCCATGTACATTCTGTTCTTTGTCAGCACGCTGCTGTTTCAGGTGATGGAGAACGTCTGGCTGGTTTATGTGATCGCTCTGATAGTTGCCAGCGCTGCAACCGCCCTGGTTGCGCTTCTGATGGAGAGAGCGGCGTATACCCCCTTGAAGAACGCTCCCAAGGTGACGGTGGTCGTGTCCTCGGTGGGCGTGGGTATGGTTCTGGAATACCTGATACTGAATATTGCAGGCTCCAAGGCGCTTCGGATGCCCAGCCTGATTCCCAATATAAGCTTTAATATCGCCGGAATACCGGTTCCGCTGTTCAAGATCATGATTATCGTGATCGCGATCGTCACCATGATTGCGCTCAACATCGTCGTCAAACGGACGAAGCTGGGCACGGCCATGCGGGCCGTATCGCAGGACAGGGTGGCTGCCGGGTTCATGGGCATTGCCACCAGCCGGGTTGTGAGCATGTCCTTCGTGTTTGGCGCAGTGCTCGCCACCATTGCGGGTAGCCTTTACGGCACGGCCTACAGCATATTTGCGTATAACGTCGGTGAGTCGATCATCTGGTGGTCGTTTATCGCAGCGGTGTTGGGCGGTATCGGCAGCATCCGGGGCGCGGTGCTGGGCGGTTTCATTATTGGAGCCATCAGCGTGGTGGCACCCATCGTGCTGCCCGTATCCAGCTACAAGGATATCGTGGCGTTTGCTGTGCTCATCATTGTGCTGCTCGTCAAGCCCACCGGCTTGCTGGGCAAAAAAGCGAACGAAAAGATTTAAGGTGGCAATATGATAAAGAAAAAGCGGAACAGTCTGATCAACAAAATAATCGCCGTTCTGGTTATTGCCGCGCTGCTGGTGTTGGTGAAGGAGCTGCAGCTGATATCCACCTCCACGCTCCTGATCGTTCAGTACATCGGCATCTATTCGATATTCGTCATCGGCATCAACATTGTGAACGGTTACCTCGGTGTGTTTTCTCTGGCGCACTCCGGCTTTATGGCGGTGGGCGCGTATGTGGCTGCGCTGACCACCAAATACTTTTTCATGTCCGAGTGGATGTTTCCGTTTGCGCTGCTGGCGGGCGGTATTGCCGCGCTGCTGCTGGGCATTTTGGTCGCCATCCCGTCGTTTAAGACCAAGGGCGATTACCTCGCCATCATTACATTGGGCTTTACGCTGATCGTGCAGAGCATTCTGCAAAACATGGATTTCGTCGGCGCTTCGCAGGGCATGAACAACATCGCCAAGTATACCAATCTGTACTGGGTGTTTGGCTGCGTGATCTTCGCGATATTCATCGTCAGCAAATTCGTGGGCTCCAAATACGGGCGCAGCTTAAAGGCGATTCGCGAGGATCAGGTAGCGTCCATGCTGGTCTCGGTGGATGTCCGGAGGAACAAGACGATCGCCTTTGCGATATCCGCGTTTGTCATCGGCATATCCGGCGGCCTCGTCAGTCACCTGCTCGGTTATACCAGCCCCTCCGCGTACGGCTTTACCAACGTGGTGGATGGCCTCGTGATGGTGTACCTTGGCGGCATGGGCAGCATCACCGGTTCAATATTCGGCGCAGCGGCCTGGCAGATCCTCGTGCAGGCACTCAAAGACCTTGGCACGTGGAGATGGGTGGTCGGCGGCGGCCTGCTGTGCGTCATTATGATTATCCGCCCCAAGGGCCTGTTCGGATACATGGAACTTAAGGACGTGTTCCAATGGTTGCGGGGAAGGTCGAAGGAAAAAAAGACGGGCAAGGGGGACGTAAGCCATGAGTAACGAAACCGTCATTTCCCTGAAGAATGTCAGCATGCACTTCGGCGGCATCAAAGCCATCGACGATATCAGCTTTGACGTGGAAAAGGGCAAAATATTCGGTATCATTGGCCCCAACGGCGCGGGCAAGACCACGGTCTTCAACGTAATCACCGGCATGTACATCCCGACCTCAGGCAAGATATTCTACCGCGATAAGCTGATCAACAAGATGATGCCGCATGTCATCACCGGCAACGGCATCGCGCGCACGTTCCAGAACATCCGGCTGTTTGAAGACCAGACTGTGCTGGATAACTTAAAGATCGCGCATTACAGCCACACGAGCTACAACCTGATTGACGCCATCCTCTCGACGCCGCGATTTAAGAAAGAAGAGGCGCGTGTGGAAGCGGAAAGCATGGAGATACTGGAGTTCTTAAAGCTGGGTCACCTCGCGCAGCAGAAGGCGGGTTCGCTGCCGTACGGCGCGCAGCGCCGTGTCGAGATCGCACGCGCGCTCAGCTGCAAGCCGGAGGTGATCCTGCTGGATGAGCCCGCGGCGGGCATGAATCCGGCGGAGATCGATGCGCTCAACGAGCTGATTTTGAACATCCGCGACCACTATGGCCTCACCATTCTCGTGGTGGAACATCAGATGCGGCTGGTGATGGAGATCTGCGAGGAGATCCTCGTGATCAACTTCGGCAAAAAGCTCGCGATCGGCAAGCCGGAAGAGGTCAAGAACGACCCTGCGGTACTGGAAGCTTATCTGGGAAAGGCGAACTGACATATGAGTAACAGAGAACGCAAGGAGAATCCGGTTATCAAGGTGGAAGACCTGCACGTTTCATACGGCAAGATCGCGGCGCTCAAGGGCATATCGTTTGAGGTGTACAAGGGCGAGGTTGTCGCGATGCTGGGCGCGAACGGCGCGGGCAAGACCACGACGCTGAACGCCATGACGGGCGTCATCCCGGTGAAGAGCGGCAAGATACTGCTGGACGGCAAAAGCATCGGCAATATGCCCACCAACAAGATCACGGAACTGGGCGTGGTGCATGTGCCGGAGGGCCGTCACATATTCCCGGAGCTGACCGTGGGCGAGAACCTGCGCGTGGCCGCGTACCTTTATGAGAGAAAGAACAAAGCGCTCTATAACGAGCGCCGTGAATACGTGTTCAGCCTGTTCCCGCGCCTGAAAGAACGCGTCAATCAGGCGGGCGGCACGCTTTCGGGCGGCGAGCAGCAGATGCTCGCGATCGGGCGTGCGCTGGTAACTGGCGGCGAGATATTGCTGCTGGATGAGCCGTCGATGGGCCTTGCGCCCATACTCGTGGCGGAGATATTCAACATCATCCGCAAGATTGCGGAGAACGGGCAGACGATCATGCTGGTGGAGCAGAACGCCATGATGGCGATGGAGATCGCGAGCTACTGCTACGTGCTGGAGACCGGCAATATGACCTACGAGGGTACGTCGGAACACATCAAGGCCAACAAGAAGATCGCAGAAGCGTATCTTGGATGACAAACTCATTATATATAAATTCAAACAGGGAGATATGACAATGGAGTCAAAAATCATCATCATGCTGACACACAACGACAGAACCGTGAGCAGCGCGCTCGAAGTCTTCGAAAGCTGCAAGGATCTGCCCATCGATTTCTGGGGGTTTAAGGATGTCGGGCTGGAGAAGGCCGAGATGAGAAAGCTCATCGACGCCATGAAGAAGGCTGGCAAGACGACGTTCCTCGAGGTCGTGTCGTATTCTGAGGAGGAGTGCATGGTAGGCGCCAAGACCGCTGTGGAATTCGGTTTTGACATCCTCATGGGTACAGTATATCACAAATCGGTTTTCGATTATCTCAGCACGCAGGACATCAAGTTCATGCCGTTCTGCGGGCAGGTATACGGCAGCCCGAGCGTGCTGGAAGGCACATTTGACGAGATTATCGCGGATGCGGAAGGTCTGCTCGACAAAGGCGTCGACGGCATCGACCTGCTCGCGTTCCGGCATAAGGACGGAGCCGGATTGGCGGAGGAATATTGCAAACGCGTGAAGAAGCCGGTTGTAATTGCGGGCAGCATCAACAGCCCCGCGCGCATCGAATTCGTCAACCGCATCAATCCGTGGGCCTTTACGATGGGTTCCGCGCTGTTCGAGGAAAAGTTCGCTTCGGGTGAAAGCTTCCGCAGGAATCTCGAAGTCGTGATCGAATGTATGAATAACCAGAAATAACACGAAGGAAGGTTAAGACCATGGCAGATGTTATCGTAACGCCCAAAAACGCCACGAAGATCTGGATGGAGGATCAGGAGGTCTGCAGGGAGTACTACAAGACCGACAAGTTAACCTTTGGCATGTCCGAGCTGCCGCCGGGCGGCGTCGGTGCGGTGGACCCGGGACACAGCGAAGCGCACGAGGTATTTTATTGCGTGCAGGGCGAAGTGCTGTGCTACGTGTCGCAGGACAATAAGTATTACCGCCTGACCGCAGGGGATGCCATGCTGGTTCCAGAGGGCAAGGATCATAAGCTTTATAACATCGGCGAGGAAAAGGCGATCCTCACGTGGTCGTGCGCGCCGCATCAATAAGGGGGTACCCATGTCTGAACTGATACTAGGTCTCGACATCGGCACAACATCCTTAAAGGCCGCGGTGTTCGACCATAGCGGGGCGCAGAAGGCCGTTGCTGTGGTGGAGTATTCGCTGCTGACGCCCGAAACCAACGTGGTGGAAGCGCCGTGCGGAGTGTATATGGACTCCATTAAGGAGTGCATGCGCGTCATCTCCGCTCAGGGCAGCGTGGATACCCGGGACATCACCGTGGTGGGCTTCTCGGTACAGGGCGAAACGCTCTGCTTCCTGGATGCCGACGCCCAGCCGCTGCGCAACGCGATCGTCTGGATGGACAACCGCGCGGGCGTGCAGGCGGACAAGCTGCGCGAGCACTTCGGCAACGAAAAGTGCTACGAGGTGACCGGACAGGTCAGCTTCGAGGCATGTTGGCCCGTATCCAAGGTGATGTGGGTGAAGGAGAATGAGCCGGAGCTGTACGCCAAGGTGCGGCATATCGTACTGCTGGAAGACTACATCATTTACCTGCTGACGGGTAAGTTCGTCGCGGAGGGCTCGCTGCTGACCTCGACGGAGTACTGGGATATCCGCACGAAGAAGTACTGGAAAGAGATACTCGATTTCGTGGGCATCGACGAAGCATGGCTGCCCGAGGTACATGAATCGGGCGAGCTGGTGGGGACAATATTGCCAAATATGGCGGAAGTACTTGGCATATCGCCCAAGGCCAAAATCAGCACAGGCTGTCTCGATCAGGCGGCAGGCGCGATCGGCGTGGGCAATATCAAGCCGGGTATCTTCTCAGAGAACATCGGCGCGGCGCTGGCCATCTGCGTGCCGACCGTAAAGCTGACGTACGACCAGAACCGGCTGATGCCGGTGCACTACTTTGCGACGCCGGATACGTACATGATGCACACGTTCACCACGGGCGGCATGTGCCTGCGCTGGTTCCGCGATGGCTTCTGCATTGATGCGGTGAATATGCAGAACGCGACCGGGCTGGACTCGTATTACCTGATGGACAAGGAAGCGGCGACGGTTGCGCCCGGCAGCGACGGACTGATCACGTTGCCGCATTTGCAGGGCTCCATGGCGCCGGACGTCAACCTGAACGCCAAGGCGGTGTTTTACGGCGCGACGCTAAAGCATAAGCGCGCGCATTTCATCCGCAGCATCATGGAGAGTCTGGGCTACATCATCTGCCGCAACCTCGAAGCCATTGAAGCCATGGGGCTGGAAGTTAAGCAGATCCGCACGATGGGCGGCGGCTCCAAGTCTGACGTATGGAACCAGATCAAGGCAGACATCACGGGCAAGACGCTCTATATTACGCACTCGGCGCAGGATACGGCGTGCCTCGGCGCGGCGATACTCGCGGGCACGGCTGCGGGAGTGTTTGAGAGCATTGAGAGCGCGGTGAATTCGATGGTGCAGATTAAAAAGACGTTTGAGCCGGACATGGCCAAGCACGAGATATATAAAAGGCAGTACGAGAAGTACAAGGTGCTGTTCAGGTCGCTCGGGGAGTTGTTTGAGCTGGACGCGAAGGAATGAGTGAAACGCGGAGCCGATTTACAGCGGCCCGGTTTCCGGCGGGATGCACAAATCGTGTATTTCCGTATAAGCGCCGATAGTAGGGGGAGACTGCGGAGCACCGGCAGGAAAAATATGCCGGAAAACAAAAACCCTGCCGGAATACTCTGGCAGGGAAAAGTAATGAAGGCCTCGCCGGAGTTTCCCGACGGGGCTGTGATATATCAGGCGGCTCAGTCGGAGCTGTCAGGGAAGGAGTTTTATATGGCGGTCAATATCGGAGCAGTGCAGAAGCTGACTTCACCCAATCCGTTTGCGTTGGTATCCACACAAAAGTCGGACGGTACCACCAATCTGATGGCGCTCTCGTGGTGGACGTATGGTTCCAACAATCCGGCCACCATCGCAGTATGCCTGAGCAAAAAGGGGTATACCGGAGAACTTATCCGGGAGAACAAAGATTTTTGCCTCAATATCGTGGATGAGAGCTTAAAGGAAGCCGCGTTTGCGTGCGGCACTTGCAGCGGCAGAACGGTGAATAAGCCAGAGAAATTCGGTATCGAGCTTTTGGACGCCACGACCGTTTCGGCGAAGCTCGTAAAGGCGCACCGGGTTGCGATGGAATGCACGCTCACGGATGTCGTGGAGGTGGCCGACCACTGTATGTATATCGCTGAGGTGGTGGAGACGCATTGTGATCCTGAAAAGAAGCAGCTTTATGCTTTGTACGGGTATGCGGCGCTGAATACTATATAAAGCCAGCCTGCCAATAATGTAAATTAACCATGCGAAAAAGAAGCCTTTCGTTGTGCTTCTTTTTTTATATGTCCGTAGTTGTCCGGACAACAAAGTAATATGGAATGTTTTAAATTGACTGACGGTTAAAGTAGATGGTATAATTCTTGCAAACGATTGTATAAAGCTAAGTAAAAGGAAAATAGCAATGAAGACATTGAAGGATATCGCAACTGAGCTGGACATTTCCGTATCAACGGTTTCCCGTGTGGTCAATAACAAAAGCGTTGTGAACAACAAAACGCGCGAAAAAGTAATGGAAGCGCTGGCGAAAACCAATTATGTGCCCAATCAGGTGGCTCGATCGCTGAAAAAGAGCGCTACTAAGACGATTGGCGTCATCGTACCGGATATGTGTGAGGTATTCTTCGGACAGATCATCCGCGGAATCGACTCTGCCGTATCCAAAAAGGGCTATTCTATTCTATTGGCCGACACAAATGAAAGTAAGCAAAAAGAAGAACGGTATCTGGATATACTCTTTCAGCAGCGTGTGGATGCGCTCGTGCTGGCTACGGTCGATATGAGCGGAACTACGGTGATGAACTACATTAATAATGGAGTTCCGGTCGTATTTATCGATAACCTGCCGGCTCTCAATGTGCCTTATGATGCCGTACTAATCGATAACGTAATGGCAGGCAAGATGGCAGTCAATCATTTTCTGTCGATGGGGCATAAGAAAATCGCTGCTATCGTCGGTATCGTAGCCGAAACCACCGGCTCCGGCAGGTTGGAAGGATATCGTATGGCGCTGCGCGAAGCCGGGATACCTGCAGATGAGGACCTGATTGCTTACGGCAACTATAAAGAAGATGCGGGTATCGCCTGCATGGAAAAACTGCTACAGAACTATGAAGCGCATCCGTTCTCCGCGGTGTGCGTGATGTCGGAAAAGATGACAATTGGCGCGATCAAAACAATCCGTAAATACGGTTACCGAATCCCGGAGGATATCGCGCTGGTGGGTTTTGATATGCATGATGATACCGGATTGATCGTACCCAGCATCACTACGCTACGACAGCCGGAGAAGCAGATTGGCGAGCTCACAGGAGAAATGCTGATCAAACGGCTGGAAGAAAGAAAGAATGGCACAGTATCCGCCAATCAGAAAATGTTTCTCATGCCGTATCTAGAGGTTCATCAGAGCTGCGGACACAAGCAGTAAACATGGATTTATTTCCTTGTCGAATCATAGAAAACGATTGCAAAAATTATTGACAACACAACTTGAATGAGCTATGATAGGCTTCGTAAGAAACCAGTTTGCTCAATGGAGCAGTTTTATACCTGATTTTTTCAGGTGTTGGTGAAATTCCGAGAAAACAAATCAATGTTGCTTTGTACTTTTTCAGATGGTATTGCGGAAAATGGATGGAAAGTTAAGGGTCATGCTTTAATCAGCGCAATATATGCAAACGATTGCAAAAATGAAGGATCATGGTCAAGTAAATGAAAAAGATATGACCCTTTAGGAAAAGGTACAGCATAGCGCAGTGACACAGTATATCTTGATTCAGGTTTTGCACACACGTGCATAAAAATAATCAAAAGGAAGGGAAAGAAATGAAAAAAGTAATCGTATTGCTGATGGCGGTAATAATGGTACTTGCTTGCGTTGCAGGATGCGCAAAAGATGAACCGGCAGGGACAACTTCGTCATCCGAACAATCAGTAGCCGCCCAGAGCCCGTCATCCGATACCAGCCCGGCTGATAAACCGCTCAAGTTCATGCTTTCGAACGCTTACTACACGGCTCCGTACTGTGCGGCGTATAACCCGGCGGCGGAGGCCAAAGCTGCGGAACTCGGCATTGAACTCACCATCCTCGATGCGAACGGCAATCAGCAGACCGCGCTTGAGCATGCAAATCAGGCCATTGCGGAAGGTTATGACGGCTTCCTGTACTTTGCGGCCGATGTGGACGGCGCGCTGCCTGTCATCGAAGCGCTCAACGAGAGCGGCATTGCGTGGATGGGCGTCAACTCGTATGACGGTACAAAGATCGACGAAGTCGGCATGAAGTATTTCTTCGGACCCGATTCCAAGTCCCACGGTGTTACGATGGCCAACGCGCTGATGGAAATGTTCCCGGATGGCGCAAATGTGGTTGCGATTGAAGGCACAGCGGGCCACAACCAGACCGTCAAGATCAATGAGGCGTTCTCCGAATTGCTTGATCCCGCCAAGTATGTGTTCCTTGCTCAGCAGGACTGCGATTTTAAGGCCGAGCTCGCCATGACCAAGATGACCGACATGCTGACTGCGTACGGCCTCTCCGCTAAGGACGGCCAGATTGACTGTATCATATCCCATGACGGCGGTATGCTGACCGGCATCATCTCTGCACTCGAAGCGGCTGGCTATCAGCCCGGCGACGTAAAGATCATTGCGTGCGGCTCCAACAAGGTCGTCTACGACGCTTTGAAGTCCGGCTGGCTCTCTGCGACGTCCACCCAGGACCCGGGCCTTGAAGGCGCAAAAGCGGTGGAGATACTCTATAACATCGTCACTGATCCCGATTCTGTGACTCCCGGCTGGATCAAGCTTGATACCCCGGTGGCCACTCCTGAGACAGCGGACAACTTCAACTGGTTTGGTTGATCTGGCTGAATCGTTCCAGACAACCAGTCAATAATATTTGATTTCTTACATTAACCCTGCATGGAGGGAGAGCTAAGGCTTTCCCTCCCGCAAGGGTATTTCAAGGAAGGCGAGATAGCATGGAAGATTATATCCTTGAGATGAAGGGGATAACGAAGACCTTCCCGGGTGTCATTGCGTTGAAAAATGTGGATATCGCGGTAAAGCGCTGCGAGGTACATGCGCTCATCGGCGAGAACGGCGCGGGAAAATCGACGCTCATGAAGGTATTAAACGGCGTGTATACCGCCAACAGCGGAGAGATCATATTGAATGGGGAAAAAATCACGCTGAAAAACACCACAGATGCGAGAAAGCACGGTCTTGGGCTGATATTTCAGGAATTCAATTTGGTGAACAGCCTGAGCGCAGCTGAAAATATATACATGAACAGGCTTCGCAGAAAGCGCGGACATGTGGACTGGAAACAGATTAACCGCGATGCGCAGACGCTTGTGGACAGCCTTGATTTCAACTTCAAAGTGACCGAAAAAGTGGAAAACCTGAGTGCAGCGCAAAAGCAACTCGTAGAGATCGCCAAGGTGCTTACTTTCGACGCCAAGATCATCGTGATGGATGAACCGACGTCGTCACTGACCTCGGTCGAGATCGAAAAGCTTTTCAAGATTATTAAACAACTGAAAGAAAACGGCATAACGATCATCTACATTTCGCATAAGCTTGATGAGATATTTGCCATCTGCGACACCGCGACGGTGATGCGTGACGGTGAGGTGATCGATACCCGGCCCGTGGCGGAATATACGCGCGCACAGATCATTGAGCGCATGGTAGGCCGCAGCGTCGACATGGAATATCCCAAGTGCAGCATCACAGCTGGCGAAGTGGTGCTCAGCGTGGACAGGGTCACGCGCAGCGGCATTATCCGTGACATTTCTTTTGAACTGCGCAAGGGCGAGATATTAGGCATCGCGGGGCTGGTCGGCTCCGGCCGTACGGAGCTTGCGGAGGCGATATTCGGTGCGGAGAAGTATGACGGAGGGGTGATTACGGTGAACGGCAAGAAGGTGGTGATCCACTCCACTAACGCCGGGAAAAAATGCGGCATCGGACTTTTGACCGAGGACCGCAAGGAAACCGGGCTCGTACTGTCCTACGACATCATGCGCAACATTACGGTGACCAACTTGCCCAAGATCAAGACCGGGCCGTTCCTTTCCGCAGCTAAGGAAAAGAAGCTGGCCGCGCAGTATTCCAAAGAGCTCAACGTCAAGACGCCCTCGATCAAGCAGCTCGCAGTCAACCTTTCGGGCGGTAACCAGCAGAAGGTGGTGTTCGCCAAATGGCTGTTCTCGGACGTGGACGTGCTGATCCTCGATGAGCCGACAAGGGGTATCGACGTAGGCGCGAAGTACGAGATCTACCTGCTGATGAACAGGCTGGTGGAACAGGGGAAATCGATCATCATGATCTCGTCCGAACTGCCGGAGGTTTTGGGGATGAGCGACCGCGTGATCGTGCTTAATGAAGGCATGAAGAAGGGTGAGCTGTGCCGCGAAGAAGCAACGCCCGAAACCGTGATGAACATGGCGATCAACTGAAGGGGGCAAGAAAATTGGACAAAGTGAAAAGAAGGGTCTCCTTTGCAGGCATACTCCGCGAGTGGGGACTTATATTCGGGATTATCGTAATCATCATCGTCGCGGCCATCGTCAATCCACTGTTTTTAAGCGGGGAGAACTTTCTAAATATTTTGCGGGCCGTGTCGACGATCGGTATCGCTTCGGTTGGCATGGCGTTGGTGGTTATCGGCGGAGCGATGGACCTCGCCGTGGGCTCCACAATATCGCTCTCGGCAGTGGTGACCATGCTGATCATGAACTCGCCCGCCGGGGTAGATCCGGCCACGACCAACCAGACCGCGGTTTTGGCAATCGCCGTGGGCATCGCAATCGGCGCGATGGTGGGATTGATTAACGGTGCCATCATGGCACTGGTAAATGGTCGGATGGGCGAAAGCTTCATCATCACCTACGCGATGCAGATCGTAATCGGCGCGGTGGCGTTCGCGGTTGTGCAGGGCAATTTTCAGGCGGCGAAATATCCAACCGGACTTTTTAAAAGCCTTGGCATGGGGATCACACCCATCATCATTTTTCTTGCGGTGGCGGCCATTATGCAGGTAGTGCTGGCTAAAACCGGCACGGGACGAAGCCTGTACTTTTTGGGCGCGAATATGGATGCGGCGAAGATGGCGGGTATCCGCACCAAGACCGTGCGCGTCGTCTCTCATATCCTCTGTGGCGCGTGCGCGGGCTTTGCAGGCGTGCTGATCGTCAGCCGCGTTAATTCAGCGTCCTGCCTGCAGGGCGTGGGCTATGAGTTGGATGCATTGGCGTGCGTGGCCGTGGGCGGCACGTCATTGGCCGGCGGCAGCGGAAGCGTAGCGAAGACGGTGATCGGCGTGCTGGTAATCGGCGTACTGGCCACAGCACTCAACGTGATGGGCGTGGGCTCCAACGAACAGCTCATCGTGCGCGGCGCGGTAATTATCGTAGCCGTGATGCTGGATGGATTCAACAAGAGCGCGAAGATGAAGGAGGTGGCACAGTGATGGGCACCAAAGCAAATAGGAACGTCGGAACCTCCATACTGAATTTTCTGAAGCAGCAGCCCATACTCGTGCTGTTTACACTGTTCATCATTGTGGTGGGGTTTGTAAAACCCTCGTTCGTGTCAGTCACGAACATAAAGAACGTGCTGGTGGACGCGTCGATCTACGGTGTATCCGCTCTGGCCATGACGATTGCGATCATTTGCGGGGAATTCGACTTGTCGCTTGCTTCCAACTTCATGTGGTCACAGATATTCTTCTGCTATTTGCTCAACAGCTGGGGCGGCACGCCGCTTGGAATACTGGCCGCGTGGGTCGTTATGGTGCTCTCCTGCATGGCCATCGGTGCGCTAAACGGACTCATTGTGGTTAAAGGCAGGGTCACTTCGTTCATCACCACGCTTGGCATGATGACGATCATCAAGGGGCTGTGTCTCGTGTTCACTAACGGAGAAATGATCGCGACCTCCAACGAGTTCGTCAAGATGATGGGCAAAGGCACCCTGTTTGGGTTCTCATATCTGACTTACATATTTATCGCCATGATACTGCTCGCGTTCTACGTGATGAAGTATACCCGGTTTGGCCGTGGACTGTACGCTACAGGCGGGAACTACGCCGCGGCGCAGCTTTCAGGTATTCCTGTGCAGTTCAACAAGTTTTCCATATTCGTGATACTTGGGTTGGCGGCCGGTATCTCTGGTTCCATGTTTGTCTGCCTGATGCGTGCGGGCTCAGTGCTCTACGGCACAGATCTGTCGCTCACCTGCGTAGCCGCAACGGTCATCGGCGGCACACCGCTTTCGGGCGGCAAAGGCAGCGTGTTGCGCACGGTCATCGGTGTGCTGGTGATCTATGTGCTGTATAAATCGCTCGCTTTTCTGGGCTTGCAGGGCTATTTCAACACGCTGATCAAGGGACTGGTGCTGCTGCTGGTGGTTACGTTCGACGCGTACATGACGCGCAGCGGAAATGTGAGGAAGAAATGACGACAAAGAAAGACGATGAACGGATGAAGCGAATACGCGAACTCATCGACGAGGTTGCCCAACTCGCAGATTCCGCGGAGAATGAACAGATTCTGCGCAGATGGCAGCCGGAAGGAAAGGACGTAAGCGTAACGAACGGTGCGTCCGTATGGCATGGCGTACCGACGGGGAAACTGACGCAGACCTCCGTCATGCCATTTACGATTGACCCAGAGCCGGTGTTTTATGCGCAGGCGCTGGACTTTGACCTGCGCGAGTATTACCTCGACCCGTACTGCTATCTGGAAAACACGCTAAAAACCAAGCTGTACCGATATATTACGTTCGGTGATGATTCGTATATCACCAAGGATATCTCTCTGTTTTTAGGTGTAGTGTTAGAACCATCAATGTTCGGCATTGCGCCGATATACCCAGAGGGTAAGGACCCGTGGAACAGCCTTGAACCGGTGGTGCACCTTGCGGACGATGTCGAAAAGCTGCGGCAGCCCGATTTTTATGGGTCCGGCATCATGCCGCGGTGCCACGAATTTTATAACACCATTCGCGAGACACTGCCGGATGATTTCACGGTCTCGTTCCCGCTGTGGGGACGGGGGCCATGGGGCGTGGCGCAGCATCTGATGGGCTTTGAAAACCTGATGATCGCCACGATAGACGAACCGGAGACAGTGCACGCGCTGCTCAGCCGGATTACAGACCTGCAATGCGTATGGCTCAGTCAGCGCGCAGAGTTCTTGGGTATACCACTGCCTGTAGGCGCCATGTACAACGACGAAGTGAACTGCCAGGTGCTTTCTCCTGCGATGTACCATGAGTTCGTGTTTCCATATGAGCAGAAGGTGAGCACCTACCAGAACGGCATTTCGTACTGGCACAGCTGCGGCGACACCGCAAAGATACTGCATGACGTGAAGAAGCTGTGCGGATTGCAGATGTACGACGTGAGTGCATTCATCAGTGACTGGGACATCGTGGTAACCGAGCTGACCGGCACGGACATCGCGGTGGAGGTCCGTATGCATCCGGTGCAGGACGTGCTGTTCTCCGACCCCACCCATATTCGCAAGAAGTTAAAGCGGATTCGGGATACGTTTGCGGGACTGAACGTGACGATTCGCGCGGACGGCATGCAGCCCATGACCACCATGGCGCAGGACACCGCAAAGATACAGGCGTTTGCGGATATTGCGAAGGAGATGCTGAGATGAACCTTAGAATCGCAATCGCATCCCTGCAGCAGGAGAGCAACACGCTCTCACCCATCCCTACTCTTCGGGAGGATTTCGATCAGGCGTTCGGCGCAGATATGATGAGCAAGGTGCATATCGGCGATATGCTAGATGCTGCAGGCGCAGAGGTTATCCCGACGCTGTATGCGCATGCGCTGCCGGGCGGCGCGGTAAAAAAGGAAGATTACCTCTTTTTCGCGGATCACATCGTGGATGGCATACCCGCGGATGTGGATGGCATATGGCTGTATCTCCACGGCGCGATGGTGGTGGACGGCATCGGCAGCGGCGAAACATACCTGCTGCGCCGAATCCGCGATAAGGTGGGCTTCAAAGTGCCCGTCTCGGTGGGGCTGGATTTTCACGCCAATAACACTGAAGAGATATGTGCGCTGGCCAATGTGATATGTGGTTTTCGGACCGCGCCGCATGTGGACCAGATCGATACAGAGCGTAGGGCCGTGCGTTTGTTGCTGACCTGCATTGAGAAGAAAATGCTGCCCCGGCCCCGCATGGCACGCGCGTATGTGGTGGTGCCGGGCGATGCAGTGCAGACTGCGCTGCCGCCACTCAGTGGTATTATGGAGGCTGCGGAGGAGATGGAGAAGCAGCCGGGCGTTCTGTGCGCGCAGGTATTTAATGGGCAGGCTTGGGTGGATGCGCCATACATGGGGCCGTCCATGGTGATTACACACGAAAACGACGAGACTGAAGCGCAGAAGTTGGCGGACGTGCTGGCAAAGAAGTTTTACGACGCGCGGCACGACTTTAAGTTTCTTATCGAGGCGGTGGACGCGAAAGAGGCGGTGAACCGCGCGATGGCTGCCGATACGCAGGTATTCATCACGGACAGCGGCGATAACACCACCGCGGGCGCAGCCGGGGATAACGCGTATATGCTGAATGTGCTGATGCGCGCTGAGGCGAAAAATGTGCTGCTCGCGGGCATCATGGATAAGGAAGCGGTGAGAAAGTGCTATGCGACCAATATCGGGGATACGCTGACACTCACGGTGGGCGGTTCACTATCCGCCGTGAGTGAAAAGGCACAGATCACGGGCAGGCTCGTACGGCGGGGGGATATCATCGGCTATACGGGCGACAATGCAGGTGCGTCTGCTACGCTCGACTGCGGGGATATCGCGGTCGTGATTACGGAACGCCGCACGGCGTTCACCAACCTTACCATATTCGCTTCGGCGGAACTGGATATCAGCCAATACCAGATCATTGTGGTCAAGCTGGGGTATCTGTTCCCGGAACTGGCAAAGGTTGCACAGCGTGCCATCCTCGCGCTGACACCCGGCAGTTCCACCGAGAACCTTGCCGACATGGGGCATACCCGCATACGCAGGCCGATGTACCCGTTGGACGATAACTTCATGTGAAATCGGTCTTGAAAAATACCCAAATCAATGATAAGAGAGGGAAAGGATATGTCATACTTCAACGAACAGGAAACGGCAAAGCGCATCGCGGCGCTGAAGGAGCTGCTCAAGGCAAAGAAGCTGGATGCGGCGCTTGTGTATTATGATGAACTGAACATCGCCAACGGCTGGTATCTGACCGGTTGGTGTCCGCAGTTTGAGAAAGGCGCGGTGCTGGTGCCGGTGGAAGGAAAGCCGCTGCTTTTGGGCGGGCCAGAGAGCGAGCCCTTCGCACAGATGGCTTCGGCGATCAAAGAGACCCGCTGCTTCCCGGTTTTCATGGTGCCGGACGAGGAGTACCCCAACGCCACGATCATCGATTTTGCACAGCTCAACGCGGAGCTGAAGGGGGAGGGTACAGTTTTAAAACGGATCGGCTTTGTCGGCACGGCGACGATACCACATCAGGTATATTGTGATTTTGCGTCGGGCTTTGACGGTGTGGAGATCGTGGATATCACAGACGAATATGAGACTATGCGTGCCTACAAGAGCCCTTGGGAGCTTCAGCAGTTGGAAGCTGCGGCGCAGCTGTGCGACCTTGCGTACGACAAGATGGTCGCGGCAATCCGGCCGGGCGCGTTTGAATATGAAGTAGCCGCACAGGGCGAGTACGTCTGCCGTCAAAATGGTGCCAACAGCTTTGCATATTCGTGCATCGTGGGCAGCGGCGAGCGCGCTAAAGCGGTTGTCCCCACGGCGATCAACAAGCAGATGCAAGACGGAGAGCTGGTGATGATCGGCATCGCGCCGCGCATCAATGGCTATGCGGGTACCTTCGGTGATACCCTGCCGGTCAACGGCGTGTTTACCCTGCGGCAGAAGGACCTTCTAAACTACATGCGCGAGACGCTGCGCCTTACCAAGAACATGCTGAAACCGGGTATGAGCGGACATGAGATAGACGTTCCCGGCAGGGAGTACTACGAAAAGCACAATTTGTCCAAATATATCGTCTGTCCGTTTGCACATTCCATCGGCCTGATGGAGGCAGAAGCACCGTTTTTTGGACCCAACGGTGACTTCAAACTGAAGCCCGGCATGGCGGTGATGGTGGACATCTCCTTCTTCGGGCATCCCGAGTTGTATGGCGGGCGCATCGAAACGGGTTATGTGATCACCGAGGACGGATGCAGGCCGATGTCGCCCAAGATGGACGCGTATTTCATGAAAGACCTATAAAACCGGGACAGGAGATGACGATATGGAATTAGGAAAGAAGACATGGGTATTCGCGGACGGTGATTTGCCGGAGCATCCCCAGGGCATGGGTGATCCCAAGGCACACGAGGCGCTGATGGTGGTGAACAACACCGACAAGGAAGCGCATCTGTCAGTCACATTGCTGTTTGAGGACAAGGAGCCCAAGGAAGGGCTGCAACTAACCGTGCCTGCAAAACGGGTGAACTGCTTCCGCATGGATATGCCGGTATGGGGCGGAGAATACGTCATACCGTTCGGGCAGTACGCGCTGATCGTGAAAAGTGATGTGCCGGTAGTGGCGGTTTTTGGTCGGCTCGATCGACGCAAAGACATGGCGTATTATCCGGTTGCGCCGTACGCCGAATAGACACCAGATTAAAGGGGGTGCAGGAGCACCTCCTTTTTCATTTGCTTACGGACAGTAAAAGTTGTTGCGAATGAGATTATTTGATATAATAACCTTGTCCCGTTGGGCTTCACTTATCGAAATATCGCGCTTGCTTTCGCTTGATATAAACCGGCTTAATTGATGGTATCAAAAAGCTGATGCTTTTGGTTGCACATACCCAGCTACTTGTCAGAAAGGGGTATCGGATATGCAGAGGAAGCCAATGTCATTATCGAAGTGGCGCAGAGCCGCCGCCATCATTCTGGCCGTCGTGCTGCTGGCCGGGCTGACAGCCTGTTCCGGGAGCAAGGCGGAAACGTCGCCTACGGCCACACCGCCGAAGGTTTGGCCAACCGTGGCCGCTTCACCCACGATTGACCCCACGGCTACGCCCGAGCCCTCGGTTTCAAGCACGCCGAAGCCCACGGTCGTGGTATCCTTTCCGCCGATGGAAACCGACGCTTCCGGTGCAACTGTCTACCCGCAGGTCGTGGCGGACAAGGACAGTGCGCTCACCAACGAGGCCGTCAATTTCAGGATCGTCACCTCCGAGAACGTCACCAAAATCCAGACGATCATCGACGGCGAGACGGGAAAGATCTACACGGAGTATGAGACCGAAGGCAGCGTGCGCATCTGGCGCGCGACGATTTACTTCACTGTGGGAGGCTCCCGCAAGGTGCAGTTTAAATGCACCATGGCTTCGGGCGGTACGGTGCTGATCCCGTCAGCGCCGGTTAAGATCAACGTCGCATTCAACTATACCGCGGAGTCCACCTCCAGTACGATCTCCAAAGGTAAGACGGTCACGTTTACGCTCAAGACGCCGGATTCCATCGACTACATCTATGCGGTGGTGGACGGGGTCAACCAGAATATTAAATACACTGATCCCGAATCGAGCGAGGACGGCGTGAAGATATGGAAACTCAATATCACCTTCTTCGGGCTGGGCAACCGGATCGTCACGTTCGAGGCGTATGACGGCTCCACGCTGAAAGCGACCTTCCCGGACGGAGGCATTGCGATCACGGTGGTGGAAAACGCCGGATGAACTGAAATATGTAACCGAGGCCTGATACAATATCCTATTTATATTTTAAAAATCAGGTGCAAGCGCAGGTAGTTTGTAATCAGGTATTTGCAGATTACCTGCGCGGCACAGTCTTGGATAAGGAGCATATGTCCATACCTTTCATAAGTGCTGGCACTCTTAAAAAGAAACGCACACTATCAGCCTGACAACATTGCTTGGTTTGGCTATTTTGATCTACACGTTTTTCTTATGTAAGATGATTTATGACGATGAGCTTTTAGCAGGCTTTTTAATCCTATGGATGGTACTGTCTTTTATATTCTTATTTATATTCTCGATAACCATGGGCACCAGAAACCGAATAAAAGCGTTGCAAATAAACTTGAACCTTACCATAAGCAATGAAAAAGTGATTGTTTCTGATACAGCTCATTCAGATATTTCAAAAACAGAATATAGTTGGAGTACATTTATAAGGATCGAAATGGTCGATTTATCATCTCCTCTTGAAAAAGTATTTAGGAAGCATTTTCGTATAATACGTTTTATAATAAAGGATTATAGATATGATTATTTAAGAAACACATACATGCCTCAAGCTATAGCAAAACATTATAGCCAGGAATACGCGGGCTGTTTTTTTCAGATGGAATATAATCAGGAAGCAGTAGAAGTGATTAAAAAGTACTGGGGAGAAATTATAGTTTCCGAGAACAGGTGGTAGATGCCTGAACTTTTAGACTGCACCATTAAAATTATGTATACAGGAATTAAACTCTTGACGGAATAGGTTTTAACTTGTACAGTACAAGTAAGCATAAATGAAGGTATGACTTTCGATGATGCAAGGCAAAGACACACCAAAATATGAGCTGGTTAAGGACTATATTAAGCATTTGCTTAAGGATGGTTTGATTGCCTATGGGGAGAAGCTGCCTTCCGAGCATGAACTGATGGAAAAGTTCAAGGTCAGCAGGCAGACCATCCGGCAGGCGTTCGGTGAGCTCAACAGCGAAGGGTACGTCTTTAAGGAGCAGGGCAAGGGAACCTTCAGCAGCTATCGCAAGGATGCAAAGCGTAAGCAGATCATTGCGGTGCTGACGACCTATATCACCGGATTCGTGTTTCCGGGCATCATATCGGGCATAGAGCAGGCGCTTTCGGACGAAGGGTACATGATGCTCCTCGCAAATACCAACAATATTAAGGAACGCGAAGCGCAGCATCTGACCAGCATTCTGGAGCACAACGTGGCGGGCATTATTATGGAGCCGAGCCGAAGCGCGGGGCCAAATGCCAATCTGAAGCTGTTAGAGGATATCCGCGATAAGGGCATCAAGTTCGTGTTTGTCAACGCCAGCTACGACGATTTTGACAGCTCTTATGTGCTGCTGGACGACTACAAGGGCGGTTTCATGGCGGCGGAGTACCTCATTCAGCTGGGGCACAGGAGGATCGCCGGGATATTCAAAACGGACGACAAGCAGGGTGTGAACCGCAAAAACGGGTTTGCGGCTGCTATGGAAAAGTACGGGGTGGATACCCCGTCGGACCTTATCGGAGAATTCGACACCGCCAATATGTATGACTTCCCTTACATGTTCGCACAGTCGCTGTTGAGGAAGGAAGAGCGGCCCACCGCATTCTTCTGCTACAACGACCAATATGCGATGATGGTGCTGCAGGCGGTTTTCGACAGCGGCCTGAAGGTGCCGGACGATATCTCGGTCGTGGGTTACGATGACTCCATATCGATGATGCAGTCGGACGTGAAGCTGACCACGATCCGGCATCCGAAAAAGGAGATGGGCGTACAGGCGGCCAAGTATATGGCCGGCATGCTGGACGGCAGACTGGAGAAGCCGCAGATGGTTTATCATCCGGAACTCATCGTTCGGAATTCGTGCAGGAACATATAATATTTTTTATACAAACATGTACGTACAATTTAGAACATCCGGATGCTGTTCCGGGTAGAAAACGAAATTTTATTAAAACCGGAGGGTATGGAAATGCAGGAAGCAAAGAACGCGGTCAACACAGACCAAACCTATTTGGGCATTGAATTCGGCTCCACGCGCATCAAAGCAGTGCTGATCGGGAATGGGCACGAGGTGCTCGCTTCCGGCGGCCATACGTGGGAAAACCGGCTGGAAAACGGTTTATGGACGTATTCGCTGGACGACATCTGGGACGGCGTACGCCATTGCTATGCCGAACTTTCCGCCGACGTGGCGAAAAAGTATGGCGCACCGCTCCGGGTCGTGGGAGCTATCGGCGTATCGGCCATGATGCACGGCTACATGGCGTTCGATGGGCAGGACCGGCTGCTTGTGCCGTTCCGTACCTGGCGCAACACCTGCACGGGGGAAGCCGCCGAGAAGCTTACGGGGCTGCTTGGATTCAGCGTCCCGCAGCGCTGGAGCATCGCGCATCTGTATCAGGCCATTTTGAACGGCGAAGCGCATGTGCCGGATATCCGCTTCCTTACCACGCTGGCCGGATATATTCACTGGCAACTGACCGGTGAGAAGGTGCTGGGCATCGGTGACGCGTCCGGCATGTTCCCGATCGATGATGCGACGCGCGGCTACGACGGCCATATGCTCCGCCAATTTGACGCACTGACCAGAGATAAAGGATTTCCGTGGACGCTCACGGGCATACTGCCCAAGGTACTATCTGCAGGCACAAAAGCCGGGGTTCTTTCGGAAGCAGGCGCAAGGCTGCTCGACCCTGAGGGTACGCTGGAAGCGGGCATCCCGATGTGTCCGCCGGAAGGGGACGCGGGTACCGGCATGGTGGCCACTAACAGCGTGCGTCCGCGCACTGGCAACGTCAGCGCAGGCACCAGCGTGTTTACGATGTTGGTGCTGGAAAAGCCGTTGTCAAAGGTATATGGGCAGATCGACATGGTGACCACGCCGTCGGGCGATGCCGTGGCGATGGTGCACTGCAACAATTGCACGGGCGATCTCGACGCATGGGTGAAGCTGCTGGGGGAGGCGGGCAAGCTGATGGGAGCCGAGTTCGACACACGCACGCTGTATACCCGGCTTTTGAACAGTGCGTTTGCAGGGGACGCTGATTGCGGCGGGCTTATATCGTATAACTATATATCCGGCGAACATATCACCGGGTTTGAGGAAGGTCGTCCGCTGTTTGTACGCATGCCGGATTCAACCTTTACGTTATCCAACTTCATGCGTATGCATCTGTACGCGACCTGCGCATCGCTGAGCGTCGGAATGAAGATACTGCTGGAGGAGGAAGGGGCCGCGCTGGACTCCATCACCGGTCACGGCGGGTTCTTTAAGGATGCCAACGTGGGCCAGCGCATCATGTCCGCTGTAATGGGCGCGCCGGTGACCGTTATGTCCACCGCCAGCGAGGGCGGGCCATGGGGTATGGCGATTCTGGCGGCGTACATGATGAACGGCGAAGGCTTGGGATTTGCGGATTACCTGTCAGAGCGCGTGTTTGCCGATGCGGAGTGTACGACGGTGGAACCAAATTCGGCGGACATGGCGGGATTTGCGACGTTTATGCAGCGGTATAAGGCATGCTTTGCCGTTGAACGGGCGGCGGTTGAGGCACTGCGCAGCTGAAGGATGATAATAAAACGAAGCAGAGGTTTGAAATGATTGAACAGTTGAAGGAACGGGTATACCGGGAGAATCTGGAGCTGGTGAAGCTGGGGCTGGTGCTGTTCACCTGGGGCAACGTCAGCGCGATCGACCGGAAAAGCGGGCTCGTGGTGATCAAGCCGAGCGGCGTGGAATATAACGCCATGAAGGTGGACGATATGGTCGTGGTCGACCTGGACGGTAATGTGGTGGAGGGTTCTCTGAATCCGTCCAGCGATACGCCCACACATATCGAACTATACAAAGCGTTTCCGAATATCGGCGGTGTGGTGCATACACACAGCAAATGCGCAACCGCGTTTGCCCAGAGTGGACGGGGCCTGCCCGCTTACGGCACGACGCATGCGGACTACTTCTACGGCGAAGTTCCCTGCACGCGCGCGCTGTCCGAGGACGAGATCGCGTCCGAATATGAAAAGAACACCGGGCTGGTCATTGCGGAGACGTTTGCGGACCGCGACCCGGACGCGATTCCGGGCTGTGTCGTGCGCAATCACGGGCCTTTCGCGTGGGGCGCAACCTGTGAAAAGGCGGTTTATCACGCGGCGGTGCTCGAATACTGCGCAGATATGGCGCTGATGACCGAACAACTGAACCCCAAGGCCGCGCCCGCGGACAGCTACCTATTGGATAAGCATTACCTGCGCAAGCATGGAAAGAACGCCTATTACGGGCAGAAGGAGAATAGATGATATGGCGAAACTGTATTTTATCACAGGCAGTCAGGACCTCTACGGCGAAGAAACGCTGAGGCAGGTGGCTGCGGACAGCAAGGTTATGGTGGCAGAACTGAACGAAAGCCTGAAGGACATCGCCAGCGTTGAGTGGAAACCCACGGTACGCAACTCCGAGGAGATCATCAGCGTATGTCGCGAGGCTTCGGCGGACGACGAATGCGTGGGTGTCGTCACATGGATGCACACGTTCTCGCCCGCAAAGATGTGGATCAAAGGGCTTCAGCTGCTGACCAAGCCGCTGTTGCACCTGCACACGCAGGCGAACGAACGGCTGCCCTACGACACCATCGACATGGACTTTATGAACCTTAACCAGAGCGCGCACGGTGACCGCGAGTACGGCTTCATCACCGCACGGCTCGGCATCCCGCGTGAGGTGGTGGTCGGCTACTATAAAAACGCGAATGTGATTGCCCAGCTTCGGAAGTTTGCGGAAGCTGCAGGAGCCGTCGCTTTCTCCAGAAAATTGAAGGTTGCCATGTTCGGCAGCAATATGCGCCAGGTAGCCGTGACGGACGGCGACCGGGTGGAAAGCCAGATCCGGTTCGGCTGGGAGGTCAATTATTACGGCATCGGCGATCTTGTGGACCTCGTTGGCAAGGTGACGGAGCCCGAGGTGGATGCGAAGATCAGCGAATACAAGGCGGCGTATGAGTTCGGTACGAGCGACTTTTCCACGGTGCGCGAGCAGGCCAAGTACGAGATCGCGTTGGAGCGTTTTCTCACTGCTGGCGGGTTCGGCGCATATACCGATACCTTTGAGGATCTGCACAACTTAAAGCAGCTGCCGGGCCTTGCCACGCAACGGATGATGGGTAAAGGCTACGGATTCGGCGCGGAAGGCGACTACAAGACCGCTGCCTTAGGCGCGGTGCTCTCCGAAATGGCCAAGAACCGCAAGGGAGCTACGGGCTTCATGGAGGACTACACCTACGACTTCGTGGACGAACTGGTGCTGGGCGCGCACATGCTGGAGATATCCCCTGCCTTTGCGGCGAACAAACCGAGGGTGGAAGTGCATCCGCTGGGTATCGGCGGTAAGGATGCGCCCGCGCGGCTGGTGTTCGACGGTATCGAGGGCGACGCGGTTGCGATTTGCATGACAGACATGGGCGACCGGTTTCGCCTGATCGCGGCGGAGATCGAGCTGGTGAAGCAACCCAAGGCCATGCCCAAGCTGCCCGTCGCGCGGCTGATGTGGAAGCTGAAGCCAGACTTTAAGACGAGCGCGGCAGCGTGGATTTATGCAGGCGGCGGCCATCATACCGTTGTCAGCAGCGCCCTTACCATGGACGATATCCGCCTGTTTGCCAAGCTGACCCGCACGGAGCTGGTTGCCATCGACAGTAACACCGATCTGAAAACGCTGCAGCATGAACTGGAGCTGAAGGATCTGATTGCGGGAAGAAGATAACCGCTGCAAGGGAGCAACGCGTTCTAAAGGAGCCTTGATGTGCCTTGAGCAGCATTTAAGGCTTCTTTTTATGGCGTACTGTTATGCGGAGAAAGCGCGAGGTTATGGTTTACTTTTGCAACTCCTTCCTGTAAAATGGGCAAATGTGGTTTAATATAGCCGCTGATGTACAGTATATGGTAACAGTAAATACGTGTGAGGCAGGCAGGAACAACACATTCAAATTGGGGAAATTTATCGAATTTATGCGGAACAAATACCGCATGGATTTCGTCAAAGAGTCTGATATGCTGTTGCCTCATCGGTCTGTGGCTGCAATAAAATTGGTATCTGTATAGTCTTTAATGAATTGTAAATTTTATGGCATACGCTTGCAACTGTAAAGTGTTTGTGTGAAAATATGGGGTGGCGTGTGTAGGGATAAACCAGAAAGTGGATGTGAGGAAATGACAAAACAAAAAGGCAAAAGAAGCGACGGGCTCGCAGATGACATTCTGGGTACAGCCCAGAAAAAGGAGAAACCGAAAGCGAAAAAGGCAAAGAAACCTTGGAGCTTAAGGAAGAAAATCATCGTGGCGGCGGCCTGCACAGTAGCAGCAGCGATTATTGGCGTTGCAGTATATTATGGTAGCGTGTTTCTGGATCCCTTGAGCGGATTTAATGATGTCGCTCAGCAGACGCCCACGCCTCCGCCTGTATCGACAGGCACGCCCGACCCGGAAGCGACACCTACGGCTACGCCGGACCCGTATGACCAACTGTTGGCGCAGGCTGATTTCAGCAAACTGCAGGGTATCGTCAACATTCTGCTGATTGGTGTGGACCATGGTGAAGAACGCGACGCTGCCACTTGGAAGGGCAAAAAGGATTTTCATTCGGACGTGATGATCGTGCTGTCCATCAATACGAATACCAACGAGGTCAGTATGATCTCGCTGCCGCGCGATACCTACGCGAAGATACCGGGTGTTGATGGCATCTATAAGCTGAATCTTTCGCTCAATTGCGGCGGCGGCTGGCCGTCCGAAGAGAATAATTACTCTGAGGCCGGCTTCGACAAGGTGTGTCAGGCGGCTTCATGGATGATCGGGGGCATACCGATTCAGTATTACTATGCGGTCGACTTTGGCGCCGTTAAGGGTCTCGTGGACGCTGTTGGCGGTGTTGATTTCGATATGGACATTGCGTTTAAGATCAACGGGCGCTCGTACGAGAAAGGTATGCAGCATCTCGACGGACAGGGCGCGCTGGACTACATGCGTGTGCGCAAGGAGGCAACCAGCAGCACCGAAGGTATCTCTCACGAGGATGCAGATGGGGCTCTCGGTGACTTGCACCGCATCAACCGCCAGAAGGCTATGCTGGTGGCGATCTATAAGCAGATGATGCAGACGGGTACGCTGTTCAGGATCCCCCAGATTCTGGGTGCGTTTGACGGTAACCTCTATACGAACGTTGAACTGAGGGACACGGC
This sequence comes from Bacillota bacterium, assembly GCA_023459495.1. Classification (GTDB taxonomy): domain Bacteria; phylum Bacillota; class Clostridia; order Christensenellales; family SZUA-584; genus JAEWCC01. The sequence goes on along the minus strand of JAEWTL010000038.1, from coordinate 258,280 downwards.
GGGATTTGCCGCGTATGCGTATCAGCATATCGATCCGGATAATATCAAGGTATGGTCTATGGACGGGCCATACGGATATTATATCTTTAACTGGAATTTTGTGTTAACCGATCTGGAGAATCGCGTAGATATAATCAAAAACGTGTATGGCATTGATATCTCGACGGATCCGCAGTACAAGGACTACTACAAGCAATATAAGAATTATACCCAGTACATTGCTTGGGATTACTGGTACGACATGGAGACGGAAGTATACACTGAAAATACGCGTCCTCTGCTCGATCAAATGAAGCAGCTTTTGGATGCGGATGCGCTGTTGCCGCCGTATCCGACTCCGACGCCGGACACGACGCCTGATCCGTTGGCGACGCCCGATCCGTTGGCGACGCCCACAGCTACCCCCGACCCATTAGCTACAGTTACGCCGTCAGCTACGCCTATACCAAGCGAGGGCTACCAGAAATATGGGAGCGACTTGATTGCGCTGTACAATCAGGCGGAAGCCGAATATACGGCGCTGCTGGAGTGGGATAAGTCGCCTTCGAAAGCCAATAACGCGGAACGTCTGGCGCTGATTACGCAGTTCAAGACTGATATCCAGACACTGTGCGACACGATGCTTGTGCAGATCCCGGGGTCTTCGACGTTCCCCATCTCCACAAAGGCTTGGGAAACGTTCTGGAAGGTCATCTATGAGGACGCCCAAAAGGCCAATCAGGACATGGTAGCTAACGAAGTGCTGGTGGACTTTAACTGATTGATAAGGAATAGTCCGTGCAAAGACCGCTCTCTAAAGGGGCGGTCTTTTTGGTTGCTCTGAAAAGATAAACTTCTGAGAGGGGTTCAAATGGAAGGAAAGTTGTGCTGTTCGGCCGGGCTGTCCGGTTGTATAATTAAGATGTTTGAATGGACAAGCATATCATTGCGGGGGAAAAAATGGGGACGAGAAAAAAGCACCGGCTGCTGGACCAGCTGGAAGAGTCGAAAATCACCTCGGAGGAGCAAGTTGCTGTACTGAGAAAGCTTGCAGCGGACCGGGCCGCAGATATCCGCTGCCGAGCCGCGGAGCAGCTGTGTATACCGGGCTCGGCTGAGGCGGAAGTGATTCTGCTACAGCTGCTGGACGATAAAAATGACATGGTGCGCGTCAACGCGAGCGACTCCATTTCCGCCTGCGGTTCGCGGGAAGCGCTGGAGCCCTTAAAGCAGCGTACAAAAAACGATACCTGTTTTATGGTGAGGGGATATGCTGCCTGCAGCGCCGCAGAGATTGCACTGCGTACCGGTGCGGCGGACGACGAACTGACGGCTTTCCTGATGCAGGCGCTGGAATCGGAAAAGGATGAGTGGGTGCGGGCAAACCTTTTCGCCACGCTTTATGAACTGGGCAGGGACGATTACCTGCCTCAATTGATTACCGCGCTGGATAGCAATGAATATCAGGTTCGCTGTGCGGCGGTCAACCTGCTGGCACAGACGGGCAAAGAAAAAGATATTCCTTTGGTACGCGAAGCGCTGGTCAGACGGCGGGAAAAGGAAGACTCGGAAAACCTGGCTGTCATCAGTACCATCGACCGGTGTCTGCAGGAGATGGACGGCGGACATGAATAACGCTGAACAAGGACGACTTGAACCAGCTTCACGACGCGCGTATCACGCGGGAGAGCAGTATAGCCCTCTTACAAAGGTGTCAGTAATTCACAAACAGTAAGTTGCTGGTCTTCACATACACGGAAAAAGAGGTGACGGTATTATCGCTTGAAGAAATGGTGATTCCGACACCGTTTTTTCTGTACAGGTCCTGCGCGGTTAACGCGTAGACATTTTGGTACTGGTCGGATAATGTGTAGCCGTGTTGTTCCATTGCCTCGCAGGCCGCATCAAGCGAACAGCCGACCTGCAGGCCCATAAAGGTGTATTTGGATGATTTGATCTCATAGCTGATGACATGGAAGTCGTTAAGGGTGTCAGGGTAACAGGCCAATCTGAAAGTGACATCGTCATTTTCCAGATCGTAGCATCCGAACCCCTCCTCTTTGATGAATTCATCGGTGTTTTGCAGTTCCGTTTCCGGCAGCGCCAATGCGAAGGGGACATTACAATTTCGGTTTATTTCTCTGATTGCCCGTTTTTGAGCAGGCCAGCCGGGCAGGGGCAGACAGAGGACCAGGACAATCAACACGACGGCTATCGCGATCAAGACGATAAACAACGGTTTATGCTTTTTCATAAAGCGCCCCTTTCTTTTTCTCCCATATTATACCTGATAGCAGGCCAAAAAGACAGAAATTAATTCATTCAGCAAAGGGTCCATGTACTTTAAGCTTTCACCGTCTGAAAATAGTCCCGGGTAGGTCAGGCATCCCTCTACCATGCCATAAAAAACCCGGGCGGTGAGTTCCGGGGATTGAAAGTTCAGCTTCTGGTCTTCCCTGGCAGCGTTGAGCCAAATGATAAAAGCTCTGTGAGGATCAAATTGGCCTCGGGTTTTCTTTCCGAAATCGATGTTCATTAAGAAAACTGAAGTAAACAGCTTTGATAAACCTCTGCGGACAGGATCATTGATCAAAAAAAGTTCTGCCCTGGCAAATTCCTTCAGCTGTTCTTCAAGGGACAGCGCCGATGCGTACCTGATGGGCTTTATATCATCCCGTTGCTTCAGAAAATCCGCAACGATTGCCTGAAAAAGGCTCTCTTTGCTTGGAAAGTGGTTATAGATCGTGCGCTTCGATACACCCGCAACTTCTGCAATGTAATCCATACTGGATGCATCAAACCCGTTTTTAGTGAACACTTTGACGGCCCCTTCCAGAATCGCTTTGCGTTTAAGGCTGGTGTCCCTTTTCTTCCGGGCTTTTTTGATCTCTGTCATATCAAATCCTCCGTCGAAATATATTGCACTGAAAAGTGCAATATATTATTGACAAAAATTAAATTGCACCATATAGTATACTATATTGAAAACCGAAAAACAAGTTTTGGAGGAAGCTATGGAAGTTTCAAGTAAAAAAGATACAAGGCGGGCCGGGCTCTTATACCTCGCTTTTGTTGTGACATGTATCTTTGCAGGGGTTGTCCGCGCCAATCTGATCGTATTGGGCGACGCCTCAAAAACAGCCGAGTTGCTTAGAAAATCAGAGTGGCTGCTTCGTATCAGCTCTGTGGTAGATCTGGTATCCGCCGTTTTATTCCTCATGGCGGCATGGGCATTGTACGTCGTTCTGAAGCCGGTCAACAAAAACCTCGCCCTGTTATTCCTTCTGCTGAATGCAGCAGGAGTAGCAGTACAGTGCAACAGTTTGCTGAACTCGTTTACTCCTATGCTGATAAATGGAAGCGCAGATTTTCAGAAGGCTTTCCAGCCTGATCAACTGGATGCTTTGAACCTGCTGTTTCTGGGCCTTCACAAAAGCGGATTTACCATAGCCCAAATTTTTTATGGTACATGGTTGCTCCCTCTCGGTTATCTGGTTTACAAGTCCGGTTTCCTTCCAAAATGGCTGGGCATATTGCTGATTGCCGACTCTTTCGGCGTGATGATATGGTTTTTTCAATATTTCCTTCTGCCCGGCTATGACATCATTACCTATCCGGGACTAGCGATCGGCTTTATTGCGGAATTCTCACTGAGCTTATGGCTGTTGATAAAGGGTGCAAAGGAGCAAAAACCGACTATCGCCGGAGAGATAGGAAGGACTGTATGAAAGCGGTTTTATATAAAATACGGGTCGCTAGAAGTAGAAAATCCAAACCTTGAAAGGGTGATGAAAATGAGCCGGGCCACAGATCAAAGCAAGACACAGAATCGATTTAAGATCAGCAAGAAGCTGCTCATACTAACTGTTGCGGGCGGAATAACGTTTTGGGTGACGAGCATTGCAACCTCCCTGCTTCCCATTGCAGCGGAGTATAGAGCCGCCTTCTCAAATTGGAGCATGCAAACAGTTTGGATTGGTTCTTTACCAATGGGGATGGCTTTCGGATGCTGCGTCAGCTACTTCTTACTTCGATTTTTCGACAAGCTTCCGGGTGGAGATCCGATTGTAAAATCCATGATACTAAGCGCCATCACTTTGACCGTAGCCGTACTCCTGGTTGATGTTCCCATGGTTTCACATGCATCAAGCGATGCCTTGTACTATTTCTTCATCGGCGTTGTCTTTAATGCGGTGAGATTTCTCTTCCTTGGGATTGCTGTTGGATATCTATATAAAAGGCTCTATGGCTGATTCTGAGCGAATACAATAAGAGCCGGTCAGAAATGACCGGCTCTTATTGTATCAAATCGTCTTTTTAATCTGGTGGAGACGAGGGGGATCGAACCCCTTACCTCTTGAATGCCATTCAAGCGCTCTACCAAGTGAGCTACGCCCCCGAACTGTCGCAACGTTCATTCTAATGGTTGGACGCCGGGATGTCAACTGGTATTTGCGCATAAAATGGATGGATTCAAATGACAGCTGTTTAGGCCCTTTTTGTGCAGCCACGCTCAACTATTTGCGCTTTTCAGCGCGTTCTCCACTGCCTTTAAGTACGCGTGGCTGTCGGCAGTCGCGCCGGATATTGCGTCCACTTCGACGCTCTGGCTGTCCAAAACGCTCTGCGCCAGCGCATCCTGTGTTTCCGGTGTGATAAACACCTGTGATTTGACAACCTCGATATTGGTGATCTGATGATCCTTCACCGTAACGGCCACGGTATTACTCCAGCGCATACCGCTGTAGCTGCCCTCGTATGTGCCGTCGGGGATGGTATCGAGCGCCACGTTCTCAACCGTTAAGTTAATCGCCTTTTCTTTGCCGCCCATGGTAAATGTGAGGAAACCTCCGACCATAATCACGATCACGCCCAGCGTGACCAGCAGCGCCCGCAAAGCGCGGCCCCTTTTCCGTTCCTTTTTCATATAAACTCCTTATTGATTTAAATATACTGAGTAACTGCAGCGCATAACTCGCGGACCATGTTCGCATTGATGCCTGCCGCTTTTCCGCGCTGCTTTTCAAATTCTCTCATGGCCATGCGTTCAAAGGCGTTCATCTGCTCGAAACGGGCTTCGCCTCCCAGATGCCGGTATATGAGCGCATGTTGTATCAGCGCTGCGGGCAGGTGGCTGCGCAGATAGCGCTCATCCGTCTCTGCCGTCTCCAGACCGCAGGTGAATATCGCGACGGGAAGGGAGAGCAGTTCGGCTTCATGCGCGGCGCAGAACCGCTTCATCTCCTTGAGTGGCGATCCCATGTACATCACGGTGCCGAGTATCACCGCGGCGTATTCGCCCAGGGCAGGATTGCTTTTCAGTGGTACTCCATCCGGAGGGGTCAGCCTGTGCGTGCGGCAGTCAAAGAACGCAGCCTCCTTACCAAGCTGGGCGGCAGCTTCCTGCGCAGCGTCCCGCGTGACGCCTGTTTTGGATGCGTAGACGAACAATACCGGTTTCATCAGATCAAACCCTTTCGCAAACTAACATTGTTAGTCTGAATATAAACTAACGATGTTAGTTTGTCAATAGTCGGATTGTACTGCGGTCACTTTTTCTGATCGTTGACAAAACTAACGATGTTAGTCTATGATAAATGAATCACACCGTAAGGAGAGGCTGATGGCAACACACGCAGGTGGAGAAGCGGGGATGTCCAACAAGGAGCGCATACTGCATACGGCAATCGAGCTGTTTGCCCAGAAGGGCTATTCCAACGTCACGATGCGTGAGATCGCCGGGAAGGTGCAGATCAAAGCGGCGTCCATCTATAATCATTTCCGGGGCAAGGAGGCCCTGCTTGAGGAGATCGTACAGGTTTTCAGGCAGCGTCTTCGGGAGGAGGTCTATCCCGGGTTCAAGACCACACCGGACACGCCGGTCCGCGATTTCATCAGCAGCGTGGTGACTGCCAACGAGCGCTTTTTCATGAATCCGCTTTACGCGGGTATGGGCGCGGTGCTGCTGCGGGAGCAGTTTCACAGCTCGGCAGTGCGTGATATGATCTATGAGGAGCTGATTGCAAGGCCGATACAGGTGTTTGCGGCGTACTTTGAAAGTATGATGGCAGCCGGGAGGATGCGTACCTGTGACCCGGAGATGGCAGCCAAGGAATTTCACGCATTCTTCGTATACCGTTTTTATGAAAACAGCCTCACGCAGGGGCGGGTGATACAGGACGCGGCGCAGGCCAAGCGCGAGGGAGAGGCACATATCCTCTTTTTTCTGGAGACCTTCTGCGGTTTGACCGGATGAGGCTTTTATAAAAAAAATATTCCGCTTTTGTACGATCTTGCTCTTCCGTATGAGGCGCTTGACCCGCCCTTTAGCTTGTGCTATGTTTATATTAACTGAATAGGATCTTCCGGTGCCAGCACCCCGCATCTCTTTGCGGGGCTACCCCAAGGCCATGGGCTTTTGGGGCGACGGATAATAGGGAAAGCGGTGAAAAACCGCTGCAGCCCCCGCTACCGTAAGGCAGACCGCGCGGACTATTGCCACTGAAACATCGTTTTGGGAAGGCGTCCGCCGGGATGAAGCCAAGCCGGTAAACCTGCCGGGAGATCGTGGTCTAAATTTCTTCGGAGGGAAGATGCAGACGCTGTAGGCTGATTACGCCCCGGCATCATGCGCCCGCGGGCGTTTTGTTTTTTAAAGTGTTTGCAGCCTTTTCCCGCAGAAAATATATTGCGGAGGGTTTATATGAACAACACGACAGGGAAAAACAAAAAAATCATCGTCATTGGTCTGATCGTTTTGGCGGCGCTGATCGCCATCTTTGCGGCGGTGTATTTCCTGGTTATCAATCCGCCGGTAAGCGGAGACAAGACGATCACGGTGGAGATCATCCATGCCGACCAGACGGAAAAGACCGTGGAAATCAATACGGATGCTGAATATCTGCGGCAGGCGCTGGAGGAGAAGGACCTGATTGAAGGAACGGAATCTGAATACGGTCTTTTCGTGCTCACTGTGGACGGGGAGACGGTAAACGGAGACAATCAGGAATGGTGGTGCTTTACGGAAAACGGGGAGTCGCTGATGACAGGCGTGGATATGACGCCGATTGAGGACGGGGATCAGTTTGAAATCACCTTCACGGTCGGCTTCTAAGGCGAAGCTCACGCTTAGGGAGATATTGCTGATGGGGCTGTTCAGCGCCACCATGGTTGTTGTGCAGGTTGCAATGGCCGTGATCCCGAACGTCGAGCTGGTGTCATTGCTGGTCATCGTATATACGGTCGTTCTCGGAAAAAAGGTGTTCTTCCCGATCAGCATATTTGTGCTGGCGGAAGGGCTGATTTACGGCTTTGGCCTATGGTTCATCAACTACCTCTATATATGGGCCATTCTGGCTGTGGTCGTGCTGCTGCTGCGCAAGATTGGTAATACAGTGATCTGGGTTATCGTATCCGGAGCGTTTGGACTGCTGTTCGGCAGCCTTTGCGCGATACCCTATCTGTTCATGGGCGGCATCGGAGCAGCGGTTTCCTACTGGGTCAATGGCATCATATTCGACCTGATGCACTGCGGCGGCAACCTGCTTGCGGGTGCGCTGTTGCTAAAGCCGTGCCTCACCGTAGTGAAAAAGCTGTACGCAGGCGGCGTACCGGAGGCTCATCCGGCTGTCTGAACGAAAGACCTAACGGCGTCATGAGGCTGTGCATACCGCACAGCCTTTTTGCATCTATGCACCGATTTCACTCAGGACCGTCTCGAAGAACCGGCGGAACCCGGCGCGCTGTACTATGTCATCGGCAGGCTGTTCCATCAGGTCATAGTAGTGTTGGCCTGTGGGGATATGGACCGATATACTGTCCAGCGGAAAGCCCTGCACGCGTTTGCTGTGCGGTAGGGAGGTTAGCAGAAAAGTGTTTCCGGATAAATCGTCCGCCATGCTTTCGAAGATATGCGCTTCATCCAGCACCAGACAAATAGCATTTTTGTACCGGGCTTTCAAGTCGCCGTGCTGCTTTGCCATGCCGCCGTAATACGCGATCATCTCTTCATCTGTAAGCGTTCTGCCGTTTACCGTGCGCACATGCACGCCCGGCTGAAGTTCATCAGCCAGCCCATCAAAGTAGAGGCCGGAGTCGCAGGAAAAAACGGGCTTGCCAAACGCCCGGAAATAAGCGAGTGCCTTGATGCGCGCGTTGTCCAACGGAGAAGCGCCGGTTTCGGGGACGCTGGGAACAGGTTGGCCGAGCTCGATCAGGCCGATGATTTGAATATCCAGGCCAGCAAGCGCCTCTCGCATGAAGGTCAGCTTGGCCTGATTGCCGGTTCCGCAGATCAGCTCCATACCTCATACCCCTGAAGTCAAAAAGTTACCGCCACTATACCACATGCAAACCATTTATAAAAGTACGAGTGGAGGCTTGAAATGTACAATATATACCTTAATATTATCTGCGGTTATATTGCCCCAACCAGACAAAGATGATATAATACAGAAAATGTATATATGAAAGAGGGATATCCAATGGCTGAATCTAAGGTGTTTGCATTACTTAACGGAATTACAGTTGAACGGATCGTTGGATCAGTCGAAGCGTTCGTGCGGGCCGAAAAGGGTATGGATGTACAAAGCGCCATGACCACCGATGGCTATGTGATACAGGCCAGCCAGCCCAAAGACGGCTGGAAGACAATTTCGGGAACCCGGCTGGCAATTACGGTGCAGTTGATTAAGATGGGGGACCATCTCAATGTAATGATCGGCCAAGGACAATGGGCGGATAAAATCGGAGCGGGTGCGATCGGCTGGTTTGTCGCGTGGCCGCTTGCTGTCACGGCCGGCATCGGAGCTTTTAAGCAAAAGAAGCTGGAAAAAGAGATCTTTGATGTCATCGAGAGAACGATACTGTTTGGCGGGCAATCCGCGGTGGTCCAGAACGGGGGGATGCGCCTTGCGGAAGGTGCCGTCGTCTGCCCCAAGTGCAACGCACAGTGCGCGCCGGGATCAAAGTTCTGTCATATCTGCGGCGAAAAAATATTGAGCGAGTGTCCGGGCTGCGGAGCGCCGCTTACTCCGGGAAGCGTATTCTGCAATCAGTGCGGACAGAAAATCGGGTAAACGCAAGCCATAAATGTAACAGGCATATATATCACGGTTTGAGTTGCTGAATGTACCTTGGCACAGGGATGTTTTTCTCTGTGCCTTTTTGATTTCTCTGTTATTGTGCGGCCTGCTTAACTATGGTATACTTGCAAAGATTGAAATCCGATAAGGAGTTTTTGCCATGAGAATGTCCCAGATGCTGCTCTCGACGCAGCGGGAAGCGCCTTCCGAAGCCGAAGCCGAAAGCCATGTTCTGCTGATCAAAGCGGGCATGATCCGCCGCCTTGCGACGGGTGTGTACGCGCTGCTGCCGCTGGGTTTCAGGGTGTTTAAAAAGATTGAAGCCATCATCCGCGAGGAGATGGACGCGGCGGGTGCGCAGGAGCTTATCATGTCCGCGCTGCTGCCCGCGGAATATTATCAGCAATCGGGCCGGTGGGATATTTACGGCACCGAGATGATTAAGCTGAAGGACAGAAACGGTCGTGATTTCTGCCTCGGGCCGACGCATGAGGAAATCTTTGCGTATCTCTTAAAGCAGGAGATGCAGTCGTATAAATCCATGCCCAAGACGATCTACCAGATCCAGACCAAGTACCGCGACGAACGCCGTCCGCGCTTCGGCATGATTCGCAGCCGCGAGTTCGTGATGAAGGACGCGTACAGCTTCGACGTGGATGAGGCCGGATTGGCGGAATCGTATCAGAAGATGCATGACGCTTACTGCAGGGTGTTCGACCGCTGCGGGCTGAAATATGTTGTGGTGCACGCCGACAACGGCGCGATGGGCGGTTCGGGCTCGCAGGAGTTCATGGTCAAGTCCCCCATTGGCGACGACAAGATCGCACTGTGCCCAAAGTGCGGATATTCTGCCAACTCCGAACTTGCCCCCACGCCCAAGGTGGCTGCATACGCCGGACCGCAGGAGGCCATGGAGAAGGTGCATACGCCCAAAGCCGGAACCATCGAGGAACTCGTGGGCTTCTTTGGGTGCGGGCCGGAGCAGTTCGCTAAAACGCTGCTTTACAACGCAGACGGCAAGATCGTGGCCGCAATGGTGCGCGGCGACCGTGAGCTCAACGAAACCAAGCTGAAGAACTTCCTGCGCTGCACCAGCCTCGAGCTGGCGGCGGTGGAAGAAGTGATGGAGGCGACCGGTGCGCGCGTGGGCTTTGCCGGGCCGGTGGGACTCAAGGCGGACCGCATCGTGGCGGACTACGAGGTCGTCGGCATGGGCAACTTCCTCATCGGCGCCAACGAGACGGACTACCACTTTAAGAATGTCAACTACGGCCGTGATTTCACGGTAGACGACATCGCCGACCTCCGTACGGCAGTCACGGGCGACCCCTGCCCGGAGTGCGGTACGGCGGTGACCATCGAAAACGCTATCGAGGTAGGCCACATCTTCAAGCTGGGCACAAAGTACAGCGTGGCGATGGGCTGCCTTTACCTTGATGCGGATGCGCAGCAGAAACCCTGCATTATGGGCAGCTATGGCATCGGCCTCAACCGCACCATGCAGGCTGTCATCGAGCAATCGCATGATGAGGATGGTATCATCTGGCCTGAGAGCGTCGCGCCGTATCACGTTATCGTGGTGCCGGTTTCTGCGGCGAACGAAGCGCAGATGGCGCTGGCTGAGAAGATTTACGAGCAGCTTAAAGCGGCGGGCGTGGATGCGCTGATGGACGACCGCGATGAGCGCGCAGGCGTGAAGTTTAAGGACGCGGACTTAATCGGCATCCCGCACCGCATCACCGTGGGCCGCAGGGCTGCCGATGGCGTGGTGGAATACAAGCTGCGCAAGGAAAAACAGGGCTGCGAGCTGACTGCGGACGAAGCGGTTGCTGCGGTCGTCAAAGCCGTGCGTGGATAGGCTGAGTAAGCGGACATAACGATATAACGAGCGCCCCGTATTCGCGGGGCGTTTTTATATGACGCTATCTCATCATGCCTGAGCATAAGATTCTTCCTCGCCCTGCTCGTCAGAATGACATTCGTGCTTTTATGCCTTCAAATGACAAGATTGCATGCGGTCCTGATTGAAATATTTATAAACATTATATATAATTGGTTATCAAATATTGGAGGTAACCCGTATGGGCGGACCCATGCCGACGCCTGCGCCCACACCTCTGCCGACTGCTGTGCCGACACCTTATATACCCACAGAACTGACATACTCGCCGCTCATACCCGCCTGGCTGATATGGCTCTTAATCGTTGCCGCAATCGGTATCATGGCCGGTCTGGCGTTTGTACCTGCCGGTATTGCGAAGAAAAAGGGCTACAGCTACGGCGGGTTCTGGGTATTCGGTTTCTTCCTGTTTATCCCCGCCATCATCGTCGTGGCAGCGATGAAGGAAAGAGCCAGCCAACCGGTACAGCTGTCTTATACGCAGCCGTTTGCGCAGGCTCCGCAACCGCCCGCAAGTCTGGCCCAGCCACCGGGCACCTGCTACTGCACGCATTGCGGCGCGTTGATGCCCGAGGACAGCGCTTTTTGTCCGACCTGCGGCGCGCACGTCGGATAGTGCGGCGCAAACTGCCAAAAGATTGTATCCCGGCCCGGTTAATGCTATAATGGGACCGCAGTAATATTTATCGGGCGGTTTTCATCGTTTAGACACAAACCTGCAAGCATGGAGGAGCAATGGACGGTTATCAGCAATTTTTAGATCAGTCTTTGCAAGGCTATGTTATCGGCGTGTTGATCTTCATGCTGGTGATTTGGCTGGGAGCAACAGTGGGGCTTTCCTTTATACCGGCCAGCATGGCCAAAAGGAAGGGCTACAGCTTTGCGGCCTTTTATTGCCTGAGCTTCTTTGTGTGGTTTCTCGGCGCTATCATCATTGCGGCCCTGATCACGGACAAGAACCCAAAACCGAAGCCCATATACATGCCATACGGCCAGCCCTATATGCCATATGGGCCATATCCAATGCCATATGGTCAGCCGGTTGCCCCGCCGCCGTACGGTGCGCCTCCGCAGCCGCAGAATCAGACCGGCCCGGCGGTCAATCCCGTATATTATCCGCCCCGCTGTCCAAACTGCGGCCAGTCCCTGACAGACCAGAACGATTACTGCGGGCGTTGCGGCACGCGCGTAAAATAGCATATATTAACCTGACAGGCCTTCGGGCCTGTTTTTTATATCTTTCCCGAAAGTGATCTTTTGGGGTACAACCATATTTGCTTTAAGGTTTCTGTTTAACCTTTGATTTTGCGATACGCCTGATTAAGGCGTATCGCTTGATGGGATTCTAAAGGGGCAATGCCCCTTTAGCGAAGGTTTGGAGGCAGAGCCTCCAAGACAAGAGGTCCTTCGGGGACCAATTTTTTTGCATCCGGGCCATGGGGACATGCACAATACGGCCACATGCCGAATGAAGCCGCTCCGCGCGAAATATACATATAGGGCTAAAATATTGTCGGGAGGCTGCGCCATGCAAACGGATCAACTGCCAAAACTTGAACTGGACGGTTTCAATACGCCCAAAAAAAATACTTCGCCCGAGACCGGCTGGCGAAAGAGAGCCGGAAAGATCGCGGAAAAGGCGGGCTTGAGAATTGAGTGGAACAAACGAAAACCGGAGGACGACATCGACATCGGATACAAACGGCTGCTGGTGAAAACGGGCGTGTGCGCCGCGGTCGCAATCGCGATCCTCGTCATCAGTGCGGTGAGCCCGCCCATACAGCAGCAGACCACGGCGTCAAACGATGCGATCAGCCAGGAGTTCGACATCCCGGAGGACATTGGAAAGCTGAAGTTCGTGGATAGCCTCGACGGCGAGGCACAGAGCGTGATGAGCGTGCTGCCCGGCGGTGTAGCCGTCATCCCGTCGGACGGCGCGGTGGTGACCACGTTCGGGCAGGCAGGCGCCAAAGGTGTGCGCTTCAGCGCGCAGGGCGAGACGGCCTATTGCATTGCCCGGGCAACGGTCACCATGGTGGGCGAGGTGGATGGCCAGGGCTATGTGCGGTTCGTGCTCGATTCGGGCGAGTCGGTACTGTACGTGGGCGTGGACCCTGTCGTGCAGGTGGATGACATCGTCAACCCCGGCCAGACCGTAGGCTCGGTGCCGGGCGATTATCTCTACGTGGAGATGAAGGACGGAGAAGACTATATCGACCCGCTGGCTTACATCAGCGCGCATATCGCCTCTGCGCAATAGCGGCATATGAAGGCGTTGCGGATCGGCCGCCTGAAAATCAATCTGCTGCTCATCCCGGCTGTGATCGTGCTGATACTGCTGGGACAGGGCGAGCTGCTGCTGTGCTATGTGCCCGCGGTGCTGTTGCACGAGTGGGCACATATACTGGCCGCTACGGCATTGGGCATGACCATCACGGAGCTGGAGCTGCTGCCGTTCGGATGCGCGGCGCGCCTGCAGTGCTTCGCGATGTCGCGCGCCAAGGAGATGGTCGTGGCGGCAGCGGGCCCGGCGGCCAACATGCTGTTCGCCTGCGCCGTGTTCGCCGTGAACCGTTATGCAATACCCATTGCCATTGCGGATAAGCTGATCGCGTCCAACCTCGCGCTGGCATCCATCAACCTGCTGCCTGCGCTGCCGCTGGACGGCGGGCGCATCGCGCGGGCCGCGTTTGCGGGGTGGATGGGGTATCCGCGCGCCACGCGGCTGACCGCCATCGCGGGTATCGTATTTGCGGCGATACTCACGGGCGTGGGCATCTATTCATGGGTGATGGGCCAGCTCAGTCCCAGCCTGTTTGTAATGGGCCTGTTCCTGTGTCTCACGGCGATTCGTGAGCTCAAAGCCGCGCCATTTACGCTAATCCGCGATTTTTCAGGCAAGCGGCAAACCATTGAGCGTAAGCGCACACTTACCGTAAACCGCATCGCGGCCATGCAGGGCGAACATATCGCCGACGTGCTGCGCGCCTTTGAGGCGGGCAAGTACAACGTGGTTACGGTACTGCGCGGCGACATGGGTGTGCTGGCGGAGCTCGACGAGCGCGAAATACTATCCGGCATGATGCGCGTGGGTACCGGGGCGACGCTGGGCAGCCTGTGCCGCAGACGGGATACCGACGGCAGCCTTTAGTTGTACGGTTTGCGCAATTATGCTATGATGAAAAAAACAAATGATCGGAAGCGTCATGGAGATCGATTACCTGTATCACAGCGGAGTTGCCGTCCGCATCGGCGGCAATCTGCTGGTGTTTGACTATTACCGGCACATGGTCGGCAAGGGGATGGAGGAAGGCTGCATCGGCGAGCGCGAACTGAGGTCTGCGCAGCGCGTGTACGCCTTTGTGTCGCATCATCACAGTGACCACTACAACCGCATCATCTATGACTGGGCTGCAGTGAATCCCAACATTACCTATGTGCTCGACGCCGACGTACCCGGCGCGCCGGAAGGCGCGGTGCATCTCTCGCGCGGGGGAGAGTGGGACGACGGCTTTTTACATGTGCGCGCCTACGGCTCCACAGACATTGGGGTATCGTTCCACGTGGAATGCGGTGGGACGAGCCTTTTCCATGCGGGTGACCTGAACTGCTGGCACTGGCAGGACGACGGAGACGCGCGCTATGCCAAGGTGATGCGCGACTGGTTCGACCGCGAGATGCGCTTTATCCGTCACAGCATTTCGTACATCGACTATGCGTTCTTTCCGGTGGATAAACGCATGGGCAGCGGCTTTGAAGAAGGCCCGGACAAGTTCATCGAAACCATGAAGCCTGCTGTGTTCATCCCGATCCATTTCGTGGACTTCGCGGACACCAAAGCCTACGCGGAGCGGATGAAGAGCGGCGGCACGCGCGTGCTGACTGTGGAGCATCCCGGCCAGCGGCTGATTTGAAAGGAGAAACCATGTTTCGCATAGACCATGCCAACATTAATGTGGGCGACATAGAGCGTAGCGTCAAATTCTATGGCGAGGCGTTTGGCCTTAAGGAGGTACGCCGCCGCACTGCACCAGACGGCAGCTTTGTGCTCGTGTTCCTTTCGGACGGCGTGACGGATTTTGGGCTGGAGCTCACCTGGCTGAAGGGCAAGGACAGCTACAATTTGGGCGATAACGAGAGTCACATCTGCTTTGCCGCGGAGGATTATGACGCGGCTTACGCACTGCACAAAAAGATGGGCATTATATGCTATGAGAACCCGGCGGTGGGCGTCTACTTCATATGTGACCCGGACGGCTATTGGCAGGAAGTCAAGCCGGCAAAACGCTGAACAGATGTGGTTGCCCGCTGCGTAGTGCTGTGGTATAATGCCTCTCGCATCACAGATAAAGGAAGGCATCATGATCGACTTGAAGCGGCTGGGCGAGATATTGCCTGGCGTAAGTAAGCCCGCGCGCTATACGGGCGGGGAATACGGAGAAATTGTCAAAACAGAGGAAGGCGCGGTGCGCTTTGCGCTCTGTTTTCCCGACGTTTACGAGGTAGGCATGTCGCACCTCGGCTCGTCGATATTGTACCATCTCATGAACAATATGGACGGCACAGCGGCGGAACGGTGCTTCGCGCCCTGGCCGGATATGGAGCAGGCGCTGCGGCAGGCGAATATGCCGCTGTACTCGCTGGAAACCAAGACCCCGCTGAATGAGTTCGACATCGTGGGCTTCTCGCTCGGCTATGAGATGGGCTACAGCAATGTGCTGATGATGCTGGATCTGGGCGGCATTCCGCTCAAGGCAAGCGAGCGCGGAGAGGACATGCCGCTCGTTGTCGCGGGCGGCGGCTGCACCTATAGCCCAGAGCCGCTGGCGGAATTTCTCGATTTATTTATGATCGGCGAGGGCGAGGAGATGCTGCCCGAGCTGATCGAACTATACAGGACCTGTAAGGCGCAGGGCGTATCGAGGCAGGAGCTGCTGAAGCGCGCCGCGGGTATCGGCGGCGTCTATGTGCCGTCGCTGTATGACGTGGAGTACAACGCGGATGGTACGCTGAAGAGCGTGACGCCCCGGGAGGGAGCGCCTGCAAGCGTGCAGAAGCGCATCGTAACCGATTTTGACGCCGCATATTTTCCCACTCAGCCCATCGTGCCCTACCTCGGCGTGGTGCACGACCGCGTGACGGTGGAGGTGATGCGCGGGTGTACGCGCGGCTGCCGGTTCTGTCAGGCAGGGTTCGTATACCGTCCGGTGCGGGAACGCAGCGCGGATGCGCTGATCCGTCAGGCGCAGGAGAGCATCAGAAACACCGGTCACGAGGAGGTATCCTTGTGCTCGCTGTCCACGGGCGACTATTCGCAGGTGGCGCGGCTGGTATGTGAGCTGTCGGACGGCTTTAAGGGGACAGGCGTGTCACTGGCGGTGCCGTCGCTGCGCATCGACAGCTATGAGGGCGAGTACGCTCAGCGCTTAAAAGAAGTGCGCAATACCGGACTCACGTTTGCGCCGGAGGCGGGCACGCAGCGCATGCGAGACGTGATCAACAAGAACCTGACTGAGGACGATATATTCCCCGCTGTGCGCGAGGCGTTTGAAGCGGGCAGTAACGGCGTGAAGCTTTATTATATGATGGGTTTGCCGGGCGAAACGGTAGACGACGTGCTTGGCATCGCGGATATGGCCGCAAAGATGCGCGAGATATACTACACCGTGCCCAGGGAGAAACGAAACGGCGGGTTCGCATTAACCGTGAGCGTATCGTGCTTTGTGCCCAAGCCCCACACGCCCTTTCAGTGGGCCGCTCAGGACAGCATCACGGCGTTTGAGGACAAGCAGCGCAAGCTGCGCGAAGCGCTCCGCAGCGTTAAGGGCGTCAAATACAACTGGCACGATGCGCGGCTTTCCATGCTGGAGGCCGTGTTCTCGCGGGGAGACCGGCGGCTGGGAGACGTGCTCGTCCGCGCCTTTGAGGCCGGGTGCCGGTTCGACAGCTGGAAGGAGCATTTTGATTTTGGCCGATGGATGCGCGTCTTCGAGGAGGCCGGGGTGGACCCGGCGTGGTACGCGGAGCGTGAGCGGAGCAAAGATGAAATCTTCCCGTGGGACGTGATCGACACGGGAGTGAGCAAGGAATACCTGTGGAGCGAGAAGCAGACGGCGGATAAGGCCATGACCACGCCCGACTGCCGCAAAGGCTGCACGGGCTGCGGCATGAAGGAAGCGGGGCTGTGCGTATGAGGATGGCGCTGGAGTTTGCCAAGCGCGGCGGTGTCGCGTATATCTCTCATCTCGATTTGCAGCGCGCGTTTTCCCGTGCGATACGGCGCAGCGGGATGCCGGTGAAGCTTTCGCAGGGGTTCAACCCGCACTATGTGGTGTCGTTTGCTTCGGCATTGGCGCTCGGTATTGAGAGCGAGTGCGAATGTGTGGAGGTGCAGCTGGCCTCCGAGGTTTCTCCCGAGGAATTTTTGCGTGCGATGGGTGCTGCGCTGCCGCCCGGCCTTGCGGCAAAGCGCGCGGTACGCCTAAAGGAAAGCGCGCCCAAGCTCATGGCTGCGCTGGGCGAAGCGGAGTACATGGCGGAGCTGGAAAACGCTGATCTGGAAGCGGTGCAGACCGCACTGCGGGACATCATGGCGAGCGAAACGGTGATGGCGACGCGCAGCGTGAAGGGCGTAGAAAAGACTGTGGATATCCGGCCGCTGATCTCCTCGCTGACCCTTTCGGGCAATACGCTGGTGATGCGCTTATCCGCATCGTCGGACGCTTCGTTGCGGCCTGATGTGATGATGGCTGAACTGAAGCGCCGCGCAGGAGATTTTGGCTGCGCGATACGGCGCACGGGGCTTTTTACGTTAGAAAACAGCCTGCCCCAGCCGTTGATGGACGCGTTTGCCGAGTAATTACAATGTAGCAATCGGGGTTGGTCCCGCTTGAAATATTTGAAAGCTTTGAGGCTTATGATATGAATAAAAAGATCATCGCGGATATCGGCCCGCTGGAGTCGAGGATCGCGCTGCTCGAGGACGAAAAACTCGTCGAGGTTCATGTGGAGCGCCGCGGCAGGGAAAGACTGGTCGGCAACATCTACAAGGGCCGCGTGGCGAACGTGCTCCCCGGCATGCAGGCGGCGTTTGTGGATATCGGCCTCGAGCGCAACGCGTTTCTGTACGCGGGCGACATCCTCGCCGACACATCCGACTTCGTGTTCGGCCAAAAAACGGAATATCCCAACCTGCGCCAGAAGAGCATCGAGGAGATGGTGCGCGAGGGGCAGGAGATCATGGTGCAGGTGTTAAAGCAGCCGGGCGGCACCAAAGGCGCGCGCATCACCACGCATGTGACGCTGCCGGGCCGTATGCTCGTGCTGATGCCCACGGTGAACCATGTGGGCGTGTCGCGCCGCATAGAGGACGAGCAGGAGCGCGGACGGCTGAAGGACATTCTGGAGCAGATCAAGCCCAAGGACATGGGCGTGATCGTGCGCACTGCCGCAGTGGGCATGACGGAGGATGACCTCATCGTCGAGGTACGCTTCCTGGAACGGCTCTGGCAGAAGATCATTGGCCGCAGCGAAATTTTGCGTGCGCCGCGTCTGATCCATGCCGAGGAGTCGCTGATCTTCCGTACCCTGCGCGACATGTTTACGCCCGAGGTAACGGAGTTTGTAATCAACGACCGCGAATACTGCGACAAGGCAATCGCCGTGGCGGGCATCATCGCGCCGTACATGAAGGACCGCATCCGCCTCTATAACGGCGGCCCCAGCATATTCGACGATTTCGGCATCCAGTCGCGCATCGACAAGGCGCTGGACCGCAAGGTGTGGATGAAGAACGGCTCGTACATCATTATCGACGAGACTGAGGCGCTGACCGTGGTCGACGTCAATACGGGCAAGTTCGTGGGCGATACCGATCTGCAGCAGACGATCCTTGAGGTGAACATCGAAGCCGCCAAGGAGATTGCGCGCCAACTGCGGCTGCGCGACATCAGTGGTATCATCGTCATCGACTTCATCGATATGGAGATCGAAGCGAACCGCCAGCAGGTGGTGGCGGCGTTGCAGGATGCGCTCTCGAGGGACCGCACCAAGAGCAACGTGCTGGGCATCACGAGCCTGGGGCTGGTGGAGATGACGCGTAAAAAGATGCGCCGCGGGCTTTCGACCATCACCAAGAGGACGTGTCCGTACTGCGGCGGCAGCGGCAAGATCGACAGCGAGGAAACGACGGTGCTGAACATTCGCCGGCACCTTCTGCGGCAGGTCGCCAATACCGATATGAAGGAATTTTTGATCGAGGTGCACCCGAACGTTGCGGCATATATCGAAAGCTTCAGCGATCCGGATCTTTCGGTGATGCCAAAAATCGAGGGCGTCAAGTTTTATGTGCTGACCAACGAAACGATTCGAAACGATGAGTATAAAATTGTTGAGATCGCTTCGGCAAAGGAGCGAGAAAAACTCATTGGCAAAGCCAAGGTGTTTTGTTGACAGTCCAGGTAAACTATGATATGATTTTCAACTGAGCCGCACGGAAATGGCCTTTAAAATTCCGAAAGGATGCCACTACGGCGAG
This sequence comes from Bacillota bacterium, assembly GCA_023459495.1. Lineage (GTDB taxonomy): Bacteria > Bacillota > Clostridia > Christensenellales > SZUA-584 > JAEWCC01. The sequence goes on along the minus strand of JAEWTL010000038.1, from coordinate 238,782 downwards.
ACTGGGAAGAGGAGGTAGCAGCATGTACGCAGTGTTTGAAACGGGCGGCAAGCAGTATAAGGCGGCAAAAGGCGATATCGTTTGGGTCGAGAAGCTGCCGGTGGAGCCGGGTAAGTCGGTCACCTTCGAAGCACTCGTCGTATCCGATGGAGACAAGGTGCAGATCGGAACGCCTGTTGTAAAGGGCGTTAAGGTCAAGGCCAAGGTCGTGGATCACGGCAAGGAAGACAAGGTTATCGTTTACAAGTATAAGTCCAAGAAGAATTACCGCAAGAAGCAGGGACACCGTCAGCCGTATACGAAGATCGAGATCACAAGCATCGGATCGGGCAAAGCGGCAGCGGATGACGAAGACGAGAAGGAAGTTGTCGTCGTCGAAGAAGCCGTGACGGAAACCAAGGAAGCGCCCAAGGCCAAAGCGGCGTCCAAAGCCAAGGCAGTTGATGCCGAAGCGGCGGCGGAAATCGCGCCCAAGGCCAAGGCAACCAAAGCCAAAGCGGCAGCGACGGAAACGGCGGAAGCCAAGTCTGAGCCGAAAGCCAAGAAGTCGGCAAAGACTGAGGAATAGTGTATCCACTAGGGAAAGCGAGGTGCGTTTAAAATGGCACATAAGAAGGGCGTAGGCAGTTCCCGGAACGGTCGGGACAGCGCGGCGCAGCGCCTCGGCGTAAAGCGCAGCGACGGCCAGGCGGTGCTGGCGGGGAATATTCTCATTCGGCAGCGTGGCACGAAGTACCACCCGGGCAATAACGTCGGCATCGGCAGCGATGATACGCTGTATGCATTGGTCGACGGCGCCGTCAAGTTCGAACGCAAGGGCCGCGATAAAAAGCAGGTCAGCGTATATCCGAACTGAACATGACTCAGGGCAGGCTCTGCAAGGGGCCTGTTTTTCTTTTGCTCTGATGTCCGGTTGATAAAAAATGAAATATATGGTAGAATGGGAAATCCAAGAAAGAGCGATGCGGTTTTGCGGGTATAGGTCTTCTATTAAGGCTGAGGAGGGGAGCGAATGAAAAAGCTGATACTGATTGTATTATGCGTGGTGGTCACGCTGGCGGGCTGTGTGCAGAAAGCGGTTACGTTATCCTCGTCGCCCACGCCTGCGGACTCGGCGGAGCAGACGGCGGTATCCATCCTCACGCCCATGGCTTCCGTTGCAACAGCGACGCCGATTGCAACGCCCACTTCCACCCCTGTTGTTACACCCTCTCCTACGCCGCAGCCTGAGCCTGTGAACTATGCAATCGATGGCAAAACCATTGTTCGCGCACAGGGGGCCAAACAAACGGTGATCTACGACGTGACAGAGCAGTATCCGGGCGATTGGGACTGCTGGCTGAACAACCTGACCGTGGAGCCCGAAGCGCTCTATTTTACCGAGGGCGGTATCCCAAGGGAAAGTGACGGCCGCGACGAGGATACAGAGCACGCACTCATCCGCCTCGGTTTTGACGGCAGTGGGCGTACGGTGCTCGAAGATCATGGCTTTGTGGGTTATCTGAATATCGTACCGTACGGTGACCGGATATTCTTTCGGGAGGATGGTTTCGATTCAGCGGTGATCGGCTGGGCGTGGCGTGACGGAAGCGGCTCCGACTGGCTGGATATCACGGACTACGCCGCACACTACGATATGCCCCCCTGGTACGATTGCTCGGCACTGTATCTAAAGGGCGGCATGCTTTATGCCGATATCATACTGTATGGAGATTATGATCAGGCCGAATTGGCGCACACGATCCGCATCGGCACGGGCCTGCTCATTCAACACGTATCCGGATGAAGATTACGCAAAGTGACATCGGACCGCTTGTTATCAGCGGTATCGCAGATTTCTCCCTCTCGGACTGTCTGGACTGTGGGCAGGCGTTCCGATGGAAGCCGCAGGGCAAGGGCTTTTCTGGCGTGGCGCTGGGCCGTATGGTATATGCGGAGCAGCAGGGTGATACGCTCCATCTGCAGGGGGTTGGGGCGGATGAAACGGATGCTTTTCTGCACTACTTTGACTTGAAGCGCGACTACGGCGCGGTGAAGGCACACTATGCGCATGACCGGTTTCTTTGCGAGGGTATGCGATACGCGCCCGGTTTGCGCGTGATGAACCAGCCGCCGTTTGAGACGCTGATCTCCTTCATCATCTCAGCCAACAACAACGTGAAGCGTATTGTGGGCATCGTGGAAAAGCTGTGCGAACGGTACGGCGCGCCCGTTGAGGGCGGATACGATTTCCCCGTGCCCAAGGCGCTGGCCGCATGCAGCGAGGATAGCCTCAAGGCCTGCGGTGCGGGCTATCGCGCGCGCTACATCATCGATACAGCAAAAGCTGTGGCAGACGGGTTTGATCTGGACGCGCTGAAAAGCATGCCGTTTGGACAGGCGCGGCAGGAACTCTCCAAGCTGCCCGGAGTGGGGCTGAAGGTGGCGGACTGTGTGTGCTTGTACAGCCTGGGCTTTACGCAGGCGTTTCCGGCGGACGTGTGGATGCGCCGCGTGCTATGCGGCGTGTACGGCTTCAGCGGCAAAAACGACAAACAGATGCGCGCGTTCGTGGACGAACGGTTTGGCGAATGGGCGGGCCTTGCACAGCAGTACCTTTTTCACTATGCGCGGCATCACCGGGATGCGGTGTGCATAAGAGATACGAACGATTTGTAAATTTATCATTTATCGAGAAATATTTATTGTCTAAGCCGAAAGTTTCGAATACAATAATCCTGAATCGGGCACCTCATAAAGACGAGGGCTTTATGGAGTGATAAAGAGCGGGAGGAATGTTTTGAAGCTCAGCAAAGACACCATGGCGGACATGCTGAAAAGCATGTGCCGTATCCGCAGGTTTGAAGAAAAGCTGCCGGAGTTGTTTGCGGCAGGGATGCTGCACGGCACAACGCATTTATATATCGGCGAGGAAGCGGTCGCAGCAGGCGTATGCGCGGCGCTCTTCCCGGAAGACATGATCACATCCACACACCGCGGCCACGGCCACTGCATCGCGCATGGCATGGACATGAACGCCATGATGGCGGAGATGTTCGGTAAAGCGACGGGTGTTTCGGGCGGGCGCGGCGGCTCCATGCACATGGCGGACTTTATGCACGGCAACCTTGGCACCAATGGCGTGGTGGGCGGCGGGCATGGCCTTGCGGTCGGCGCGGCGCTGGCGCTGAAGATGAAAAAGAAAGACGGCATTGCCGTCTGTTTTTTCGGCGATGGTGCGGTGAACGAAGGCAGCTTTCATGAGGCGGCCAATCTTGCGGCCATATGGAGCTTGCCGGTGCTTTTTGTATGTGAAAACAATGGCTATGGCTTTTCCATGGCGACCAGCCGGGCGATGCGCGTGGAGAGCGTGGCGTCGCGCGTGGGCGGCTACGGTTTCCCGGGCCGTTTGGTCGACGGCAACGACGCGGCACAGGTATATGCCGAAGCAGCCGCAGCGCGGGAATATGTGCTTGCGCATGGCCCGGTGCTGCTGGAGTGCCGCACCTACCGCGTTTCGGGACATTCCAGGAACGACAAAAACGTATATCGTACACAGGACGAGATTGAGGCATGGAAGAAAAGAGACCCGATCCCGCGCCTTGAAGCGCTCATGAAGGAAAGAGGCTTTTCACAGGCGGAGATCGACGAAATCGACACGGCGGCTGCGGCGGAGACGGAAGCGGCAGTGGCGTTTGCACAGACAAGCCCGTACCCGGCGTGCGGCGTAAGCGGCGTGTACGCGCCGGAAGGAGGCCGCATATGAGGCGCATTACGGTTGCGCAGGCCTTGCGCGAAGCGCTGCGGGAGGAGCTGCGGCGTGATCCGGACGTATTCCTGCTGGGCGAAGATATCGGCGCATATGGCGGCACGTTCCACGTTACGGAAGGGTTGCTGGCAGAGTTTGGACCGGAGCGCGTGCGCGATACCACCATCGCTGAGGCGGCTATCGCGGGCACGGCAGTGGGTGCGGCAGCCGCGGGCATGCGGCCTGTAGCCGAGATCATGTTCTCCGACTTTCTGACAATCTCCATGGATGCACTAGTGAATCAGGCGGCCAAGCTGCACTACATGTTCGGCGTGAAAGTGCCGCTTGTGGTGCGCACGGCGGGCGGGTCCGGAACGGGTGCGGCATGCCAGCACAGCCAGAGCCTTGAGGCGTGGTTCTGCCACGTGCCGGGGCTTAAGGTGGTGATGCCGTCCACGCCGTACGACGCCAAGGGTCTTTTAAAGGCGGCGATCCGCGACGATAACCCGGTGATGTTCTTTGAGACCAAGCGGCTCTATGCCGAGATGGGCGAAGTGCCGGAGAAAGAGTACATACTCCCGCTGGGCAAGGCGGATATCAAGCGTGCGGGCGGCGATATCACACTCGTGTGCTACGGCGGTATGGTGCCGCGCTGCCTTGAGGCGGCGGAGAAACTCGCCGAAGAAGGTATTGGAGTGGAGGTCGTGGACCCGCGAACGCTTTCCCCGCTCGACACGGAAACCATCATCGCCTCGGTCAAGAAGACCGGGCGCGTATTGATTGTGCACGAGGCATGCAAGACCGGCGGCGTCGGCGCGGAGATCGCTGCGGCCATTGCCGAAAGCGAAGCGTTCAGCCATCTTAAAACGCCCATTCTGCGCCTCGGCGGAGCGGATGCGCCTATCCCCTTCTCACCGGAGCTGGAGGAGAGGGCTATACCTTCGCGGGAAGAAATCGAAGCAGCACTGCGCGGACTGATGGCACGCTGAGTGACCGATCAACTGAAACATAAAAACGGCTCGGAGGACAACAATCTCCGAGCCGTTTTTCTACTTACCTTTTTATCCCACCTGCACCGGAATGCAGATGTCCACGGGCATGCTGCCATCTGCGCCGCTTTGCTCACAGTAGCGCTCGAAGCAGGGCTCGCTCGCGGGAACGTAGCCGCTGGTGGGCAGCCAGCCGCTGTACATGGCGGCCCACGCTTCGCCGTATTCGCCATTCTTCAGGTCGAAATGGCCCACGGCGTAGGTGCCGCCGAACGCCTCCATCTCGCATACCTCGCCGGAGACCTCTGCGTCCGATCCGACGGGTACACATACGCTGATGCGGAGCTTGGCTTCCTCTGTGATGGCCGGGTCATCGTGATACAACACGTAGGTTATGGACGTATCCACGCTGCGCGGGCCTGCCCAGGCAAACAGCCGCCCGTACAGGTTCTCGAACAGCGCTCCGTCGTTCTGGTACGGCCCCACGTAGCGGATGTAGGCGAGCCGCGTCTTTGCGATTTCTTCAACGCGCACTTCTGGTTTCATTATTTCCCTCCCGTTTGAATTGATGTCCCCATTGTAATGCGCAGAGGCGTCTGCCGCTTCCCCGCGGTTGCGCAGCAGTTGATACAGGCTGCTCTCCGTTTGACCGTGGTTGCGATTGCGAAAGGCCAAAGGGGATAAACCAAAGCGTTTTTTGAATAAGCGGCAGAATACTGCGTGGGAGGAAAAACCGCAATCCGCCGCGATGTACGTAACGGAAAGGTGGGGCTGTGCGCAGAGCAGGGCAGCCGCGCGCTCTATCCGCAGGCGCGTAATGAAGTTGAAAAGCGTTTCGCCCGTCATCGCGGCGAAGATACGGTGAAAGTGGTACTCGGAGAAGCCCGCGACTGCCGCAAGCTCCTTCAGCGTAAGCTCTTGGCCGCAGTTCCGGTCGATGTAATCCGTCACGAGGTTAATGCGGCGTACGTATTCGCTGGCCTGACCGGGGTTCATAAGCGCCTCCGTTTTTGTTTAATATACCATATCTTCAGCAACAGATGCAAAAAACAGGTATAAAAACTACCCATATAGGAACAATGATGATATCAAACTTCGGAGGTTGCTATGTTTTCTTTTACGGACATGCTGCCGTGCCTTGGTATCGACCTGGGGACGGCGAATACGCTGGTATATATGAAGGGCAAGGGTATCATCATCAACGAGCCGACGGTCGTGGTCATGAAGAACAACAGGAAGGACATCCTGGCCGTGGGTGAGGAGGCCAAGCGCATGATCGGGCGGACGCCGGGCAGCATCGTGGCAATTAGGCCCATGAAGGATGGGGTCATCGCGGACTTTGCCATCACCGAGTCGCTGCTTCGGTATTTTATTCGCAAGGCTGCGCCGCAGGGCTTTATGTTCCTGCGTAACCCACGCGTGCTCATCTGCGTGCCTTCGGGCATTACAGAGGTGGAAAAGCGTGCGGTGGAGGACGCGGCAAGGGCTGCGGGCGCGCGGGACGTGGCGCTGATGGAGGAACCCATGGCTGCGGCGCTGGGTGCAGGGCTGGACGTATATCAGGCCAAGGGCTGCATGATCGTGGATATCGGCGGCGGTACAACGGAAGTTGCTGTGCTCTCGCTCGGCGGAATCGTGCTTGCGCGCAGCCTGCGCGTGGGCGGCAACCACATGGATGAGGCTATTACCAAGTACGTCAAAGAATATTACGGAATGCTCATCGGCGAGAGCACTGCGGAGCAGATCAAGATCACGCTTGGCAGCGCGGTGGATACCGGAAATAACGCCTCGATGGAGGTGCGCGGCCGCGACGCACAGTCTGGCCTGCCCAAATCAATTCGGATCGCCGCACCGGCAGTACGCGAGGCGCTCTGTGAGCCCGTGCAGCGCATCGTTGAAACCGTGCGGAACGTGCTGGAGCACACCCCGCCCGAACTATCCGCGGACATCATCGGGGAGGGCATCGTGCTCTCCGGCGGCGGATCGATGCTGCCCGGCATCAACCGGCTCATTGCGCGCGTGACGGGCATGCCGGTTCGCAGAGCGGACAATCCGCTTGAAGCCGTGGCTTTGGGTGCGGGCGTCGCAATGGAGAATCCGGAAAGCGGCATCGGCGAGCACGAACTGTTAGAGCAGGATCAGTAATTCTGCACACACCTTTTCGCGGAAAACAACCATGTATGTCGCTCGAATATCAGGAGCATCTCTCCATTCAGATATGGAATAACATAAGACAGCCGCAAGATAATGCGGCTCTTTTTTTGCATAAACACAGAGCGTATCTTTTTTTTAGCAGGCACTGCCGGAGCTGAGCTAAAGATTTTTTACTACCCGCTCATCAGTAAAGATTCTGTGAACGATCCTGAATGGGCTAAAGTATTGGACGGTTCTATTCGAAATTATTATTAACAAAGCGAACGGCTAAATAGCGTAATAGATGATTAAAGGCATCCAAGGGGAGTGACATAAATGAAGATCAGCAGAAAAATCCTACTGGCAGTATCGGCGATGATACTGGTATCCGTAACCGCCGCGGTGAGCATCGTGATGGCGGAAACTGCGAGCTATATTGACAAGACCAGCATCGGGCAGGCGCAGGGCGGACTGACGGACCTGCGCGGCAGCATCGCGGACTATGAAACGTGCGCGGGCAACGACGCGCTGTTGCTGGCAGGCAGCGCCGACGTTATTCAGGGCGTGGAAAAAAACGATTTTAATGCGCTCAAAACGGCGCTGGACGAATTGAACAGCACGCTCATACTGGACACCATCTCCGTAACCGACGCAAAGGGCAATGTCATCATACGGCAGCATCAGCCCGACAAAAAGGGCGACAACATCGCGGACCAAACCAATGTGCAGCAGGCGCTTGCGGGGAAGAGCCAGACTTCCATTGAAGCAGGCAAGCTGGTCTCGCTGTCGTGTCGGGCCGCTTCGCCGGTACTGAACGCAAACGGCAAGGTGATCGGAACGGTGGTAGTAGGCTTCACTTTTGAGGATAACGCGCTGGTGGACGAGTTGCAGGCGCTGTATGGCATGCAGTTTTCGATATTCCAGGGCGACGAGCGTCTGTCCACCACGGTTGAGCAGGACGGGCAACGTGTCACGGGAACGCAGTTGGATGCGCACATCGCACAGGCTGTATTGGAGAACGGCGGTAGCTATACGGGAAAGGTGGAAATACTGGGCATCCCGTATTACGGCGCTTATGAGCCGCTTCGGGATTCGCAGGGCACCATAGTGGGCGCTCTGTTTGCGGGACTGCCTGCCAGCGAGGCGGATGCGGCAAAGCTGACTACGCTGCTGCACACGCTGGCAATAGCGGCGGCTGTGCTGGCGCTTATGCTGCTGCTGCTGTTCCGGTTCGTGAGGAAAAATATTAAGCGGCCCATGGAGGCTGTCATCGGCGCGGCGGAATGCATGGCACAGGGTGAGTTCCAAACAGATCTGCAGGTGAAAGGCAAGGATGAACTGGCGCAGATGGCCCGGGCCGTGGGGGCGGTATCGGAGACGATACAAAGCATGCTGGCGGATATCGAAGCGACAAACACGACGATTGAAGAAGGTCGTTTCGACGCCCGTGTACATGAAGACCAATACAACGGCGCGTACCGGGGTATTGCGCAGGGTATCAATACGATGGTCGGCACGTTTGTGCAGCATCTGGATTCCATTCCGCTGCCGGTGCTCACTATCGACAAGGATTACACGGTGCGCTACATGAACAAGGCAGGCGCTGGGCTGACCGGCCTTGAACAGGAGCAGATCCCCGGTATGAAGTGCTACGATTTGTTCAGAACGAGCGACTGCCACACGCCGCGCTGCGCCTGCACCCGCTCCATGGCAAACAAGCAGCGTGAGACGAGCGAAACGGACGCGCATCCGTCGGACGGAAATGTTTACGACATTGAGTATATGGGAATGCCTATCGTCCGGCAGAATGAAGTCGTGGGTGCGTTCGAGGTCATTGTCGACCAGACTGCAATTAAAAAGGCAAGCGAAAAGGCAAGAAAGCAGGCCAAGCGGCTGGAGACGCTGCTGGCTCAGGTGGACCTTGCAGCCGAACAGGTGGCAGCAGGCACACGGCAGGTGTCGGACGGCAGCCAGCAAATTGCGCAGGGGGCTTCGGAGCAGTCCAGCGCGGCAGAGCAGCTGACCGCATCCATTACCGAAATCGCCGCTCAGACCAGAGGCAACGCCGCAGGTGCCAATGAAGCCAATGCGCTGACGCTGCAGGTAAAGGAACAGGCTGCGCAGGGCACTGCCCACATGGATACAATGCTGGGCGCAATGGCCGAGATCAACGAGGCCTCGGAGAACATCAGCAAGATCATCAGGGTAATCGACGATATCGCATTCCAGACCAACATCCTTGCGCTGAACGCTGCGGTGGAGGCCGCCCGGGCAGGCGCGCACGGCAAGGGATTTGCGGTGGTGGCCGAGGAAGTGCGTAACCTCGCGTCACGGAGCGCCAGCGCTGCCAAAGAGACGACCGCGCTGATTGAGCGGTCCATCAGCAAGGCGACGGCAGGCACAGCCATTGCGGATGAAACGGCAAACGCGATCCGGCAGATGGTGACGGGGCTGGAACAGGTGGCAAGGCTAGTATCCGAGATCGCTGTCGCTTCAGGTGAGCAGGCTGGTGCCATCGCACAGGTGGACCGCGGCATTGAGCAGATGGCGCAGGTGGTTCAGGTAAACTCCGCAACCTCGCAGGAAACAGCTGCGGCGAGCGAAGAACTTTTCTCTCAGGCAGAGACCCTAAAAGAGATGGTCGGGCAGTTTGTCAGCACGGACGAAGCGGACGAATAAGCGGAATATTAAGCAATTGCGGACGGTTCAAACAGCGCACCTTTCGGATGCGCTGTTTATTTTTAAAAAAGGTATGGTGTTTTAAAAAAAGCCTTTTTAAGTTGACCGCTGTTGCGAAAAAATATATAATTGTTTGGAATGTCTTTTAGGCTATTAACCGGAGAGGCAATCGGCTTCGGTGTGATATAGTGAAAATTTTGTGATATCTTTGAGGAGGAGACCAAATGGCGAACAAACAAACGATTGATGGCAATACCGCTGCTGCCCATGTGGCATATGCGTTCTCGGACGTCGGCGCGATCTATCCCATCACCCCATCATCGCCCATGGCAGAAATCTGCGACGAGTGGGCGGCTCACGATAGAAAGAACATCTTCGGGCAGAAGATGCGCATCGCGGAGATGCAGAGCGAAGCAGGCGCGGCAGGTGCTGTGCATGGCTCGCTTGCAACGGGCGCTTTCACCTCGACGTTCACCGCGTCGCAGGGCCTGCTGCTGATGATCCCCAACATGTACAAGATCGCGGGCGAACTGCTGCCCTCCGTGTTCCACGTATCGGCGCGCTCCCTTGCGGCGCACGCGCTGTCCATCTTCGGCGACCACAGCGACGTTATGGCTACACGCCAGACGGGCTTTGCGATGCTCGCCGCGAACAGCGTGCAGGAGGTTATGGACATGGCTGCGGTGGCGCACCTCGCTACGCTGAAAGCCAAGGTGCCGTTCGTACACTTCTTCGACGGCTTCCGCACCTCGCACGAAGTGCAGAAGGTGGAGCTGCTCGATTATGAAACGCTCAGCAAGCTGGCCGATAAGAAGGCCATTGCGGAGTTCCGCGCACGTGCGATGAATCCCGAGCATCCGCATCTGCAGGGCACGGCGCAGGATCCGGATATCTACTTCCAGAACCGTGAAGCCGCGAACAAGTATTACGACGCGGTGCCTGAAATCGTTGAAGGCGTGATGGACGAGTTCTATAAAGCCTTTGGACGCAAATACGGCCTGTTCGATTACGTCGGCGCGCCGGATGCGGAGAACGTGATTGTACTCATGGGCAGCGGCGCAGAGACCGTCGAAGAGTCCATCAACTATCTGAACGCGCACGGCTACAAGGTAGGCGCCATCAAGGTCCGTTTGTACCGTCCGTTCTCGGCCAAGCACTTCTTGTCCGTGCTGCCGGCTACTGTCAAGAAGATCTCGGTACTCGACAGGACGAAGGAGCCGGGCGCACTCGGCGAACCGCTTTATCAGGATGTCATCACAGCCCTTGCCGAGATGGGAAGAACCGGCGTTCAGGTCATCGGCGGCCGGTACGGCCTGTCCTCGAAGGAGTTCACACCCTCGATGGTCAAAGCGGTATACGACAATCTGGCCGGTGCGATGATGAATCACTTCACCGTGGGCATCAACGACGACGTGACGCATCTTTCTCTCGATTATTCGGACAAGATCGACGCGGCTCCGGAGGGTACGGTACGCTGCAAGTTCTACGGCCTCGGCAGCGATGGTACGGTTGGAGCAAACAAGAACTCCATCAAGATCATCGGTGACCACACCGATATGTACGCTCAGGGCTACTTCTACTACAACTCCAAGAAGTCGGGCGGCCTGACCGTTTCGCACCTGCGCTTCGGCAAGAAGCCCATTCAGTCTACGTACCTGATCGATGTGGCGGACTTCATCGCGTGCCATAACCCGTCCTACGTGACCCGTTATGACATGCTCTCTGACGCCAAGGAAGGCGGCGTATTCCTGCTGAACTCTCAGTGGACTTTGGAGCAGATGGAGTGCGAGCTGCCCGCAATCGTTAAAAATACCATTGCGAAGAAGAAGCTTCGCTTCTACAGCATCGACGCGATCGACCTGGCCGAAAAAGCCGGCATGGGCGGACGCATCAATACGATCATGCAGGCTGCGTTCTTCAAGGTCGCGGGCATCATCCCCGATAAGGATGCCATCGACTACATGAAGCAGGCCGCGAAGAAGACCTACGGCAAGAAGGGCGACAAGGTCGTCCAGATGAACTATAACGCCATTGATATGGGCGCAGAGAATCTGGAAGAAGTCAAGTATCCTGCAAGCTGGGCTACCACCACCGATGGCGCGCCGCTGGCCAAGGCCCCTGCGGAAGCCGGCGAGTTCTTCGTGAAGGTGCTGCAGCCCATTATCGAGCAGAAGGGTGACGAACTGCCGGTATCGGCGTTCGATCCGCGCGGGTTCTTCCCCACGGGTACCACACAGTTTGAAAAGCGCGGCATCGCGGTCAATGTGCCCAAGTGGATCCCCGAAAACTGCATCATGTGCAACCAGTGCTCGTACGTCTGCCCGCACGCGGTCATCCGTCCGTTCCTCGCCAAGCCGGAAGATCTGGCAAACGCGCCGGAAGGCTTTGTGACCAAGGACGCGCGGGGCAAGGACGTTACGGGCTATAAGTTCCGCATTCAGATCTCGCCGCTCGATTGCACGGGCTGCGGCAACTGCGCGGATGTCTGCCCGGCCAAGGAGAAGGCGCTTGTCATGACGCCGCTGGCCGAGGAGTGCGAAAAGGAAAATCCGAATTGGGAGTTTGCAAGCAAGCTGCCTGTGCCGGACGTTCAGGTCAACAAGAATACGGTCATCGGTTCGCAGTTCCAGAAGCCGCTGTTCGAGTTCTCGGGCGCGTGCGCGGGCTGCGGCGAGACGCCGTACGTCAAACTGGTCACGCAGCTGTACGGCGACCGTATGATCATCGCCAACGCCACGGGCTGCTCGTCCATCTACGGCGGCAACACCCCCACCTGCCCGTACACCAAGAACGAAAAGGGCCAGGGGCCGGCGTGGGCAAACTCGCTGTTTGAGGACAACGCGGAGTTCGGCTTCGGCATGAACATCGGCGTGACGCAGCAGCGCGATCGCCTCGCGATGCTCGTCGAAGAGTTCGGCGAGAAGGGCGGAGCGGAAGCCAAGGCTGTCTGCGACGCGTGGTTGGCTGCTAAAGAAGACGGCGAAGCGAGCAAAGCGGCTTCCGTGGCGCTCAAGGAAATGGTTGAAGGCTGCAAGGACTGCGGCTGTGAGCTCGACGAACTGGCCAAAGAAATCGCTTCCATGAGCGACCTGATGGTCAAGAAGTCGATCTGGATATTCGGCGGCGACGGCTGGGCATACGACATCGGTTACGGCGGCCTCGATCATGTGCTGGCTCAGGGCGAAGACGTGAACGTGCTCGTACTGGATACCGAGCTGTACTCCAACACGGGCGGCCAGGCCTCCAAGGCGACCCCGACCGGTTCGGTTGTGAAGTTCGCGGCAGCCGGTAAGCGCACCAAGAAGAAAGACCTCGGTGCTATCGCGATGACGTACGGCTATATCTACGTCGCGCAGGTCTGCATGGGAGCCAACCAGAACCAGCTGATGAAAGCGCTGACCGAGGCGGAAGCCTACCCCGGCCCGTCACTCGTCATTGCCTACGCACCCTGCATCAATCATGGCATCAACATGAGTAAGACGCAGGCTGAGATGAAGCGTGCGGTGGAGGATGGCTACTGGCACCTGTACCGGTTCAATCCGGCGCTCAAGGCGGAGGGCAAAAACCCCTTCACGCTGGACAGCAAGGAGCCCACGGGCAGCTATCAGGAGTTCATCAACAGCGAAAACCGCTACCGGACGCTCAAGCAGCAGTTCCCGGAAGTGGCGGAAGAGCTGTTCCAGACCGCTGAGCAGGAAGCCAAGGAACGCTACGCGTACTACAAGCGCCTGGCAGAAGAGAAATAAGGCAAAAACACAGCAAAGGCTCTTCGGGAAACCGGAGAGCCTTTTCAATTCGCTGGAGTGGAATATTTTACTTGTGATATAAATTATGGTGTTGTATAATATCAAAGAGTTAGCAATTGCTAACTAATATCGGGAACGTGGGGGATCTTATGAGGATTTTGTTCGTCATCGGCACAAACCGCCGGAAAGGATTGCTTTACAGGTTGTGCGAAGCGATGTCTGAAGGGGCAAAAGCAAACGGGCATGAAATTGAGCTGGTTAACCTGTACGATTATCAAATTGGTCCGTGCAGAGGCTGTTGGGCCTGCGTGGAAAAAGGGACGTGTATTCTGCAGGATGACTTTAATACCGTATTTGATAAGGTGCGCAGCGCAGACGTCATTGTGCTGGCAGCTCCATGTTACTGGGGAAACGTGCCTGGTGTCATGAAGAATTTTTTTGACCGCCATACTGGATATGCCATGCGAAAACCCAAGGATGTATCCCGGTATGCTCAAATGGGCCTGTGGGAGAAGGTTCATACGTTGATGTTGCTGATGAGAAGCTTTGGATCGAAGCCGGAAATGTGCGGCAAAAAGTTTATTATCATTACCGCCATGACAGTACCGTTTCCGGTATCGCATCTTTCAGGCGACAGGAGCGGCGTTGTTCGTGCGATGAGGACGTATGTGAATAATCTGAAGGGTAGACTCGTCGGCAAAATGATATTTTCGGATTCCCTGTTTCGATTTTTAAGAAACAAAGAGAAAAGGTTCTTGCAAAGAGCGCAGAGAATAGGCGCAAGGTTATAGGAATATTCCGTAAAGACTGCTTGACCGGCACGGTATAACAGCAAAGGCTCTCCGGAAAACCGGAGAGCCTTATATTCGCGATTGGTTCAGGCGTCGTACGCCTTTTTGAACTGGATGCCTTCAGTTGAGCCGAAGGGTTCCCAGCCGTTGTTACACAGCGTATGCACCAGCGAGAAGGGATCGAACTCCTTGCGGACGTCGACCTGAAGACGGGAACTGCTGAACTGCTGCTTGCCCACGACAATGAAATGACGCTCCAGCTCTCCGATGATACCGTTCAGCAGCTCGATATCTGTGCAGGAGATGTTGATGGACCACAGACCCGCTTTGTTTAAGACCCAGGACACACTGGCATACCCATACCGTTTCATGGCATCTACTCCTTTACGCATTGATCGTATCGCTGCTTAAAGCGGCTGTTGCCGCAATGCTTTTCGTCAATATCGCAGGGCTGTTGCAGGTGTAAAAAAAGAATTTTGTCGGTAAATATACACTACCATATCCAGCATCTGTGTTCAATACATTTAGCCCGCAGTGGGTGATAAATGTTGAAAAATGTGTAGATAACGATGTGTTGGCAGGCCAAAGTGGGCGGCGGGACTCACGATCTCACCCAACAAAGGCATTTTATTTTTGGTACAGAATTTTTTAAGAATTCATCAGACGGGAATATCCGTCGTAGGGTTTCAGTTCTGTCAGCGAAAAGCGGATCAGCCCAGCTTTGACGAGCGGAAAGTCAGCCAGCAGCCGTTCGGCATCGGCTTTATCCGCGCATTCGAGGATGATCACCGCCTCATGCGCTTCGTTGAAATAGATTTCGCGGACAGCGCCCGAGAGGTGCAAATCGTATACATGCCGGGCCTCTGCTTTGAGCAGTTCACCCGCACCGCTCCAGTCCGCGCCGGGGATCTCGGTTTCCATGGCCAATAATTTCATTATTGTCTCCCAGCTATTGTTACTGATGTTTTATTTATTATAACTGGTTAGTTGTCTAAAGCGCAAAAGCAATATATTAATGGGCATCATACTCACTACTATTTGGATATGGATGACAACATGATATAATATAAATATAAATAATTATAGGGGTTGTAATTATGAGAAAGGATGAAGATTACGTAAAAAAATCACTTGAGAAATATTTCGAGTCAATTTCAAAACCATACTTAATAATTGAGGGAGAAGATCCGCCGGATTTTTATGTTATATACGAGAACAGAAAAATACTTTTGGAAGCAACACAAGCACGTCCTGTTTATCAAGTAGGTGAAGGAAACATTATTGAAAATAGAACAACTTTTGAAAACTCTGTGATGACTTATTTAGACAGAATAAGAAAAGAGATTGACAACGAAGTAGACTCGAAATATACAATTAGTATGCACGTTGAAGGGCCTTTAAAGGATTATAGTAGTTTTAAAAAAAGTTTAAAGAGAAAAGCTTTAGAAATAATAAAAGATGATGAGTTTTTAAAAAGAATAAACATGAATTATACTGAGGTACAGGTTGGTAATGATTCTGTATTGGTGACAAGTTGGAAAAGACAAAAAAAAGAGAGTGTCTTCCGCTTTTCCGTTGGCATTAAAGGAACCAACGCAATCTTCAATATCAATGAGCAATTAGAAATAATAGTGGACGAGATTTTAAGAAAAAAAGAAGAAAAAACGAAAATGATTAACGGGTATGAGTGGGTTGAAGAGAAATGGTTGGCCATTCTTAATGGTTATGTCCTTTCTTCAGTTGAAAATTACGTTAATGCTTTATGTAATATTAAAACAGGCCACTCGTTTTCAAAGATTTTTTTAATTGAACCGGGCAACTATTTTGTACAAGAAATATATCCATAGATAGTGGATATTTCATTTAATCAAATTAAATATGTTCTTTCAGTAGGTAGTATAAAATAGTTTGTGCTTTTGCCAAGGACCCCTAAAAGGATATAAAATGAAGAGGTACAAAAGCATTGGACTATTGACTAAAGAGCGGGTTTGTAAATAGTTTTGTGCTTTTACTGAGTCCATAAAGCTCATACCGGCGTCGGTTTTACCTTATCGGGGAAATATAAAAAAGCCGGGACTACAGTCCCGGCTCAGTCAACATCTCATACAGCGTGCGGAGCGGCAGCCCCATCACGTTGAAATAGCACCCGTTCACCTTTTGGATGAACTTCGCGCCGTAACCCTGAATGCCGTACGCGCCCGCTTTATCCATCGGCTCGCGCGTGGCAATGTACTCGCTGATCTCGTCCTCCGTGAGGGGCGCGAACGTGACGCGCGTCATGCAGCAGGCCGTACGCTCATGCCCTTCATGGATCAGCGCAAGGCCGGTGTATACCCGGTGCGTTCTGCCGGAGAGCAGCCGCAGCATGGCAGCCGCCTCGGCTTCGTCTTGCGGCTTGCCGAGCACTTTGCCCTGCAGCGCCACCAGCGTGTCCGCGCCGATGACGAGCGCACTTTCGCATCGCGCCGCAACGTCCCTCGCCTTGACGAGCGCCAGCTCCACCACACGGCTGGCCGGATGGCCTCCCGCATCCTCGGGCGCGCCGCTCGGTATCACCTCGAAGGAGGGGATCACGAACTTCAGCAACTCCTGACGACGCGGCGAGCCAGACGCTAAAACCACGCGTTCCGGCAGCTTCATTTGCCTAATGCCGCCTTTACTTCATCCTTATTCGGCGCAAAGATCGCACCTTTGGGGCATACCGCGGCGCAGGTGCCGCAGGCTGTGCACTTATCGTAGTCGATCACGGGCAGGTTATCCACCATGGTGATCGCGCCTTCAGGGCATTTCTTGGAGCATATGCCGCACGCGATGCAGCCCGCTTTGCAGGCCTCGGTAACGGCTTTGCCCTTCTTGGTGGTGCGGCAGGTCACGTATACGTCGCGGCTCTGCGGCATGAGCGCAAAGCAGTGTTTGGGGCATATGGCCACACAGGTGCCGCAGCCGGTGCACTTGCTCTCGTCTACCATCGCGATACCCTTATCGGAAAGGTAGATCGCGTTAAACGGGCAGGCCCGGCCGCAGGTCAAAAGGCCCACGCAGCCGAACGGGCAAGCCTTGGGGCCGCCCGCGAGCGCCGCTGCCGCGCGGCAGTCGTTCACGCCGGTGTAGCGGTATTTCGATACGCAGCTCTCCGAGTCGCCGCGGCAGATTACGCGCGCCACGACCTTTTCGCCCTCTTTGATCTCCACGCCCATTACCGCGCCGATAGCGGCAAGGTTCTCCTGATTGATCGCGACACACTTGGACGCGTCAGCCGTACCTTCGGCTACCGCCTTGGCAAAGCCGTCGCAGCCCGGGAAACCGCAGCCGCCGCAATTAGCGCCCGGCAGCAGGTCGCGAACCTTTTCCACATTGGGATCGGTTTTTACCGCAAATATCTTGGAGGCCACCGCAAGGCCGAGACCCAGGACCAGTCCGAGGCCGCCCAGCGCGATCAATGGCCAAAGTATTGCATCCAACATAAGCTTAGTCCTTTCTTTGCTCTCAGACGAGGCCCTGGAACCCCAGGAACGCCAGTGACATCAGCCCGGCCGAGATGAGCGCGATGGGGAAGTCCTTCAGCGGCTCGGGGATGGGCGAGAGCTCCATGCGCTCCCGGATGCCCGCAAACAGTACGATAGCGAGCAGGAAGCCAAGTGCGCCGCCAATGCCGTTGACGAGCGTCTGAATGAGATTATACCCTTCGTCGATGTTCAAAATCGCTACGCCCAGCACGGCGCAGTTGGTCGTGATGAGCGGCAGATAGATACCGAGTGCCTTGTACAGCGACGGCACGCTCTTCTGAAGCGCCATTTCCACGAGCTGCACCAGCGCCGCGATGACGAGGATGAATGCGATGGTCTGCAGGTACTCAAGGTGCATCGGCACCAGAATGTAGTACTGCACGAGCCACGAAATCACCGAAGCCAGCGCCATGACGAACGTGACCGCGAGGCCCATGCCAAGAGCGGTCTCCACGCGCTTGGATACGCCGATGAACGGGCAGATACCCAATATGCGCGACAGCACGTAGTTGTTGACAAGTATGGAGCTCAAAAGTATGAGCAGGATACCGGTAAAGCCCTCCATATTAATGCGCTCCTTTCTTCTTTTGTCTCATCGACATGATCTTATTGATCAGCGCAATCACAAGGCCCAGCGTGATGAAGCCACCCGAGGGGCTGACCATGCCGAGTGCCGCGGGGAAGCTGTCGCCGAACAGCGACACGCCGAAGATCGAGCCGTTGCCGAGGATCTCGCGGATGGATGCCACGATCACCAGCGCGATCGTAAAGCCGACGCCCATCGCGATACCGTCGAGGAACGACGCACCCACGCCGTTCTTATAGGCGAACGCCTCGCTGCGCGCGATGATGATGCAGTTGACGACGATCAGCGGGATGTAGAGACCAAGCGCTTTATCGAGCGCGGGCACAAACGCCTTCAGCACCAGCTGCACGATCGTCACGAAAGTCGCGATGATGACGACGAACGCCGGGATGCGCACCTTGGGCGGAATGAAGTTTCGCAGGAGCGACACCACCACGTTGGAGCCCACGAGTACGAACGTGGCCGCAAGGCCCATGCCGATGCCGTTGATCGCCGCTGTGGTGATGGCCAGCGTGGGGCACATGCCCAGCAGCAGCCGGAACGTCGGGTTCTCGTCCAGTATGCCGTTTCTCAGTATGGCCAGAGGCCGGTTTTTCTTTTTGTTCATTGTGCGCCTCCTGTCAGGTCGGCGTAGAATTCGCTTACCGTGTTGACCGCGTTCGTGACCCCTTTGGAGGTGATCGTCGCGCCCGTGATCGCCTGAATCTCATCGTCGCCGGGGGTCACTTTGACGACGGAGAGCGGGCTTTCCTTGCCGATGTATTGCTGCTGGAACCAGTCCTCTGAAGCCCTTGCTCCGAGGCCCGCGGTTTCCGTGTTGTCGCCCACGATCACGCCTGCGATCGTGCCGTCCGATTTGATGCCGACCGTCAGGTTCAGTCCGGAGTTGAAGCCCTTGGTGACCACACCCGCCACGATGCCGACTGCGTTGCCGTCCGCATCCTTCGCGGTATACACGGTCTTGATGATGCCGTATTCTTTCGGAACTTCAGCCGTGCCGAGCAGCGACTCCAGCGTGACATTTGCCACTTCTTCCGAATTAGGATCGTACAACGGTTCGAAGCTCACGGCGTCCGGGAACGCGCTTTGACGCGCTGCCTGCGCCGCTGCCAAAGCCTGATCCGCGATCGGCCCTTTGGTAACGTAATTGACGAGGCCGAGGCCGATGGCGCAAACCAGTGTGATGACCAGCAGCTTCAGCGTGAGGGATACGATATTTTTCATTTCGCAGCCTCCTTCAGTGCAATGCTGCCGAACATCTTGGGCTTAAATGCCCGGTCGAGCAGCGGCACAACCAGATTCATCAGCAGGATCGAATAGGATACGCCTTCGGGATATCCGCCCCAGCGCCGGATCACGCTGGTCAGTATGCCGCATCCGAGCGCGAACACGATCTTGCCGTTGTTCGTCATCGGGGAGGTCACGTAGTCGGTCGCCATGAAGAATGCGCCGAGCATCAGGCCGCCCGAGAGGATGTTGTACAGCACATCGCCGGTGAACAGTCCTTGCGGTCCGGCGATCCATGTGAACGCTGCCACCGTGGCAACATATACGCCCGGAATGCGCCAGTCGATCACGCGGCGGGCCAGCAGGTAGATGCCGCCGATCAGCAGCGCGATGGCGCTCGTTTCACCGATACACCCGCCCACATTGCCGATTGCCAAGCTGAGATAAGAGCCCGTCAGCGGCGTCCCCGATTTCAACAGCGCCAGCGGAGTCGCAGAGGACAGCGCGTCCACCGAAACCTGGCCGATGGTGTGGACAGGAGCCGCCCAGCTCGTCATCAGCGTGGGCCACGAAACCATGAGGAACGCCCGCGCCGCCAGCGCGGGATTGATGAAGTTATGTCCGAGTCCGCCGAAGCAGATCTTGACGAGAGCAATTGCGAACGCCGAGCCGATGAACGGCAGCCAGATGGGCACCGTCGGGGGCAGGTTCAGCGCCAGCAGCAGGCCGGTTACAGCCGCGCTGCCGTCCAGCACCGTCACCTTGCGTTTCATCAGGAACTGCAGCAGCGCTTCCACGCCGACTGCGGAAACCACGCTCACCAGCACGGTCCACAGCGCATTCCATCCGAAAAAGTAGATGCCGCAGGCCGTTGCGGGCAGCAGGGCAATCAGTACATCCCGCATGATGCGTCCCGTCGTCTCGGAGGAGCGGACATGCGGCGACGAGGACATGATGAATTTATCCATAAATACCTCCAGTAATACTCAGCAGCTTTTGCGGCGCGCGCTCAAGATCTGCGCCTTCGCAAGCCGGACACTCTGAACGAGATGCCGGTTGGCAGGGCAGGTATACGAGCAGCAGCCGCACTCGATGCAGTCCATCGCGTTGTACTTCTCCGCGTCCTCAAAACGGCACGCGTCGGAATAGGCGCTTATCAGATACGGCTGCAGGCCCATCGGACAGGCAGCGACGCACTTGCCGCAGCGAATGCAGGGGGAATCGTCCGCCGGGCTTGCCATGCGCGCGTCCAGCGCGAGCAGCCCCGATGTACCCTTGACTACAGGCGCTTCCAGACTGCACTGCGTGATGCCCATCATCGGGCCGCCTGCAATGACCTTAATAATATCGGAAGCAAAGCCGCCCGCTTCGTCGAATACGTGCGAGAGGGGTGTGCCGAGGCGCACAAGGAAATTGGAAGGCTGCGCCACGCTGCCCGATACCGTCACCACACGCTGGTAGAGCGGCAGGCCCTGCTCAATCGCGAGGCTGATCTGGTATGCTGTGCCCGCGTTGACCACGAGCGCGCCTACGTCCATGGGCAGTCCGCCGGAAGGGATCTCTCTGCCGGTTACCGCGTTGATAAGCTGTTTTTCAGCGCCCTGTGGATATTTCACCTTGAGCGTGATGACACGGATGTCGTAGCCCTTCACGGCTTCACGAATTGCCGCTGCTGCGTCGGGTTTGTTGGCCTCGATGCCGATCGTGGCCTTGTCCACGCCGAGGATCTTCATAACCGCACGCAGACCCGAGACCACGCCCTCCGGATGCTCCAGCATCACGCGGTGGTCGGCGGTCAGGTACGGTTCGCATTCCGCGCCATTAACGATGACCGTGTCAATTTTTTTATTCGGCGGGGGCGAGAGCTTGATGTGCGTCGGGAACGCCGCGCCGCCCATGCCCACGATGCCCGCGTCCCGGATGATCCCCAAAAGCTCGGACGCCGAAAGGCTTTCCACGGTGCCGCGGGGTTTGATATCAGGAGACAGCCTGTCCTCAAAATCGTTGGTGATGACGATACAGGTGGACGGCCTGCCCGCGATATCCGGGTGCGTCTCGATTGCCTTCACCGTGCCCGATACGCTCGAGTGACAGGGCACGCTGACATTGCCGGAAGCGTCGGCGATCTTCTGCCCCATATCCACGCGGTCGCCCACGGCCACAACGGGAACTGACGGTGCACCGATGTGCATTGAAAGCGGCAGTACGACCTCGCCCGGTACGCTGCAGACCTCGATCGCCCGCTTTTCCGTAAACGGCTTGCCGTGATGGATGCGTTGCAGCGGATGGATGCCGCCTTTAAATGTGAAGTTGCTTGCCATACAGACTCCTTCATGAACTTTTAAACGACACATTGCCCAAAGATACAATTCGACACTGCTGTCGTTTCCAAATACCCATTATAGCATCGACTTCAGTCGATTTCAAAGGTCAGACCAAAAATTCATTGACTACTTTTTCACAAGGCTGGAAAGTGGATGGAACATCAATGTGGGGACGAAAAAGGCGGCGTTTTATTGTATGATTCCAGAAATGATGTTTAGATAAAGTGTTGTAATGCAAGGGACATATGTAGTAAAAAGCAATGAAGAGATGCAAATGCCATGAAGCGTTGCGCGGATATGGTCGGCGGATCTTCTCCGAGGTTCTCTGTGAAGCATACATTTAAATCAGTATAAAAGTGAAAAAGAGGCTGTCCTGATTATGCAACAACCTCTTTCCAATATGACTATTTAGATGTTTTAAGTCAGTCCTTAGTAGGTTGTATAGGCATAGTCGGGTACGGCGATTTCTCCCGTCCAAGAGTCAAGCACTTCATTATCGGGGAAGAATAAGCTTCCATCGAGCAGAATGGTTCCATCTGCTTTGATCGCCAGAACGTTATAAAAGCTTGCAGAAACCTGGGTCAAATCTGTCCAATCTTCCTGCTCCCATTTAATCGGAAAAAATTGTCCACAGTAGACAAGGGAGCCGTCGGACTTTAACCCAACCGCAAGAAACTCGCCAGCGCTAATTGCAACGATGTCTGTCCAACCTTGAACAGCACCATGATAATCATCTTTGCCCGCAAGGGCGACCGTTCCATCCGCCCTCAGCCCCAAGGTGACGCCCCAGTGTGCGGAAATGGCGACGATGCCTTGCCAGTCCTGTACATCGCACTGCCCCTGCTTGTTGAGACCTGTTGCCACCACCGTACCGTCAGCTTTAAGCCCTACAGTGAACTTGAACGCGGCGCACACAGAGACGATGTCGCTCCAGCCGGATACGTTGCATTCTCCGTTTTCATTGTCTCCAGCTGCGACAACGGTGCCGTCCGACCGCAGGCCTACAGTATGATATGCGCCCGCTGAGATGGCGATGATATCGCTCCAGGTGGATACGTTACATTGACCATACTCGTTGTCTCCGGCTGCGACGACGGTACCATCCCGCTTGAGCCCGAAAGAAGCATGCCAGCCGCCTGACACCGAGATTAAATCCGACCAGCCGGTAATATCGCATTCACCGTCGTAATTATAGCCAAACACGACAGCTGTACCGTCCGACCAAAGCCCCAGTACGGAACCTGCGCTGAATACAAGGCATCGGCATTCCCTGTGCAGGATACACAGCCGAATTAACTTTTCGCTGTCAGCGTAATCCCGTATCGGGTAAAGCGTCTGAATGACTGCCATATAGTCCGCTGCGGTTTCTGCCTGAGGCATCAAAATAGTTGCCTTTTGATACAGCGTCTCCTTCATCTGCATTTCCGCATCCCGGTAATCGTCCAATGCGGAGAATAGAGCCGCTGCATCGTCGTATTGCCCCTGTCCAGCGAGATACAGGGCCTTTTGGTATTGAACCTCCTGCACCTGCGTCGCGGCATCACGGTAATCGCCTAACTCTGAAAACATTTCACCCGCTTCATCATATTGCCCGTCTGAAAGCAGCCAAAGCCCTTTCTGATACTGTGTTTCCAGTACCATGGTTTCGGAATCCGAGTAATCGCCAAGGTCTTCAAACACACTGCGCGCTTCATCGTATTCTCCGTTTTGAAGCAGCCATACGCCTTGCTGATAATGCGCATCGTGCAGAAGTTCTCTAGAGTCTCGGTAATTGCCCAAATCCTTAAATGCGCTGATGGCGTCTTCATACTTGCCCTGAGATACCATGCGCTGCGCCTGACCATATGAAACGGCGGTTTGGATCATGGGCAGGAAGACGAGGATAAACAGCACGAGAACAACAGCCACTGCAGGAAGGCCAACAGCCAGCCATAATATTCTTCTGCTTTTTCTGGGGTTGTGAACGGGTATCGGCTGAGGGCTGGGGCTTTGTGGCTTTGTTTGAGGGAGAGCCGTCTCTGATATTGGGCTTCCACAGCGAAAACAAAAGCTACTGTCGTCAGGTATCTCTCCGCCGCACTTTTTGCAAAACATAAAGCTGCTCCTTGTATGTTATTGTCATGCATGAATAATCCTTATATGGAATTATACCGCGGGATTCGTCAAAAAGCCAGACAATCAATCCTACACAGAATACATACTATAATATTATCGAACAGGCTACGGAGGAGGGCATCAGTAATCGGACATCAGCCCTGCGGCCGGGGGAACCGAAATGCAAAGCTTCGGGAATATCGGTTTCAGCATGCCTGCGTCCGTACAACGAAAGCGGACAAGAGGTCATCACAGCCACTGGGTGCATAGCCCGTTACAGTGGGCGGCCTTGATACTCCGCTAAGTGCTGCAAAGTCGCGGCACTGTTTACCGCAACGGCGACTGATATCCACGATCCTTCCGGCAACTTCAGTTGATGCTTCAACTATTATCGCAGCAGTCATTTGCGATAACGCGTGCGAACAATTACAGTGGAATTATTGATGATATATGGTATAATGGTATTACCTTCACGACGAGAAGGAATTTTCGCATAAAAGAGGATGTCATGCCAGCGAGTTATACCTGTATCATCGGCGGCGAGCGGGTGCGTGGGGAGAAGACCTTCGAGCAGCGCAACCCGGCGAATCTGAATGAAGTGACGGGCTTATGGCCTTTGTTGTCGCGGTCGAATACCTGTCGCGCCGTGGAAGCCGCCAAAAGCGCCTTTCCTGCATGGAGCGCGCTCAGCGCATTCAAACGTGCTGAAATACTGAAGAAGGCTCACCGCCTGATGACGGAACGGCGAGAAGCGCTCGCGAGTGCCATCACGCTTGAAAACGGAAAAACCATGCGGGAAGCCTTTGGCGAGGTGGACGCTGCACTGCGCGAGATGGAATACCAGATCCACGAGGGCGTTCGGCTGTGCGGTCGCACCGTTCCTTCGGCCATGGAGGGTGTGCTCGCTTTTGAGACGCGCGTACCCATTGGCGTGGCTGCAATCATTGCGCCGTGGAACTTTCCGCTCAGCGTACCGGCCAGAAAGCTGACGCCCGCGCTGATGGGCGGAAATGCATGCGTGTTCAAGCCTGCGAGCTTAACGCCGCTGGTAGGCCTCATGTTTACCGAGGCGCTGATTGAGGCGGGCCTGCCGGACGGCGTATTGAATTTCGTAACGGGCAGCGGCGGCGAGGTGGGGGACGCGCTCATCACGCATCCGGATGTCCGGGCAATTTCGTTCACAGGCTCTACCGAAGTGGGGCGGAGAATTCATGAGCAGGCCGCAAAAACGCTTGCCAAAACGCAGCTTGAGATGGGCGGCAAGAATCCGGCGGTCATACTGGAGGATACGGACGTTGAGGCGGCGGCAAAGGCTGTGGTGGCAGCCACCTATGCGTGCGCGGGCCAGTGGTGCACCGCCACCAGCCGCGCCATCGTGGTGAGATCCGTGGCCGAACGTTTTACCGATACCGTACTGGCTGAGGTCGCAAAAATCACCGTGGGCAGGGGAACAGATCCGGAAGCCAAAATGGGACCGGTATGCGGCGCGGGACAAAAGAAGGTTATCGAGGGCTATATTGAAGCGGGCCTTGCCGAAGGCGCGACGCTCGCGGCAGGCGGCAAAGCCGAAAAAGGCTGTTTCATTCCGGCCACCGTTTTCACCAATGTCACGCCGGATATGACCATTGCGCGCGAGGAGATATTCGGGCCGGTGCTGTGCATTATGGAGGTGGACGATTTTGATGAAGCGCTGTGCGTTGCCAACAATGTGGAATATGGGCTGGCTTCCTCCATTTACACCAATGACCTGACCAAAGCGTTTGCATTTTTAGAGAAGAGTGAAGCGGGAGTGACGCATGTCAACATGTCCACCGCGCACAAGGAACCGCAGATGAGCTTTGGCGGCGCGAAGACGAGCGGTTTTGGGACGCCCGAGGCAGGCAAAACAGGAATCGAATTCTTCACTGAACATAAGGTGGCGTACGTTAAATACAGATGAGTGGCCGGAACGTTAAACCCTGCGCGGAACAGTATCCGGGGGTACCACGCACGTTTCCTCCTGCGCTTCGCCCTTCATCATGGCGGCAAGCGCTGTCATGGCGGCAGGCAGTATGGCACTGCACGCGATCATGCCGTACAGCCCAATGGCATCCGAGACATACCCAAGCAGCGGGGGAATGACCAGAAAGCCCAGCGTGGCGGACATCAGAATATAGGACGATACCGCACCACTGTGGGAGCGGTGCCAGCCGCATCCCAGCACGATGGCATACGGAACGATGTTTCCGAGCAAAAAGCCGGGGAAGAAGAAGGCGACCACATAGAACACCGGCAAATTGACGACCACGGCCAGCGCGTAAATTAGGAGCGAAGCGGCGCTGCCAAAAAGGAAAACCCGCTTTGCGCCAAACCGGCTGATGATCGACGGGTAAACCAATCGCCCGCACAGTATGCCTACCCAAAGCAGTGAAACGGGCAGACCTGAGAGCATGGTATTTGTAAACAGCACCGTCTGCATGAAGGCCGGCATCCATGCGGCCAGCGCGGCGGTGAAGCCGCAGTACACAAAAGCCATGGCGCACAGCACGTAAAAATGCCTGTCTTTGATCCAGAAGAATTTCTTCGTATCTGAGGACGGCGCTGATACGATCAGCCGTCTTTTTGCGTGGCGCTGCGCAACTGTATAGAATATTGAAGCGGCGGTGCAAAGCAGCCCCATGACGAGATATACGGTGTGCCAGTCAAAACCGTCCATTACCACCACGGAGGTCAGCAAGGGGCCGGATACCGCGCCCAGCGCGTAGCACGCGTGAAGCAGGGACATATAAAGGCTGCGCCTGTGTTCGTGGATGTCTGCGAGATAACCGTTGCCCGTCGTATCAAGTACGCGCGTGCACATTCCCATGAAGAAGAATATCGCCAGGAGCCAGATGTAGGATGGTGCAAAGTAAACCGCCAGCATGGAAGCGCTGTAAGCGTAAACTGCGCCATGGATCAGCACGGGCTTTCTAAAGCGGTCCGCAAAGAGGCCGCCCAAGAATATGCCCAGCGCCCCGCCCAGTGCGATAAGCAGGGTAAGCAGGCCGCTTGCCGAGAGCGATATGTTGTACTCAGCCATAATATCGGGCACCAGCGGCCCGGTAATGGTTGCGGAAAATGCGTAACAGAAGAACAAAAGGTACATGCTGATGGTAAGCGCGGCGGGCGTTTTGACACACGTATTTGATGCGGATGCTTTCAAGTCTCAACCTCTGCTGCTCGTTATGAATCTAAACAAGCATTGTACACGCGATGCGGGTGGATGTAAAGCTGCCGCAGAAAATATTTTCTATCTTGTTAAAATACGAGCTGAACAAGCAGCATATAGACGACGGTGCCCCCGCTGATGGAAAGCAGCATGCTGCGCCGCCAGACGTGCAGCACGACAATAACGCCAATGGAGATGGCTTCGGGCAGTCCGTAGGGCCATGCCAGTACGATGGTATTTTTAAGGCTGTAGACCACCAGCAGGCCGATCACCGCGGACGGCAGCACGTCGCCCAGGTATTGCACATATTTGGGCGTCGGCTTGCCTGCGGGGAATATCCAGAAGGGCAAAAAACGCGTCAGCATGGTGCCCAGCACCACGACGACAATGATTACGGCAGCCTGCCAGATGGGAAGCGTCATGCCACGCCCTCCTTCCGTTCCTGCAGCACGCCGCGCAGCGCCGTGAGCGCAAGCAGGATGAGCCCCATTGCGGGCAGGATAAACGCACCCGCGCCGAAGACCACGAGGCAGAAAAGCGATGCTGCAAGGCCGATGAGCACAGGCGCGTGCCGCTTTGCCTTGCTTTGTACGCCTTCGTCATTCCGTTTGAGCCACTGATCAAGAAAGATTACGACAAACAGTGCAACCAGTACGAAATCGATACCCTCTGTACTGAATTTGATGAGGCCGCCCAGCAGCCCGCCTGCCGTTGCGCCGACCACCCAGTAGATCTGGTTCAGCAGCGTAACAAAGAACATGAACCAACCCCTGTCCACGCCTTCGGGCGGCTCGGTGGTGCAGTTGATCGAGAACGACTCGTCGCACATGCCAAAGATCAGATAAAACTTCTTTTTGCCCACGCCTTTGTACTTATCCAGCATCGATATACCGTAGAACAGATGCCTCGCGTTTACCATGAGCGTCAGCGCCAGTGCGTAGAGCGGATTAAAGCCGGTGAGCATCAGGTTGGCCGCAACGAACTCCATGGAGCCCGCAAATATCGCCGCGCTCATCACCATAGGGTACACAAACGAGAACCCCATGCTGTTCATATAGACGCCATACGCCAGACCCAAAAACAGAAATCCGGCACAGATAGGCAGTGTGTAAGGCAGCGCCGCCTTAAGCGCGCGCGTTTTGACGTTCATGCCGCACCATCCATATACGAATGTTAACTATCATCGCAAAAGAGGCGGAAGATGTCAATACATGCCGATAAAGCGCATAGACAAATTAAAACCGCAGCCAAGCTTTGATGGACATTTACTGCCCCTCAAGGCCCGGCTGCGGTATGGGAAACTCAGCTTATAAGCCCCCAGTGTTGTCTCATGTACAATTCCGGCGACCAGCAGCCTGTTTCGGTGCTGCTATTACCCCAGTATCTTTTTTAGGTCCGCTTCGGGCGTGGATATCGGCGTCAGGCCGAACTTTTCCACCAGCGCCGTAAGCACATTCGGCGACAGGAACGCGGGCAGCGTGGGCCCGATATAGATGTTTTTGATGCCCAGTGCCAGCAGCGTTAACAGTACGCACACGGCTTTCTGTTCGTACCAGGACAGCACGAGCGTGAGCGGCAGGTCGTTTACGCCGCAGCCAAAGGCTTCCGCAAGCGCCGCGGCCACGCGTATGGCGCTGTAGGCATCGTTGCACTGGCCCATGTCCATGATGCGCGGCAGGCCCGCCACCGTGCCAAGGTCCATATCGTTGAAGCGGTATTTGCCGCACGCGAGCGTGAGCACCGCGGTATCGGCGGGCGTCTGGCGCACAAACTCAGTGTAATAGTTGCGGCCCGGTCTCGCGCCGTCGCAGCCGCCCACAAGGAAGAAGTGCTTGAGCTCGCCTGATTTGACTGCATCGATCACCTTGTCCGCCACGGAGAGCACCGCGCCGTGTGCAAATCCGGTGGTGACGGTATCGCCGCCATTGATGCCTGTCATGCGGCGGTCCTCTGTGTAGCCGCCCAACGCCAGCGCCTTTTCAATCACCGGCGTGAAACCCTTGTCGTCACCGATGTGCACCATACCGGGATACGCCACAACCTCTGTGGTGAATACGCGGTCTGCGTACGTCTCCTTTACGGGCATGATGCAGTTGGTGGTGAACAGCACAGCACCCGGCATATTCGTAAACTCCTTCTGCTGGTTCTGCCATGCGGTGCCGAAGTTGCCCTTCAGATGCGAGTACGCTTTGAGCTTCGGGTATGCGTGAGCAGGCAGCATTTCGCCATGCGTATAGACATTGATGCCCTTATCCTTCGTCTGCTCCAGCAACAGCTTTAAGTCCAGCAGGTCGTGGCCCGAGACCACGATGAACGGCCCCTTTTCAATCGTCAGCGGCACCTTGATGGGCGCAGGGTCGCCGAAGGTTTGCGTATTGGCTTTATCCAGCAGCGCCATGCACTTTAAGTTCGCCTGCCCGGTCTCCATCGCAAGCTCAAACAGGTCGCATGCTTCGCCGCCGATGGCGCGCAGCGCTTTCAAGAGAAACGCATCCACCTCCGCGTCGCAATATCCCAGTACACGGGCATGATACGCATAAGCTGCCATGCCGCGGATGCCGAACAGTGTGAGCGACTTCAGCGCGCGCTCATCCTCCTCCGCGTTCCACAGCGTGTTCATATCCATCTCCGCTGCGGCGGGATCGAGCGTTTCCTTCAATTGCCGGGTCACGTTGATCTGCTGACTGATCGCCTCGTCGTCAAAACTGACGTTGGTGATGGTGGTAAACAGGCCCGCGGCCACCGCCTTGGATACCTCTTCGATCACTTCCCGACCCTTGGCAGCGCGCGCAAGACCCACGAGCGCACCGGTCAGCTCATCCTGCAGATTGACAGTGGGAGCCTTCTTTCCGCATACACCGCTCATCATGCAGCCTTTACCGCCTGCCGTCTGCTCGCACTGGAAGCAAAACATATTCGACATTACCGAATCCTCCAAAATCATTTGATGGCTCAAGAATAACCGAGTTTGGTTGTTTGGTAAGTTGCAAATGCAACATTCGATTTCTTTCATTTTGATAAAAAGTCCGTTATAATTTAAATATGGATATACAGATTACTATCCGGCGTGCACGGTCGGATGAGCATGCGCTGCTCACCGAAATCTCGTTTGCCTCCAAGCGGTACTGGAAAGACCCCGAGGAATACTTTGAGGTTTGGAAGAACGAGCTGACGATCACGCGGGAGTACATCGAGAGCAATACGGTTTTTGTGGCCAAGACGCGGGAGGGCGTCGCCGGATACCTTTCCATTGTGCACGTGCCAAAGGATTTTATGGCCGGGCCGACGTTTGTGCAGCGCGGTTACTGGCTGGAGCACCTGTTTGTGCGACCGAATTATATGCGGCGCGGCATCGGCAGCCGACTGATGTCCTTTGCGCGCGTATGGTGCGTACAGAATAGCGTAGACAGGCTCTTTATCTTCAGCGACCCGCATTCGCGCGGCTTCTATGAACACCTTGGCGCGGCGTATATGGGTGAAATGGCATCCAGCATTCCGGGCCGCACCGTCCCGATGATGGAACTCATCATCTCCGGCTGACCTCAAATATTCGCAACTGCCGCCTCATATGTATAGGTAAGCGAGGGTGGGCGGATGCAGAAACAGGGGTTTGGCGTATTTCAGATCGCTTCGGCATATATCGGTACTGTGATCGGCGCGGGATTCGCCTCCGGGCAGGAGGTACTGCAGTTCTTTGTGGCCTTTGGCCTGAATGGACTGTGGGGAATTCTCATTTCCTCCGCGCTGTTTTTCTTTATCGGCTGGTCCATACTGCTGCTGGGCCGCAGCCTGGGCGCGGGCTCGCATGTGGACGTGGTGCGCTTTACCAACGGCCCTGTTTTGGGCACGTTCATCGACATCGTGATCACCATCTTTTTGTTCGGTGGGCTATCGGCGATGATTGCGGGCGCGGGCGCAATATTCAAGGAGCAGTTTAACGTCGCGCCGGTATGGGGCACCATCGTAATGGCGCTTGCCGCGCTGCTGACCGTGGTCACCGGCACGCGCGGCGTAATCCGCGCCAACAGCTACATCGTTCCGTTCCTGATAACCGCCATGCTTGCGGTTAGCATTGTCAGCCTGGCCCGCAACCCACTTACAGCGGAGGAAGCACAGGCCGCGGAAAACCTCACCGCCGCAACTCCCAACTGGCCACTCTCCGCGGTAAATTATGCTTCCTATAATATCGTGATCAGCATCGGCGTACTGGCGCCCATGGGCGCGGCCACGCCGAATAAAAAGAAGCTGCTGTTCGGCGCGCTGACGGGCGCGGGGGGGCTTACCGCTGCGCTGGTGGCCATCTACCTGTGCGTGCTCACCAATATTACAGCGGTGGGCGGGCGAGAGCTGCCGATGGTTACGGCGGCAGGCGGCCTTTCGGGCATTATACGGTTGATATTCGCCGTGGTGCTGTTCGCCGCGGTATACACTACTGCGGTCGGCAATCTGTTCGCACTGTCGCAGCGCACCTCACTGGGGCTGCCGCGCCCCATGTTCATCATCGGCTCATCCAGCCTGGCGCTCATCGCCGGTCAGCTTGGGTTCTCCAATATGGTACGCTTTCTGTACCCCGCCGTGGGCTACGGCGGCATGGCATTCTTCGCGGGCGTGATCTATGTCTGGATCGCAAAGCGCGGCGCGCTGTGGAATGCGCAGCCGGAACTGCTGCGGTCCGCACCGATGGTTAAAAGACAGCGCACGCCGGAGGTATCGAAATGAAGCGCCTGCACGCGGCGCTGCTGGCCTGCGCGGTGCTCATCATGGCGCTGGGAGGAAGGCTGACGCTGGGGACGGGCGTGGCGCTCACCTCCGCGCAGGCCAAATTGGACGAGGAGCGGGAAACCAAGCGGGACCTGCTCACGTTGATGCTCGCGTATCCGGGCGAGATTACCGGTGTGCGGCGCGGCGACGATGGGCTTGTGTATGTGGCCATGCGTTCCGGCTGCGAGCTCGTCTATGACGACGGGCGGGATAAAACCTTTGACGATCAGCTCTGGGCGGCGGATATACAGGATATGATGGCGATACCCTATCCGCTGGAGATGAACAATACCCTGCGCGAGGGCAACGACGATCCGGGCCGGGTGCGCTGCTATGCGTTTCTGCATGCACTCTACGGTGATACAAAAAACGAAATTGAAAAGAATCTTGAGAGCATCAATCTCATTTCAGGTTGGTATCCCTTTGCCGCGCAGGGGGCGGACGCGCTGGCAGCGGCGGTGAAGGAATTGGGGGAGTATGTGCAGAAAACCCCTGCGGCTTACAATTATGTGTTTCCCCTCAACGGCACATACAACTATCGCATGATTGCGGGCACAAGCACGCTGAGTCCGCACGCCTTCGGCATCGCAGTGGACTTTAAAAGCAATCCGGGTGATTATTGGCGCTGGGCCTCGCGCGAGCAGGGGAAGGAGCGCCTCGCAAGCTTTCCGGCCGAAGTTGTGCGCATCATGGAGAACCACGGCTTCGTCTGGGGCGGCAAGTGGGCGCACTTTGATTTTCTCCATTTCGAATATCGGCCAGAGCTGATCCTCAAAGCCCGGTATGCAGTGGATGAAAAACAGCCCTGGTACGCGGGCTTCCCGGAGGACGCGACGACGCAGGACTGTATTGAGATTATTGAAAACGCATTATCGTAAGAGTCAGCGAACCTTGCCGAGCCGCACCTCTTTTCAGCCCATTTTGCTGAGCGGCAGCCACATGAAATACTCGTCGGCGCAGGTGCCGTCGGAATAGCGCATGCTGTTCTGGTATACGCCCGTGCGTTCGAACCCAAAGGACTCATACAGCGCGATCGCTTTTTCGTTACCCGCCACCACGGTGAGCTCTGCCTGCTCGAACCCGGCCTGTTTGCACCATAGCAGGGCTTCGGCCATCATCCGTCGCCCAAGGCCCTGCCGCCAGTACGCCTTGCGCACCGAAACCGCAAACATCGCACGGTGGCGGAAACGGCTCATCTTTCGCACTGCCTGTACGTTGACCGACGCGATGATCTGCCCCTCCGCTTCGGCCACCAGCCAAAGCGCACGGTCGTCTTTGATCCAAGCCTCGATGAATTCGCGTTCCTGATCGGGCGTAAATGAAAACTCGCCCGGTTCACGCGCGAGAAAGGGCGACTCGGCATCCACGGTATTCACAAAGGCAATCATCGCCTCTGCGTCCTCCGGCGCGGCGGAGCGCAGGGTAACCATGCATCCGTCTTTCAGCGTGATTTTTGATGAGATCATATCAACCCTCCCACAGATGAGCACATAGCGCCTGCTAACACTACCAATCATACTCTCAAAGCTATGCGAATCCAAGTTCATTGATTTTGGTCAAACGGCAGCCACATAAAATATTCGTCCGTATGGCTGCCGTCCGGGTATCGAAAAGCATTTTTACAAACGCCTGTGACGACGAAGCCAAGGCTTTCATAAAGCGCTATAGCGGGGGCGTTATCTCTGGCGACCTCCAGTTCCGTCTGAGTATAGCCATTTTCACGGCACTTCTCCAATATGCTGGTCAACAGTAAACGTCCGATGCCGAGTCGCCAATAAGCTTTGGATACGGAAACTGAGATTGCGGCACGGTGTCGAAAGCGCTGCAGATCTCTGACAGGGACCGCATCGCAGCAGCCCACGATTTCGGTGCCGATCTCTGCAACAAGGTAGAGACTGTGGGCATCCTCAGATCTTCGCCTTAGAAATTCGCGCTCCTGCTGTACGGTCATGCAGAACTCGCCGGGTTCGTATCCAAGAAAGCGTGTCTCAGCGTTAGTAGCCTTCACATATTCGATGAGCCTCTCCGCATCCTCTAAAACAGCGTTCCGCAGAAGTGTCTTGCGGCCATCCTTCAGGGTAAATTCACGGTGGTATGTATTCATACAGTCCTCCGCAAAAAACAGGGATTGGCTAATTGCGCTTCAGATTTCTGCCGCATGAACAATCACGGGCAGGTTACCCTGAACCTGTTTTGGTTTAACAGGTATTTCATCTCTGTAATACCCTGCTCCGGCAGGAGCTGTTTTTCAATGCCGGTGAATTCAAAGCCGAACTTCTCATAGCAGCGTCGCGCGCGGGTGTTGGAGTTCATCACCCAAAGATAGATCTCCGGGCGCTCGTCCAGTTCATGCACTGCGAATTCCAGCAGGCGTTGGCCAAGGCCCCGGTCCCAGTACTCAGGTAATAGGTACACGGCCCGTACCTCTCCTGCCTCGGGATGGTCCGGGTCGGGCCGGGTGTCCACGCTGACCATGCCGGCGGTCTTTCCGCCGAGCCGCACAAAGAAGGTTTTGATGGTGGCTTTTTCGGCCTCGGCGCGGAACATAGCCTCGTGCCGCTCCGCCGTGTGCGAGGCAACGACATTCTCGCCCAGCACGTCCCGGTGCGAAGCGCGCCACGCGGAGGCGTGCACTTCCGCGAGGTCGGAAAGGCTTTCGTCCGATACGGGGATGAACTCGGGCAGCGGCTCGTCCGCAGCCTTCAGCAAGAAGATGCGGTTCATCTGTTCCTGCTCCGGGTAATACGCCTCGGTGCAGCCCTCGATGATGAAGCGGTCCCGCAGCAGCGTGGCCCACTTTTCCGTGGGCCGGTTCCATAGCAGCAGTCCGTCGTCCAGCAGGTCTCCGTCGATTACGCGGATGTTCCAGTCGCGAATCTGGTTCGCGCCGAGGTAGGGATTCAGCTTCACGAATATCTTGCCGCCGGGCCGCACGATGCGGCGGATCTGGTCCAGCACGTACAGTGCATCGGCAGGGGACAGGTTGTCCACGATGTTGGAGAGTATCACGGCGTCCTCCGAGGCGCTGGGAACACACGTCAGGCATTCCGGTCCGCCTTCGATAAACTTATACTCCCCGCCGTCCATGCATTTGGCGCTTTCGCGCGCAAGGCGGATGCCTTCAGGGGAGAAATCAATGCCGGTATGGCGCCAGGTGCCGCGCAGCCCGCACAGCAGCAGCGTCACGCCGTTGCCGCAGCCGAAGTCGAGCACGCTGCGGGTGCCGTCGCACAGCCAGTCCAGCGCCTCGTCGAACGCGGTGATGCCGGTGTCCTTACCGTGAGGCACATGCGCCTGCACGCAGGCAAAGATATCGTCCCATGTTTTGCGTACCTTATCGCTCATTTGATCCATATTCTGCTCCTTTGAGGCTACAGCCGCTTTCTTTTTAAGATGCGCACCGTGAGCCATATGGCCATGACGAAGGCCGCCGCATAGCCGAATACGCCAAGCAGCGGGATATCGAGTATCCGGGGCGTCATATCCGTGGTGCAGACGATGCTGGAACCGATGATGAGGCAGCCGCAGAGGATGCCCACGACGAGCCGGTTGACCGTGCGCTCAATGCGCGAAAGCGGCTCGTTTGAGCCTACGAGCTCAAAGTTTACTTTGGTTTGCCCGCGTGCCGCAGCCCGTACGATGTCTGCCACCTGCAGGGGCATGTCCGGCGCACGGCGGCCAAAAGCGTGCAGCGCCCATGCGCCGCGCTTTAAGATGCTTCGTGGGTCCAAGTCCTCACGCAGGGTACCCATGGCGTGGGCGGCAACGATGGATAAGAGGTTGGTCTGCGGGTCGAGCTTTGCCAGCACGGCCTCCAGCGTCATCACGCCGCGGGCCAGCATGGAGATACCGGGCGGCATTTTGATGCCGTTCTCCTCCGCGACGCGCAGCAGGTCGAGCATC
The DNA here is from genome assembly GCA_023459495.1 of Bacillota bacterium. Taxonomy (GTDB): domain Bacteria; phylum Bacillota; class Clostridia; order Christensenellales; family SZUA-584; genus JAEWCC01. The sequence goes on along the minus strand of JAEWTL010000038.1, from coordinate 203,129 downwards.
AGCGAGCCTGCGTCCACCTCGGCGAGGTCGAGCGTACCATAGCGGCTGAGGATTTCTTCGATGCCCGCGCTGAGCCGCGTCCGGTCCGCCGCCGTGCTTCCGCCGAGCGCAATGACGGCATCACACAGGGCCTGCGTATCGTTCGCTGCAGCAGCGGTGATGGCTTCCTTAAAGAGCTGCCGGTGCCGAACGGACAGCCGGCCCACCATCCCGAGGTCGATCCAGACTATCTTGCCGCCGCTGATGCGGATATTGCCCGGGTGCGGGTCTGCGTGGAACAGCCCGTCGTCCACCACCTGCTTCAAATAATTCGCGCCGATTTTAGAGGCGATCTCCTTGGGATCGTACCCGCCCTCTTCGAGCGCCTGCGCGTCATCCACCGCGATGCCCTCGACCATTTCCATCACGAGTACACGGCGTGTCGTCAGCCGCTTTTCCACAGCAGGAAAGCCGATGTAGCGGACGTCCGCATTGAGCTCCGTAAATTCGCGGATGTGCTCGGCCTCCAGCAAAAAGTCCATCTCCTGCTGCGCCACCGCCCACATCTCGTCCAGCACTGCGTCGAAATCGACCACCTTGCCGGTGCGGGAGACCACGCGCAGGATGCGCGAAGCGCGGTGCAGCAGCATCACGTCCTGCGCCATCGTTTCATATATGCCCGGGCGCTGCACCTTGATGACCGCGTCCCGGCCATCCTTCAGCCACGCCCTGTGGGCCTGCGCGATGGAAGCCGCGCCGAAGGGCTTCTCGTCCACAGACGCAAAGAAGCGCCCGTGCGGCTCTCCGTATTCCTCCGCCAGCACGCGCGCAACCTCCGAAAAATCCATGGGCGCAACGTCGGTACGCAGCTTCGAAAGCTCCTCGCAATATTCCGCGGGGATCATATCGGGCCGCATGGACATGATCTGGCCGAACTTAACAAACGTCGGCCCCAGGTCCTCCAGAATGCGCCGCAGCTTGACCGGGGTCAGTCCGCGCGCCAGCTCGTAGCGCGAGAGCACCTTGACGATGTCTTTAAAACGCTGCCCCGCGCGGTTATTGCTCTTTGCCATCCTGCGCTTCCATGTCAGCTAATTTGGCTTTGATGGCCGCGAGATCCTCCTTGCTCATCTGATCCAGATTGTCGATCACCGCTTCGACGCACAGTTTGTTCTTCGAGATGGAATCCTTCATCTTCTCACGCGCCTTGTGCTTCAGCTCCTCGTTGAGCTCCTTGCCCTGCTCCACGGTGATTTCGCCCTTCTTGACGAGCTTCTCGATGAGTTCCTCCGTTTTCTCGGCGGTGAGCGCCATTGCGCCTACGCCCGCGAGCCATACCTTCTTGAGTTCATCGCTGATCGTACCTGCCATATTCTTATCTCCTTTCGGATGCATGGTTCTTCCCTTGGGAAGATTATATCATATTATAGCCATATCCCCCAACAATTCCGCGGGGAGCTTACGCTTTTCGGTCATATAGGAAAAGATAAAAGCCGTCCGCTTCGGGCATGGTTTGGCCCGTTTTGACAAAGCCCAGCTTCTCGTAAAAATGATGGTTGCGGACACTCAGATATGGTGTTTCCGTGGTCCACCGTGTGACGCCGGGAAAAGCCTCAAAGAGCAGCCGCATCGCAGTGCTGCCCGCACCCTCGTTGTGGCGGTCTGTAAAAACGTAGAGGCTGTTGAGGTTAAAGTGTCCGCCGCCCATATCCTGTGCGCACAAGCCGCCGATGACCTCATTGCCCGACAGTATTTTAAAATAGTGCCTATCCGGGCATTCGATCACACCGAGTATATCTTTCAATGAGTCGTACCCCGGCGGCCCGTAGCCGTATAGGCGAATGTCTTCCGAAAAAGCGTCCACCTTGGCTGCAAGCAGCGCAGGAGCATCCTCTGTGTGGGCCCGTTCGATTGTGATCATCCCTTCACCCCCCATGGCGATTATACCACGGACCCCGACAAGGAAGCGACTGTATAGGGGAAAATTTAACACTTCGGCAGGGGTAAAGCATCCTGTATTTGTTCCGAATACTGTGGCATGATGTAAATTATCTCTCCGGGCAGGCTAACCAATTATAACCGTTTCAGCGAAATTGAGGTTTTTCACGGACACATACTCATTGTTTCCTTTTTGTTCATAAATCAGTTTCCCAACTGTAAAGTGAAAATGAAAAAATGACTCAAAACCTGACGCAAAGCCGCGTAAGAAATCTTTGTGCTTCTGCGTCCGAAGGGTTTTGTTATAAAGCTGGAGGCATCGTGCTGATAGAAAGCCGATTGCAAAAAAACGCATCAGCCGCCAGCCGATAAAAAAGCATTCTATTTAAAAGGAGACTTGCCATGAAACCTGACAAGACGGCCGGAAAAGGGGCCGATCCCAACTCTGTGTTGAAAAAGCACCTTTCCGCCGCGCAAAGAAAGAAGAGGAAACGGCTGATCACGGTGATCGTTGTGGTCGTGGTTGTACTGGGCGCGATTGGCGGCACGGTATACGCGCTGCAGAAATCCGTCGCGGAGAAGTACGCCTCGTCGGATTCCGGTGTGGAATCGGCCGACGTGACAGTGGGCAGCATCAGCACGACCATATCCGGCTCCGGCACGCTTGCGGACGACGACGTGGAGGACGTGGAAGTTCCGTCCACGGTTGGAATCGACAAGATGACCGTAGAGGAGGGCGATACGGTGCAGGAAGGCGATATGATCGCAACCGTGGATACGGCCTCCGTCGTCAGCGCCATGGCGGATATTCAGGACCAGATCGACGATATCGACGCGGAGCTGGAGGACGTCAGCGGTGAGACGGTGAGCAGCAAGATCAAAGCTGGCATCGCGGGACGCGTAAAAATGATCTATGGCGCGGTGGGCGATGACGTGGCGACCGTGATGTATGAGAACGGTGCGCTGATGCTCATCTCGCTCGACGGGCTGATGGCAGTTGACATTGAAACCGATGCATCGGTATCCGCCGGGGATGCGGTCGTGATAACACTTTCGGACGGCAGCACAGCGGACGGCACGGTGGAAAGTGCCGCGGATGGTGCGGTCACCGTCACCCTGACGGACAACGGCCCGGCGTTCGGCGACACCGTAACGGTGGCGGATGCAAGCGGCAATGCGCTTGGTTCCGGTACGCTCTATATCCACAGCGAATACCGGGTCACGGGGTACGCAGGGACGATCAGCAAGGTAAATATCGCTGAGAACAAGAAGGTATCCGCGTCCACGGTACTGTTTACCCTTACCGACACCTCGTATACGGCCAATTACGATACGCTGCTGGAGGAACGCGCTTCGCTGGAGGATGATCTGGAGGAGCTGATCAAGCTGTATAAGGAAGGCGCGGTGTACTCGCCCATATCGGGCGTTGTCTCCAGCGTGGACTACGATGAGGACAGCACAACCACGACTGACGATAGCACGGGTATGACAGCAGCCGGAGGAGATACCTCCACGGCGTCGTCGGACGATCATATGACGATCGCCACGGTTTGCCCCAACGCCACGATGTCCGTGTCGGTCAGCATTGACGAGTCGGACATCCTTTCGCTGAAGGAAGGGCAGGAGGCGACGGTAACGATCGACTCCATCGGCGACGATGAGTTCACCGGCACGGTGACGGATGTGGACACCACGGGCACAAGCTCGAGCGGTGTCACGGTGTTTACGGTAGAGGTGACCATCGACAAAACGGATGAGATGCTGGCGGGCATGTCGGCCTCGGTGGATATCATCATTGAGGGCGTGGAGAACGCGCTGCTCATTCCGGAGGACGCGCTGCAGCAGACGAGCTCCACCTCGTACGTGTATACGGAATACAACGAGGAAACCAAGGAGCTGGGCGGCATGGTCGAGGTGGAAACCGGGCTTTCCAACGGCACCTATGTGGAGATCACCAGTGGTCTTTCCGAGGGCGACACCGTGTACTATGACGCATCTTCCTCCGAAAGCGATTCAAGCTCCGGCTTCCCCAACATGGGCGGCGGCAACTGGCAGGGCGGCAGTATGCCCTCTGACATGGGCGGCAACATGCCGGGCGGCCAACAGGGCGGCAGCATGCCCAACGGCGGCTGAGGAGGCAACATTGCGATGATTGAGTTAAAAAATATTTCAAAAGTCTATCAGGTGGGCGACGAAGCGGTATGGGCGCTGGACCACGCGAACATGCTCATCCGCGACGGGGAGTTTGTCAGCATCGTCGGCCCGTCGGGCAGCGGCAAGTCCACGCTGATGAACATCGTGGGGTGTCTCGACGCGGCGGATGACGGCGAGTATCTGCTGGACGATATCCTCATCGAGGATTATACGGAGCTGGAGCTCGCGCATATCCGCAACCTGAAGATCGGCTTCGTGTTTCAGAGCTTCAACCTGATCTCGAAGCTGACAGCGGAGGAGAATATCGAGCTGCCGCTCATCTATCAGAATATCAAAAAGTCCGAGCGCAGGGATCGCGTCCAGCAGGCGTTGGAAAGGGTCGGGCTGCAGAACCGCGCCCGACACCTGCCGACTGAACTCTCGGGCGGGCAGCAGCAGCGCGTAGCCATCGCGCGGGCCATTGTCACCAGTCCGTCGCTGATCCTTGCCGACGAGCCCACGGGCAATCTGGACTCGAAGACGAGCATGGAGATCATGGAGATGTTCCACGAGCTGCATGAGCAGGGCAACACGGTGGTGCTGATCACCCATGATAATGCCGTGGCAAAGCAGGCGGCGAGAAGCATCAACATTTTAGACGGTAAGGTATCGGAGGTGGCAGTATGATTCAGTCCTTCAAAATGGCGCTGAAATCCATTGCGGGCAACAAGCTCCGTTCCTTCCTGACCATGCTCGGCATCATCATCGGCGTGATGGCGCTGGTGGTGCTGGTCAGCATCGCCAATGGGGCGACGAATTCCGTGCAGAGTTCGATTTCCAGCCTCGGCAGCAACCTGCTGACCGTATCGGTATCGGACGACAAGGGCAGTCCCATCAAGCTCTCCACACTGGACGAATGGACGGAAACGGACGGGATCGGCGAGATTTCACCATACGCGCAGGCCAGCGTGACCGGTAAATACGACACCACGAGCGATTCGGTGACGGTGTACGGCACCACAGCTTCGTACGCGGATATTCAGGAGCTTACCCTGGAGCTGGGGCGTTTTATCAAGACCACGGACGTGGACAACAACAGCTATGTCTGCGTGATCAGTCAGGCTGTGGCGACAAACCTCGTGGGTTATGAGGATTGCGTGGGCGAGGTCCTCTCACTGGATGGCATGAAGTTTACGATCGTGGGCGTGCTGCAGGACGATGATACGTCCCTGACATCGGTGTTCGGCTCCAGCTCGCTGGTGGCCTATATACCGTATACAACGCTGATGCGGCTTTCCTCCAGCGTATCCGCGGATGTTACATCGTTCTATGTGAGCGCCGCGGACGGCGGCACGATGGAGGAAGCCGATACAGCCGTGACCGCGCTCCTGATGGACCGGTTTGATCAGGACGACGACGCGTTTGAAGTTACGAGTCAGGATGCGCTGGAGGAGACGACCAGCAGCATCACCTCTGTGCTAGAGCTGCTGCTCGGCGGCATCGCGGGCATCTCGCTGATCGTTGGTGGTATCGGTATCATGAACATCATGCTGGTCACAGTGACGGAGCGGACGCGGGAGATCGGTATCCGCAAGGCGGTGGGCGCAGGACGGGGTGTAATTCTGAAGCAGTTCCTCGTGGAGGCCATTGTAATCTGCATGCTGGGCTGTCTGATGGGCATCGCGCTGTCGTGGATCATCCTGCAGCTCATTTCGGTGGTCGCGTCTAGCCTGTCCATCACCTTCAGTCTGGACGGAAGCGTGGTATTGATCGCCGTGGCGTTCTGCTTCTTCATCGGCGTGGTGTTCGGCCTGTATCCGGCGAACAAAGCAGCCAAAATGAAGCCGATTGACTCGCTGCATTACGGCGGCTGAACCGCACAGGAGGTAATCAGATGTTTAAACGAAAACCAATCTATATCATATTGCTGGTGGTGTTTACGCTGCTGCTGGCAGCGGACATCACGGCATACGTCATCACAGCGAACTCTTCCGTATCGGACGGAAGCAACTGGTCGCAGGATGGCAGCTGGCCGCAGACCAGCGACGGCCAGTTTCCCGCAATGCCTTCGGACGGCTCGGGGACGATGCAGGGGGGCGGCATGCCGCAGACCAGCGATGGCGAATATCCGGCTACAACTTCGTATGACGGTTCGGCGGATCAGACTGCGAATTCACAGTTCGGCGGCAGACCGGGTATGAACAGCGGTGAAATGCCCAGCTTCGATTCGTCGCAGATGCAGGGTACCTTCGGCGGGTCCGACACGACGGGGAGACCGGGCAGCTCAGGTACCGTCTCCGCGCTGTCCAGCTTTATCAGCGGCTGGTGGATACCGATCGGAATATTCTGCTTATTAGTGGACGGTTTCAGCGTTCTCATGCTGATCCGCATCGGAAAGAAGCGCAGTCAGGCTGCTGAGGGCTCGGAGGAAGAGGCGGAGGCTTTGGAGGAAACGCAGGAGAAAAAGCCGAAGCTCTCGGGGTATGAGAAGCGGCAGCGTAAGCACCGAAGGACGACAAGGATTCTTCTCGTGATACTCGGAGTCGTCTTGGTCATCGTGCTGGGCTATGTCGCGGTGCGGGCTGCTTATCTGGCTCAGCTGGCTCAGGCGGATACCGTTTCGGTGGTGACTGCCGAAGCTGCGGGCGCCGATATCGACAAGGTCATATCGGGTACCGGCACGCTGACGGATGCGGACGCGCAGGAGATCACCATCCCGGGCGGTGTGGAGATTTCGGCCTATTATGTGGAGGACGGAGACACGGTGACAGAGGGGAACGTGCTGGCGACGGTCGACCACACCTCCGTAATGAAAGCGATTGCAGACCTGCAGGACGCAATGGATGCGCTGGATGACGATATCGACGCGGCGTCCTCGGAGGAGATCGCAAGCACGATCACGGCTTCGGTGGACGGCAGGGTCAAGGTAATCTATGCCGAAGCGGGCACGGGCGTGGCCGACACGATGTATGATAATGGCGCGCTGATGCTGATCTCGCTGGACGGCCTGATGGCGGTCGATATCGAAACGGATGCCGACATTGCCACAGGCGACAGCGTCACCGTGCAGCTTGCCGACGGAACGGAGCTGACAGGCCGGGTAGCCAGCTTTTCGGAGGGCGTCGCGGCCATCACGGTGACGGACGACGGTACAACCTACGGTGAAATTGTCATGGTATCGGATGAAGCGGGCAATGTACTGGGAACCGGCGAGCTCTACATCCACAGCGAGCTGAAGGTAACCGGGTATTCGGGAACGGTCAGCAAGATCAAGTGTGCGGAAAACGGACTGGTGGATGCAGGCGATACCCTGCTGACGCTGACCGATACGGAGTACACGGCGGAGTATCAGGCGCTGCTGGCTACCCGGAGCGACTATGAGGAACAGATGATCGCGCTGTTTCAGCTCTATCAGGACGGCAACATCTATGCCGAATACTCAGGGACAATATCGGGCGTGGACGAGGACCTTCTGATAGCCACCACACGCGCGTCGCAGACGGGATATGCGTCGGCGTCTCAAACAACCGGTACAATCACCGATCTGGTGGCATCCAAAAAGGACAGCGCGGCTGTCATGACGCTGCTGGGTAACAATCCCTCCGGCGCGGATGATACGACGGTGGGGGCGTATTCCAACTACGCGGCAACCGTATCGAGTGTGGCCTACAGTGCCATCAGCACGAAGGAGTATCCGGCAAGCGTGTCCATCACGGACTATTCGGCCTATACTTCGCTCGGGATCACATCCGATATGATGACCACGGACAGCCAGATCAGCCCGGACGTCAGCACGCCGGTGTACATGTATGAGAATGGTGCGTGGACATCGTATTCCGTAAGCGATATCTCCGCGGGCGACGTGCTGATACTGACCTATGACAGCAGCGACAGGAGCAATCTTGTATGGATCGTAATTGCGAGTAAGGGTCAAACCGGCGAAAACGGCGGTTCGGGGTATACGGGCGGGTCGCACAGCGGCTCCTCAGGCACAACTTCGGACACTACGACCGAGGAAACGGAGCCGACATACACCATCACCGAAAGCACGGCGATGTCGGTTACGCCTGCCGATACCATGAGCGTCACCATCACGGTCGATGAACTGGATATACTGTCGCTGAAGACGGGACAGGAAGCAACGGTCACGCTGGACGCGTTGCGCGGTGAAACGTACACCGGTTCGGTGACGGACATCGATCTGGAAGGCACCAATTCCGGCGGCAGCACCAAGTATACTGCCGTGGTAACGCTGGACCGAACGGAGCAGATGCTGGCGGGCATGAACGCCGCAGTAAGCATCACGCTCTCGTCGAAGGAGTGTACCGTGACGATCCCGGTAGCGGCGCTGAATGAAACCAAATCCGGCGTGGTCGTGTATACGAGCTACGATGAGGACACCGAGACGCTGGGCGGCCCTGTCGAAGTCACTACCGGGCTTTCGGATGGCACGAGCGTGGAGATACTCTCCGGCCTGGACACGGGCGCAGCGGTGTGGTACGAGTATGACGATACGGTCGATATCTCCTCCAGCGTGGTATCCTCGTCAAATGGCAGCGGGTTCAACCTGATGCGTATCTTCGGCGGCGGAACCAGAAGGGGATAACAGAACGCCGTGACAAGGCGCGGTGCAGCCCATGGGGAGAGGCCTGCACCGCGCCTTGTTTTTATCTGTTCACCGGACCAAATGCATGGTAATCCGATATCTCTTAATTTTTAATAATTTTTATTCCATCGCGCTTTAATTTTCGCGCCGTATGATTTGTACGGTGCTTAATTTTTGCTGGGGGGAAAACAGGCGTGATAGAAAGGATTGTGCGGCACAAGGCGTTGATCATTATCATCTTCGGTGTACTGACGCTGATCAGCGTGCTGCTGGTGCCGATGGTAAAGGTCAACTATGACCTGCTGGATTACCTGCCGGAGGACAGCGAGTCCACCGTAGCGCTCCATAAGATGGAGTCGGTATTTGATAAGATCAGCCAGAACGGTACGCGCGTGATGGTGCCGGTGGATGGCTTCACCGAAGCGCTGGAGTACAAGGATCGCATTGCCGCGGTGCAGGGCGTTAATAATGTGCGCTGGCTGGACGACGCGGCGGATATCCATCAGCCGCAGTCGTTCATCGATGAAGAACTGCTCGAGAGCTACTATAAGGATGGCTACGCGCTGTTTGCCGTGCAGCTTGAAGCCGATGTGACGGGCAAACAGAATGCCGCGACGCTGGACGATATCCGCACTGTGATCGGCTCTGAAGGTGCGATGTCGGGCGGCGCGGTCAACGGCGTGGCGGCCAAGCAGAGCACCGGCGCAGAGCTTAAAACAATGATGTCGATCCTGCTGCCGCTCGTGCTCATCATCCTGCTGCTGACCACGTCATCGTGGTTCGAACCCGTGCTGTTCATATTCGTGATCGGCATCGCGGTCATCGCAAACATGGGCACTAACGCGTTCTTGGGCGAGATCTCGTTTGTGACACAGACGGCGGCGGCAGTGCTGCAGCTTGCAGTGTCGATGGACTACTCGATATTTTTGCTGCACCGCTTCCGGGATTACCGCGAGGAGGGCCTTGCGCCCGAGGCCGCCATGAAGGCCGCGATGAAGAGCGCGTTCCCCACTATCGTTGCGAGCGGCTTGACCACGATATTCGGCTTTGCGGCGCTGACGCTCATGCGCTTTCTGATCGGCGTGGACATGGGTGTGGTGCTGGCCAAAGGCGTTGTCTTCAGTCTGCTCAGCGTGGTGTTCCTGCTGCCCGCATTGGCCATGCTCACCTATAAGGTGATTGAAAAGACTCGGCACAAAAGCTTTATCCCAAAATTCTCGAAACTGGGCAAATGGGTGGTGAAGCTGAGCGTGCCGGTCATCATTATCGTGGTACTGGTTGCGGTGCCGTCCTATCTGGCACAGCAAAAGAACGAATTCGTCTATGGCTCTGATGCGGTCAGCGGCGACAAGAACTCGCAGCTTGGCCACGATGCGGAGGCGATCAGTACGGTGTTCGGCGAAGCCAACCAGATGATACTGATGGTGCCGGAGGGCGATTATGAAACGGAGAAGCTGCTGACGAAGGAGATTGACGCCCTGCCGTATGTCACGGAGGTATCGTCGTACCTGACCACAGTCGGCGCGCCCACGCCACAGGAATTTGTGCCGGAGGATACGCTGTCCATGTTCATATCAAACGGGTACAGCCGTATGATTATCAATGTCAACGCGCCGGGTGAGAGCAGTGAAGCGTTTTCCACGGTGGAGTCGATACGGGACACTGCGCGCCGCTATTACGACGAATATTATCTCACAGGCGGCAGCGTCAACATCTACGATATGAAGCAGGTGGTGACGGCGGACAATCCGGTGGTCAACACCGCCGCGATGATCGCCATCGGCCTCGTGATCCTGCTCACCTTCCGGTCCATATCGCTGCCCATACTGCTGCTGCTCGTGATCGAGATATCCATCTGGATCAACCTCGCGGTACCATACTTTTCGGGCACGCCGCTCATGTACATCGGCTTCATCATCATCAGCTCCATACAGCTGGGCGCAACGGTGGACTACGCGATACTCTACTCCAGCCGCTATATCGAAAAGCGCCGGCTGCTGGGGCGCAAACAGGCTGCGGCGGAGGCGGTGTCAGAGACGTTCGGTTCCATACTGACTTCGGCAACCATATTGATTTCCGCAGGGCTGATCATCAGCATGATTTCCACCAACGGCGTAATCGGGCAGTTGGGAGAGCTGATTGGCCGCGGCGCGGCGTTATCTCTCGGCATGGTCGTGCTGCTGCTGCCTGCGTTGCTGCGGCTCTGCGATCCGTTGATCAAAAAGACCACCTTGAAACTGAACTTTAAGGAGGATTCCAACCATGAAAAATAAGAAGTTTAAGGCTGCTTTCGTCGGTCTGGCCTGTGTGCTGGCCATAGCGGTCTGCCCGGCCCCTGCATATGCGGGCACGGCCACGCAGAAGGACGAAACGGTATATGTCAACCTGTCCGGAGACGGCAGCGTGAGCGCCATTTATGTCGTCAACGCGTTCGAGATGGAGAGCGCCGGTACGGTCACGGACTACGGCAATTACAAAAGCGTCAAAAACCTGACGACTACGGACCCTGTCAATGCGGCAAACGGCGTGAATACGATGGACGCACCGCAGGGCCGCTTCTACTATCAGGGAGAAATGAGCGAGACCGCGCTGCCGTGGAACTTTGACATCGACTATCTGCTGAACGGGGAAGCGACGGACGCGCAGTCACTGGCGGGGGTTTCGGGTGACATCGAGATCCGCATCTCGGTGCAGCAGGGTGACGCGCGCTACCAGAGCTTTTACGACAACTACGTGCTGCAGATATCCTATACGCTTGACGCGGAGCATTGCACCAACGTATCCGGTGAGGACGCCAACATCGTAGCGGCGGGCAAGAACATCAGCGTGGGCTATACGGTGATGCAAGCGGCGGACCCAGTAACCTATGCGCTTAAGGCTTCGGTGACCGAGTTTGAAATGAGCGCGATACAGATCAAGGCGCTGCATACGGGCAGCGTGGGCATCGACACAGGCGCGTATACGGACCGGCTGGATGAGGCGCAGAGCGATTTTACCGAGTTGGCGGACGGCGTAGCGGAGCTGGCGGACGCTGGAGGGCAGATCGCCAGCGCTTCGGGCAAATTCAATAACGGCCTTGGCGATTTTGAAGCGGGTATGCAGGATATCGCCAATGCTTCCGGGCAGATATCCACCGGGATAAACAGCATGAGCGGGGCGCTCAGCGCCGCGGCAGCCGGTTCTTCCGATGCGCTGGCATTAGCACAGACGTTGTCAGCCAGCCCGGACCCGCAGGTTCAGGCACTGGCACAAGCCTACATTGCGCAGTACCAGGTGCTGGCCGGCAGCGCGCAGGGCATGTCACAGCTGAACGCGCAGTATCAGACGTTTGACGCGGGGCTGCAGTCCCTGCCTGGGAACGCCGCCACTATGGCTGAGGGTTACGGCAAGCTCAACAGCGCCACGCACAAGCTGGCCAACGCGCTGGATGAGCTCGACGAAAACGTCAGCGGTATACCGGACGAGCTGCAGTCCATGCGCGATGAAATAGACGAAACCATCGGCAAATACACCAGCGGAGATTTTGTGCCGGTATCGTTCGTCAACGAGGCCAATAACGTAAACAGCGTACTGTTCGTCATGAAGACCGATAAGATCAGTTTGCCGGATGCGGAGGAGCCGGAGCCGGAACCCGCCGGGCCGCAGACGTTTTTTGATAAGCTGCTGGATCTGTTTGGGCTGTATAAAGGGGAAGAATAATATGGTATGATAGCGGAAAGGAGGCGCGTATGGACAGAATACTCGTTGCGGACGACGACAGAAATATTGCCCGACTGATATCCGACAGTCTGGCGGACGAAGGCTTTGATACATTGGTCGTCCATGACGGCAGCGCTGCGGTCGAGGCCGTGCGCAGCGGCTCCTTTTCGCTGATCCTGCTGGATATCATGATGCCCGGTATGGACGGCATTGAGGTGATGCGGCGCATACGGGACCATACCGTTTGCCCGATACTGTTCGTAACCGCGAAAAGCCGGACGCTCGATACGCTGGTGGGGCTGGAACTGGGCGCGGACGATTATATCACCAAGCCGTTCGTCGTGGAAGAACTGGTGGCAAAGGTGAAGGCGCATGTTCGCCGGGACAAGCGTAAGGCTGGGGGTGAGGCTGGGCCCATATGCTTCGGCGATTACCAAATACGTCGTGGCAGCTTTGAAGTGTTGAAAAACGGTGAGCCTGTGGAACTGACCACACGCGAATTCCAGCTGTTGATGTATCTGTACGATCACATGGGGCAGGTGCTGACCCGCGAGCAGATATTCGACAGCGTATGGGGCATGAATTACTTTGATGTGGGTTCCGTGACGGTCACCATCAAAAACCTGCGCGACAAGATGGACCCGGATAACCGGCATATCAAAACGGTGTGGGGGGTAGGGTATAAATTTGTCCAGTAAGAAAAGCCTGCGTACGCGGCTGTCCAGCCTGCGCGTCCGCATTCCGGTCATCATCACGGTGATGCTGGCGCTGAACCTGCTGATACTGTACCTGTATTTTATGGTATACTATGCGGGCGAGATTGCCAAGCGGATTTCTGAATTCAGCGGTAAACCAATAACGGCAGAAGGACTGCGCCACAACGGGCTTTTGGCCTCGGTGATGAGCTTTGAATTGCTGCTCATGGTCATTATGCTGGTCGCTATCGGTGTGATCGTATACTTCATCTACGCGCGCCCGCTGGACAGGCTTTGCTTTAATGTGCGCCATTACAAGTTAAAACGCGTACCGGAGACGAGCCGGAAGGATGAGATCGGCGTGCTGCAGAACGCCTTTGCCCAGATGTCACGGGAACTGGAAGAGGAAAAACAGCTGCAGAATCGCATGGTCGCGGGCATATCGCACGACATTAAAACCCCGCTGACCTCCGTGTTGGGCTACAGCGAAAGCTTGATGAAAAAAGAGCTCCCGCCTGAACGGATCCGGCAGTACCTGTCTGTCATCCACAGCGGCGCAAAGAGTATCGAAGCCATTATCGAGGAATTCGACGGTTATATCGAGGGAAAGCTGATGAGTCCGCTCAGCTGCAGGGAAGTGCCGGTTTCGTTTATCGAGCGCGTGCTGGAAGAGGAGTACACGGAGGAGCTGGCGCAGCGTGGTGTACAGTTCACGGTCGGCAATGACTGTGATGCAGAGGCGGCGGTCAGCGCGGACTTTGCGAAGCTGCGGCGGGTATTTGCCAATCTTATCGGCAATGCGGTGCGCCACAATGCGCAGGCGCAGGGGCTGCACATCCATGTTCATACGCGGCAGGAAGATAAGCGCACTGTCTTTTGCGTGAGCGACGATGGCAATGGCATTCAGGACATTGCGCACATATTCGAGCCGTTCTTCACCACCGACAATGGCAGGGCCGTATCGGGTCTGGGGCTGTCGATCTGCAAGAACATCGTGGAAGCGCACGGCGGCAGCCTTATGGCACGCAACCTGCCGGAGGGCGGCGCGGAGTTCTGCTTTACGCTGGAATAGGGCAGACAGAAAATGCGCATCCTCTTTTTAGCTTCGGTGATAACATAAAGGAACCCCAAGCCATAAGAGGCAATGGGGTTCTTTTTTAAAGTGGTCTGGTAATCAGTTAAAGCAGACACATGTACTGCTACTTATAACGATATAACATCCCCGACGTCAGCAATATCGATCCCGTTGGGCCCTGATCTGTCCGGTCAACGGAACAATATCGTGATACGGCGCTTTATTTTGCTCGATACACGCCCTTGCCGCTTTGATATCTTCCGGCTTCACGATCAGCGACATGCCGCAGGACAGCTCACCCTGAATTGAACGGGGAGCCGGCGCAATCCGATTAGGGATTCCGGCAGCTGTCAGCAGATCGTGCAAGGCCATTCCGTGGGTATAGTTGGCAAAGAGAACGTAATACCTAACGTCCGGTTCAGTCATTTAGCATTTCAATAAACGCGCCGATACGGGTACGAAGCTGTTCGGCGTCGGTATCGGTATAATCCGTTTCGAGGCTGAGCACGGGAACACCGGCGTCTTTGAGTGCCCTGGAAACCAGATGCTTTTCAGTATCGTACAGACAGCAGAACTTTAGATTACAGTCAATTACGCCGTCAACCTTGTATTCATCTACCATCCGCAGGATGTCGTCGATTCTTCCGGTATTGGGCGTAAAGCAGGCGCAGTTGGTCTTCATATAGCGCTCCGACAACGCCATGAACTGCTCGTCCAGCGTGGTCCTCGTATCGTCCACCAGATTTTCAAAATATCGGGTGCCAGTGCACATTTCCTCGCAGACGACAGCCGCACCACTGGTTTCAATGATGTTGTGCAACTTCCAGTTCGGTACTGCGAGCGGCGTACCGGTGACAAGGATTCTCTTTGTACCGGCGGGTACGACGCAAACACCGTCCTTGATACGCTGTTCGAGCTCATCGGCCAGCTTGTTGCACATCTGAGCGCAGCGCTCCGGGTCATCAAAGAATGCAATCTGTATCATGAGCAGCGCGTCCCGGCCGGAGATTGGCAGACATTCAGACTTGCGGGCGTCGTACACCCTTTGCAACGCTTTTCTCTTTTCGTTAATGATCTTGATGGCATTACCCAGCTTTTCCACAGTAATTTCGTTGCCTGTTAATTCTTCAACAACCTTCGCGAACTCGGCAATCTCATCCTTCCACTTGAGGATATCCTTTTCCCTCTTCATCTGAGGAACATCCATGATGTGCATCGGTACATCTTCGCCAAGGATCTCATACGCTTTTTTCTTGCCATCACAGGTGGTTTCGCCGACATACATATCGGCAATCCGGAAGAATGGGCAGGTCTTGCCCAAACGCGCACCCACCGAGGCCTTGATCAAAGAGCAGGTGCTCTTGGGAAGAACGGTTTCGCCGTCGGGTACCCAAAACTGGGAACCACCGCAAAGGCCTGTGACGATCCCGTTCGCGGCAATCACTACTTCATCCGGTACATAAACGCAAAACGTACCGAACACCTTGCGTCCCTGCTTCTGCGCTTCAATCAGCTCCGCCGGACGAATACCGTGAACCTCGGAGATGACCAGATCCCAGAAATCCATGCCCGTCGGACGGTTTTCCTGCGTCAGGAAAACATCACCCACGGCGGTCGGCAGCACCTGACACAATAAGTCGTGGTTTTCCAGATCCATCCCAAGGTCTTTCCACATCTGTACATAATCTGACACTACTCATCCTCCTAAAAATATACTTAACTGTCACGACAGTCAGACCATCAGTTCATACCAGCCGTCTATTTCAATGCCGGCTTCTTTTGCGGTCATCTCGAGGATACTTTTTGCTTCCACCGGTGCGCACCATGACATGCCGCAGTTTGCGGTAATATCTCTCGGCACGGGTATCAGTCTGCCGGGAATCCCTTTCCCCGTACACACTTTCTCCATCGCCATAGCGCATGTCGTTGTATGGAACGTCACGATTAATTTGAGTTGCTTGATTCTCATTCGGCCAGTTCCTTCACCGCGCGGATTGCTTCGTCCACCTCATGAATATTCGTAAACCACGAGAAGCTGAACCGGACTGCTCCCTGCTGTGTTGTGCCCAGTGCCTGGTGCATTCTGGGCGCGCAGTGGGCGCCGGGCCGTGTTGCAATACCATATGTCTCGGAAAGCTCGTCGGAAACCGTGCCAGAGTCGTAGTCCTTGATATTCAGCGCCACTACGGGCGCACGATACTTCGCCGTAAAGCCACCGTAAACCGTTATGCCGTTAATGCCGGAAACGCCATTATAAAAGCGGCGTGTCAGCATATCTTCTTTATCACGGATGGCTTCTATTCCTATCGCGTTGATATAATCCACCGCCGCAGAGAGGCCAGCAATGCCATGTCCGTTGAGCGTGCCTGCCTCCAGCAAAGCCGGAAGCTGGTCTGGCTGGGTTTTGCTGTAGGTCTGCACACCGGTGCCGCCTACCTTCCATGGACGAATTGTAACGCCTTCGCGAATGCACATCCCCCCAGTGCCCTGAGGGCCCATCAGCCCTTTGTGGCCGGTAAAGCAGAGGATATCAATGTTCATTTCGTCCATGTCAATCGGGAAACAGCCCGCCGTCTGGGAAGCGTCAACAATAAACAGAAGGCCGTGCTTTTTCGCGACTTGCCCTACTTGCGCTACATCTATCATATCGCCGGTCAGGTTCGAAGCCTGCGTGCAGACGATAGCCTGCGTGTTCGGACGTATCAGCTTCTCAAAGTCCGTATAATCAACAATTCCGTGCCTGTCCGCGGCCACAAAACTCAGCTCCACCTGTTGTTCCGCCTTCAGGCGGTAAAGCGGCCGCAAAACGGAGTTGTGTTCCATATCAGTGGCAATCACATGATTGCCCGGACCAATAGCGCCATTGATGGCGATATTCAGCGCCTCCGTAGAATTGCATGTAAACACGACATGATCGGCGCGCTTGCATCCGAATAACTTAGCGATCTTGTTCCGCGCTTCGTAAATCGTGCGGGAGGCGTTGAGGCTGCCGGCATGTGTCCCGCGGGACGAATTGCCCATCGCGTTCATGGCCTGCACAACGGCTTCAATTACTTCGGTCGGTTTACGCAGTGTTGTCGCGGCATTATCGAGATAAATCACGGCTTGATGACCTTGGATGCACCGTTTAGTTTCTCAACGATCGAATACATGTTGGCAATCTGTCCAACCGCCAGCTTATCCGTCAGGCCATAGAAATTCAGGCAGGTACCGCAGGTCATGATCTCCACACCCTGCGCCTCCATGCTTTTCAGGTCTTCCAGGCTCACCGACCCTTCGATCGGAATGGATGCGCCGCCGTTGTAGAATATAATGGTCTTTGGAAGCTCTTCCAGCTGGGCCAGCGCATAGATGAACCCTTTCATCAAGGTTTTGCCCAGCTCGTCGTCCCCGCGACCCATTGTGGCCGAATCGATGGCCACCACTGTGTTGCCTCTGACATCAGGGATGCAGGCGATCTCCGGCTCTGGGATTTTCGTCTCCGGCAATGCGGACACTTCCATTGTGATCGCGAAGTGCTTGTCGTCCAACTTTTCACTCTTTGCCGTAAATCCTTTACCCATCGCCAGCCTCATCACATTCTGTACCGCGATTTCATTATCAACATGGACCTCCAGCACACCGGCTTCTTTCATTTCACCCAGCGCTTTGGTCGCTTTAACAACCGGAATCGGGCACTGTTCCCCAACTGCGTTAACGATAACCTTTGCCATTTTTATTTCCTCCTATCGATTCATATGATCATTACGGCGGGAAAGAAATCGTCAGATTCCTCTTTGCGGAAAGTCACCCTTCGCTTGTATGTGCTTTCATGGCGGACAGCGCCGCGCCGATGGATCCCGCATACCTGCCGTTTTCGTTGGACACAACTTCCTTTTGCAGTTCTCTGGATAACGCGTTTCTGATATAAACGCTGTCACACAAACCACCGGTTAGTCCCACGACTGTATTGCCACCCATCCGGCGGGCCTGTGAGGCCACCTTTTTTACAATGGAGTCCACCACGGCAAATGCGATGTTTTCCTTCTTTTCGCCCCGTCCGATTAAGCTGATGACCTCGGATTCTGCAAAAACCGTGCACATGGAACTGATGGTCGTATCGCCACCCCTTGAAGCCAGTTCGAACAGTTCGTCCAGCCCAACAGCCAGAGTATTGGCCATCACTTCCAAAAAACGGCCTGTGCCTGCCGAGCACTTGTCGTTCATCATAAAATCCTTCACCATGCCGTTTTCGATGCTGACGATCTTTGTATCCTGGCCTCCAATATCGATCACGGTCATATCCTTGCACGAGAATATGTTGCAGGCTCCTTTGGCATGGCAGGTAATCTCCGTCACCGTCTTATCCGCATAGGGAACGGCCACCCGGCCATACCCGGTAGCCACACAGGGCGTATGTACTGCATCAATCCCGATATCAAGCAGCCTTTTTCGGATGGCTTCCGCCGAATCGACGCTGCTCCAACCGGTGGGCTGAACGAACTGAGTCAGGAGCTCCAGACTTTCATCCATCACCGTTGTCTTTGAGCATGTCGAGCCGATGTCGATGCCGATATATTTCATTGCAGGCAGACCTCTTGGTTAAGGCGCCCATATCTGAATGGTATAGGCAATAATGGACGCGCCTATGCTTTCATATAATTATAGAAGCTAACGGATCAATACTCAATACGAATATCTGATTAATCAATAGAAACGATCGGATAATCCGATTTAAAATATGATGGTGCTAGCTTGGTTATTCTTCATAACGATTCAGGACGAATTTTCGGAAAACCCCAGCCGTATTGGTCAACCTGCGATCATTTGCATGGATCATATAGAAGTAACGTGAGGTACTCTTCCCATTAAGCGAGAAAGTTAAGGTGTTCGGCATTGTTCTGGCGGCCAGTTCGGATATAATGGCAGCGCCCAATCCCTGTGAGACGGCGCGTAAAATTGTATCATTGTTGTGAATGCGTGCAACAACGTGAATATTGTCGGTATTAATCCGATTCTCACAAAAGAATTTATCCACGGCTTGTTGTGTACCCGAACCACTTTCTCGTAAAACCATTGGCTCAGAGAGCAGGTCGTTACCGCATACCCCGGAGTGTAACATAGCACGGTACCGCTCGTTATCCGGCGTTAACATCACAAGCCTGTCTTCCCGCAGGAGGTCATAATGCAACTCCTTCCTGTTCAACACCGAACCAACGAATCCGATTTGGGCATCACCATCCAGAACCTGCTCATAGACCTGCGCACTGTCGCCGCTTCGCAAGGTAAAGCGGCAGAGTGGCATTTGCTCTCTGAACCCAACGAGCAGCTCGGGAAGCAAGTATCCCAGCGGAATTGAAGACGCTGCCAACACCAATTCCACGGATGTATGCTCCTCAAGCTCTCTTGCCAGCTGGTCGCAGCTTTCCAAAATGGCTTTTGCGTGGGCATAAACGCGCCGCCCTTCTTCCGTTA
This sequence comes from Bacillota bacterium, assembly GCA_023459495.1. Classification (GTDB taxonomy): domain Bacteria; phylum Bacillota; class Clostridia; order Christensenellales; family SZUA-584; genus JAEWCC01. The sequence goes on along the minus strand of JAEWTL010000038.1, from coordinate 183,550 downwards.
GAATGATTTTTCGCTTGCCTGAGCGCACGATCATCGGTACGCCGATATCTTTTTCCAACGCAGCGATATGGCCGCTGATCGTTGACTGCGCAAGATATAATTTTTCGGCTGCGACTGTGAAGCTGCCGCATTCGACGACCGCGGCGAAAGCCTCCAGCTGCTTCAAATTATAGTTCATCTTATCACTCCAGAATGATTCTCTTGTCTCCGCCAAATGCACTGACCTTTCCGATTTTCTGCGCGGACGGGACACAGCCTTTCAATTCTTCAAAAAGCGCGTCGGCATCATCAGGGCTTACACAAATGACCAATCCGCCGGACGTCTGCGGATCAAACAGCAGATCGGCCTTCTCCAGCACAATGTTTCCCGGTTTCACAGAATCCTCTGCGAAGCTGCGGTTGCGGTACATACCGGCAGGTAAAACGCCCATCCGGGCAAATTCCAGCGCTTCGGGAATCATGTCGATTCCTCCGACGTTTACGTGGATTTCCACATCGCTTCCCTGTGCCATCTCCAGCAGATGCCCCATCAGCCCAAACCCAGTCACATCGGTGCATGCATGAACATTGTACTTGACCATGGCATCCCTTGCAGCCTTATTCAGGGTTGTCATCATCCTTAACGCGAACTTTTCAGTTTCTTCGCTGACCAGATGAGCTTTCATTGCGGATGTCAGAACGCCTATGCCAAGCGGCTTTGTAAACAGCAGCACGTCGCCCGGCCGCGCACCGGAATTCGTCAGCACCTTATCCGGATGGATAAATCCGGTCACTGAGAGTCCGTATTTCGGCTCTTCATCATAAATGCTGTGACCACCTGTGATCAGTGCACCGGCTTCATAAACCTTGTCGTAGCCGCCCCGAAGGATTTCATGAACGGTCTCTTTGGGCATGTCCTCGGGAACAGCCATAATGTTGAGCGCCAGTTTGGGCTCTCCGCCCATCGCATAGACATCGGACAATGCGTTCGTGGCTGCTATCGCGCCAAACGTATAGGGATCATCCGCAATTGGCGGAAAAAAATCCACAGTCTGTACCAGCGCCAGCTCATCGCTGATTTTATAAACGGAGGCGTCGTCGCTGCGATCAAATCCGACTAACAGATTCGGGTCCGTATGTATCTTTATATCCTCCAGAAGCTGTGCCAGAATGCCGGCTCCCACTTTAGCTCCGCAACCGGCGCATTTTGCGAGCTTAGTCAGTTTAATATTATTTTCCAATGTAAAGCCTCCATGTATAACTGAATTCCCTAGTACATACAGACAAAGAATAGCATAGAGCGGAGGAAACGTCAAAATGACCGATTGATTTCATCGGTTATATCAATGGTTTGCACCTCGACATTTTCACGAATGATCTAATTTGAAGTAGCGTAAAAACCGCGATACTGCTGGCGTTATGAATGGAATAATACCGATATCGCGAACCATGGCTTTCCAAACTGATGTTCAGCAGGTCTAATATTCCCGGAAATTATAAACTCACAACGTCCCTATAGCGTCGCAGGAAAGCAATACGTTATAAATGATTACGACCAGTTGCTCAGCATGGACTTGGGCAGCGATACCAGCATTCACAGCTGTAACTACACCTATCATGTATTGTCATATGATTTATTGGTTACAGACACGTTCTGTTTTAATAGGCTTTTGCTGATCTGTTCTCATTGAATATGAACAAGTGTTATCTGCGTTATAGGGAAAATTTGATAACAGTTATCATCTTTGGCTTAATATTGCGTTCCTAACAGCTCAAATATTTGCTATCTTTAACCCAATTTAAAAACCCTAAAACCTGAGAAGATGCCGGTTTTACCGGCATCTTGGCGCAGCCAAGATAAAGAAAAAACCCGGTCAGATTTTCATCCAACCGAGCTTTGCTCGTGGTCGGGGTGACAGGATTTGAACCTGCGACCTTTTAGTCCCGAACCAAACGCGCTACCAAACTGCGCTACACCCCGAAAGCTTACCCCGAAGGTTTCTTCGGGGTATAAATGGAGCCAATGAACGGAATCGAACCGTTGACCTGCTCATTACGAATGAGCCGCTCTGCCGGCTGAGCTACATTGGCACACTGCGTCGTAATGTTCCGCCGCAGTATCGAATTATATCATAAACATTACGCGCTTGCCAATAGTTTTTTCTGAAAAATTTCACCCGGAAAGCGATGAAAAAATGGCAACGCGGAGCCCTTCAAAACACTAAAACAGTGTGTTTTCCTGTTTGACGGAGGATGTAAAATTGCGGTATGATGTCGTGGATGACGGGCTGCTTTCAGCCCGGACAGACTGCAATCTGATTTTTACTCAAAAGGGGATGCGGCATGAAACAGGAAGCGCACGCATTTGCGTGGATAGCCGGGCTTTGCGCAGCCACAGCCAATATGCTCTGCGGCCTCAACGCGCTGGCTAACATGCTCTTTGCGCTGGAATATGTCGCCGTACCCTTGGGGCTGATCCTCGCCGGAGGTGCACTGGTCGCGGTTACGGGGCTGAGCCTTGCCGGCGCATGCGTCTGCCGCACACGCCGCATCGCGGGCGGCGTCATCATGGCCATATCCGCCGTTTTGCTGCTGCTTATCGGGGCGGTATGCGTATATGTGCCGCTGCATATGCCGGGAATCTTCCTTGGCGCATTCGGGCCGGAGTTTGAGGAAGGCGTACGCCGCGCGGTACTGGGCGCAGGGATGCTGCTGCTCTTCGCCAATCTGCTTTCCGCCGCGTCAGCCGTGGTGAGCTTTACAGTAAAGCCAAAGAACGCATAGTCGCACATCGTATAAAGGAGCGGGTATGGAATACAAGGGCAGTTCATTTGCTTTTGTGGCCGGGCTGACAGCCGGGATCATCAACATGCTGCTCGGATTCAACGTGCTGCTCGGTACACTCATCGCGCTAACGTTTGTTGACATACCGGGAGCAGTCCCGATTTATCGGCGTTGTTCGCGTTTACTGCAGTCAACCTCGTGGGTGCATGCGTCTGCCGAAACAACCGGATTGCGGGCGGTGTGATAATGCTCGCCACGGCATTTCCGCTGCTGATCTTCGGCGCGCTCTATATGCTGCTGTCTTTCATACCGGCTGATGTGTTCCAGGCACTGAGTGGATTGGGGCTGGGTGGAGTGTCGGTACGGGCTATGGCCGCCATGGGGCTGCTGCTTCTGCTAGTGGAAGGTGTCTCGGCTGCGGCTGGCATCGTGAGCCTTGCTGCGCGCCCCAAACCGGAGCCGGAGGGCCCGCCGGTGGACCGTACGCCACAGGAGTCCGATATCTCGGAGCAAACGTTTGCGCAACGCTACACGGCGTACATGAAGCGTGAGGACGACGCTCCAACGCCTTAAATATAATTGGACGGCTTTAGTAGCCGCCCTAAAAGCGATAAAAATGCAGTCACAAGTTCAATTATAATCCAAGTGCTGTCATGCTGAGGAGCATAGCGACGAAGCATCTTGCAACAGCGGGTTGCAATGGATCAGCATCTCAACATCACGCTATAAAGATGTTTTGCTTCGCGCAACATGACATGGGGAAAGCTTATCAGCAACCTGCTGACGGCTTTACAGCCGCCCTTTTTTATTTTCATGCTATGCCCCGGCATTTTGCAGCGCGTTTTCCACGGCTTTTAGAAACGCCTTGCTGTCGGCAGTCGCGCCTGAGACCGCGTCGACCTCCGGGCTTTGCGCGTCCACGATGCGCCCCGTCAGGTCCTCCCGGATGCTGTCCCGCCCGTTCGGGCCTTTGACGCTCTCGATCTCTGTGATCTGGTGATCCTGCACAGTGACGACGACCGTATTGCTCCACCGCCAGCAGTCGTATGCGCCCGTGTATTCGCCATCCGGGATATCCGCCAGATTCACCGAACCAATCTGTAGGCCAAGCGTCTGCCCCTTACCGAGCACCGCATAGACCATGATGACCGCGACGAACGCCAGAAAGCCGATGCCGATCCATTTCAATACCTTCTTCATACAGCCGCCTTATATTCCGCCCAGCCGGGCTGCGACGCTTGCGATTTGATCGAGCCGCGCTTTGGACGTCCAGTTAACGTTGCCGGTTTCGGCTACATCCGCGCCTTTTAACCGGCACAGCCGCTTCATCTGGCCCAGCGCCTGCCTGCCGCCCATCCATGCCTTTGGGAAGTGCTGCGTGACAAAGCAGCGCACGTGCTTGCCCTCCAGCGGCGGAATGCCTTCGAGGTAGGCCTTCATGACGGGGGACAGGGAGAAGGCCTGTACCGGCGCGCCGAAGATCACTGCGTCAAAACGGGCCGGATCAGGTGCGTGCTTAATCCGTACGGGCCGGCTGTTCGGGTCCTCATCCTCGGCGACCACGCGCTCAATGACGACCGTGTGCCCCTGCGCGGTGCAGGCATCCCGGATGTGCTCCGCCACGGAAAGCGTGTTGCCGGTGCGCGAAAAAATGATGATGCCGATGTTCATGGTTACTCTCTCCTTTTCAACAGATATTCGGTGAGCTGGTCCAGATCGCTCAATAACGCCTCCTCCGTGAGGCCGTTGTCCGAGAAGTACAGCGCGAGCAGGCCGTGCAGCGCGTAGATGATCGTCTTGGCCACGATGAAAACGTCCTCCGCTTGGATCGTGCCGTCCTCCACGAGACCTTGATAGGTATCCTGCCAGCTCGTAGCGTAATCGAAGTGCTGCGGCGCGGCCTGGGGCTCCTCCGTCAGCCGGTACGAATAGAAGAAGCGGAACACGTGCGGATGCTCCAGATAGTAGCCCGCGTACCGGCGGTTCAGCCGCTTGAATTCTTCCACTCCGGCAGCTTTCCCGCCCTCCGCGCCGCCCATATAAGCCACCATGTCCAGTATCATGGCGTGCTTGGCTGCCAGCAGCAGCGCATTTAGGTCGCTGAAGTAGTTGTAGATTGTGGCGTAGGAGTACCCCGCGATATCCGCGACCTTGCGCACCGACACGCCCTCCACACCCTCTTGCAGGATGATCTGTTTGGCCGCGTCGATAAAATAGGTGCGGATGCGCCCTTCCCGGACGCTGTGCTTGCCCGTGTTTCCCGTATCGCCCATAAGCTGCCCCTTTGTATACTGTATGCCGCAAAGCATAGAAAAATTAACAATGTTAAAAATATTAACAATGTTAATATAGCGTGTAAGAAGATTAATTTCAAGAGTAAATTTAAAAGAAATAGGGATTAAGATGAAAAGGGTTTTTTTGGTCTTGAAGGAAATATAGGATAAATGTCGAAATTGGAAATAGAAGAATGTAAAGATAGGTAGAATAAATTATGTTGGATGATTTACACAATTCGGATTCGCTCTTTGGTAATGAAGTTGGTGAAGATGAGGATATTAATTTATTAAAGAATTATTTTTTTGTAAAGAGAGACTTCCAAGCAAGATTTTTTTCAACCAAAAAGCATTTGGCTTTTGTTAGGTCTAGAAAAGGTGTTGGAAAATCCGCATTATTAAAATATACAATGTCAAAACATCAAGAGGATAACCCAAAGGACATTTTTCTATATGTCAAAGCCTCTGATTTGGCTTTATTGATACCTCTAGATAAAGAAACAACTACATATGAGTGTATTAATGGTTGGCAGCGTCGTATTTGCTCAAGAATCAATATGGAAATTGGTTCTCAAATAGGATTAGCATTGACAGATGATAAAATTACTTTGGTTGAAAATTCAGAGATTGCTGGATTCAAACAAAAAAATATTATCGGAGCATTAGTTAGCCGGTTAGAAATCAAATTGGCAGATACTCAAATTAACAAAAAGAGTTTAGCGGCTTGTAACCCTGAAGAATTACTGAAAAGATATAAAACCACCTCAAAAGAAAATATATGGATGTTCATTGATGATATTGATGCCAATTTTATAAATAGTGAATTAAAGCAGTTGAACGTAAGTACATTTTTTACTGCATGTAGAAACCTGGTAAATAGTATTCATGGGCTTTATATTCGGGCAGCATGTAGATCAGATGTTTGGAATATTTTAAAGGATGATGACTTAGATAAATGCAGACAATACATGTATGATTTAAATTGGTCAAGGCAAGAAATCAGAAATATCATGCTAAACAGAATATCCAGTTACTTTAAAAGAGAATATCCTGATCAATACAATTCGTTAGATCCGAACATGAATGCCAATGAAATTTTTAAACTAGTTTTTTTAGACGGATTGTTAAAATGGGGAAAAGGGCTTGTTGATCCTTCAATTCCAATATATACGATGAGTGCAGGTAGGCCGCGTTGGGCTACTGTATTATGTAAACTAGCGGCTCAGCATGCCAGCAAAAACGATAAAGAAGTTATAGATGTAAAAGATATTAATGGTTCTATGTTCAATTATGGAACAGAGCGGCTAAAGGATTTATATAATGAACATAATCATCAATGTAATGCATTGGAGAAATTAATCCATACGTTTGCTCATGGTAGAACTACCTACTCACTAAAAGATTTATTGGAATTTATCAATATTAATATAATAAATAAAATAGAAAATCTACAGATAGACGGAGTTAAAACGAATGTTAATAATTTGGGTGTAGCAAATTTTCTATTTCGTATCGGGTTTATTTCTACAAAAGATAGCCCAAATGGAAGCTTTCTAAGATTTGAAGATAGACCTGATTTTCTCGAAAACGATATAAATTTGGACTTAACACAAAAATGGGAAATACATCCTAGCTATAGACGAGTGCTTAATATAGTTAATGATTAATACTTATTCGTTAGCGAAAAAACAGGGCCTCCGGATTTCCGGAGGCCCTGCCTGTCTTTATCCCAATACCCCTAGTGCTATATAAACAGATTCGTGTCGGAGTTCTCCGCTGCGGCGAGGTAGGATGCCACGCCCGCCAGGTCCACGCCGTCGATCAGTTCTTCCTTGTGGATGCCCATCACGTCCATGGACATGGTGCACGCCACCATCCGCACGCCGTTCTTCTTGGCCTGCGCAATCAGTTCATCCAGCGCCGCCACGTTCTTCTTCTTCATGATGCCCTTCATCATGGCGGAGCCCATGCCCATCATGTTCATCTTGGAGAGCGTGAGCTTGCTTGTGCCGCGCGGCATCATCGCGCCGAACATCTTCTCGATGAACGACTTTTGCACCTTTACCTTTTCGTGCCGCCGCAGGATGTTGAGGCCCCAGAAGGTAAAGAACATCGTCACCTTGCGGCCCATCGCCGCCGCGCCGTTGGCAATGATGAAGCTCGCGAGCGCCTTGTCAAGGTCGCCGCTGAACACGACCATCGACTTATCGGTGCCGCCGCCCACGCCACACGATCCTGCCGTGGCACTTTCGCCTTCGCAGCCCTTTTTGATCCAGACCGAGAAGCCGTCTTCCTGCTTTTCACCCTTCATATAGGTGTTCTTCGTGCGGGAGCACCATGCCGCCGCGTCTGCGAAGAAGCCGGGATCGGTGGACGTGATGTGGATCACATCGCCGTTTTCCGCGTTCGTCATGGCCTCGTAGAGCTTGATGACCGGGCCGGGGCACTGCAAGCCGCACGCGTTGACCGTGATGGTGTTGCCCGCGTCGTCCGCGGCTGACATGGGCTTGCTCTTGTCAGCCTTGGGCGCTTCGGGTTCTGCGGTTTTCAGCGTGTAGTTGCCGGAAGCCGCGCGGTAGGTGGTGTAACCGCCCGCGAGGTTGCGCACGTTGTTGAAGCCGTTCTGCTTCATGATGCGGCACGCGATGTACGCGCGGATACCCACGGCGCAGTAGACCACGTACGATTTGCTCTTATCCAGATTGACAAGCTGCTCGCGCATGCTGTCCACCGGGACATGCACGCTGCCGGGGATCGCGCCCATTTGCACCTCGGGCGCGGTGCGTACATCGAGGAAAACCGTGTCCTTGGGCAGGTCGGCCAGCTCGCCAAACGTGATGTTGTCCACCGTTCCTTCCAGCACGTTCGCACCGGAGAAGCCCGCCATGTTGACCGGGTCCTTCGCGGAGGAATACGGCGGCGCGTAGCACAGCTCCGTCTCCTCAAGGTCGTATATGGTGGCGTTAAAACGCATGGCGGTGGAGATTACGTCGATGCGCTTCTCCACACCCTTGTAGCCCACGGACTGCGCACCCAGGATACGCCCATCCTTCTTGTCGAAAATGACCTTCAAGGTCAGCGGCATGCCGCCCGGGTAGTAGCCCGCGTTGGACAGCGGGTGCATTACCGTCACCTTGTAGTCTTCGTTGATCTTCTTGCCCGCGGCGCGCAGCTGCTTCTCATTGAGGCCCACGCTGGCCACGGTCATATCGAACACCTTGGCGACCGATGCGCCCTGCGTGCCTTTGTAGGTGCGGTTCATGCCGCTGATGTTGTCCGCCGCCATGCGGCCCATCTTGTTGGCCGGCCCGGCAAGCGGGATCATGGTGCGCTCATGCGTCACAAAATTCTCGGTCTCCACCGCGTCGCCCACGGCATAGATGTTCTCGTCGCTGGTCTTCAGGTACTCGTCGACCACGATGCCGCCCCGCGCGTTGAGGTTAAGCCCGGCGTCTTTAGCCAGCTGCGAGTTGGGCCGAACGCCGATGGCGAGTATTACGAGGTCGGTTTCGATGCTCCGCTTGGAGGTGACGACGCGAAGCCCCTTGCCGGTATCCTCAAAGCGCTCCACGCCTTCGCCCAGCGCAAGGCCCACGCCCGCGTCCGCCATGTGCTTGTGCAGCATCTGCGCCATCTCATAATCAATGGGGGGCATCACCTGATCGAGCATCTCCACCAGCGTCACGGACAGGCCCGCGTCCACGAGGTTCTCTGCCATCTCAATGCCGATGAAACCACCGCCCACCACCACAGCGCGCTGCGCATGGTTATCGTTGATGGTTTTGATGATGTTGTCCATGTCGGGAATGGTCCACAGCTGCATCACTCTGGGATCGTCCGAGCCGGGCAGCTTCGGCACGATGGGGGACGAGCCGGTGGACAGTACGAGCGTATCGTAGCTTTCCGTATACGTTCCGCTTTCGTTTTTGACCGTGACGGTCTTTTTCTCGTGGTCGATGGCCGTGACTTCGCTGTTTACGCGCACATCCACGCCAAAGCGTGCGTGGAACGAGCCGGGCGTCTGCAGCAGCAGCTGTTCACGCTGGCCGATCACGCCGCCGATGTGATAGGGCAAGCCGCAGTTGGCAAAGGATATGTACGGCCCCCGTTCGAGCATGATGATCTCGGCGCTTTCGTCGAGCCTTCTCAGACGCGCCGCGCAGCTCGCGCCGCCCGCCACGCCGCCTACGATGACCACTTTTTTTGGCATAAAATTACCTCTCCTCTTCTAATTGTAACGCCTGCATCGGGCAAAACCGTACACACTTCCCGCAGGCGATGCACTTCTCCTGATCCACCACCGGCGCATCATAACCATGCTGCGTGAGCGCGCCTGTAGGGCAAACGCGCAACGACGGGCACGGATGGTTCTGCGGACACCGGTGTGTAATGACATTCAACTTCACTGACAGGTTCTCCATTTCGATCATTTTTTCACAATATCTATCCTACAACCATCCTGTGTGTTTTTCCGTGACTTTATCACGCTATACAAAAAAAGCCCCCGCTTTTGCGAGGGCTTCAGGCTCAGTTTATCTTGATAAAGAATACGTGGTTGCCTCGTGAGGCAATGACGATTGTGTTGCCGTATATGGCGGGCGTAGCCTCAAATTTATTGCCTGTTTCGTTGATCTCATCGTTTAAGTTCAATCTGGCTACCTGGGTGTAGCCGTTCTCAACAGCGCCGTCCACGCGGATCAGCGCGACCGTACTGCTAATATCGCACTGCACGAGGTAGGCGATGGTTTTGCCGCTGGCATCCTTGCGGTCGGAATATACCGCCACGGGCGACGAGCACGACCACCCCGAAACTCCCATGCTGTATTGCCAGACAATCTCGCCGGTATCCTTGTTGATCGCAACCAGTATGCTTGTATTGGTGTCGCCCGAAATCACCTGAGTAACGTTGTAGATCACTAATCCTTCAAGCGTGGTGCCTTCGCGGCCCAGCACGGGGGAGGCAAGGATGCCGCCGTCCACGCTGGAGTTGCCTGAATCCACGGTAAAAGCGACTTTCCAGAGGATTTCACCCGTCATGGCGTCGATCTTGTACGCGTAGCACGGGCCGGTGCCCGGCTGTGTGTTCATCACATCGTCGTCGTACTCGCAGCCCGCATAAAGGTACACGCGCTGCTCCTCCGGCACCTCCTCAAGTACCATGGATACATCGCTGTCATTGCCGAGGTCATTCGCGTAAACGAGCTGCATCGTGTTCAGATCCACGCATTGCAGCACACCCGCGTTGTCGGTGTACATCAGGTAGTTGCGCCACGCCACGGCGGAGTCCTCCGTGCCCCAGCGCCCGCCCTTGTCGGTTTCGCGCGAGGTGTTGAGCGGGGAGGTATAGCGGTATTTCACCACGGCCGGGTTGGCTGCCATGGCAACAATGCCCGTCGTGGGGTCGTAGCTGGAGTTCAGCTTAAAGGTATACAGTATTCCGTTCTCGCCCGGCCAGATCAAAGTATCCGTCTTGGCGTCCACGAGCGGGCTGGAATCGTACGCCTGCCAGTAACGGTATGCGAACGGGTCGGCATCCTCATAACCGATCTCCATGAGCTTGCTGCCGTCGATCAGGCTGTAGGCGCGCATGTACATGTTCTTGCAGTTATCGGCATTTCCGTCCGACTGCAGCCCCTGTCCTACGTAGATGATGGGGTAGCCGCGCGGGTCGAGCGAGGCCGTGCCTTTTGTAGGCGCGCCGATGGTAATGAAATCACGCGTCTTGTCACCTGTCGCAAGGTCCATAAAATAAATGCGGCCGTCCAACGAGCAGAGGATGACCTCGGTGAAGCCATCCTGCGAACGATATGGCTCTTTAAGCGTGGTCATCTTTTCGCGGAGCTCTTTGGGCCACTGGACGACAAGCGGCTGGCCTGTCCAGCCGGAGCCGCCGTAGTTGCCGATATTAATGGTATTCTTCGTCAGCATCAGCGAAAGCGTTTCATCCGTAATCGTCGCGGTGCCGTAGCTGGACATGTCGCGGTAGTTGTTGCCGCGGAACGTGATGATGCCGGGTAGCGTGGTATATTCATCGCCCGAGCCGAAGCTGATAGGTTCTTCGCGCGTATACGAGTCTACCTCCTGCGTACCGACCATGATGCCTGTCTCGAAGCTGAACAGTGCGGGGTCAGTCTTATCGGTGGCCCGCGGAACGAGGCTCAGCGCAAGCGAGGGTACGGGTGTGGGCGTGGGCGGTGCGGAGGCGGTGGTTTGTGACGCGGTCTCGCCGCTGTTTCCGCCGGGACCCAGCGCCCGGACGAGAAAGAATATGCCGACTGCAGCCGCAACAATCAGCACCGCTGCCAGTGCGATGACAGGGCCGCGATTTCTGCGCCCGTAGCTTCTGTGGTTTCGTTTATGGCGTCTTCTCAAGTGGTAGTTCCTTCTCCTCATGTTGATCCTTTCAGCAGTATTGCCATCACGCCGGATATTTAGCCTGAAATGCTCCGGATGTAAGCCCAAAAAGCTCGCTTTTCGGGGGCCCGTAAGAAAAAGCCCCCGGACCTGCCGGAGGCTCGTCGTTTGGTCAGCCTATCGTCAGGAAGAAGAAGTGTCCGCTTCGCGATCCCACCACGATGGTGTTGCCGAAAACGGCAGGCGTTGCCTCAAAGCTGTTGGGCTCGTCGGTGCCTAACTCCTCGCTGACATTAATGGAATCCACAACCGCAGCGCCGTCTGCCGTGGCGCCGTCCACGCGGATCAGCTTAATGTAGCCCTTGAACAGGCACTGCACGATGTAGCCTTTGCCGTCCGCGGTATATACGGCAGCGGCGGAAGAGGGCGTCCAGCCCGCATCGTCGGGAATATCCTCATACAGGTCGATCTGCCACACGATGTGGCCGTCGTTCTTGTCCAAAGCGACCATCATCGCAGTCGTCTTGCCGTCATCCTTGATCACGGAAGATATCGTATAGATGATGAGCCCCTCCATCGTCGTGCCTTCTTTGCCCAGGATAGGCGAGGCAAGGATGCCGCCGTCCACGCTGCCCCCGATCGCGGTGTATATGGGGAAGGGCGTGGTCCAGATGATATCGCCTGTCATGGCGTCGAGCTTGCGCGCGTAGCATTCGCCGTGGCTTTGATCCGACTGGGCCGCTGAGTCGTCGTATTCACAGCCGGTGTAAAGGTAGACGCGCTGGGCCGTTGGATCCTCCTCCAGCACCATGGAGACGTCACTGTCATTCTCCAGATTGTTCCCGTATACCAGCTCCATCGTGTTGAGGTTTACGCATTGCAGCATGCCGATGTTGTCCGTGAAGAACAGGTAGTTGCGCCAGCCCACCGGGGAGTTCTCCATGCCGTAGATCTTCGTCGCCTGGTTTCGGGTCGAAGTATACGTGTATTTGACGGTCGGGTCGGGATTCACCGTCAGCGTTCCAGCCGCTTCGTCATACTGCGTATTCATCTTGACGGTATAGAGCACACCGCTTTCACCCGGCCAGATGAGCGTATCAGTCCCCGCATCAACGAGCGGGCTCGCGTCATAGGCCTGCCAGTTGCGGTAAGCCGTGGGGTCTGCGCTGACCGCGCCCACTTCCAGCAGTTCTGTATAGTCGATCAGGCTGTACGCACGGAAATACATGTTATCACATGCCGTAACGCTGCCTTCCGGATTGAGGCCTTGTCCCACGTAGATGATGGGCCAGCCGCGCGGATCGAGCGAGGGCGTACCTTTGGTGGGTGAGCCGATCTTGATGGGGTCGCGGGTCTTTTTGCCTGTGGAAAGCTCCATGAAATAGACGTTACCATCCACCGAAGCGATGATGACCTCGGTAAAGTCGTCGTGGTATTGCGTGCTGTTGCGGAACTCATCGTACAATGAGGTCATGATCTTGCGCGTGGAATCGGGCCAGGTTACGATGAGCGGCTGGCCGGTGCACGCGCTGCCGCGCCAGCGCCCAATGGCGCTCGTGGTTTTATCAATATCGAGCAGCGTCAACGTTTCGTTTGTAATCTCAGCCGTGCCCCAGGAGGAAGCGCCGTCACGGTAGTTGTTACCGCGGTAGGTCGTAACGCCCGGCAGTCCGGTATACTCCGCGCCGGAGCTAAAGTTGATGGAACCCTCGCGTGTATAGCTGTCCTGCTCCACGCCATCCACATAGATATGCGTCTCAAAGCCGAACAACGACGGATCGGTCTTGTCGGAAGCTGTGGGTATCAGGTCGGGCGAGAGCGACGGTGCGGGAGTGGGCGTCGGCTCCTCCGTAGGCGTGACCGTCTGCGACGGTATATCGGAAGCGTCGGGCGGGGTAATCGTTGCGGATGAACTGGGCGACTCGCCTATACCCGGCTGATCGTTTACGGCCTTGACAATAAAGAATATGCCGACTGCCAATGCCACTGCGAGCACTGCAATAATAATATAAAATCTCGTTTGGGCGGTACGACGTACCTTGCGCCGTCTTGCGTAGTTTGCTTTTTTCATTTCGATTTCTTCTCCAATTCCTTTCCGTCACCACCATGCATCGCCCACCGCCTGAGCCCGGCCAGCTGCATATGAGGAAAGCCCGAAGTATGTGCTCCAGACTTAAGTAAACTATGATATTTTGATAAAGAACAGGTTCCTGCTTCGCGAACCCACGACGATCATATTGCCATAGACTACTGGCGTTGCTTCAAAGTTATTCTGTTCGGTTACCTTGCCTTCGCTGTCCGTCTTCTCGAGCTCCAGCCGGTACACTTCCTCGCATGACGTGCCGTCCGCCTTGATCAGCGCCACATCGCCATTCCGGTCGCACTGTACGATATAGCCTTGTCCGTCCGCCGTATATACGGGTACGGGTGAGGAGGGCGACCATCCGGGTACATCCATGTCGTAGCTCCAGACCTCCTCGAAGGTGTCCTTGTTCAGGGCCACAAGGCGGCTTGTGGTGGAGTTGCCCTTTACCTCCGCCGTGACGTTGTAGATGATGAGCCCTTCGAGGCTCGTGCCTTCCTTGCCGAGGATCGGAGAGGCGAGGATACCGCCGTCTACACTTGTATTGGAGGAATCGACGGTATAGGATACCTCATGGATAATTTCGCCGGTGAGTCCGTTGATCTTGTACGCATAACACGTGCCCTGTCCGGGATCCACGTTAGCCACGTCATCGTCATATTCGCACGCCGCGTACAGGTAAAAGGTGTTGTTCTCCGGATCTTCCTCCAGCACCATGGAGACGTCGCTGTCGTTGCGCAGGTCGTTGACGTAGACAGGCTGCATGGTATTCAGGTCGAGGCACTGTAGCACGCCCGCGTTGTCGGTGAATATGATGTAGTTGCGCCACGCCACAATGGAGTCTTCGGTGCCCCAGCGACCGCCCGCATTTGCTTCACGCGTACGGTTCATCGGGGAGGTGTAGCGATATTTGACGACCGGTTCGGGGTTCATGGATACCGATCCGGTGGCCGGGTCGTAGCTCGTATTCAGCCGGATCGTATACAGCACGCCGTTCTCGCCCGGCTGGATCAGTGTATCTGCGTCCGCGCTGATCAGCGGGGAGGAGTCATATGCCTGCCAGCCACGGTACGCAAACGGATCGGCGGAGTCGTAGCCCCACTTGTACAGCAGCGTGTTGTCGATAAGGTTGAAAGCCCTGAAATACATGTGATCGTCCGTCGTCCCGCCCGTCGGGCCGACACCCTGACCCGCGTAGAGTATCGGGTAGCCACGCGGGTCAAGGGTGGGGGAACCCTTGATGGGCGCGCCGACGTTGATCGGGTCGCGCGTCTTTTCTCCGGTATCCAATTCCTCAAAGTAGATATAACCGTCGAGCGCGGCGATGATGACTTCTGTAAAACCCTGCTTATTCCTGAATTCGTCGTAGAGCGAGGTCATGTGGGCGCGCAACTCGTCCGGCCACTTGACGACAAGCGGCTGGCCTGTCCACGCAAAGCCGCCCCAAGTACCGATTGCGCCGTTATGCTTGGTGTTGATTACAGCCAGTTGTTCATCTGTAATCTCCGCCGTACCCCAGCTCGCGGTATCCCGATAGTTGTTGCCGCGGAACGTGGTGACGCCCTCAAGCGCCGTGTATTCGTCGCCCGAACCGAAGCTGATCGGGTTGGGGCGCTGGTAGGTCTCCACGATCTGGTCGCCCACCATGATATCCGTCTCAAACTCAAATGTCGCGGGATCAGTCTTCCCCTCAACCGCTGTTGGGACAAGATCAAACGAAAGCGACGGTGCCGGAGTAGGCGTCGGCTCCTCTGTGGGCGTGATCGTATAAGATGGTATGTCGGAAGCATCAGGCGGGGAGATTGCCACAGATGTGATGGGGGATTCGCCTGTGCCCGGTTGATCGTTTATGGCCTGGACGATGAAGAATATGCCAACTGCCAATGCCACCGCGAGCGCCGCGATAATAATATAAAACCGCGTCTGGGCGGTACGACGTACCTTTCGCCGCCTTGCGTAGTTCATTTTTTTAACTCGGTCCCTTCAAGGTTATTCCACCACACGCGATTCATTATACTATAAGATGAGGAATTGTGACAACGTTTTATGTTTTTTTAGCCCGCCGCATCCATTGGTTCCGACTCATAACCAGCATCCTGCGTAGTATAGGGAGGGAACTCATCAATATAGGCCTGAATATCGTCGTATTCATAATAATGCTGCGGATAGATCAAGGTCAACCGCTCATCGGGCATGAATAAATCGTAGCTGCCCTGATTCTCCATGCAGGAGTGGAACCCGGACTCTTCCATCTGCGCGATGATCCGCGCGAGTTCATCCTTCTGCTCCTGAGAGGAAGCGGAAAAAGCGCGCGTTACGCTGCAAACTACGGGCGGTATATTGCCGCTGCCGTTTAAATACTGAACGGCATATTCAAGCGCCAGCATGCCGGTCTGTGCGGTCAGTTCCACGGTCTGCGCAAGCTCGCCGTACCAAACACCGGTGAGCCCGTCCTTTGTGCCTCCAACCGACCAGATGCGTCCGCGTAGATCGTTCCGCTCATAGTTGACGACAGCCTGCAATACTTCCAGTGCGGCTTCATCGCTGTAGATCACGATGCCGTCCAGCTCACCCTGCCGGTACGCTTTCATCACGTTAGTCGCTGCGTAATACGCGGTATCGTCCGCGGTAGTGACGCTGCAGACCACATGGATATCGGGGCAGGCGGCCAGCGCTCGCCGCAGCCCCGCGGAGCGCAGGATGGATGCCGAGGCGGTCACATCGCCCACAATCTCGGCAATACTGCCCTCAGGCTTGCCGTTTGCCGTGGTCAGGGTGTCGATGATGGAAAAGCCCGTCAGCAGGCCGACCAGGTATTCGTCCCGCTCGACAGTGCAGACGTACTGGCCCTGTCCGGGCGTCCCTGCACGGCAGTCCATTGTGATGTATGGCACACCGGCTTCCTCGCACAGTGCACCCAAAGCGGGGGCATCCCCACCGGTGGAAAGTATCAAAAGGTCGATGCCGGAGGTCAGCAGGTTCCGGACAATGGTCTGCTGCGACGCTTCGGTCACGGAAAGCTGGAAAGAGATATCGAGGCTGAAAGCATCCGCATATTGGGTACAAAGGTTTTCAAATTCGCCGCGCAGCGCCGCATCCTTGAAGTTGTCCCCAACGACTACGCCAATCCGGTACGGCTCTGCGGGAATCGCGCCAGGCGCGTCAAGTCCCGGCGCAAAGTACGCCGGAAGATCAGTGCGCGTTACAGCCAAAGGGGCAGGCTCCGGTGTGACCGTGGCAGTAGGCGACGAAGAGGTGAATGGAGCCTCAGACTCACCGCCGACCGTGCATGCGCACAACAGAGCGATAATCAAAAACGATGACAGGATAACGATGCCGCTTTTCATAAATGCCTCCGAAACTGGAACATGCAGGAATCATATCATACGGGACAGGGCCCCGCAACCCAAAACGAAGGGCTTTGGATATCCGGCGGCCGCTGTGATATAATACCTTTCATGCGGAGGAGCGATCTTCCTGACTGGATAAGGTGAGGATAAGACATGAAAGCGGAAATCATTTGCGTGGGAACAGAGCTGCTGCTGGGGGATATCGTCAACACCAACGCGGCGTTTCTGGCGCGCGAGCTGGCGGTGCTCGGCATCGACACCTACCATCAAGCCGTTGTGGGCGACAACGCGGAGCGATTGAAGGAGAGCCTTGCGCTTTCCCTGTCGCGTGCGGACCTCGTTATCACCACCGGGGGCCTTGGGCCCACCTATGACGATCTGACCAAGCAGACTGTAGCGGACTATTTTAGGCTGGGACTGGAGATGCATGAGCCGTCGGTAAAAAAGATAGAGGCCCTGAACGCATCACGCGGTGGGACGATGACGCCCAACAACCTGCTGCAGGCCAGGGTGCCCTTTGGAGCTACGGTGTTTTTCAACGACGAGGGCTTTGCGCCCGGCATCGCGGTGGAGCAGGAGGGGAAGATTGTGATCATGCTGCCCGGTCCGCCGGGAGAGATGGAGCCTATGGTTCGGGACCATGTGGTGCCGTACCTGATGAAGAAAGAGCACGCAACGATCCTCTCACATACGCTTTTCATTTTTGGCATGGGCGAATCCAAGGTGGAGGATACGCTGCGCGACATAATGACCTCGTATACCAACCCCACCATTGCGCCGTATGCCAAGCAGGGTGAGGTGCAGGTGCGGGTATCCGCCAAGGCGGGAAGCGCGGACGAAGCCGAAGCGATGATCCGCCCGGTGGTGGCAGAGATCCAGGAACGGCTGGGCGATGTGGTATATGGCGTTGATATCGGCAGCCTGCAGAACGCGGTTGTGGAAGCGCTGAAGGAAAAACGGCTGACTGTGGCTACGGCGGAGAGCTGTACAGGCGGCGGCGTATCGCAGGCCATCACCGATGTGCCGGGTTCTTCGGCGGTGTTTCGTGGCGGCATCTGTGCCTACGCCAACGAAATCAAAGTAAAGCTTTTGGGTGTGCAGATGGCGACGCTGGAAGCGTATGGCGCGGTATCGGAGCAGACCGCAAGAGAGATGGCGGCAGGCGCACGCGCCGCGACGGGTGCGGATATCGGGATCGGTGTGACGGGCATTGCGGGGCCGGACGGCGGCAGCGTGGAAAAGCCTGTGGGGCTGGTCTATATCGCAGTCAGCAGCGACGCGTACAGCGAGGTGAAGGAGCTTCGGCTTTCACGCGGGCATAAAAAAGAGCGCAGCTTTATCCGCAGCTCGGCGGTGCTGAACGCGCTCTCTCTGATCAGGACCGCCGCCCGTAAGGCTTGGCCGCCCTGCTATTGATCATAACCATATCCCCAAAAACGGTGTTTTTCGGGGTAACAAAGACGGGGGTTGCCATGTGGCCGCCCCCGTTCTAATCTTTTATATTACTGTTGCTTTGAACCACACTTGCCGCAGAACATGGCGCCTGCGGGAAGCTCTGCGCCGCAGTTGACGCAGGGTTTGGTTGCGGGTGCGGAATCCGTAGCTGCGGGTTCGCTCAGCGCAGGCTCAGAGGCTTCGGGCGCAACGGGCTGCGGCACAGGCTGCGGAGCGGGTTGCGGAGCGTACTGCGGGGGAACCGGAGGCGCATACTGCGGAGCGGGCTGCGGTGCGTATACGGGCTGCGGAGGAACCGGAGGCGCATACTGCGGGGCGGCCTGAGGTGCAGGCTGCGGCGCGTACGGAGCACCGTACTGCGGGGGAACCGGAGGCGCATACTGCACGGGAGCCGGAGCGGGTGCGCCGCACTGCGGGCAGAAGGCCGCACCGGGAACGATGGTGGCACCGCACTTCGGACAGGGCACGCCGGAGGGCTTGCCCATCGCGGAAAACGACGCGTGGAACTTCTTGGACTTGATGGACGTAATGATTGCGACAAAGCCGAACAGCCCGGCGTAGAACAGCGGGGTCAGCGTGAAATTGATATACACATAACCATATCCACCCACGTACAGCACGCCTACGAGATTGAGCACCCAGGAAACCAGACTGACCAACGCAATAACGCCGCTTGTGAAGACAAGCGCCATCATATCTTCATTAAACAAGGTCAGCAGAAGACCAATGAGCATCAGGAAGGTGCCGATACAGATCGACATTTCACCCCAGCCCCCAATGAAAAAGGTGCCAAGCAGAAAGAAGAAACCGCCAGCCGCAAATATCACGAGGTACAGTGAAAAAACGACCTTCAGTGCCGGATGACTGCTGAAAAATTCTTTGACCGCAGCCAGGAATTTTTGATACGGAGACATGAGATATCCTCCTTTGGTATGGATAAGATGAGACTATACAGAAATTATATTACATCACTTGCAGCGGTATTCGCAAGGCATGGAATAAAAAAAGATGGAAGATCCGCTCAAAAAACATAAAACTGATGACATAAGGCGTAAATTTCCCAATTTGTTCATTAGTTTTTCATTGACTTGTCATTATTATGCGGTATTATTAGTGCATAAACAAGGGGAACCGAAAATGCTGACAGGGAAGATTGACAGAGGTTACCCGGATTACAAAGTATACGAGAAATTTTTATATACCATTTCCCGAAAATACCGGCCTTGGCCGGTATTTTTCCGTCTGTAGACTTTACAGGGGGACATCGCTGAGGGCGTGAGCCGGAAAGCTATTGCCGGCATGGTTTCGTTACCTGATGAAGTCGTTATAATGCATCGTTCAGGCGTACCATATGGATATGGTCCTCCCACACGCCATGGATCTTCAAGTACTGCTTTGCGAGGCCTTCCGGCGTAAACCCTGCCTTTTCCGCCACGCGCATCGACGCCGCGTTGCGCGGGATGATGTTGGCTTCGATGCGGTGCAGACCGTATTCGCCGAACATCACCTCTACGCCTTTGCGCACTGCCTCGGTCATATAGCCTTTGCGGGTCTCCTTTTCATCCAGCCGGTAGCCCAAAAAGCACGAGAGAAAGCAGCCGCGTACGATGCTGCCAAACGAAATGGAGCCGATGACGCGCTGCGCATCGCTTTTTTCAAATATCCACAGCCGGAGCATACGTTCCGCGTCCATTTCAGTCTGTTCTGCTTCGAGCATCTCAGCCTGATATTCGCGCGTAAAGAACGTCACGTCGCGGTCCGGCTCCCACGGCTCCAGAAACGCGCGGTTCCGGTCAAAGTACGCCCGCACGGCCTCTGCACCGTTCGCATCCAGTGTGCGTAGCACAAGGCGCTCGGTGAAATATGTCTTTTGCATCTGTTTTGCCCCCCAATAAACGCCCTTTTTCCGGCAATGCGGAACGCAGTCTGCCGTAAAGGGATGTTTGTATCCATGATTATATCACAGTTGGATATCGCTACGTATACTCTATATTCCACGCTCCGCAATCAGACCGAAAGGCGTGAGTTGGTATATGGTTTCGCACACTTCGCTTAAGTACTTGCGGTCGTGGCTGACGCTGATGATCGCGCCGCCGAAGCTTTCCAATGCGTCGCGCACCACTGGGCCGGACAGCGCACTGAAGTTGCGCGTCGGTTCGTCGAGGATCAGCACATCGTATCCTTCAAGCGCCATCTTCAGGAAACACAGCTTGGCCTTTTGCCCACCCGACAGTGAGGGCACCGGGCAAATCATCTCCTCGGGGGTGTAGCGCACGCTGCCCATGTAGGTGCGCGCTGCGGTTACATCCTCCT
The DNA here is from genome assembly GCA_023459495.1 of Bacillota bacterium. Taxonomy (GTDB): domain Bacteria; phylum Bacillota; class Clostridia; order Christensenellales; family SZUA-584; genus JAEWCC01. The sequence continues at coordinate 162,959 of JAEWTL010000038.1, read as the reverse complement.
TGGTGCCGGAAGGCGCAAGAAATTCGACCGGGGTCATGTCTGCGGGCAGCAGTGCCGCGTAATCCTGCGGCATGTAGAACGCGTGGATATCGGTACGGGAGAGCAACTGCTCCGCGATGGCGGCGAGCAGCGTAGTCTTGCCCGCCCCGTTGCGCCCGATGATGCCGATATGCTCCGCGCCCGTGATATCAAGTGTTACGCCCCGCGCCAGCACGTTGCCGCCCACGGCCAGCTCCGGCAGCGAGAAGCGCAGTATTTCCTTGCCGGAGGGCAGGGAGACTTCGAGCAGAGACAACAGGATCGTGTCCTCTGTGACGGGCTTTTGCGTCATGTCCTGCTTCTCGCGCTCAAAACGGCGGCCCATGGATTTCACCGCGTGCATTTTCTTTTTCAGCAGTCGTCCGCCCGACGGGTTGCCGCGCGAGATGGCATTCTGCTCGTGGTGCACGCGTTCATAGATCTGCCGGTAGCGATCCATCTGCCCGTCGTATTCCGCCTTTTCCTTGCGGGCCATCTGCGCCTGATGGGACAGGCTGCGCAGCCGCTCGTCCACATAGGTGCGGTACGGCACGCGGCTGATCGTGTAACGGCACTCGGTTTTGCTGCGCAGCTGTTCGATGTGGATGATGCCCGTGGCCGTGCGCTCCAGCAGCGTCTCGTCGTGCGAGATGTAGAGCACCGGCACGCGGCACGAGAGCAAAAAGCGCTCCATCCATTCCAGCGTTTCGATGTCGATGTCGTTCGTGGGTTCGTCGAGCAGCAGGGTGTCCGGCCGGTGCGCGAGGATGCGCAGCAGCTGGAGCTTGATCTTCTCCCCGCCGGACAGCGTCCCGACCGACCGATCATCGTAGGGCAGCTCCGCGGGTAGCCCGAGTTCGACGGTTAACTGCGCGACTTCGCCCGCGTCCGCCACGTCGAATACGCCCGCATGAAAAAGATATTCATAGATGGTGAGGCAGCGGTCCGCTTCGGAAAGCTCCTGAAACAGGTAGCCGGTTTTACCGTCGCGGCGGATATCACCCTCCCACTCGGCGTAAGGCTCCACAAGAGAGGGGTCATAGAGCAGCTTTAAGAGCGTGCTTTTGCCGTTGCCTTCCTCGCCCACCACGGCAATGCGTTCGCCCGCGTTCAGCGCGAACGTGAAGTCACGCAGCAGCGCCTGCCCGGTGGATTTTCGATATATGGACAGTTGATTGATTTGCAGCATATAGCCTCCTAATAAAGCTTATGCCGCCGGACAGGGGTCAAAAGAGGCCAACAAAAAAGGAGCCCTCTCTCGCGCATCCATGTTCCGGCAACGATAAGCCTCCCGCGTCTGCGGGATGGTCGTCTGGGTTGCTGAGAAACATGGAACTATTTGCGCATCGGCCGCTCCTTCGGTTTTTTCTTAATTATACACTTACAGCAAAGTGGTGTCAAACGCGGCTCTATACCGCGCGGAAGCCCTTGCCCACGGTCTCGCTTGAATTGACGATGGTGATGAACGCGTCCTTGTCGACCGTGCGAATGTAGTTGCGCAGCGCTACGGCCTGTCTGCGGTTCAGCACTGTGGTGATGACCTCCCGGCATTCACCGGTGTACGCGCCGCAAGCCTGTGAGATGGTCGCGCCGCGGTGCAGCTCGCCGATGATGAACGCCTCGATGGCCTTGCTCTCCTTGGAAACGATGGTGACCAGCTTGCGAATGTTGATGCTCTCGATCACGTTGTCCAATAGCAGCGCCTTGAACAGCAGGCCGAGCACGCAGTACAGAGCCGTGGGGATGTCGTAGGTGAGGCCTGCGGCTGCGCTGTAGGTGAGGCCCGCGGCGATGGTAATGACAAAATCGCTGACGAGCAAAGCTTTGCCGATCTCGAGGCTGGTGTGCTTGGAAAGGATCATAGCCACGATATCCGTGCCGCCCGTGGACGCGCCGAGATTAAACACGATGCCGCTGCCGAGCGCAGGCAGGATCACCGCGAAGCACAGCTCCAGAAATTTGTCGTCCGTCAGCGGTTTGGTTATCGGCACCAGCACCTCCAGCAGCCAGATAAATAACGACAGCGCCATCGAGGAGTAGATGGTGCCCACGGTAAAGTTTTTGCCGAGAAAGATGAAGCCGACGACAATGAGCAGCGCGTTGATGATGAACATAAACGTGCCCACGTTGAGCTGCGGGAAGAACGCGGACAGAATGATGGATACGCCTGTGGTGCCGCCGATGGCAAAGTGGTTGGGCGTTTTGAAGAAATGCACGCCCAGTGCCACAATCAAAAGGCCCAGATTGATCAGCAGAAAATCCTTTTTACTGGCCAAGATATGCTTCATGGATCAACCCTCCGTTTTATGCAGCGGCCCGCTGCAAATACGTCCCCATGAAATAGAATCGCCTTTTCGATTTTAGCATATTCAAAGGGGGAAGTCGATGTCCAACGGAGGTGGTATTCTATACCGGAAGATGGCTGTACGATTGTATGACCGGGAATATTCGGCTATAATGGGCTTGTATCCCTGACAACTGCACTCGGGAGGACAACGCATGGATAAGGACACACTGTTCAAACTATTGGAGAACTCAGGCTCGCTTCCAGAGCTTCCCCAAAGCATCAGCGAGATTCTGGCCATGCTGAAAAACCCTTTGGAAACCGATATTGACGTGCTGGCGGAAAAGGTCTCCCAAAACGAGCAGCTCAATGCGTTGATGCTCGCCAACCTCAACTCCGGTTATTATCATATCAACAAGAAGCTCGCCTCCGTCCGGGAAGCGGTGGTTTATCTCGGCATGCAGGCGGTGCAGAACCTCACTGTGTTCTTCATATCCCGCCTGCTGTTTCCTGACGGGCCGCGCGGAAAAAAGCGGTCGTTCGATATGCCCCGCTACTGGAAGCACGTTATCGGCACATCTGTAGCGGGCAGCATGCTGTCTGCGCGGACCAAACAGGGGGATCGGTATAAATTCTTCACCTACGGCCTCATCCACGATATCGGCATTGCGCTGCTGGACGCCTGCCTGCCGGACCTGATTGACGAGATCGCTGTCAGGGTGTCGGACGGCATCCATCAGCTCGTGGCGGAACGTTCCCTGCTGGGTGGGCTGACGCATGCCGAGGTGGGCGCGTGGCTGTGCCGGCGGTGGGGTATCCGGGAGGATATAACGGGTATCGTCGAGCACCATCATGCTCCGTTTCTCGCGGGGCCGAATGCTGCTGAGGTCCGCCTCATCCACGTTGCCGATACCATCAGCACGATGTATTACGAGAAGCTGCTGGGCTTGAGCACAAGCCACACCATCAGTCCGCATATTCTGAGCCTTGCGGGTGTCACGGAAACCGATGCGCAGGCCGTGGCCGCTGCGCTTCCGCAGGAGGTGGAAAGCGTCCACGGATATTTTATATCGTAAGTGAATATGACCAATCGGTTGGCCGGAGTGAAATTATAGGACTGGGTGAAATCCAGTTATATGAATGGTTTACGGTCGGTAAGTAGTACTTAAAAAGTTATGTAGCTAAATGTTTTCAAGATGCCGATCAGAAGCATGGCATATTAATTGAAACAATCTGTTTATATAATCCTGAAGCTTTTTTCTGCTTATGTTATCAAGTTGTTGGTGCATGAGACCATAGCTTATATATTCTTCGAAAGTAGAGTCTAAGGTTACTATTTCTGAAGAAAAATCATTTAAATATAGTTTATAGTCACCATAGTAATCTAATGACTTTCGAATACTCTGATTAAATTCTGAAAGATACTCCTCAAAAAGCTTGGTGTAATTTGGATTCTCTTGCAGTAGGTATCCCAACCGTCTAAAATTATTTTTTACTTCAAGCAATAATGAAAAAAATTTATTGTTAATCTTCCTTTTTATTTCATGTTTATGTTCATCTTGTTTGAGCTTTCTCTGAAAATATGCTTGAATAAAGTAAATAATGATTCCATTAAAAAGAATTGGAATCAACAGTAATACCCAATCTTTAATCTCCATTTTAATTACTCCTTGTTATTTTTAGTAACATTCAAAAGTAATCCTGTAATCCAATTCAAAGTTATTGCAAATAAGCATGATTCCTATTTATCAATTTTGATAGGCAACAGCCTCAATCTCTACAAGCACATCCTTGGGCAGCATGGAGATCTGTACGCAGGATCTGGCCGGTGGTTGATTACTGAAAAATCCGCTGTAGACGCTGTTCATCTCGGCAAAGTCATCCATTGACTTCAGGAAAACAGTGGTTTTAACGACCGTTTCCAAGGATGCGCCCGCTGCGGCCAGCACTGCACTGAGATTCTCCAGCACGCGTGTTGTTTGCGAACGGATATCTCCGCGCTCCACCTCGCCATTTGCCGGATTGATCGATATTTGCCCGGATGTGAAAACCATGCCGCCCACTGTTATCGCTTGTGAATATGGCCCGATAGCGGCTGGCGCCGAACTTGTATTTACGGTTTCTTTATTCATTAGTACGTCCTCCAATATAGTTATGGTCTTTCGGGTTACACCCTTAGCGAATTGGTTCCTTTTTCAATTGAAACAATACCCGTCTGAACCATTTCAGCTACATTATATTTTTCAAACAGGGTTTTCATATTCCCGAGCTTTTCTTCATCCCCGGTAATCTCCAGAGTAATCGTTTCCGGGGTGATATCCACGACCTTTGCGTCAACGATGTTGGCCAGAAGCACGATTTCATTGCGCTTTTCCGGAGTGCATCGAATTTTGATAAAGGCAAACTGACGAGAGATAGCAGTTTTGGATATATCACTGATCTTAATTACGTCAATCAATTTGTGAAGCTGCTTTGTCATCTGCTCCACATTGTTGTCATCCCCATCTACCACGATGGTCATTCTTGAGACCATAGGGTCCTGGGTGACGCCGACAACAAGCGACTCGATGTTAAAAGCGCGCCGGCCAAACATTCCGGCCACTTTATACAAAACGCCTGCTCTGTTTTCAACTAACACGGAAAGTATATGCTTCATGACTTTAAACCTTCCTTTATGGATTTACATTGGCATTCGGGTCGACGGCAAACTCTACGATAACCAGCTCCGCGGGATTCAGCAAGTGGTCAATTGCCACCTCGATTTGATCCAAGCTTGTTACCTTATAATAATCAATACCGTAAGCCGCCGCAATCATGGAGAAATCGGGATTGCATCTCAGCTCGATCTGGCTGTATCTGGACTCGCAGTACATCTGCTGCAGCTCCCTCACCATACCCAGGCGGTTGTTGTTAAAAAGAGCAATGCCGATCTTGAGGTCTTCCTGCCTGATGGTGGCCAGCTCGTTCAGACACATCTGGAAACCGCCGTCACCCGCGATGGTAACCACCCTTTTGTCCGGATTTGCCAATTTTGCACCGATCGCGGATGGAAGTGAGAACGCCATCGTTCCCAGCCCACCGCTTGTAATAAACGCGCCGGGCCCCTTTGTTTTATAAAACCGTCCCGCCCAAATCTGGTGCTGGCCCACATCGGTCGTCAATATCACGTTCTCATTGGCTTTGTCGGACAGGCGATCCAATATCGCTTTCGGATCGATCGCATAATCGCAGTTAGCCCCCGTGGACTCCTCGTATTGTTTCCATTCCTGAATATCTGCAGCCCATGCCGAAGTCTCTTTGTCGATATCCATATCCAGCAATCTGGACAATGTAATATTCAGGTCTCCCACGATTGGAATGTAGGTATCATGGTTTTTCCCGATCTCAGCGGGGTCAATGTCGATATGTACGATCTTCGCTTTTTTGGCAAAGGTGTTTGATTTACCGGTCGCCCTGTCGCCCAGCCTTGCGCCAAGTACAATAACCAGGTCAGCAGCTTCCACCGCATTGTTCGCCGCATACAACCCGCTCTGGCCGATCATTCCCAAACAGCTCTCATGATCTGTGGGGACCGCGCCGATACCCAGCAACGTTGTAACGAACGGCGCGTGTATTCTATTTGACAGTGCCAATATCTTATCGGAAACGTTCGACAGCATGCAGCCACCCCCGACGCACAGGAGCGGCCGGGAGCTGCTCTTAATCGCTTCCTCCAGCTTTTTCAGCTGTTTAAAGTTCGGCTCAGTATTCGGTTTATAGCTGCGCAATTGAGTTTCCACATCAAAATTGAAATTCTTGACTTTCTTCTGCACGTCGATGGGGAAATCGATAAGCACCGGCCCCTTGCGTCCTGTCGAAGCGATATAAAATGCTTCCTTTACAATACGGGGGATATCTGCGGCGTCCTTAACAAGATAATTCTGTTTTGTGAAAGGAGTGGTCGCGCCGACGATATCCACTTCCTGAAAAACATCATGTCCGATCAAGTCCGTTGCCACCTGGCCTGTAATGGCCACAAGCGGCGTCGAATCCAAATATGCGTTTGCGATGCCGGTGATCAGGTTGGTTGCGCCGGGGCCGGATGTGGCTAAACAAACACCGACGTGGTTCGAGCTTCTGGCGTAGCTGCAAGCGGCATGTGCGGCAGACTGTTCGGTCCGTGTCAGGACATGCTTTATTTTTGAGTGAAGCAACGCATCATATAAAGGAAGAACAGCTCCGCCCGGATACCCGAATATGATCTCGACCCCTTCGTCCTCCAGAATTTTGATTAACGCATTCGCACCATTCATGTGAGCTACTCCAATCATTTTATTATTGATTAAGCACCTGACTGCGAATAATAAATTCAAATAATCAGATATCAATTGTTGGGTAAATTATTTCCTTGTTATCCCGACTTTTATAACTTATTTTCGGTAATAAGGCACTGTATTATCTGCGGGTGCGGAGTGCCTGCTACCCCTTCTTCAAGTTTTTAATATATTATTTCATCATGTATATACTGTCAAGTGCCGGGGATAAAACAATAAAATTTATATATTGACTTTGGTTAAAGCGTGATATTATAATATACATGTTACGCGATGGGTGACAAATGTAAGGCAAGACGACAAATGTACCAAGTAATTCCCGAATAGTTTAATTTAGTTAATTATTTATGAGCAGACCATTGAACGAAGATATATTAAAACAACCATATGGCGACAAATGTAAGGTAGATTGACAAAGGTAATTTCTTAGCAAAGGATGATGTAAGAGATGCTTGAAAGAAAGACGCTGGTCAAAATTGCATACTGGTACTACAAAGTGGGTATGACCCAGGAACAGATTGCAAATAAGCTTCACATGTCCCGCCAAAGGGTTAATAAGCTTGTTAATTCACTTATTGAGGACGGCATTGTCAGCATTACCATTAACGGTTTAGAAAGCGAAGATGTAGTTTTAGAAAGCTTGATCGAACAGCGGTTTTCCCTTAAGCAGGTTATCATTGCTGATACCGAACAAAGCGATCTGCCCGTATTGAATGTACTCGGAAAGAAGGCCGGGGAGTTTCTGGATGATTTTATTCAGGATGGCGATAAAATCGGCGTCTCCTGGGGAATCACGCTGGGTGAAACCATACGGTATATGCGCCCGGCCAATAAGGCCAACAGCCATGTCGTTCAACTGGTTGGCGGAGTCAACACCTCCAACCACTCCATCAAACCGGATGAAATTACGCGCATGCTTGCAATGAAGCTTGGATGCGATTACAGCATACTCTATGCGCCTGCCACCATGAGCAGTGAACTGGTCAAAGAGATGGCCAAAGAAGATTTCTATAAACAGGCTTTTGAAAGAATCAAGGAATGCAACATCGCCATTATGGGTGTCGGCGAGCTTAGCGACAAGTCAACGATTGTAGCCGAAGGCTTTTTAAGCGATGATGACCGCAGCAGGTTGATTGAGGCAGGATATATAGGGGATATATGCTTCAATCATTTCAAGAAAGATGGCGACTTTGGCACGCTTCAATTGCAGGACCGCGTGGTGGGAGTTGATATGGATACGCTCCAGAAGATACCGACCGTTGTCGCAATTGCAGGTGAAAAGGGAAAATCGGATGCAGTGTATGGCGCCCTTAAAACGGGCTGTATCGATATTCTTGTGATCGATACTTCAATAGCCAAAGAGCTGGAAAAAAGGTTGGCATCCGAGTAATTGAATTCAGTCTGAAGTGTATTAACACTTCTTATAAAAAATGAGGAGGAAAGAACCCTATGAAAAAAATGATTGCTATTATTGCAATCCTGTCCTTGGTTGTGTCTCTGTTTGCGGGTTGTAATTCGGCTGCTTCGTCGAATACGTCCGGCACGGAAGTTTCAACCTCAACTGAGGCTTCGGCACCCGCTGACTCTTCGGCCTCCGCAGATACAGAAACCATTAAAATCGGTTATGTTTCTGCCCTCTCCGGCGATACCGCACTTTGGGGCCAGGCTGGACTTAACGGCATGCTTTTAACCGCAAAGAAGATCAATGCGGCTGGTGGTGTGCTGGGAAGACAGATTGAAGTCATCGGTCTCGACGGACGCGGCGATCCGCAGGACTCCGTTAATGCTTACAACAAGCTCGTTGACGAGTACAATGTCATCGCGGTTGTCGGCACGAACTTCTCAAGCTGCAACATCCCCATGGCGGCTGTTGCGGATGTTAAAAAGATTCCGCTCATCGGCACGGCTTGCTCCAACGAGCTGGTGACTGTGGACGAAAACGGAAACCTGCATCCGTATTCCTTCCGTCTGTGCTTCATCGATTCCTTCCAGGGAACGAAGATGGCTCAGTACATGCTGGATAAGGGCGTTAAATCGGCTGCGATCCTGACGAACATTGGCGACTCTTACTCCGTGGGCGTTTCCAAGTATGCTGTGGATGCTTTCGAAGCGGGCGGCGGCACGATCGTTGCGAGCGAAGAAGCGAACTCTGGCGACAACGATTACCGTGCGCAGCTTTCCAAGATCGCTCAGGCTGATCCTGAAGTCCTGTTCATCCCCTGGATTTACAGCGATGTGGCCCTGATTGCCAAGCAGGCGAGAGAGCTCGGTCTGACCTGTCAGTTTGTCGGCTTCGACGGTTGGGATTCCATGGAACTGCCCACCCTGGCCGGCGGTGCGCTGGAAGGTGCAATCTTCTGCTCGCGTCCTGGATTTAACACACCGGAAGCCAAAGCTTACGGCGAAGAATATCAGGCTGAGTATAACATCGCTCTGGAAGGCGAATGCCTCTTTGGAAACGATGGCCTCCTCTGGATCGTTCAGTGCATCGAGCAGACTGGTTCCACGGATCCTGAAGTTCTCCGTGACGCACTGGAAAACACCACTTCCTTCAAGGGTCTGATTGGCGAAATGTCGATTGATCCGGCAACTCACAACCCGCAGAGAGAGCTTGCGATCTTCACGATCGAAGGCGAAAACGAAGTATACGTTGAAATGTATCAGTAATCGGCTGATACGATAAACTGACTCAGTAGGGTCTAGTAACAAAGGGCAGGGGGGATTTATTCCTCCCCCCCACCCTTGTTAACACGAGGGGTAAGAATATGTTTCTACAACAGCTTATTAACGGGATTTCAGTCGGCGGTGTTTATGCTTTGATTGCGTCCGGATATGCGCTCATCTACAGTTTGCTGGGTTTTTCCAACTGGGCACACGGTGAGGTTGCGATGGCGGGTGCGTACATCTCATTGCTATTCGTAGCATCATTAAAACTGCCTTTTATAGTGGCAGCGATCATAGGCATATTGGGCGCGGGCGTTATCAGCTTTTTGAACGAGAGACTGGGATATCGGCGAATTCGTGAAAATAAATCTCCAACCATGTTTCTGATGATTGCGGCGATGGGCATTTCCATCGTGTTTCAAAACGGAGCAATGCTTCTGTTTGGCGCAAAATTTCAGCAGTTCCCGCCGGTTCTGCCCCTTTCTTCAATCAGCATCGGAGACCTGCGTATTGGTCTCTTGGATCTGATTACATTAGGGGTTGCAGCGGTAGCGCTGATTATACTTGAGATCGTTATTACAAAGTCAAAGTTTGGTCTTGGCGTACGGGCAATTGCTTCAAACAGCTCGACTGCCGGATTATTAGGAATAAATGTTAACAAGACGTTTGCTGCAGTGTTCATGATTGCCGGTGCGCTTGCCGGTGTAGCGGGTGTTCTGCTGGGCCTAAAGTACAATGTATATCCGACGATGGGCAATATCGGACTCAAAGCGTTCATTGCTTCCGTATTTGGCGGCCTGGGCAGCGTTCGGGGAGCAATTGTCGGTGCAATCATAATCGGCGTTATCGAGGTAATGGTTTCCGGTTACCTCAACTCCGGATTGCGTGATCTGATCACATTTACCTTACTCATTGCGATCCTTTTGATCAAACCTAGCGGCTTGATGGGTGTTGATGTAGAAGAGAAAGCCTAGAAAGGAGAACCAGATCGATGTTTTCTGATTATACTCAGGGTATTATCATAGTAATCTGCATCAATATTATCGCCGTATTAGGTATTTCCGTATTAACAGGCTTTACCCGGTTATTTTCCTTCGGCAATGCTGGATTCATGTCTATCGGTGCGTACACCTCGGCGCTTTTAACCACACGGTTGGGTGTACCGTTCGTTGTGGCGATCTTAGCGGGTATTTTCGCAGCGGGCTTTATCAGTTACCTGCTGGGCTCCCTGACCTTGAAGTTAAAAGGTGACTACTTTTTAATTACGACCTTAGGTTTCGGAGAATGTATCCGCGTGCTCTTCAATTATATTACGCCGGTCACAGGCGGATCACAGGGGCTGTCGGGAATTCCCAATTACACAACGCTGCCCGTAGCGCTCATCAGCCTTGTGCTGGCCATCATCATTGCGTGGACATTGGTGCACTCAAAGTATGGCCGTAACTTTACTGCGATCAGAGAGCAGGAAATTGCTGCAGAGTCAGTCGGTATCAACATTACAAGGAGCAAGAAGATGGCGTTCGTGTTCAGCGCAATGTTTGCCGGCTGGGCAGGCGCGCTGTATGCGCACAACCTGATGTTCCTTTCTCCCGTGATGTTTAACCTTCCCAAATCGGCAGAGCTCACCATTACGGTGGTTATCGGCGGACTGGGCAGTTTGACCGGGTCCATTCTGGGTTCGCTGGTGGTTACGATATTGCCGGAAATTTTCCGGTCCCTTGCGAACTATCGAATGTTTTTCTACGGCCTGGCCGTTGTGCTCATCATCATTCTACGTCCCTCGGGTTTGCTGGGTTATAAGGAATTTTCCGTAAAGAAGATTTACGCATTCCTGAAAAAGAAGCTATCACGCGATAATGCTAAGGGGGTGCAGAAATGACACCGGTATTAGAGATCAAAAATGTCTGCAAAAACTTTGGCGGTGTTAAAGCAATCGATGATTTCAGTGTCCAGATTGAACCGGGAAAAGTGCATGGGTTAATCGGTCCTAACGGTGCGGGCAAGACCACAATATTCAACAATATTACAGGCATTTTGACGCCTGACAGCGGGACCATTACATTTAACGGACACAATATTACCGGTAAGAAACCGCATACCATCGCGCAGATGGGTATCGGGCGTACATTCCAGAATATCCGCTTGTTTTCCAACATGAATGTACTGCAAAACGTGGTACTGGCCAGCAACATGGACGCCAAATATAACATGTTGGATGCGCTCTTGAGAACACCGCGCTACCGCCGGACAGAAAAGCAAATCGTTGAGAAGGCAATGGTGCTGCTCAAAGCGGTCGGTCTGGAAGATAACCGGGACGAAACCGCGTGTAAGCTGCCATATGGCCATCAGCGCAAGCTGGAAATCGCAAGGGCAATTGCGCTTAATCCTAAGCTGCTGCTGCTGGATGAACCCGCTGCAGGCATGAATGCAGACGAATCAGCGGAACTGGTGGAGTTCGTGACGAAAATTAAGGAGCATTTTAAACTGACGATTCTGATGATCGAGCATCATATGGACGTTGTGACAAACCTTTGCGACTCCGTGACGGTTCTGAATTTTGGCAAGACCATCGCTTCGGGTTCACCTGCTGAGGTAAAAAGCAACCCGATTGTAATCGAGGCTTATCTGGGAGGTGTAGAGCATGCTTAAAATCACGGATCTGCATGCCGCCTATGGCGGAATCAAGGCGCTCAAAGGCGTTTCTCTGGAAGTGAACGAAGGCGAAGTGGTCGCCGTTCTCGGATCAAACGGTGCCGGAAAGTCCACCCTTTTGAAGAGTATTTCTTCGGTGGTCAAGCCGACATCGGGCAGCATCGAATTCCTCGGGAGTCCGGTTCCGAAGCATGAGTACGACGTGGTGGGAATGGGCCTTGTACATGTTCCGGAGGGACGGCAGATATTTACCCACCTTACGGTTTACGACAACCTTATGGTCGGCGCTTTTTTGCGGAAAGACATAAAAGGGATAAAAGAGGACCTCGAAAAAGTGTACACCCTTTTTCCCCGTTTGAAGGAGCGTGAACACCAGTATGGAGGGCACCTGAGCGGCGGTGAGCAGCAGATGCTGGCGATCAGCCGCGGCATCATGGCCCGCCCGAAGCTGATGATGCTTGACGAACCGTCTTTGGGTCTTGCCCCGATCATCGTGAACCAGATCTTTGAGATCATTACGGAGATCAACAAAGCCGGAACTGCGATCATGATCGTGGAGCAGAACGCGTTCAAAGCGCTTTCGATATGCCACCGGGCTTACATACTTTCGGTTGGATTAATTGAAAAATCCGGTACACGGGAAGAGATTCTCGCGGATGATTCGTTAGGTAAAGCGTATTTGGGAGATTAAATTAAAATGGCAATACTCTTGGGAATGGACGTTGGCACAACCAACGTCAAGGCTGTTTTGGCCGATTCCTGCGGTACGATTCTCGACGTGGAGAGTTGTGCAACCGAGGTGCAAATGCCGTTTGACGGCGCATCCGAGATGGATATGGATGCACTTTGGGATAAGCTTTGCTGTTTGACGAAACAGCTGAAATTGCGGAACCCGGATGCCTGGAAACAGATAGAAGGCGCCGGGATATCAGCCCAGGGCGACGGCATGTGGGCGATTGACAAGCAGGGCCGGCCCGTGGGCAACGCAATTTTATGGAATGATACGAGAACCAGAGTATTGGAAGGCATCAACGAGGATGCGCTCAACGACCTTCTTGTTAAGCACTCCTCTACAGCGCTTTTTGCTGGTGCTTTCCCTCTGATATTAAAATGGAATAAGCTTAGAGAACCTGAACGGTATGCGCGTTTCGGTACGGTCTTTCGCTGCAAAGATTGGCTCAATTTCAAGCTGACTGGAGTCATTGCGAGTGACTACACGGATTTTTCAACCTGCGGAATTAACGTGTTCACTCATGAGTATGTCCAGGAGCTGTTTGACTTTCTGGACATCCCGGAAGCGAAAGCCATGATGCCTCGCCTGATTGCCCCGACCGATATAATCGGTACGGTCAGTCCAGCCGGAAGCGAGCAAAGCGGCATACCGGAGGGTGTTCCGCTCATCGCGGGGGGCATCGATGTGGTCATTACAACGCTAGGCGCTGGCGTGACCCATGTGGGTGACGGCTGCGCGATACTGGGAACGACGCTTTGCAACGAGATATTGATCGACGCGTCACAGGTGGATATCCATGACCGGAACGGCAGCGCGCTGTGCAGCGTGTATGACGGCAAGTTCGTGCGCGTAATGGCGGCATTGAGCGGCAGTTCCACAATCGACTGGGCAAAGAGGATACTCGCGCCTGATATGAGTTTCGCTGAACTGAATCAGCAGCTCAGCACGATTAAAACCGGAAGCAACGGTATCATCTATCATCCATACATTTGCGGAGAGAGGGCTCCCTTTCGGAACTCTTTCGCCTGCGGCGGCTTCTATGGGCTGACCGCGCGTCATACCCGCATCGAAATGATGCGAGCAGTTTACGAAGGCATGGTACTCTCGCTCAAGGATTGCTACAATGCGCTTCCCAAAACCGATGGTAAGGTCTATCTGTCCGGAGGAGGCTCCAAAAGCGATCTCCTCTGCCAGCTGATCGCAAATGCCCTGCGCAAGGAGGTTGTACGGCCTAACCATGAGGAGCTTGCGGCAAGAGGCATAGTCGAAGCGGTGAAGATTGGACTCAATATGAGCCCAGATCCCATACGGTGTGCCGAGGAAGCGGATGTGTTCATTCCCGAACCGACGGAGAGCGAGAAGTTTGAAGCGATGTACGAGCAGTTTATTGCCTTAAAAGATAACATGCTGGATTTTTGGAATTGGCGTTCGCTTGAGCGATGATGCCAAAAATGAAAGTTTTAAGATTTAACCCTACAAGAAAGGAACTACACCATGCGAGCATTAGTAAAGACGAAAATTGAACCCGGTAATATCATTTTTACCGAAATACCGACTCCGGAGCCAGCGCCTGGCCAGGTAAGGATCAAAATTAAACGCGCAGGCATCTGCCAAACCGATAATGTGTATATCAATGAGGGCGGTTTCGCGCTCAAACCGCCAGTAGTCTTGGGACACGAGGTGGCGGGCGTCATCGATGCGATCGGCGAAGGTGTAACGGGCTTTACAATCGGGGAGCGCGTCGTTACGCAGACCACCTATCATGTTTGCGGGAAATGCCGCTTTTGCAGACGGGGCGAATTGAACCATTGCCCGGAGCGCAAGGGAATCGGCTCGGCGGCCAATGGCGGTTTTGCCGAGTATGTTGTGAATCGTGCCGAGAGCGTCATGCATCTGCCGGACGACCTGACGTTTGATCAGGGTGCCTGCATTGAGCCGCTGGCATGCGGCGTGCACGCGCTTACCGAGCGCACCTGCGTTAACGTGGGCAGCGTGGTTGTAATCCTTGGGCCGGGGCCCATTGGATTGTTTGCGGCGCAGGTTGCCAAGGCGCAGGGCGCATATGTCATCCTTTGCGGTACGACCGCGGATAAGCCGCGTTTGGATATCGCGCTTTCACTTGGAATCGATCAGGTGGCCGATGTGCAGACGGACGATGTGATGAAGATCGTGAAAGATGCGACGGAGAACTATGGCGCGGACGTTGTGGTGGAAGCAACAGGCGCACGTTCGGCTGTGGCGATGGCGATGGAGATCGTTGCCCGCCGGGGAACCTTTATCCCCATGGGCATTTTCAATTCTGACATCTCGGTGGATTTTCACAATATCAAAAAGAAAGAACTCGACGTGCATGGTTCGCATGCGCAGATTCCGACCTCCTGGGAGAAAGCCATCCGTTTGGTTCAGCTCGGAAAGATCAATACGGATGCCATAGTGTCCCATGTGTTCCCGCTGACCCAGTGGGAAGAAGCGCTGAAGACGGTTTCCGACAGGACTGGATTGAAAGTACTGCTCGATCCTGAAAGATAGCTAAAGAAGGGTTCTCGATAGAAATGACTGCAAAAGCAGATGTTGAAAAAATAAAGAGCGATATTCAAGAGGCTGTCCTTTTGCCGGATCAATATGACTCGACAGCAATCGATCGTCTCATGAGCCATGCGAACGAAGAGATCAGCCTCTTGGTGAACAAAGAAGGCCTGTTTACAGCGGATGCTTCTCTGGATTTGCAAAAAAGGCTTACGGCAGCGGCAAAGGCAGTCCGCCTTGCAGGCGAGTACCCGTATTACATTGCAACCGTGATTGCCGTGTGGTTTGCAGTGCAGCAGGGTGAGGTCGCGGGCTTCATTGCTGACAATGGCATTAAAGCCGCTGTGCGCAAATTCTGCGGCATCGAATTTGAGCGCGAATGGATCCAGATGATCGTGGAGTCTTTCGAAGCGCTTCCGGATCTTCGCATCGATAATGATGAGAAGATTGCGCTCATGAAAGAAGCGTATCGCCAAGGTGACCACTACGAGAAAGTATATCGCGGCTGTGCGCAGTGCCACATGGCAGCGGTATCGGATGTGACAGGCAAGGAAGATCTGGTCATGTTCCGCGCGGCGAACGGGCTTGCGGCTGGGATGGGATTGCTGGGCGACGGCGCCTGCGGCGGTTACAGCGGCGGGATTCTATCCCTGGGGCTGTTTGCGGGCAGGCGGAGAGAGTTCTTTGACGGCGATAAGCAGGAAAAGGATATGTGCACAAAGCTGGTCGGCAAGCTGCACCAGAAGTTTATCGATACCTACGGCAGTGTGATTTGCCATGACATTCATAGGGATATTTTCGGACGCGCGTTTCATATTACAAGGCCCGAGGATAAGGAAGCCTTTGAACTGGCAGGCGCGCACAAGCTGGACAAATGTCCGGCTGTTGTGGGAACAAGCGCTGCGTGGGTAGCGGAAATACTCTACGATGAGGGATTTCTTGCCGCAGAAGCGGGGACAGACAAATGAGAAAAATAGTAATTGTAGGCGGTGTGGCGGGCGGTGCTTCCGCTGCTGCACGTTTACGAAGGCTCGATGAAGAAGCTAAGATCATCCTGTTTGAAAAAGACGAGTATATCTCGTTTGCAAACTGTGGTCTGCCCTATTATATCGGAGAAACGATTACGGAGCGCAGCAAGCTGATCGTACAGACGCCTGCGGCTATGAAAAGCCGGTTTGACATCGACATTCGCACCAACAGCAAGGTTGTAAGTGTTGATACCGCTGCCAAGACCGTAAAAGTATACAGCGCGCAAGCGGGCGAGTACACCGAAAGCTACGACACCCTTGTATTAGCGCCCGGCGTAGAACCAATCGTTCCGCAGATCAAAAATACATGCCCCGAACGCATGCTGTCGCTGAGAACAATACCCGACATGGACAGGATTAAAGCGGAGGTTGGCAAAGGCCAGATTAAGTCTGCCGCAATTATTGGCGGAGGCTATATCGGTGTAGAGACCGCGGAGAATTTACGCGAAATTGGCGTAGAAGTAACCCTGGTGGAAGCCGCACCGCATATCCTCGCGCCTTTTGACAGCGAATTCTCTATCCTGGTGGAGAAAGAATTAGAGAAGCATGGCGTAAAGGTTGTGCTGAATGACATGCTGGAAGCTGTGGAAGAGGATGACGGACTGGCAGCCCTTAAGCTGAAGAGTGGCACTGTGATTAAAGCCGAGCTTGTATTGAGTGCCATCGGCGTCACTCCGGCTACCGGATTCCTTAAGGACAGCGGCATTGCTTTGGGGCCAAAGGGCCACATCGTTGTTAACGACCGGATGCAGACAAATGCAGAGGGCGTATATGCGGTGGGAGATGCTGTTGAGGTTGTGGATTTTGTAACGGGCCAGCGTACAGCGATCCCATTGGCAGGGCCCGCGAATAAGCAGGGGCGCATCGCTGCGGATAACATCTGCGGTATTGAACGCCATTATAACGGAACACAGGGTACGGCGATTATCAAGGTGTTTGGTTTAGCTGCAGCGTCTACAGGCGCGAATGAGAGAACCATTAAGCGGCTTGGTATACCGTATACGGCCATATATTCGCATCCGTTCTCGCATGCGACTTACTATCCGGGAGCGGTGCAGATGTCGTGCAAGCTGTTGTTTGCGCCGGATGGAAAGATACTTGGCTGCCAGATTGTTGGCGGGGAAGGTGCGGACAAGCGCATCGACGTTATTGCAACGGTCATTCGTCTGGGCGGAACCGTTTACGACCTGTGCGAGCTTGAGCTTGCGTATGCGCCGCCGTTCTCCTCTGCAAAGGATCCTGTTAATATGCTGGGGTATATTGCTCAGAACATATTAGAGGGACAAAGCGAGGTTGTGGACTATAACGATGTGGCAGGCCGTGATGAGGAAAACACCGTCCTGATTGACGTCCGGACACCGGACGAGTTCTCTCGCGGTCACATTGAGGGAGCCATCAATATTCCGGTTGACGAGCTTCGGGGTAGGCTCGGTGAGATCGACAAAAACAAAGAGGTCATTGAGTACTGCCAGGTTGGGCTGCGAGGCCATATCGCCGAACGCATTTTTGCACAGCACGGCTACAAAGTCAAAAACATGACCGGCGGATGGAAGACATACTCGATAACGATTAAATAGCTGGGGGGATTTTACGTGAATAACAAGTTGAGCGTGGGCGTTTGGGATTACGGCATGGGTACCGACCGCTACGTCGGCGAGGGATATAAGCCCTATATGAAATTTGAAGACCGGCTGCGCGCTATCGGCAAGCTCAGCGGTATCAGCGGTGTGGAAATCACCTATCCCTGCGACTGCAACGAAGATACCTACGAAAATATCAAGCCGATATTAGCAGAAGGTGGCCTTAGTATCATCGGCATGGGCGTGGAGCTGGTTTGCGATAAGGAATGGAAAGACGGTTCGCTGTCCGCCATGGACTCCGCCAGAAGGGCGAAGTCGGTAAGCCTTGTGAAAAAGGCGATGGATTTTGCGCAGAGCATCGGTGTTAAAACCGTCAGCCTGTGGCTCGGTCAGGACGGGTTCGATTACCTGTTTCAGAACGATTACGTCAAAGCGTACGATTATCTCGTGGAAACACTTAAGGAGTGCGCAAGCTACAACCCGAACGTGAACCTTGGCCTGGAGTACAAGGTTTCCGAACCCAAGCTCAGCTGCATGATCAAAAACGCAGGCATGGCGCTGGCGGTGTCTCAGGCTACGGGCTGTGCGAATGTCGGCGTTACACTCGACGTGGGGCATGCGATGAACGCCGGGGAGAACATCGCCGAAGTCGCTGCAATCCTGCATTCACAGAAGCGGCTCTTTCATGTGCATCTGAACGATAACTACCGCATCGCGGACGATGATATGCCCGTGGGCAGTGTGCACTGGGCGCAGTATATCGAGTTTTTCTACTGGATGGAACGTCTGGGCTACGATGGCTGGTATTCGCTCGATATTTACCCGTACCGTGACGATCCGGACGCGGCTTGCGAAGCCTCCATCACATTTATCAATGCTGTGCTTAAATTCGTCACCGATAAGCTGCCCAAGGATTTTGTTACGGGCACAGAAGCCAAGCCCAGCAATATATTGAACAGGCTGTTCAAGCTGTTTTTCGAAGGAGGCTGCTGATGAAAGCTGCAGTATGGCACGGATACAAGGATATACGAATCAGTGATGTTCCGGCTCCCCAGCCGAAGCCCGGCCACGTTGTAATTGCCGTCGCATGGGCTGGAATCTGCGGAACGGACCGCCATGAATATACCGGCCCGAATTTTATACCTGTCACCAAGCCGCACCGCTTAACCGGAAAGACCGCGCCGCTTACCATCGGCCACGAATTCTCCGGCGTGATCAGCGCGATAGGCGAAGGCGTCACCGACTGGAAGGTATCGGACCGTGTGACGGCAAACGGCACGCTGTGCTGCGGGAAATGCGAAATGTGCCGCAGCGGACGCTACAACGTCTGCGAGAAGCTGGGTTTCCTCGGCGTAGGCCTCGACGGCGCGTTTGCTGAATATGTCGAGGTGGAGGCCGCAAGGCTGTTCAAAATCCCGGATAACGTGACGCTTCGGCAGGCGGCGCTGGCGGAACCCATCGCGTGCGGCATTCACTCAACGCGGCTGATGGGCGATATCACCGGCGAAGATGTCGTGGTTGTCGGCCCCGGGATCATCGGGCTTGGCTGCTTCCTCGCCGCAAAGCTTGCGGGAGCCGGTAAGGTGTTGGTTGGAGGTGTGGGCGAAGACCGCAAGGAACTTATCGAGCGTTACGGCGGAACGTACATTGATGTCGCGAAAACCGATCTCAAAGAAGCCGTGGCGGCATGGTCGGATAGCAAGATGGCGGGCGTGGTTTACGAGTGTGTGGGTTCGCAGCGTACGCTGGACAGCTCCATCAGCGTGATGAAGCCGGGTGCAAAGCTCATGGTGATGGGCGTATTTGAAAAGCCGCCGGTGTTCCCCATGAATGACTTTCAGGAAGGCGAGCGCAAGATGTATACCTCTCAGGCACATGTCGACGAGATCGGCGTTGCGTTGGATTACATATCGCGCGGGCTTATCGATGCGGACGAGCTGATTACGCGTGAGGTTACGCTGGATACGCTTGTGGAGGACGGCTTTGAAGAGCTGATCAAGAACGGCCCGAAGCACATTAAAGTTGTAATTAAAATTAACGATAAGTGAGGTTTTTACAATGAACATGGAGAATGCGAAGTTTGGAACCAGAGCGGTCCATGCGGGTCAGGCGATTGATCCGGCTACGGGAGCCCTTTTGGCGCCTATGCATATGACCAGCACGTATTGCTGGGATCCGGAAACACGGGATCGCTATCTTTCCGGCGACAAGGAAGGGATCTTCACGTATGGACGTTCCAGAAACCCAACGCAGAACGACCTCCAAGCCAAGATCGCGAGCCTTGAAGGCGCGGAGCGCTGCCTTGTAACCGCTTCGGGTATGGCGGCCATCTCGCTTGCCGTGCTGAACGCGGCGCAGACAGGCGACCACGTAATCGCGTACAAGACGATCTACAGCGGTTCGTTCAAGCTGTTTACTCAGATATTTGAAGAGTTCAAGATCGAAGTCACGTTCGTGGAAGATTTCTCGGAAGCCACGGTTCAGAAAGCGATAAGACCCAACACGAAGGTCCTGTACGCAGAAACCGTTGCGAACCCGACCATGAAGGTGCTGGATCTGGATGCCTTTTCGGCCTGCGCAAAGAAGTTCAACCTGCTTTCCATCGTGGACAGCACGTTTACGACCCCGTACATGGTCCGTCCTATTGAGCATGGCGTGGACGTGGTTGTGCACAGCACCACGAAGTACATCAACGGACACGGGGACCTCATCGGCGGAGCCATCGCGGGCAAGGCAAGCTATGTGGACAAGATCCGCGCGTCCATCTATCAGGAGCTCGGCCCGGTTCCCAGCCCGTTCAGCTGCTGGCTGATGCTGCGTGGTCTGAAGACGCTGCATCTGCGCATGCGCGAGCATTCGGCAAACGCGCTCACCGTCGCCAAGTGGCTGCAGCAGCAGCCGCAAATCGAGAGCGTCGCGTATCCGGGCCTCGAGAGTCATCCCGATCATGAGCTTGCGAAGCGGATGTTCGGCGACAGCGGCTTCGGCGGCATGATGTCGTTCATCGTCAAGGGCGGCCTTAAAAACGCCACCACGTTCTCGGACAACGTGGAAATCGCCAAGTACTGCGTCAGCCTCGGCGATTGCGACACCATGATTCAGCAGCCGCCGCTCATGACGCACGGTATGCTAAAGCCCGAAGACCGCGCGAAGATGGGCATTGACGACGGCCTGGTACGCCTTTCCGTGGGTATCGAGGACGTGGAGGATATCATCGACAGCCTGAAGCACGCGCTCAGTCTGATTAAGTAAAACGTTCGTTTATTTGCCGCGGCAGCTGGCTTCCGCAGTTCCGCTGCCGCGGCGGATAAGCGTGATAGCGCGATGCGTTATCAAAAGTGAAAGGATGATGCTCGATGAAATTCGAGAATGAAAGAAAGCAAGTTATCCATGCGGCTTTGAAGCTTGACCGGTACGGACTGATCGCATTGTCCGGCGGCAACGTCAGCGCCCGGATGAGCACCGGTGAAATACTGGTTACACCGTCCGGCATGATCTATGAGGATATGGTCGCGGAAGATATTCTGGTGGTCGATATTGAAGGCAACGTGATAGAGGGGACCCGGTCCGCTTCGGTTGACACCGGGGCTTTGTTATATATCTACAAGCACATGCCGCACATCAATGCCGTGATCCATACGCATCAGCCGGTTGCGACCGCGGTGGGCCTTGTAGCAGACGAGCTGCCCTGCATTGTAACGACGCTGCCGAATGCGACAAAGGGCCCGGTTAAGGTGCTCCCGTTCGCATCCGCCGCCAGCATCGATATGGGAATCCATACGGTTGAACATGCCGGAGACCAGCTTGCCGTCATACTCAAGAACCATGGCGTAATCGCGCTGGGTACCACGCTGAAAGAAGCCCTTTATGCGTGTGTGTACCTTGAGGAAGCGGCGAAGACCTATGTATACGCGCGGAGCATGAGCGACCAGGTCGCACAGCTGACGCCCGCACAGGTTGAGCAGGCGGTTGACGTATTCAAATACTACGGCCAGGGGAAAGCCCCCATGCCGGAAGAGGTAACGCGTAAAAGGTAGGGGAAGGTGCAAAACGCACCTTCGTTGCTTTAGAAATAGAACGGATTTTTAGTATCGTGGTGAGGCATATTCGATCGTTTTGAACGATTATGCCTGCCGCTCTTAGTTTGTATACCGTAAAAGTCCGTGCAAGCGTTTTTGAAAGGAAGCATGAGCAGTGCACGATGTGAAAAGTCTGGCCAAAACGGCGGCCAAACTGCGATTGATGGGTCTGGAAACAATAAACTGCTGTCATTCCGGACATATAGGCGGCTCGTTCTCCGTATTGGATATTCTGACTGTTCTCTATTTTGAACGAATGGTTGTGGACCCCAAAGACCCAAAGAACCTGGACCGCGACCGGCTGGTCCTTTCCAAAGGGCATTGTACGCCCGCGTTGTATCCGGTGCTGGCGCTCAAGGGTTTTTTCCCGGAAGATGATCTTAAGCTGTTTCGCAGCGCAAAGGGGCGTATGTCCGGCCACGTGGAGATGACGCATATCAAGGGCGTTGACATGTCCGCAGGTTCGCTTGGACAGGGGCTGTCTGCCGCGAGCGGCATGGCGCTTGCGGGAAAGCTCGACAACAGGCCGTATCGCGTCTATGCCATCATGGGAGACGGTGAAATACAGGAAGGCCAGATTTGGGAGGCGGCGATGGCTGCCGCCAAATACAAGCTAGACAATCTGTGCGGGTTTATCGATGTAAACGGACTGCAGATTGACGGCACGACCGCCGAGGTTATGCCAATCGAACCGCTGGATAAGAAATGGGAAGCGTTCGGCTGGAACGTGATTGTGATCGACGGGCACGACTATGAAGCGATTATCCGGGCGCTGGACGCGGCCGAGGCCTGCAAGGGGAAGCCGACCATGATCCTCGCCAAAACCGCCAAGGGAAAAGGCGTTTCTTTTATGGAAAACGACGTGCAATGGCACGGGCATACGCCTGATGAGCAGCAGTACTGCCTTGCGAAGGCCGAATTGCTGTGTTCCCTGGAAGAGTTGGAGGCGAAGTGATGGGTGAAATGATATCCACAAGGGTGGCTTATGGCAAAGCGCTCGCCCAATACGGCAAAGAAAACGAGCGGGTTATCGTGTTCGATGCGGACCTTGCGTGCGCCACGCAATCCTGCGAGTTTCAGGCGGTATGTCCGGAACGGTTCTTCAACATGGGCATTTCAGAATGCAATATGGCCGGTTACGCCGCAGGTACAGCGACGTGCGGAAAGATACCGATCATCAACTCGTTTGCCATGTTCAGCACGGGCCGCATCTACGATCAGGTTCGCAACTCCGTCTGCTATCCGCACCTGAACGTTAAGATTGTCGGAACCCATTCGGGACTCAGCGCGGGGGAGGACGGGGCAACCCACCAGTGTATTGAGGACATTGCACTGATGCGCGTTATACCGGGAATGACGGTTTTGAGCCCCTGTGACGCGAACGAGACGCAAGCCGCGTTGAAGGCGATGATCGATTACGAAGGCCCGGTATACATGCGACTTGGGCGCTCAGCCGTCGAAAACGTAACGGAGGCGATTAACGGTTATCAGTTTGAACTTGGCAAGGGCGTCACGCTGCGGGACGGAAGCGACATCACCATCGTCGCGACGGGCGTGATGGTGCAGGAATCGCTCAAAGCCGCGCAAATGCTGGCTGCGGCGGGGATCTCCGCCCGCGTGATCGATATGCATACGATCAAGCCCCTTGATACCGATATTCTGCACAAGGCAGCCACCGAAACCAAGCTGATCATCACCTCAGAGGATCATAACGTGATTGGCGGGCTGGGCGCTGCGGTCTCCGAGTTCATCAGCGAGAACTGCCCCGTTCCTGTGATTCGGCATGGTGTGAACGATATGTTTGGACGTTCCGGCCCGCTGCCTGAGATTATGGAGGCCTACGGTATGACGGCTGAGGTCATTGCGGAAAAGGCAAAAGCCGCTTGGAAAAGATTTGCTTAATGAGCAGCGGGAGCCGCGTTCTTAATCAGAACTGCTGGGGATTTACCCCTTTGAAGGCTCTCCATTGAATCGAAAAATCTATCTGGAGGATAAAAGATTATGAATAAACGAATCGAAATCCGCTGGCACGGAAGGGGAGGACAGGGCGCAAAAACCGCATCGCTGCTGCTGGCGGATGTGGCTTTCAGCCAAGGCCTTTACGTGCAGGGGTTTCCGGAGTATGGCCCGGAAAGAATGGGCGCGCCGATTACGGCCTATACCCGCCTGAGCGATCAGCCCATACGCGTTCACTCGAATATCTATGAACCCGATTATGTGGCCGTGATGGACGAAACACTCGTCGGTACAGTCGATGTCACAGCGGGCCTGAAGGAAGACGGCGCTATCGTAGTCAACAGCAGCAAAGAACCGGGTGAAATCGCTGCGGCTTTGGGCGGTTATAAAGGGAAGGTCTATACCGTGGACGCAGGCAAGATCGCGACCGAAACCATCGGCAGAAATATACCGAACACGCCCATGCTGGCCGCGGTGGTAAAAATCAGCGGCGCGATGGACAAGGACATATTCTTTGATAACATGAGGAACTCGTTCAAGCATAAGTTTGCGACGAAGCCCGAGGTCATCGAAGGCAATATGAAAGCGCTTGAAAGGTCTATGGAGGGGGTTCGCTTATATGAAAGATAATAAGATGAAGAACATCACGCCGGAAAGCACGTATGAGCAGATGACCCCGGGCGGCATGATCTATGCGGCGGGCAATTCCCGAGACTTCAATACCGGTGACTGGCGGACCGCGATTCCGGCATGGCACCCCGAAAACTGCAAGCAGTGCCTGCTGTGCGTGCCGGTATGCCCGGACAGCTCCATCCCGGTAGAGAACGGCAAGCGCCAGGAGTTTGATTTTGAACATTGCAAGGGATGCGGCATCTGCTTTAAGGTATGCCCATTCAAGGCGATTTCGTACACGAAAGTCGGAGAATAGGAGGAGACGCAAATGGCAATAAGAGAACGGTTTTCAGGAAACGAGGCGGTTGCGATCGCCATCAAACAGATCAACCCGGATGTCATCGCGGCTTTTCCGATTACTCCGTCTACGGAGATTCCGCAGTTTATATCCACCTATGTGGCAAACGGAGAGATCGATACGGAATTTGTCGCGGTCGAGTCCGAGCACAGTTCCATGTCCGCGTGCATTGGCGCGCAGGCAGCCGGCGCCCGGAGCATGACGGCGACATCCTCCTGCGGCCTCGCGCTGATGTGGGAAATGCTCTATGTCGCGGCTTCATCCAGACTGCCCGTCACGATGGCGGTTGTCAACCGCGCGCTGTCCGGCCCGATCAACATCAACAACGACCATAGCGATTCCATGGGCGCGCGGGACGCGGGCTGGATTCAGATATACGCGGAGAACGCGCAGGAAGCGTACGACAATTTCATACAGTGCGTGAGGATCGGTGAGCACAAGGACGTGCAGCTGCCGGTGATGGCCTGTCAGGACGGGTTTATCACGAGCCACGCGGTCGAGAATATCGAGATTCTCGAGGCTGAAAAGGTTAAAGGTTTCGTTGGCACATACCGCCCGGAGCAGTATCTGCTGCACGAGCAGGAGAATATGTCCATGGGGCCGTACGACACCAGCGCCTATTACATGGAGCACAAGTATCAGCAGGCGGTTGCCATGGAGAACGCGAAGCGGGTAATCGCTGAAATCGCGGAAGAATATGAGAAGGTTTCGGGCCGCAAATACGGCTTCATCGAGCAGTATCGCATGGACGATGCGCAATTCGCCGTCGTGATCATTGGATCGTCAGCGGGAACTGCCAAGGACGCGGTGGACGAGCTGCGCAGCGAGGGCATGAAAGCGGGGCTCGTGAAGATTCGCGTATACCGCCCCTTCCCGGCGGAAGAGATCGCAGACGCACTGAAGAATGTAAAGGCGGTTGGCCTCATGGATAAGTCTGAAGGCTATTCCAATAACGGCGGACCGGTCGGCGCGGAAGTGAAAGCAGCGCTTTTTGGTAAAACCCCGGGAGTCAAGGCTGCGAACTTTGTCTATGGCCTGGGCGGACGCGACGTAAAGATTGAGAGCATCAAGGCGGTATTTGAGAGCCTGATCGAAATGGACAAGACGGGCAATGTGCCGTCGCACTATCAATACGTGGGATTAAGGAAATAGGGGGTGTCACAAGTGGCCTATAATTTTAAAGAACAAATGAGTAAACCCGAGCGCCTCAGCGGCGGACACAGGCTGTGCGCAGGCTGCGGAGCGGGTATTGCAGTTCGGGGCGTCTTGAGGGCGCTGAAGCCTGAGGATAAAGCGGTCATCTGCAGCGCCACCGGCTGTCTGGAGGTATCCACCTGCCTGTATCCGTACACGGCATGGAACGATTCTTTTATCCACAGCGCGTTTGAAAACGCGGGGGCGACCATCAGCGGCGCGGAAGCGGCGTATCGCGCTTTGAAAAAACAGGGCAAGATCAACGAAGACTACAAATTCATTGCCTTCGGCGGCGACGGTGGTACGTATGATATCGGCTTTCAGTCGCTCTCCGGCGCGATGGAACGCGGCCACGACATGGTGTATGTCTGCTACGACAACGGCGCTTACATGAACACGGGTATCCAGCGCTCCTCCGGCACACCGATGTACGCTGACACGACCACGTCAGCCGCGGGCAAGAACAGCCCAGGCAAGGCGCAGCAGGGTAAGGACTTAACGGAAATCATCGCGGCGCACAACGTGGCGTACGTCGGTCAGACCACATTCGTCGGCAACTTCAAGGACCTGCATGAGAAAGCGGAGAAAGCGATCTACACCCCCGGCGCGTCGTTCCTGAATATTATGGCGCCGTGCCCCCGCGGATGGCGGTACGATTCCGCCGATATCATGGAAATATGCAAGATGGCGGTGGAGACCTGCTTCTGGCCGCTCTACGAAGTTCAGGACGGCAAGTGGACGCTGAACTATATGCCGAAGAACAAGCGCCCGGTGGAGGATTTCCTGAAAGCTCAGGGCCGGTTCAAGCACCTCTTCAAAAAAGGAAATGAGCAGCTGGTAGCGGATATCCAGACTGCGGTCGATAAGAAGTGGCAGGCGCTGCTGAAGAAGTGCAATGTTGAATAGTTCGATAAGCTGGTTTGTTTTTGCAGCTTGATGAAGTTTACTAAAAATTTAAGGATAGTGATTTGATGAAAATTCCAAAGCAAAAACTCACAGAGATGTACGAAAAGATGCTGCTGACGCGTTATTTCGAAGAAAAAGTTGCTTACTTTTTCTCGATGGGCATGGTGCACGGCACGACTCACCTGTACGTGGGTGAGGAAGCCGCGGCGGCGGGCGTGTGTTGCGCGCTTGAGCCTGAGGACCTGATCGCCAGCACGCACAGGGGACACGGCCAATGTATCTCCAAAGGGATCGATATCAACCGGATGATGGCCGAGTTTCTGGGCAAGGAAGCCGGATACTGCAAGGGCAAGGGCGGCTCGATGCACATTGCCGACCTGGACGGTGGCAACCTCGGCGCAAACGGCGTGGTTGGCGGCGGAATCCCGCTGGCAGTCGGTGCGGCGCTGACCACACAGATGAAGAAGATCGACCGCATCGTGGTGGGCTTCTTTGGAGACGGCGCGACGAATGAAGGGTCCTTCCATGAGTCGCTGAACCTGGCAGCAATTTGGAAGCTGCCCGTGCTCTTTGTCTGCGAGGACAACAAGTACGGCATGTCGATGAGCCGTTATAAGTCCATGAGCATCGAAGATATCTCCGTTCGCGCAAGCAGCTACGGCATACCGGGCAAGACGATTGACGGCAATGACGCGGTCGCCGTATACGAGGAAACCAAAAAGGCCCGCAAGTATGTGCTGGAGAACGGGCCGATGCTGCTTGTATGCGATACCTACCGTTTCCTGGGGCATTCCAAGAGCGACGCGAACGTATACCGCACCAAGGAAGAGATCGCCGACTGGAAGTCCAAAGGGCCGATCAAGCGCATGCGGGAATATCTGCTGGTGAACAAGGTATACACGGAAAGCCAGATCAACAACATTGAAGCGCGCGCGAAGCAAACCATTGAGGATGCCGTGAAGTTTGCGGAGAGCAGCCCGTACCCGTCCATCGATACCATCATGGACGATGTGTACGCATAGGGAGGACAGCATGAGAGAATTGACATACGCACAGGCGATCAACGAGGCGATGAGCCAGGAGATGCGCCGCGACGAGAACGTATTTTTAATGGGTGAGGACGTAGGTCTTTACGGCGGCGCTTTCGGCGTATCCGTCGGCATGTTTAATGAGTTTGGGCCGGACCGCGTTCGCGACACACCGATATCCGAAGCGGTCATCGCGGGAGCGGCGGCGGGAGCAGCGGTGACCGGTATGCGCCCCATCGCGGAGATCATGTTCTCCGACTTCATCACGATATCGATGGACCAGCTCGTCAATCAAGCAGCGAAGATGCGCTATATGTTTGGCGGCAAAGCCAAGGTGCCGATGGTGCTGCGCGCACCGGCGGGCTCGGGTACGGGCGCGGCGGCACAGCACAGCCAGAGCCCTGAGGCGTGGTTTTGCAATGCGCCCGGTCTCAAGGTTGTAATCCCGTCCACCCCGGCAGATGCAAAGGGCCTGCTGATTGCGGCCATCCGCGACGACAACCCGGTGCTGTTCCTTGAGCAGAAGCTGCTGTACCGCACCAAGGGTGATGTTCCGGAGGGCGATTACATCGTGCCAATCGGCAAAGCAAAGGTGCAAAGGGAAGGCAAGGATGTGACGATCATCACGTATGGCCGGATGCTGCCCATGTGCCTGCAGGCGGCGGAAGCGCTGGAAAAAGAGGAAGGAATCAGCGTTGAGGTCGTGGACCCGCGTACGCTGGTGCCGCTCGATAAGGAAACAATCATTGCGTCGGCAAAGAAGACAGGCCGGGTATTGATCGTGCACGAGGCGTGCCAGACCGGCGGCTTCGGCGGCGAAATCGCGGCGGTCATTGCGGACAGCGACGCGTTCTTCTATTTGGACGCGCCGATCAAGCGCTATGGTGGCATGGATGTGCCGATACCCTACTGCCCGGAACTGGAGAAAAACGTCGTGCCTACCCTCGATAACGTGAAGAAAAAGGTTGTCGAGCTGGTACGCGGTTAGGGGAGCGCTATGGCATATAAGGTGGTCATGCCCAAGGCCGGGATGGCTATGGAAACGGGCAAAGTTGTCAGATGGTTGAAGGCAGAGGGAGACCCGGTCGAAACGGGCGAGCCCTTGCTGGAGATTGAGACAGACAAAGTGAATATGGAAGTCGAGGCGATGAACTCCGGAATCCTTCTGAAGATTCTTGCAAATGAAGGCGACGAGGTTCCGGTGGTTCAGACGATTGGCTATATCGGCGAGAAGGGCGAAGCGCTTCCCGCTGATGAAGCGCAGCTGGTGGGGGATGGCAGCGTAGAGGCAAAGAGCGAGCCGGTACATCAGACAGAAGTGTTGAGGACAGTAAACGGAGAAGGTGTGCCGGCTACGCCCGCTGCAAAGCGTATCGCGAAAGAGAAGGGGATTGACCTTAAAAGCGTTACGCCGAGCGGCAGCCGCGGACAGATCAAAGCGGCCGATGTAGAGGGGATAAGGACCGAGGTAAAAGTGACTCCGCTTGCGAAGGCAATTGCTGCGGACAAAGGCTTGAATCTGAATGACGTGACGGGAAGCGGCTTTGCGGGCAAGGTGACCAGCGCGGATGTACTGGCAGTTTCGGGCGTATCGTCGGCTGCTACGCCTGCGGCAGTGGCGGCAGGCGGGGACGAGTTCATCCCGCATACGGCCATGCGCAAGGTGATTGCAAAGCGGATGCTGGGGAGCCATCTTGAGATTCCGCCCGTTACGCAGAACTGCGTCGTGGATGTGACAGAGCTGATGGCGCTACGCAGCCAGATCAATACGGGCGATGTACGCATCTCTGTTAATGACTTTATTATCATGGCGGTCACGAAGACGCTGAAGGAGCAGCCGCGCATCAACGCGACGTTTACCGAAGAAGGGCTGCTCGTGAAGAAACAGATCAACATCGGAGTTGCGGTTGCGCTTCCGGAAGGGCTCATCGTGCCTGTTATCAAGGATGCGGATACGCTGACGCTGTCGCAGATTTCGCAGCAGGCGAAGACCCTATCCACAAAGGCCAAGGAAGGTAAGCTCATGCCCGACGAGTTTTCGGGCGGTACGTTTACGATCAGTAACCTCGGGATGATGGGCGTCACGTCCTTTACGCCGATCATCAACCAGCCGGAAATCGCGATACTCGGCGTGTGCGCGGTTGAGCAGAAGCTGGAGATGAACGACGATGGGAAGATCGAAAAACATCTGAAGATGGGGCTTTCCCTGACATACGACCACCGGTGCATCGACGGGGCACAGGCGGCGGTTTTCTCGAACCGCGTCACACAGCTGCTTGAGAACCCGGTGATGATGCTGGTTTAGGAGGCGCAATGGCATACAGAGTGATCATGCCCAAAGCGGGCATGGCGATGGAGACGGGAAAGATCGTCCGATGGCTGAAGGCCGAGGGCGAGAAGGTGGAGACCGGTGAGCCGCTGCTTGAGATTGAGACCGACAAGGTCAACATGGAAGTGGAAGCGATGAACTCCGGTACCCTCCTGAAGATACTGGCCCAAGAAGGGGAGACGTTTCCCGTCATCACGACGATTGGATATATCGGTGAACCGGGTGAATCGATTGAAGAGGATAAACCCGCAAGCGAAGCAGTGCAGCCGGTCGCCGGTACGGACGAAAGCATTAAAAAGTACGATGTCGTGGTAGTCGGCGGAGGGCCCGCGGGGTATGTCGCGGCCATCAAAGCGGCCCGGCTGGGAGCCAAAACGGCGCTGGTCGAAAAGTCGGTTGTGGGCGGCACATGCCTCAACCGAGGATGCATACCGACCAAGACATATTTGAAAACCGCCGAGATGATTGAACATCTTCGGCACGCCGCCCAGCGCGGCGTCATGATCGCGGACGATAAGATTAAGATCGATATGCCCAAAGCGGTCGCAGAAAAGAACAAGGTCGTGAAGCAGCTGACCGGCGGTGTCGCGGCCCTGCTTAAAAGCAACGGCGTCGACGTTTATAACGGCGAGGCTCAGATTCATCCCGATAAGACGGTGTCCGCGGGTGATGTTAAGATATCGGCTGATAAGCTGATCTTTGCGGGCGGCTCAAAGGCTGCAAAGTTAAAGCTGCCCGGCATGGAATCGCCGCACGTACTGACCAGCGACGAGATTCTCGATATGGACCATGTGCCGGACAGCCTTGTGATCATCGGCGGCGGCGTGATTGGCGTGGAGATGGCGTCGGTGTTTGCGGCATTCGGCAGCAAGGTCACCGTGATCGAGCTAATGGATAACGTGCTGCCCATGATGGACAACGACGTTTCAGACGTAATCCGCAAAGCGCTGACGAAGAAAGGCATCACGATCTACACCGGCACGAAGCTTGAGAGGATTGAAGAGACGGGCAGCGGCGTGGCGGTATATACAGATAAGCAGAAGCCGGTCAAGGCGGAATATGCGCTGCTGTCAATCGGACGTGTGCCGGATGTTTCCGCTGTGGCCGGGCTGGATATCGAGCTGGACCGCGGACGCGTCAAGGTAGACGATATGATGAGGTCGAGCATCGATTGGATTTACGCACCGGGCGATATCAATGGCAGATGTATGCTTGCGCATGCGGCATTTAAGATGGGCGAGACGGCAGCTGAGAACACGATGGGACATAGCAAAAAGGCGGACCTCAAGTACGTGCCGTCCTGTGTGTATACCATGCCCGAGATCGGCAGCGTGGGCCTGACGGAGCAGAAGGCCAGCGAAAAGTATGACATCAGCGTGGGGCGGTTCCCGTTCTCCGCGAACGGGCGCGCGCTGGCATCCGGTGAAACGGAAGGCTTCATCAAGGTCATCACCGATAAACGGCACGGCGAGGTGCTGGGCGTGCATATCGTCGGCCCGGCGGCAGCGGAACTGATCAATGAGGCGGCAAGCCTGATGGCCATGGAGGTGACGGCGAATGAGATCGCCGGTATCATTCACGGGCATCCTACGTTTGCCGAAGCGTTCATGGAAGCGGCTGCGGACAGTCTCGGTGAGTGCCTGCATCTTCCGCCAAAAAAGAGATAAGCGAAAAAGCAAACAAGCTGAATATAGAATAATTTAGCAGGATGCGTACTGTGCTTTTATTAATGTTACACTTTTGCGTAATTCCTTGCTTGTTATTTGGTGTACGAAAAAAGCGGTTTGAGCTTGGCCAAGTGCTTGAGGCAGCCGTTCAATTACAAGGACAGGAGCAATACATATGAACATTTTAGTCATTAACGCAGGCAGTTCTTCGGTGAAATATCAGCTGATTGACATGAATGATGAAAGCGTTTTGGCATCGGGTATGGTTGAACGGATCGGAATTAAGGATGCAACACTAAAGCATCAGGCAGTTGGCAAGGACAAGCTGGTTCAAAAATTTGATATTACCGATCACAGCGGAGCAATCAAGGTGGTGGTTGAAACGTTGACTGACAGGGACTATGGCGTGATCTCCGATGTCAGCGAGATTGGCGCAGTGGGGCACAGAATCGCGCATGGCGGTGACCGGTTCTCCAGCTCCACGCTGATTGACGGGCAGGTGATGCAGGCAATCAAGGAAAATATCGAGCTTGCGCCGCTGCACAATCCGGCTAATATTACGGGCATTGAAGCCTGTAAAAAAGTAATGCCCGATACGCCTATGGTCGCGGTGTTTGATACCGCGTTTCACCAGACGCTGCCCAAAGCCGCGTATTTATATGGGCTTTCCAATAAAGCGAACACGGAGCTGAAGATTCGCCGGTATGGATTTCACGGAACATCTCATAAGTATATTGCGATGCAGACGGCCAAGGTAATGGGCAAAGATGTGAAAGAGCTGAAGATCATCACCTGCCATTTGGGGAATGGTGCCAGTGTCGCGGCCATAAAAAACGGGCAGTCCATAGATACGTCCATGGGGTTTACCCCGCTTGAAGGTTTGGTGATGGGTACGCGCTGCGGCGATATTGACCCGTCCATTATACAGTTCCTCATGCGTAAGATGGACATGACGATTGAGGAAGTCATGGCGTATCTGAACGGTCAATGCGGAATGCAGGGCTTGTCCGGAAAGTCCAGCGATTTCAGAGATCTTTGGGATTATGCGAATAAAGGTGATGAGTGGTCCAAAACAGCGATTGAGGTATTCTGCTATCGGGTCAAAAAATACATTGGCGCTTACGCGGCCGCAATGGGCGGGGTTGATGCGATTGCATTCGCAGGCGGTGTAGGAGAAAATGATAACATGGTGAGGGCGATGGTCACCGAGGGGATGGAATACCTGGGAGTTGAAATCGACCTGGAGCAGAACAAGGAGAAGGGCGTTCAAAAGGCCATTTCAACAACCGATTCCAGGGTGTTTGTTATGGTGGTACGTACGAATGAAGAGCTGATGATAGCCAAAGATACACTTGAAATATGCGAAAGTGAAGAATCTATGGTGGTTTAAAAGCTTTCTAAGGTATTGATTAATATTTTTAAAAGGGCTATAGAGGTTGTCAAATCACCGGATTATAGCCCTTTTAGTATACGAACGACAGCAGGATATCCTGCGCATAATCGCCAAACTGAGCGCCGAAGAGATTGAATCCGCCCACATATTCGGCGTCCTCCTTATTTCCGATTCGGATCGTGATGGGAGCCTGAGGGTCCAACGCGATATCCTTAAGGCCAATATCGGAAGATTTTTTTGAGTTGACAATCGTCTCAGCGTCAGTAATCTCAACAGTCACCATTTGACCATATTGGGAGACTCCGTTGTCCCACCATGAGGGGTTGAGCCTTCCTCTGCGGCTTCCAAAGTCTCCGGGGCTGCGCCAGGTGCCACACTCCCTGCCGTTGATCCATATGGTAATATCGGATTTCCAATCCTCTTTAAAATTAGGCGCTTCGGAACAAGCTTCAAATGACAGTATCAAACGGTTTGGTACGTCGTTGTGGTTTAAGGGGAACGGGAACTTATACTCCACATACCCGCTTGAAGACCACAGTATCTGCGCGTTGATCCGTTCGGGCATATAGAAATCGTTTGGCCTGTCTTCGTATCCGACCAGGGCGGTGCTGGTTGCAATGCCGCACGTGGGGGTAACGCGGTAATCCGTATAGGCGCCAACCGGCATTGAAACCGTGGCGACCTGATTGACGTCCGGATCGTTGCCTGACAAGCGGATGTGCAGATAGTCGAATTTGCGGCTGCAGACTTTCATCGATCCCCGGCTGCCGGGCTTTTGTTTAATCTGGATCAGATCGGCATCCTCCAGGACGCGGATGTGCAGCGCCGCGCTGGATGCTGGAATGTTCAGCTTCTCTGCAATTTCCTTGACGTTGTAACTGTTGTAATAAAGCAGCTTCAAAATTTGTATGCGTGTTTCAGATGATAGTGCTTTTCCGGCTTTGCACAGCCCATCTTCATTATCTGCCATTAATTCCAGTATCTTTGACATGACGGATACCCTTTTCTCTATATAATATAGAATTATAACACGGTGGCCCATCAGCGTCCAGATAGAGTTTTTGGTCGGATGCAAAAGAATAAAACATAAAATATAGAATAAAAGAATTAAAAGAGACATAAAACATATTTAAATATAGCCTAAAATAAAAAAATATCAGCAAAATGGGCTGAAATGTTGACTTTTAAAAACAACACTGATATTATATAGCCACAAATAAAACAAACCTAATGTTTTAATTTAACAGGTTTGTTTCAGGAACACCATTTAATCAAAAGGGAATAAAAAAGGAGGAAGGAAATGAAAACAAAGATCCTGGTTGTTATCATGTGCCTGGTTTTTGTGCTCAGCACTGTTGGTTTAACTGGGTGCCAGCAGGCCGGAGAAAGCAGCTCGACGACAGCCTCGGCGTCAACGGGGACGTCTGAAACCGAATCCGCAGGGGAGAAAACCAAAATCAGCTTCATGGGCTGGGGAACGGATGCAGAGATCGCCACTTACAAGGCGATGATCGAACAGTATGAAGCAGCGTATCCTGATGTCGAGGTGGATTACATCGTCGTGGCCGACAACGAGTTTGATACCAAGCTGCAGGCCATGATCGGCGCCGATCAATGCCCCGACGTATTCTATTGCCCCGTCGACAGCATGATGAAATATGCGGCGACCGGCAATCTTTACGACTTGACCGATTACGTAGCCAATAATGAAATTTTCGATGCCAGCAACGTTTGGGATTGCCTCCTTAACCTGTACCGCTTTGACGGTGAGAACCAGGGCTCCGGAAGCATCTACGCGCTGCCCAAAGACGTCAGCGTATTCCCGGTCTTCTACAATGTAGACCTGTTTAAGGCCGCTGGCATAACGCCTCCGACCATTGACGATCCGTGGGATTGGAACGACTATCTCGCTGCCGCCCAGAAACTGACCACCGGCGAAGGCGATGACAAGATCTATGGAACCGGCGCATACTCCCTCGAATCCGCGGTGTGGTCCAACGGTGGGGAATGGGTCGATCCCGAGACGCTCTCGCAGGTCGAGATCACCGATCCCGCCTTTACCGAAGCTATTCAGTGGTGCGCGGACCTTCGCCTGGTTCATGGCGTTGCGCCCAGCGCTTCTGAAACGGAAGCCCTCAGCGACTACGACCGCTTTAAGCAGGGTAAGCTCGCAATGGTGGGTGCTGGTACATGGAGCCTTGCAGATTTCTGGGAAAACTGCGACTTTGAATGGGATGTTATGAACTGGCCGGTCAGCCCGAACACGGGCAAGAGCGAGATATGGTTCGGCAGCGCGGGCCTTGGAGTATCCGCTACCACCGCCCATGCTGAAGCCGCCTGTAATCTGGCCGCCTTCCTCTCTTTCAATGAGGATGCGCAGCGCACGGCCTACACGATGGGCCAGGCCATTCCGATGCTTAAGGACATGGCGCTTGGTGAATACTCTCAGTTTGATAAAGGACCCGCGAGCAAGGACGTGCTCTTCGATATTCTGGAGAACCATGCCCGCCTTGCAACGCAGTCCCGTACATTTAATCAGGAGTGGTTTGCCGAATTCAACTCCAACACAGCTGCGGTGTTTACCGGCGAAATGACCGCTGCTGAATATTGCGAATCCATCAATGAAACGGTTCAGCAGCTTCTGGACGACAGTATCGCACAGAAGCAGGAATACATGAGCTGAAGCAGACAAAGCCAAAAGACTGTACTTCTGATATATCGGCAGGTATCATGATACCTGCCGATATATTCAAGAAATTTCTATAATGGCAGACATCGGCGCAGGAGGCAATTATGAAAAGAAGAGTAAGCAAACTGAGACGGCGGGAAGGGATTGCGGGGTTGCTGTTTGTATCTCCTTCCTTACTATACTTCGTTGTATTTTTCCTGCTGCCACTCGCCGTGTGCGTTTACGCGAGCTTCACCAATTGGAACATACTGTCCCCCAATGTTAAAGATGTCGGTATTCGTAATTACGAAAAGCTGCTAGCGGACCCGAAGTTTTGGATTGCACTGAAAAATACGCTGTATATGCTGATCCCAATCCCGATATATATCACCTTTGCGTTGCTGTTCGGATATGCCTGCCACAAAAACATCTTAGGTCAAAAGGTGTTTCGCGCGATTTATTACCTGCCGTTTATATCCTCGGTGGTGGCGCTGACACTGATCTGGATGTGGCTGTTCAATTCCCAGTATGGATTAGTAAACAATTTCCTTGCGCTGTTTGGCGTAACTGATCCGCCCAGTTGGCTGAGCGATCCCGTTTGGACGAAACGGATGATCGTTATCATGATATCTTGGAAAATGATCGGTATCATATCGATTTACTATATTGCCGCGCTCAAGTCGGTCCCCAAAACTTATTACGAGGCTGCGCAGATCGACGGCGCCACGCCCAGACAGCAGTTTTTTAAGATCACCCTGCCGCTGCTGACGCCCACGACCTTCTACCTGATGATCGTCGGAATGATCGGTTCACTGCAAACCTTCGTGGAGGTGCAGATGTTCGCCCCGGATGGCGGGCGCGGGTTTGGCGTGGGAACGATTGTTTTTTACATATGGCAGAAAGCGTTTGCCAGCAGCCAGATGGGGTATGCCTGCGCGACTGCTACGGTGTTTGGCCTGTTCATACTGGGGCTCACGGTCGTTCAGTTTGTCGTGTCGCGCAAATGGGTCTATGAGGGGGAATGAGCGATGAAGAAAAAGACAAGTCCGGCGAGGGTCATCGTATTTATTATATTGCTGATTGGCGCGGCCACAATGGTGCTTCCCTTTCTGTGGATGATCAGCACTTCTCTGAAGGAAGCCAATCTGGTTTATACCATTCCGCCGCAGTGGATACCCAATCCGGTGAACTGGCAGAACTATGTGAAGATATGGACGTCATCCAACCTGCTGACCGGCATCAAGAACAGCTGTATCATTAGCGCTTCAGTTCTGGTGTTCTGTACGCTCACTTCCAGCATGGCTGCGTTTGCGTTCTCCAAGCTGAACTTCCGATTCAAAAACACCATATTCGTCATGCTGCTCACCACGATGATGGTTCCTTTGGTTGTGCTGCTGGTTCCGCTGTTTATTATCTATACCAAAATCGGATGGATCGACACACTGCTTCCTATGATCGTGCCTGCCTCGCTGTGCAACATCAACATCATCTTCTTCCTGCGCCAGTATATGACCGGGCTTCCCCGGGACCTGCTGGACGCGGCGAAAATTGATGGTTGCGGATACTTCGGCGCATATTGGCGGATCTATCTGCCGCTCAGCAAGCCCGCTATTGTGGCGAACGTGATCATGCTGTTCATGGCGACATGGAACGATTATTTCGGCCCGCTGGTATTCACGAACAGCGAGTCCAAACAGACCATCCAGGTGGCCATTGCCATGCTGAACTCGCACTATATTCAACAGACGGATATCCCGTTGATGATGACGGCCTCGCTGATCGCGATACTGCCCGTGCTGATCCTGTTTATTGTCTGCCAGAAGTATTTTACCGAATCGTTTGCCATGACCGGCATTAAGGGGTAAGGATGAAGTTCTACTGCAACCCGATCAAAAAACAGGGCGATTTTGCGGATCCCTTTGTGCTACGGCACAACGGAAAGTATTATTTGTACGCCACCAACCCGGATATTCGGTGCTGGAGCTCGGATGACCTCGTCACATGGCAGCTGGAAGGCCCCGCGATCGAGCCAGACACCTTCCCGGGGCTGGTGCCGTTTGCACCGGAGGTGGTGTATTGGAACGGCGCGTTTTATATGTACACGTCTCCCCACGGGCTGGGGCATTATGTGCTGAAAAGTGAGCGGCCCACGGGGCCCTTCCGCAAGATCACCGACAATATCGGCCACAGCATCGACGGTTCCGTATTCATCGATGACGATGGAAAATGGTATTTCTATTGGGCGGACGACAGCGGCATAATGGGCTGTGAGATGAACTCGCCTGCCGAATTCGGCCCGCCGGTAAATACCGGCGCTTTCATGCACGGCTGGACGGAGGGCCCGCTGGTCATCAAGGGAAACGGCATTTACTACATGACCTATACCGGTAATCATTATCTCTCCAAAGGATACCGCATCAATGCCGCGACGAGCAGGCATCCGCTGACCGGGTATGTGGATTGCGAGAATAACCCCATCATCGTGCATACAGAGGAACCGTGGGTGGGGCTGGGACACAGCTCCACGGTTTACGGCCCGGATATGCTGACACGGTACATCGTGTACCATAATATCAATCCGGACCGGACGCGGGATCTGAACATTGACGCGGTGGTACTGGACGGAAACATGCGCGTGCTCGGGCCTGCAAACTTTCCGCAGTTTACTCCGACCTTGCCGGACTTCTCGGACAACATGGTCTTGGGCGATAATTGGGATGTGCTGAAAGGAAAGTGGGAAGCGCGGGGCGGCTTGCGCGTATCGCTCGGAGATTTTCTGTGCCTTTGCAGATGTGCATTGACCGCTGCTCCGGGCATTGTGGAATTCAACCTGCGCGTGCTGGATGGCGCGGGATCTTACGGCGTCAGCGTCGGCGGTTTCCGGCTTATCCTCGATACCGCTTCAAACAATATCAGACTGTTCGATGCAGCCGGGACGCTCCTGGCCGAATGTGCGATTCCATGGGAGTATGCGCATGGCGAGCTGCACAGCCTGCAGCTCCGTTATGGCACGAGCGAGGTTGAGATATATGTGGATGGCATAAGGGCAGGGAAATGCGATGTCTGCATTTGCCCCGGAGACCGGATCGGTTATTTTTCGGAGGGACCTACTGTCGGTATCGGCTATACGGCGTTCCATTCGGGGGATACCCAAACCGCTGCCGCCAAGCTGTTTGTTCCGGTGCCCTGCCGGATACCGCTCAGCGGAGGGGCGCAGGAAAAGCTGTATCTTAACCTTGCAAAGACAACGGATTATATATTTGCAGTGGCTTGTAGCTCCGTTGATCGTGCTCAGGCAGACCTTGCCGTAACCGTCGATGGCAGTGGTGTGAAGGCTGTACTGTCAGCGGCCAGCAGGGACATCGCTATGTATACGCTTACGCTACCGCAGGGGCTGCATGAGGTTTCGGTTGAAATGGAAGGCGGCCTGAGTGCTCCCGAGACACTTTCGGTTTTTGAGGCTGGAAACGAAGAACCGATAGCGGCGGAGGTCAGTGGCTTCGGGCCGTATGACAAGCGCTGCTGGGGCGGCTTTGACTCTGCTGCCTTTGAAGCGGGACTGGAGCTTCAGCCTGAGCCAAAAGCTGATGATGCGGCTGTCGGGATCATATTCCGGGCAAGCGAGCTGTCCGAGGGCGGCGAAGGCGACGATAAGGAGCTGGGGATCAACTTCTTTATTGGCTATTGCGTTTCGCTGGAGCGGGGCCGGGTGGTGCTCACCAGGCACCGGTATGACGAGCAGGAACTGTGCAGCGCGAGTATTGACACAACGGGTGTTTGCAGGCTCCGCGTGAGCATGGACGTAAACGATATCCGGGTATATTTGAACGATGATAAGGTTGCGGTGCTGGAATCTTACGATCCGTCGCCGATACTGTCCGGACGGACAGGAATGCGCGTAAAAGGCCAAAGTATTGGTTATGCCAAGTTTTATAAAAAACCATTATAAAAGGAGGTATACAAAATGAAACCACGTGCAAAAAGGCTTCTCTCGATGCTCGTCACCTTAGTGATGCTTGCGACGCTGCCCTTAACTTCCGCTTTGGCTGATGATGCGGATGGTATGACGATCTATGGAAACACCACGGACGACCAGTGCTTCTATGAGCGGGTTGTCCAGTTGCCCAACGGAGACCTGCTGGCCACATGGCAGCGGGAATTTCCGATCACCACGAACTGGACCGGAATGAAGAGCTTCTATTTTTATAAAAGCTCCGATCAGGGGAAAACATGGTCCTATGTCAGCGAACTGGATCCCTCCAATTACGCAGGGCTCTCAAGAAACAAAATGGGAATGCCGGGCATGTTCGTGCTTACCCAGTCTTTGGGGAATCTCTCGGCAGGCACGGTGCTCTTTGCGACCTCCGATTGGGACGTCAACGCGACTTACTGCATTCACATATGGAAAAGCACCGACAACGGCGCGACGTGGACGCTCCACAGCAATCTGGCGGCAAGAGGAGGAAGCCAGAGCGTATGGGAACCCGAATTTGCAATCAGCAGTACCGGACAGCTGGTCTGCTATTACTCAGATGAGCGGCAGGCGGGGTATGACCAGTGTATTGCGCTGGAGACCTCGTCGGATGGGGGAGTGACCTGGGGCAACTATACGATCATTGCGGGCGAATATGATGCGGATTGGGTGCGCGGCGTGGACCCATCGCTATGGCGGCCCGGCATGCCCCGCGTCAGGCAGCTAAGCAACGGCACATACTTTATGGCGTATGAGAACATCGCGGGCGGGCACGGCGGCATCATCTCCTGCCGGACTTCTTCGGACGGCATCAATTGGGGCAGCATCACGACGCTGGGCAACACGGTTGCGGCATCCGGCACATCGGCGTATCAATGCCCGGAAATCGCCTGTATTGATGACGGCAGCACGTATGGCCGCATCTTCCTGCGCGGCATGAACGACACCTGCTCTCCCAGCCTGTGCTATACGTCTACGGATGCGGGCCAGACGTGGCAGCTGATCGATGCACCGCTGACCGCTGTCAGGAAGGAATCGGTGGCGAGCAGCTGGAGCGGAACGTTTGTGGCTGACGG
Organism: Bacillota bacterium; assembly: GCA_023459495.1. GTDB lineage: Bacteria > Bacillota > Clostridia > Christensenellales > SZUA-584 > JAEWCC01. The sequence goes on along the minus strand of JAEWTL010000038.1, from coordinate 121,922 downwards.
CAGCAGGCTGATTGAGGTCAACAACTATTACAACGGTTCCTATAACGAGATTCGCTGCGGCACAGGGATGCTGTATGGAAGTCAGCTGATCATCGACGGCGCTGATTATAAGCTTGTCAATGTTGCATCAGGTTACTGTATTGACGATGCCGGCGGCTCCATGGATTGGGGAAACGAAATGATCCTGTGGAGTGATAACGGGTACCATACTCAAAGCTGGCATACCAAAAATATAACGGGTGAATACTTCTCGCTGATCTGCAATTTCAGCGATCTGGCACTCGATAACCCCAACGGGTCGCAGCAGAGCGGTACTAGAATTGTGCAGTGGGATAAAAACTATTCCGCGGCACAGCGGTGGAAGTTCATTCCGGACGGGAGCGGCCATTTCAAGATACAGAATGAAAGCAGTGGGCTCTATCTCGACACGGAGAACCAGTCTACGGCACTGCACACATATGTTGTTCAGAATGCATCGAGCGCCAGCAATACGCAGAAATGGACCCTGGAAAGGATCTACGAGATCGCCCGGATCCGTTCCTACAACATCAGCGACTGCCATATATACCATAACTCTTCGGGCAGCGCGCTGATTGCCAACGCTTCCACCACGATGTCGCTTTTCAGTTCACAGTGGCGCATCGTACCGGGGCTTGCGGATTCGAGCTGCATCTCATTTGAGTCGGTGGATAATCCGGGCTACTACCTGCGCCATTACAATGGAAATGTCATCATATCGCAAAACAATGGCACACAGGTATTCTGGGAGGACGCTACCTGGAGAATGCACACCGGCCTTGCCAGCTCCAGCGGCGTGTCCTTTGAGACATACAATTTTAGCGGTATCTACATGCGTCATTACAACAGCTATCTCATCATCTCGCAGATATCGACAGCGCTGGACCAGGCGGATGCTACGTTTATCATGACGTATCAATAAATTTAAGAATACTACATCGGAGGGCAAAATGACCAACATCAGCAGGAATGAATACCCGAGGCCGGACTTTGTGCGAGACAGCTGGCTATCGCTGAACGGGGAATGGGACTTCTCATTCGACAATGACGGGTTCGATAAAAAAATAAATGTACCGTTTTCCTATGAAAGCAAGCTGTCCGGGCTGGGCAACAGCGAATTTCACCGTACGGTATGGTACCGGAAGGAATTTGATATTCCATCCGCCATGCAGGGAGACCTTTTGCTGTTGCACTTCGGCGCGGTGGATTATTCCTGCAAGGTGTGGGTCAACGGCGCGCTGGTTGCGGAGCATACCGGCGGACAAACCGGGTTTTCCGCGGATATCACCGGCGCGGCGCACTTCGATAAAAGCAACGTTCTGGTGGTGAAGGCGGAGGACGACCACTCCGACCTGGAAATGCCGCGGGGCAAGCAGTTTTGGGAGGAAAAGCCCCGCAGTATATTCTATACGCATACGACCGGCATATGGCAGAGCGTTTGGTTGGAGGCCGTGCCGACTACGCATCTGCATTCTGTGCGGATGACGCCGCTGTTCGACGAAAAAGCGATCAAATTTGACTATAGGCTTTGCGGCGGCAAAGGCCTTACGCTGGAAATCCAGATATCCTTTCAGGGCGTTTCGGTGACCAGCGTTTCCGTGCAACCGCAAAGCCCCAAGGGTTCGCTGACGGTTAACCTCGACCAGCCTGCGCTGCTGGCGTGGAACTTCTACGAGGATCTCGCGTGGGCTCCGGAAACCCCGCGGCTGTTTGACGTCGTGTTCAACGTCTACAGCGAAGGGCGAAAGGAGGATACGGTAGGTTCTTATTTCGGCATGCGCAAGGTATCGGTGGAGAATAATGTGTTCATGCTCAATAACCGGCCATATTATCAAAAGCTGGTGCTGGATCAGGGTTACTGGCCGGAGTCGCTGATGACCGCGCCCACGGACGACGCTTTTATCAAGGATATTGAAGCGGTGAAGGCAATGGGCTTTAACGGCGTCCGCAAGCATCAGAAGGTGGAAGACCCTCGTTTCCTTTACCATGCCGACCGCATGGGTCTGCTGGTCTGGGGTGAGATTGGAGCCGCCTATCTGTATTCGGAAGAGTACGCGATAAGGATGTACAGGGAGTGGACGGCTGCTGTTCAGCGGGATTATAATCATCCTTGTATCGTGGCATGGGTTCCGCTGAACGAATCGTGGGGCGTACAGGAGATCCACAAGAGTAAATTGCAGCAGGGACACAGCCGGGCGCTTTATCACATTACAAAATCACTGGACAGCACGCGCGTGGTGATTGATAACGATGGGTGGGAGCATACCTGCAGCGATGTGCTGACCATTCACGATTATGCGGCGGTTGCGGCGGTGATTGAGGAACGCTATGCCAACCTGAAGAGCATAATGGAATTCCTGCCCAATGGTAAGAAGCTGTATGTAGGCGGCGGCGAGTACGGCAGCGAACCCATCATCGTAAGCGAGTTCGGCGGCATACGCTTTGCACAGGGTGACTCCAGAGAAAATTCCTGGGGGTACTCTGAAGACAAGACGTTGGATAGCTTTGTGGCCCATTTTAAGGGGCTTGTCCATGCGCTGCACAGCTCCGGCTATGTTCAGGGGTATTGCTATACCCAGCTGGCCGATGTCGGTACGGAGCAAAATGGGCTGCTCACCTATGAGCACGAACCCAAAATCCCCTTGGCCATGATCAAAGAAATCAACGACGGCAAGCCGTCCAGATCCATCAAAGCGGAGAAGGTATGAAGGACACAGGGCAAACGTATGACGGCAATGGTAAGCAGGAGAAATCGTTTCTGGGCTGGTGGGCCCGGCTGACGGACTACAGCTGGGAGCTTTTTAAGACGAACCTGGGTTATCTGCCGGTGGTGCTTCCGGCGTACGTTTGCATTGTTATATTCTTTATTTTCAACGCATGGCTGTTTTTGCTGGCGTGGCTGATGCTTTTGATCCCCGTTGGGCCTGCCATGCTGGCGTTATATGAAGTGACAGACAAAGTCGCCGCCGGATGTGCCCGCGCTGAGCTTCCCCGCTTTTTTCCAACGTACCGGAAGCACTGGCGGCGCGGCCTCGCCCTCTCATTCGCGCTGATCGTTGTCGGCATTGTCGTGGTGTATCCCGCGTATTTTGCGCTGGTGACAAACAGTGCGATGAAGGCAGTGATTATGGCCTGCGCGATGGCCGCAGCGTTGCTGTTGTGCAGCTTGTTGCCGCACCTTTCATCTTTGCTGATATCCGGAGAACGAGGCGGTTTGCTGCAAAAATCCGCAGTCAATGCGCTGCGTGGTGGAAAAGCCAGCTTCTTTGCGGGGCTACTGCAGGCAGTTTGGCTTCTTGCCTGCATGGCGTATCCGTATGTAGCGGTGTTTGCCATCTTATTGGGTATGCCGGCGGTGGTGCGCATGACCGCATCATATATCCTGCTGAACGATCGGGACGTAAAGGGAGATGGGAATGGAGCTTAACGGGAAAAGAATCAATTTTCTTGGGGACAGCATTACGGAAGGTGTGGGGACCAGCAGCGACAAACAGCGCTTCACGGATATCCTTAAGCGGCGGTTAGGGCTTGCGGCAGCGCGGAACTACGGAATCGGCGGCACGCGGTATGCCCGGCAATCGCAGCCCTCGGAGGACCCACGATGCGACCGCGACTTTTGTTCGCGCGTGTGCGAGATGGAGGCCAACGCCGATATCGTCGTCGTGTTTGGTGGAACCAATGACTTTGGCCACGGGGACGCGTCGCTGGGATCGTTTTCGGATCGGACCAGCGATACATTTTACGGCGCATGCCATGTGCTGTATACCCGGCTGATTGAGCGCTATCCCGGTGCGCTGATCGTGATATTGACCCCGCTTCATCGGGAAAACGAGGATGATCCACGTGGCGATGGAAACAAGGCATTCCCGGGCGCTCCGCTGAGCACGTATGTCGGCATCATCCGGCAGGTTGCAGAGTATTATTCCCTGCCGGTGCTGGATCTGTTTGCGCAGAGCGGCCTGCAGACCAGGGTGCCTGTGATCAAACAGCGATACTGCCCGGACGGACTGCATCCCAACGACGCGGGACATGAAATACTGGCGGACAAAATCGGTGCGTTTTTGCTGCGCCAATGAGGGCATGCGGCATTTGAATGAATAATCGGACAGGAAGGCTTAGTGACATGGCGAATGTAATACTGAAAAACGTTAAAAAGATCTATCCCCTTGCCGGAGAGGCCAAGCGTAAGAAGGGCATGACAGACTCCGAGGGCAAGGCCAATCTGCAGGTTACGGAGCAGGGCGTGGTCGCCGTGCAGGAATTCAATCTGGAAATCGCCGATAAGGAATTCATCGTGCTGGTCGGGCCGTCCGGCTGCGGCAAATCCACCACCCTGCGCATGATCGCGGGCTTGGAGGAAATATCCGAGGGGGACTTATATATTGATGACCACGTGATGAACGATGTCGCTCCCAAGGACCGGGATATTGCGATGGTTTTTCAGAATTATGCGCTGTATCCTCATATGACCGTATATGAAAACATGGCGTTTGCGCTTAAGCTGCATAAAACACCCAAGGACGAAGTGGACCGAAAGGTGCGTGAGGCGGCGGAGACCTTGGACATAACGCCCTATCTGAATCGCAAGCCCAAGGCGCTTTCGGGCGGGCAGCGGCAGCGCGTGGCGATCGGCCGGGCCATCGTCCGCCATCCGAAGGTGTTTTTGATGGATGAGCCGCTTTCCAATCTGGATGCAAAGCTCCGGAACCAGATGCGCGCAGAGATCATCAAGCTGCGGCAAAAGGTGGATACGACGTTCATCTATGTGACGCACGACCAGACAGAGGCCATGACTTTGGGCGACCGTATTGTGGTCATGAAGGATGGGTTTATTCAGCAGATCGGCACGCCGCAGGAGGTGTTCAACCATCCGGCGAACCTGTTTGTGGCTGGGTTCATCGGTTCGCCGCAGATGAACTTTTTTGACGCGCGGCTGGAGAAGGACGGCTCGGGCTGCTATGTGCTGCTGAACAGCTCAAAGATAACTGTTTCGGCGGAGAAGCAGCAGGCACTGGCGGAACGCGGGGTGCAGCCGCAGGATATCACGCTGGGCATCCGTCCGGAGCATATCATACTGTGCGAGGACGAAGCGCGGGCGGACATTGTCGCCACGGTCGACGTGTCTGAGATGATGGGCAGCTCCATCCATCTGCACGTGAACGCCGCGGGCAAGGATATGGTCGTCATCGTACCGACGCTGGAGCTTTCCGGCGCGCATCAGGGGCGCTTTGCTTACGGCGCAAAGGCTGGATTCACCTTCAGCGGCAATGCAATCCATTTGTTTGATAAACACAGCGGCGCAAATTTGATTGGATGAATGATCCCAAGGGATTCCAGGGGATCCGGCGTGCTGACCGCTGTTCAGGAAAGCATGGGGATCCCTTTTATTTTAAAGCCTGGAGGCAGAAAGTTATGCAAAGCGAGAACAAGGCGTGGATCGCCCAACTGGAAAGCGGCGCTCTGGAAGCGGAACTGGCTTGGCTCTATGCGGGGAAAACGAGCAGGCAGGCGAAGCGCTACGCGAAGGCGGTGAAGGCCTTTGAGGCCTGCTTTGGCGAACAGCCTGCGCGTATCATCAGCGTGCCGGGACGCACGGAGCTTTGCGGCAACCATACCGACCATCAGCGCGGCCGGGTGCTGGCGGCCGCAGTTATGCTGGACATGCTGGCGGCTGCTGCGCCCAACGGAACTTCTTGCATCCGCATGCATTCCGCGGGATATGGGGACACGGAGATTTCGTTTGCCGACCTTTCCATCTGTCCGGAAGAAGTGGGTAAAACTGCCGCCTTGGTGCGCGGTGTCGCATCGCGGCTTTCTTCACTGGGCTATACCGTTGCGGGTTTTGATGCGTACATCGTTTCCGACGTCCCGGCGGGAAGCGGACTTTCGTCCTCCGCATCCTTTGAGGTGTTGATAGGGGAGCTTTTCAACCGATTTTATAACGGCGGCAAAATTCCGCCCATTGTGCTGGCGCAGGCGGGACAATACGCGGAAAACGTCTATTTTGGCAAGCCGTGCGGCCTGATGGATCAGACGGCATGCGCCGTGGGCGGCGCGGTGGAGATCGATTTTTTCGATCCGGCAAAACCCGGGTTGAATGCAATTGCCTGCGATTTTGGCGCGATGGGGCATAGCCTGTACGTCGTGGACGCGGGCGGTAGCCATGCGGAGCTGACGGACGAATATGCAGCTATACCCGCTGAGATGCGCGCGGTGGCGGCACGCTTCGGACAGGATGCGCTGCGCGGCGTGGAGCCCGAAGCCTTTTATGCGGGTGTCAAAGCGCTGCGCGGACAGGTGAGCGACCGGGCGCTTTTGCGCGCAATGCACTTCTTTGCGGAGAATGGACATGTGGAAGCGGCGGCTGACGCGCTACGCGCGCATGATGTGGAACGCTATAAGGCCGCGATGCACGCTTCGGGCAGTTCCAGCATGGAACTGCTGCAGAATGTGTGGCCGGGGGATGCCGGAGAACGGAGCGTTGCGCTGGCATTGGCGATGAGCGCGCGCATTCTGAAAGGTCAAGGCGCGTGGCGCATTCACGGCGGCGGCTTTGCAGGAACCATACAGGCGCTCGTCCCCCAGCCCTTGTGTCAAAAATATGAGCAGACCATGCGAGGGATATTTGGTCAAAACGCCTGCCAAAAGCTGAATATCCGGCCCGTGGGCGGGTATGAGCTGACAAAGAAATAGCTAATAGAAAGGCTGAGAATGAGTACAATTTTAGTGACTGGCGGCGCGGGATATATCGGTTCGCATACGGTGTATGCTTTGCTGGAAAGCGGTATGGACGTGGTGGTGATCGACAACCTGGAGACCGGCTTCCGGCAAGCCGTACATCCGGACGCACGGCTTTATGAGGGTGACATCCGGGACGAAGCCTTTCTGGACAGCGTCCTCCAAAAGGAGAAAATCGACGCGGTCGTTCATTTTGCCGCTTACTCACAGGTGGGTGAAAGTATGACCAATCCGTTGAAATACTATGACAATAATGTAGGCGGTACGCGGACGCTGCTCTCCGCCCTGCTGCGGAACGGCGTATCCCGCATCGTTTTTTCTTCTACGGCAGCGGTCTATGGCGAACCGGCGGGCATCCCCATTCTGGAAAGCGACGCAACAAAGCCCACCAATGTTTACGGCGAGACGAAGCTGGCAATGGAGAATATGATGCGGTGGTGCGCCTCTACCAGCGGCCTGAAATATGTGGCGCTCCGATACTTTAACGCCTGCGGCGCGCATGAGAACGGGAGGATCGGCGAAGCGCACAACCCAGAGTCACATCTCATTCCGATCATCCTGCAGGTGCCCAATGGACGCAGGCCGTTCGTTAGTGTCTTTGGCGGTGATTATCCAACACGGGATGGTACGTGTGTACGGGATTATATTCATGTAATGGACTTGGCCGACGCGCATGTGCTGGCGGCAAAATACCTGCTGGCAGGGAATGAGAGCGACGTGTTTAACCTTGGCAACGGCGTGGGTTTTACGGTAAAAGAGGTCATCTCAGCAGCGGAAGCGGTGGTGGGAAAGCCAATTGCCGTAAAGATCGTACCGTACCGCCCGGGTGACCCGGCGCAGCTGGTGGCGTCCAGTGAGAAGGCCCGACGCATTCTCGGATGGAGACCCAGCCGCGATGGCATCCATACGATTATCGCCTCCGCGTGGGAATGGCACCGGACGCATCCGAATGGCTATGAGGACAACGTATTATGATTGAGGCGGCGTATATTGACAGGCTGGTAGCTTACGGAATCAACCGCCAATGGATTGAACCGGAGGATGCGGTTTTTGTCCGCAACCTCATTCTGGACAAGCTGGGGCTGGAGGCTTATCATGCGCCGGACGTTCCGTTTGGCGGAAGTCTGGCCGAGACGCTGTCTGCACTGACGGAATATGCGGTGGACACAAAGCGCATTACGAACAGTGCCGCCAGCCGTGACCTCTTCGATACCGCTCTGATGGGACTGCTTTTGCCCTACCCGAGCCGCGTAAACGAGCACTTCCGTTTGCTTTATGAAGAGTCGCCTCAAACGGCGACCGACTGGTTTTATGCCTTCTGTCAGGACAGCAACTATATCCGCCGGGACCGCATCGCAAAGGATGTACACTGGAAAACGAAAACGGAATACGGCGAGCTGGATATCTCAATCAACCTGGCCAAACCGGAAAAGGATCCGCGGGATATTGCGGCGGCAAGGCTTGCGAAGCAGGGCGGTTATCCCGCTTGCCTGCTCTGCGTTGAGAATGAGGGTTATGCCGGACGCATCGATTTTCCGGCGCGGCAGAGCTTGCGTATCGTCCCCATTGAGATAGCGGGCGAAGCTTGGGGTTTTCAGTATTCGCCTTATGTGTATTACAACGAGCATTGCATCGTGCTCAACCAAAAGCATGTGCCCATGGTAATCGACCGGCGGGTATTTGAAAAGCTGTTTTCCTTTGTGGAGCAATTTCCGCATTACTTTGTAGGGTCCAATGCCGATCTGCCTATCGTGGGCGGCAGCATCCTGTCCCACGAGCATTTTCAGGGCGGACGGTACGCCTTTGCCATGGAAAAAGCGCCTGTCGAGAAGCACTTTTCTGTACTGGGCTACGAAGATGTGGAAACGGATGTTGTAAAATGGCCGATGTCGGTGATCCGGCTCTGCTCGGGGGATAGCGAACGGCTGTGTGCGCTTGCCGCGCACATTCTTGCCGTATGGCACAGCTATGACGATCCGGCTGCGGGTATATTGTCCCACACTGCTGATACGCCGCACAACACCGTCACGCCCATTGCAAGAAAGCGCAGCGGACGGTTTGAACTGGATCTTGTTTTGCGCAACAATCGCACCGCGGCGGAATATCCGATGGGCATATTTCATCCCCATGCTGAGTTGCACAACATCAAGAAGGAGAACATCGGCCTGATCGAGGTAATGGGGCTGGCGATTCTGCCTGCGCGTTTGAAGGATGAGCTAGCGCTGATCGGGCAGATGCTGCTGACGGGCGGCGATGTGGCGGCGGATGCACGGACAGCCAAGCATGCGGAATGGGTAAACCGCTGGCGCTCAAAGTATGGCATGCTGTGCGAGGATACGATCAGCGGCGTCATACAGGATGAGGTGGGGCGCACCTTCGCCACGGTGCTCGAACATGCGGGAGTATTCAAACGGAATGAGGCGGGGAAGGAAGCGTTTGGCCGGTTTATAGAAGCGCTTTGATTTCAGGTGTACATCTTTCACGTAAGAAATGCGGAACAAAGATGACGTATACCCTTACATCTAACCTTCAAGCAAAAGGTTTGCACAAAATGGGTATTCTTGATGCGGCATAATAAAATCTATAGCCGAGATAGCTCGTAGTATTCGTTTTCAAGTTGTAAGGGCCGTATTAGTTAAACATAAGATTATCGGGCATATTAAGAACGTAGATATTACACTCCAGAAGGGTTGCGCAAAATCGATGTTCCAATTTGTGCAAAGATTAAATCTTGCTTACATTAATATGGCCGGGAAGAAAAAGTTTGACCCAACGAATATATTGGTGGAGCAGTATGACAGAATTCTTAGATGTGGCGGCGTAACATGCTGTCCAGGCCGCCTGAAGCATAATGAAATATCCGCTCTTGGGCGGCTTCCTCCCGACTAAATTCACATATCAATTTTCCTTTTCTCATCACGAGAATCCGGTTGCTCATACCGATGATCTCTGAAATATCCGATGAAATCATGATAATAGCACCACCTCGCCGAATAATGTCATTAAAAAGATTATAGATTTCTACTTTACCTTGAATATCAATTCCTCGCGTTGGCTCATCGAAGATAAAGATGTTGGATTGAGAAAGGTACCAGCGCGCCAGAATGACCTTTTGCTGATTGCCTCCGCTTAGATGATTCACTTCATCGTCAACCCTGATATTTTTCATGCCCATATTTTGTAGAAGGAGCTTCACCAATTCCTTTTCCTTTTCGGTGCGCAGAATTCTACGCTCAATAAATCTGTCCAACGCGCAGATACTGACATTTTTGGCGATGCTCTGATGATTAAAAAGTGCATTGATGTTTCGGGTTTCGGATATATAAGCGATTCCGTTGCGAATGGCATCTATCGGCTTGTTGATGCTGACCTCTTTACCCGAAATAAAGAAGCGGCCAGTATGCCGTTTCTCCAATCCAAGCAAAGCACGCGCCAGATGTGTTCTGCCAGAGCCCGCGAGGCCGACGATGCCCAAAATCTCGCCTTTATGCAGAGAGAAACCGGCTTGTTGAATGAAGTCCGTCGTAAGGTTATATACACGGAGTATTTCGGCACCGACATCTGCGGGGAGTTTGGGATAATGATTTTTAATGTCTTTTCCAAGCATCATTTTAACGGCATCGTGCTGGTCGACATCAGCAGTGTTCTGAGATGTAACGATACTGCCGTCTTTCATTATGGATAAAGTATCGCTGATACCAAACATTTCTCCAACATTATAAGAAATATAGATAACGCATTTCCCTTCATGACGGAAACCTTCTAATATATTATAGATCGGTTTCATATCACAATCTGCCAGCGATGCGGACAACTCGTCAATAATGATTACTTTTGGATCGATGACTATAGCTCGCGCAAACTGAATAATATGCTTTTCACCCAAATTCAGATCTTTTGCCTTTTTGAATATATCGATTTCAAGTGGGAATTGTTTTAAAATGTTTATTGCAGCTTGCTGCATCTTTTGTTTCTCTAAATACGGAAAAGGTTTATGGCTGATAATTTCATGTCCCAAAAATATATTTTCCCAAACAGTAAGATCGTACACCACGGAAGAGTCCTGGTGAATTAATACGATGCCCCGCTTTTCTGCCTTGCGCACAGAAGAAAAGCCAACAGGAACGCCATCCATTAGTATTTTTCCTTCATCCGGAGAGACAACTCCTGCTAGCATCTTTGCCAACGTTGTTTTACCGCAGCCATTTTTGCCGGTGATGGCGTGAATTCTGCCTGCGTAGAAATCAAGGGTGATGGATTTAACCGCGTCCGTTCCTGGATATCTTTTAGTAAGATTTTGTATGCTCAAAACGGCGTTCGTCATTATTATCACATCTCCGTTAATTCATAAGAGGTGAAAATCTGTACTCCGTTGTTGAAAAAATAAGTCTTGTATTCCCCAGGAATATCCTCGCTGGTAACTACACGTTTGGCGAGTGTGAGCGGGGCAAAGCGCATCAAAGAAGTTTTATCGAATTTGGATTTACTTGCGACGATAATTAACTCACTGGATATCTGAGATACGATTTCATAGACTTTAAGATCGTTGATGTTACTTACGGAATAGCCGTGCTTCATATCAACGCCGTTCACGCTGATAAAAGCTTTGTTAATAAGAATATTCTCAAGACACCGCGCAACCAGATCCCCAACAAGCGTCTTGTTTTGACAGTCCAGTGTACCGCCGACGAGTATGAGCGTGATATTGGGGCGTACGGCTAATACGTTAGCAACGATGAGATTGTTGGTAACAATAGTGATGTTTTTATCGGGATCCAACTTTGAAGCAATCAGTGCGCAAATTGTCCCGGGCCCAACGAATACGACATCATTTTCTTTAATCATTTGTACTGCAGTATCGGCAATCATGTCCTCGTCAATATTTTCTTTCGCAATATTGAGAGAAGGGCTGAAGGGTAAGATGGGAGGATTAGCCTCGTTTAGCGATACGCCACCGTGTGTTCGGATCACAAACCCTTCGTGCTCAAGAATTTCAAGATCATTGCGTGCGGTTACATCGGAGACCCCTAACAGGTTGCTTAGCCTTGCGATATCGATCTGTTTTTGCTCCAGCAATATCTGTTTTATTTTGTCCAACCGCGCCGCTTTAAACATATGGGATCCTCGTTTTTTGATTTGATTATATCATATATACCAAACAAAAAAAATAATTCTAAAAATTATTATAATAATATATAATGTTGACTTAGATTATTTTATTTATTTTTCGGACAAAGAACTCGAAAGAAACATAATGAGGTCGTTTTATTTAGGCATCTATTTTTATTAGATAAAAAAGCAAGAAAAGATAACAGACAACAAAGATAAATTAAAAAAATAAAAATAAAAATAAAAATAAAAAAGGAATTTTTAAATTCGCGAAGAATTATATCATTACTTGACTTTTCAAACAAAATCACAGGTGCGTTGAATTCATTGAAAAGTCAAAGAACGATTATTGGAAAAGGAAAGGGGAAAAAATGAAGAGAGTATTGCTCGTTATCCTGGCCTTGCTGTTTGTCTTGTGTACCACGGCATGTACGTCAAACCAGATCACACAGCAGTCGGAGCAAACAGAATCTAATTCCACAGCCTCAGCGGTGGTGAGTACGGAAACGTCTGAGACAAGCTCGGCGACCGTGTCCGATCCGTTAATGGAAGGCAAGACAGGCCTTGAAGCTCCGCCCACAACCAAAGATTCAATTACAATGGGATTATGCCCGACGGCGATGAATACTCAGTATCAGATGGTTATTGATGGTGTAAAGCAGTACATTTACGATAACAGTCTTCAGGATGTAATTGAACTGGTAGTTCAGGCCCCGTCCGGACAGTCTGCTGTTGATGAACAGGTTGAGATCGTTGAGGGCTGGATACAGCAAGGGTTTGACGTGATTTGTATGTGTACGGCGAACGAAGGCGCGATGGAACCCATTTACAAGGACGCAACCGAAAAGGGTATTCCGATCTTTGAATTCAATACGCCGAATCTGAGCATGACCAATCCGTATTACGTCAGCAACGTCAGTTCCGACCAGCGGGCAGCTGGCCATGCGATTGGCGTATGGATGGTTGAGAACTTTAAGGATCCCATCAATGTCGCCATTTTGGAAGGTCTTCCGGGCGTGCATAATACTGAGCGCTTGGGCGGTTTCTATGATGCGATTGAAGAATCCGGTGCGACCAATATCAATATTGTTGCTTCCCAGCCAGCTGATTGGGTGCGTGATAAGGGACAGACGGTTACGGAAAACCTCCTGACCTCTCATCCTGAGATACAATTGATATGGGGCTTATACGATGAAATGGCTCTGGGTGCGGTTGCCGCATGCAAAGATGCAGCAAGGACGGACATTTTGATCGTTGGCTATGACAACACGCCCGACGCGAATCAAGCGATCAAGCTCGGCGAGATGTATGCGACGGTGGATACGGCTTCCAAGCAGGGTGGATACGATCTTGCGGAGGCAGTCTATACGTATTGTGTCAAAGGAGAGATGGTCACGAAGTATATCACGCAGGAAGTCGTGGTTTACGATGTGAACAACATCAACGACTTCAGCATGGATAACTATACATACGTAGAGAATTAATGATGAAGCGGGGATATCCCGAGTTTCTTTGGGATATCCCTCCTTTAGAACGGAAACGGGGAAGTAAAATGGGAAATGTGCAGCCTATACTGGAGATGAAAGACATTAGAAAAACATTTGGCATGACCCAGGTATTAAAGGGAGTTGATCTCACCCTGAGGCCGGGACAGGTACTGGGACTGGTTGGCGAAAATGGCGCGGGCAAATCCACGTTAATGAAAATATTGTGCGGCGCACATAAAAAGGACGAAGGGCAAATCATTTATGACGGCAGAGTGATTGAGGCCTTGACTACGGATGCATCTCAGAAATTGGGGATCAGCATTATATATCAGGAACTCAGCGTACTGCTTGATCTGAATGCGGTTGAAAACATTTTTATCAACCGGGAGCAGACTGCCGGAGATGGTACCGGGCTTATACTTCCATTAAAACGCAAAGAAATGAAAAAGGAAGCCAGAAAATTATTCAACGAACAGCTATGTATTGATATTGATCTGGAAAGGCCGGCACGGCTTTTGAGCCTGGCACAGCGGCAGATGATTGAAATCGCAAGATCTTTGGTCTCAAATGCTCGTGTTATTATTATGGACGAACCGACCGCTGCTCTCGAGAAGTTTGAGCAGGAGCAGTTGTTTAAGATCATCAGAAGGCTCAAAGATCAGGGAACTGCAATCATTTATGTTTCACACATATTGAAAGAGGTTTTGGATATCTGTGACAACGTCATGGTTTTACGCGATGGGAACGCAGTTGCAAATGAATCGGTCAAAAATCTGGATGTTTCCAAGGTGATTAACTTTATGATTGGGAAGACGTTGCACCAACAGTATCCAAAAGAAAATATAACCATCGGCGATACTGCACTGCGCGTTGAAAATATCTCTGACAGAAAGAACTTTAAGGATATCTCCATGGTTGCCAAGAAAGGCGAAGTGATTGGTATCGCGGGCCTTGAAGGCTGCGGTAAAAATGAAATTATCCGAGCTGTTTTTGGTATCAACAAACTGATGAAGGGTTCCATATATTTGGACGAAAAGCTGGTGAATATCAGGAGCATTAAGGATGCCGTAAAATATAAAATCGCATTTCTGCCGGCAGAAAGGAAAACGGAAGGCCTTTTTCTGGATCATGATATTAAATGGAATTTCTCGATTGCCAATATGAAGCGGGTGATCCGTTGGTATATTCGTAAAAAGGATGAAGAAGAAGCGACGGCGGAATATATCCGTGGCTTATCCATAAAAACGACCGGCCCGGATCAGGTGATCATGCATCTTTCGGGAGGAAACCAGCAGAAGGTGATGATCAGCCGATGGCTTTTTACCGAACCTGAGATTATACTGATGGAAGACCCTACCCGCGGCATTGACGTGAATGCCAAAACGGATGTTTACCGTTTGATCATGGACTGCGCGAAAAGCGGCAAATCAGTGGTATTGGTATCTTCAGAAGTCCCAGAGCTTTTAGGGATGTGCGACCGTATCTATGTAATGCATGAAGGGACAATCGTGGCAGAGTTGCTGGCTTCTGAGGCTACAGAAGCGTTGATCGCCCATTATTCAGTAAATACGATAGGAGAAGAAAAAAATGCTTGCAATCAATAACACTCCGTCGGCCGGGGCTGGGAAAAGAAAGTTTATCGACTATTTTAAAGGAAAGAACATCGGCGTATTTATCGCTTTTATCGTATTGTGCATTGTGCTGAGCATCGCATCGCCCGTGTTTCTGAAGCTGGACAACATTTTAAAATTGTCCAGACAGGCAGTATGGTTCGCAATCATGGGCTTTGGCATGACGTTTGTCATCGGCATGGGTGGTATCGACCTTTCGATTGGGTCTACGCTCGCGATGTGCGGGCTGCTGTTGGCGGATATGATGCTGGCTGGCGTGAACATCTATCTGGCGATTGTGATCGTGTTGTTGGTAGGCGCCTTCATTGGCTTCATCAACGGCCTGATCATTGCGAAAGTGGGCATTGCGGATTTTATCGCAACACTTGCGGTAATGAGTATCACGCGCGGGCTGGTGATGGTATATTCTAAGGGGCTGCCGATATATGGCTTGAGGTTCCCCGAGTTTCAGTTCGTCGGGCAGGGATATCTGGGACCTATCCCTGTGCCGATCATATGGGCGCTCATGATTATGGGGATCTGCTTTTACCTCATGTATCGTACAAAGTTTGGCCGCTATACACTCTCTATCGGCAGCAATGCCGAGGCGGCTAAACTGGTTGGCATCAATATCCCCAAGATCAAGATCATCGTATATTCTTTAATGGGACTGCTTGCGGCAGCGGCCGGCGTGATTTTAACCTCGAGGCTTGAGGCAGCCATGCCGGAAGCAGGCGAGGGGTATGAGCTCGACGTCATTGCAGCCACCGTTATTGGCGGAACCAGCATGGCGGGAGGCAAGGCCAGCATCATTGGAACGGCCATCGGTGCGCTGATGATGGCTACGGTGCGGAACGGACTCAACCTTCTCAATGTAAATACATTCTGGCATCAGGTCGTAATCGGCGTCATTATATTGATTGCAGTAATTATCGATAAGCTGAGTACAAAAAGTATCAACCGGTGAGCTAAGGAAAAGAAGTGAATAAAATGATGTTAATCGACGGCAAGGTTGCGCTCGTTACAGGCGGCGCAAACGGAATTGGTGCCGAGACAGCCTTTGTGTTCGCAAAAAACGGAGCAAAGAGCGTATATCTCGTGGATATGGCGGATGATTGCGGACAGGCAACAGCCCAGCGCCTGGGTGCATACTGCGACTGCAGCTATATCCATGCGGATGTCTCGACTGAAGCGAACGTAAAAAGCGTATTGGATCTGGTGATAGAGCGTGAGGGCAGATTGGATATCTTGTTCAATTGTGCCGGTATATCCTCCACAAAGGGGATATTCGAGACGGATGAAACGCTCTGGGATAAGATAATGGAGGTCAATGCCCGCGGCACATTCTATTTTTCGCGCATTGCAATTCAAAGGATGATCGAGCAGCGCTATGGCAGGATCATCAACGTATCATCCATTGCCGGACAGGTCGGCGGCATTCGTACCTGCCCGGCCTATGCGGCATCCAAGGCCGCAATATTGTCCATAACCAAATCGTTTGCAAAACTGGGCGCAGCGCATGGCGTAACGGTCAATACGGTTGCCCCCGGCATTGCGGATACCAACATGACGCGGGATAAGGATTTCCATTACTCCAATGACGAGGTGCCAATGGGCAGGGCGGCAACTCCCGAAGAGATCGCAAACGTCGTGCTGTTTTTGGCCAGTGATTTAAGCTCCTATGTTACCGGTCAATGCGTGAATGTAAACGGCGGAATGTATTTTAGCTAAAATCAGGAGGCGAAAGGAGAAAACGATGAAAAAGTTTAAGCTCTTTATCAACAATGAATGGGTGGACGCAAAAGACGGCAAGACGTTTATCTCTTACAATCCCGCAACAGGAGAACCGGTTGCAGAGCTGGCGAAAGGCGCGAAGGAAGATGTGGATAAAGCGGTTGCGGCGGCCAAAAGCGCGTATGACCGCAGAGTCTGGGCGGATATGGACCCGGAGGAACGCGGTGAATATCTGAGAAAATGTGCCGATATCATGCAACGGCGCGTGGAGGAGCTGGCCCAGTACGAAACGATGGACACTGGCAAACCGATCCGGGAATCCCGCGACGTAGATATCTGGTATTCGATACGCGCAATGAACTACTTCGCAAAGATCATGACAGCTTTTCAGGGTGATGTGATCAATATCCCCGGCAACTTTGCATTTGATTATGTGACATATGAGCCAATGGGTGTGGTTGGGACGATATCGCCATGGAACTTTCCGCTGCACCTGTTCACCCGCGCGGTTTGTCCGGCGCTGGCTGCCGGCAACTCAGTGGTGGCCAAGGCTTCGTCGCTGACCCCGGTCACCTCGCAGATCATGGGCGAGATCTTCCTGGAGGCGGGGCTGCCCGCCGGCGTTGTCAACATCGTATCCGGGCCCGGTTCGGTTGTCGGCGAAGCGATCATGTCCAGCAGGGACGTCAGCATGGTTTCGTTTACCGGATCGGAAGAGGTGGGCCGCAGCCTGCTGGAACAGTCGTCGCGTTCACCGGTGATTAAAAAGATCATTCTAGAACTGGGAGGCAAGGGCCCCATCATCGTGCATAAGGACTGCGATTTGAGCGGTGCGGTCAACTCCACGATACAGGGCTTTGTGCTTAACCAGGGCGAAGTGTGCTGCGCGTCCACGCGCCTGATTGTCCATGAAGAGATCTATGATGCATTCATGGAGCTGATGCTTCAACGAATCACCACGCTAAGGGTGGGCGACCCGATGAACCCGACGACGCAAGTCGGCTCGTTGATTGACCGGAACCAGCTTGAAACCGTGGATCGATATGTACAGGATGCACTGAAGGCGGGGGCTAAAGCGCTGTGCGGCGCAAAGCCCTACACGCTGGGCACCTGCGCGAAAGGCAATTTCTATATGCCCACAGTGCTCACCGAGGTAAAACCTGACATGATCTGTGCACGTGAGGAGATATTTGGGCCTGTGCTGGTGGTGTTCAAATACAGGGACATTGCCGAAGCAGTGGCGATGGCTAACGATACGAACTTTGGGCTAGGTGCAGCCATTTGGAGCGAAAATCCCAGAACGTTGTACAATGTCAGCAAGAAGCTGGACGCGGGTACCGTCTGGCAGAACTGCAATATCATGTCCAAGCTCGAGGCACCCTATGGCGGCAACAAGAACAGCGGAATTGGCAGGGAAAACGGGATACATGGGATTCTGGAGTATATGAAAACCAAGAACAATATTCTGTTCGTTGGCGAACAATATGATAATTTCTTCCGATTTAAAGAATGACCCGCTCACCGCAGATGACAGCAAAGGAGAATGGGATGATTACACAGAAAATCATACGGTACATGAATTATGGTAACTGTGCAGAGCTTTCAAACGGGCTGATCGACGTGGTGATTACGCTGGATTGCGGGCCACGTATCATCCGGTACGGATTTGCGGGAGAGGGTAATGAGTTGTGTGACGATGCACCGCTGACGGTACCGGTTGAAGGCGAGGCAGAGGAATGGCGGTTGATGGGGGGGCATCGATTATGGGTCAGCCCGGAACGCTTCCCCAAAACGTATTACCCGGATAACGCGCCTGTAGACTATGATTGGGTAGAAAACGGTATCGTCATCACAAAGCCCGCGCACCCACGCGTGCATATTGAATCGCAGCTGGAGATTACGCTTAAAGAAGGCGATACAAAGATTCAGATTCTGCATTCGCTGAAGAATACCGGAGAGTGGAGCATTGAAACGGCCGTCTGGGCGCTGACCAACTTAAAGCCGGGAGGTTTACAGGTATTACCTTTTGCGCGCAGGGAGTCACACTTCTCAGACGGCGTAAAGGGGTCACGCTCGCTTGTGCTGTGGTCATACGCCAGTATGGACGACCCAAGGATCAAATGGGGGAACCGGTATGTGCTGGTGAAGCACGAAGAAGGGAATACGATTCAAACAAAGTTCGGTATCCAGAACAGTGAGGGCTGGGCGGCATATTTTCGGGACAATAGCCTGTTTATCAAGCGCTTTAGCGTTTATCCGGGTAAAACATATCCCGACGGCGGAATATCCTCCGCAACGTTCCTGATCGAGTTTATGCTGGAGATGGAATCCCTGTCGCCGATGCGCAAACTGGAGCCGGGGGATACGGTGGAGCACACTGAAATCTGGGAGTTGCATAGGCATGCACACCATATCCCATTTGGAGATGAGGATGCTGTCTGTGAGGCGGTCTCGCAATACATTTGAGTACATGGAATACTGGCGCAAAATTGAGAATTCAATTTTTAAGGAGAAATAAACGGTCATAATGCCTATAAGCATATTGACTAAGTATTTAGTTCTCCACCCGCCCAAAAAATAACCGCGCAAATGGAAGCAACTGATAATAGTACAGCTTCCATTTTCATTTGGTGAATGGCGCGAGTACAGGTCAAAGTCATCATGGGTAAAATATTTTTACATATAGTACGTGATATTTACTGTTTTATAAAAACCATTTGTAGATTACGGACGAATTCACATTATTGGAGTATAATTAAATTTATTAAATTCCTTAAAACAAGTTCAAATGGGAGCGGGTAATGAAAAAGACTTTCAGATGGTATAATAGCATCCGTATTAAAATACCCGCGATTATCATTCTTATTATTATCATTCCGGTCATCATATTCTGGCAGTATAACTCCAATAACCTTACAAAAAATGTAATGGACAATACAGAAGTGATCGTGGAATCAGGACTTTCCAACCTCTCGATAAGTATCGAGTACATGCTCAATAAAGTAACCAATTTTGCGAAGCTGCAGGTTAACGAAAAGGAGTTAATGTCGTTACTGGACAGCTATTTGAACGCCCCGAAGGATGAACGAGAAAAGGCGCGCAGCCAACTGACACTGTATTTAACGCAGCAGGTGCTCGACAGTGACCTGGTTGAATCGGCTTATATTGTAGAGTTGGGTGGTGAAAATATCGTTACTACGGTATACGGTGCCAAGGAAGTTCCCGTGAATACCGAAGAGGGGCAGATGATATATGATCAGTACAGAGATTCAAAAGTGAACGTTATATCCTGGTATACGGCGCCTAACGCACTAGACAATGGTGCCATTGCGCTTTCATATATACGTCCAATCACCCTGCAGAACGCAGAATACCCCGATATCTCCCTGATATGCAATATGGACAACGCTGAGCTTTTTGAGATGATTAATTCAATCACGTTGGACGAGAGCTTTGTTATGGTTACAAGCTACGATGGCGAGGTGACGCTAAGTGCGGGAACGAATGAAGAGGCGTTTGCCGAAGACGCAGAATTTGAGGCGCTGAAAACCAGCCTGGAAAGCGGGTCATCTGTCATGAACATCGGCGGAAGGGACTATCTGGTTGTCAATAAGCGGTCCTTGCAGACAAGCTGGAACTATATTGAGGCTGTACCGCTGGACGTGGTATACGGCGACCTGCGCAGCCAGCTCTCCATGATCTATGTAATCGCAGTTATCAGCATATGCGTATCGGTACTGGGTGCACTGATTGTGGCAGGGTATGTGGTCAAACCCATCAAACAGCTTGTGGGAGGCATGAATCAGACTGGCAAGGGCGAGCTGGTAGCTTTGCCTGATACAAGTCGCAACGACGAGCTCGGTTTTATGCTGAATGGCTATAACACGATGGTACGGAAGCTAAAGTCGCTTATCGACGAGCTATATATCAAGGAGCTGCTGCGCAAGGAAGCGGAGCTGCTTTCGCTGCAGTCTCAGATTAACGAGCACTTTCTGTACAATGTTCTCAACTCCATATACTGCATCGCAAAGAGGGAGAACGCTGAGGACTCTGCCGAGATGATTGGCATACTCTCCAGGTTCTTCCGATTATCGCTTTCCAAAGGGCACGAGTTTGTGACCATCGGGGACATCATACAGCTTATCAAATACTACCTTTGGATACAGAAGGTTCGCTATGGAGAGCGCTTTCTTTTTGATATTACTGTATCGCCGGGGCTTGCGGGCAAGTATGTGCTAAAGTATCTGTTTCAACCGATCGTAGAGAATGCAGTGCTGCATGGCATCGAAAGCAAAAATGGCGAGGGATACATCCACATTTCGTTCGAGCAGTTGGATGGGCAGCTGCTGTTCAAGGTGTGCGACAACGGCGTAGGCATCTCCGCAGAAAAGTTGGAGGAATTGTATAAAGTGTTCAGCCAGCATACAAAAATAGAAGGTGATAATTTCGCGCTTAAAAATATCAATGCGCAGATCAAGATGGTGTACGGCGAAGAATATGGGCTTCGAATCAAGAGCGATCCGCGAATAGAAACGGAGGTCGGTTTCGTTATTCCTTTGAAAGAAAGCGGTGATATCAAATGAGCAGTTGTTCGATGCTGGTGGTGGATGATGAAAAGCTGGCGCGTGAATATGTGATGAACCTGCTGGACTGGAGCAAAATTGGTGTTGGCCAACTCTATGAAGCGGATAACTGCTATGCGGCGCTGGCGATCATTGAGGCATATCGACCCGAGATCATCGTGCTGGATATCAAAATGCCCGAAATGAGCGGCGTCGAGCTGCTACAGGTTATGCAACAAAAGAACATCGACGCTGAAGTGATATTCTTAAGCGGTTACAGCGATTTTGAATTGGCGCGGCGGATGCTGAAAAGCGGCAACGTCGTGGAATATTTGCTCAAGCCGGTATCGGAAGATATGGCGGCGGAAGCCGTAACGAGATCCATCGCGCGTGTGGAGAAAAAGCGTGAGATGGCCGAGATGCAGGGGCTTTTCAATAAGGCCGTTGAGAACGAAAAAAGGCGCGCTTATCGGTCGTACATTTTCGGATATGCATACGAACCGGATGAGTATGCGGATCTGACCATACAGAATATGTCCATGCAGATTGCCGTTATTTATTGCGAAGCAGGGCAGACTGCTTTTAAAAATTACTGTGCGGATATGATTGCCTCAAAGCTGACGCATTTGCAGGAGTTTTTTGCCTATGAGCAGCCGGGGCATTATGCGCTGCTTTTTATGACAGACGAGGACGATGTGCAGCAGGAGACCATGAGAATATGTAATAATATCGCCGGGAAAGTGGATGGCTATTGCGGAATAGGCAGGCAATACAATAATGTGCTGGAACTCAATGCCTCCTACCGGCAAGCCAGCTTTGCATGTGAGTGCAGGCTGTTTGTCCGGCAGCGGGTGATTCATATCGACGAAATCAACAAGAGCCTTAAAAGCAGCATCGACGGGGATGAAACGATCAAAAGAATGGCGG
This sequence comes from Bacillota bacterium, assembly GCA_023459495.1. Classification (GTDB taxonomy): domain Bacteria; phylum Bacillota; class Clostridia; order Christensenellales; family SZUA-584; genus JAEWCC01. Next base: position 99,737 of record JAEWTL010000038.1, on the reverse strand, counting down.
AATATCTTCGTGCAAGCGATATGGATGGCATCGATGAGTTGTTAAAGCAGATTATACGATCGCTGATTTTTGAAACGGATGATGGTGAAAAGCCTTACGATTTGGGCATTGCCAAGGCTTATTTCGCGGACTTTCTGGAATCAGTGATGCCGGAGAGAAAAAGCAGCATCAATCTTTCCTATTTATTTTCAGCGAAGAATTTAGGCGCACTGTTTTCCATCCTTAAAAACACGCTGCACCAGAGTTGCGAATATTATTCGGAGGATCGATTTGTTCACAAAAAGAATCTGATCAAACAGGTTAAGCATTTCATCCATACAAATTATATGAATCAGATTACGCTGAATGATGCCGCGGATATCGTATTTATCAACCCCTCCTACTTATCGCGGTTGTTCTCCGAGGTGGAGGGTTGTGGATTTTCGTACTATGTGGCAAAAACGCGTGTTGACGAGGCCAAAAAGCTTCTGGGTGACCGGAAATATAAGATCTATGAAATCGCCGAGGCTGTGGGCTATAAAAGCTTCAAATATTTCCTTAAAGTCTTCAAAGAGAAGGAAGGTATTACTCCCGCGCAATATCGCGAGAAAAAGATATTCTCCTAAACTGTTCAATTTTTTATCACCAAAGTGAAAATCTATACCATTGAATGAAAACGCAAGCATCCTGTATACTTTGATCATCAAGAACATGAATTGAATGCACATGAGTTGCGTGAGCGCAGGTATAGTCGCTTTATTGAAAGCACGGCTTCATATTTCTACGCTCGAAAATTTGTTGAGAAGCGATTTGTACAGTATACCTGTCTGTACAAATATCAAATAAATCTGGAGGTAATCATGAAAAAAATTATACCCGTAGTATTGGCGATTTGTATGGTGCTGGTTTTTGCCGCCTGTACTGCATCTACGACTACACCGGATCAAAGTGCTGAGACATCGCAATCGGCCACATCAGAGAATACCACAACGCAGCCGGATAATACACAGTCGTATCAGTTCGGTTTCAGCGTACCTTCTCTGGAGTTTACGTACTTCTCGACCATGAAAACGGTGATTGAGAAGACCTACCCCAAGGACGGAATTTCGGTGACGGTATATGACGCCGGAAATAACCAGGAACAGCAGAACCATGACATTGAGGATATGATCAGCGCAGGTGTGGACGGAATCGTACTTATTCCGATCACGGTGGAGGGCGCAGCTCCCGCAATCAAATACGCCAACGAGAAGGCCGTCCCTGTTATTACGGTAGACCGTGCGGTTACTGCAGAAACCGGCGTGGATGTGGTGAGTTTTGTGGGCTCAGACCATTATACGATGGGTAAACAGGCGGCTGAGCTATTGATTGCCGCCCTTGAAGCGAAATTCCCGAATCAGGATACATGGTCGGTGGTTGAATTGGAAGGCACCGCAGGCTCCTCTGCAGCAATCGATCGCGGCGCAGGCATGAATGACCGGATGGCCGAGGATTCGCGCATCAATATTACCGCTTCGTTGAACGGAGAATTCTCCACCACGACCGCGACGAGCGTGGCGGAGGACGTGCTGACAGCCCATCCGGATCTCAACGCATTTATATGCCACAACGACATGATGGCGGAAGGCTGCTACCAGGCGCTGGTTAACGCGAACATGCTGGGCAAGGTTGTCATCATCGGTATTGATGGTCAATCCTCCACTGTTCAAAAGATCGTTGACGGCAACATCATGGGTACGGTCATCCAGTATCCCGACAAGATGGCATTGCAGGGCATCGAGCTCTTGGCTGCATATCTCAACGGAGAAACGGTAGAAGATACGTACTATATCGAGACGGAATCCATTGACTCCAGCAACGCGAAGAGATTTATCGACGAGGGCCTTGCCTGGTAGAAATAAAGGCTATGGCGGGCAGTGAGCTTTCTCTGCCCGTCAAGCCACATTTTTGACACGGAAAAAGGAGTGTGAGCCCTTGTCTAAATACGATTTGAATGAAAACATATTGGTCGCGGGAAGCATTACCAAACGGTATGGCATGGCAGATGTACTCAAGAATGTCGAGTTTACACTGAAAAAGGGCGAGGTGCATGCGCTGCTGGGGGCAAATGGCGCCGGAAAGAGTACATTGCTCAAAATCCTTGATGGTGTGATTACCGATTTTGAAGGAACGCTATACATCAACGGAAAGCATGCCGCCATTACAGACCCGGATAGTGCGAGGAAGCAGGGCATCGGCATGGTACATCAGGAGCTTTCGGTGCTACCCAACATTTCCGTAGCGGAGAACATCTATTTAAATCGCCTGCCCCGTAACTTTGCGGGCCTTGTGGACTGGAAAAAGCTATATGCGGACAGCAAGAAGGTGCTCGAGTCCATTGGCATGCCCATCAGCCCGAATACGCCGCTTGGCGCGCTGACTGTGGCAGACCGCCAGATGGTGGAGATTGCCCGTATCATTTCTATGAATGCGCCGATCATACTGCTTGATGAACCGACATCGGCACTCAGCGAAGCGGAGATACAGCGGCTGCTTGAGCTGATTCTGCAATTCAAAACGGAAGGACGCAGCGTAATATTCATTACGCACAAGCTCGACGAGATTTTGAAGGTATCGGACCGGATTACAATTCTACGCGACGGCGAGTTAATTGATACAGTGACTGTTACACACAGAGGCAAGGATGCGGAAAGAAACCTGATCGCTAAAATGATCGGTGAAGATAAAGGCGACATCGCTGATTTGTTCCCCGCGAAAAAATCATGTCCGGGAGAGATTGCACTTGAGGTGAAGAATCTCACAAACGGGAACGTTTATCAGGATATCAGCTTCCATGTGCGGCATGGTGAGGTTTGTGTAGTTACCGGTTTGAAGGGTGCAAAGCGCACTGAGGTTATGCGCGCAGTGTTCGGGGCAGACCGGTTTACAAGCGGCACGGTCTGTATCAATGGGCAGGTCGTGTCCAAGCCTTCGATACAGCAATCCGTAAGTCGCAGGCTGGGAATGGTCACCGAAGACCGGAAAGGTGAGGGCATCGTGGCGATGATGTCCGTTAAGCACAATGTTGCGCTTTCGACAATTCAGGACTGTGCAAAGCTCGGGTTTATTATCGATGCAAAGCTAAACGATAAAGCGTGCGCATACGTGGAAAAGCTCAATATCAAGGTGCCTTCCATCGGTATACCAGTGAGTGCGCTCAGCGGCGGCAACCAGCAAAAGGTAGTGCTTTCCAAATGGCTCGCTGCGAAGCCGGAGATCCTGATACTCGACGAACCGACGCGAGGTATTGACGTAGGCGCGAAGGTGGAGATTTATAAGCTGATCCGCAATATGGCGGAAGAAGGAACAGCGGTGCTCGTGGTATCCTCAGAGCTTCCCGAGGTGATGGGGCTTGCGGATCGCGTATATGTTATGCGGGAAGGTCGCATGGTGGGCGAGTTGGGCTCCGGTGAAATTGAAAACGACCTGATGATGCATCTGATGTTTGGGCATGAAAAGAAAGCTGGAGGGGTTGAAAATGAAAACGAGCAAAAGACGTGTTAATGTCGCAACGATGGCGCCGGTGGTATTCCTTTTTTCCCTGCTCATCATTTACTCGATATTTGCGAATAATTTTTTAAGCATCAATAACTTTATTAATGTATTGCGTCAGGTATCAATCACAGGCATTATGGCGATCGGGGTGACGCTTGTGATATTGCTGGGCGAGATCGACCTCTCTATCGCGACGGTTATGGCGTTTTCGGGCATGATCGTCGCGGGGCTCTCGCTTGGCAAATACTTTGGAATGCCCGCACTGCCTATCTGGCTGTGCATTGTCATTACGCTGCTTGTCGGTATCGTCGTAGGGTTCCTTTCGGGCGTAGCCAATGCCAAGCTGGGCATTCCGGGTTTTATGGCCACGCTTTCAATGATGTATATTTGCGAAGGACTGATGTTGCTCCTGACGAACGCTTCGCCGATATTTGGCCTGCCGGATGCGCTTGTGTATTGGGGCAGCGGGTATGTATTCGGGACGATTCCCGTAATCATCATCGTATTCCTCGTGGTATTTGTATTCGGTGTGATATTGCTTAAATTTACTACGTTTGGCCGTAATCTGTATGCGATCGGCGGCAACGCGGAGGCATCGAGGATGTCGGGTATCAAAGTGGCAAAGAACAAGATTCTGGCATTCGTAATCTGTGCTGGGCTCTCATCGCTGGCGGGTGTGCTCATGGTGGGACGCATTGGCAGCGGACAGGTCACCGCAGGCGAAGGCCTGCAGATGCAGCCTATCGCGGCAGCTGTGCTGGGCGGGGCTTCGCTGTTGGGCGGCCGCGGTACGATGGTGGGTACGCTGCTCGGCGTACTGACAATGGGTGTACTCGTAAACGGCCTTAACATCATGGGTGCGGGCACAGAGATACAGAAGCTCACTACAGGCATCGTATTGTTCCTTGCAGTGGCGCTTAACATCTGGACATCCAAAAGATCTCGGTAGCATAGTGAAGGAGGCTGAGTTATGCTGGCAGTAAAAATCTATGGTCCGAATTCTATAAAAATTGAGGATATCCCCGTAAAAGAGCCTGAATCGGGTGAGGCGCTGATTCGCATTAAAGCCGCCGGGCTGTGCGGGACAGATTACGAGCTGTACACGGGGGACATGATTTACTTGAAACTGGGCATGAGCAAGCTGCCGATCGTGCCGGGGCATGAATGGGCGGGCGTAATCGAAAAGCTTGGACCGGATACACAGGGCTATGCCGTGGGTGACAAGGTAACGGGCCGGTGTACGGTGAACTGCGGCCATTGCAGCTTCTGTGCGCAAGGGAATCTGAGCATGTGCGTTAACCGTACCGAGACAGGCGTAATGAACCGGGATGGCGGATTCGAACAATTTATCACATTTCCTGTATCGCATCTGCATAAATTCAAAAACATACCGTTTAACGAAGCAGCACTCATCGAGCCGACGGCGATCGCGATGTATGCGGTGAAGCAGGCCGGGGTCGGGCCGTTTGATAACGTCATGGTATGCGGGCCGGGGCCGGTGGGACTTCAGTCTGCGCAGATTGCGAAGAAAGTATTTGGGGCAAAGCGTGTGATACTGACGGGTACCAGGGCGGAACGGCTTAACCGTGCAGAAAGCTTTGGACTCGACGGCTGTATCAACATCCGTGAGGAAGACTTAAAGCAACGCGTGACGGAGCTGACGGAGGGCGAGATGATCGATGTGGTCATTGAGGAGTCGGGCGGCGCGGGCGTGTTTGCTGATATCCAGAGGGTGATTAAGCCACTTGGGCGCGTTGTTCTCAATGGTTTCTTTGGCGGAAAACGTGCGGATATCGACTGGGATTTTATTACGACAAATGAAATAGCAATACGCGGTACGTTAGGCAGCGCAAACGTATGGGATGATGTGATCTATATGCTGGAGACAGAAAAAATTGAGGTGAAATCGCTGATATCTCACGTGATGAAGCTGGAGGAGTTTGAAAAGGGGCTCGACATGATGGTCAGCCGTAAAGATAATGCGTGCAAGATCATATTCAATCCGTAAGGAGGATATATGGCAAAGGTAATTGACTTGTCTCACACGATAGTGGACGCAACCCCGGTGTTTCCAGGTGACCCGGAGGTTTCCTTTCGTTCCCATCATACGCACGAAAGCATTGGCTATTGTGTGACGAGCGTCACGATGGGTACGCATACCGGGACACACATTGATGTGCCGCTTCACAGGATACCGGGAGGCAGGGCTGTGGACGAGATACCACTGGAGAAAATGATGGGTATGGCATGCGTGGCCGACCTGACTATGTTGAAATCCGGCGAACAGATCGTGCCTGCGCATCTTGAACCCTATGCTTCGTATTTGAATGATGCGAAGATACTGATACTGAAAACCGGCTGGTGCAGTCACTTTGGACAGCACGATTTTTTCAGTGGATTTAACGGCATATCTCCTGAAGCGGCCGATTGGATTGTCGCCCGAAGGCTCAATATGATAGCGCTGGAAAGCCCATCGGTACATCCCGAAAAGCATATGGAGATTCATGAAATATTCCTAAAGAACGATGTACTGGTTGCTGAATCGCTGAACAACGTAAGTGCAATCCAAAAGCCGGTGGTGCAGTTCTTCGCGGCTCCGTTAAAGCTAAAAGGGTTGGATGGTTCGCCCGTACGGGCATTTGCCATAGAAGAATAGGAAAATCAAAAAAAGAAGCGTCTTTTGCGATGTGTATTTCGTATAAACTTTTTTATGATAGCGAGGGAAAGAACTCATGAAAGCGCTGGTGAAAACACAAAAGGGAGATGGACATATCGAGGTTCGGGATATGCCTATGCCTGAACTGCCTGCGGACGACTGGGTATTGATAAAGGTCCAGGCGGCAGGCGTATGCGGTACGGACCTGCACATCTGGCATGACCAGTTCCTTTACTGGCCACCTGTGATATTAGGGCACGAGTTTGCAGGAGAGATTGTCGAAACGGGAAGCAAAGTCGCACGGTTCAAGGCAGGTGACCGGGTAGTGGCGGAACCGCATACGCTCGCATGCGGAAGCTGCGACCTTTGCCGCGAGGGAAAGATACAGCTATGCGCCAGCAAACGCTCGCCAGGGTGGGGCATCCATGGTGGGTTTGCCGAGTATGTGGTGATGCCCGAGGTATTGCTCCATCACATACCGGACGGTATGGACTTTGATATCGCGGCGTTGACAGAGCCCATGGCGATTACCGTGCATCATGTCACAGAACGATGCGGGATTGCGTGTCAGGATTTCGTCGTTGTGACGGGTGCTGGTCCGATCGGGATACTCGCTGCATTTGTGGCAAAGTCGGTGGGTGCACGGCAGGTTGTGATTACCGGAATGGCTGCATGCGAGAAGGTACGCTTTGGCGCTGCACAGATGCTGGGCGCTGATGTGGCTATCAATGTGGAAAAGGAAGACCCGGTAGAGCGGGTGATGGATTTGACACACGGGAAGGGCGCTGACGTTGTTATCGAAACGAGCGGTGCAGGGCAGGGAATTGCACAATCGATAGCGATGCTGAAAAAATGCGGCAAACTCTGTGCGATTGGATTGGGTGCGCCTACATCGAACATTCCGTGGAGTACGGCTGTACAAAAATCACTCGATATCGCCTGCTGTATGAGTTCGGGCTATTCGGCTTGGGATAAAGCGTTGAGCCTGATGAACAATACCAATAAAGACCTGGGATGTGTCCTCACGCATCGCGCACCGCTCGAAGATTGGGAAGGGGTATTTCATGCTCTGGAAGCGGAACGCGGCATCAAGGCATTGTTCTTGCCGTAAGGCTAAACTTCGCGCTTAAATAGAGTAGTCTTGGTGTTTGGAAGAAGGGGATAGCATTTTGCTTTATGGGCTGTTTGGTATAGTGGTCTTGGACTGGTTGGCCTTCTTTGCCCGTCGTCACTAATATGGGCTGCATAAATTCTGTTCATAGTTGGTCCCATTTCTCCATACAAATCGGATGAAAGTGCCGCGACAAAACCGCAATATCCGCACATATTTAAGATAACAAAACACGCAATCGGAATATGCCGTTATCAGTCTGATAGTCTATCAGCGCGTCATGGTTTTTAACAAAGGCAGCGATGCTTTTCGTACCGATCCCATGCCCGTGTTCACTGGATAAAGGCACTCCGTCTTTATCAAACAGAATTTCCTCTGAATAAGTATTGGAGCATTCAAAAACGAAATGCGGTTTGCTGACGCAGGTAAGCTCGATGGATTTCACTGACCCTTCAGGCATCCGGCGGCAGGCGTTTCGCGCATTTTCGATGGCATTGGCGATGACGGCGGATAACTCCATGGCGTTAACCGGTGCTTCCTCCGATATATCCATTCGGGTTTTGATGAACACGCCCTCTTTTTTTGCTGCCTCCAGATGATAAACTAATATGGCATTAATGGATAGATTCTCGCAATATTTCGGAACCGTTGTTTCCTTCAGAATATCGCCGGTCTTGCCGATAAACTCCATCGCGGGCTTGATATCCCCACTCTGCAGAAGCGTAGAAATATTCTGTACATAATGGCGCATATCGTGGCGCAGTATTCTGGTTTTTTCTTCAATATCCCATATAGTGTCCAATTGGTTCTGGAACGCCGTTACCTGCAGCCTTAAAAGCTCCTGCTCGCTTTGCATATCAAAATGCTGCTGCATCTGGCGAAAGAAAATCAAGATTACCCAGTAAATCAGAAAGGTAATCGCTGCAGTGAGAAGTAAAGGTGCGATATTCTCCGGGTGATCAAATATGCTGAAGGGATACCTGGCTAAAAGGTACATGAGGATATAGGATAAGAGAGGTATTAAGCAGAAAATTCCCCAGCCTTTTTTAAGCTTATTCAGCATCTGCATATGAAGGGGACGGAATACCTTAATCACCACGAGCAGCAGAATGGGGAAAGCCGCTATTCGTCCGATAATGGATGGCAGGACACTGAAGGCAAATGGTGCGGAAACAAAATATCCTGCCAGTTCAATCAAGATACAAAAAAACGCGGTAGTGAAAAAATTAAAAAGTATCTTAAAACCTTTGTGCTTGGAAAGGTATATGATGATAAACAAGGTTGGCAGGCTATTCGTCAGTACGTGGATTCGAGTGAAAAGGTCATAGCTGATAAATGACAGCAATACGATATCCAATATGATGATGGGAGTGGAGCCCAAGATTAAGACCTGTATGGTTTTCCGTTTGCTGAACCTTTTATCGAGCAGGAAATAGTAAAATACTAATGCCATAGAGAGAAAGACAATTTCTCTAAGAATGATCATCATATATTTGAACCCCCTGAAACAACAAGAAATCAATATACTGCTTCTTTATTGCAGTATAGTTTTTATTGGAGATGGGTATATGGGAATCGTTTATCATAATAAATTCTTTTCCGGTTATTGTCTGCACATAATGCATGTTTATCACAAAAGCTTTATGCGGGCGAACAAAACGGGGATCCTGCATGAGTTGATTTGCAGTCGATTCGAAGGGTTCGCGTAAACTGACACTGCTGACGGCGGTAGCGTCGGATAGATAAAACCGCAGGCTGTGGTTGCTGTATTCCACGAAAATGATCTGATGATATCGAATGGCCGCTATTCCGTCTTTTGTTTTTATAGAAATGATTTTATTCCGTTCCACATCAATTTTTAAAAGAGCCTTTTGGAGCACGCCAAACAGTTCTGCAGAGGAAACTGGCTTCAGCAGATACTGAAATGCAAAAACGCTGAAAGATTTTAAGGCATAATCAATAGAAGAGGTTAAATAGATGATGATGGCCAGATCATCCTTTTGCCGGATGCTTTCTCCCACATCAATTCCGTTGATATTGGGCATGAGTATATCCAGCAGGTAGATATGAAAGCCGCTTTTCCCAACAATATTGTCCAGCAACTCAAAAGCAGACCCAAAAGGTTGAATGAAAAAATCTGTATTGGGGTTCTCTCTTGTGAAACCCAACACCATTTCATTGATATTATCCAAATCAGAAGCATTGTCATCGCAAATCGCAATTCTAATCATCAAGCCGCTCTTTTGATGGAATTTTAAACGTTAATGAAACTATATCACAGTATATAGTGTTTTCATACAGGCAGAATTGTTAAGTGAAAAAAGGTTACTTTTAAGTGATTTCTCCGATTTCTTTGTTAAAATAGCCGATATTTTTAAAATGAATGTACTTTAATAGTTCGTGTTTTTTTCATATAGCTGAGTGATATCCGGTTTTACAGCTAAAGACCATTATGATGTGGGGGGCAATTATATGAGAGAAAGATCAAGGTTTGATATTGGGAAAAAACGCTTAAAGATTGTACCAATCTTGATTGCTATCGTGGTTGGATTGATTTTGCTTAGCCCGTTGCTTATAAGCGGAAATGCGATGGCGGGAGGTGATTCTGCTGACGTGTTGGTAAATAACGAAGCGGAATTAAACGCCGCGCTTTCAGGCGCAGCAGGGACTACCGATACGCCTTACGTTATTGAGATTACTGCTTCTTTCAATATTACCTCCGCCAAAACGGTGGCGGCCGGAAAATATGTGAAGCTGGTCAGCACGGAGGGATCGACTTTCACGCTGACGCGGAGCAACACTTCCGTCAACATGTTCGATGTGCAGGGCAGCCTTATACTTGAAAATATCATAATAGACGGAAACGGGGCGGCTACAGCAAAAAATACCGTCAAAGTATCATCTGGGGCAACGTTTGAGATGCAGCCCGGTTCCGTACTGCAAAACGCGAATTGCACAAGCGCGTCCGGTGGCGCCGCCGTTTATAATCAGGGAACATTTAACCTGAACGGCGGCACTGTAAAAAATAATACATCCCAGCTGACAGCCAGCGTAACCGGCGCGGTCATTTATAACAGCGGCACGTTTACCATGACTGCAGGCAGTATGACCGGCAACAAAGCCCTGGGCATGGGGGGCGACAGCGGTGTAAGTGGCGGTGTTGTATATAATACCAGCGGCGCGGTCTTTACCATGAGCGGCGGCGTGATCGGCGGCAGCGGCACTGACAAAAATGAAGCGGCGTGCAGCGACTGGGGGGGTATCAGCGGCGGCGTCGTTTATAACGCGGGCACTTTTAACATGAGCCAAAATGCGCTAATTAAAGGAAACAAGCTTAGCAGATCATCCGGCTGGCCATACGCGAGTATTTACGGCGGAGCCGTATATAACAGTGGGACGTTTACCATGTCCGACAGCGCTGAAATCAGTGAGAACAGCGGAAACATCAATTATTCCTATACATATGGCTTGGGCGTATATTCGAGCGGTACAAGCGCCCGTTTTACGATGCAGGACAATGCAGTGATAAAAGATAACACGGGAGCAGCAGTTGAAGGCAATTCTAACTTCAAAGGCGGCGGCGTTTTTAACAGCGGCGGAAGCCAGTTCATGATGCAAGGCAGCGCTAAAATCAGCGGAAACCAATTGTCCTCCACCACTGCTTCAAGCTACGGGGCCGGTGTTGACAACGAAGGTGTCGGCAGCGTATTTACGATGAAGGGTTCTGCAGTAATAAGCAATAACTCCGTTTCGGCATCCGGCAATTGCTTTGGCGGCGGCGTATATAACGTTAGTTCCGCACAATTTGACTTTCAGAGCGGCATGATCAGCGGTAATTCCGTCACATCCACAGGGGGCGGCAGCTTTGGCGGCGGCGTGTACAGTTACAACAACACCACCTTTACCATGAGCGGCGGCACTATTACCGGGAACTCCACAAACTCGACAGCCGCGGGCAGCTATAGCCGTGGCGGCGGTGTGTTTACCTCGAACGCCACGTTTGGCTTAAGCGGAGGCACGATCAGCTCGAACCAGGCAAACAACACCAACGGCTACTCGGAAGGCGGCGGTGTATTCAACTGGAATATCTTTAATATGACCGGAGGAACGATTACAGGCAACGCTGCGAAAAACGGCGGCGGCGTGTGCAATTATGCCACGTTTAACCTGAGCGGAAGCGCCGAGATATCCTCCAACACCGCTTCGGCAGAGGGCGGCGGCGTGGAGAACACCAACGGTGGATTTGCGATGTCCGGCGGCAGCATTGCCGGTAATACAGCGCCCAAAGGAAAAGGCGTGCTGAACGCGGCAATATTTAGCATGAGCGGCAGCGCATCCGTTGATACGGATAACGACGTTTATCTGGACAATGGACAAAAGATCAGTGTGACGGCTGATCTGACAGGGACTTCCCCGCTTGCGATCATCACACCGGCGGCATATTCTGCGGGCAGCACTGTGGTGGCGATGGCCGCCGGGCTCTCGGCAAACGCATATGTTTCAAAATTTGAGATTGCTCCCAACGGAACGACGCCCTGGGGCGTAAAGGCAAACGCGCAGAGCCTGCTGCTTGCACCGGGGGCGATCTATCTCAACGGCGCTACCGGACTGGACACGAACGACGGCTCGACGAAAGCCACGGCGGTGGCTACATTTGAGAAAGCAGCCAGCCTTTTGGGCAGCCCCGGTACGATCTACATCTGCGGAACGGTTACAATCCCGAGCGGGAACGACTCCTCTTATACATGGACATTGCCATCCGGGCAGACCATCAAACGCTACGAAGACCCGGTTACATCGGCCAGTGATTTTACAGGCATCATGATTCAGTTGAACGGGAATCTCACACTGCAAAATATCGTCATCGATGGCGGATGGAATGCAGCGACGGGCATGGGCGTTGAAGCGGCCAAACCCATTATAGAAGAAAGCGCCACCGGCAATCTGACCATCAATTCCGGAGCGGCGCTGCAAAACAATAGTATTGTCATTGCAAATTCTACTGAAGATCACCTGGGGAGCGGCGTGCATGGTAGGGGCAGCGTAGCCATGAATGGCGGTACGATCAGCGGCAATCAGATCCAGATTCTTTCCGGGTCAGCGATTTTATGCGGAGGAGCTGGCATTGCCATGGAGTCAGGGACGCTTACCATGACCGGCGGTACCATCAGCGGTAATGCGCTTGCTTCGGATTATGCACTTGGCGGCGGTGTATATGTAGGTTCTGGGAATACTTTTACCATGACCGGCGGTACAATTGGGGGAAGTTTCGCTGTCGATGCCAATACGGCAGGCAGAGGCGGCGGCATCTACAACGCCGGTACAATCAATATGAGCGGTGGCAGCATTTCGGGTAATACTGCCACTGGTGATCAAATGGGCGGCGGCGTATTTAATCAGTCGGTATTCAATTTAAAAGGTTCTGCATCCATTACGGGAAATACGACATTAACGGGCGGCGGGGTGTATAACTTTACGGGGCATTTCAGTATCAGCGATTCCGCATCCATAGACGGGAATACGGCAACGTCGGGCGGCGGGGGTGTGTATTCAAATGGATCGGGTTATTTAACAATGGATGGAGGCAGCATCAGTAACAATACGGCGGCTGCCGGCGGTGGCATAGGCGTTCAATCTGGTACGTTTACGATGACAGGCGGTTCCATTGACGGCAACAGCGCAGGCGAAGGCGGCGGTATCATGGGGCTGACGGCCTCTACACTGAATATAAACGGCGGCACGGTCAGCGGAAATTCGGCTTCTGCTACTGGCGGCGGTATAGAGAGCGGCAGTAATTTAAATATAAGGGGCGGTACAATTACCGACAATACGGCATCCACCGGCGCAGGGGTATATATTTACGGCGGAACATTCAGTTTAAGCGGGGGAGCCTTAATTACCCAGAACAACCCGGTATATTTGGCAACGAACAGGAGTATTACTGTTACGGGCGCGCTCAGCAACAGTCCCGCGGCGTGGGTGATGCCCGCAACTTACCCGAATGCAGGTGAGAACGTCAAAGTTGCGGCGGCAAGCTATACTGGAGCGACCGGGGCAACCGTACTCAACGCGTTGGCGGCGGCAAATGGCGCCTACGGGCTGCAGGCCAGCGGCAACGATGTGAATCTGGTGAAAAAACTGGATGCGGCAATTACACTGGCTGATGCATCCGTTACATATACAGGGAGCGCGATCAGCTATTCCGGTACTGTAACAAAGCCGAATGATGTAAGCTTATCCGATCTTGCTTTCCTGTACAAGCTGAAAACGGCGGATGACAGTGCCTATACCACGACAGCTCCGATAAGCGCAGGCGTATACAGCGTCAAGGCGACACTAACCGGCAATGCAAAATATAACGATACAGCTTCCAACGTTGCCACATTGACTATAGTCATACCCAACGCGCAAACGCCTGTGTTTACGGTAAATCTGTCAGGCGCGTACTCGTATAATAATTATGCATTCACCTGCAATCTAAAGGTCAAGGCCAGCGTATCGGACAATGGTGTACTGACCTATCAATGGTACAGGAATACCGTCAACAGCGCAACGGGAGGCACCAGGATTACAGGGGCAACGGGCGACAGCTACAAGGTTCCAACTGCGATAAACGGCACAGTATATTACTATGTCATCGCAACGAACACACTGGATAACGATGCGAATCGCGCCGCGTCCGCAACCAGCAATATTGTAAAGGTGAAAGTTTCTGTGACAGAACCTGAGCCAACGGATGCCCCGGATACTGAGGGTAGCCCTGAAGTCAGCAGCACCCCTGAGATAACGCAGAGTCCCACTCCCACTCCCAGTGACGGAGCTGTACCGCAAGCGACTCCGGCAATCTCGCAGAACCAGAATGATATAGTGATTAAAATCGTTCCGGTAACGCCGAATACACCGGCTGTAACGGTTTCTAATACGGAGGGGTTCAGTGAATCCGTTTTGACGCAGGAAGAAAAAAACGCAATGCAAGACGGAGAAAATATCACCATCACGCTTGTAGTTGAGCGGGTGGATATACCGGTAAATGCAGGGGATGATGAAATCATATCCGGGAATATGGGCGGCAATACGCTGGGAATGTATCTGAATGTTGAGCTTTTGAAGCAGATTGGCGAAGGTCAGCAGCAAAACATTCTTAATACATCTAAGCCGATACGTATTGTACTGGCTGTCCCGCCGGAGTTGTTGAAGGATGGCAGAAATTATTCAGTCATACGTGTGCATGGCGATGAAACAACTGTGCTGTCCGATTTGGACAATGATCCGGCGACTGTCACGATTGAGACTGACCGATTCTCAACCTATGCATTGGTGTATCAGGATGGGCCGGTCGTGAGTTTCTGGCTGATTTTGTTGATATGTGTTTTAATAGTGGTGCTTATCATATGCCTGATCTGGTTGGTCAGAAGAAGGAAGAGAGGGTCTGCGGCAGTTGACATTATTTTCTGATGGCCTTGAGGCAAAGTCGTAGTTAGCAGATCGGTCTGTTCTAAAACCTTGCTCGTTATCAACCAACTCAAATAAAGTGTTGGAGCATAGGTTATATTAGCGGGTTATTGGCTGAAAGGTTAGTACTAGGCAATCAAGAACTCTGCTACTGAAGATTTGAGATTACCATAAGGATGCTGCCGGAAGAGCGGCATCCTTATGGACTCGGTAATTACCATCTGATTTAATAAGGCAATGTGTCCTCCGGGAGGTTTGCCTAAAAGTCAGCAATAATCGTATTATTGAGTTAAACTTTATTCTTCATAGGCCATTTTTTTATTCTACACATTATGATTGTTATTCTACTGTAAACTTTTGGAAAGGTTGCGTGTTGATTATATAATTAAATTTTGAAGAAATTGGCGCAACCGATTTTCTACTTCACTTTTACCTGCAATTGAATTTTCATAGAAAATCACTCTAAACCCCGATACGTCAAACGGTAATGACTCACGATGAAATTTCTCATTCAACAGTATTGTTGGCTTCTTTAAGGCATGAGCATAACCTAATTCATAAAAGACGTTCGGATTATCGGGTGTAATATCCGCAATAATTAAAGAAGATTCTGTTATTTGGTTTACTATGTCTTCTAAAATCATACCAGTTGAGTAGTTTTCATCAGCACTTTTAACTTCATATCCGGATTCTTGGCATAATGGTTTTATTACTTCATGGTATAAATTATCATATAACTCATCATATTTCATAATAACAAATGCTTTTTGCGGAATCGGTTCTACTAAAAAATTTTTTATATGAATATCAACATCACTCCTGCAAAGGAATCCCACTAAATCTGAAGTCAAGGGTTCAGTTAAATTTGTAGAAAATAGTTGAATACCTTCAAAATAAAAATACAGTTTGCTCCCTATTA
The DNA here is from genome assembly GCA_023459495.1 of Bacillota bacterium. Classification (GTDB taxonomy): domain Bacteria; phylum Bacillota; class Clostridia; order Christensenellales; family SZUA-584; genus JAEWCC01. The sequence goes on along the minus strand of JAEWTL010000038.1, from coordinate 84,086 downwards.
ATTCTAAGCTTAGGTTTACCCAACATCCTGATTTTATAGTTCTTCCTGAACCAAAAAATGCAATATTTCTAAAATTTTTACCATCAGTTTCGCCATAAGAAAATCCCACTTCTTCATTTGGTGTAATGCTAAAACCAATACTTTTATGCCGCAGTAATCCGTTTATATTAGAAATATTAAAAACTAAATGAAAACACCATAGGTTGTCTGAGTGTTGTTAATTTCAACATCAATAGAAATTTTACCCTGAATCAGCTTCTTCTTACTAATAAAAAGACCATTAAGGGGAATATAGTTTCTTCTTGTGTAGTCAAGTTCATACCAGGTGCAGAACCTCCACGGAACGCAAAAAAAGATTTCCTTTCCTCTATCTCTCCAAGGAATTCGATAAACTCACTACCCATTATTAAAAACCTTCTTTCAAATGCATTATACAACTAGATGAAATTATAACATATATTTGGGAAATTTAAATAAAAAAGGTCATGTGAAGCAATATAGATTCACATGACGCTTAGGTGTGTAGTAGTCGCTGATGACCCTGAAGAATAAAGTTTGACACAAAAAGCCCTATGATTCCATGTTAATTAGAATAAAGTTTGACACAAATCCGCTTCGCCTATTTCATGGCCATATTTTAACATGAGAATAAAGTTTGACACAAATGCTGTTCTTCGAATTTCTATTCCAAGTATTCCTAAACATTATATGGATAATGTGCATGACTACTAAATCCTCTTCAGAACAGAACAGGCGGTATCGTAGAATGTTATACACATGAATCCCCTACCTTATGGCGCCTTAGGAGGCGAACGCTCTATCCTACTGAGCTACGGGAACTTATGCAAGGTTTATTCGGTTTTTATGCATCCCAGGCGTCGGGACCCCTCATGCTTAGGAGAAGGCTTCGGATCAATCGGCATGTTGTAAAAGGAATGGATGTCGTTGGTCGTTTACAACCTCAAAGTAAGAAGAAAAACTTTATAGATATATAGAATTCCCGCTTAATAATTTTACTATCACATATCATAAAAATAATTTTTATATAGATGCTAGACAAAATGCGAAAAATCATGTATGATTACCCTCGTAAAGCAGAGAAACAACATAAAATAATCACTCGGAAGAAGCATTGCGATAAAGAGAAAAACTCCATAAAGAAAATCTCTATATAAATTACCACTAAGGAGCGGACTTCATGGTGCTGGACGGCATAAGACGATACTACAGCGAAATGTTCATTGCAGAGAAAAAAGCCGCTGACTATATACTGGAGAACCCGCAGGACGTGATCAATATGAGCATAACGGAACTGGCCAGAGCCAGTGAAACGAGCGATGCGACGATCATCCGCATGTGCAAGCATATCGGATATTCCGGGTTCTATCAGACGAAGATCAGCCTGGCCGCCGAATTCGGCAGACAGCAGGGCATTGACGCGAATCGTGCCACGACCAAACCAAAGGATATCGTGGGATTCTTCGATAACGTATCGGCCAACATCTATCAGGCGGCCAAAAATGTCAATCTGGAGGTGCTCCTTAAATGCGTGGACCTGATCTCCTGCGCGGGTACGGTATATGCGGTGGCATGGGGCAATACCGGCACGATCGCATCGGATTTTGCCCACAGGATCAGCCGCTGTGGGATTAAAACGTTCATCTCCGACATTCCGGAATACCTGATGCGCAATGTCAATCTGGGGGAGCAGAATGACGTATTGGTGGCGATATCGCATTCCGGCACCTCGATCCATGTGATCCAGACGATGGAGCTGGCAGCCGAGCGCGGGATGAACACCATCCTTATCACTAATTCGATGGACTCCAAGGCGGCTGAGGCGGCTAAATACGTGCTCAGCACGGAGGTGAGGGCGGAGCTGTTTTATGACTTTGGCGCCGCTTCCCACATATTTGAAATGCTTATGGTGGATGCGATTATCTACTTCCTGCTCAGTAAAGACGACACATCTGCCAGCCGCTCTGACCGGGCGGAGATGGTGCTTTCTCAATATAAACTTTGATGGACGGAGGTACGGCATTGGACAGCGAGTACATATTTGAATGCAGGAATATATCCAAATCGTTCGGCGGCACCCACGCACTAGAGGACGTCCGGCTTCAAATAAAAAAGGGCGAGGTTCATGCGCTACTGGGTGAAAACGGCGCGGGCAAATCGACACTGATGAAGATCATCATCGGCTTGCAGAAGGCGGACAGGGGAGAGATGTTTTTTGGCGGTGCGCCCTATCATGCCAAGGATCCCGCAGAAGCGATCGGCAAAGGGATTTCGATGATCCATCAGGAGCTGAATCCGGAGCCTCATCTGTCTGTCGCCGAGAGCATTTTCCTCAAGAGGGAGGACACGGTTGGCAAATCTCCGTTTCTAAACAAGAAGGAGACCAACCGCAGAGCCGAGATCATTCTGGATCAGTTCGACTTCCATTTCAGTGCGAAGACGCTGATGGATAAACTCACGCTGGCGCAGGCCCAGATGGTAGAGATCATCAAGGCGGTATCGTGCGATTCAAGACTGATCATTATGGACGAGCCGACTTCCTCGCTGGACAGTGAGGAAACACAGCGGCTATTCAAGACCATCCGCGACCTGAAGAGCAAAGGCGTGGCGGTAATTTATATCTCCCACCGCATGGAGGAGATCTTCGAGATCTGCGATACGGTATCCGTTTTTCGGGACGGCCATTACATCGATACCAAACCCTTAGGCGAAGTCACCAAGAACGAGCTGATATCCATGATGGTAGGCCGCAAGGTGGAGAGCGTATTCCCCAAGGTGGAATGCCCAATCGGCGATGTGGCGCTGCGCGTGGAAGGCCTGACCGGTAAGGGATTCGAGGATATTAGCTTTGAAGTCCATAAGGGCGAGATACTCGGGATATCCGGCCTCGTGGGCTCCGGCAGAAGCGAGACCATGCGGGCGCTGTTCGGACTTGATCCGCGCACTCGCGGTAAGGTATGGCTGGACGGGAAGGAAATCTCGATTAAAATGCCCAGAGACGCTATCCGCAACGGTATGGCGATGGTCAACGAAGACCGCAAGCTGTTCGGGCTCTGCCTATTCCGCTCGATTCGGGAAAATATCGCGTTGCCCAACCTCTGGAAAGACCAGACTGGGGTGCTGATCAACCAGAAGCGAGAGAAGAATCAGTGTGCCGAGATAGCCAAAAAGCTGACCGTAAAAGCGGCCTCCATCGAGGCGGATGCGTTCTCGCTGAGCGGCGGCAACCAGCAGAAGGTTGTCATATCTAAATGGATTAAAGCGGACCCCAAGATACTGATTCTGGACGAACCCACCCGCGGAGTGGATGTGGGTGCCAAAGCGGAGATCCATACCCTGATGTGCGATTTCGCGAGGAAGGGCATGGCGATCATTATGATATCCTCCGAGCTGCCTGAGGTGATGGGGATGAGCGACAGGATCCTTATTTACCACGAGGGCAGGATCAACGGCGAAATACGGCGTGAGGATATTCTCGGGGGCGATATTACACAGGAAAACATACTGGCCAGAGAGTTTGGAGAAAAAACAGGAGGTTCAAAATGACTACGAAATCGAAGCGGTTGATATTTGGATTGCAGCAGGACCAGTTCATGAAAAAGTACGGCATTACGCTCGTGCTGATATTCATGGTGATCGTGATTTCCATACTCTCACCGACATTCAGAACTGCGGCAAATATGATCAGTATCCTGCAGCAAATATCCACCAACGGCGTACTAGCGCTGGGGATGGTGTTCGTGATCACGGCGGGCGGCATAGATCTGTCCATCGGCTCGATGCTGGCCTTAACCAGCGTTATCATCGGCAGCGTGCTCAACTCCACGGATTCCATCCCGCTGGCAATTCTGATCTCGATCGCGGCGTGCGGACTATTCGGCCTGCTGAACGGCTTTCTGGTAGCCAAATTCGATATGTTCCCTTTCGTTGTGACGCTTTCAACACAGCTTGTAATCAGAGGTATCGCCTATATCATCGCCAAGGGTAAGTCCGTAACGCTGGTGAACGCGGATTTCCGGCAGATCGGCCTTGGCAAGCTGGGAGACGTGATCCCTAATTCAGTGCTGATATTGCTCGGGGTGGCGATCATATCATACCTGCTGCTGCACTGGACGAAGTTTGGTCGGTATATTTACGCGGTAGGCGGCAACATCCACGCCGCGAAAGCGTCGGGCGTCAACGTGTTCTGGACTCGTGTGATGTCGTTTGTGATCATGGGTATCACCTCGGGTGTTGCGGGCGTCATTCTTACCAGCCGCATCAACGCGGCGCAGCCCAACATCGGTGTCGGATATGAAACAGACGCGATTGCCGCATGCGTTATTGGCGGTACATCGTTTGCCGGTGGTGTATCGACCATACCGGGCACCATGGTGGGTATCATCATCATCGGCGTGATCTATAACGGTATGAACCTGCTCAAGATCGATTCGTACTATCAGACGGTAGTAAAGGGCGCTCTGATCATCGGCGCGGTGATGCTGGATATGTTTATGAATCGGAAAAGGAACTGATCTTTATATCCTGCCTGTAGCGAGCAGTCCGGATATAAATTAAAAACACTAAGGAGGAAAGGTATGAAAAAAATTCTCGCATTGGTAATCGTACTGACAATGGTTATGGCAATGGCCGCCTGCGGTTCGGGCACGGTGAACGAAGGCACGAAATCGCCCAGCGCTGAGACTTCACAGGTTGTAGAGCAGTCGGATGCTCAGTCGTCCGAGCCAGCAGGTGATGGCATTGTGGTGGGGTGGTTGAAGAAGAACACGACGAATGTGTTCGAAACTTATATCAATCAGGGTGGCGACGAATATCTTGAAGAGATGAAGAGCCAGGGCGTGATCGCGGATTATATCAGCTTTGACGGCAACACCGATCCCTCTACGCAGATCAGTCAGGCGAGCGACCTCGTGAACCTCGGAGTAGACGTTGCGATACTGCAGCCGGCGGAAGCGGACGGCAGCGCGCCTGCGCTCCAGACGCTGGTGGATGCGGGCATTCCGGTCGTCGTGGTCAACGCCCGGACGAGCAACACCGACGACCTCGCGGCGGCTTATGTAGGCTCCTATGACGTGGACGCGGGCGAGATCATGGGCAACTTCGTGGTTGATACGCTGGGCGAGACGGGCGGTTACTGCCACCTGATGGGCGCGGTCGGCAACTCCGCGGCGATCCAGCGCACGGAAGGCGTGCATAACATTCTGGATGGAAAATCCGGCTGGACGATGCTCGACGAGCAGACGGCTGAATGGCAGGGCGACAAGGCCAGCAGGTTTACGCAGGACTGGATCGCGCTGTACGGCGACCAGTTGGATGCCATCATCTGCGACAATGACGATATGTCCGTTGCGGCAAAGATTGCGTGCATTGAGGCTGGACGCGAAGATATCGTGGTTATCGGTGTGGATGCGATCGACAGCGCACTCGCGATGGTGAAATCGGGCGAGCTCGATGCGACCGTATTCCAGGATGGCAAGGGCCAGGGCAGAATCGCAGCGCAGACAGCTGTGGATGTTGCGCTCGGCAAGGAAGTGGAGAAGGAGACCTGGATACCGTTCGTGCTGATCACTTCCGAGAACATCGACGAATATTATCAGGGTTAAGCGAAATAGTTGTCTGCGGCACATCACATGTGCCGCAGACAACACAGTTTAAGGAGACAAAATGATGCTTGAATTGAAAAACAGTGGTCTTCCTGTCTATTTGAATGAGTCGAACTCCATATTGGCTTTGAGCATTCCGCTGCAGTACGACAGCTATGGTGAGAAGGCGGTGGGCGAGATGCTGGGCCTTTTGGCAAACGATGCTGGCGCCAGTATAGCCCAGAAAGCGTACGATGTGTACCGGGGCATCCGATATCCGCAAGACGAAGAATTGTTCAAAAAATACGATTACCGCTATGATATTACGATCGTTATGGATGGCCTGGTCAACGGCGAATGCAAGAAGACATCGGGCCATTACCATGGATATAACCCTCAGAGGACCCATACATATCCGGAGGTGTATGAGGTGATCAAGGGCCGGGCGCTGTACGTGCTGCAGCGTGCGGATAACTTTGAAGGTGCCCCGGAGGATATCGTGCTGGACGATGTCATCCTGGTGACGGTGGAGGCGGGGCAGACGATCATCGTGCCGCCGGACTACGGACACTGTTCGATCAATATCGGAGAAGGGCCGATGGTGTTCAGCAATCTTGCGTACGTGCCGTGTCCGGTTTCCTACAGCCAGGTCAAGTACTACCATGGCATGAGCTATTATGCGATGAAGGGAAACGGCAAGGTTGAAGTGAGGCTCAATCCGCGCTATTCGCATATGCCGGAGGTGAAGTACGCTACGGTAAAAGAAAACAAGGCGCTTGGCATCCAATTTGGATTGCCGGTTTACCAGAGCTTTCAAGAAAACCCTGAAGCGTTCCGCTTCCTCGGGGAGCCGGATGCGTTTGTGGAACCCATTATGTCAATGCTGGATTATCATAAAAGCTTACAGGAGGGACTATGAAAAAATTGCAGGTAGCGCTGGATCTGTTCAGTGCGGAAAAAGCGCTGGAGGTTTTGAACGAGATCGGACAATACGCGGACATCATCGAGCTGGGCACGCCGTTGATGATTGCCGAAGGAGTACGCGTGGTGAAAACGGTGAAAACCAAGTATCCTGACAAAATCATATTCGCGGATATCAAGGTCATGGACGGTGGCAGCGTGATCCCCGGGGTTGCGTTTGACGCGGGCGCGGATATGATATCCGTGCTGGCAGCGGCGGATGACGCAACGGTCAGGGCGGCCATCGCATCCGCGCGGGAATATGGCAAGGCCGCGCTGGTGGACATGTGCTCAGTCACGGATATCGCGGTGAGGGCAAAGGAAGTGGATATAATGAAACCGGATTACATATGCGTCCATGTGGGGTATGATATTCAGGACACGGGCGTCGATCCGATCGAAGAACTCCGGAAGCTGGATGGCATCCGTTCCGCCAAGGCGATCGCGGGTGGAATCAACATCCATACGTTTGAAAAAGCGGTAAAGAGTCCGGCGGACGTGATCATTGTGGGCGGCGGCTTGTACAATCAGCCGAATATGGCTGAACTGGCAAAGCGCATGCGTGAGATGATCGTGAATGCCTGAAGAAAGCGGGACTATAAGTATGAAAGTAACTGAGACGGCGGTGAGAGCACTGTCGGAGCTGTCGGATATGATCAGCGTGGTGGATGAGGAAGCCGTCGGAGAGCTGACGCAGGCGATATTGAAGGCGGGAAAGATCTATGTGACCGGCGCGGGACGCTCGCTGCTGATGTTGCGCGGCTTTGCGATGAGGCTGATGCATCTGGGACTCCAAAGTTATATCGTCGGGGACACGAACACGCCCGCGTTTGAACCGGGCGATCTGCTTATCGTAGGGTCGGGTTCCGGCGAAACGGCATTTGCCGCGATCGTCGCCCAGAAGGCAAAGAAACTCGGCGGCACGGTCGCGCTGTTTACGATCCGGGAGAAATCGACGGTAGCCAAGCTGAGCGATATCGTGATCCGTATACCGGCGTACACCGATAAGGCAGAGGAGGCAGGCATGAAAAAATCTATACTGCCCGGAGCCACCACGTTTGAGCATGCGATGCTGGTGCTGGGAGATACCATGATCCTGCCGCTTGCGCAGGAAGTAGGAACGCCCACGGACAGCGCGTTCGTTCGGCACGCGAATCTGGAATAGAAGAAGACACGGCGATGAACGAGTATGTAATTGGTATCGATGTCGGCGGCACAAATATAAAGATCATGGTGATGACGACTGGTCTGCAGACGGTGGGCTGGCGTTCCATTGCGACCCGCAAGCAGTTGGGATATGACAGGATCTCGGACAACATTATCGGGACGATCGAAGAGATATTTGCCGAGAACGGCATCAACAATCCCATGGTGGCTTCAGTAACGATGGGCCTGCCCGGCATTGTGGACAAACAGGCGCACAGGACGGTACACCTGGCCTACCTGCAGTGGGATGGCTTCGACCCGTGCGAGAAGATCGGACAGCACTTTGATGCGCCCTCTTTTGTGGACAACGATGCGAGCCTGAACGCGCTGGGCGAGTATAGGTTTGGCATACAACGCGCGCAGCAAAACATCGTGCTGCTTACGCTGGGTACCGGCGTCGGCTGCGGCATCATCATCGATGGCCGGATATTCCGGGGTACGAAGAACCTTGCCGCTGAAATCGGTCATATGACGATCGCCGCCGACAGCCCGGAGAAGTGTTGCTTCTGCGGGAAGGAGGGCTGCCTGGAGGCGTTTTGCTCGGGTGTCGCGTTAGAACGGTATACGAAGAGCCGGTTAAACGAATACCCACAGTCGATTCTGCACCGCTATGTGGCTGAAAATAACGGTGCCTTCGACAACGCGTTTGTAACCAATGGGCTGGGAACGGGCGATGAGCTGTGCGCCATCATCATGCGGCGTTATGTGCGCTATCTTGCGGTAGGCGTTGCGAATATGATGAAGCTTTTTAATCCTGATCTGGTACTGATCGGAGGGGGGATATCCAACGCGGGTGACGCGCTGATTTCTCCGCTCGCTGAGAAGGTAAAGGAGCTGGTGCTGCACGAGCGGCAGTTCTGTCCAATACAGCAGGCCAAGCTGGGTTCGAAAGCGGGCATGTACGGTGCCTGCACGCTGGCGGCCATATCGGTCGGGAAAGGGGATGCGTAGAATGAACCGGATCATTAATAACGCGGATTTTGTGGTGGAGGATATGCTACGCGGCATCCTCAAAGCGGAGTCCGGCACGGTCGCGGCTACAGAAAATCCGCGGGTGATTAAATACGTAAAAGCGCCTGTGCCGGGTAAGGTCGGGCTGGTGACGGGTGGCGGGTCCGGCCACGAGCCGACGTTTCTGGGATATGTCGGAGAGAATTTATGTGACGCTGCGGCGGTGGGTGAGGTGTTCTCATCGCCTTCGCCCGTACATTTTTATGAAGCCATCAAAGCCGCTGACGGCGGGAGGGGCGTCGTATGCCTGTACGGCAATTATGCCGGCGACAATATGAACGTCCATATGGCCATCAGGAAAGCGCAGAAGGACGGCATCACGGTAAAGACAGTCGTTGCCAGTGATGATGCCGCCTCCGCGCCAGAGGCGGAAAAGGATAAGCGCCGCGGAGGCGCCTCGCTGGTTTTCCTTTGGAAGATTGCGGGCACAAAGGCGGCGCTGGGCGCGGATATCGACGAGGTGGTGGCTGTGGGCGAAAAGGTAATTCAAAATGCCCGCGCAGTCAGTATCGGTACCAGACCCTGTACCATCCCGGCGGTGGGACATCCCAACTTTACGATCGAGGACGGAACTGTGGAGATCGGCGTAGGCATTCACGGAGAAGCGGGTGCGCGTATCGAGCCTCTCAAAAGCGCGAATGACACCGCAGACCAGGCTTTACAGATATTGCTGGACGATCTGGACATCGGACAAAACGACGAAGCCGCGGTGCTTGTCTCCGGACTGGGCGCAACGCCGTTGATGGAGCAATATATATTCTATGACCGCGTGGAGGAAATTCTGTGCGGGCGGGGGATATCCGTATATAAGGCGTACGTCGGCAACTATGTGACCTCGCTCGAGATGATGGGCATCACCATGTCGGTGCTGAAGCTGGACGGCGAACTGAAAGCCCTCCTCGATATGCCGGCGAGATCGATGGGCTTCAGACAGCCATAACATTGAAACCATGTGCCCCTGTATGACAAGAAATAAGACGGAACAGCGGCGGTATACTGCGCACCGTTCGGCAAAAGAACACGACAGGAGAGACGGTCGTGTTCTTCCTTATCCGCAAAATTATCTGGAGGATGAGAAGCAAAATGTGTATAATAGATTGTGATTCATGCAACTGAACGAACGGAGGAACCACTTATGGTGATGGACAATATCAGGCGATTTTACAGCGAGATGTTTGCTGCGGAGAAAAAGGTTGCTGACTATATCCTGAATAATCCGCAGGATGTGATCAATATGAACATCACCGAAGTGGCCGCGGCCAGCGAAACAAGCGATGCGACGATCATCCGAATGTGCAAGCATATCGGCTATACCGGCTACTATCAGCTTAAGATCAATCTGGCGAGTGAATTCGGCAAGCAACAGGTGATCGACGTCAACCACATCAAAACCAAACCTGACGATGTCATCGGTTTCTTTGACCATGTATCGTCGAATATCTATAAAGCAGCTAAGAATGTCAACATGGAAGTACTGCTGAGGTGTGTGGATCGGCTGGCGGAAGCAAAAACCGTATATACCGTGGCGTGGGGCAATACCGGTTCCATCGCATCGGATTTTGCGCACCGCATCAGCCGGTGCGGCATCAAAACCTTTATTTCGGATATACCGGAATATATGATGCGCAATGTGAATCTGGGCGATCAAAACGATGTGTTGGTAGCAATTTCGCACTCGGGTACATCCATCCATGTGATCCAGACAATCGAGCTTGCCAAGGAACGCGGGATGAATACCATTCTGATTACCAATGCGTCCGATTCCAAGGCGGCCGAGGTTTCCAAGTATGTGCTCAGCACGGAGGTCAAGGATGAGATGTTTTATGACTTCGGCGGCGCTTCTCACATATTCGAAATGCTGATGGTAGATGCACTCATCTATTTTCTGCTCAGCAAGGACGACACGTTCGTCAAGCGTTCGGACCGCTCGGAGATCATGCTTTCGCAGTATAAACTGTGATAACCTGTATTCCGAAATCGCATTTTTGCGATGGGGAACTATAAAAAAGTCTCTAAAATAAGGCGTTTTAAGGACTCTCAACTCGTGCGAGAAACAAAAATGGGCTGCGAAGGATAGGGTGTTATTACTTTTGTGTAGTCAAAAAGCGCAAGGATTTTCGGGCAATAAAAAACCCCGAAAGCCTGTTTATCGGGGTCTCTGGCGTCCTCGGCGCGACTCGACGCGCTACATCCCGCTTAGGAGGCGATAGGTCTATAGTTTGTAACACATGCGGCAGAAAGCGGAAAAGCGCCTGTTTGAAGACATTTTGAGCGTTTTCACTATGTCCATATAGCCTAAAGATTACCCAAAAGTCTATATTTTTACTACAAAAAGTGTAGTCAAAATGTAGTCAAAAAATCACGGCTGTCCAACCATTCATCAAAAGTATTTTAGAAGGATTTCATTTTTTGAATCCTTTTATTTACTCACCACGCTCTCAACGTGGGGCGTCGTCAGTCATCTGCTTTATTATGTTTCTACACTAAGAAAGCGTCGTGGGTAGCCAACTGTCGTTAGCTTGCCTCCGCGCCTCTTCATTATAAACCAAAGAAAAAATAATCTATTACTCCTTGTCAGCTTATTAAACTGCTAATATCCTCTGTTCCGTCAAGCAGAAAATAAATCTTCGATGAAACACCGTCTTTTGTATAGCGCAGTTCTGCGGTTTTGCCGTTATTAAAAACGGAAATCTGTCCGGGGCTGGATACATTTTGGTACACCCAAGAGCCATTCTGCACCAAGCCAACGCAAATTAGGTTTTCAGGTATTTCAATCTGGTATACCGGTACATCCAGAGAATATGCGCCATCCGTGTATATAGCATTTGCGATATAGGACATACCGCCTTTGTAAACGCGGACTTCATAGTTGTATTTTGTCCCGATATCAAACACGCTAAAAGCTTTGGTGCTGCCCGATATCGCTGCTGTGCTGTAAACCCAGCTGCCGTTCGCCACAACGCCTACAGTGCAGCCTTCCAGCCCTGTGTTGACGCTCAGCGTTGTAACCGGTACTTCCAGAGAGTATGCGCCATCCGTGTATACAGCATTTGCGATATAGGACATACCGCCTTTGTATACGCGGACTTCATAGTTGTATTTTGTCCCGATATCAAACACGCTGAAAGCTTTGGTGCTGCCCGATATCGCTGATGTGCTGTAAACCCAGCTGCCGTTCGCCACAACGCCTACAGTGCAGCCTTCCAGCCCTGTGTTGACGCTCAGTGTTGTAACCGGTACATCCAGAGAATATGCGCCATCCGTGTATACAGCATTTGCGATATAGGACATACCGCCTTTGTAAACGCGGACTTCATAGTTGTATTTTGTCCCGATATCAAACACGCTGAAAGCTTTGGTGCTGCCCGATATCGCGGCTGTGCTGTAGACCCAGCTGCCGTTCGCCACAACGCCTACAGTGCAGCCTTCCAGCCCTGTATTGACGCTCAGCGTTGTTATAGGGGCAACAATGTCCGAATATGCCTGCCCGTAGAGGCGGATATTCATGCCGCCTTTACTGATGCGCACCTCATAGTCTTTACCGTTATCGGTTACTGGGAAATACGTTTGCGTGCCGATAACCGACCGTGCGGTATAAACCCAAGAGCCATTCTGCACAATTCCAACGGTACAGTTTGGGATCCCCGTGTCAACGAACAACGCGCTGAATAAATGCACAATCGCATCACCTGTGACGGTTATTGTTTCGGAATAAATAACTTCAGAGTCCGCTTTCAATGTTACCAAATATGAATTCCCTGAAACCAGCCTGATTGGATACAGGTTATCGGCAACTGTTTGCAGGCACTCTTCTGCAACGTTATTCGAAGCGTTTGTTATAACCAAATCCATATCGCCCGCATATGTTACCCCTGTCGTATCAAAGGTGATCGAGTAATAGTCAGGTATACCGATAGCAAATATGTAGAAATAATCGGTTACGATGCCTGTAATCGTGTTATTCTCTGTATCAATTGATTCTGTAATGTCGACAGGCTGGCCATCCTTGAATTGATACAGCCTCAAATCGCTTTCAAGCCCGCTTATCTGCGTTGGATCATATGGCAGCGTCACTCTGACAGAGCCATTGAATGTAGCGGTTGTTTCAATATCATAATATCCGCAGGCCTCTTCAAAATAGAAGCCTGTATCATCTGGCTGACTGGTTAACTGTTCAACGGTTGTAATACCGCTGCTAACAACACTTTCAAACAATAGTGATGTACCCGAAACCGGATCGGATATAATAATGTTCGTTCCTTCTCCGGTTTCAATACCATCAGATGCCAAAGTGGTCATACTCGCGATCTCCGAAGGCGGACCGAATCCGAAGCTGTTAAATGGAACAACCTGAAAGTAATATGTGGTTGAAGCAGCTAACCCTGTCAGTGTAAAAGTTTTGGTATAGGACCCGCTAACCGGGATATCAATGTGCTGATTACCGTCACCAAGTTCATCATATGTTTCAGAATAATAAAGCCTCAGCATCGAAATATTGCACCATTCGTTCGCATTGGGTGAACAAGCCACGGTAATCGAATCAGAACTTGAATCAAAATAGTCATCTCTGAATCTGACAGCGGTTTCAGGCGCATAAATAGGGGCTGGCGTTGTAAACGAGACAATATCCGAGGGCGTTTCCCACCAGTCATCCATGCCATAGTAATTGACTGCAATGATTTGCAGGTAATATGTTGTTTCCGGGGCGAAGACATCAACGCGAGCCTCACAAATATGTGTGCTCCATGAGCTTAACCCGCAATTCCCGGACTCGCTCATATCCGGGTTCGTACTATACTTAACGTAATACTGCAATGCATCCGGAACCTGCTCGTATCTGAGATACACTTCTGCACACATGGCATATTCCTCTAAAGATATGCCCATGATTTCGATGTAAGGTATTTTTGATGGGTATTGCGGTAAAGGTAAAGTTTGAAACGTTACCGGCTCAGAGGGTACGCCTTCACCATATTCATTGATTGCAACAATCTGAAGTTCTTGAGATTCATCAGATGGAATACTATGAAACCATACGCTGTTGGTTTCAGTGGTAACGGTCTCCATTCCGGCTGGAATCATATATGATGTCGCGCCTTCAACAGGATCCCAAGTCAGATAAACCGCAGTTGAATATGGTGTTGCCTGAACATTTTGCACTTGGCCTGGCCGCAAGTCTTCCGTTGTACTAAAGCTTTTAATTTCCGAAGGCTCTCCATACCCAAGACTATTATAGGGCAGTACCTGAAAGTAATATGTAGTTAATGGGTCTAAGCCAGTCAGAGTATATTCTTTTCGGCACCATCCGCTAACCGGTATATCAACGTATTGATACGTATCACCTAGCTGATCAGGTGATTCTGCATAATACAGCCTGAACTTTGAAACATTGCCCCATTCTGTTCCGCTGGCACCGTTGAGAAGCGACCATGACATAAATACCCAGTCTGCTCCCGAGTCGAAGTACTCGTCTTGAATTTCTACCGTTGTACCTTCAAGCAACGGATATTTAGGAGCCGGTGTTGTAAATACTACCATATAGGAAGGCGTATCATAGAAATTATCTTGAGGATCAAAATTCTGTCCGACGACTTGCAGATAATATGTTGTCTCGGGTGCGAAGACATCCAGATCAAACTCCCAGTAATGGTTTACATTACAGCCAAGATAGATCATCCCGGCGTTGCTCATATCTATATCCGTATCATATTTGACATAATAATTTAATGCATCATTAACCTGCTCAAATCTTATTTTTGCCGTTGAATAAAGATCCCCGGATGTGGTTTCAAGAACTTCGGCATATGGTATCTGTGAGGGATATGTCGGTAAAGAAAGAGTTTCGACAGTGATTGGCTCCGATGGGATTCCTTCTCCGTAACTATTGCACGCTATGACTTGAAACTCACATTCACAATCGGCAGAAAGGCCGTGCACCCATGCATAGGTATCTTCTGTAATAATATCATCCATTCCGGGAATCTTATATGAGGTCGCGCCTTCGACCGGAGCCCATGTCAAATATACTGCACATGGATAAGGTATAGCCTGAACGTTTTGTACCTGGCTCGGTGCTTCGCCTTCGCTTTCCGTTGTCGCAATTTCAAGTATCTCTGAAGGCGTACCTTCACCGAGATGATTGAAAGGTACAATCTGCAGATAATATGTTGTCAGCGGAGCCAGGCCTGTTACTGTAGTAAGAGCGTATTCTGAAGTAAACATCGTATACTCTGAATATACGCCTTCGGCCTTTGGATCAGGTGTAGTCGAATAATAGATGCGATAACCGGCTGCGCCTGTTAAATTTCTCGGCATGACACCACCGTATACACATACTGTAACACTATCCGGTCCTGCAACATATTCGTTGTCACCTAAAATACTATCCGGGGGAGTAAACCAGATGAGCTGTCCTTCAGGCAGTGCAGTAGCATCTCCAGTTTGAGCCGTTGCGACATTTGAAGGTGTAAGATACGGGTCGGAGTCCATTGTTGGTCCATAGTTTTTTGCCCATACCCTGAAGTAACAGGTTGACTCCGGCGGCAGTTCGTATTCAGGTTCGCCGGTCGAAAGCCTTATATATGCATGATCCTGGGCCTCTGTTTTTTGTACATCATACTGCCAGTAGTTCGTAAAGTCAGAATCGGTGCTCCAGGTAATATAAAATTCTTCCGCATCATTAACCGGTGTAAATCGCAGTTGCACGCTCTCCTGCTCTACACTGACGACTTCCAGGTTGCTTATATACGAAGGAATTGGGCTAGTTAGTTCGGGTGTCGTTATGGTGATGGAGGTTAAGGGTCCGTCTCCACTAGCGTTGACGCCTTGAATATAAAAGGTGTACTCGCTTTCAGGGCGAACATCCCGAATCCATGCGTGTGTTTCCGTCGTTTCTATTGGTTCCATATTACACGGTATACGGTACAATTCGGCCCCGGGTACTGGATCCCATGTTAAATACACCGCGAATGGATAAAGCGAAGCCTGTACGTTTTGCACTTGACCAGGTAAGTCACCCTCGGCTTTTACATTAGGGATATTAATCATAAACGCTGACACAACAAATAATACCGTGCAAAAGATACTGCAAAAGGATTTTAGCTTTTTCATATGGGTACCTCTTTATTAAATTGACTTGTGATGCATATATACGATGTTTACATGATGTATGTGTTAAGTTATTTCTTACAATAGAATATTATAACATTTGTTTTGGATAAGCAATAGCGCTAACCATTACTGAAATTTTTTTAACAACCCAGAGTAGATATTAATTAAAGCGCCTTTATTTATGAATATTCAAGTGCTTCTATTGAATCCTGAGGTTGACTTACCCCCGGAAAATATGGTCCACTCAAAATAAGAGAAATGATACAATACAAAAAATGAGTGGGCAAATCAAAAAACATTAGATTATATGTTCTCACCCGGAAGGAGCTTCGAGTGTGGAGATTTGCTGAATATGTTGCCTCGCACAAAGGTACGTAAAAGTGTGGCTATGGTCAGATTATCCATACAACAATATCCATATTATAACGGCAAGTCTACAAATTCGCCACAAAAACTTCAGGTAATTGAGAGGTGGGTATATGGATAATGCGCAGGTAAACTACAAGGCCATAATAAACAAATTGGGAAATTCAAAAAGCCCCATAAGCAAGGCCTAATCCATTCATGCCATTTTGCAGTTATAATAATATATTACAACCTTGGTATCCCACTACAGTTCAATCTATATACTATCCGCTATCTTCTGAACAGTATAAGGCTTGGCATTCTTTATAAGGTCATCGCTCACGAATATATGCTCACTTTCAATTGGTTCGGCCCACATTGCAGGATATACGACAATTTGTTTTGGAATAGTACCCTTTGAAGCGTATATACACTCGCCAGAAGCAGAGATTAATACGCCAGAGGAATTGAGGATGCGATATAACGGCCGAATCAATTCGATTTGGCGTGAAAGCGAAAGTGGTGCCTTTATCTTGCCGTACTGCCCCCAATCCAATAATTCGAGTGCAGCAAAGCGATCCAGCAGGCCGCTTTTTAGTAACATCTGCTTAATAAAGCAATTAATGTTTTATGATAGTCAATGACATCCAAAAACTTCTTTTGAATATTAAATGGTTCATTCATTTTTACTGAAATGATTTTTCGAGTGCTAAGTGCTTGAATATAAAAACGAGTAACCTTTTTGAAGTTGATATTTAATATCCAGATACTCCACTACTTCTTTTACTGTGCGGGTTCGTTTCAAATATCAGGCCGATTAATTCTTTTTTAATCTCGTTCATTAGAGAAAGTCCAATTTCATTACTTATGATACACTCGTAAGCATCACGAAAATAAAGGATATTATTTAATAAAACGATATTAATATCTTTCTCAGTAAAAATTTTAAAATTAATACCTTCTTTCTCCCAGAACTTCTTCTCAATGTGTATTTTTTCTAAGGTTCTTCGCTTTTCCAAATCTCTCGAGTATTTTGCGCATATTGCCACATACTTTTTTGATCCATTAATAACTTTGGTCACTAAAAAATCAGTCGTCATGACTATTGGTAATGACGTGTACGGATAAATCGGATGGCGCAAACCATATTCTTCAGCAATATTGATAGTTTCGGTATTTGGAAGAAGAGGATACTGCTCTCTGATATCATAAACATTATCTAACCACTCTAATTGGAAATAGATCTTTTTCTCTAAATCGGATAAAAGATGATAAACTCGTCCTGTAAAAAGGTTCTTAACCCTTATCTTTCGACTTGGGGTACCAGTTAGTTCACGAGGTTAATATCCACGGTTTATAGAGGGCGAGTTCTCCGCTTCCTCTGCCTTGCTTTATAAACTCCTCAATTTTTGCTTTTGTATATTTTATTCGCATATTAAAATACCCTTGAGCACTATATCAAGGGTATTCTATCATGCTTGTCTACCAAATATACGAAATCGACAATAATAGTATTTTTGTGTCAAACTATTTTCTCTTGTGTCAAACTTTATTCTTCGCACACAGCTGATGATTCTACGTATATAGTTGTTATTCTACCGTCACCGACTTGGCCAAATTTCGCGGTTTATCCACGTCGCAGCCCTTCTCCACAGACATATAGTAAGCGAAAAGCTGCATCGGGATTACGGCAAGGATAGGAGCGAAGACCTCATCGATCTTCGGCAGGTATACCACCTCGTCGGCGATGCCCTCCGGCAGGTCCGCGCCTTCGAAGCATACCACAAGCACTTTCGCGCCCCGTGCCTTAACTTCCTTGATGTTGGAGACCGTCTTGTCGAACAGACGACTTTGCGTAGCCGTGGCCACCACGAGCGTGCCGTTCTCGATCAGCGCGATAGTGCCGTGCTTGAGCTCGCCCGCCGCATACGCTTCGGAATGGATGTAGGAGATTTCCTTGAGCTTCAGCGAAGCCTCCATGGAGAGCACGTAATCCAGCCCGCGACCGATGTAGAATACGCTGGGCTGTGAGAACTGTTGGCTGGCAAAGCGCTGAAGCTGCCGCTTGTTTTCCAGCACGCGCTCGATCATATTCGGGATCGCGGCTAACCCGGCAGTCAACCGCTCGTCGTCCGCCTTGTCGAGGTGGCCGCTGAGACGGGCCAGCTTGAGCGCGATCATGTAGAGCGCAATGAGCTGGGTGCTGTAAGCCTTGGTGGACGCCACGGCGATCTCCGGCCCAGCATGCGTATAAAACACCGCGTCGGCTTCTCGAGCGATGGAGCTGCCCACCACATTGACAATGGCGACGATCTTTGCGCCGCGCTTTTTGGCCTCGCGCATGGCGGCCAGTGTATCCGCGGTCTCGCCGGACTGACTGATGATGATGATGAGCTGACCCGGTTCGACGAGCGGGTTGCGGTAACGGAACTCCGAGGCGATATCCACATCCACGGGGATACGCGCCAGCTGCTCGATCACATACTTGCCCACCATGCCCGCGTGGAACGCTGTGCCGCATGCAATGATACCGATCTTGCGGGGAACATTGCCCGTGTCGATACCGATGTCGGAGAGGTCAATCTCGCCGCCGCACCAGCGGGGCCGCAGGGTATCCGAGAGGGCTTTGGGTTCTTCGTGGATCTCCTTGATCATGAAGTGCTCGAAGCCGCCCTTTTCCGCTTGCGACACATCCCAGTCGATGTGGTACAGGTCGCGCGATACGGGCATACCGTATTCGTCATAGATGCTGACTGAATCGCGAGTCAGCACAACCAATTCGTTATCGTTTAAGAAGATCACGTCGCGGGTGTGCTCCAGCAGCGCGGGGATATCGGACGCGATGAGGTTCTCGCCCTGGCCCACGCCGACGACCAGCGGGCTGTCCTTGCGCGCCGCGACGAGCATATCCGGGTGCTTCTCGCAGATAACGCCGAGCGCATAGCTGCCCTCCAGTTTTTCCACCGCAGCTCTGACTGCGGCCAGCAGGTCACCCTCATAAAAGTAGTTGATCAGGTGCGCAACGACCTCGGTGTCGGTCTCGGAGGAGAACACCGCACCGGTTTCTTTCAGCCAGCTTTTCAGCTTCATATAGTTTTCGATGATGCCGTTGTGTACGATGGCGATGTCGCCCGCACAGTTGGTATGGGGATGGGAGTTTTCAAAGGAAGGTTCGCCGTGTGTGGCCCAGCGTGTATGGCCGATGCCGATCGTATCTTTCACTTCAATTCCGGCAAGCATATCTTTGAGTTGCGCGAGGCGGCCTTTGGTCTTGCGCACATTCAGATGCCCGTCCGTTACGACCGCGATCCCGGCGCTGTCGTACCCTCTGTATTCCAGCTTGGAAAGCCCGCCCAAAAGCACAGGCATGATGTCTTTAGGACCTACGTAGCCCACGATACCGCACATATTGATGCTCCTAAACTTGTTTACGCGAGGCGGCTCTCGATCAGCGAAGCCATCTCCACCGCTTCGTGTTCAATTTCTTGTTGGTTTTCGCCCTCGATCATGACCCTGACAAGCGGTTCCGTTCCCGAAGGCCGGATCAGCACGCGGCCACGGCCCGCAAAGCGCTTTTCGAGGTCCGCAATGCGCTGCTTCACCTGCGCATCTTCCATGACTGCGCCTTTGAGGTCATCCCGTACGCGCGCGCCCACGAGTACCTGCGGAAAGATCGTGACAGCGCTGGATAGCTTCGAGAGCGATTTGTCACCGCGCCGGATGATGGAAGCAAGCTGGATGCCCGTAAGTATTCCGTCGCCCGTCGTGTTGTGGTCGAGGAAGATGATATGCCCCGACTGCTCGCCGCCGATGTTGTACCCGCTGCGCATCATCTCTTCCAGCACATATCGGTCGCCTACTTTGGTTTGCACCGTTTGGATGCCGTGCTCCTTCATCGCGATGCCAAGGCCCATGTTGCTCATCACGGTGCACACGAGCGTATCTTTTTTGAGCATGCCACGCTGCTTCAAGTCCAGCGCGCAGATGGCCATGATTACGTCGCCATCCACAATGCGCCCGTGCTCGTCGACCGCGATCAAACGGTCGGCGTCGCCGTCGAACGCGAGCCCAAAGTCCGCGCCGAGCTCCGCCACGAGCTGCGTCAGCTTCTGCGGATGCGTGGACCCGCAGTAGTCGTTGATGTTGGTGCCGTCCGGTGTGTCGTAGTACGGCACAACCTCCGCGCCCAGTTCCTTGAACGCGCGCGGGCCTACTGTGGAAGCCGCGCCATGCGCACAGTCGAGTACGATCTTGAGGCCGCGCAGGTTGGTATCGGTGGTGCCAAGCAAAAAATCCTTGTACTCGGCGAGCGCCCCGGCTGCGCTTACGCGTCGGCCGATGTTCACGCCCGTCTGCAGCGTGATCGCCTCACTGTCGTCGAGAATGATTCGCTCGATGCGGTCCTCGATGGCGTCGGGCAGCTTCTTTCCGTCCGCGCTGAAGAACTTGATGCCGTTGTACTCCACCGTATTGTGCGACGCCGAAATCACTACGCCCGCGTCCGCGCCGTAATTGCGCGTGAGGTATGCGATGCCCGATGTGGGCACAACGCCTGCGATTACCGCTTCCGCACCGACCGAGCAGATGCCCGCGACCAGCGCCGCTTCAAGCATGTCGCCCGAGATACGCGTATCTTTCCCGATGAGGATGCGCGCCTTGTGCACTTCGCTCGTCAGCGCGTACGCGCCCGCCTGCCCCAACTTGAACGCCAGCTCGCAGGTTAAACTTTCATTCGCGATGCCGCGCACGCCGTCCGTTCCAAACAGCCTTCCCATGCTTCCTCCGTTTTTACAGCTATCGTATTATAATGCGGTTATATACCAATTTGCAAACTGGTATAGTCCTATTTGATTTGCTTTAGATATGCATGCGCCGAATGTACAGCTGTTGCGCCGTCTCCCGCGGCTGTGATGACCTGCCGCAGCGGCTTTTTGGTGATATCGCCCGCGGCGAAAACGCCCGGTACGCTGGTATGCATTTCGCTGTCCACGAGGATGTAGCCCGATTCGTCCATGTCCACCAGCCCTGTAAGCGGCGAGGTTTCGGGTTCCTGACCGATGGCGACGAACACGCCGGAAAGCGGGATATCACGCTTTTCGCCCGACTGGTTGTTGCGTACGCGCATGCCGGTGACGGCAGCCTCGCCCAGCACCTCATCGAGCTCGTTGAACCAGAGAGGCTCGATTTTATCGCTGGCCAAAACCGCCCGCTGCAGTGCGACTTCACCGCGGAATTCGTTGCGGCGATGCACCAGATAGATGTGATTGCAGAAGCCTGTGAGGTAGAGCGCGTCCTCCAGCGCGGTGTTGCCGCCGCCGATGACCGCGACATCCTTGCCGCGGAAAAAAGCGCCGTCGCACGTGGCGCAGTACGAAACACCGCGGCCCACGTACTTCTTCTCTGTGCGCAGCCCGAGCGATTTGTATTTTGCACCCATGGCCAGCACCACGGTACGGGCGGCGTGCTCGCCGTCCGCTGTGACGAGCGCCTTCACGTAGCCGTCCAGCTTGAACTCCGTCACCTCGGACGTAACGATTTTTGCGCCATGACGCTCAGCCTGTTCTTTAAATTTCAGGCCCAGCTCCACGCCGGATATTCCCTCCGGAAAGCCCGGATAGTTATCCACCATGTGTGCGCGGGCGATCTGCCCGCCTGCGAAAACGCGTTCCAGAACCAGCGCGTCCATACCGGCCCGCGCGGCGTAAAGTGCGGCGGTGAGCCCGGCGGGGCCCGCGCCGACGATGATCATATCATGCATGACATATACCTCTCCATTTCGTCATTTGTTCGCTTAAACTAATCCGCAGTAAATAAACGTGATTTTAACCTGCCGCATGAAATGGGGCAGCGGGTGATGCCCGCACGGAATGGCACTATCATAGCGTATCCGAAGTAAAAACACAATCTTATCCATTCGCTCCGGCCATCTCGCCCTGCAGCACCACGAGGCCGCGCGCTACCTGAGGATCGCTGAGGAACGCATCAAGAGTGGGGTCGGTGACGACCGCGGGGCCCGCACCGACATACACGTCGGGATAGATACCGTTCCCGTCGATGCTGCGACCATTGGGCGTGAAATATTCGGAGGAGGTGATCTTGATACCGCCGCCTGTGGATTCCAACGGAATCACGTTCTGCACCACACCCTTGCCATAAGTCGTAGTACCCACCACGGCACCCCAGCCGTAGTCCTGCACCGCGCCTGCGAAAATCTCTGCCGCCGATGCGGTGTTGCCGTTGACGAGCAGCACGAGCGGGATTTTGATGCAGGAAGCATCGCTCGTATAGGTTTCGCGTTTGCCCTGCTTATCCTCTGTGTAGACGAGCGTGCCTTCGGGCAGCAGCTTGTCGAGCATGCGCACTACCACGTCAAGGTATCCGCCCGGATTGTTGCGCAGATCAATCACAAGGCCCTGCGCGCCGTTTTCCTGGAAATAATCCATCGCTTCGCCGAAAAGCGTTTCGCAGTTACCGCCGAACTGCACGATGTCCAAATAGCCGACGCTGTCGTCCAGCATCGCGTAGGAGGCCATATCGCGCGAGATCGCACCGCGTTTCATATCGAACGTGAGCGTATCGCCTGCGCGCAGAACGCCGACCGTGATGGGCTCCCCGTCTTCCCCGAGGCACAATGAGCCGATTTCCTGCAGACTAAGCCCTTTTACGTCCTGCCCATCGATGCTGATGATGTAATCTCCCTCCTGCACGCCCGCCGCTTCGGCGGGTGAGCCGTTGAGAAAGTGCTGTACCTTGGCATACCCGGTTTCCTCATCGATCACGATCACCATGCCAAGGCCATAATATTCCCCCGAAAGGCCTTGCGTGAGCGCGGCGTATTCCTCGGGCGTATAATAAGCGCTGTACGGATCGTTCAGTTCCGCAACCATGGCTTTCAGTGCCGCGTATTGCAGGTTCTCCATATCGTAATCACGCAGGTAATAGTCGTTGATGATCTGCTCTACCTCGGCAAAATCGGTGAGCGGCAGCGCATCTGTGTCCAGCCGTGGCTCGTAGATGCTTTTGGTAATGAGATAGGTGCCTGCTACGCTGACGAGGCATACAAGGACGACAACAATGGCAGCGACAGTGACGAAGTGTTTGTTTCTCATGGGTTACCTCCGGTAAGTCCGTTCCAATATAGGTATGTGTGCGCGCCGCCTGAATATTCAGCATGGGGAAAAAGCGCTGCTCAAGGTCGTTTTGCGCTTCCCCGCGCGTAATCTGCGGCTATTATACATCGGGGCCGAAACGGTGTCAAAAAGCGGCGCGGCGGGTATAAAAATCTTTAAAGCGGATCCAGCCGCCTAAAAAACTACGAATCGGGCGCTGGGTATTAATATATATAATGTTGATAGTGATTTTTTTATCAAAGAATATATTCCTAAACAGGTGCAATCATGGTATAATGATTTTGACAGGAGGCGCTTATGCAGGATAAGTTGCAGGACAGCCGCGTATCCGATGCAGTGGTGCACAGGCTGCCAAAGTATTACCGGTACCTCGTGGAGCTTGAAATGATGGGGATCGAGCGCGTTTCCTCCTCCCGGATGAGTAAGGAGATGGGGCTTAACGCGTCGCAGATTCGCCGCGATCTCAACTGCTTCGGCGGTTTTGGACAGCAGGGTTATGGCTATCTTGTCAAACGCCTAAAGCAGGAGATCAAAAAGATACTCGCCATCGGCGTGGGCTTTAACGCCGTGCTGGTTGGCGCGGGCCATATCGGGCAGGCGCTGCTCGGTTATCGGCGTTTCGCGGACGAGGGCTATCATATCCTTGCGGCGTTTGACGCCGATGAGGACGTGGTGGGTCAGATCTTCGGCGGCATACAGGTGCAGTCCATGAACCGGCTGGGAGATTTTTTGCAGCACAACCCGGTGGATATTGGCATCCTCGCTGTACCCAAACCGTTTGCGCAGCACATGGCGGACATGCTGGTGTCCTTTGGCGTGGCGGCAATCTGGAACTTTGCGCCGGTGGACGTGGCAGTGCCGGCAGGCAAGGTCGTGGAAAATGTGCACATGAGTGATACCCTATACATATTATCCTATCATTTGAGGGAACTTCGTGACGGAAATACCGGTACAAACGCATAAACGTTGCGAGATGGTGGACATTACCGCGAAGGTAGCGGAGGCGGTACGCCAGAGCGGCGCGCACAGCGGTGTGGCCGTGGTTTTTGTGCCGCATACCACAGCGGGTGTTACGATATGTGAAAACGCCGATCCGGACGTGAAGCGTGATGTGCTGTTTGCGCTGGACCGCGCCGTACCGGACTCAGGCTTTATGCACGGTGAAGGCAACTCAGATGCGCATACCAAAGCGCTCATGACGGGCAGCTCTTTAAATGTCATATTCGAAAACGGCCGGTTGTGTCTCGGCGTATGGCAGGGCATCTGCTTCTGCGAATACGACGGACCGCGCAGCCGCCGCACACTTGTGAAGATTCTGCAAAGCAATATTTAAAATAAAATTACAACTTGTGTAAATGGTGTAACTTTTCGTGTGAAACTGTTTACATGGGACAATAAATATTATATCTTAAGGGTGCCGCGACGCGCGGCATTGGGGAAAGGAGAACCGAAGAGATGCCGAAAAAGGCTCAAAATATAAAGCTGATGAAATTGATGCTCTTGGCGCTTGGCGTCCTGATTGTGGGCATGATCGTTGTGCTCATCGTGATGATGGCGCAGGGCGGCCCGGGCGGAGACGAAAAGCAGAACACGTTTGTGCAGGAGAGCACCTATTTAAATGGCATTTCGGTTGCAGGTATCGACATTTCAGGCCAGACCTATGAGCAGGCTGCCGCAAACGAGCAGCTTAAAGGCATGGCTCAGCAGATCGAAGACACCTTCAGCTATTCGTTTACAGTCAACGGCACGCCGTATACCTTCCGGGGTACGGAGCTTGGTATTACCTCCAATCTTGAGTCGTTATTAAAGGAAGCGATGCTGTACGGACAGTACGGAAGCGAGGCAGGCGCGCAGAAGCGCGAACTGAACGAGAACGGCAGCAAGAACTTTGATCTGGTTCCGTACGGCGACCATGATGCTGTGACAGCTAAGATCAATGAACTGAAAGCATCCACGCTGGACAAGCTGCCGCAGGACGCGACGCTGCAGATTGCGGACGGCGTAATCGGTGAGGACCGCTTCTCTTATACCGATGAGGTGGTGGGCGTGGACGTGGACGCGGACAGCTTGGCTACGCTGATCTGTGATAACCTTGCCAACTACAACTATGCGAGCATTGACGCTCCCGTGATTCTGACCAACCCGAAGATTAACATGGAAGAGCTGAAGGCCAACACAAAGCTCATCGGGACTTATACCACAATATATAAAGGCATTAGCACGGAAGCCCGCATCACCAACATCCGCCTTATGTCCAGCTTCGTCAACGGCGTGATCATTCAGCCGGGCGAGACGTGGTCCATCAACGCGGAAGCCGGTCCACGTAACGCTCAGACCGCTGCGGTGGTTGGCTGGGCTGAGGCGCACGGCATTACCAACGGTCGCTACGAGGATCAGTATGGCGGCGGCGTGTGCCAGGTTTCGGGCACGCTTTACAACGCGGCCATCCGCGCCGAACTCGTCATCGCGAAGCGGTATACCCACAGCTGGCCTTCCACCTATTTGCCGGAGGGACTCGATGCGACGATCAACTATCCGTCCGGTGAACTGGATGACCCGGGCAACAAGGATTTAAGACTGACCAACCCGTTCGATATGCCGGTATACCTTGCGGCATACATGGACGAGGAAGCGGAGACGCTCACGATCGAGATTTATGGGCCTCCATCGTTGCATGGATATAAGGTGGATTATATCGCTATTAAGGTTGGCTCCGATACTCCCGCTAATACAACCTATCATTATGATGCCGCAACGCTTCCAGACGGCACCGCGATTGCCGCGGGAAAACCGAAGGAATGGGTAACTGCGCATCCGGGGCAGACTTGGCAGGTATGGAAGGTATATACGGACGCCAGCGGAAACATCGTATACTCGGAGTTTTTCCATGAAGACGCTTACAGGGCGTTCCCGGCTGAAATTTACTGCAACTATCCAGACCCGCTCTACGTGGACGATACGCAGACAACAACGAGCTGAGGATAGGTAAAAACTAAAGAAGAAGGTGCGCGCGATGTATTTCGCGCGTTTTCTTTTTTAAAGTATAAAAACCTGTGATATGGACGATAACCACAAACGGGAGGAATTCTTATGGCTAAGAAAAAGAAGAAAGCGGCGGGGAAAAATACAGCGTTTCTCATCATCTCCTGCGGCGTGCTGGTGACGGCGCTTACGGTATGCGCGATTCTGCTGCTGGGCAACATAGGCGCGGCGGACGACACGCAGCGCGTAATTGAGCTGGGTACGGCGCTGCAGGGCATCTCCGTGGGCGGCGTCGATATATCGGGCATGACGAAGGAGCAGGCGTTAGCTGCGACCGCAAACCTGCCCGCGCAGCTGCTGGGTGAGACCAGCTTTACCGTAAGTGTGGGAGGCGAGAGCAAGCTGCTCACCGCGGACGACCTCGCGCTGGCGACGGATTATGATGATGTGATCGATAAAGCCATGGCGTACGGGCGCGCAGGCAGCTTTGATGAGCGATTGGCCGCGGCGGCGACTGCGCAGGAGACAGGCGTAGATTTTTCGGTGGATGTGGTGGCTGACGAAACCCGGCTGGCAACGGCGTTGGCGGCCCTTAAGCTCCGGCTGGATGTGGCGCCGCTCGATGCGACGGTAAAGTTTACACCCAACGGGCATTTTGAGGATGGAACGGAGTACGACTCATCAAAATGGGACGAGAGCAACGACGGGGAACCGCCGATTGTGATGCTTTCGGCGGATGAGCATCCGAATGCGCTGCGCTACGAGTACTATAACGACGACCACTATGAAACCTCGCTTGAGAAAAAGATACCTAAAGACGCGTACATTTCCCGGTTCTATTACACCGCCGAACAGACAGGCATAGAAGTGGATTTGGATAACCTCGCGGTACAGATCAAAACCGCCCTGCAGAATGACGATACATCCATCATTACTGCGAAAACGGCTGTGACACAGCCCGTAGTGACGATAGAATTGCTGAAGAGCCAGACGCAGCTTGTCTCATCGTGGACGTCGAGCTACCGATTACATGCCAGCACCAACCGCGTCTATAATGTGAATAAACTATGTGGCATCATCAACGGGCAGACACTGCCGCCGGGAGTGGAGTGGTCGATCAACGAGGTGGCTGGGCCGCGTACCTCCGCAACCGGCTGGAAGGACGCGGACGGCATTGCAGACGGAGGCTATTCAAAGCAGGCGGGCGGTGGCGTGTGCCAGATATCGAGTACGCTGTTCAATGCATCAATACGATCAGGTATCTTTTATAACGGGAATACGAGTATCGGCGAAAGTGAGAACAGCAATAAGTGGGGAATCGAGGTTACCTCGTGGACCCACCATTCCATCATATCAAAATACATTCCGCTGGGGCTGGATGCAACGATTAGTACAGGCAGCCCGGATTTGAAACTGCTCAACCACTGTACAACGCCCTTTTATATTGTATCGTACATGAACAAAAAGGAGAAATGCGTCACGGTGGAGATCTATGGTGTTACTGTGGTACATCCCGAATATGGCGACGTTATATTAAGTTATACCTTTGACGACCTCGGCGTGTTCGCCACATCCACACACGGCACCTACTATGACCAGACCGAGACTCCCAATCATGAGCCCATACCTGCAGGGGAATCGGTAACGTATGGAGTTGCACAAAACGGACAGAAGGTTCAGACGTACCGGCAGTATTACGCGGCAGACGGCAGCCCTATGGGAAGTGAAAAATTTGAACACCATACCTATCGGGTCATCAACACCGGTACGTATTGCAACTATCCCGATCCTGCAACGGTGACGTCTACGCCTGGGCCGACAGAAAGTGAATCCGCCAGCAGCGGCTGACGGAGGGGATGATATTATGAAAGTGTAAATATTCGCCTGTTTTTTGGTCTGCGGGTCAGCCTGTTATTTACTTTCAGTGCGTTTTATTGTATGATTACTTGAGTTGACCATTGGAATCTGGAGGAAATATTAGATGACCGATTATAAAGACGCCGTGGAGACGATGGAAATAGAAACAAAAAAGCGCGGCGGTAAGAATAAACTGTTTCTCATCATATCGGGCGGCGTGCTCGTGGTGGCGCTTATCGTTTGTGCGGTGGTGCTGCTGCTCGGGGCCGGCCCCGCTGACGACGCTGAACGCGTCATAGAGCTCGGCACCGTGATGCAGGGCGTTTCAGTGAACGGCATTGATATTTCCGGCATGACGCGTGACGAAGCGCTGGAGGCCACCTCGGGAATCGAAGCGGAGCTTTTCGCCAAAGCGAACTTCACCGTGGACGTGAACGGGACCCTGATGAATTTCACCGCGCAGGATTTTGCGCTTCAGACCGATTATGAAGCTATGATCGCCAAGGCCATCGCATACGGACGTGCGGGAACCTTTGAGGAGCGCCTTACCGCGGCGAACGCTGCCAAGGAAAGCCCGGTTGATTTTCCGGTTACGGTCACTGTTGACGAAACCAATTTGAAAACCGCGTTGACCGCGCTGAAAGCGCAGCTCGATACGGAGGCGGTGGATGCCACTGTCACGTTCGCACCTTGGGGCTATACCGCTGCCACGGCGGCGGACGGCACAACGACGTATGCCGCATACATGCCCGACCTTCCGACGATGATCAGCATCTGCAAAGCGTACGCGAGCGGCAAGGAATATGCTGATTATCCGGAGATGGTACGCACCGCGGACGAGGATATGCCCAATGCCCTGCGGTATCAGTCGTGGGATAACAACCACTACCTTAAAGAAGATATTATTCCAGATAAGGCGCACGTTTCCCGCTTCATCTACACCGAATCGGTGGATGGACTGGTCGTGGATGCTGACTACATCTTTGATGCGGTGAAGTCACAAGTGGAAAGCGGAACATACGAAACCATCGTCACACCTTTTACGCTTACGCCCGCTGCAGTGACACTCGATCAGATCAAAAGCCAGACGCAGTTGATCTCCTCTTGGACGACCAGCTACAGCGACCATTACAATTCTGCGCGTAACTACAATGTTGCTATGATGTCGACCCTCTTAAACGGCGCGGTGATTGAGCCGGGCGAGACTTGGTCGGTCAATGATACGGCAGGCCCGCGTAACGCCACCACAGCCAAAACCTATGGCTGGAAAGAGGCTGCGGGCATTGAGAATGGTGGATATACCCCGCAATACGGCGGCGGTGTATGCCAACTGGGCAGCACCGTATTCAACGCCGCGATCCGCTCAGGATTGAAATGGACGGAGCACTGGCATCATTCGATTCCGTCTGGATACATCCCGCTCGGTCTGGATTCGACGCTTGATTCGCCTCACGGCAACTATGCGGGTAAGGATTTAAAGCTGCTGAACGAGACGCAGTATAAATACTATCTCGTATCGTTCGTCAACCCCAAGGACAAGACCGTAACCGTAGAGTTCTACGGCGTGCCACTTACGAATGCCAACGGAGACCAGATCATATTGGATTACAGCTGGAAGAACCTAGGACGATATGGTTCGCCGACATCCAGCGTAAAAGAAGTTGACGAAGGGTATGAATGCCCGGATGGTACGATTATCTCAGCCTCTGGAACAACATCGTACCAGTTTGCTAATGAGTCGAGCGGTACCATCGTACAGACCTATCAGATTACTATGGGGCTGGACGGTACGCCGATCGGTGATCCGGTGGAGTATGAGTACTATAAATATCCGGTAATCAACGGCATCCGGTATGTACTGAAAACTCCGGAAGCTACCCCGGCACCGTCAACGGAGACTTCGCCATCGACCAGCACCTCACCTGAGACTTCGCCTGAGACCTCGCCGTCCACATGATGCTGATGCGAAAAAATGCTTGCAGCACATGCAAAAGCAGGTGTTGACGAAACTATTTGTTAATGATATGATAGTTTTAGTGTGTATCTAGTTCTGATGCACCTATATTACAATGGTCAAGAAGCTGATGAAAGTCTAAACCTTGCGTAGTGTTCCAGCAACCTAACCGGTGGAAGAATCATCTCGTCTTGGATACCATGGAAACAAAAAAAGGAGAGAAAATGTTTGAGGACAAAACGCTGAAGTGTGCGGATTGTGGGTGTGAGTTCGTTTTTACCGCTTCCGAGCAGGAATTCTACCAGGAAAAGGGCTTTGAAAACATTCCCAAGAGATGCCCCGAATGCCGTTCCGCGAAGAAGCAGCAGCGCAGAGGCGACAGGCCGATGTTTGAGGCTGTTTGTGCGGAATGCGGTGCGAAGACCCGGGTTCCTTTCCAGCCCACTGGCGAGCGTCCTGTGTATTGCAGCGACTGCTTCCGTGCGAGGAAAGACCGCTATTAATTGCAACTGAAAAAAGCGCCTGCAAAGGCGCTTTTTGTTTTATCAGATTCACATTACCACATGTGCATGTAAAGTGATAACGGGCACCCAGAAACTTCTATTATCCCAAGCCCTGTCGG
Source organism: Bacillota bacterium (assembly GCA_023459495.1). Taxonomy (GTDB): domain Bacteria; phylum Bacillota; class Clostridia; order Christensenellales; family SZUA-584; genus JAEWCC01. Next base: position 53,309 of record JAEWTL010000038.1, on the reverse strand, counting down.
GAGCATAAAGAAAATTGACGCGCGGCTGGGCGAGTGGTAGAATACACAAAAGCCAAAAATATACGGAGGTTATGCACCATGAGCAGCAATCTGCACAACGAAGTACTCGATATGCTCGAACGCGACGCACGCCTGAGCGCAAAGGAGATGGCCGAAATGACAGGCGCATCCGAAGCAGAGGTTGCCGCCGCAGTGGCAGAATTGGAACGCGAAAAGATCATCGTCAAATACTCGGCGATCATCAATCGCGAGCGGGTATCTTCGGAGGAAGCGGAAGCGCTCATCGAAGTGAAGGTGGTGCCCAAGCGCGGCCTTGGGTATGACGACCTTGCCAAGCGTATTTACGGATTCTCTGAGGTAACCGCTGTTTATCTGATGTCCGGCGCTTTCGACCTGTCGGTCATCGTGCGTGCGGCCAGCATGAAACAGATTTCCAAGTTCGTGTTTGAAAAGCTTGCGGTACTGGAGGGCGTCTCCAGCACAGTGACACATTTCATTATGCGCAAATACAAGGAACAGGGCGTGATTCTCGCCGGGCGTGAGAAAGAGGAGAGGCTGGTGGTATCGCCGTGATGCTGGAGGATAAGCTCTCAACGGTCGTACGGAACTGTCCGCCGTCAGGTATTCGCAAGTTCTTCGATATTGCCAGCGAGATGAAGGACTGCATTTCACTCGGCGTGGGCGAGCCCGACTTTGACACGCCGTGGAACATCCGCGAAAGCGCGATTTACGCGCTGGAAGCGGGCCGAACGCACTATACCTCCAACCATGGCTCCACTGAGCTGCGCAAAGAGATTGTGCGTTACCTTGCCGCGCGTCTTAATCTGCTGTATGACATCAATCAGGTGGTCGTCACGGTCGGCGCGAGTGAGGCGCTCGACATCGCTTTCCGCTCCATCATGAACCCGGGCGACGAGGTGCTCGTCCCGGCGCCGTCCTATGTATCGTATATGCCCGGCGTGCTGTTTGCAGGAGGAAAGCCTGTGGCCATGGAGCTCAAGGAGTGCGAGAATTTCAAGATCACTCCCGAGAGCATCCGTGCGGCTGTTACGCCCAAGACCAAGGCGATCGTCGTCGCTTATCCCAACAATCCCACGGGTGCGACCATGACGCGCGAGGATTATGAAAAGATCATTCCGGTGATAAAGGAATACGACCTTATTGTCATTGCCGACGAGGTATACAGCGAGCTGACCTACAGCGGACACCACTGTTCCATCGCTTCGCTGCCCGGCATGATCGAGCGGACCATCGTCGTCAACGGCTTTTCCAAGGCGTTCGCGATGACCGGCTTCCGGCTGGGATACGCCGCAGGGCCCAAGGCTGCGGTGGACGCTATGGTAAAGATCCATCAGTATTCGATGCTGTGCGCCTCGGCGGTCAGCCAGGACGCGGGGCTTGAAGCGTTGCGTGCAGAAATGGCCACCGGGTTTGCGCAGGTGAAGGAAATGGTTGCGGAGTATAACCGCAGGCGTAAGCTCATGTTCAACGAGCTGAATGCCATGGGTTTAACCTGCTTCGAGCCGCTCGGCGCGTTCTACATCTTTCCCAACATCACCTCCACCGGGCTCAGCTCAGAGGAGTTCTGCAAGCGCCTGCTGTTCGAAAAAAAGGTGGCGTGCGTACCGGGAAATGCCTTTGGCGAAAGTACGGACGGCTTTATCCGCTGCTCGTATGCTACCGCATATGAAGACCTGAAAGAAGCGCTCAGCCGCATTCGGGATTTTATCAAAGCGCTGTAGGTGCCGTAATCTGGGATGCTGAAATAAAGAAATAAACGGTGTAGTCAGACTGCGCCGTTTTTTCGATGGGAAGCCTCTGAGTTAGGCTGGCAAACCAATCGCTGGGAAAGTAAGGCTTCGGCCTTTGATGGTATTGAATTATCTCGGAAGGATGTTACAATAACCCTATGCAGCAAGAACAACGAGTGATACTTGTGACGGGCGCAAGCTCCGGCATCGGCAAAGCGATCGCCCTGGAATTTGCGAAAAACGGCGACGTCGTATATGGGACTTCCCGGCAAGGGAATTATCAGCAGGCAGGCGAGGAAGGCGCCCGCTATGAGATGATCCCCCTGACGCTGGAGGATGAAGCTTCCGCCGCGGCTGCCGTTAAATATGTGGCGGACCGCCACGGACGCATCGACGTGCTGGTGAATGCGGCAGGCAGCGGCATCGCGGGCTCAATTGAGGAAACGACCGCGGACGAAGCCAAAGTACAGTTTGAGGTATGCTTCTTTGGGGCGCTGCGCATGCTGAACCATACGCTGCCGGTGATGCGTGCAGCGAAAAGCGGTATGGTGATCAATATTGGCTCCATGGCGGCGTGCTTCCCCATTGCGTATCAGGGCATGTACAGCGCCGTAAAGTCTGCGCTGTTTATGATGACCACCACCCTTCGCATGGAAGCAAAACCGTTTGGAATCCGCGCGTGCACGGTGGAGCCGGGCGATACGCGTACAGGCTTTACCGAAAAGCGGGTATTTACCAAACAGAGCCGCAACTCCGCCTATGCAAAGCCCATGGAGCGCGCCCTGTATGAGATGATTCGCTCGGAGCTGGCTTCGCCGGGACCTGAATTATGCGCGAAGACTGTGTTGAAAATCGCGGGGATGAAGAATCCGCCCGCCCGCGTATCCGTGGGAACGAGCTACAAGACGCTGTACCTGCTTTCCAAATTGACGTCCTGGCGTTTTAAGGAACGTATTTTGCATATGATGTATCTGAGCAAGAACCCGCCGAAGGATGCGGTTTGGACGCTCGAAAAACAGTTCAGGGAGTGATATTGATGAACGAAGGATTAAAACCTGTTTTGGAACGGAGGAGCTGCCGTCAGTATACCGATCAGCCGATAACCGATGAACAGCTGCATACGCTGTTGATGGCGGGCATGGCTGCGCCGTCGGCGAAGAACTCGCAGCCGTGGGAGTTCCTCGTGCTGCGCGATGCGCCGCTCAAGGCTGCGGTCTCTGCTGCGGGAGCGCACTGGACGATGCTCAAGGACGCACCGCTCGGTATCATGGTGCTGGCCAATCTGGAAGGATACCGCGCGACGAATACGGGCTTCTTTATACAGGACTGCTCTGCTGCGACCCAGAACATATTGCTTGCCGCGCATGCGATGGGTCTGGGGGGCGTATGGCTGGGTCTGTACCCCAATGAGGAACGCGTCAAAGCGGTCCGCGAGCTTTGCGGTATTCCGGAAGACATCATTCCGGTAACGCTGATGTCCATCGGTCATCCCGCGCAGATGCCGCACCCGCACACGACCTTCAAGGAAGACAAGGTGCATTACGACCGCTATTGAGCCTTCCCTGATTGTTGTCGGGGACGTCTGAAAGGAGACCGGAATTGGAAGATAAACTGCAACTGATATTTGAACGGAGGAGCTGCCGCGGATTTTCGGCAGAGTCGGTATCGGATGAACAATTGCATCTGCTGCTGCGCGCGGGCATGTATGCCCCGTCCGTACGGAACACGAAGCCATGGGAGTTCATCGTGTTGCGTGACGAGGACCTGAGGGCCAAAATTGCGGCGTCGAACCGGAACTGGGCCATGCTGCAGCACGCGCCGCTGGGCATCGTCGTGGGGGTAAAGGGGCATCATGAGTCGCTGGCGATTCATTATCAGCAGGAGTGCGGCGCAAGCACCGAAAATATACTGCTGGCCGCGCAGGCATTGGGCCTTGGCGGAGTTTGGCTGGGGCTTTATCCCGATGAGGAACGTGTCAGTACCGTACGCAAACTGTGCAACATCCCGGAGAATGTACTACCAGTCACACTGATCGCGATCGGCCATCCTACGGAGATGCCGCCTGCACATACTCAGTTTTATGAGGACAAGGTGCATTACAACCGGTATTGAATCAGTTATAAGAAGTGAAGCCGCGAAGATACCAACCGCGGCTTTTTTGATTGAGGAGCGAAATGTTTTAGGCTTGGGGCTGAGTCTGATATCCCTAACGTCGGCAGCCCGAAATACGGTCATAAATCGTCATATATTTACAAAGCACTTGAGGCATGTTACCATAATAAGGACAACAGAGCGATGGCACTTAAACCAATAGTACAGCAAGCTCCCATTCTGTTCTGCAGGAGGCCATCGTATGCCCAAACGTCCCGGAATATCCAAGCCGCCGAATCAAAAAATCTTAAGCCCATTGTGCGAATCGCTTCGCGTCGTACTGCCGTACTTCGTCCTCGGCTGTCTGTGGATATTCTTCAGCGATTCACTGTTGGGACTCGCCTCGAACCCGCATGAAATGGTGGTCATATCGAATATTAAAGGCTGGGCTTATGTGATCGTCACCGCGGCGCTGCTGTGGACGCTGATTTACAGCCGTGTGATACGAATCAGAAGAAGCCAGTCGGAACTGGCGGAAAGCGAGGCGCGCTTCAGGCTGCTGGTGGAAAACGCGCCCGACGCGGTTTTTGTACAGACAGATTACAGCTTCGCCTATGCGAACGCCAAAGCGCTTGTGCTGTTTGGCGCGAAGGCTGAGAGCGAATTGATCGGACAGCCAATCAGCCGGTTTGTGCCGGAGGAGATGAAGGCCCCCGTGCAGGAGATGACCCGGCAGATCAATGAGGAGAAAACCGTGCCTCCGGTCAACGAGGAAATTATCTGCCGTGTTGACGGCAGGCGGGTGGAGGTGGAGGTATCCGCTGTGCCCATACGGTATGGTGCTAGGGACGGTGCGCTTGTGTTTATGCGAGACATCACGGAGCGCAGGCAGTACGAACGGAACCGCATGCGGGTGGAGATGCAGCTGCGCGAGAAGCAGAGGCTGGAGTCCATCGGCACGCTGGCCAGCGGCATTGCCCACGAAATCAACAACCCAATCACCGGTATCATCAACTATGCGCAGCTGATCGCCGAACATCCAGATGCGGATGAACCGTTCCGTGAATACAGCGAGGAGATCATGCGCGAAGGTCAGCGGGTGGCCGATACGGTGAAAAATTTGTTGAGCTTCTCTCAAGGCAATAAGCAGGCTCACCAGCTTGTCTCCGCCGAGGATATCGTGTATCAGACTTTATCGCTTACGGAGGCTGTGCTGAAGCATGACCAGATTGATTTGACGATCAGCATTGCGGACGATCTGCCGCTTATCAGCTGCTGCGCGCAGCAGATTCGGCAGGTGCTGATGAACCTGATTACCAATGCCAGAGATGCACTCAATGCCCGTTACAGTGGGTACGATGTAAACAAAAAGCTGCGCGTGCTTGTTGAACCCATAGAGCACAATGGACAGGCATGGGTGCAGTTTATAGTGGAAGACCGGGGTGTGGGTATCATAGGAGACTTGCTTCCCCGTGTATTTGATCCATTCTTTACGACCAGCATGCGCAGCGAGCATGCCGGACTGGGACTGTCCATTTCGCTTGGAATCATCAACGAGCATCACGGTGAGATCCATCTTGAGTCGAAGCAGGGAGAGTATACGCGGGCCATCGTGGAACTGCCGACGGAGAAAAGCGCGCTGATATGAATCCTGTAATGCGGTTGTTATATAACAAAAGCCCGTGGATACCCACGGGCTTGTTTATCCGTTAAAGGTACGCGTCTCAGCCTTCGCTTTCCTTCTTCGTGTGGTTCAGCAGGCCCCCGTCCTTCAGCACTGCTTTAAGCCGCTCGGATACGTCGAGCTTCACGGTGAACGTAAAGTCTTTGGTTTTATTCTCTATCGTGAAAGCGACAGTGCCGTCCACCTTGGCGGGTGCGTCCGCGATGACGAGCGCGTCCCCCTGATCGATCTTATCGTAGACCGCCTCGTCCTCGAACACGAGCGGCAGGATGCCGGAATTGACGAGGTTGGCCATGTGGATACGCGCAAACGACTTGACGATGACACCGCGGACGCCGAGGTACAGCGGCGTGAGCGCCGCATGCTCGCGCGAGGAGCCCTGCCCGTAGTTGTGGCCCGCAACGAGGAAACCGCCGTCCTTCTCCTTGGCCCGCGCGGGGAACGTCGGGTCGACCGGCGCGAGGCAGAAGTCGGCAAGGTAAGGCACGTTGGAGCGGTACGGCAGCAGCTTCGCGCCCGCAGGCGAGATATGGTCGGTAGTGATGTTGTCCTCCATTTTGAGCAGCACTTCGCCGGACACCACGCCCGTGAGCGCCTTGCCCTGCGGAAACGGCTTGATGTTGGGCCCGCGCACTACCTCAGTTTCACCCGCTGCATCCGGCGGCGAGATGAGGTTGTCATTGATGAGGAAGGTTTCCGGCATCAAAACGTCAAGAGCATCTGCTTGCAGCCCTAAATCGCGCGGGTCCGTGAGGACGCCGGTGAGCGCAGTCGCGGCGGCAGTTTCCACGCTGACGAGATATACGCCCGCGCTGTAGGTGCCGGTGCGGCCGTAGAAGTTGCGGTTGAACGTGCGTACCGAAATCGCGTCGGTGCGGGGAGCCTGTCCCATGCCGATACACGGCCCGCAGCCGCATTCGAGGATGCGTGCGCCCGCGCTGATGATATCGGCCAGTGCACCATTCTGCGCGAGCATGGTCATCACCTGACGCGAGCCGGGCGATATCGTAAGGCTGACTTCGGGCGCGATACTCTTACCCTTGAGGATCGAAGCGACCCGCATGAGGTCGAGATAAGAGGAGTTCGTGCAGCTGCCGATGCATACCTGATCCACCTTGAGGGGACCGATCTCACGGATGGACTTCACGAGATCCGGGCTGTGCGGCATGGCAGCGGCAGGCTCCACAGCGGAGAGGTCGATCGTGATGGTTTCATCATATACCGCGTCCGCGTCGGCGGAGAGCGGGGTATAGTCCTGTTCGCGGCCCTGCGCGGCAAGGAATGTGCGTGTGATTTCATCGCTGGGGAAGATCGAGGTGGTTGCGCCAAGCTCCGCGCCCATGTTAGTGATGGTTGCGCGCTCCGGTACGGACAGCGTTTTGGTGCCCTCGCCGAAGTACTCGATCACGCGGCCCACGCCGCCCTTTACGGAGAGACGACGCAGCACTTCCAATATCACGTCCTTGGCGGAAACGCCGAAGGGCAGCTTGCCGGTGAGCTCCACACCCAGAACCTTGGGGCAGGGGATGTAGTACGCTCCGCCGCCCATGGCCACAGCCACGTCCAGCCCGCCCGCGCCGATGGCGATCATGCCGATGCCGCCGCCTGTGGGCGTATGGCTGTCGCTGCCGAGCAGCGTCGCACCCGGTACACCGAAACGTTCCAGATGCACCTGATGGCAGATGCCGTTGCCGGGACGGCTGACATACACGCCGTGCTTTCTCGCAACGGTTTCGATGAACTTATGGTCGTCGGCGTTCTCAAAGCCGGACTGCAGCATGTTGTGGTCGATATAGGCCACGCTCTTTTTTGTTTTGACGCGCGGCACGCCCATGGACTCAAACTGCAGATATGCCATGGTGCCCGTCGAGTCCTGCGTCAGCGTATAATCGATGCGGATCGCGATTTCTTCGCCGGCCTTCATTTCGCCGTGGACGAGGTGGGCTTTCAGTATCTTCTCTGTTAATGTACCGCTCACAAAAACCTCCATTACTTCCACCGCTCAATTCGTCAGCTATCGTGATAATTGAGCAGCTGAATAAAAATCGTTTAGTTCTACTATTCTACCTTTTCGGACAAAAAAAATCAACCGATGCGAAGCCCGCGGCAAGAGGGCATTTTTGGGCGTCATCGGTTGATTGGCTGTGGTACGGTTTTTTTACTGCTGCATCTGGCGACCAAGGAAAACCGCGGCGGCCTCGGCTGATTTCTGTCCGGCTTCGCCGATGGCGGCGTCGCGTGAGAGCAGCACCACCGCGCCGATGGGCTGACCGTCCATATGGATCGGGGCGATAAGCTGATACGCGGTCTGCGATGTGTTCTCGCCTGTGACGATGGGGATCACTGCTGCTGCTTCCTTGCGGGCGGACCCGCGAGTGTTCATCGCTTCTTCCAGCGCACTGCTCACCGGGCGCTCCATGTAGTCCTTGCGGAATTCGCCGCTGGAAGCGAGTACGGTATCGCGGTCGCAAATGACTACAGTCAGGCCAAGCGTGGTCGAAAGCGCCTCCGAAAAGTCGAGCGCAAAGGATGCAAGCTCACCAATCGGGGAATACTTTTTAAGTATAATGCCGCCTTCTCGATCAGTGTATATCTCAAGCGGGTCGCCTTCGCGGATGCGCAGCGTACGCCGAATCTCCTTGGGTATTACGATCCGCCCGAGCTCATCGATCCTTCTGACAATACCGGTTGCCTTCATAAGTTGTCCTCCTCAAAAATATCTGGTTTCGCTGTTATTGTTTGTTAGCCGCGGGGAATTATGCGCGGTAATGAAAAATCCCGGAATGAAAACTACCGCTTTAAAACAATAAAGAATGCCGCGCCGGAGACATTGCAAAGCGGAATAATTGAAAGAAAGATTCCAAAACAACGCAAAAAGCGGGTGCTGCCCGCCTTTGCTATCGTTTCTCTGATTTTTTGCATCAATGTGGTGTGATATCGGTGGTATGTATGTGGTGTAAATCAGTGGTTTATTTGCTCTTTTTGAAACAGAGGAACCAGTCAAGGCAGTACATGCCCTCATCCTGACTTTCCATGCGCTGCTGCGCCGTGCCGCAGGAACCCGGCGGCGGGACGATGACGTCTTCTCCCGGCTGCCAGTTTGCGGGTGTGGCAATGCCCTCCGCATCCGCTTTCTGCAGGGCGATAATGATGCGCTTAATCTCCTCAAAGTTGCGGCCTGTGGAGGACGGATAATACAGGATGGTGCGTATGGTGGCTTTGGGGTCAATGATGAATACGGCACGCACGGCCTGCGTATCGGACGAGCTCGGCTGGATCATGCCATATTTTTTGGCGATATCCATCTTGATGTCCTCGATAAGGGGGAACTTGACCTCAACGTGCTTCATGCCCTTGTATTCGATCTTCTCCTTGATGGTGCGCAGCCATGCGATGTGAGCAAACAAGCTGTCAACGGACAATCCGATCAACTCTGTATTAAGATTCTTGAAGTCCTCTGCCATCGATGCGAAAGTCATAAATTCAGTGGTGCAGACCGGTGTGAAATCCGCGGGATGGCTGAACAGGATCACCCATTTTCCCTTATAGTCCTCCGGGAAGTGAATCTCCCCCTGCGTGGTTTTAGCAACGAAGCTGGGCGATTTATCTCCGATGAGCGGCAGCGTAACGGCGTTTGTGTTCATGTTCTCTTCCATTTTACTTCTCCCTTCTCTTATTAATAATTATTACGATTAAGCTTTGAGTAGAATATACCTCATAAAGCCTGTTAAAACTGTGACTTTGTCACACAACCCGAAAATATGCTAAAAGACGATACGTCTGGTTGGTTTGAAATAAAAAAGCGGTCTGCGCCGCTCTTAACGATACGATTTAATGGGTTTCACTTTTACGCTGATTTCTTTTATAGAAATCTCCGATGAACGAGGAGATGAGCGAGGCGGCGAGTACACCCAATGCGGTATATGTCAGCCATCGGTTCTGGTCGAACGGGCACACGCCTGCTGGCAGGCTGGCGCTCTCGATAAAGGTCTTGATGATTACTGCGGCAGCCAAGGCTGTACCGACGCCGAACAGTACATTGGATATGATTTTAATTGTTTTCTCACGGTTCATGGCAATCCTCCTCTGATACCAGAATCATACCAGAAAAAGTTACGGGATACCGTGACTTTGGCACAAAGATCAGTTCAGAAACGCGATCTCATAGTTCAGGTACAGTGCGAACGCCAGCCACACGAGATATGGAATGAGCAGATATGCGGCAGGCGCGCTGATTTTGCGCACGCTGGCATACAGCAGTATCCCCACGGCGATAATGATGAAGAGCACCAGTAACGCTCCGGCGGGATTTTGCAGCGTAAAGAAAGTATACGTCCACAGCACATTGAGTACGCCGTTTGCAGCGTGCAGCCACAGCGTGGACTGAGGAGTACCCGGCTGTACCGCAATGAGCGAGATCGACACCGCGATCATGACGTACAGCACTGTCCACACGATGCCGAAAACGATACCGGGTGGCTGCAGCGCGGGCTTGATCAATCCCTGATACCATTCGCTCTGCGTATCGGTAAACAACGAACCGAGCGCCGCCACCGCGGCGACAAACAGCACGGATAATATGATACGCAGCACTTTGTCCTTATTCTTCATGGCGCCGCCTCCCGCACTAAGTATATTCAAGCCAAAATGTCCGTATGAGCAGACCCAGAACGCAAGGACGTATAGCTGCTCGGTAACCGGTCAGCGATAAAACAAAAATGCCCCGGCGGTGAGATACCTCCAAGGCAAAAGTGAAGATGTTTATTTTACAGCTGCTTCTTGCGGAATACCAGGACTGCGCCTGCTATGCACAGCACGGTGGCTCCCGCAGAGACCCAAAACGCGCTGATGATATCCGCGGTTTTGACGGAGCCATCCAGCAAGCTCGTGCTCACCGAGGCCAGCGTCACCGGGTTCCAGTGCGTACTGGAGGGTATGATGCCCAGCAGCAGCAGGATACCCAGCACCAGTGCGGTGGCAAGCAGGCCGCCGTAGCCGCCTTTTAGCAGCGTACCGGTAAGAATGATGACTGACAGCAGGAACGCGCCGAACAGCCACAGGCACAGCAGGGAGAACAGCAGGTGTGCGGTGGGGTGGCTGCCGAACAGGTACAGCGTATAGCCGTAGCTGACGGAGGCGGTAAGCGCAAGGCTCAGCGTCCAGAGCGCAAGGCACGCGGTGTACTTGGACGTCACCACGGCGGTGCGCGGCAGACCTTTGGCCAGCACGTTGACCAGCGTGCCGCGGGAAAGCTCCTGCGACATGCTGCTGGCGAACACAAGCAGCAGCACGACGATGCCCATTTGCGAAACGTTCTTGAACAGCTGCGCGTACGCATCCATATACGTTGGCTCAGGGAAATTGATCGTGATGCCGTCCGTGCCAATTGATGATAAGATTTGCGGCATCAGCTTGGCCAGCAGCGGACTCGTCATGCCGAAAATTGTGAATACGACCAGCATGATGAGCAGCTTATGCGTACGGCCCTGCTCGACAAATTCCTTACGGAGAAAAGCGGCATAGCCTTTCATACGATCACCTCCATGAAAACGTTCTCCAGCGTAGGCTCCAGCATTTCGTAGCGGATGACCGGGGCATGCTTTGCGGCGACAGCTGCCAGTACATCCGCGCCGCCCGCTGCCGTATGCAGGTTTACCGTGAGCGCGCTTCCGGCCGCTTCGACGTTAGTCGCCGCGGGCAGGCCGGAGAGAACCGGCATCAGTTGATTCGCGTCTGCCGGGGTGGCCAGTTCGATGCGCACGCTGTTTTGGCGGTACCGGCCGCGGATATCCGCTAGCGTACCCTGCAGGGCCAGACTGCCGTTGTTCAGGATACCAACCGTGTCGCATATGCGCTCCACGTCCGAGAGGATATGCGTGGAGAATACGATGGTCGTGCGGTCCTTGATCTTGTGCAGGATGTCAAGGATCTCCCGGCGTCCCACCGGGTCCAGTGCGGACGTGGGCTCATCGCAGATGAGCAGCCGCGGCTCTCCGATGAGGGCCTGTGCGATGCCCAGCCGCTGCTTCATGCCGCGCGAGAAACCGGCGATCTTGCGGTTGACGCCTTCCAACCCGACCAGAGCGATCAGTTCGTCCGTCTGCCGTGATATCTCGCGGGAGCTGAGGCCGATGATCTGGCCACAGAGCTTCAGGTACTCCTTCGGGCGCATGTAGCCGTAGTACTCCGGAACGTCGGGCAGATACCCGATGTACCGGTTGGTATGCGTCTCTCCGAAGCGGACCTTTTCTCCGCAGACCTTGATCTCCCCGCCTGATACGGGCAGGAAGCCCAGAATCGTTTTCATCGTCGTGGTCTTGCCTGCGCCGTTCTTGCCGATGAAGCCGAACACGGAACCCTCCGGCACGGAGAAGCTTAAGTCCTTCAGCACACTCAGGCTGCCAAAGCTTTTCGATACGTTTTTCAGTTCCAGTACATTCATTACTCGTCACTCCGTCCAAATACAAAGTACACGATCGGCCCGATGACGTTCACCACGACCACAACGATGATCCACAGCACGCGGTTGCCGTGTTTGTAGTGTTCGTGCCGCAGTACGTGGACGAGCGCAACGACCATCAGCACGATCTGCAGGATAAAGACGGGGATGAAAAAGGGCAGGTATTGCATAATCAGTTCCACGGGTTTCCTCCTTATATTTGACTTAATTTGATTTCAATATGACTGAAGCGCGGGTCGCTCTTTAATGCTTCGAATGCAGGATTCCTGAGCACCGAGTCCTTTGCGCTCTGCTTGATGATCTCGTCACTGCGGGGTGTGATGCCACCCAGATCAAATGTTTCAATGAAGTCGTCCAGCGCGTCGAAGAATACGCTGCCGTGCAGCTTCAGCGGGAACACACCGGGGGCCTTGAGCAGGTTCGCGTACTTTTCCAGCATATCCAGCGCTTCCTCCGTGCGCCCCATGGACGCATGCACCTGGGCTGCGGAGATATAGGCGGTCATATAAGGCGCGGGCTGGATGGCTTCCAGCCCGAATATCCTGCCCACAGCCATGATCTTGTCGAAGCCGTCCCGGATACGCTCAGAATCATCCGCATACAGCGATACAAAGTCCGGCAATGCGCCGATCACACCCGCCAGCTGCGAATACAGCTCTCCTTGCAGCAGCGATTTGGATTTCTTCGCGTCGCCCTTCATCTGGTATGCCTTGACGAGCAGCATACGGTGGGACATCACCGGGTCATCCAGCTCCTCCAGCAGGTCGATCGCGTCCACAGGCTGGCCAAGTATCAGGTAGCAGTAGCTTTGGAGGCATAACGCCTGCCGCCCCAAGCTTAAATCGTCGCCCTCATTAGCTACCCGTGAAAAGATGCGAACCGCTTTCTTGACGACAGACAGCATCTCGGCACCCGCCAGCGCGCAGTGGTTGACGTACAGCAGCCCGATGTGGAACTGTACGCTCCAGCAGGAGAAGTACTTCTTCTCGTACTCCTGGCAGTTGGCGAACGCTGCTTCAAAGGGCTCCTCCGCAAAAGCTTTGCAGAGTGCCTTGTACATGCTGCGTACATCCTCCCGGGACATCTGCGGTTCATAGCCCAGCAGATCGTCCACGGTCATATTGAAATAGGTCGCAAGCACAGGCAGCAGCGTAATGTCCGGGTAGCTCTGGCCGGACTCCCATTTGGATACCGCGGGCTTGGAGACGCCGAGGAACCCTGCAAGCTCCTCCTGTGTGACCCCCTTATCCCTGCGCTTGGCGGCAATCTTTTTTCCGATTCGGATATCTCCCATTCTTTGTTCACCTCACAGCCCTTATTATAGCGGTGCTGGAATAACGCGGCAATGGAGCCGTCGTTAAATTCGGTTGAAAAAGTTAACTAGCAGTTAACTGCATAGGCAAAAAAAGAGGCTTTTTGTGCAAAAAGCCTCCTGCCGGTTAACTTCAGCGTTTATCCTTAAAGGATGGGATGAACTCAAAACGCTTTATAAATCAACGCCACAACCACAGCCGCAAACGCAAGGAAAATACCAATCAAGCCAATCATTACTGTGGTGTTCATAGTTTGAATGTGTTTTGTAGAGCTGGCGTAATTTTCTTTCAAGCCGTCAATTTCTTTTTTAATGTCCGCTTTCATCTCTCTGGTTTCATTCACCGATTGATCAATCTTTGAATTAACAGCATTTATGTACTCGCGAATATCAGACTTTGCTTCTCTTCTGTTTTCTGCAATTTCGCGCCTTATTTCGGAAACACAACGGTCGACGCTTTCAACATATTGCTTTGCCCAATCCTTATCATCCATTTTTCCATCTCCCATTTTATGAAGGTCATCCAAACTACATGAACTCCCGAAGTAATAGCAACCACCTTCAGGATTCCTATATTCACATATACCCCCAATATATTGCTCTGAAACTTCAAGCTTATTAGCTACTCCTTTTGTACTCATTAGTATCCCACCCTACAATAAATAAAATATTCTAAAATTTTTGAAAAAAAATTTGTCCATCATTTTTAATGGCATCTTTCGGCTCTATTTATGAGTATTTAGGATGTGTTAAGGTAAAGAAAAAGAAAATGAAGGAGGTTCGTCGCTCCTAACAGGTACTTCTTGTTTTATGGTTACGGAATTAGAAAACATAAATCTATACCGCATTTTCAATTTATATGCATTATATCACAGATTATGTAATGGTGCAAATAAAATTTACAAAAATTTAATTTTTATCGTAGAAGAACACCACAATAGTAATCTTATCCCTGCGCGATGATCTCTTTCGCGATCTCCACCGCGTCAAGAATTACCTGATTGCATATCTTGTCGTGCAGGCCCAATTCCTTAATTTTTGCCGCGTCCTCTGGTACACCGGGGTTATACCCCAGCAACTCACGGCAGAGGATGGTGCCGTGTTTGGCTTTGAAAGCCTCAATGAAATCGACGGAGCGCTTATAGGCTGCCGCCTTGCCCTCCGCGTCATTCTCTTTGGCGGAACCGAAACGAAAGCCCAGTGCCATCAGCGCGCCGGTCACTGCGCCGCATACCTCGCCGCAGCGCATGCCGCCGCCAAAGCACGCGGCAGCTTTCAGGGCCGTTTCAAGGCTTACGCCCACTTCCTCTGCCAGAGCGCCTGCCACAGCCTGCGCACAGTTGAACTGCTTGCCGAACAGATCCATTGCCGTCTGCTTCTTAACCATATCAGAACCTCCTCATCATATTAAGACATCCGTAGAGCGTCCCCATAGGGGAGATATATCAAAGGCCGCCCCAACGGAGCGGCCTTGTCTGACTGTACTATTTCAGGTTCTCTTCGTTGAGCACTTCCAGCTCACCCAGGAACCGACCATCTTTGCGGATCAACTCGTTGTCGAAGTAAATCTCTCCGCCGCCGTACTCGGGCCGCTGGATGTATACGAGGTCCCAGTGCTGCGCACTGCGGTTGCCGTTGTCCGCGTCGTCGTATGCGTTGCCCGGAGTGAAGTGGATGGAGCCCGCGATCTTCTCGTCGAACAGCGTGTCGCACATGGGCTTTAAGATGTACGGGTTCACGCCGAACGAGAACTCGCCGATGTAGCGTGCACCCTCGTCGATATCGAGCAGCTCGTTGACGCGCTTGTTGTCGTTGGCCGTGGCTTTGACGATCTTTCCGTCCTTGAACTCAAACGAAATATTCTCGAAGCGGAAGCCGCGCTCGATGGAAGGCGTGTTGTAAGTCAGCTTGCCGTTGACGCTGTCGCGTACCGGCGCGGTGTAAATCTCGCCGTCGGGCAGGTTCATGTGGCCGGAGCACTTCTTGGAGGGGATGCCCTTGATGGAGAACGTGAGGTCCGTATCGACGCCCGTGATGTGTACCTTGTCGGTCCGCGCCATGCGCGCCTTCATCACGTCCATCGCCTTGTCCATTTTGGCGTAATCGAGCGTGCAGACATTGAAGTAAAAGTCTTCGAACGCCTCGGTGCTCATGTCCGCAAGCTGCGCCATGGACGGATTGGGGTAGCGCAGCACCACCCAGCGGGTGTGCGGGATGCGATGACCGAAGTGTACTTTCTTATAGTATATGCTCTCATAGAGGTGCATCTGGTCGCTGGGCACGTCGATGAGTTCCAGATTGTTCTCGTTGCCGCGGATGGACACGTACGCATCCATGCCCGCCATCTTGTCCTCGTCGTAGTGCGTCCAAGCCTCGATGTGGTCCGGATTGGTGCCCATAATGATCGCGCGCTGAATGGAGCGGTACATGGTATTGATGAGCGGGATGCCGCCCGCCTCGAACGTCTTCTCTACGAGCAGCTTGCCGATCGTGTCGCCCACGTCCGTGGTTTCAATAAGCAGCTTTTCGCCCTTTTGAATTTTGAGCGAGTAGTTGACGATGATATCCGCTAATTTTTCAAGTCTGGGGTCTGTCATGATAATCCTCCGTTATTTCGTAAAGTTGATCTTTTCGTCTACAATGTAAATGGGCCGTCCCTTGGCCTCGTCATATATTCTGCCTAAGTACAGTCCAATGATACCCAAAGATACGAACAGACAGCCAATCAGTGCAAACGCGACGGCGAACAGCACATGCATGACCGAAAGGATGGCAAGGCTCGCCAGCACGATGGAGGTGATCAGGTACAGGCACGAGAGGATGAGCACCGAAACACCCATGACCATAGCGAATTTCAGCGGCTTGTTGGAGAAAGATGTGATGCCGTCGCCCGCCAGTTTGAGCATCTTTTTGATCGAATACTTCGTCTGGCCCGCCGCGCGTTCATCGCGCACGTATTCAAATGGTTCGGCTTTGAAGCCCGACCACGCCGCCATGCCGCGCAGAAAGCGGTTCTTTTCCGGCATCGCGTTTAGGGTGTCGCACACCTTGCGGTCGATCAGGCGGAAGTCGCCCGTGTTGGCCGGGATGTACTGTCCGCCCAGCGCCCGCAGGATGCGGTAATACAACCATGCGGTCAGCTTCTTGAACGTCGTTTCGCCCTTGCGCTTGGTGCGCTGCCCATAGACGATATCTGCGCCGGCCTTCCACCTTTCCACCATGCCCGGAATGACCTCCGGCGGGTCCTGCAGGTCACAGTCGATGATGACCACGGCTTGTCCGCTGCTGGCCGCCATGCCCGCAGAGACCGCCTCCTGATGGCCGAAGTTGCGCGAAAAGCTTAATACCTTAACGTGCTTGTCCTCCGCGGCCATCTGCTTTAAGATGTGCAGCGTGTCGTCACGCGAACCGTCGTTGATAAAGATGATCTCGTAATCATCACCCAGCGTATCCATCACGGCCTTGAGGCGCGGGTACGAGAGGGGCAAAACCTCCTGCTCGTTGAACGCGGGGACCACTACCGAATATTTCATAAGCGGCATTGCTCCTGTCCTGTTTTCAGTTCCGATTATATACCAATACTGGCACATTATCAAAGACTTTATGCCTGCTGGAGATGGGGTGAGGAGATGCGCATTAGGTTGCCATAAGATGAGGATTATGTTAATATAGGCCGTACAAGCTAAAAACCGACATCATCTGACCATAACCGACAGGAGGCACTCATGTTTCTTTTTGCAGCGTGCTTCGGCAGGATCTCGGACCATCTCACCCTTCAGGGAAAGTATTTTCTGCAGGCCAAACGCCTGTACCCCGACATCGCACAAAAGCTTCTTTCCGTAACGGCCTGCGCGGTTTATGTGGCGGGTCGCGATGAAGGCACGCAGGCGGTGCTGTTGCCGTTGAAGCGTTTTGGCGAGGGGGACGACTCGTTGCGGCTGGAATTCGGCAAGGGCAAAACCCTGGCGCTGCAGAGCGTCCACATCGGCGAAGGCATGCTGAGGCTTGCGCGTCGGCAAGGACTGTTGGACGCGGAGGGGCATGCGCCGCTGCTGGTGTTTGGGGAGCAGGCCGATTACGATGCAATATGCGAAAGCGCCATGGCCCTGGGCGAGGTCGACGGGCTGATGGAGCAGGGCGATTACAAGGTCGTGTGCATGCGCTTCGCGCCGCTGCGAAATGTCAAAGCGGACCCGAAGATATGGGACAACGCCGACATCCTCTACCGACTTGGGAGGGCATGCAGCAAGCTTTCCACCACGCTGCTTGTCAAATCGGGTGAGACGAAGAAGCTGTGCGAATGCGCGCAATACCGCGAGTATGCCGTGGCGTTTTTGAAACGCGGAGCGGAGCTGGAACCGGACAGCGCACGATGCGCCACCGCGCTTGCGTACCGGTACTATTCCAACGTGCACGAGCTGCTGCGGCCCGGTGAGCGGCGTGACCAGGACCTGGAGAAAGAGATGGAGCTCGCCAATGAGTGGCTGTCCCGCTCGCTTGAAATTTACCCAGGCAGCGTGCGTAACAACTACCGCAAAGGCAAACTTATCATCGAGAAACAGGCGCCTTACCTGCTGTTTGGCAAGCACGCCTATGCCAAGGAAGAAACTGCGGTGCTGCGCGAGATTCGCGAGATTGGCGAAGAGCACCTTGCCACGGCCATCACGCTGTACGAGGGCATGAAGGACGGCGCGGAAAAGGCAGCCAGCGCGCGCGAATACGCCAAAGCGCTGTTTGTGCTGGGCAGCTACTATCTCGACGACGCCTACCTGCCGGTACAGGAGTATTACTGCCGTCTGCTGGCGCAGCGCGAGGGACAAGCCCAACTGCCGGAGATCACGCGGCTCAACATTGAAAGCGCGTGCGATATGCTGGAGCGGTGCTTTGTCGCTGAAACGGATATGCCACTCAAATCGCCGGACATCAAAAAGCTCGCGGAGGAAGCGGCGGGCGGGAGTTGGACGCGCTCACCAGTGGAAAAGCTGTACCGCCTCGGCAGCGCTTATGCCGCGCAGGCGTTTATCGCGCTGGCGGACGGGCGGGAGGAGGCGCTGCAGGCTGCGGCGTTTGCTGCCGGGAAGACGCTTTCTGCCGCCAAAGCCGTGGCGGATAATGCCAAGGACCGCAAGCGCAACACCTGGCACATCAGCGAGAAGATTGCGTGGGTAAACATCTATCTGGGCCGCTACGAAACGGCGGCGGGGCTGCTGGCCCGCTCTCGTTTGGGGTACATCGTTAACACGCGCGCAATGGCGTTGATGCTGACCGGAAAGCGATCCGATATGGAGAAGGCTTGTGAGGCGCTGCGCTCTGCCGCAACGGACCGCCACAACAAGGCGGCAGGCCTCTCCCGCGTGCTGCTTGCGTACGCCTGCAAAGTATTAGGGCAGGAGTTGCCCGCGCTGGGCGAACTGTCGGGACGCAACTCCCGGCTGGCACAGGTACTGGGCGTAGTCCCTCTTCCAAAAAAGGGTGTAAAGATCGGGTAAAGGTTGTGCAAATTGTGGCCCCGGCGATTGACACCCCAAAGGGGTTGTGGTATATTTTTGTTGGTGAAGTTGAACACCAGAATACGGAGAAAAGGAGGAAATACGTATGAAGATCAAAAACATCAACGAACCGGCGAAGTTCTTCGAGGTGCTCAAGGATTGCAAGGGCAAAATTGAACTCGTAACTTCCGAAGGTGACAGGCTGAATCTGAAATCGACGCTTTGCCAGTACATTATGCTCACGCAGATGTTCTCCGAAGCCAAGATCGACGAGCTGGAACTGCTGGTTTCAGAGCCTGAAGATTTGAACCTCCTTCTTAACTATCTTGTAAGAGGATAGTTCCAAATCTTGTACATAAGCCGCTGCATTCAGCGGCTTTTTTAATACCGTTTCGCAGCAAAATATAGTATAATATCAATGTCCGCTTTCGGATTCCGTATTCACAACACTATAAGGCAAAGGAGCCAATCGTATGAGCAAGGCAAAGGAAATCGTCAGCCGCATGACCAACGAGGAAAAGGCGCTGCTGCTGCTCGGCAAGGATTTCTGGCATCTCGCTGGGTTCGAGCAATACGGCCTGCCCTCCATCATGATGAGCGACGGGCCGCACGGGCTGCGCAAACAGCCGGATACGGGCGACCATCTCGGCATGGGCAAAAGTGTGCCTGCGGTGTGCTATCCCACGGCGTGCACCACGGCCTGCTTGTTCGACGAAGGGCTTATCCGCGAAATGGGGCAGGCGCTGGGCGAAGAGTGCCGCGAGCAGGGCGTGGCCGTGCTGCTGGGGCCGGGTGTTAACCACAAGCGCAGCCCGCTGTGCGGACGTAACTTCGAATATTTCTCGGAAGACCCGCTGCTTTCCGGTGCACTGGGAGCGGCATATATACAAGGGGTGCAGAGCCGCGGAGTAGGTACGAGCTTAAAGCACTTTGCCGCCAACAGCCAGGAGACGGCACGGCTCATCTGCGACAGCGCCGTGGACGAGCGCGCGCTGCGCGAGATCTACCTGCGCGCGTTTGAGACCGCCATCCGCAAGGCCCAGCCGTGGACAATTATGACTGCCTACAACAAACTGCACGGCACGTACTGCTCCGAGAACAAGTGGCTCATGGAGGATGTGGCGCGCGGCGAGTGGGGTTATAAGGGTATCTTTGTCACCGACTGGGGTGCGCTGAACGACCCCGTGGCGTCGTACAAAAACGGGCAGGAACTGGAGATGCCGGGCGTCTGCAAGGGTACGGACAGGATCGTGCTGGACGCGCTGGAGAAGGGCCTGATTTCGCAGGAGGCGCTGGATACCCATGCGGAGCGCCTTGTAGGACTGATATTAAAAAGTATGGAGGAGGTGCCACCCGCTGAGACGGATACCGCGTCGCGCCTTAAGCTGGCGCAGCGCATCGCGGAGGAGAGCGCGGTGCTGCTGAAAAACGAGGGCCTGCTGCCGTATCAGGCAAAGGGCCGCGCCGCGGTGGTAGGCAGCATGGCCAAGCACCCACGCTATCAGGGCGCAGGCAGCAGCGGCGTGAACCCCATCGAACTGGACAACGCATACAACGCTTTCCTCACAGCCGGTGTAGATTTCGACTATGCCGACGGCTACAAATCCGAGGGCAGCGAGCCTGACGAGGCGATGATCCTTAAAGCCGTAGAAGACGTGAATGGCAAAGATATCGTGTTTGTGTTTGCGGGGCTGCCCGCCAGCTACGAGTCGGAGGGTTTTGACCGTGAAACACTTGAAATGCCGCCCGCGCACAACCGGCTTATTGAAGCAGTGGCGGAGGCAAATCCCAACGTCGTGGTGGTGCTGCAGTGCGGCAGCGCGGTGACCATGCCGTGGCTGTCCAAAGTGAAAGCCGTACTGCTGACGTACCTCGGCGGATGTCAGGGCGGCAAGGCGGCGGTGAACCTGCTGCTGGGCAAGGCCAACCCTTCCGGCAAGCTCGCGGAGACGTTCCCGCTGCAGCTTTCCGATACGCCCTGCTATCGGCAGTATGCGGATAAGTACGTGGCGCAGTACCGGGAGAGCATCTTTACGGGCTACCGTTACTACGATACAGCCCAAAAGGATGTGCTGTTCCCGTTCGGTTACGGCCTTTCCTATACTTCATTCGAATATGGAGACCTCGCGCTGAGCAGTTCAACGATCCGCGAGGACGAGGACCTGACCGTACGTTTCACGGTGCGCAATACCGGCAGCGTTGCGGGCAAAGAGACCGTACAGTTGTATGTGTCGCACAGGAATCCGTCCGTGTTTAAGGCCGCCAAGGAGCTGAAAGCCTTTACCAAGGTTGCGCTGGAGCCGGGTGAGGAGAAGGAAGTGACGCTGTCCCTCGGGCGTGACGCTTTCAGCTATTACAACGTGAAGGCACAGGGCTGGTGCGTGGAGAACGGCGATTATGAGATCATGGTTGGAGCGTCCAGCCGGGATATCCGTTTGAGTGCGGGTGTGCACATCGCCGCGGACCTGTGTGCAACGCCAGACTACCGTACGCTGGCGCCCTCCTACTATGCGCTGCCGCATACGGACGGAACGCTGGACATTCCGGAAAGCGAATACCTCGCGCTGTTGGGAGGATCCATCGCGGAGCCGCGCAAGGGCAGGCCGTTCCACCTCAACACGCCAGTGTTTGAGCTGCGGGCCACGCTGATCGGGCGCATCTTTGTGCACTTCGCCAAAAAGATGGCGATCAAGTCCATGCAGGCCAATGAGGGCGACGATGTGGAGCGTCTGGTGGACGCCACGGTGATGGATATGCCCATCCGCTCGCTCGGCATGACGGGTGATTTCGATAAGACAGCCGTGGGCGGTATGCTGGAGATATTCAACGGACACTGGATCCGGGGGCTCAGAAAGGTATTGGGGAAACGCTGACGGTTCACAATTATGCTGAGCGCAGTGACTACGCAGTGGATTAGCATCTTATCGTACTTGGATAAAGATGTTTTGTCCCTTTCGCTCCTCAATATGACAGTGTGGAGGTGTTTTTTCGGGCAATGAAATCCGGTGCGTTAATGAAGCCATCAGGATATAACTGGTGGCTTTTTTATAGGGCCGAGGTAATCCACCTATAGAATCCTGTACGCTTTTTCGCGTGGGCCTGTGATATAATATTTCCAAACCAATCTACCGGAGGGCGTATGGGAGTTACCGTGATATTAGGCCGCAGCGGCAGCGGAAAAAGTCGGGAGCTGATGCGGCGCATCGGCGAAGTTGTGACTGACCCGTTCGCCAAGGCGCTCGTCGTGGTACCCGGCCAGCTCACGTTCGTGACGGAAAAGCGCATCATGGAAGCCTGCGGGGTGGAGGGCATCTTCGGCCTGCAGGTGATGAGCATCCAGCGTCTCGCCGCCAAGGTGGTGGAGGAGACAGGCGGCTGCGAGTTCATCACGAGCGCGGAGCGGGCAATGATCGCGTCCAAGGCGCTTTCGATGATGGAGCATCCCTTCCACGGTGCGGACAGCCAGCCCGGTTTTGAGGGCTGCGCGGGCGATCTCGTTGCGCGGCTGAAAAGCCACCGGCAGACGCCCGACGGACTGCGCACAGCGGCGGGCAAGGTGCGCGACAGTGAGCTACGAAAAAAGCTACGCGACATTGCTGAGTTGCTGGAACGCTATAATTCAATCTGTGGGAACCGAACGGATTTTGCGGATGTATATGAGATCGCGTCGCAGCGCGCCAAGGATGCGCCTCTGCTGCGCGGTACGCACGTATTCATCGATGGGCTCGACAGCACGTCGCCTGCGGTGATGGTGTTTCTGTCCGAAGTCATGCGTCTGGCGGCGGATACGGTTGTGGGGTTCCGCGACTCATGCGGGGGCGGCGACGACGCGCTGTTTGAGTCGGAGCATAAAGACGTGGAGAATTTTATCGAGGCGGCACAGCGCGCCGGGCAGAACGTTAAGGAGATCTGCCGGGGCCTGCCCGACCGGCACGGAGATGAAAAAGCGCTGGCGTTTCTTGAAGCCAACCTCTACAAATATCCCTATTCGCAGTTTGAAGGCGAGCCGGGCGGCATTGCGCTTACAGAGGCGCAGACCGTGGAAGCCGAGATCGACGCGCTATGTGCGTACATTTTAGCTGAGGCGGATGCCGGACGGCGGTTCCGCGAGATGGCGGTCGCCGGTGGTCGGCTCGACTCGTACCTGCCGCTCATCAAGGTGAAGTTTGCGCTGTGCGGCATCCCGTACTTTGTGGATGAGCGCCGCACGCTGGCTGACAACATCTTTTTCGATTTTCTGTACAGCGCGCTCAGCGCGGCTGCGGGTGATATGACCACGGTTCCGGCCTATATGCTGAGCCGTTTTTCGCCGCTCTCCGAACAGGAACGGTACGATATGGACGCCTATTGCCGCAAATACGGCTATCAGGGCTGGCACATGCTTTCGGGCTTCCGGCGCGGCGGGGGTGCCAAACGCTTCGAGGCGATGCGGGCGCGGGCGGCGGCTCCGCTTGTGCGGCTGACGCGCTCGCTCGCATCCGGCAGTGCAGAGCAGGCTGTGACTGCAATCCGCGATTTTCTGGACAGCTGTGATGCACAGGAAAAGCTGGATGCGTTCTGCGAGGCATTGGACACGCCGGAGACGCGCGGCGAGCACGCATATTTCACGCAGGTATATGAGCGTACACTGGAGACCATAGAAGGCATTGCCCAGGTGTTTGACAGCATGCCGGTCTCCGCGCAGGCGCTGTGCAGCCTTGTGCAGGCGGGCTTTGAGGCGGCGAAGATCGCCGTGATTCCGCCCTCCACGGACGCGGTGGCGTTGTTTGATATCGCCACGGCCCGGCTCCCCGATATGGAGGTGTTGTTTGCGCTGGGCGTGCAGGATGGCGTATGGCCTGCCCGGGGCGACACACCGGGTATTCTCTCTGCGGCGGAACGTGCCGCGCTGGACGAAGCGGGTGTGGGCGTAGGTGTATACGACCTCTCTGCCGAACGACTGAAGATCTATTCCGCGCTGGTCAAGCCGAAGAAAAAGCTGTACATCAGCTATAACACACAGACCGCGCCTGCGGTCATCATTGACCGGGTGAAGCGGCTGTTCCCGGATATCACGGTACAGCGCAACGAGCTGCCCGCGGCGTCCCTGTCCGGCATGCGCGCGGCGCTGCTGGGGGAGCTTGCCGCCGCACTGCGCGGCAAACCGGCGGAGCCCTGGATGGCCGGGCTTTTGGCCCAGCAGCTTGCCCACCCCGGCTGGCAGGACGAGGCGGCACGCATGCTGCTGCGCGACAATGCAGCACAGCCGCTGGGCGAGGCGCTTGCAACGCAGCTTTATGGCGAGGCAGCGGTGAGCGCGACGCGCGTGCAGAGCTACTACGGCTGCCCATTCAAGCACTTTTTGAACTTTGGCGTACGCGCACAGGCGGAGCGCGACTATACCCACGACGTGGTGGATATTGGTACTTTCATGCACCTCGCGCTGCACCTGTTCACACAGGGGCTCATAACAGACGGCGCGGACATATCGAAGCTGACCGAAAACGAGGCGGAACGCCGCATGCGCGCTGCCGCTGCGCAGGCCGCACAGGAGCATGACTATGCCAAGCTTGCTGAGGACGAGCGGTTCGCCCGGCAGTACGCGTTGCTCGCGGAGGAGCTTTGCAATGCGGCGCAGCGTATCCGTGTGCACTTCTCGGACAGCGGCGCACGCTTTTACGCCACGGAATTGCCGTTTTCGGATTACTCGGTGCCTACATCGCGCGGCAGCGTAGCGGTATCGGGCAAGATTGATCGTATTGACGCAGCGGACGGATACTTCCGTGTGGTGGACTACAAGTCTTCCGATACGGACTTTGTGCCGAACGATACGGCGGCGGGTGTATCGCTGCAGCTGCCCATGTATATCGCGGCGGCCAAGCGGATGCTGGAGGGTACGGGCCTGCGCCCTGCGGGTGGGTACTACATGCGCATGGGCGACAGTTTCGGCAGCAGTACGGAAAAGGTAGCCAGCGCCGCACGGCTGAAGGGGGTCACGCTGGACGATCCGGAGGCGCAGAAGCGTTTCAGCGCCGTAGAGCCGGACGGCAGCCTGCGCGCGGTGGGCTTGAAGCTTACGAAAGCGGGCGAGTTCAACAAAAGGAGCGCCGCGCGGCTGTTCTCTCCGGAGGAGCTGGACGCGTTGACGGAGATGACGGACAGCCTTATTGCGCAGGCAGCGGAGGCCATTTGGGCGGGCGAGACATCGATCACACCTGTGACCGGTGTGAAGCAGGACGTATGCGAGTACTGTGAGTATGCCGGAGTGTGCCGGAAAAACGAGGACTACGCGGGCAACGCGCCGCGCGTGGCAGAACCCTTCAACCGGGAGGCGCTTTGCGGGGAGGCTGAAAATGGACAAGCAGTGGAATGAGCGGCAGCTCGAGGCCATTGAGGCGCGGGGGCATAGTGTAGTCGTTTCCGCTGCGGCAGGCAGCGGCAAGACGAGTGTGCTGACCGAGCGAGTGCTGCGGCTCATCATGTCGGGCGAGGACATCGAACGCATGCTGGTCGTGACGTTCACGAACATGGCGGCGGGCGAGATGAAGGAGCGCATCTACCGGGCGCTGCAGGAGGCCGGGCAACAGCCGGGTGGCGAGCGGCTGGCGGCGCAGGCCGAGAAGTGCGCGTTCGCGGATATCTCCACGATTCATTCGTACTGCGGGCGGCTCATCCGTGACCATTTTGAGTATGCGGGCGTATCGCCTACGGTGGCCATTGCGGACGACGCGCAGGCCAGCATGCTCAAAGCTGGCGCGCTTGAAAGCGCGGTGGAGCAGTTCGACGCGCCTGCATTTTTCGGGAAATACGCATCGCGCGGCAGCACGCGCCGCATCGGGGAGGTGGTGCGCATCATCTACAACCGCGCAATCTGTCAGCGCGACCCGGAACAATGGCTGACGGACGCCGAGGCGCACTTCGACGATCCGGGCTTTGTGCTGACGCTGTTTGAGGAATACCATGCCGCTGCGATGCAGTCCGCTGCCGAGGCCGACCGGTACCTCTCAGAACGCTCCGACGCGTGGCGCATGGCGGGCTTCGACAGCGTTGCGGATGAGAGTGAGGCGGCGCGGCGGGCTTTGCGGGCCGCGGTGGAGGCCATGAAACCGGAGGATGCGTGGCTGCCTGCCGTGGAGCCGGTAGGATATAAGGCGCAGGGCGCCCCTTGGGGTGAAAGCAACACCTTAACAAACCTTGCTGCCAAATGCTTTGACGATCTGCGCGACTACGAGGGCGACTTTGCTCAGAAGGTGCGCGCCGAGCTTGATATGACTGCGGAGGACGTGCGCAGCTTCGTCGGGCTGACGCGCGCCATGATGCGGGCCTATGCCAAAGCCAAGCGCGGCCGCAGCCTGATCGACCACGACGACACCATCCATCTGGCTTTAAAGGTGCTGTCTGTGCCGGAGATTGCGCAGCGCTGCCGGGCGCAGTATTCCCACGTGTTCGTGGACGAGTATCAGGACGTCAACGACGCCCAGCACGCGATCATTGCGCTGCTGACGGATGGCGGCAACGATTTCTTCGTGGGCGACGTGAAGCAGTGCATTTACATGTTCCGAGAGTCTAACCCGGAGCTGCTGATCCGGCGGTGCCGCGAGCTAATTGGCAATGGCCTCATCGAGATGAACGTGAACTATCGCAGCGCGCCGGGTGTCATCCGTTTCATCAACGGCGTGATGCGCTATATGATGACCGAGGACGCGGGTGGCGTTTCCTATACAGGCGGGCATACGCTGGTGGCGGGTAAGGATTCGGGCGGCGCGGTGGAGGTCCGGCTTGCGGGCCACGCGGGGGACGCGGTTGCCGCCGAGGCTGCGCAGATTGGCGCGGTGATACGGGAGCTTGTGGCCGAAGGATACCGCTACGGCGATATCGCGGTGCTGCGGCCCGAGATCAGCAATTCCGGCGGACGGATCGTCCGGATGCTCTCCGATATGGACATACCGGTACTGGGCAGCGCGGGCGGGGAGGACTCCGCCTTCAGCGAACTGGCCGTATACGTGAACTTACTGCGCGTGGTGGACAGTCCGGTGAACGATGTGCCGATGCTCAGCGTGATGCGCTATCCGCACTTTGGGTTCACCGAGCCGGAGCTGGCGGCCATCCGTATCGCGTATAAGCCTGAGGCGGAGGATACGGACAGAAGCTTCTGTGCCGCGCTGGCCGCTTTTGACGGAGTGTCCCCTCTGGCGGATAAGGTGGGGCGTTTCCGGGAGGAACTGGAGCATTACCGGCGGCTGGCGGACAGCCTGCCGCTGCCGGATTTTCTGATGCGCCTGCGACAGGAGGCGGAGTTTCGCGAGTACGCGCTAACCTCGCCCGGCGGGCGAGGCACGGACGCCGATATTGCGGAGTTTATCGCGTCGGTGGTGGCCGCAAATCCTGCGCGGCTGCGCGATGTGATTGCGCTCGCGGAGCACATCGGGGAGAAGCGCGACGCGCAGGGCCGGGCAGGAGAGGACGCGGTCAGTTTGATGACCATACACAAATCCAAGGGGCTGGAGTTTCGTGCGGTCATTCTCTCCGGCATGCACAAGCGCATCAACACGTCCGACGCGTCGGGCGGCGTGCTGGTGGGACGCTCGCTCGGCATCGGTATCGAGGCGGTGGATGCGCAGCGCCGCGTGCGCAGCGATACATGGCACAGGCAGGCAGTGGGGCGCGCCATGGAGCGCGAACGCATATCCGAAACGGTGCGCATTCTGTACGTGGGCATGACGCGCGCCATCGAGCGGCTCTTTATCGTGGGCGCGGGCGAGGCGATCAAGCAGGAATGGCTTGCCCCCAAGAGCGAAGGGTGGCAGCATAAGGCCGTTACACATCTCGATCTCATCATGCCCGCCGCGGCCATGTATTGCGCGGAGCAGGGGATCGAGATGGAAAGCATTGTCCGCGTACCGGAGATTACGCCTGAAGAGCTGCAGCATGCGGATGCGGCCGCGCGCTTTGACGCGCTGATCAGCCGCGCACAGGAAGCGCAGCCCGCGCGGCTGTTCGAACGCTATGCGCACGAGGCCGACCTCGGAGTACCATCCAAAGTAAGCGTATCGGCGCTCAAGCGGCGGGAGCAGCCGGAAGTGCCGCTGAAGCCTGCGCAATGGGAACGCACGGACGATGAAATACCCGCGGCAGAGCGCGGCACCCTCATGCACCGCGTGTTGCAGCTGCTGGGCATGGGCGAAAAGGATGCGGAGCAGGTGAAGGAAGGCGTGCACGCCCTCGTGCAAAAGGGCCTCATCTACGAATCGCTCGCCGCCCATATTGACGCGGGCCAGATCGCTGCGTTCCTGAAAAGCGATGTCGCGGCGCGCGCGCGGCGCAGTACGCGGTGTTTGTTGGAACAGCCGTTTTGCCTGCGCATGAGCGCACAGGAGACTGGGCTTGCGGACTCGGAGGAGGATGTAATCGTGCAGGGCGTGATCGACCTGTGCTTTGTAGAGAATGGGCACTGGGTACTGGTGGATTACAAAACCGACGCGATAAGGACGACCGCGCGGGAAGCCGCGGAAAAGTACATCCTGCAGCTTGCGCTGTACGAAAAAGCGCTGCAGCGCATTACAAAAATTCCGGTTTCGGAGAAGCTTGTGTTTCTGCTTTCCGCTGGCGAAGCGGTGCGCCTTGCATGAGTTATACACAGTTATCCACCAAAAAACCCAGGTTATCCACCAAAAGTGTGGATAACTTGTGGTTTACAGTGGATGCGTGATCCGACAACATTCGACAGTGAGGAGCCGCCATGGACCAAAAAAGCGTACAGAATTTGCATCAGCCCTTCCTGCGCGAGGTCGAAGGCAGCGATACGGCGGTGCTGCTGGTGCACGGAATATTGGGCAGTCCGAATCAGTTTGAAGCCATTGCGCAAAAGCTTTATGCGGCGGGCTGCACCGTCAGCGCCATCCTGCTGCCCGGCCACGGTGGCAGTGCACGGGATTTTGTCGAGGCCAAAGCGCGGGATTGGCAGCGGGCGGTAGACGAGGCCGCGGCACAGCTGCGGGAGCGCTACCGGCATGTCTTTCTGCTTGGCCATTCCATGGGCGGGCTGCTCATTTTGGGCGAGGCCGTCCGGTATGGTACGGATGGATTGATCCTGTTTTCGACGCCCATGCGCATCCGGATCGGTCTCCGGTCGGCGCTGACCTCCCTGAAGGTGCTATGGGGCGACCCGGACAGGGACGACAACAGGATCGGAGCTTACCGCCGGGCGTTTAGTGTTCAGGCAGGTTCGCTGTGGGAGCACCTGTGCTGGGCCGCAACGTATGGCGAGTTGATGCGGCTGATCAAAACCACGCGCCGGGGTTTGGGGCAGGTGACGCAGCCTGTGCTGATCATTCAGTCCAAGCGGGATGAGACGGTGGCATGGCGCAGCGCGGAGATTTTTAAGCGGGAATTGGCCCGCGCTTTGACGGTGGACGTGCGTATGCTCAGCCGTTCGGAACACAGCTATCATCATCCGGATGAAGCCGAAGCGATTAATAAAGCCATATGTGACTTTGTGGTCGGGAAACCGGCAGACAATGCGCATGCACAGACATCACCTGATGTCAAAGACGCTTAAGTTTCATTGCGCTTTTACCGATATCCTTTTCAGCAGAGATTACGAGGTGAGTACGTTGCAGCTTCAGGTATTGATCATTAGGCCTGTTACTCTGAAAAAGAGCGGTGGAAAATCGAGGGCGTTGCGCATAGCGCGTATCGCACGGCAGATCCATGAAGGCACATATTATGTGCCGGGCCGGGATATTGCGGCAAAGCTGATCCTTCAGGAAGCAGTCTATTGTTGCTTAACGTGAAAAAGCCTGTATCTCATCGATCAGGCCAGCTTCAAATGCGGCCTTGACGAGTGGCCAGTCGCCCCGGCGGTTAAAGAACAGCGTACAGTAATTGCGCTGGATCTGCGTACCATGGAACAGGTAGTATGCCATGCGCTCAAGGCCGGGCTCCGAGTCCACAAAGCTCAGCGAATAGTCGATGATCTTGGAGGACGCGATGCTCATCTCTGGGTTAATATCGGCCATGATGGCGTCGATATCGGCAGGTGTGCCGGATTTAGCCATCGGTATATAATCTTGAAGCGTTCGGACGCTTTTTTTGTTTTCAGCCATAACATTACCCTGTTTCGATTTCTTGCAGCGACTCGGCGGTAAAAATGTTCCGCCAAATCAGATGCAAAAAAGATTTTCTGAAGGTTTCATCCACCCACATGCGCTCGCGGTACAGGGCATCGTGTTTAAAGTAGCAAAGCCCCATCTCGATATAATGATATATCACCTCGTCGCTGAGGGTTCCATCGATTATCTGCGCAGCCTTGCCCTCGCGGATCAGCGAAAAAATCAGATCGCGCACGTTGCTTTCAAACGCGGCAAAAAGAGTTGCGGACGGACCGGGAAGCGCACTCAACTCGCTGCATAACGCCTGCTCGCCGCTGTGAATGAAATCGCTTAATACGCGCATAAAACCCATCATGCGCGCCGTAGCGTCTGCATCTGCCCCCGATTCAGTGGCGAGCGCTTTGAGACAGCGTTCCGTCAGTCGGCCAGACACAGCATCCAGAACGCCATCTTTGTCGCCGAAATATTTATATACCGTTACTTTGGATGCACCCGCGGCTGCGGCGATATCCTCCATTCCGGTCTTTCTTACACCCTGCCGCAAAAGCAGCGTTGCGGCTGCGTCAGTAATCCGCTGTTTTTTTTCATCAGGTTTCATTTTGGCCTCACTATAATGAACGAATAATACAACAATAGTTCAAAAAATTTAAATTGTCAATGCAAAGACCGTCCGGAAATCCGGACGGCCTGCTTTCATTCAGTGGTTTATTTTAAAGCCCCTTTTGCTTCTTGGCCATTTCGATCATCTTTTTGACCATCTGGCCACCGATCGGGCCGCCCTGCTCGCCATTTACGCGGCTGGGCAGGTCTCCCTTATAGTGATCGTTGTTTTCCTTAGTATACTGCGTGCGGCCGACCTCGCTGGCGCACTCCATCTTGAACTGCGTCCAGGGATGCTCGGGACCGTATTTGCGGTTTTGTGACGACACGCTTTTCGCCTCCTTTCATGTTTTCATGATTATTTTCTGCAAAACAGCACATAATAATCTGTCAATTATTTGGTTCAAAAGAAGTTTGTATCCTTTATTTTTTCTGCACAACAGTGATATACTGATCTTGATTGAAAGGCAGGAGGGCTATCATGCGGGATTTTACATTTCAAAACACAACGAAAATTATTTTTGGAAAGCATGTGCTGGAGAGCGTAGGAGAAGAAACAGCTGCCTCTGGGAAAAAGGTACTGCTGCATTACGGCAGCGGACATATCAAAAAGACAGGCTTGTATGAAAGAATTACGGACTCGCTGAAAAAGGTGGGCGTATCCTGGGTGGAGCTCCCCGGCGTGATGCCCAATCCACGGCTGTCCCTCGTACATGAGGGCGTGGAGCTTTGCCGCCGGGAAGGCGTGGATTTCCTGCTCGCGGTGGGCGGCGGCAGCGTTATCGATTCGGCCAAGGCCATTGCGCTGGGCGTGCCTTATAGCGGCGACGTGTGGGATTTCTATGCAGGAAAGGCGGAGCCCAAGGCTGCGCTGCCGCTCGGTGTGGTGCTCACCATCGCGGCGGCAGGCAGTGAGTCCAGCAAAGGCACGGTTATCTCCAGCGAGGAAACGGGGCAGAAGCTGCCTGTAAACTACGACGACCTGCGTCCGAGGTTCGCGGTGATGGACCCCTCGCTGACTATGACGTTGCCTGCTTATCAGACTGCATGCGGTGCGGCGGATATCATGGCGCACGTGATGGAGCGCTATTTCACGCAGGAGCCGGACGTGGACCTCTCGGACCGGCTGTGCGAGGCGACGCTCAAATCGGTGATCCAAAATACGCCGGTTGCGCTGCAGAAGCCGGATGATTATGCTGCGCGTGCCGAGATTATGTGGGCGGGCACCGTGGCGCACAACGACCTTTTGGGCATGGGTCGTGTGGAGGACTGGGCTTCACACAACATCGAGCATGAGCTAAGCGCAGTGTGTGATGTGGCGCACGGCGCGGGGCTGGCTATCGTCTTTCCGGCATGGATGCAGTATGTGTACAAGCACAACCTGCCGCGCTTCGTACAGTTTGCGGTGCGCGTATGGAATGTGGAAGAGCGTTTCGACGACCCGGAGGCGACTGCGCTGGAAGGCATCGCCCGCATCAAGGCGTTCTTTAAGTCCATCGGCCTGCCAACCACTTTACAGGAGATCGGCATCGGCAGCGACAAGATTGAGGATATCGCGCAGGCCGGTGCGCGCAACGGTGGCGGAGCCCTGGGCTCGTTTGTAAAGCTGTCTGCACGTGACATTGCCAAGCTGCTCAAGCTGGCGGAATAAAGGATACGGAATAAGCCTTCGGGTTACCGACGGGCCATATCTTGGAGGCCCTGCCTCCAAACTTCACCCCATAAAGCTTCGCTTTATGGGGACCTCGAACCACCGCTTAAGGGGCATTGCCCCTTAAGAATCCCATTGTACAAAACGCCCTGTTAAGGGCGTTTTGTACAATGGGATTTCAAAGGGACTGGTCCCTTTGACCGGAGCGCGAGGGCAGCACCCTCGTAAAGAATCATTAAACTGAAAATGCAATTCAGTTCAATCGGTACGTCACTGTGACCACTGCACTGATCTGTAGCGCGCCGCCAGTGTCCGAGCCAACGAAATCCGCCGGTGTTGTGCCGCTGTAGCCCATGCCCCAGCTGTCCCCCGATACTGTGGCGTTCTCCGTGACCTGCACGATGCCCGTTACGCTGCGCCCCAGCGCCTCGGCCATGTCCGCTGCCTTTTCGTCCGCACGGACCCGAGCCATCTCCAACGCCTGCTCGTAAGCGGCTTTCCGGTCAGCGATATCGTATGTGATGCCGTAGGAAATATTCGCGCCTTCCCGGCACGCGGCGGATATAACGTCCGCGATACGGCTCACGTTCCGCACAGTGATGGTGAACACGCTGCTCACGCGGTAGCTCTGGTCCTCCGGCAGATCGCTGTAGTAATACTCCTGATAGATGTTGTACTGCACATCCGCGATGTCGACTTCGGCTACGCCCGTTTCCTGTACGGCGGCTTTGATCTGACCAACTCCCTCAGCGTTGTTTTCCTGCGCGGTCTGCGGCGAGCGCGCGCTGTTTTCATAGCCCATTGTGACGTATGCGATATCAGGCGCAACCGATACCCGGCCTTGTCCGTATACGGTTAACGTATCCGGCTCGTCTTCTGTGACGCTTTTTCCCAAGCTGACCGCGCTCAGCACCAGAGAGATGATGCTGAACAGCAATATCGCGCCGATCACACCGGCGACCGCGATAATCCATTTTCTTTCCATGGGACTTTTCCTCCTTAATTCCGCTGGAGCGCATTGCTCCAACCTTGATATTTTATCGGCGGAGCAATGTTGCGGTGGACTTAACAATATACGGCGGGAAGAAAAGGATTATGACAGGCATCAGGCCGCAGGGAATTTGCCCGGCAATATCGAATTAACCAGTAGAATGATTTATTCCCGAAACAGGGAGCTTTTCACGATTACACACCAGGGGAGATTATATGTCGGCAGGGAGTTATGTGACCATTGCGGCTGCGGCGCTGCTGCTGGGCGGCGGAATATGCATCCGATTACTTAAGGTCCCGCGCGGCAGGCGGCTGCGCAAACTGTTTATAACACTCAGCTTCATTTTGGCGGCTGTGCTGGCGATCAAGGTCGTGCTCTTTCCGGAGCTGAAGAGCATCGAAACGACCGGCGAATACGCCTTTGCCTCCGTTACGTTTCAGCTTAATGATACGGCCCGGCTGGAAACCTATGCGGACGATGGCAGCTGCCGAAAGCTGTCCGTCGTGGCGTACTACCCGGACAGCGAAGCGGTTGTGCAAAACTCCTGCCCGCTGGTGGTGTTTTCCCACGGCGGCATCAGCCACAAGAACAGCAACGTCTCGCTGTACAAGGAGCTGGCGAGCCACGGGTACGTGGTTGTGAGCATCGACCACACCTATCAGAGCCTGTATACTACCATTGACGGCAAGAAGGTCTGGATCGACAGCGGCTACATGAAGCAGCTGCAGACCGAGGACCCGGAGGAGGACATTGCCAACTCGTATGCGTGCTATCAGGAATGGATGGAGGTGCGCACGGGGGATATCAACTTTGTGATCGATAGCCTGGTTGCCGGGGCGGCAGAGGCGGACAACGGCTTTTATTCGCTGATCGACCCGGACCGCATCGGAGTGATGGGGCATTCGCTGGGCGGGGCCGCGGCGCTGGGCGTTGCCCGGCAGCGCGATGATATCAAGGCGGTGGCGGCGCTGGAATCCCCGTATTTCTGCGACATCACCGGCTACGACGAAAACGGGTTCACGTGGGATACCTCGCCTTACAGCTGCGCCATGCTGAACATCTACAGCGACAACGGCTGGCCGCTGGTCGGGTCCGATATCCGTTACGCCCAGAACAAGCGGTATCTTGTGAACGAGGGCAGCGTGCAGTATCGCTACATCGAGGGCAGCAACCATTACACGCTGACCGATCTGGTGCGCAGCTCGCCCATACTGTGCGCCGTGCTCGGCGGCAGCTATTCCACGTCCGGCAAGGACTCACTGAAGGCCGTCAGCGAGGCGTGCCTTGGGTTCTTCGACGCAAACCTGTAACTCGCCTGAGGAGAAAACGATGAAACCGAAAAGCATGGACTGGTATAAAAAGATCTGGTCGCTCGACATCAAGAATATGTCCTGGGTGGAAGATACGGAGATGCAGGTCGATTTTATCATCCAAACATTGCAGCTGAGCGGCGGAGAGCGGATACTCGACCTTGCGTGCGGCTTCGGCAGGCATGCCCTCTCATTTGTGCGGCGGGGCTTTTCCGTGGTCGGCGTGGACATCACAGAAGCGTATATCGACGACGCCCGGAAAACAGCGCAGGGAATGCCCAACGCCCAGTTCATCCTGTCCGACATCCGGGATGTGCGCTTTTGCAATGAGTTCGACGTGGTTTTGAGCCTCGCGGACGGGGCCATTGGGTATCTGGAAAGCGACGGGGAAAACCTGAAGATATTCGACGCCATATCGCGCGCGCTGAAACCCGGCGGCAAGCATTTCATGGATATCTGCAACGCCGAACACGCGGAGGCATTTTTCCCCAAGCGCAGCTGGGAGATCGGCGAGAAGGAATTCTCGTTTTCCGAGTTCGAATGGGACCCCGTCACGCGCCGGATGCTCTATGGCGGCGGCGGGTTTACCTACGGCGAGATTGTGCAAAAGCCAAAGCCGCTCGAAGGCGACCCGACCCGGCTGTACTCGCTGGGCGAGCTTACCGTCATCCTGCGGGAGCGCGGTATGCGCATCGTCAAAGCGTTTTCCGACTATACCGGGAAAGAGGCGATACCCAAAGCGCTGCAGCTGATGGTGTATTCGGAAAAGGAATCACTCTGATTTTAAGGTTTCCGCCCTTGCGGGACGGGAAGCCTTCTGCCGCCATCCATGCGGCCAAAACATAGGGCAGGAGGAGCAAGCGTATAAATACCATATAGAAGGAGGGATATCGAATGCCGCTTGAGAAAATGACGGAACGGCTCAGGAAACTGATGCAGGAGAAAGGCAAGGACATTTTGCAGGCAGCCAGGGAAACAGGCATTGAACCCGACAGAATGAAACGGTATTTGGCCGGAGACGTTGCAAAGATGACCCACGAAGAAATCTGCATACTGTCCGACTACTTCGATGTGCTCCCCGCTTATCTGATGGGATGGATTGACCACCGCAAAATCAAATACGTATTCAACGGAGGCTACCGCGAGTACACGTTCAGAAACGTACACAAGGACGAAGCAACTAAAAAAGTACTGGACCTCATGATCAATGAAGGAATACTGACGATCGAAGAGCTGGACTAAGCGACCGGGCCTCAACGAAGTGGCCTTGGGGGATGGCGTCTTCGGCATCCCCGGTGTTAAGCGTGGCCTTTACGCAACGCAGGGATGAGCAAAATCATGCACAGGGCTTCCGAAACGGGGGCTCTGTTTTTTACGCATATACACTGTAGAGGAATATGGATATATTTATCGAATAGGATACGCAGGCGGTGATGAAATGGATTTGCCGAAGCGCAAACCAACTCGATGGACAGAATACGATTATTCGCAGAACGGCGCGTATTTTCTGACGCTTTGTACACATGGCAGGCGTTGCATTCTATGCGATATCGTAGGGGGCGGCATCCTTGACGCCCCGCAATGCACGGTTGAGTTATCGCAGACAGGGAATGCTGTCAAAGATACAATCCAATATATTAATGAGCATAATGAATACATGGTTATTGACAAATATGTAATTATGCCGAACCATATACATCTGATCGTTCAAATATCGGGCGGGGACGGGACGTCAGGGATGCCGTCCACGAACGGGACGTGCGGGAGCCCGTCCCCTACAAATGCGGTGATTCCCAAGCTGATATCTTCGCTGAAACGCTTTACCAACAAATACTGCGGCGTAGAAATATGGCAACGGTCTTATTATGATCACATTATACGCAATGAAGAGGATTATCTGCAAATCTGGCGATACATCGACGAAAACCCGCTTAAATGGCGGGAGGATGAGTTACATCCGTAGTAGGGGACGGGCCCCTGCACGTCCCACAATGACGGACATTCATGCCTGCGGAAAGGGTACGGCCGCAGAACGGTACGTCAAGGATGTCGTCCCCTACAAATCTGGCGATACATCGACGAAAACCCACTTAAATGGCGAGAGGATGAGTTGCATCCGTAGGGGACAGGCTCCTGCACGTCCCGCAATGACGGGCATTTATGCCTGCGGAAAGGGTACTGCCGCAGAACGGGACGTCAAGGATGCCGTCCCCTACAAATCTGGCGATACGTCGACAAAAACCCGCTTAAATGGCGAAAGGATGAGTTGCCTCCGTAGGAGACGGGCTCCTGCACGTCCCGCAATGACGGGCATTTATGCCTGCGGAAAGGGTACTGCCGCAGAACGGGACGTCAAGGATGCCGTCCCCTACAAATCTGGCGATACGTCGACAAAAACCCGCTTAAATGGTGAAAGGATGAGTTGCCTCCGTAGGGGACGGGCTCCTGCACGTCCCGCAATTGCTTTTTACTGTATTTTCAAGGACTATAGATATATTTGTCGAACAAAGAGAAAAGGACAACTTATCGACAACGGGGAAGCCGGGTAAGCCGGTATTCAAAAGGAGAGCGCAGATGAAAAAATATAGGATTGCAGCGGTATTGATGCTCGTGCATGGAGGACTGCTTGAAGTGGGGGGATGCCTGGCTCTCATCCCGCTACTGGTATTTCCAAATGCCGAAGCCGATTATGCGCAGTACTTTTCCTTTATCGTCCCGTATCTTCAGGAAAACATGAGCCTGATGCTGGTGATGGGCGGTATCTATGGCGTCGTTCGGGTCATCGGTGCGGTGGGGCTGCTGAAAAACAGGATGTGGGGGCTTGCGTTCTCGGTAATCAACTGTGTGGTAACGATGGCGCTGATGCTCTTTATGCTCCCCGCGGGAATTATGGACGGCATTCTGGCATGTACTGCGCTGATATTGATTCTGACGCAGTACTACCATGGAAAGAAGATTATCGAGTGATCCAAACTGTTCTTTTCCAAAGGGAGAAGGCTTTTTACTGTATTTGCAAGGGATTTGTATATATTTATCGAATAGTAAAAGAGGAAGCTATATTACGAGGTATAATGAATGATAAGAGCAAAAAAGAATGATATTATTACCAAATATAAGCAATATGAATTCAGCCTAGAAACAAGGAAACTTGAAATCAATTTATTCTGGCAACGTTCTTTATTCTTTTGGGGTTTCATTGCTGCTTCTTTTATAGCGTTTGCTTCATTAATTAATAATAGCAAGACATTATCGGTTATCATAGCGTGTTTTGGTTTTATTTGTTCTATGGTTTGGACGTTAGCAAATCGGGGCAGTAAAAGGTGGCAGGAGAATTGGGAATCAAAAGTTATATCTCTTGAAAAATCGTTAAAAATTGACTTGTTTTCAAAAGAAGAACCTATGCAAATAAAGAAACCTATGATTTTAAGTGCAAAAAAATATTCTGTGTCAAAATTAGCAATTGCATTAAGTGATTTTGTGGTTTTTATGTGGTTCGTCCTAATTATATATTCTATATGTAATTTATTTGAATTATTTCCGGATAAGATTATTATAAAAGTTATTATTGCTCTTTCCTCATTAACGGTTGTTGCGATATATTCTGTTTATATTATAAAGTCAACACATTCAACACCAAAACAAGAAATTACATTAGAAAAAGTTGATAATAAATAGTTGATACTGAATAAATACAAGAATCAATTATTAAGAGTAAATATAATGTGATTTACAATTGAAAGTATATAAAGACTTTAGTGATGAACGATTAAGAGGTGGATGTATATACTGCGATAAATCAGAGGAGACCAGAAATCATATACCATCAAGGGTCTTTCTTGATATGCCATATCCAGAAAATCTTTATACCGTCCCAGCATGCCTGAAATGTAATCAAGCTTTTTCATTAGATGAAGAGTATGTAGCTGTTTTAATTGAATGGATAAAGGGAATGGAAAACGGAACAGGTAATTTTGAACGAGAACACATTAATAGGATTATTGAGCATTCCTCCGCAATAGAGGAAAGGCTCTTTGCCAGTCTATTAGTGGATGAGAGCGGAAAACAATATTTTAAACCTGAACACAATAGAATTAAAAATATTGTTCTAAAGCATGCTATTGGACATGTTTTTTATGATTTGGGAATGAAACTTTCAGAAAAGCCAAGTATTTGCGCTTATAAACCAAACTATCTCTTAACTAACAAAGAGATTGAAAGTTTTAATTTACCTATCCGTGATACCGTTTGGCCAGAAGTTGGTAGTAGACTTATGCAAAGGCAAGTTGAATGTGGTAATTCATGGATAACGGTTCAGGAAAAAAACTATCGATATTACGTACATCAAAGCACCACCATACTTGTTCGTATTGTATTTAGGGAGTTATTGTTTTGTGAGGTAGTTTGGGAGATATGAAAAGGCTTTATGGACAAGTCGTGAAGTTTTTAATTAGTAAAGCAAAGACCTGTAATCTCTGGGAGACCCGGCCTCTCTAATTTTATTCCCATATACTCCAGCATGGCCTTGGCAGCCGTCTTGCCCGCGCCCATGGCGATGATAACGGTGAATTACTTGAAGGAAATTTGTACACCCATGTCGAATGGTGAGGATGGATGATGATACTAACTTTATGTAGAATCTAACTAACGAGGAGCGCTTCATGAGAAAGAAATCGCTGATTATTGTACTGGTTTTGGTATGCTTTTTAGCTGTCTCCCTTTCGGCCTGCTTCCCCAAAAGCCAAAGCATAAGTGAATACGCTGATAAAAAGGTAGATCTGGCCAATGCTATGACTATTGCAACGGGGATCAACGCGCACAACGTAATGCATCCAGATACTACTATTATTGACGAGAGCAATATGAATCCAGAAACAGTATTTGAGGTGCTTGATGAGGACGGACTATGGCCGGATGGGGTTCCCACGGGTGACGACTTAAAACCCATTCTTGAGCTGATCTATTTTGAAGATGGTGAAGCTAAAGTGATTGAGGACTAAGCATTTGTGCAAATAATAAAGCGGCTGATATATCCGTACTCGGGCATATCAGCCGCTTTTAAATTGACAAGCTATTCTTACTTTATCCCCATATACTCCAGCATGGCCTTGGCAGCCGTCTTGCCCGCGCCCATGGCGAGGATGACGGTGGCTGCACCGGAGACCGCGTCGCCGCCCGCGTATACGCCCGGCAGGGAGGTGGCTGCGGTTTCTTCGTCCACGATGATGCCGCCCCACTTCTGTGTCGCAAGGCCCGGCGTGGTTTCGCGCATCAGCGGGTTGGGCGAGGTGCCCACCGCCACGATCACCGCGTCCACGTCGATGTCGTACTCGCTGCCTTCTACCGGAACCGGCCTGCGGCGGCCCGAAGCGTCGGGTTCGCCGAGCTCCATCTTCTGCAGCGTCATGCTGATGACGTTGCCCTTGTCGTCGCCTTTGATTTCCGTCGGGTTGACGAGGAACTGGAAGATGATGCCCTCTTCTTTGGCATGGTGCACTTCCTCAGTACGCGCAGGCATCTCGGCCTCGCTGCGGCGGTAGACGACGTACACGTCCTCCGCGCCGAGGCGCTTGGCGCAGCGTGCCGCATCCATGGCCACGTTGCCGCCGCCGATTACCGCGACCTTCTGGTGGCGGATCACCGGGGTGTCGGCTTCGGGGAACTTGTAACCCTTCATCAGGTTGATGCGGGTCAGAAACTCGTTGGCGGAGTAAACGCCGTTCAGGTTCTCGCCCGGAATGCGCATGAAGCTGGGAAGCCCTGCGCCCGTGCCGATGAAAATGGTTTCAAAGCCCATGGACTTTAAATCGTCGATGGTGAGCACCCGGCCCATAACCATGTTGGTCTCGATCTTAACGCCCATGGCCTTGAGCGCGTCCACTTCCTTCTGTACCAGCGCTTTGGGCAGACGGAACTCGGGGATGCCGTATACCAGCACGCCGCCCGCCGTATGGAACGCTTCGAAAACCGTCACGTCCACGCCGGCTTTGGCAAGGTCCGCCGCGCAGGTGAGGCCAGCCGGGCCGGAGCCGATGACCGCCGCTTTCTTGCCGGTGGGTGCAGCGCATTCCGACGCCTTCGCGCCCTTGGCGATCGCATAGTCCGCCGCAAAGCGTTCCAGACGGCCAATGCCGACCGGTTCGCCCTTGATGCCGCGCACGCAGCGCTCCTCGCACTGCGATTCCTGCGGACACACGCGTCCGCATACTGCGGGCAGGCCGTTGGTCTCACGAATCTTATCGTACGCTTCGACGTATTTGCCTTCGGAGATCAGGCCGATGAAGTCAGGAATCTGCACGTTGACCGGGCAGCCGCTGACGCACGGCTGGTTCTTGCAGTGCAGGCAGCGCGCCGCTTCGTTGACCGCCATTTCCTCGGTGTATCCCAAGGCGACCTCGGAAAAGTTCGCTGCGCGCACCTTCGGGTCCTGTTCGGGTATCGCTGTCTTCTTCGGATCCATGTTGCGTGTTGCCATATTACTTCACCCCTTTGAACAGGTTGCAGGAATCGCCTTCCTGCTTCTTATACATGCCGGAGCGACGGATCGCTTCGTCAAAATCCACCTCGTGGCCGTCAAAGTCCGGACCGTCCACGCACGCAAATTGCGTCTTGCCGCCCACGGTGACGCGGCAGCCGCCGCACATGCCCGTGCCGTCGATCATGATCGGGTTCATGCTGACGATGGTTTTGATGCCGTATTCTTTGGTCAGCTTCGACACAAATTTCATCATGATCAGCGGACCGATCGCGATGACGACGTCGAACTTTTCGCCTGCTTCGATTTCGGCTTTCAGCGCGTCGGTGACAAAGCCCTTGTTGCCGTTGCTGCCGTCGTCCGTCATGACAAGCAGCTTGTCCGACACCGCGCCGACTTCCTTTTCAAGCAGGATCAATTCCTCGTTGCGGAAACCGATGATGCTGGTCACGGATACGCCCATGCTGTGCAGCATCTTGGCCTGCGGATACGCGATGGCTGTGCCAAGGCCGCCGCCGATGACCGCGGCTTTCTTTACGCTGCTGTCGAAGTGAGAGGGCTTTCCAAGCGGGCCTACGAAATCATGCAGGCTGTCGCCTTCGTTTAGCATTCCGAGTTCCATGGTGGTCTTGCCGACTTCCTGGAATATGATTGTGACTGTGCCGGCTTCGCGGTCGTAGTCCGCGATAGTGAGCGGGATGCGCTCGCCGTTCTCGCTGACGCGCAGAATGATGAACTGGCCGGGCATCGCCTTTTTGGCAATCAGCGGCGCGTCGATCATCATCAGCTTCACCTGTGGGCTGAGCACTTGTTTTTTCAGGATCGTGTACACTGCAAGTTTCTCCTTATGAATAGAGTTTGAAACCCATTTGGTATTACCATTATAACATCTGGCCACTGGGTTGAAAAGCTCTATATATTCCGATTGTGATAAATTTATCAATTAAATTCTGGATATTGTTTAATAGCACGGCATGAACGTTAAAAAATGTAAGCAAATCGATATTGCCTGTGAAAAGGTTTAGCCTATAGGCTCGTGCCGAAAGCGGCGAACATACGGGAAATCTCTTGAAAGCTGCTGAAAATAAAACGCCGATGTACATTCACCGGCGTGCGTTTTTTCGTTGTTGCAGGCACTAATGCCTGCCGTCATTCAGCTAAACTGTCGTAGGTACTCTTGTAAATCTTCGGCGCAACTTCTTTCCACCGCTTGATGAAAGCTTCCGCCGAGTCCTTGGAATAGGTGACGAGGTTGAGCTCAAACACGGGAATCTGGTTTTCCAGCACCTTGAGCATCACCTTGTATTCACCTTCGTCGATACGGACGTAATCGGCTGAGAGCTCGGTCTCCAGCCGCAGGTCGTTCCGGTTGGCTTCACAGTACGCGTCGATGGACTTGCGTAGCGAACCCAAAAGCTCTTTTTCGAAATAGTAGAGCGTGTTGCGTCCGAGTTCGGAGATCGTGAAAAAGGTACCCGTGGGCGTTTCACGCTCCTCTACGAGTTTGTTTTCAATCAGCTCAAACATGCACTCTTTCATGTCAAAGTAATTGATCCACCCGTTCTCGGTTACAATACGTAATATCTGCAGCTCGGAGAGTGAGATATTGATGGACCGGAGCAGGTACAATATCAGCAGTTTATTCTGTGCAATCGCTTCAATCTGCATGGGATGCCTCCCGCTGACTTGGTTCAACTTATTATACCACAATATTTGCAGGAGTACAGTAAATATGGTATGGTTATTTTGTAAACAACAAGATATTGAGGAGAATACATGATCGCGGAGCTTAAAAAGCGGATGGACGAGGAGGGTATTGACATATTCGGCGCGTCTGACCTTCACGGGCTGCTGCCGGAAAGGTTCTCCGCCACACCGTATGCCATTACATTGGGCGTGCGGCTCTCCAGCAACGTGATGGATGAAGTGAAAGCCGGTCCGACGTACCGTTACTTCCACCATTACCGTACCGTGAACGCTTTCCTCGACCAGTGTGCATTAAAAAGTGTGATTCTTTTGCAGCGGGTGGGTTATGCGGCATGCGCCATCCCCGCGTCCCAGTCCACGAGTGAAAGCGGTTTTGAGGGCGATTTTCCTCACAAGACTGCGGCGAATATGGCAGGTCTCGGGTTCATTGGACGGTCTGCGCTGTTTGTATCCAAAGACTTTGGCCCGCGCGTAAGGCTCGCCACGGTGCTCACAGACATGGAGCTGGAAAGCGGAGCGATACTGAGCCCGCAGTGCGGAAACTGCCGCGCCTGTGTGGCTGCGTGTCCCTGCGGTGCGATCACGGGCGAAATTTGGTCGAAGGAAAAGCCGCGCGAAGCGCTTGTCGACGCGGCCCTGTGCTCGCGCTGGATGAAGACAAAGTACCAGCATATCGGGCGCGGTGCGGTATGCGGCATCTGCGCGGCGGCGTGTCCTTTTGGTCGGCAATGATAAATTTACCCCTTGATTTTAAAGTATGTTTGTGTATAATAGTAATGCGGCTCTGGGGGGTTATAGCTCAGCTGGTTAGAGCGCTACGTTGACATCGTAGAGGTCGTTGGTTCGAGCCCAATTAACCCCACCATATCCTGCGGTGTTCGATGACGCTTGCGTTTTAAACCTACAGTACTCTTACGGGAGCGCGAGTCCGGACACGGATGTCGGGCCCGCATCGACGGGATGGCAGAAGTTACGGCAGTGCACCCACCTGCTTTTCGGGGCAGGTGTTAAAACCTGGCGGACGGCACCATGGGATAACCTTTATTTAATATAGCGGAATTGTGTAACGG
Source organism: Bacillota bacterium (assembly GCA_023459495.1). Classification (GTDB taxonomy): domain Bacteria; phylum Bacillota; class Clostridia; order Christensenellales; family SZUA-584; genus JAEWCC01. The sequence goes on along the minus strand of JAEWTL010000038.1, from coordinate 9,631 downwards.
TAGCACCTACGACTCTGACTCGTATTGTCTAGGTTCGAATCCTAGTTCCGCTGCCAGAGACAAACCCCGAAACCAAGATGGTTACGGGGTTTTCTCTTATCTAGATATTGAAAAATACCGTGACTGGACACATTTTGGACACAAAACATTTTACTTTCCGAAATATAGGTCACTGATCACTTTGCGCTTGCTTTCATTAACGACATGTGCATATTGCTTCAGAGTGAAGCGTGCATCTGTGTGTCCAACAAATTCTTGTATGGTCTTTGAAGAAAGACCCGATTCAATTAAGTACGTCACGACTGTATGTCGAAGGTCGTGCAGCCGCATCTTTGGAAAGCCGGCCTTTGCTGCGGCCTGTTTATAGCTTCTGGTCAGTTTGGCAGGGCGCACCGGCTTTCCAATCTCGTTCCAACGGGACTGTGGATACCACATATGTTCTGGAGAAGGACAAGCGTTCCGACAATGTCGCCAAGGTGTATATCACCGGCCGGGATGTGGAGTACATGGAACTGACTCTACAGTTTGAAAATTGTATATGGGAATGCATCTCCTGTGAAACCGCTGAGGATGTGAGGAAGCACGAAACGCCGGAGTTCATCTTCCGGGTGGTAACCTTCATGGCGGGATGCGGCGAATGGCATGGGAGTGCAACAGATTTGCTCATTGATATGAAAGACGCCACAACAGCAGCCAACACGGTGACGAAGCTGCTGAATCAGCATTACGAGGTATTGGCCGAAGGCGGTATTGAATACCGATATAACCACACCGGAAAAAGCCGGTTGATCCGGCTGCGAAGTGACGGTTATGACAGTTGTGACACCGAAATCCCGGTAGGGAAACAACCGTCACAGCCGTCATCAACTGTCACCTATGGGGACGGTCAGCCTCGCAGAGCACACGACTTTGCGTGCAAAGTCTAGTGTGTTACCCCGCTATTGTCCGTCGTGGCTCGATCGGTCTGACGGTTCATTGCAGGCCGGTCGAGTTGCTCAAAGCAGTGATGGGACGCGGTGCTCTATCGAGAAGCGATGCGGCACATCAACAATAGCGGTGTTCTGAACAAGGAATACATGCATTAGGAGATGTGAACCATGATGGTTTATGAATGACGCTGATTGACAAGGATCTGCACCATAACGGGGCATTGAAACTGCAAAGGAGGGAAAAATGCCATATGCCATTATGCGATTCGCAAAAAAAGAAAAGGGTCAATTAATTCAATGGAGGCTCATAACGAACGTATGAAAGAACAATACAAAAGTAATCCGGACATCGATACAGTAAAAACGACTGATAATTATCATCTGATACAGCCGCAGTATAGATACTACGCCGAGATAATGAAGCGGGTAGAAGCGGCGAAATGCCGAGTCCGTAAGGACAGCGTGCTGATGATTGAGGCTTTAATCACGGCAAGCCCAGAGTTCATGGCAGTGCGTCCCGCCGCTGAACAGCGTGAGTATTTTGAACGGGCGCTGGCGTTTGTACGGAAGGAGATGGGCGAAGAAAATGTATTTACGGCTACTGTTCATATGGATGAGAGAAATCCGCATATGCACGTCTGCATGGTTCCGTTAACGCCTGAAAAGAGGCTATCCGCCAAGACGATTATGGGGAATCAGAAGAAGCTATCTGAATGGCAAACGAAGTTTCATGAACATATGTCGGCAAGGTGGAACGAACTGGAGCGCGGTGCTTCGGCGATGGAAACCCATAGAAAGCATATCCCTGTCTTGCTATACAAGAAAGCGCAACGGCTGGATAAACAGGCTGAAAAAATAAAGCAGTCGCTGGAGGACATCACTATGTTCAATGCTGGCAAGAAGCGCGATGAGGCGCTTAAAGCTTTGGTAACATGGCTTCCGGAGGCGGAGCGATTTACAGCTCAGGTGAAGGGAACACAGGATTATATTAATCAACTGGTGGATACAAGCTCTATGCTGTATCAGAAATTAAGCGAGAAGGAAGAGCGGTATACGGAGTTAAGCATTGAGGCGGCTTATATGCGGCGTTCGCTGAAAGCTCAACAGCGGCTGCTGGACAAGATTCCGAAAGAGGTGATGGTGGAAATACAGCGGGCAAAAGGGAGCAGAGAGATAGCGCGATAATGCCCTTTAGTACAATAAGGCTGTGCATGCCTTGAGATTAGTACGTTCTTAGTTAAGCACACAATCGTATTTATCAACACTATACATCAATGTCAATATGTGCTCAAATCCCCCAAAAATCTTTGAGCCAATTTGCACATTGTCTCTGGCGATTCAGCAAACTCCTCGTCTATCCATTTAGAAAGCAGGGAGCAGTGAGTGGATACGATAAAGCTTATCACATATTTTTCACTTCCTGCACCTGCGATTGGTGATAAATTCAGCTTATTGAATCGAGCGGTAATATCCAAGGTGATGTTTTTCTCAAGCATGAATAATAGGTAATTTTTTGATAGCAATTTTAAAAACTCTTTGTTAACCAGCATAAACGAAAAGAAATTTTTTAGCTGGTTAAAAACATTATCTTCATTGTGATGTTCAGCAAAATACTCTCGACTCATGCCGTCCAGATGAAGTTTCAAAATATCATTCTTCTCATCAAAGTTTCTATAGAACGTTTGTCTCACGATTTGAGCTTCCTGACAGATCTGTGTGATTGTAATATCTTTATAAGGGTATTGCTTCATCAAAGAAAACAGCGCATCCTTGATCATGGTCCGGGAAGTAATAGCTTGTAAATTGTCATTCGTCGCATACATGTTACAAAATCTCCAGTTTGTCTAACTTGATTTGAAAGCATTGTGCTTTTTATAGACTGTATTATAATAATATACACAAGCCAATGTTACAAGTGTTGCATGTATCATATGTCTAAGTTTTTTTACCAGACCCGAGAAAATTAAGAATATGGTGGTTATTATGAATAACTCGGCATTAAAGAGAAGATGGTGGAAAGAAGCCGTAGTATATCAGATCTATCCCAGAAGCTTCTTTGATTCAAATGGTGACGGTATCGGTGATCTGAAGGGCATTATTTCGAAGCTGGATTATATAAAAAGCCTCGGCATAGATGTTATATGGCTATGCCCAATATACAAGTCCCCTAACTATGATAATGGCTATGATATATCTGATTATCAGTCGATTATGGATGAGTTCGGAAATATTGATGACGTAAAAAATCTGATATGCGAGTCTCATAAAAGAGGCCTGAAGCTGATTATGGATCTCGTTGTTAACCATACATCGGATAAACATTCGTGGTTTGTTGAATCAAGAAAATCGAAAGATAATCCGTACAGGGACTATTATTTTTGGAGACCAGGGTCGGACGGTAGGGAACCGAATAACTGGTTTTCTCTATTTGGAGGAAACGCGTGGAAATTTGATGAGTTGACAGGAGAATATTACCTTCACCTGTTTTCTGAGAAACAGCCTGATTTGAACTGGGAGAACCCCAAGGTTCGCAATGAAGTCTATGATCTTATGACATGGTGGTTCGAGTTTGGAATTGATGGGTTCAGGATGGATGTTATCAATATGATATCAAAGGCTCCGGGATTGCCTAATGCAGAAAGTCCTTTGGAACAAATGTCATATATCATTCATGGCCCTCGTGTCCATGAATACTTACAGGAAATGAACCGGAAAGTTTTAAGTAAATACGATAATATGACGGTAGGGGAATGTTTTTTTACACCTGAGGAAGAAGCCCGAAAATATGTCGGAGAAGATCGCAATGAGCTCAACATGATTTTTCAGATGGAACATGTGATGTTGGATACGGATATGATATCCGGCGATCAAATGAAGAAACGTGATTGGAAATTGACTGAGCTTAAAGAGATCTTTAAAAATAGGGAAAAAAACTTAGATGGAATAGGTTGGAACAGCCAGTTCTTGATGAATCATGACCAGCCAAGAGCTGTATCCAGATTCGGGAACGACAAGGAATATCGGGTAGAGTCTGCAAAAATGCTTGCGACATTTCTTCTTACGCTTAAAGGAACGCCATTTATCTATCAAGGCGAGGAAATCGGAATGACAAATGTGTCATTCGATAATATAGATCATTACCGAGACTTGAATACCTTTAATTATTATAATTCAGCAGTCAATAAAGGAGATGATCCAAAAGAAACTCTTAAAAAAATACATCTTTTCAGCCGTGACAATGCCAGAACGCCAATGCAATGGGATAATACCGCCAATGCTGGCTTTTCACAGGGGACGCCATGGATTGAAGTTAATCCAAATTATAATGAAATAAATGTAGAAGATGATATGAAAAGACCCGATTCAATTTTTAGCTATTATCGACAGTTAATTTCATTAAGACGCGAGAACCCGGTGCTCGTCTATGGAAAATGCATTGCCTTGTGTGAGGATGATGAACAGATTATGGCTTATGTTCGCGAAATGGAGGATGATCATTTCCTGATTATCCTTAACTTCAGCAGTGAAGAAGCTTTGCTTCATCTGCCAAATAGATATAAGAATTTTAAAGCGAGACTTGTGCTCAACAATACCAATAGAAAAATGACACGGCTACAAGATGAAATTTCGCTAAGTCCATATGAAGCAAGTGTCTTTCAGTTTCATGACATTTATAATTTTTAAGACTTGCTGAAAATCTTATCTTTATGTAGTGAAGTATTACTTTGAAAAGGGTGAAGGAAGCTGCAGAATGAGCAGACGTTTTTTAGCTGACGCATTTTTTAATAAAGATGTTACCAGGGCTAATAAATGACATTTTAACGTTTGCTCGCTTCTTCAACCAATTCGGAAAGGAGTACAAGAAACAAAAAGCGGATGCAATAAGCCAGCTAAAAGGAGTTTTGTGTAATTATAGATTTCATTCTGAAAGGAGTACGAAATGAACCAGAAATATGAAAGAGCTTCAATGTGGCAGATTATACGCTATGGGTTTGGCGGAGTAGGTTCAAACGTAGCGGCCGTGTTCGTAATGACGTATGCAGCAACCTTTTTTACTAATTATTTAGGTATATCTCCTCTTGCGATGGGCGCGTTGCTGCTGGCACCGAGGCTTGTGGATGCGTTTTTCAATCCATTCGTAGGGATTATCAGCGACAGGACAAGAACAAGAATGGGAAGATTTAGGCCATATATCATATTTGGCGCACCTGTTATGGGGCTATCGTTAATGCTGTTGTTTATCAATTGGGGGATGACGGGCTCTTCAATACTTGTTTTTTGTTATGTCCTTTATATTTTGCACGTTTTGGCAGCAGCATTGGTAGACATACCCTATCATTCACTGACTCCCCTGATGACAGAGGATCCGAACCAAAGAACGACCGTGGCAATCACCAAACAATTCATGGGTTTTATTGCAATAATTCCTGTTCTCGTTGTGGTTCCTCTGCTTCTCAGCTCTTATCCAGGGAATCCAATGGTATTTACCTATTCGGCTATAGCGGTTGCAGTTATTATAACAATATCATATTGGATATGCGCACACGGTGCAAAGAAAAAAGATACTTTGCAGAGGATTGAGAGATTTGAGGGGCCCGCCGCAAAGAAAAGCAAAATTTCGTTCGGAAAGCAACTCCAGGTCATTTTTAAGAATAGAGCGCTTCTGATGTTGATGATAGCGTTTGGGACAGATTTTGTGGCTGCTGGTGCTGTTTCTGGGATTGGAATTTATTATTTTAGAGACGTTGTGGGCAATGTAGCACTTGCAAGCCTGGGGGGCCTGTTACCAATGGTGGTCGGTATTCCAGTTATGTTTTTGCTGACCCCAGTCACAAAGAAGTTTGGAAAGAAAAGTGTGTTTATATTTGGTTCGACGACACAGATGATTGTCGCGATATCGCTCTTCTTTATTCCTTCTCAGGCAATTACATTGATCCTTGTACAAGCAGCATTAGCGGGATTATTTATGCCTTTAACAGCCGTATTGGGGTGGGCTATGGCTGCTGATTGTGTGGAATACGGGGAATGGGTGTCCGGAATCAATGCAGCCGGAACAGTTACCAGCCAAGTGACTTTCATTAACAAACTTGGCAATGCAATTGGCGGTTTTCTTCTGGGTTTACTGCTTGCTGTCGGGGGGTACAATGCTCAGCTGGCGGTGCAAGCTCAGCAAACGCAGACAATGATTATCGCAATTCGATCTTTACTTCCTGCACTCGGCTTTCTTGCTTCAATAATTTCGATGGCATTTTACCCGATAACCAAAGATAAATATGATGTGATTATTAAGGAAAATGAGCAGAGAAGGGCATTAAAACTGAATAACCAATAATCGATCCCAAACTCATATGTCCATAGCGCAATTTTACACTATGGACATATGAGTGATTACGCTTTCTGAATGGTTGGCTTAATCAGCATGAAAATAGCTGCACTTTGAGAGAAAGGCTTCGGGACGCTTGTTATGCAGCTTAAAAAACATCTGAATAATAAATAAATTTTGATTTCGAAACCAATCAAGGTTAGGAAATATTAAAGATTAAGAGGAAAGGTTTATATGAAGAATAGAGACGTTGTTAAAACTCCGGAATGGATTAATGATCTGATTGTGTATGAAATTGCAACGAAAGGATTTACTTCTCCAGACGGACCGGAAAGCGGCACATTTAAGTCTTTGAAGAGCAAAATGGAGTACCTGCATGAACTGGGGATAACGGGAATATGGCTTGCGGGTAATCAACTATGCCACCCAACACATTTTTACAACATATGGAACCAATATGCATGCCTTAGGCCTGATAAATTGGATCCTACACTTGGAACAACTGAAGATTTTAAAGAAATGATAGATGAAGCGCATCATTTTGGGATCAAAGTGTTTCTTGATGTAATTACCCACGGAGTTATTAGCGACAGTTCACTGGTCAAGGAAAAGCCCCATTGGTTTAAGGGCGGAAGCTGGAATATGACTGATTACGATTGGTTTGGTAACCACAAGGATCTTGATGAGTGGTGGGTAAATACATGGTTTGGTTATGTCAAAGACTTCGGCATTGACGGATTCCGGCTGGATGTAACAGCATATCGATATGATCTATGGAGCATAATACGAAAAAAGACTAAGGATATAGGCCATGAAATTATAATTATCCATGAATTATGGCCTGGGAAAACAGGCGCTACGGATTTTCTTCAAACGAATACAAGGCTTGATCAATTTAAGGGACTTCTTAGAAAGAACCATGGGCTATTTAAAGATTTAGCTGGTTTCATGAGGGAAAAAGCTGAAAAGCAAAACACAGAATACAAAGTAAGGATTATATATGAGGATGGGACAATCAGTCAAAGCCATACAGGTGATGAAAATGCTCTTGGCGTAAAGTATGAAGGCAGTTTTAAGGAGATCAAAACCGATCAGGATCAAAGCTATACTTATATAGAGCACAGAGCATCTTTATGCATAGAAAATGTTTCTATTGGTAAAAAAATATCAGATATTGTCGTTATGACTGGCGAAAGCATTGTACTGGAAGGGTTGGGTGAGTATTACGAATTTGAATGGTACGAGGATATTAATGCTCCCATTAAAACCGATAGACAATTAAGGCGCGAAGGAGAGGCGCCGACATTAAAGGTGAGCTTCCCTTTGCCGCTGCAGGATGGCCAGTATTTCAATATACAACTCAGTAGTCATGATTGTGGATGGGAAGGTTTCCCTCTGGATAAAAACCCTTATATGGCGCAAGGCAGCCGGTTTGTATTTGGATATGGATTAATGCTGGCTCCGGCTGTGCCAATATTTATGTCTGGTGAAGAATTCGATGCAAATTTTGTACCACTGCCGGGGCTGAGTCCCAAACTCTTTGGAGGGGAAGATCCAGGCAAGGGAACGTGGCTTTATGGGAGTTGGGTACAATGGGATCAACTAAAAATTAAGACAAAATTTGAAATGCTTCAGGACGTTAAGAGAATGATCCGCATACGAAGGCAGGAAGAGGGATTGATACATCCTATTTGCATGGGCGAGTCAATTAATACACTTTTAAAGGTAGAATACGAATCGGATTTAGACCTTCCCGCTCCATATATGTATTATGGAACTGGAAAAATGGTTATGATAGCAGGAAACCCCAACACTGATTTTGACGCAAAGGCCAGATTCAAAATGCCGGAAGATGTTATGAAAGAACTAAAATCAGATGATTCAATTAAAGTTATAGACTTGTGGAATGAAAAAGAAATAGGGCTAATGAATATTCGTGAATTTGAAGACATGGAATGGACTATTTTAAAGGATAAATCAGCCCATGGAGGCTTGTTGGTTTTGAAAATAGAGAAAGCCTAAAATTCGAGTATTCCCAAAAGGAGAATTAATATGAATTCATTGCAACGGGTAATGGCGGCAATCAAGTTTCAGCCTGTGGATAAAATTCCGGTGGGCCTGCATAATTTTCAAATGTGTGCGCTTTGGTCGGGAATAGATTTCGATCTTTTCTACAAAAATGGCGAAGCGATGGCCAATAGTCAGATTGACCTGTGGAACAAATTCCGGCATGATGCTATTTTCCTGGAAAATGGTACAGCCGCACTAGCTGAAGCATTAGGGTGTGAAGTAATATATAGAAAGGATCAACCACCTGCCGTTGGCCGCCCGCTCCTCCATGATATAAGTGAAGTGGATAGTCTGAAAAGACTACCAGAAATAAGTGAATGCCCAATACTTTGTGAAAACCTGAAAGCAACCAATATTCTTGCAAAACAGTTCGGTAATCAAGTATTCATAATGGGAAGGGGTGATCAGGGCCCTTTCAGTCTCGCTGCACTATTGCTTGGTATGGATAATTTGCTTATGGAGATAGCCATGGGAGAAAATAATGACATGGTACATAAGCTCCTCAATTACTGCACCGATTTTATAATTAAGTACTGTAGCGAGCAAATCAAACATGGTGCTGTATGTACCTCTATTGGTGACAGTACAGCAGGTCCGGATGTAGTGTCACCAGAGACATATGGAGAATTTGCTCTGCCTTATGAAAAAATAATTGTCGATGCTGTACATGAGATTGGGGGGTTGTTTTCACTGCATATTTGCGGAAATGCCACAAAGATTACCGATAAAATGATCCTCACCGGTGCAGATATTCTTGAAATCGATGAAAAAACCGATTTAGTTGTTGCAAAGTCAATTGCAGAGGGGAAAGCGGCACTTCTTGGACAGGTCTCTCCGGGTACTACACGGTTCGGGAAACCGGAAGATGTAAAGAATGAAGCCGTCAAGAGTATTTGCATTATGGGAAAGAACACGGGTTTTATTCTGGGGGCGGGATGTGCGCTAGCGTCGGATACTCCTGATGAAAATATATATGCGATGATTAATGCCAGAGATTATTGATATCTGGACACATTTTGGACACAAAAACTTTGGAATCACTCTGAACGCTATAGACACAACGAAACAAAAAATGCCTTTGTAAAGGCGATTTCTGGACATGGCACAACTGGAAAATACTAAAAGATACGTTGGATTCTGTTTCGAATCCTAGTTCCGCTGCCAAAATGAAAACCGCCCGTTTGTAGTGTTACACTATAAACGGACAGTAAAAAGCCTATGGTACAATATCGTATCATAGGCTTTTGTAATGAAAGGAGGGAACGATGAACAAGAAATACAGCAATGAATTGAAAGAACGAGTAGTAAA
>JAEWTL010000037.1 GCA_023459495.1 Bacillota bacterium | reverse complement strand
CGGTAGATTTGTTTCTTACTATAATCAAGAACGACCACAATGGGGATTGAAAAAGCTGACCCCTTTGGAATTCAGAGGTCAGCTTGCGTAGCTTTTTACTTGTCCGTTTTTCTTGACACGGGACATTGCTGTTGTTTATAGTTTTTAATATTTTTTTAAAATTAATATATTTCAGTTCAAAGCAGAAAGATTCCTCAACAAGCCATTTGGGGATAGAGTGGTAAAATACCTGCCTGAATAGCGCAGGTTCAATTCCTGTCCTCGGACCAAAGCGACTTGCAGTGAGCATTTTTTGCAAGCCGCTTTTCTTTTTCAGTCTCAAATCACGCTCCTGAGCGTCTACAATTCTCTTGGTTGTACTGGTTATTATACACACTCTGCAGGTAAGTATGATAAATACATATTGTTGAGATCCATGCCTTGATAGGAGCATAACACCGCAGCCTAATCGCAAATAGCGTTTCCCGTATCCCCGTCAAAGATATGCACCTTTTGCGTGTCGATCCTAAACCGCACCATTTCGGTGGCCACGCAGCCCGCCGGGAATCGAGCGACCGTTTTACTCTCTGCGAAGGTAAAATGCATCAGCACCTCAGAGCCAAGCATTTCCATAATATCAAGCTTTGCCTCAAACACATTAGTACCATCCTCTTCCGCCATGTGGATATCCTCCGGTCTTACCCCGACAGTAACCTTCCTGCCCACACAGGCTTCGAGCGCTGCCTCCGGATATTTGCTTTCTGGGAGGATCAGCAAATAATCCTGCATCTTCGCCGCGAAACCTTTCTCCGTTTTTTTTAGTTCGGCCTCAAAGAGGTTCATCTGGGGCGAACCGATGAAACCCGCCACGAACAGGTTGCAGGGCTGGTTGTACAGGCGGGCGGGCGTATCTACCTGCTGAATTACGCCGTCCTTCATCACCACGATTCTGTCCGCCATGGTCATGGCTTCCGTCTGGTCGTGCGTCACATAGACGAAGGTCGTCCCCAGAGTTTTATGCAGCGTCGATATCTCCGTGCGCATCTGCGTCCTCAGCTTGGCGTCTAGGTTGGACAGCGGTTCATCCAGCAGAAAGGCCTTGGGATCCCGCACGATGGCACGACCCAGTGCGACGCGCTGTCGCTGCCCGCCGGAAAGCTCTTTGGGTTTACGTTTAAGCAGCGATTGGATATCGAGGATCTCCGCCGCTTTATTCACCCGCTCTTTTATCTCCGCCTTGGACATTTTGCGCAGCGTGAGGCTGAATGCGAGGTTTTCATATACGGTCATGTGCGGGTACAGCGCATAGTTCTGAAATACCATCGCGATGTCCCTGTCCTTGGGCGCCACGTCGTTAACGACCGTATCGCCGATTCGGATCTCCCCTCCCGTAATTTCCTCCAATCCAGCGATCATCCTCAGGGTTGTGGATTTCCCGCACCCAGATGGCCCAACGAGTACGACGAACTCCCGGTCTTCAATCTCCAGATTGAAATTCCGGACGGCCTCAAACTCTTCCTTTTTTCCGCTGTATACCTTGTTGACACCTGTTAAAGAAATGCTTGCCACGGTCTTTGTCTCCTTATCATCATTTTATGGCATTGTTCTGAGCAGCGCGACGTAATGCCTGTAATCCTCCAGCGTGGTTCCGGGCGGCGTCTGGTGGTCCATCGCAGGAATATATCCACCGCTCTGTATGACCGGCCGCAGCCTTTCAATCTCGGCTTCAATGGCGTCTCTGCCCCGCAGCACGCACATTTTGTCAAAGCCGCCCATCATCAGAAGCTTGGGGAACTGCCTGCGCAGCTCCGCTACGTCTACGCCCGCCTGCCGCTCCAGCGGGAAAATGCCGTCCACGCCGCAGTCCAGCAGCCAGGGCACCATCTGCGTGGGGTTACCGTCCGTATCGACGAACACCTTCGTGCCATACTGCTGGATATGCGGGATCAGCCACTTGTAATATGGCGCGATGAATTCCTTGAACGCGGCGCGCGATATCATCGGGCCAAGGTTGTACGACATGTCCTCTGCGATCGTCATAAATTCAAAGTGCATGTGCGCATTCAGCTCATCGATGCGGTGCAATTGCCACTCCAGCAGGTCTTCGCAGATGCGGTGGTACAGCGGTGCTTCGTCGTAGAACGAATACAGGTGGGCCTCAATGCCGAACAGCTCGCGCGGAAACCAGAAGAATCCGTTCACCGTATACCATGCCACCACCTCACCACTGTGCTGCAATGCCGCCGCGCGATTAAGCTCAGCCGACAGCGACGAGACGGCATCCTCGCGTAGCACGTGCGGACGGATACGGAGATAATCTGCCTCCCCGGTAATCAGGCCGCGGCTCTGGTGCTCCGGCTTGGGACACTCCGGTGAGTAATGATCCAGCCAGAACTGCACGTTCTTATCCAGCCCGAAATAGTCGTACAGCGCGAAATCGTCCATACCACCGGGCATACCCTGCTCTTCCCACGCTTCGAGCGTCTTATCCCACCACATGCACCATTCGGCCACGGGTATCCGCTCCGGCATCTCAAAATTGAATACCTTTCTCACATTGCCGCTTACGCTGTCCATTCTTTTATTCCCCCTCCACGACCGATGCGGTACTTTCCTTATCCGTTAAACTCCCTGACGGCTTCAATCATCGCGACGATGTTTTCTATCGGCGTGCCATACTGTACGTTGTGTATGGCATTAAATACGTATCCTCCATCCACCGAGAAAACCTCCAAGCGAGACAGCACCTGATTACGAATTTCCTGCGGGTTTCCAAACGGCAACATGTATTGAGTGTCAACGCCTCCACCCCAAAACACGATGTCGCGGCCAAATTCTTTTTTCAGTCTTTCCGGCTCCATTCCGGGGCAGGAACATTGCACGGGGTTAAGAATATCAAAGCCCGCTTCGATGAACATCGGTATGAAGTCCGCGATCGCTCCGCAGCAGTGCTTAAAAGTTTTCCAACTCGTATTCCGGTGTATCCAATCGTTCATTCTCTTATAGTGAGGCAAATACAATGAACGAAAGGTTCCCCTTGAACAAAAGGTACTGTTTTGCGTCCCAAAATCCGTACCGCAAATAAAAACGACGTCCGGCATTTCGCTCACCGCATCGTGATATGCTTTAAGGTTTGCAAGCGCAATGTCGGTCTGCCTCTCGAAAAGCGCATAGACAAACTCTGGCTGTGCGGCCAATAAAACATACCATTCCTCGATATCCCGTATTCCTTTGGGATATTTAAGATGTACAGCCGGGACCAACGCGGCATCACCCAGCCCCATCCCTCCAAATCCGGTAATCACCCCGCGACCGGTGGTCTGCGCTTCCGCCAACGCGCGCTTTTGATATTCGATATCTTCTGCGGTTGCCAAGCCGAATTCTTCTAAATTATCTTCAATGTTCAAATGACCTTCGTCAAAAGGCTGCTGCCTGATCATCGCGTCAAAATAATAGCCGTCCTTTGGCATGCGCCCGGAGGGAGGTGCGCTTAAATCCCCTTCCGGATAAAGATAGCTGTTGCCATCTCTGTCCGTAGTGGTATTGAAGCCGCCGGGTACCAGTACCTCCAATCCATTTGCGAGCGTGTATTCTTTCCAATCGGACGCATCGAACCCGAACATCGTCTTGCGGCCGTGTATTCCGGTCACACTGATACCCATCGCATTTGCGAGGTCTTCTTCGACGAGCCCCAGCATCTGATAAGGTTCAAATAACTTAACGGGGCGCTTTTCAAGTCCATAATGTTTGCGAAGAGCGTCCACACAGCTGATGTGCAAACCGGAAACACCCGTAGCGCCAAAGTCAACCGGAACTTTCCCCGCATTCTTATGGTTCAGCGCCGACTGGAATATTTCTCTGTGCGTCATTCGTCCGTCCTCCATGGATAAGCGATCGATATCGGACCCGAGCCAACATTTTGTGTCGCTCCGTCCGGCCAGCGAATGGTGGCGGTTGAATTGTGGGGCACGAAAGCGTTCAAATTCAGTTTTCCGCCTGTCGCTTCCCATTTCATGCGCAATGCGCCGTATGGGGTTTGCAGTGAGGCTTCCGCGCAGATAAAGCCTCCCCGTGGACACGGGGTGATCCAAACATGCTTATACCCCGGCCTATTGGGATCCGCTTTCACGCCCGCGACCTCCTGATACAGAAAGCTGCCGATAGACCCATACGCGTAATGGTTGAACGAATTCATCTCCGGACTCCACATCGATCCATCCGGCTTAATGCCGTCGATGTGCTCCCACATGGTTGTAGCGCCTTGTAGTACCTGATAGAGCCACGAGGGGTATTCTTCTCTTTCCAATAGCTGATAGGCCGTGTCAGATTCGCCGTTCCCGCTTAACGCAGGAAGAAGATAGGGGGTCCCTACAAAGCCGGTGGTCATGTGTCCGCCAGCTTCGCGAATCAATTTGGCCAGTGCGTTTGCCGTTTTTCGTTCACAGTGCTCTGGAACGAGTCCGAAAGAGAGCGACAGGGCGTGCGCTGTCTGCGTCGGTACTACGAGGATTCCATTCTGTGTAAAATACGCCTGCAGGTATGCGGCTCTAATATCATTGAACAGATCGGAATATTCTTTTTCGTCGGATGTAATCCTAAGTGCTTTGGCCGCACGGCTTAACAGTTGTGTAGAATGCGCGTAAAAAGCCGTCGCGATGAGCGTTTTCGGTGTCGCGCCGGTATAGCTACCTTCCTCCGCGTCCAGCGCTACCCAGTCACCATAATGCTCGCCGCTGTCCCACAGGTTGCCGTTCGCTCTGGCGCGGATATATTCTACCCAAGCCTTCATCATCGGATAGTGTTCACCAAGCAGCGTTAGATCGCCGTAGCTTAAGTACAGCGTCCATGGGATGATCGTTGCCGCATCCCCCCACGCACTGGATGAATGCGCCCCCAGCGGGAATTTGTCCGTTTGTTCCTGCAGAATATCGGGAACAACATAAGGTACGCCGCCATCGTCACGCTGATCTGCAGCAAGATCACGCAGCCACTTGCGAAAGAAAGGTCGCGTATCATACAGATAACAAGCTGTCATGCAAAACGCCTGTGCGTCACCGGTCCAGCCCAGCCGCTCATCACGTTGGGGACAATCGGTAGGGATATCGATAAAGTTGCCACGCATCCCCCAAACGATATTTTTGGCCAGTCGGTTAATAAGCCCCCGCGAGCAGGAAAACGCGCCGATGGGTTCCATATCCGAGTAAACCGCTACCGCGGTAAAGCTGCTCGGGTCGGGATCGCCCGGATACTCATCTATGCGGACATAGCGGAATCCCTGTGTTGTAAACAGCGGCTCATAGGCTTCTTTTCCGCCATGGCAGATGTATTCCACACGCTGCCGCGCGGCCCGCAGATTCTCTGTGTAGAAGTTGCCTTGTGCATCAAGTGCCTCCGCGTGGCTGAGGATCACGCGATCCCCCGCCTTGCCGCAAACGGTAAAACGAACGAAGCCGGCAATGTTCTGACCAAAGTCGAGTACCCTTTCGCCAACAGGCGTGGTGATGATGCTTTCCGTTGTAAAGGTTTCCTGACGGCGCACCGCGACGCCGTCATCCGGCATGAGACCGCCCCCCCCCCTATTGAGCACAGTGACAGGCTTCCAATCGGCGGGATGTTTAAGCCGGGCGTCATAGATTTCGCCATGATACCATTCCGCGAAAAGCAAGGGGCTTTCCGCCCACTGCCAGGAGTCATCCGAAATGATCACCTGCTCCTTTTTTTGCTCATCGGCGAGATGCAGCTGGCTCCAAAACGCCCTTTGACTGCCGTATTGACAAGGCTCGTTGCGAAACGCGAGCTCGCCTTTATACCAGCCGTTTGCAAGCCAAATGGTCAGTGTGTTTTCGCCTTCCACGAGTAAGTCGGTGATATCGTACGTCTGATAGAGCAAACGGCTCTCGTAACTCGTCCAGCCCGGGGCGAATAAACGGTCCCCCACCCGCTGCCCGTTGATTTGTGCGAAATATGTGCCCAGCGATGACGCATACAGCCGTGCATGTTTTACAGGCCCCGTTATCAAAAAGCTTTTTCTCAGCAGCTTTACCCTTGCATCGACGGGGCTGTCATCCGGCGCGATCCACTGCCCCCGCAAATCATCAGCATCCGGTGCCATTTCGAACCAGGACGTTTTACTCCAGCCGGACGCGTCACCGGTCGAGTCGGTAAGGCGAACACGCCAGTAATATTTACATCTGCCCATGAGTTCTGGTCCATCATACCGCGCGTACACGGACTCTTCGGAACTGCTCTCGCCGCTGTCCCAATGAATTTGTTCGAACCGCTCGTCTTCAGACACCTGTATTCGTACACTTGTCTGCATGACGTTTGTGCGATCGGATTCCAGAATCCAGCTAAAGCACGGTCTCTTGCAACAGAGCCCCAACGGATTCTTCAGATATTCGCATCGAAGCTGAGAGGCATTCAGCATTTGCCCCCTCCTTTTTACATGTTTATCTTCAACAAAGCTGGCTTTCCCAAAGCCGATAATATTCGCTGTCTGGGCAAGAAATAAGCGCATCGTGATTCCCGCGTTCAACGATAGCGCCATCCTGAAACACGAGCGTCTCGTCGGCGAGATGGCCGCAAGACAGTCTATGGGAAACGATCAGCACAGCTTTTTCGTGGGTTAACACATGAAATTGTTCGTATAACGCGCATTCCGACAGCGGATCCAGCGCGGCAGTCGGCTCATCCAGTACCATAAACGGCGCATCGCGATATAATGCTCTCGCGATGGCGATCTTTTGCGATTCACCCCCGGAAATGTCGATGCCGCTCTCGTCATAGGCGCTGTATAACGGGGTATCAAGCCCGAACTGAAGCCTGGACAGACGTTCTTGAAAGCCAGAGAGCTTGAGCGCGGCCTCTGCTTGTTCCATGTCCGGCTGGCCAGCGCCAACATTTTCCCCGAGCGTCAGCGGAAATAGTTTTGAATCCTGAAATACGATACCGAACAGAGCACGATAAGCTTGGGGTTCATATAAGCTGGCATCCGTGCCGTCGAGCAGAATGCGCCCTTCAGTGGGTTCAATCAATCCGCACAGCAATTTGATCAGCGTACTTTTTCCGCTTCCGTTCAGTCCGACCAGAGCGATATGGCTATGATCCCCAACCGTAAAAGAGACGTCTTTGACAGCATAATTACTGCGGCCTGGGTACCGGTATGACACATGTTCAAATGCGATCTCATGTACCACTTGGCGCTCAAGCGGACGTGATTCGGTTCCGGGGTCCCCGAAAAGCGAGGCTTTTTTGGAGGTGGTTCCGGGGTCCCCGAAAAGCGCAGCCTTTTTGGGGGTGGCAGTATCCGATTTTAAATAATCCAGCGTACTTTTTTGCCGGGTAGCCGCCAACGACAACGCTGCTGCGGCGGCGGCAAGCTGTGAAAGGCTCGTTGAAATGCTCGTGAACGCTGCGATATACAGCATGACCGAACCAATGGGCAGCGATGCGGTAGCGGCGCGTAAGATGATGAACACGCTGGCCCCCAGTTGGATCAGACCAATTATCAGGCTTCCCGCGAATCCTCCCGTCATGTGCAGAAGCGTATATCGGCTTATCCAGCTTTTCTTCTGATCGTATTTTTGGTCTACATGCTTTCGGATGAGCCCATCGGCGCGGTAGAGGTGGATATCCTTTACATCGGCTACGTTGAGGCTCTGCCAGATGAAATGGCCAAAAAACGCGCCGGAAGCCGTATATTCGTCGATCATTTTCAAATTGCGCCTGTTGATCACCCGCGCATGGATGACAGCCGTTATCAAGCTGAACAGGCTGATAAAGAAAACGAATAGAAAAACGGAAATATCTCCGATGGATACGAGCATAGGCAGCAATAAAACGATCCCGGTAATAACCCCCAGAATGCCTGCCAAAACGCTCTCCGTCTGACGGATTACGCTCTGAAATCCTACTCCCCATTGACGGTCGTTGTGCATACGGGAGCGTAATTCACCAACGGCAGGACTCTCCAAAATTTCATAATCCATATTCATCGTCGTCCGGCCGACTTCCATACCAAACTCGCGCACCAGACGATCCGATGCGATGGTCTTTTGCTGTTGCAGATAGGAGCGAAGCACTTGAGCCGCGCCCACCAGACTGAGTCCGACAATAACAGTCGTAATTAACGTTTCATGTGCGGCATTCGCGGTAAGCCCATTAATGATCGCTGCTGAGAGGGCGGCGCTCCCACTGGTAATAACCGCATTTAACAGAGGGTACAGCAGTACCAACACCATTGCCTTATGGCTTTTCGAATAAGCGTATTCCAGAATCTCTCGAATCGCAGTAAACTTCATAGCGTATACCCTCAAGCTAATGCTGCGGTGTCTGGCTCATTCCATGCGGCTTGCACACGATACATACGGGCATAGCGGCCGCCAAAACTCATCAATTCATCATGGCTTCCACTTTCGATGGCGGTGCCGTCTTCCAACAGAACAATACGGTCGCAATAGCGGGCATTTGCGAGCCGATGGGATATAAATACAACTGTTTTTTGAGAACTCAGATTTCGGAATGAGCGGTATAGCTCACTTTCTGACGGCGGATCCAAAAACGTGCTGGACTCGTCGAGCAGCCAGACTGGCGCGTCCTTGTATATGGCACGCGCAAGAAGCAATTTTTGACGCTGCCCGCCGGACAATACAATTCCATCGGCGTCGATCTCTTTAGAAAGCATCGTATGCATACCTTGTGAAAACTGATTCACCGTTTGGTCGAGCCCAACTTTTTGAAGACAATCCGCAACGCGGAAATAATCAGTTTCCGAATCCGGCTGCAGCGAAACATTCTCGGCAATGGAGAACGGAAATATAACCGCGTCCTGAAATACCGCTGAAAAAAGCGCAAGCCGTGTCTGCTTATCCAGTGCTGTCGCAGGCCTTCCATTAATCAGGATCACGCCGTTTTGTGGCGAATACAATCCGCAAAGCAGCTTGATCAGCGTCGTCTTGCCGGCGCCATTGAGTCCGACGATCGCCAATTTTTCACCGCGCCGTATCGTTAAGTTAAGGTGCTCGATAAAGGGCTTCCCCGACTCCTCATAAGCAAAGCATACGTCGCGCAGTTCGATAGATTCCAATTCAGACCGCGAGGCTCCACCCTCTGATACGGAATCGTCCACCGCTGCTTTATCAAGAAACACGCGCAAATCATCCATGAACAAGCTTGCTCGTTTAAGTTCATTGATTTGCATTATCATGTTCCCGGTAAAGGCTGAAAATCCCACTACAGCTCCAATGTAAATAGAAAAATCCGCCACAGTGATTTCACCGCCCACTACACGCCAGATCAGATAGAGATAAGCGCCAATATCCCGAATCAGGAACAACATCCCGCTGGCGGCCGCCGCCCTGAAGTTTCGGCTTGCAACCATTCGGCTGATCGCGATATATTGTGCGAGTATCCCATTCCATACGGTCTGAATCCAACGGGACATGGCGTACATGCGGATATCCTTGCCATAGGATGGGTTAGCCGCAATGCTCTCAATGATGAACATCTTCTTTTCTTCATTGGCCAGCTTGCCCCTGTTTTCCTGCTCAAAGGTGCGCGCCCGCTTCATAATGGCGTACTGCAAAATCGAAAGTGCCACGAGCATCGCCATGACAATCAGATTCAACTGCGCCAAAACGCTTGAATACAGCACAAAACATAGCGTACCCGTTATAAAAGCCTGACCGGTCGTTACAAGGGAAGTCACACTTACCTCGGAGCCGCCCACCAAGGTACGCCGGGCACGCTGGTACTCTGTCTGGCCTCTGGAGCTCTCCAGGCTTTGGTAGTCGCGGCCAAGCGCACTGTAAAACAGCTTTTTCAGATAATGCATATTTAAATCGCTGAGATAGACGTATCGCGCGGAAGTCGTCGAAGCCAGAGCCGCACCGGAGATGACGGACAACAGCAATAAAAGCGCGACCTTACCGATAGACGCGTGTGTCTCAGCGGGCTGTGTCAAAAACTCAATTATCATCTTTGGTAAAAACAGCGTTACCGCCGGCGTTATGCAGCCGAGCAGCGTCTCCGCCGACAAGCTTACGAGCAACGGCCTGTACTCGCGCCTGATCTCTCCAAAAATAAACCGAATGTTTTTGAACACAGTGTGTTTTAGCGAAGGGTTGTGTTCCATGTACTCCTCTTGCTAAGCTTTATTGCGGGTCGCTCTTTGGCGCGGTGGGGCACCCACATCGCGCGAAATGCCCCACATGCAATGAAGGCGGCCGGATTTCAGTTAAGGATCAGTCACACTGCATATCACTCTAACGCGGAATTGGTTTTATAATAACGTAGCATATCCCGCCTGGTCCCGCGCAGTCACACGGCATGACGTAGCATGGTTCATAGCACGCTATTATTTCTTGTGCATTGCGTACTGAGCGATCCGTATCTCCAATCGGATTGAGCATGCGAATATGTTTTGACATCATATCACCTCCTGACTTTAAATAATGAGCAGACTGATGCGGCCGCCCGCCATCAACGCCAAAATGAGTTAAGGCCCACACACCCACTTGTTTGGACGTCGAAATTTGTATTGTTTGTATCGGACGAAACTCATACCGGATACTTCCATTATCTTCAACCGGCCCAGCTCGGATGGTAACAACGTTACCGCTGGTGCTATACGCAGAGCAATCTCCGCCGACAAGCACACCTGTAACGGCCTGTACTCGCGCCTGATATCTTTAGAAATAAACCGAATATTTCCGAACACAGAGTGTTTTAGCGAAGGCCTGTGTTCCATGTGCTTCTCTTGCTATGCTTTACATGCAGGTTTGCTCTTTAGTGCGCGGGGCATTCACATCCCGCGAAATGCCCCGCACATAATGAAGGCGGCCGGATTACAGCTAGGGTTCAGTCACACCGCGTAACATTTTAGAGCTGAGTTGGTAATGGTCTTACTATAATGTAGCATAACCCGCCTGGTCCCGCGCAGTCGCACGGCATGACGTAACACGGCGGGATTGGTGGTAAATCATTGCGTACCGAGCCATCCGAGTCAATAATCGGATTGAGCACGCGAATATGTTTTGACATCATATCACCTCCTGACTTTAAAAAATTGAGCAGTCTGATTCGGCCGCCAGCCATCAACGCCAACAAAGCTAAGGCTCATGCACCCACCTGTTCAGGCGCTGGAAATTGGTATTGGTTGCACCGGACGAAGCCCATGCTGAATACTTCATCGATTTGCTCCTGACTCAGCTCAGATTTCATTTTGGAATAAATCCAGATCATCCACTTGAGTTTTTCACGCGCAAAGTCACACCGGGGCGTCAATACCGGGCCATCGGTACCATAGTTCAGAATAGACTCGGCGGGGCAGTCCCCTGCGCAGAAGTAACGCGCCCAGCAGGTCCGGCAGTCGTCCTTCTCGTCCGAGGAGAGCGGAACATAGGGCTGATATGTCGAGAGGATATCAGGGTCAAGCACCGAGCCTAGGCTCTGCCCCGGTTCGCCAACCAATCGTTGGCAGGCATAAATATCACCTTCAGCAGAGATCGTCAGAGAACCGCCGCCCATGTTGCAGTGATATCTGCGTACCATACGATCCATAAGCCGCTGAATTTCGCTCAGGTAGGTACGATACAGCACCGGCTCGCGTTTTTTCATCTTTTGCCACATGGCTTTGACAACCTCGCCGTACTCCTTCAGAAAGGCGTTGAAGTTTCGCGCATCGATCTTCTCATTAGCTTCCAACTGCTGAGTCGACTGGCTGGCAGGCTCCATGTGGCAGAATTGAAGCGGGAGCGAGTCATAGAATTTCATGATTTCCACGAGGCTGGACTGTTCTGCGGTCGTCGTGGCACGGCAGCCAAAGTAGATGTTTTTCAGCTCAGCAAGTCTGTGCAGGTTGCGTACTACCGTATCGCAGGAGCCGGAACCGTCTGCCATGGGACGCAGTGTGTCGTTCATTTCCTTCGGGCCGTCCAGACTGACCATGATTGCAAATCTGTTTTCCTCAAAACACGTCAAAAGTTCGTCGTCCAGAATCGTGCCATTGGTGGTGATTCCATATACCACGCTTTTCCCCAGCTCTGCAGCTTTGGCGTTTGTATACCCAACGGTATGCAAGATGACGTCCTTGTTCAAAAGCGGTTCGCCCCCGAAGAAATAGACGTACAAATATGGCATATCCGTTTTGTTTATGAGAAAGTCCACAGCCTTTTCCGCAACTTCGCGGGTCATCATCTGCATGCCTGCGTGATACGCGCCATGGTCCGCGAAGCAATAGGTGCACCGCATATTGCATGCTTGCGCGACGTTCAGGATGACCATCATAGGGTTCATGGGAAAAGCGGCAGAAATCGCTTTTGGCGCCTCGGGCGCTTCTACGTCGCGCAAAAGGCCAAGCTCCACAAGACCGTCGAACAACTCTTCCGCGTCTGCCGGGTCTTCCGCCAGAAGATCCTCCAGCGCCCTTTCCTTTGTTACAGGCTCTTTTGCCGAAAGCAGCTTCTCTGTCATTTCATCAATGTCATACACGCCGCAATTGTCAGGCTCCACTAAAAACCGTTCACCCTCCAAAGAGAACATATAAAGTTCTTTGGGTATGTATTGACTCATGATTTCCTCCATCCTTTCGTTCGTAATAATTTTTACTCTTTCACCGCACCACCCGTCAGTCCGGCGATGATTTGATTTGAGAACAGGAAGAACACCACGATCACCGGCACCAGCGCAACCGTCACCGCCGCAAAAACCAGATGCCAGTTTTCGAGGAAGTTGTTCATATACCGATAGACGCCGAGCGTCAGCGTACGCACGTTCTCCTTGGTCAAAAACACGAGCGGCATGTAAAAGTCGTTCCACATCGTCACAAAGCTGATGAGGCCGACCGTGGACAGCACGGGCCGCGCCATCGGCAGTATGATCTTCCGATAGATCCGAAACTCGCTCGCCCCATCGATGCGTGCGCACTCGATGAGCGCATCCGGCACCGTCCGCAAAAAGTTCGACAGTACAAATACGGCGAATGACATATTGGCCGCGTACAGCAATATCAGCCCAAACAGGTTGTTGATGAGATCCAGGGAGCGCAGCATGATAAACAGCGGTAGTATGCCCAGCTGTATGGGGAACATCAGCCCCATCAGGAAGTATGTACGAATGCCGTTGCGGCCTTTGAACCGAAACTTGGAGAGCCCGTACCCCACCATGGAGGAGATGAACAGCAGCAGTGCCACACCACCCACGGCCAGTATGGTGCTGTTTATGAAGTAGAGCCAAAATTTATCCTTGAGCAATACCTGCTCGTAATTATCCAGCGTAAACGACTGGGGAAATCCCAGCGTGTTGTGGACCAAATCGCTTTTGGTCTTAAAGGACGAAAGCACGGTGATGAGTATCAGCGCTACTGCGATCAGCGTATAGAGCAGCAGCACCACGGAAAAAAAGTTCTTCACGATGCGCGACGCCCGGGTATCAGTGATGGAGTAAGTACGTTTCATTTTGCCTTCCCTCAGTCATTGAACTTGAAGCGCTTGAGCAGCTTCGAGAGCAGCAGAGAGATGCTGAAAATGATCACAAACATCGTGACGCTGATGCATGCGCCGAAGCCCAGCGAGGTCTCCCCAAAGTACGCGCTTCCAAAAGTACTGCGGTAGAAAAACTGGTTCACAAAGTCGATCGAGTTATCAATGCCACCCTGCGACCCGCCGATCAAGAACGGAATATCGAATATCGTCAGCCCCCAGATTACGCCCAGCACGATGTTGGTGGTAAACGACGGCCCCAGCATTGGAATCACAATCTTTGTGAAACGCTTCCATTCCCCCGCCCCGTCGATCACACTGGCTTCGATAATCGACTTAGGGATATCCTTCATGTTGGCGTAAAAGATCATCATGCCCGCGCCGACGCTTTGCCACAATATCACCATGACAAGCAAAATAAATGCGATTTTGGGATCCCCGAACCACGCGCTTTTCAGATCGGCCCGGCCCACCAGCCCTAGCATGTTATTCAGGATGCCAAGGTTCGGGTCGAACACAATCAGCGTAAAAAACCCGATGATGGCCGTGCTGATCACGTAGGGCAGAAAGATCATCAGCCTGAAATACTTGCCGCCGCGGATGTTGATATTCAGCAAATACGCAAACACGAGCTGTACGCCCAGTATGATCGTCACCACGCAGAGCGTAAATTTAAAGTTGTTGCCCAGCGCGTTTAGGAATATCCTCGATGTCCGCGGGTCGGTCAGAAGCCTCACGTAGTTATCCAACCCCACAAATTTCATCGATCCGATGCCCGACCATTCATGGAAGCTCAAATAAATGGCGAATAGCACGGGTACGATCACAAAGATGGAATACAACGCGATCCCGGGGGATATAAATTGCAGGTATGGCCGTTTTTTAAAGAATTTCATATCTACCTCTGCGAGTTAAAAGGACAGTAACCGGCCACGGCGGCGGCTTCGCAGCCTGTGACGCAGCACGGTTACTGCCCTTCCGCCATGTTACTGCATCAACGCATCAAGCGAATTTAAGAACTCCTCGGGCGTTAAGCTTCCTGAGAGCACCTTGGTAGCGTCTTCCTCCATGATCTGCCCCGGATTTCCGCCTTCGCTGGCGTAATCGCCCAGTATGCTGTAGAAGCTTTCCACCTGTATGTCATGCTGTGTCATTTCGGCGATTACAGGATCATCTGAGACCACTTCCGACAGACCCGGCACGCCGTTGAGTGCCTTGACCCAGATAGCCTGACCTTCTACGCTGGCGAGGAACTGCGCAAACTTGACCGCGGCTTCCGGATATTCCGTGTTGGCGGATACTGCGAATCCGCAGGCATACGTCACGATCATCGGCCTTGTGCCATCCTTCGTAGGCAGCTGGAATGCACCGTAATTGAGCTCCGGGTTATTGCTTGCGAACGTGGAGACGTTCCAGGAACCGGTGATGGTCATAGCCGCCTCGCCCTTGGAGAACGCCAGCAACTGTCCGCCTTCGTCAACACCCAGGTATCCGGCTCCGAAGTATCCTTTATTGCCCCATTCGATCATCTTTTCCCAGACTGCAGCGACGCGCGGGTCATTCACCCGGGCCTCGCCTTTTGCCGCCGTCTGCAGCCAGTCGGGCTCCATAGCGGCAAGGATAGGCTCGAACGTGAACAGCGTGCTCCAGAAGAAGCTTCCGCCCAGCGCCAAAGGCACATATCCCGCATCCAGTATCGTCTGCAGGTCTGCCTCAAACTCGTCGAACGTTTTCGGCACGCTGAGGCCCAGCTCGTCAAAGATATCCTTGTTGTAGTACACGGCGCGGGTATCGGCCGTGGCTCCGGGTGTGGAGTAGTAGTGTCCGTCGATATCCACCAGCTTCATCGCTGCTTCCGGGTAAATCGAATAGTCCACCTTGTCCGTGAGGTCCATCAGCACGCCCTGACTTGCATAGCTCCCGTAATTGGACGTCGCGGTACCGTTGGTCCAGAACAGATCCGGCGCTTCGCCCGCCTGAATAGTGGTCGCAAGCAGGTTGTAATACTGATCGGCTGTCTTGATCTCGTATTCCACATCAATATCCGGGTTCTGCGCCTCAAACGCTTCGATTACCTGCTTGAGCGGCTCTTCAAATTGGGGTGTATGCTCCCAGACAAGCAGCTTCGCCTTCTCCGTCGATGGCTGCGAAGATTGTGTCTCCGCAACCTGTTCCGTCGTGTTTCCAGCACTCTGAGAGTCTGTCGGCGTCGACGGTGTGCATCCTAAAACCAGGAACGCTACAGATGTCAGCACCAGCAACATCGCAATGGACTTGAACGACTTCTTCATGGGCAACCCTCCTGAATTTTAATAAACTGAGCAACAGGAACCGCGTGCGGCACTCGATGCAATTAACAATATGAAATTTAAAATACGGCTCTTATTTCAGCTTGTAACTTAATACTATAAATTTGAGTTTGGGTATTCAATGCAGATTCTTGGCAGGTTGTTTCACGAAACGCTACAGGTTCACAATCATGTTCTTTGGGTTCAAAATCTTCACCTTTTCCGGTATTCCCCGATGGTCATCCCGGTGGTCTTTTTAAATACCCGCACGAAATAGTTTGCGTTGTTAAAACCGGTTCTTTCCGCGATCTCATCAATGGACAACCGCGAACCGGCCAGCAGCTTCCGCGCGTGGCTGATGCGCACTTCGTTGAGATAGTACACAAAGCTTTTGTCCATCCTTTCCCTGAACAGCTTGCACAGGTAACTCGGATTAATATGAAACGTCTCGGACAGCAGCGTCAGCGTAATGGGCGAAGCATAATGGTTGTCGATGTACTCCACCACGCGCTGCAGCGCCGCATCGCTGTCCTTTAAGCCCTTCACATAGCGCATCGCGCTGTCCACGATGAACAGTACATAGTCTCGGACGATATCACAATTGTCCATTCCCTCCAGCACGCCACGGTCAATGACGGCATTCTCTTCGGGCAGGCTGATAAACGTTGCGTTATAGTAGGAAAACAGGTAGTCTTCCAGCTTGTAAAGGAAGCCCTGCATGTTTTGCACCAGCTTTCGCGGCGACAGCGCGCCTGCCCGTGCCCGCGATATATACGCCTCCATGTCGGCCTGAAACCCGGAGCACCATTCGTCGCTTTGCAGATCGATGGGACGGGTGTGGAAAACGGCGTGTTGCTCTGCGTCAGGCGTCTTGCGGTCCTCAAAGAAAAATAAGGAATGAGCCATATCATAAAACGCCATCTCAGCCGCGTTTCCTGCCTGATCCACAGCAGCCTGAACAGTATCCGGGGCAGAGCAAGGGTCACTCACTGCCAGATAGATGCGCTCATTGAAATAGTTCAGCATATTGGCATGCAGGTGCTTTGCGGCCAGCGCCGCTTTTTCCTTCATAACCTCGCGTACATCCCCGCCGCCCAGCGTGATATAAAACAGAATATCTTCGCCGCGCCGGAACACCTGCCCGATCCGGTTCGATTTAATGATTTCGGTCACCACATCCAGAATGATCTTTTTATCCGCGCTACTGTTCACGCGGGTGAACAGCTCGTATTTTGCCCTGAAGCCAATCTTCGCAACGGCGCACGGCCTGTCCGGCCATTGCGGCATCTCGTCCAAAGGCATATCCATGGGGGCTTCGCACTGGTTTGCCGCCGTTTTCCGCAGCCGGAAATACGTCTTCTTGATCTCGGAGATCAGTTGCTGCTGCGTCACTTCGTGCTTCAGCAGGTAGGCGTCCGCGCCCAGCGCAAAGGCATCCCGCGCGTATTCGAAGCTATCGTGGCAGCTCAATACGATAATGCCCATGGGATAGAGGCAATTTACGCAATGGCGTATCAGATCCACGCCGTTCATCTGCGCCATTTTGATGTCGGTAATCAGCACGTGAATACTGTTCCGACCTAAGAAGTCGATTACATCCTTTGCGTTGGAGAACGTCCCGGCAACCTCCATCTCCTCGTCCGCGCTTTCGATATACGATTTGATTCCCTGCCTGACGAGCACTTCATCATCCACGATCGCGATTCTGATCATCGTTTATTCCTCATCCTCCGATTTTTGCACGACCGGAAGCCTCATAGTAACTTTCGTGCCTTCCCCGACCCTGCTGTCGATCTCTACGCCGTATTTTTCTCCATATTCCAGCCTGATACGCTCGCTTACATTGGCCAGTCCGACATGTCCCAACTCCACGGGTTCATCGTCCTCCGGTATCCTGCTGATGTCGAAGCCCTTCCCGTTGTCTTCCACGGTCATAACGAGTACATCCCCCTGTAGTGCGGATGATATCCGGATTAATCCGTTTTGCTCGTTTGCAATACCGTGCAGAATTGCGTTCTCTACGATGGGCTGCAGCAACAGCTTGCCTACCACGCAGTCGAGCGTATCCGGGTGAATATCATACTGGACGTCAAAATTCATGTAGCGGATCTTCTGGATGTAGAGATAGCTTTCGATCAGCACAATCTCCTCACGGAGCGTGACAAAATCGCCGTTCTGCGCCACGCCTTTCAGAAACGTAATCATCGCCTGAAGCATCCGACGGATATTCTCCTGCTTATTCATCTCCGCAATCCATTTAATCGAATTCAGCGTATTGTAAATGAAGTGGGGTGATATTTGCATGGAAAGCGCCCTGACCCTGGCGTTGTTCTTGGCAGCCTCCTCCGCTTTTACCTCTTCCATCAGCGCGGTAATCTTGCGCACCATATCGTTGAAGTTTTTTCCCAGCAAACGAATCTCCTCATCCCCGTCCATCGTCACCGAAACCTCCATCCGGCCAGAGGCAAAGTCGTTGATGGCCAGTGACAACCGCTGTACCGGCTTAACAACATTGCGGTTCAGCACCGTCACCAGCAGTATGATGAATGCCGCGTAGAACGTGATAATAACCAGTATGATGGACTGAATGTCACGCACGCCCATCAGGATGGTGGCTTCGGGTGTGATGTTGATGTACACCCAGTCGTTCTCGCTTGAAGCGGAATAAACGACCAGCTGACGCTCACCGCCGATGTCCACCACCTTAGAGCCCTGCCGCTCCGTCACAATGTCCGTAAAGCTACCGGGCAGTTCACCCTCCCCTGTGACATTGATAATCGCACCATCCGACGATATGATAACACTGGTGGAACCGTCCGACAGCGCGCCTTCATCGTAAAGGCTGTTGAAAAACCGTTCGTTGATAAAAAGCCAGATGATGCCGATCTGCTTGTTGTCCTTGCGGATGGAGCGCGCCGCTACAAACGCGTCCTCTTTATTGCCGTAGCTGCTGACAAAGCGCTGCGTCGGTATCCACACCATCTTGCCTTTGCGCGCTTCAACCTTTTCCTGATACATATTGAAGAAAGCATCAATCGCCTGATAGCTCTTATCCGTCAATATCGTTTCGTCCTGCATCGTCACATATGCGCTTGTGAGATTCGCATCGGAATTGACGCAGGAATTCAGGTATTCGCGGATCAATAATCGCTGCGCTTCAGTTTTTCCCTGGGCTCCGATCGCGCTGACCAACTCGGTATTATAATAAAGCTGCATGGTCAGTTCGCTGTATCTATTCAAATTAACGCTTATGTTTTTGTTGATCTGGATCAGCACCTGTTTTTTTGCATCGATCGCCGTTGCGTTCATACGCGTGGAATATATGCTTAAAATCGAAAAAAAAGCAATCATTGATGGAACTACGATCAGCAGGAGAATGGTCAAAATAATCCGATTCTTGATCGTTCTTCTGGTGAATCTTCCTCTCATGCTCACTCCCCCCTGACGGCTGATGTCCATGTTTGGTTGTATACAACGCGAACCAATTTGAACCACTAACCCGCAAAGTTTATGGAATAACCTGAAATATGCGAAGTAATAGAATGATAATATTTATATTATAACAAACATAAAATGGTTTGCAAATGACGGATACATCAAATAAAGGGATATTCTATTTCAGGGCTTTTTCAGCTTTCCCCTGTTCCAACCTATTCTCGACAATACTCTCAACGTGCTCGTTGTTAGTCAACTGCTTTATGTTACCACACAAGTGCGCCTTTGTTCATAGTTAAAGGTATAATGCAAGCCACAGTATACTGCCTCCAACTTTTGTTCCCATAGAATATGCGCTTACCTTATTCCCACAAGAAAAGACTTTCTATCGCTTAATCTTACATAGAAGGTCTGAATTTCCTCTCTTTTTGGGCCGATTTAATAAACGGCGCTTCCTTCAACCAGCCATTAAGGTTTCAACGTGATGGATGGGTCACCGAGATAACAGTAGATATAAGCGTCCGGCACATTGCTCTCCATGATCATCAACTGCATCGCAGTATAGAATTCGCGGGAGACGCAAAGCGTTCCGTTGGAGAACAGCAAGCTTGCCATGCGCGGATCCGGATGGTTGGGGTTAAAACCGATCCCTCTGGTGACCGCGATCGAAGCACAGACTGTCCCGTTTGCCAGAAAATCTTGCACACAAACTTGATCATACCAGGGCTCAACCATCATTGAGTTGGGGCTGTCCATGAATAACAACCCGATCGGAACGTCCTCGTTTGGAACCAATTCAAAGAGAAAATCATTATTTGTATATACAAAATCGTATTTCTTATTTATTTCCTGATTAAAATAGTCAACGCTCGACGGGTTCGCGCTTTCAAACTCATAAGGTTCCAGATCGCTGCATATCGCGGTGGTCTCTATATTGGCTTTGTTGAGGTTTTCCGCCAATGCTTCTCCATAGAAGGAAAAATCCCCGATACTTTCGATCAAAGCGTCGGAATGAGTTTTTTGGCCCAGTTCATATTGCATCGTCGCATTCAGCATTGTCCCGATATCCTTTGTATCAGAAAACGGAACTCTGCCCAACAGGAACAACAGCTTAGGTTCCGCTTGCTTGAAGCTTTCGGTAATCTCATCCCTTTCGCCGGCGTACCCGTCCGCGTCATAGTCCCAGTTGAAATCAAACGCATAATAGATATCCGTCGGTGTGTTGAAGGCTTCGCTGTTTTGATTTTCATCAAACCAAGTCCCATATATTGTGTTGTGGTTTGAGGGTTCACCGTACATGTACCGCATCGGTATGACCCCGCCGGTATGCTGCGGACAACGCGATTCGACGCTATGAGGATCGCCGATCAGCAGCACGTATTCCAGCGACAGCTTTTTATCCATCTTTTTCAGATACTTCCGTATCGCTTCGCATGGGTCGGCTTTGGCCGCCGGTTTTACGTCCGCTTCCACGCTTTTCACTGTCACCGTAAATCCGCTCCACGTCTTGAACGCCGCGAACTCGGTCAGGCACTTCGCTTGTGCCTCAGTTTCGCAGAGGATGAGGTAGTTACCGGTAGTGCCCGGCAGCTTTGGCAGCAGCGGAATCTTCAGGGTTTGCCCGGCGATGATCATATACTTCGGCCCTTTTATGCCGTTCAGGCCGGCTATATATCGCCAGGATACGCCGAACTGTTCGCCTATCGATATAAGACAGTCGCCGCGCTGTATCGTGTAAACTTCATACAACTTGGAGAGTTGGTCGGATGTGAGTGACGGCATTGGCGCGGGGGGTGACGCAATGGTAACCGTTTGCGGCACCTCTGCATCGGATACGGCCGATGTCACACCGGCATACCCCGGCAGCAAGGTCAGGATGAGGAGACAAGCAATTGTCCGGGCGCAAAATCTTATCATAGTGTCCTCCTGTTATTGGGAACATTGTAGATAAATGTGCCATCCATCCTTTAACATTTTAGCTTACGCTAACACAATAGTCCAGCGGATTCTCCAGATATGTTAAATGGCCCCTTCGAAAAAAAGACTTATATAAATGCCTTTCTACTCTCCCCTATTCCTTCTTCTGTTTAAAGGTCGCTTTGCATGCTTTGAATATGTTCGACTACAGAGACTTTACTCAACAAGCTTGGAGACTTTGTTTGCACTCTCCGCCAGTACAGGCAAAGAGTGCAAACAATCAGGAGGAAAACAAACAGCTATAATGATCTATAGGTCATAAGCCCTCAACGAGTAAAAAGTGACAGAGCGGGGAGACCGCTCTGTCACTGCTCATACCGTATTAGCCAATCGCCTCGCCAGCCAAGTCTACTCTGCAAGGAGATGAAGGCATCTGCAGATACGCGGAATGGAACCACATGATCCATCGATTCAGGCAAATAATTAAATAAACGAATCACCTAACTTTCAAAATTAATACCAATGAGCGAGAACAATCCCCGGAAGTGTTTGTTTCAAAACGTATCCGGGGATTCTCTGTTTTTTCGCTTCACTGTCACCTTGCTACTTTAGATAAAATACTTCTCCGAGAAAGTCCGGCGTGGCTTGGTCGAAGTCGAATGACCCCACTACCATTTTGGAAGTAATGGCATCCCATTTTTGACATGTCTCGCTTTTGGACAGATAGTCAAACGCTTTAGCCACATCTTCACATTCAAAGCAGTAGAAAAACTGATCTCCATTTTGGAAGATGGAATAGTCTTTAAAGCCTGCTTTCTCATGTTCTCTCAAAACTTCCGGCCAGGGATCAAGGTGCATCCTGACGTACTCATCCAGATATTCATCCTTAATCCTCCAAGTCCATGCGTACTTTGCCATAATACCGACTTCCTTTCCGGCGATGCCCGATTATACGATCATTTATTCAGCACATGTTCCCGATACATTGGCATGTATACCTTGTGATCCCGCGGAACGCAGCCGCTGCACGTATGGCCAATCTGTATCAGATCGTAGCACTTATCACAGGTAAGGCACACTTGGCTTCTGTCCATCATGCCCTTTTCGATAATGTCACGGGCAAAATTCGGATACGCAAATCCCTGGCGTCCATATCCGGCAATATCGAACCAGCCTTCTTTCTTACCGCCCGCACCGACATTCGCGCCGAACTGACCGAGCCAGCTAAGTCCAGTGCACATGAACACTCCACCCGGTACCGCCTGCTTGATTTCCCTCGTCGCTTTGAGCAAATCGTATACGCCCATAAAAGGTGTGATCTCTCCTTCTTCGTGTTCCGCCATCAGCCCCGCACCATAAGGACGGTAACGCGGCATCATGGTCGAAAGATTAATCAAATCAACGCCTTCCTCCACCAGCAAGCGGCAAAGCTTGATCGGCTCTTCCAGGTCAGGCTTCATCACGCCTTCCTCTTTCACCATGCCCCAGCCATATGGATACGGAATGCAGTCATACGCGTTCAGCCGCACACAGATATCGATGCTTTTTCCCAACTTGGCGCGAATGCCGTGAATGATATCAAATATCGCACGCGTACGGTTTTCAAAGCTTCCGCCAAATTTTCCGGGACGCGTAAACGCCGACAGCAGCTCGCGTAGAATATATTCATGGCAAACCTTGACGTCAACGGAGTCGAACCCGGCTTCTGCCGCCAGCACAGCGCCGTCGATAAACTGCTGAATGATTTCCTCAATCTTTTCGTCAGTTGCAATATTGAGCGCACCCTTCTGTCCGTCTATCGAGTTATGACTATCCATATACGGGTTCTCTACGATGGCCAGCGGTGTGGACTTCCAGTTTGCATCCACGCTCCTCCTGCCCGAGTGAGTCAGTTGCAGCACGTTGTACGGCTTACGGCCAAACTCCTCAACAGCCGCCGCGTTGGACTCATCCACCAGACGCTTGATCTCGGAGAGCGTTTCCTTCTTGATGATCATCTGCAGCGGGTTGCACCGGCCTTCATCGCTGATCGTGATGGACTCGTACCACAGCAAGCCCGCTCCGCCTCTGGCATAGCGGTCGTAGCGACGGAAGATTAAATCGGATGGAGCCCCTTCAGGCGTTCCGTCAAATCCCTCGAGCGGCGGAATGCCAATCGAATTCGGGATCACTTTTCCGCTCGCCAAGGTAATGGGCTCTGCCAGCACCGAAACGTCTTCGGATACCGGATAGTCAATGCCGCATTCATGTGCAGTCTTTTGGAACTCACTTAACTCCTTTATCCGGCGCAAATTGAATTCACGGGTTACCTTTTTCATTTCTATCCTCCAAATTTTATTCTTGCACCCATGAGCGGTGCGGATTTTCAATACGTGCTCTTTCCGTTTTAGCTTTGGACAGCCGCATTTTTTGCTGTCAGGCAATACTGAATACATCACGGCATGTCCCATTGCAATTACGCCGTGTTATCCCAAAGTATGGTTTATGAGATCTAAAATCTCTTAAAGCAACTGACCGACTTGAGCAACTCCTCCGGTATATTTAAATCACAGCATCTGAGGCTTTCCTCGAGCTGTGCGTCGTTATCGAATGATGCGATCGGAACCGAAGCAAACGGGTGCACCATCAGGTATTTCAGGCTAATATCCGTTATCGTGTATCGGTCGCCGGTAACTTCCTTAAGCCGTGCGTATATTTTTTTATCTGCTTCGTTCCCGTATACTTTCTCCACCGACCACGGCAGGTCTTCCCCTAAGGCCAGACGGGCAAAATAGCCCTTTGCCACAGACATATACGCCATGGCATTCAGGTTATTTTCGCTGTGGTATTGGTAGGTCGGTTTGTCCATAAGAATAAACGATTGGTCTTCCAAATTCTCAAAGTTGATTTCCGCAAGGCTCCACATCAGCTGGTTGCATACGAACCCATGCAGCCCGTGAGCCTTTGCATACTCCTGTGCCTCGATGAGACGTTCAAGCTTCCAGTTTGAACAGCCGTAGTAACGGATCTTCCCCTGCCGCACCTTGTCTTCCAGGCATTCGAGAATCTCTCCCACAGGCCGGTTGGTATGGTCACGGTGCAGAAAATACAAATCGATATAATCGGTATTCAGGAAACTCAGGCTTTCATCCAGGTCCATGGCAATCTCTTTATCGCTGCAGCGCGGTATATTCATCGTTTCCAACCGCGGATGCGCGCCTTTGGTCGCCAGCACCACCTTGCTCCTTAATCCCGTATCTTTTAGCCAGCTTCCAATCACGCGCTCACTGCGGCCGGTTACAGGCGGCTCCCAGTCCCCGTAAACATGCGCGGTGTCGATAAACGTGCCGCCCAGGTCGATGAATTTGCTCATCTGATGCTTTGCATCGGCGTCTTTCATGGCCGTTCCATAGTTAACGGTACCCAGACAAATTGCCGATACAGTGAGATCTGTATTGCTGAACTTCTTGTAATCCATCGATTTGTCCTTTCTAATGAGGCAAAGGGGACCGCGTATCTTCCGCGGTCCCCCACCGCCATCATTCTGATATTTCTGTTGGTTAGCCCTGCTGAGCGACAAACTCGTCGATGTTGGAGCTGTCGATCACCTTCATCGGCAGATGCATCGTTGCCGGCAGACGGCAGCCTTCCAGATAAGCAAACATGCTGGTCACGGAGAGGTAGCCTTGCGAGAACGGATCCTGATTGCCGGTGGCATATACTTCGCCGCTTTGGATGCCCGCGATAACGTCATCGTCCGTGTCAAACGTAATGAACTTGATCTCTTCCAAACGGCCTGCGTTCTTTGCCGCCTCAATCGCGCCCATCGTCATGTCCTTGTTGCCGGAGCCGCAAGCGTCAATTTCCTGATACTTCTGCAGGAAGTTCTCCATCAGGTTCATGCCCGCTTCGCGCTCGAAGTTCGCCGGCTGGGAATCCAGCAGTACCACGTTCGGATACTCGGCAATCGCCTTCTTGTAGCCTTCCGTGCGCTCTTCGGCCGTGGAGTTGCCCGGTGTGCCTTCCAGCAGCACGACATTGCCCTGTCCGCCAATGGCTTCGCACATGATCTTGCCCAGCGTATAGCCCACCTCAACGTTGTCCGCGCCAATCCAGGTTACCACTTCGCCGCCGTTCGCTTTGGTGTTGGGCGTAATCACAGGGATGTCAGCCTCGTTGCACTTTTCAATCGCCGTCACGATCGCTTCGGAGTCCGCTGGAATGACGAGCACGCCGTCAACGCCGTCGATAATCGCCTGCTCAATGATCTGGATCTGCTCTTCGACGCTGAAGGGAGTTTCCGGACCTACGCAATTCAGTTCAATATTGAGGTCCTCGGCAGCTGCCTGTGCACCCTCAATAACGTCAAGGAAGAAACTAGCTGCCATGCTCTTAACAATAAAGATCATTTTATACTTCGGCTCCGTTGATACTGTATTGCCCGTTCCGCCCTGGTTCTGGTTATCACCTGAAACCGTATTCGCCACACCGGATTCGTTAACCGGAGCCTGCGTAACACAGCCCGCGAAAGCTACTGCGATCAGAGCGACCACCAGCAGTAGGGTTAGGATTTTTTTCATTGGTTTTTCCTCCTGATTTTTTTATGTTCAGCTCATTATTGAGCGAGAACACGATTATGCCGCCGCAGTGTCTGCGTTCTTACGGCCTGTCTTTGCACCGCCGGATGCGCCCATCTTCTTTCTCAAAAGCTTATCATTGAAAAACACGGAAAGGATAATGAGTATACCGAGCACGAGCGTCTGATACTCTGAGGGAACCTGGAGCGTGTTCATCCCATTTTTGATCGCGGAAATGATGAGCGCGCCCACCGCATTTCCCCACATGTTTCCGGAGCCGCCCATCAGGGATGCGCCGCTGATCAGCGCAACGGAGACCGCGTCAAAATGTGATTCCGTATACATGCTTGCATCGCAGGCGTTTACCTTAGCGGTATAAAGAATGCCGCAAAATCCGCTGAGCGCACCAGAGAGGATGAAAACCGAGTTGATGATCCTGTCCACCGCGATGCCCGAGAACTTGGCAGCCAGGGGATTGGAACCCGCGAAATAGACTTTATGCCCGTAGGTTGTCTTTCGGAGCAGAAGTGTCAGCAGCACGATGACTGCAATGCAGACGACCACAGCCATGTTGATGGTGAAGTCACCGATCGACAGAACCTGCCCCTGTGCCAAAATGCGGATTGCCGGTTTAATGCGAAAGTATACTGTATTGCCCGCGATGATCCATGCCGCGCCGCGAAAGATATACATGGTACCAAACGTTGCAATAAAGGAAGGAATTTTCAGTTTTGTAACCAGCACACCGTTCAGCAGTCCGATTGCCGCGCCGATAGCGATCATGCCCAGCGGCCCTAAAATCGGCGAGTACGCGCTGCTTTCCACGAGGAGCGGGCCGCACACGATCGCGCTGAAAGCCATTACGGAACCGATGGAAAGGTTGATGCCTCCGACGAGGATTACCAGCATCTGCGCTGCACCCAGCACTGCCAGGAAAGATGCCTGATTGATGATGGTTGCAATGTTGCTGGCGGATAAATAGTTGTACCCGGTAAACACCGCGTTTGCCACCGCAAAGAAGATGAACACCGCCAACAGAATCAGCACCGTGGAGAGATCATATACGGTTGTCTTTAGCTTGGATAAAAGATTCCCCTTGTTACCCATTATTGATTGCCCCCCTTATCAGCCGATTCCGCAGCCCGCGCCTTTGCCCTTAAATGTGCCTGCCGTTCGAAATAATCGACCAATCCATTGATAATCATGCCGACGATAAGCACGCCGCCAATCGTCACCATCACCCAGAACGTCGATATACCTTCGAGGGACAGCGCGGCCCGTATGGAATACAGTACGAACGCGCCGAGTATCGCACCCATCACACTGCCTTTGCCGCCTTCCAGTGCGTTCCCCCCCAGTACGGCCGCAACCACCGCATAGAATTCCAATCCATCACCCAGCGTGGGCTGAACGGATTGCGTACGAAGCAAGAGCATCACTCCGGCAACCGCGCCCAGCAGCCCGGATAGCATGAACACACCGATTCGCCATGCGTTTGTTTTGATACCGGCCAACCGTGCGGTTTCCTGGTTGGCGCCGATCGCATAAACGTAAGACCCGAGACGCGTTTTCTTAAACGCAACGTTCATTACGATCATGACCACAATACAGATAAGAGAAATATACGAAAGTGAGATCACATCAGCCGCAAGATTGTAATAGCCCAGCTGTTTGCTGAAGATGTCTCCGGACAGCGTTTTGATCATTTCGTTCTGCGGAAGTGCATCCCAGTATACGGTGCGTTTTGCGGAGATAACGTTCGCAAGACTTTGGGCGATGTTTGCCATGCCAAACGTTGCAATGAAGGAGTCTACCTTCAGCTTCTGCACTACTATGCCGTTTATAAAGCCGACCGCGGCTCCGGTTGCAAGCGCGCCCAGCACGGCAAACATCCAGTGCCCGCCCAGCTTCAATATGGTGCCTGCTACCACCGCAGACAGGGAAATGATGCCGCCGACCGACAGGTCGATACCGCCTGTCATGATGACAATCGACATGCCCATTGCAATGGTGAGCAGCACGGATGCTTGAAGCAGCAGCGTGGATATATTGGCTGGTGACCAGAACTTATCGATCGTCATGCCAAAGAAAACAAATACAATAATGAAGATGTAGATAGAATTCGGAAGCGACGAAAGCTTAAAGCGTTTCAATATTTTCATGCCTGGTTCACCTCCTGGTTCTCATGCTGCCCGAAGGCATATTGCAATATCTTGTTCTGATTGGCTTCGGAAACATCGAATTCTCCCACGACTTCCCCCCGGCACATCACATAGATTCTGTCACTCATCCCCAGCACTTCGGGCAGGTCGGATGAAATCATAACGATTGCGGCCCCCTGCTCCAGCAGCATATCCATCAGCTCATAGATGTCGGTTTTTGCGCCGACATCAATACCGCGTGTCGGCTCGTCGAAGATGAACACCTTCGATTGGGTGAGCAGCCATTTTGCAACCACAACCTTTTGTTGCGTGCCGCCACTCAAATAGTTAACGAGCTTATTGATCGACGGCGTTGCCACCGAGAGCCGTTTGACGTATGTATCAACTTCTCTGCGAGAGAGGCTGTCGTTTACCAGTCCTTTAGGAAAGAGCTTTCTCAGAGCCGCAATGATCGTATTCTCTTTCACACTCATGGAAAGCGCCAGCCCCTCCTCCTTCCTATTCTCCGGCAGAAGACAGAGGCCCATGTCGACCGCCCTTGCGGTTCGCTTTCTGGGCAGCCGTTTCCCGTCCACAAGAACTTCGCCGCTTACATAATCATCGACGCCAAAGCATGCCCGGGCAACCTCGCTGCGGCCCGCACCAACCAGTCCCGATAAGCCAACGATCTCCCCGGCGCAAACTTCAATATTAACATTCGTAAAGCATTCGCTATTCAGGTTTTTGATCTCAAGCAGCTTCTTACCCCGTTCTTTCCTCACATGGGGAAACAGATTTTCAATCTTTCTGCCTGCGATTCCTTCGACGATCTGATGCATCTTGATATTGGAAACGTCGTCCGTGCGCACGTGCATGCCGTCTCGCATGATCGTTACCCGGTCTCCGATCTCAAAGACCTCCTCAAGGCGGTGAGAAATGTAGAACATGCCCACGCTACGCTCCTTGAGCTTGCGGATCATAGCGAACAGGTCTTTGATTTCTACGCTGGTGAGCGAGCTGGTGGGTTCGTCGAAGACGAGCACCTTTGCTTCGCTGGAAAGGGCGCGGGCGATTTCGATCATCTGCTGGTTCGCAATGCTGAGATCTTTTACAAGCTCCCTAGGGTTTGCGTTAATGTTTAGACTCTCCAGCAGCGCCTTAGTACGCTTGTACATCTCCTTGCGGTCGCTGAAAATACCTTTGCGCAGCTCATGACCCAAAAATAAGTTGTCCTGTATGGAAAGCTCCGGGATCAGGTTCAGTTCCTGATAAATCATGCGGATACCGGCCATTTCCGATATGACCGGGCTGTTCTTCTCCAACCGCTGTCCGCTGTAGATAATCTCTCCCGAGTCCGGCGTATATGCGCCGGATAGCACCTTCATC
Source organism: Bacillota bacterium (assembly GCA_023459495.1). Taxonomy (GTDB): domain Bacteria; phylum Bacillota; class Clostridia; order Christensenellales; family SZUA-584; genus JAEWCC01. The sequence goes on along the minus strand of JAEWTL010000037.1, from coordinate 48,106 downwards.
AGCGTGGACTTCCCAGCGCCGTTTTCGCCGAGAATTACGTGGACCTCACCCGGGTACAAATCCAGATTGATATTGTCAAGTGCCTTTACGCCCGGAAAGGTTTTGGTGATTCCCTTGAATTCAAGAATTTTTTCCATAGGCAGCCTCCTCACAAGGAATTACATCATACTGATCCGAAACATTATGTTTCACTATCATACTGGTTAAATTATTTCTACAGATCGGCAATTGTAAGGTTATATTTGATTGTCTTTCATCTGACACGCATATATTACTATGGTGATTTCTTTTCGTCAATATATTTTCGAAAATATATTATATATTAAATTTATTATAGCATATTGATATTTGGAATAGATTATTATAATATAGAGTGAAATGGATGTACGAGTAAACAAAACATGCAGCGAACAGGTCTTTGAGACCTTAAAAGAACGTATTGTAGCAGGCAATTACAGCTCCAATGACCGGTTGCTGTATAATACAATTGCCGACGAACTTGGCGTCAGTATTTCCCCTGTTCGCGAAGCATTCCTGAATTTAGAGAAAATCGGCCTTGTGACCATCAACCCCCGCAAGGGTGTTTATGTGCGCCAGATCAGCAACGAGGATAACTTTGAATATTCTCTTATTCGATTTGCTCTTGAGTCGCTTGCGGTCGAACGCATCTGTGAAATCGGCATTAGCACGGAGGCAGTGGACACCCTCCATAGAATCAACAATGCTTTTCATGCCTCTCTGAACGGCATTGGAGAGGCATGTTATGAGAGTATTCACCTCGACAATGATTTTCACCGACAAATCATTATTGACAGTAAGATGCATCGGTTGCTCGAGCTGACAGAAATGATGCCCTTGGCCAATCTGCGTGCATTAACAGATAAGAAAGAATGTTTTCTTAAGCGCGGAGAACAAATCTATGAGACACACGTCAATATTATTAATGCCTTAACTGCTAAGGATACTGCACTTTCAAAATCCTTCCTGCACCAGAATATCATAATCCCTATGCAGGAAGTCGCGTCATCCCTCGACGAATCTAAATTTGATAAGCAGGTATAAAAAGACCCCGAACATTCCTTGACGGGGGCTTTCGGGGGGGGATTGCCTATTCTCCCACTCGATAAAGATATATGTCCCCCCCTATCAAGTGTTTTCTTTGTTTTTCTAATGGTATATTTGCCCCCTATCTATCAACATCATATCACTACCTTAAATCATTCCATGTGGTTTCTTATTATCATTTCACAGCAATTGTTTAAGAATAATAAATAATCCTACAAAAATTAATAAATAATCCTACATTCAATTTACTTTTTTATTTACTGACCCTGTAGATTTATCGCGAAAAAATAATAAATATTCACACAAAACTAGTATAAAAAGCCTCAACGTTCTCAAGCAGGAACTTTCGGAGGTGTTTTATTCCCACATGCTCTTGAAGGTCGCTTTGTATGCTTTGAATATGTTCGAACTACAGAAGAATTATTCAATAGGCTTAGACTTTGTTTGCACTCTCCGCCAGTGCAGGCAAAGAGTGCAAACAATCAGGAGGAAAACAAACAGCTATGATGGTCTATAGGTCATAAGTTTTCAGTGAGTAAAAAGTGACAGAGCGGTGAGGTCGCTCTGTCACTACCCTTTCCGTATTAACCAATCGCCTCGCCAGTGTTTCCGATCATCTTCACAGGCGCCAGGAACACCTTGTTGCCATCAGCATCCAGTTCATCTTCAGTCAACGTCTCGCCGTTGCAAAGCTTGTACGCAAGCTCTACACCCAGCTGGCCCATGCCATACGGATCCTGAGCGACCGTACCAGCCATGGAACCTTCCTTGATAGCGGCTACAGCATCGTCGTTGCCGTCGAAACCGAACACCAGAATCTTGCCGGTCTTTTCAGCTTCGTCGATCGCCGCAGCAGCGCCCAGTGCCATCTGATCGTTCTCGCAGAACACGGCTGCCAGATCATCGCCGTACTGAGCAAGGTAATCCACCATGATCGTATAGGCTTCATCCTTGTTGGAGTTGCCGTGCTGCTCATCCACCACGGAGTAGCCAGCCGGAGTTACAACATCCTTAAAGCCTTCGCCACGGGTGATGGCATATGTAGCGGACGTTTCGCACTTAATGATCGCGACGTTCTTGCTGGTGATATCCGGATAAGTGCCGTCACTCATCAGCTGAAGGAAGTAATCGCCCGCCAGCTTGCCACCGCCATACATGTCAGACCGGATAAACGCATCCACAGATGCTCCGCCCGTTCCGATATCCACAACCACAACCGGGATGCCGGCTTCATCAGCCAGAGCCATAACGGTGCTCATGGATTCAGGGCTATAGGGGGAAATCACCAATGCGTTGATTCCCTGTTCGATCAGAGCGGTTACGCCCGTGATCATTTCGGTAGCATCGCTCTTTTCATCGTGCGTGGGCAGCAGCGTGATACCGAGTTCGGCGCATTTATCCTGCACGCCCTGATCCATCGGAACGAAGAAGGGGTTGGAAAGGTCATAAACGGACCAGCCAAAGGTATAGCCACCTTCTTCCGTAACCGGAGCAGCCTCAGATGTCTCCGGAGCGGAAACTTCCGGTGCCGAAGCGGACTGATCCGAAGATCCCTCAGGCGTCGAACAAGCGGCTAAACCCAACAGCAGAAATACCGAGCACAGAACACAAAGAACTTTCTTCACTACTTTAACCTCCATTTTGATTTTTTATGGAAATTGAAACTAATCGCTTTGTTGTCTTTATGAATTCATTTTAATATCAGGTTCACTTTTCTTCCATCGGACATTGTTTTGAATCGTAGGATTATATTCAATAAAAAACAAGGTACCTTCACGCGGAAGCGCACCTTGTTTGTATGGGCAACTGACCCTTTTCAGGCCTGCTCGATTTGTTCCTTACTCTTGTTCCTTGCCCGCCGTTTTACGGAAGCATCGTAGAAGAATACGCGTATTGTATTAATAGAAAACGCGAATATCAGAATAAATCCCCTGAATATGCCGTGTGTGTTATTGTCAATGCCAAACGTAGTCAACGCCGTCGCGATTGTCGCTATGAAGATCGACGCCACCGCGGTATTAAAGATGCTTCCCTTGCCGCCCACCAGCGCAGTGCCGCCCAGCACTACAGCGGATATTACGGTGAATTCCGTTCCAGTGGGGACGCCGTAGTTTGAAGAGCCCTGATTGGCCGTCATCATCAGAGCAGTCAGCGAGGTAAATAGTCCTACGAGTACAAATATAACCGTTTGCGTTCTGGGGACATTGATGCCTGCAATGCGCGCGGCATCCTTCGAATTGCCAATGGCAAGTATGTCACGCCCCAGCTTTGTTTTTCGCAATATGATAGTCCCAATGATAACAATAACAACCATGATATAAAAGAATAATGGAAGCCCCAAGATTTTGGTAAAGGCGAAACCTTTACCATAGAACAGGTCACTGCCACCTACCGTCCATTTTACCGCTTCTCCTGTTCCGGAGGTAAACGCAAGATACCCCTTCCCCATCGTAGCGATTGGCACAGGGGTATCGTTTACAAGCTGTGCCAGACCCCTGTATACGTTCTGCATCGCCAGCGTGGTGATAAAAGCCGGTATGCGCATCCGCGCAATCAGCAGACCATTGACCAACCCCATGGACATGCCGAGTGCAATAATGACCAGGCAGGAGAGTATGATCCCCAACCCGGGATTCTGCGGTATAATTTTATTGACGATGGCGGTAAATACGACAGACGAGAGTGCAATCTGGGAGGCTACGGAAAGGTCAAAGTCGCCGGAAATAATGGCAAACGTCATTCCTACACCGCAGACCGCATATATGGAAGCCTCTTTAATGATCGTGGAATATATCGAAAACTTCCCAAAAGCCTGATTGGTACAAAGCAGGATCAGCCAGAATATAGCCAACGCCAATACGATGGTATGGTCGCTTATATTGATATGGAAGCCTGTGCTTTTCTTTTTTATTGAAAGCTTCTCCATGTTATTTCTCCTCCCGCTGTGTTATCATCCTGATACCGCTGATCGACAACGCCAGCAGTAATACTGCGCCGGTTACGATTACGTGCAGCGCTTCATGTGCCCCGAGGAAATTCAGACACATCTTCACAAAGGCCACAAGGATAGCGCCGACCAGCGTGCCGATTAGATTTCCTTTACCGCCTGAAAGCGCCGAACCTCCCAGTACAACGGCAGTAATGGCATCGAGTTCGAACCCATCTCCCGCGTCCGGTGAAGCAGACTGCACCGTCGATGTATACAGAATCGCCGCCATCGCGGCGGTTACCGCAGTAAGCACATACACCATCATCAGTGTAAGGTCCGCTTTTATACCTGACGTACGCGCCGACAGCTCGTTGGAACCTACAGCACGGACCTTAATTCCGAACTTTGTGTTTCGATAAAGTATCAGCGCCAGAATAAATACGATCACAACTACGATGATCTTTGTTGGAATACCCAGAATTTCGCCCCTTCCCAACCATTCAAGCTGCTGGTACTGGTCCGTCTTAATGAAGGTACCGATATTTTTGGTGTAGGTTTGGGTAACTCCGTCAAATATCAACATGGTAGCCAGCGTAGCCACAAAGGGTTGTATCTTCAGTTTGGTGATCAGCAGTCCGTTCATCAAACCGCAGCAGGTCGCAATTGCCAGCGTTACCAATACGGCGAGCCATGCCGGCAGTCCGTTATCCATAATCAGTCTGGCAAGAACGCAGCCGCTCAGCGACATTATGGAGCCAACGGAAAGGTCAAAGCCTCCCGAACAGATGGCAAAGGTCATACCTGCAGCGGCAACCGCTACCCATGAGGAACGATTCAGCACACTGACCAGCTGCGCCAGCTGGATGACCCTGCCGTCAATAGAGGCAAAAATAGCCGCCACAAATATAAAGATGATCACTACGCCGAACCTATCCCAAAATATCCAGAATCTTTTAGCCCGGTTGTGTTTCATTTAAATCGCCCCCCAAACCATCGTCTTATTACCGGTAGCGCATTGCATGATCATCGTTTCGTCAAACTCGCTTTTTGGAATGTCGCCGGTCAGCTTACCCTGAAAGACGACGAGTGTGCGATGACAATTCCCCATGATCTCCGGCAGCTCGGAGGAAACAATGATAATCGCCATACCGTTTTTAGCGAGATCCTCCAGAAGGGCATAGATCTCTGCCTTGGCACCTACGTCGATACCACGGGTAGGTTCCAGCATAATGAGCACCCGGCAGTTGGTCACCAGCGTACGCGCCAGCAGAAATTTCTGCTGATTGCCACCGGAAAGACTGTTGATGCGCTGGTAGTACCGGCTGTACTTCATATTCATCTTTTCAGTATAAAGCTCCAGCAGTTCCTGCTCTGCGGAGGATCGGATGATCCCCAGCTTGGAAAGTTTTCGGAGAATGCTGATGGTGATATTCTCTCGCACGGTCATCAAAGCGAATATGCCGGCACTCTTCCGGTCCTCCGTCACGTAGCCGATGCCATGCTTAATCGCCTTGAGCGGCGTGGCCAGTGCGTTGACATTCCTTTTGGCGTTCATAACGGTTTCGCCGTCCAGGATGACCTCACCACTGTCCGGGCGAACCAGCCCGTAGAGGGACTTAACGATTTCCTCCCGGAAGCAGCCCATCAAACCCGCAAAGCCCAGAATTTCACCCTTATGCAGTTCAAAGGAGATATCCGAGAACATTCCTTCCTTCGAAAGATTCCGCACTTCGAGAATCGTTTCTCCGTATGGGTGCTCGGCGGTTGTGAAGTATTGCGAGATTTCCCGTCCGACCATCATCGCCACCAGTTTATCCTGAGTAATATCCTTTGTTTCACAGGTAGCGATATAGTGGCCGTCACGCAGAACGCTGACCCGGTCGCTGATGTCGAAGATTTCCTTCAACCGGTGGGAAATGTAGATCACCGTTTTGCCCAGTGCTTTCAGTTTGCGCACGATATTGTAAAGCGCCTCCACCTCCTTCACGTTGAGCGCGGCGGTGGGTTCGTCCATGATTACTACGTCGGAGTCGTGAGAGAGGGCTTTTGCAATCTCCACCATCTGCTGCTGCGATACAGAAAGAAGGCCGATAGGATCGGTGGCTTTGATATCAACCTGCATGCCGTCTAAAAGGGCTTGCGCCTTCTTATTCATCGTCTTTTTATCCAGAAATGCGCCTTTGGCCGGGAGATCGTGCAGATATATATTCTCAGCCACGGTCAACTCCGGCATCAGATGCAGTTCCTGATATACCACGCCAACACCGTTTTTTACGGCATCGGATACAGAATTGATGTGTCGGCGTGTTCCATCAATATAAATTTCGCCGCTGTCCGCAAAATAAAGACCCCCTAAAATCTTCATTATTGTCGATTTGCCTGCGCCATTTTCTCCTACGACAGCATGCACCTCTCCTCTGCGAAAGGAAAGGCTCACATCATCAAGCGCCTTTACTCCGTAAAATGTTTTGGTTATGTGCAATAACTCAATATAATCCAACGATGCGCACCTCCTGAGGATAATCTGAAGAAATGAGTGATGATACTATTTAATTTTATAGTCACGGATCATAGTTTAATATCGAAGTTTTCTTCGAATTATAGGATAAAATTAAGTTAATTTGAGGGGGCTATTTGGGGTTAGGAAATTACACCATCAATTCAAGCGCACTCTGAGCATTTTATAATAAGCCCAATGCCCTGCCATGATGTTCTTTATCTTCAAAAGCAAAGCCGTTTATGGACACTAATGATCAATACCTTGATTTCCATTCCGCAATGTTGCTGCTGTCAAAACGGATCGGGTCCTCCTGAAGTACGAGCTCACTTCCACCAAATTGATCCTGCATGATTTCGTATTCCCCCATGTCACCTGCAGGAAGTATTTCTCCGACCTCACCGGTGATGGTCTTATTTACCAAAGCGATCGCGGCATACGCCGTCAGCCTGCCTACATCCTCTGGATCCCAAAGGAACATATACGGACATACCCGGTCCTGGCCGATATACTCCGCCATCTGAGACGGCATGCCCAACCCTGTAATCTTTATACGGTCAGCCAAACCATTGTCCATAATGCATTCCGCAACCCCCGGCATTCCTGCGGCCGTAGGGGCGATGATAGCCGAAAGCTCCGGGTACTTTTGAATCAAATACTCCGTCTTCTCATACGATTTCTGATAATCGTCTTCACCATATACAATATCCACCAACGTCAATCCCGGATAAGTTCCTCTTTCCAGTATGGTTCTCATCTCATCGATCCAGATGTTCTGGTTATGTGCCTGATTGGTGGTGCTCAAAATTGCGATCTGACCCGTACCACCGGTAATATCAGCAGCCGCAGCCATCAGTTTCCATGCGATTCGCGTGGTGTCAGCCTGATTGACGTGCAGCGCCCGGCTCTCAGGGCTGACTGAAGAATCGAATGATAATACGGATATCCCTTTGGCGATTGCCTTTTCCAGGGATGGGTCCAACGCGGTCTCACTGTTAGATGCAATGGCTATACAATCGACATCTTCGGAAATCAGTTCGTTGACAATAATGATCTGCTCTTCTGCAGTAGCGGTGGCTGGTTCACGTACGATGGGTGTCCCCCCTTTGGATTCCACCACAGAACAGAAACCGTCAACCATAACCTCAAAGTATTTATTTCCCTCGCTCTTTACCACGATAGCGAATTTCTTTCCGGCGAGAGGTGCATTTGTATCCGTAGCATCTCCGCAACCAGCGAAAAGCAGGATTGCCGACAGCGCAACGGTCAGCAACAGTGCTGCTTGCCTATTACACTTCATCTTCTCCCTCCTTATCAGGCGACTTAGGGATCCGGAATATAACATTTGTACCTTTTCCATATTCCGAGGAATAAAACAGGCCACAATCCTTGCTGTTGTACATCAGCTGCAGACGTCGATGCGTGTTATAAGCCCCAATGCCGTTGCCGTTACGGCTTCCACTTTGCACAAGAAGCAGGTTGGAAATTTGTTCTGCCGTCATGCCGATGCCATCATCCGCGATTAAGAAGCACAGGGTATCCCTTTCCATCCATCCGGTGATGATAATTGTACCATGCTGGGAAGGCTTTTCAAATATGCCGTGCTGGATCGCATTTTCCACAATAGGCTGAAAGATAATCAGCGGTATTTTATAGCCCATTATATCCTCAGGCACATCCACAAGATATTCGATCCGGTTGTTGAAACGCATGTTCATCAGCGTTACATAGAGCGATACATGCTCCAGCTCCGCGCTTACGCTGGCAGTCAGATTCCCCCGATTTAGCGTCAGGCGATAAAACTTGGAGAGCGCCAAAATGGCTTCCGATGCCCCCTCGACGTTTCCCTTCTTTGCCTGCCAGTTGATCATATCCAGCGTATTATAGAGAAAATGGGGGTCAATCTGGGCGCGCAACGCTTTAATCTTTGCGCTATTCAGTTCCTCCGCCGCTGCAATCGTATCATCCAGCAGTGTATTGATGCGCCCCACCATATAGTTGTACGTCTCAATTAGTTCACCGACCTCATCCTTGCCGGGTTTAAGGCTTAATGGCTTTGGCCGTTCAGTCTTGATCTGCTTCATCTGGTCGCGCAGGGAATTGATCCTGCCCACAATGGTTCTGGATAAAAATATGCCAATGACGAAAACCAAAGCCGCCATGATCAGATATATCACAATAAACTGAAGAATAATGCTGTTTCCCTGAGCAAGGATACTGTCATAGGGGACGATCCAAGTCATTCTCCAGTCAGTACCGTTGATATCCCGATATGTCATGAATACCCGGGTACCTGCCACCTCCTTTTGAACAAAGATGCCCTCACCTGTAATGTTTTGCGGGATATCCTCATACGTCATGGCATATGCGTCATAGGCAGTATCATCCGTCTGTGCTACGACGGTGTCACGAGAATTAATAATATAAGAGATGATGCCTTCTACGGACTCAGTCTCAATTCCCGTCAAGGGGCCAACCAATATATCGCTGTGAGTATAAATAGCGATATAAGCAGTAATCATTTTGCCATTATAATCAAATTCCTGTCTTCGGATTACGGAGACATTACCCAACTCTGTGCGCTCACGTCCGCTGAGATAATATTCCGGCGCAAACAAAGTCGACATATCCGTACTGCTGAAAATACCATACCAGTACGTGTTTTGGATTTGTCCAATTTCATCGAAAAGAACTTCTCCGTCTTCATTAAGCAAATCCGCAGGAGCATCCGAATAGATGCGGATTGCCGAAACGGACGTCCCATCCACGTGCGACCCTACCACCGCAAGAAAGGTCTCCAGCTTGGTAGTAAGCTCATCGCTTTCACGCCCGTTTCCGGTAGACTCCCATTCTTCCGCCGTTAATAAGTCAAGCAGTTTGCTGTCTTCGCTGATGGTATCGCAGACATCCAATAGCTTTTGTACAACACTATCAATATTTTTTGCAGCCTGAAGGGAGGTTACAACCTGAGAATCCAGCACGCCTCCCTGGATAATGGTATAAAACTGGCTGTAAAACAGAAGCAATATAAGAGCCGTCGGAAGCAGCACTACGAGGAAATTGAAGATCATCAGCCTTTTCCCAATGCTGACATTGACGAAAAGATGACGAAAAAGCTTCTTAACCTTTTTCATTTGCGCATTCGGTTCCTGTATTCGATCGGAGTAAGACCAAACTGCTTTCGGAATATCCGTCCGAAATAGCTGTTATCCTTATAGCCGATCTTAGTGCTGATATCCGAAACGGACAGCAGCGTTCCATCCAAATATTTCTTTGCTCTTTCCAGACGATACTCTGTTAAGTATCCATTGATGGTAAGCCCCGTTTCTCTCTTAAACACTGTGCAGACATAAGACGCCGACATGTTCAAGAAAGTGCTGATATCGCTTACAGACAGCGCGTCGTCCATATAGTGCAGTGCGATGTATTCCTTGATCGCCTGGATGTGAAGCGTTTCGTTCCTGCTCTCCTCCAAGGCATCAAACAAGAGGCAGATTTGTCTGCACAAAAAGCCATGCAGCTCATCCAGGTTAAAGGATTCGATGCGAGCAACCCAGGTGATCTCCTCACTGGTCGGCTCCTCTTTAATCTGTAAACGGAGAGAATCTGCCAATAGAAAAACTTCCGAAATAATCTCGCAATACAGTTCCTGCGCTTTTTGACAGGGTAAATCCTTCTTTTCCTTGAGCTTTTGGTACAGTGTGTCACATGCAGCCAAAGTTGCTTCTTTGTTCTTTTCGTTCAGTCCATCAAGGATGGCGGTTTTTTCACTCGCATAAGCAGGAAGTCCGGCATCCTTTTCAGTTGCTTCACTGTAGAAAGCAACCTGCCCATAAGGATAACAGTAGGCCTTATTCATGGCAACCTTCGCAGTGTCATAAGATTTGTTGGCGTTACCGATACCTTTCACTGTTTTGCCTACGGCAATAGAAAACATATAGCCTTTCAATGAGCTCTTCAACTTTTCACAAATAAGATTTTGGGCAAATGCGGATAACTCCGTCGGTGTAAACAAGAACAACACGATTCGGTTTTTGTGACGGACGGTATACAAAATCGGCTGGGGTGTCGTTCCTCCCAGCGCTTCCACAAGAGCCGCCTGGTCCCCACTCCACTCCTCCTCGTCATGCAACCGAAGGTTAATGAGGAAAACTGTGATCATCTCATCGCTTTTCTGTGCTTCAGAAGGATGCAGGCGCTTGAACTCGTTTTCCAGTACAGGCCCACTCTCGCCCGAACAGATGGCATCGGCCAGCTTTTGCTTTTCATTCATTTTGTGAAGTTCAGAGTTGGACTTATGCCGGCGTATTTCCATGCATTCCGCCACGGCCTGCTGAATGACCGATTTGAGCTGTGCGATTTCGATCGGCTTGTCCAGATACCGGATTGCTTTCAGATCAATCGCCGCTTTATAATAATCAATTTCGGAATATGCGGACAAAAAAATGATTCGGCAATCCGGTATCCTTTCCCTGATTCGATAGGCCATGGTAATGCCATCCATCCGAGGCATGCGAATATCTGTTATCACAATATCCGGCATCAGTTTTCTGGCCATGGATAGTGCTGCTTTTCCGTTTTCCGCACAAGAAACACTTGTTATGCCGAATTTTGCCCAGGGAAGGCTTTGCAAAAGCCCCTCCCGTGTCAGAATTTCATCTTCAACGATCAATAACTTCAAGATGATGCCTCTCCGCTATCTTTAAAACGTCACCATCATTGGAGGTACAAAGCTCCGTTACCTTGATTCCCACCAACTACTATTCAGCTTACATTTACAATGGATTTACTTAACAAAAGCCTATATTGCCTTCGTATATTATATATTAAAATAGACCAAATTTACACCGAAGTTTTCTTTGAATTATAGGACAAAGTTTAGTTTATGGGTATGCTTCGCAACTTTATTTGCTCTGACATTTTCCAATGTAAGTATTTTATATGCCGTAAAGGATCGGCCCGGGATAATAAGTAACCTGAAATTTTAATCTTTTCTAAGTATTTATCCATTAAAAAAATATCAAGTGAGTTTTAGCAATTATTAATACACGCTATTTATTTGAAAAACTTATACCATAAAACACCCTTTTATTATACTTGGATTGAGCATGGTCTGTGGGTGGGATTCCAATCATAGTAAAATCATGGTTTTACATACAGAGCGGACCATATTCCATTGGCAAGGCCAGCATCTAAGAATGGTTCTCTCTCCGTTTTACATTTACGAACAGAATGACGAAATATGCAATGATTAATCTCGTTAAAAACCTAAAGCCACTAAGTCAGCACCCAACCATTTGATTGTACGCTTATTATATCTTCACTACCGTAAAAGGATCAGATCCTATTTAAAAAGTTAATGTTTTAATCTAATTATTAGGTTAGGTTCAGATAAAAGAAAAACAAAACGACTTCTGTCAAGAGGTTTTTCAATAACAAGAATATGGTTTAATCATCCTCTTATTTTGTTAGATAAGGGATATGGACATGCTTTCACTATTTATGAACATTAATAAAAAGGATGAACCTTTTCATGTCTTGGAACCGCATATTACCTTTGTGTTGATGCTGAAAAATCAAGAATTGTAATCTGAAAAGTCTATTAGTTCCAAGGTACAAAGTACAATTAACTCCCATTGCTTTCTGATCGGATACGCTTAAAAAGCCCAGCTTATAAATTGAGCTTTTTCGCGCACCTTTTCTGCGTTTAAATTTTAGGGCAATCAGATTAATATGTTACTGTTTTACGGACCGACTCTGACAAACGTCCGCATCTCTCCCGGCGTCCGATTGCCCCAGAAACAATAGGGCAGAAACCGCAGAGGTTCCTTTCCCCACGATGGCGCTTCGTTCCGGTACAACATATCGGTCACCGGACTTTTAGCTCGCCACCCGCTCGCTTGAAGCAAAACAGCGCCTCCAAGTTCTTCTGTCCAGCTTTCAAAAAAAGTCGTATCACCTTCAATCTTCAATGTAGACAAGGGTCCCGCGTTATCCATCTCTTCCAAACAGTATAACAGCGGTCCCCGCATCACGGCTGCCTGTCCGGCGGAAGCTCCGACTTGCTCGTGAGCATAGACCAGATGGGCGGATAAGTCCAATGTGACAGCAATAACACTGTTTCCTACATCAAGGGGCAGTAATACATATCCATTTTGGGGTTCAACAGCCGCCGGTTTTCCGTCTATTGTGAGGGAAAATCTCCGAACATAATCCGGTATCCTCACGGCTAAAGTGAAGGGCGATGGCGACGTGATTGACATCTCCACCCGATTTTCCCAAGGAAACCGTGTGGAGAGGCATATATGAACGGGCCCCTTTTCCATCGGTATATCCGCCTCATTGGCGGCGAACAAATTGACATACAAACGGTCTCCCCGGACGAAATAAATGTATTGCCCCAGAGATGCCAATGTCCGCGCTATATTGGTCGGACAGCAGGGTACATCGAACCATTTTTGCCGTACCGGTTTCACATGCGCCAGTGAGGTATTCTCCATGCAGGCCGGAGGCCATATTTCGAGAGGATTGACATAAAAGAAGCTTTTCCCGTCCAGAGCGATTCCCGCGGTAACAGTATTATACAGCGCACGCTCTACCCCGTCCATATAGTGGGCTTCCCCGGTAATCTGCGCCATACGCAAGCCAAAAAGCGCTAATCCCACTGATGCGCAGGTTTCACAGTAGCACCTGTCCAAAGGCAGATCGTAGTCTGTTGTAAAACGTTCCATATACCCGGAAGAACCGATACCACCGTTTATATACATCCTCTTTTGCGTGATATTGTCCCATAGTCTACGGCAGGCCTGCAGCAACGATTCATCCCCCGTTTCCTCTGCGATATCCGCCATGGCACAGTATAGGTACATTGCCCTGACCGCATGTCCTTCCGCCGTCCCCTGCTGACGGACCGGCATATGATTCTGCGCGTATAACGGGTCATACTCCTCAAAATCCCAGAAAATAGATCGCCATTCATCCCGCTTCCGTTCCTCTAAAAAACAATCCGGGGTCTCCCCTCTCCGATCGATGAAATATCGCGCCAAATCCAGATATCGCTGTACTCCGGTTTCCCGATACAATTTAACCAATGAAAGCTCTATCTCCGGATGCCCGGGATACCCGTCCATCTGAGGACCGTCCCCTAAAAACAACCTGCAGGCAAGATCAGCAAACCGGCACATGATATCGAGAAGATGATGCTTGCCGGTTGCCTGATGATACGCCACCGCCGCCTCGATAAAATGTCCGGCCGTATACAGCTCGTGGCCTTCGCGTAAGTTTGTCCAGCGGCATTCCGGAGCTGCGATGGTGAAATAGGTATTCAAATACCCATCGGGCTGCTGTGCACGACCGATCAATTCGATCGTCTCGTCGGCCAGCGCCTCCAATTCCGGATCCGGATGGGTTTCCAATGAGTACGCAACCGCTTCAAGCCATTTGGCCACGTCGCTGTCCCGAAACACGACGCCCTTAAAAAAACCTTGGCTCTCTCCGGCAACGATGCGGAAGTTCTCTATACAGTGGCTCGGCTCAGCGCCTTCCACCCGATCGTTAAGCGTCGCCCACTGGTAAGGGATGGTGGATTCGCGCACCAGGCGTATATATCGTGACCAGAAGCTGTCATTGATCCGTATATTTTTAAGTGGGATATGCCCTTGTTTTATTTCAATCATACGTTATCTCCGTTAATTTCTTATTTATAGCTATCCCTTAATCCCGGTCAGTTTGATCCCCTCTACAAAGTACTTGTTCCCGATCATGAAAAGCAGCAGGCAAGGGGTTGTAACCAATACAGCCAAGGCCATGACTTGTTCGTAATTGGTTATATGTACTCCATTAATAATGTATAAGCCAAGCGTCAGGGTATAGACTTTTTCGCTTTGCAGATAGATGATGGAATAAAAAAATTCGTTCCAGCAATTGATAAAACTGAACAGCCCCACCACGATCAACGCAGGCCGGATCAGAGGCAGTATAATATTTATAAATATACGTATATGCCCGGCACCATCAAGCCGCGCTGCTTCATCCATCTCTACAGGTATGGTCATCATGAATTGCCGGAGCAGGAATACAAAATACGCATTCCCCGACGCGCAGAAAAACGCTGGCAGGATAAGCGGCAACCGTCCATCAAAGATAGAATTGGCACCGACCAGACCCATTTTTGTGTACATGGCGTACTGTGGGAGCAGCGTCACCGCACTGGGCAACATCATAGTACTGATGACCAGCGCAAACCACATGCCTCGCAAAGGAAACCGGATCCGCGCAAACGCATAGGCAGAGACGCTCGTCGTCAGCAGATTTCCCAGCACATAGGGAACGGTGATAATTAAGGAATTGAATAGCTGCTGAAGAAAATCAATGCGTTCCATGCCCAAGGTATAGTTAAACCACTGGATTACTTTGGGAAAAATACTCGGAGGATCCGCAAAGTATTCCGGAACAGTCAGGGCCGCTTTAGACACCAGAGAACACCTGATCATCCAATAAAGAGGAAAAGCAACCAGTATCGCGAGGAAAAAAGCCAATAGAATCAAGGCGATATTAATAATCTTTCTCCGTCTCTTGAGTCGGCTTAATCTGCCACCTGAAGATAAAGCCGTCTTACCTATATTGTTCCTCATATTCATTTGCCGCGACCGCCTTTTCTTTTTCTCAATATACCGTCGCCTGAGCGCAACGCACCCTGGAAGTAGAACAGCACACCGGTGATGAACAGTATGGTGAAAAACACCATCCATGCTTCCGCCGCTGCGATTCCTTTCATCCCGCTTTGCTTAAAGGACTGGTCGTATATCATAATGTTGATAAAGTATGTCATGCGATTAGGGGAACCATTGCTGGACAGAACCATGCTCTGGGTAAATACCTGCACCGATGTGATCATACACATAATTAATTGAAAAAATAAAACCGGTTTAATGGTCGGATAGGTAACATATCGAAACTTATGCCACGCATTGCCTCCATCCAGATCCACGGCTTCAATGAGATCCCGGGGTACATCCTGCAAAGTAGCGAGTAAAACTACGATCGTACCGCCGCAGGTCCATAGCCCCATCGCAAAAAGGGTGATAAAAACTAATCGGACATCCGTGAGGAAATTCAATTGCGGCAGATGAAGCACCTTCATGACAAATTGATTGATAAGTCCACCCCCCGCCGCATTCTGCAAAAGCAATTTCCACAGAATGGCGGTGGAGATTATAGGGATAACAGCTGGCAGGTAAAATATCGCCCGCAAAAAATTGCGCAGACGGAATTTTCGGTTTAAGAGCAGTGCGACGATCATGCAGTATACAATAATTAAAAAAGTATTGATAAGCGCGTATATCATGGTCACTTGCATGGATTTAAGAAAACCAATACTGGGCTCAGTGAAAATCTGAATATAGTTTTGGAGCCCAACCCATTCCATGTTCCCCTGCAAATCGATTTTATTAAAGCTGTAGAACAGACTTGCCGCCATAGGATAAAGCGTCAGTAGTAAAAAACCGATAATGGCGGGGGAAGCAAATAGATAGCCCGTCGAGCCCTCTCGCCTGATCCAGTTATTTTTTCGGCCGGGTCGTTTTGATGTCTGCATACCATCTCTCCCCCTTTACCGTTGTAAATAGATAATAGAAGAAATCTCCCGGCAGAAAGGATGTTTTCTGCCGGGAGCATATGGACTATTCTACCGTGCCTGATTCAAACACAGTCTTCATATTTGGCATGATTTCGTCAAACAATTGTTGAGCGGTGATTTCACCGGCCCACGCCTTGTCAATATCCGACGCGGCGAAGGCTGCATCCATCTTGCTGTAAGGTGGCACATAGTAAGCTGGCCATTGCACGATAGCACCCGGGGTCGTAGAATAGCTCATGATCGTTTCCACGGCATCTTCCGGCAAATCGGCTGTCCATTCCGAGATAAGAGCTTCATCCGTATACCAGGATACATCGTTGGGAAGCCATGCGCCGCTCTGGAGCAACGGTAAGTTGTTTGCGGGGTCAAGCATATACTTGGCAAACGCCATCGCTTCCTTGATATGCGGAGACGTCTTATATACCACCAAGGGTGCCCCACAATTCATCGTAACAGCAGTCTTAAATTTCGGCAGCACAGCGACGCCGATATTATCCGGATCGCTGCAGGAGGGTATATTGGCCAGGTCCCAAGAACCGTTAAACATCATGGCCGCACCGCCAGAATCCACCGTAGCAATATTGCCAAAACCAGTCCACCATGTATTGGTTACAGGATTGGCCACATGATCCACATTAATCAGATCCATAAACTTCTGCATTGCCTCGACGGACTCCGGTTGATCCCACAGAAATTCGCTGCCGCCGGCCGATACCACGCCGCCGCCATTCGAATATAGCGCCCAGAAATGATGGAATGCCATCGTTGCACTTAATCCCAAACCATACGTTTCGATTAACTGGGGATTAAATTCCGCTTCCGTCGCATTGTGACCGTAAGTATCTTTGGTCAGCTTTTTCGCAATTTCTACGAATTCATCCCATGTCCATGCATCCGCCACATTGGTAGAAGGATATGCGATACCCGCATCGTCAAACATCTGCTTATTATAGTACAATAACTCAAGTTGGTTGGAAAGGCCGACACCTACGGTATGACCTTCGCCATCCCGGATTGTAATCGCTTCCAGCTTCTGTGTCGTGTCCTCTCCTTCAAACAGCGGACTCATATCTGCCAGAATGCCCATTTCATTGTATCTCATGATTTCAGTTTCACCCATGTAGCTGACATCCGGCAGGGTATTACTCTGAATCCGCGTCTCAATGATACCTGGGAACTCTCCGCTTGCCGGCAATGCCTCAGCCGTAATAATAATATTCGGGTTGGCATCTTGGTAAGCAGCGACTGCAGCCTCGACCAGTTCTTTCTGTACTCCGTCTGCCCAATACACAAAGCTCAAAGTGATGGGTTCCTGCGATGTGGCGGACTCCTGCGATTCCTCGGTCGGAGATGATGATTCGGCTACCGTTTGCTGACCACAGCCTGCAAGTAAAGCAGCCACCATGAATACACCAAGAAGTAATGCGAGCATTTTTTTGGGTTTCATCCTTTTTCTCTCCTTTCAAAATGTTAACCGAATTTGAAATAATAAAAGTGAAGGTCATTGGAAACGTTATCTCCCATATGAAGTTAAACGTTTTCGTTGTATTTATATCATACTACTTAACCACCCAGCGTCAACCCATTTGAATCATTATTAACCGATTTAACCATGATTAAATTGGTTAATTTTATAATTAATTTGCAGTGATTCATTACTATTTTTAAGTTAATATGCTAAAATTAATTGATGATTATTTTAGTCGGAGGAAAATGACTTGACCCAAGTCGAACTTGCGAAAAATTTAAACGTTTCAGTAGCAACGATTTCCAACGCTCTAAATGGTAAAGGACGCATGACTTCTGAACTGCGGCAACGTATTGTCAGAATGGCAAAAGAAGGCGGTTACATAACAAAACGAAGTAAAATATCTGTTCGGCGCAAGATCTGCGTTGTAACCGAACAAATAGAGGTGGAGTTCTGTGACCGCATATTGTCTGGAATATGTCAAGTCGCAGAAAATAACGATTACAATGTGATCATTTACAATATGAATATTATGCATAAGCAGCATAGCATGAGTCCACCTCGCGAACAATTGGAAACCTGGGTGAAAAAATTACTTCAAGATATCGATTATACGGCAGCAGGGCTCATCTATGTCGCTCAGTTTCCGCGCGATGTAACAGGGATACTCAAAAGTCTGCCATTTCCCGTTGTATATGCATACTGCACCACAACAGACAATAGTTATACCGTCAATTATGATGATGAACAAGGGGCTTTTCTCGCAACATCACACATACTTGATCTTGGACGTAAAGCCCCCGCCATGATCAGCGGCCCGATCAATTCCGTCCCGATGAGCAACAGGTTGACTGGTTTTCAACACGCCATCATCGGTCGGCATATAAGTTTTGATCCAAGTATGCTTCGAATCGGTAATTGGACGATGGAGGATGGGTATCAGTTGATGAAAGACCTACTCAAGCAGCACCAGCATTTGGATGCTGTTTTTGCCCACAACGACTTGATGGCAATAGGCGCCGTTCAGGCTGCAATAGACGAGGGCCTTAGTGTGCCTCAGGATATTGTCGTTGTTGGTTTTGATAATCTTTTTGCCAAATATTCGATGCCTTCACTTTCCAGTGTGGACCCGAACCTTTTACAAATTGGCTGCATGGCAATGCAACTCATCATAAAAATAATACAAAGAAAGGCACCTTCGTCCTATCACCTGAAAGTACCATGTTCCCTTATCACCAGATCCTCGAGTGATATTATTGGATCCTTAGCTCCGAAGCTCGGGTTCGGACAAAATAATGTGAGTATGGAGTGTTACGATTAAATCTTGATAATGATAGCGAGCAGATTTTTACAAAATTAAATAAGCGTATTATGGCTTGAATATTAAACGTTTACCATCTGTTAAGTTGATTATTTACCAACTGATGCATTATAGGAGAAGCCTTCGAAAATATGTACCGGCAATCAGGGCAGCGATGATTGTGAATTACTACTGTTCATGCGCATAAGGCAATATTTTAATTTGAAAAAATATTATCCATGGACAAAAAGCCCATCTTGATGAATTTAATCAGTGATAAACACTTTGCGCCTGGCAAGAGTGTAGCGAAGTCGCCACCAAAGAGGGCATTAAGCGTTTCGGCTTTATTCTCTGGACGCACATGAGCAAGCTCGTCGTAGGGTAATGCTCTAGGGTATAAGAATGTTCTGTTTTGCGGCCCGATAGAAAAACAGGGAGAGGTCATAGCTTCCGACAGTCAGCAACATCTGATTGCCATAGCATTCAATGCGCTTCTCTTGACTCTGAGAAAAGAGAACCTCCCAAAGAGATTTCACAGTTGATTCGTAAGCTCATAATCGAAATTATATAGGAATGATAATCTATTGTGGCTTTATATATTCTGGATAAGGTTTCAATTTGCAACAAAGGAGGGGGCTTTTTAAGCATACCAGCACATTACGGACGATATCTTGCCAATGTCTTTTTAATAGCTTTCATATTTCACTTTTTCATTTTGCTAATCTGTTTCATTAATCTATCACTTTAGAGTTTTGATCACTTAACTATAAACAGATAAATATGATACAGTGCAAATTTGGATTCATATAGTAATTGTATATGCGCTGCTTCTATAATAGAAAATAAATTTCTTATAAAAAGCTTCTAGATCTCTACGATAATTCTTTTCTGGGTGGTTTGTTCTTGCGAAGTAACTGTTCAATATCTCCAACTGCCTTCGGAACTTTATCTACACTTATATATTATCATATTTCCCCTGTTAATTGTTTGAATACACGCTTACGGACACGATATAGTGGCTTTCTTGCGGGCAATGCGTTCCAATGGCTCCCTTTGAGCACAAATTCACAAACGCAAATTTCGCTTCTTTAAACGCAG
Source organism: Bacillota bacterium (assembly GCA_023459495.1). Lineage (GTDB taxonomy): Bacteria > Bacillota > Clostridia > Christensenellales > SZUA-584 > JAEWCC01. The sequence continues at coordinate 28,112 of JAEWTL010000037.1, read as the reverse complement.
AATTTCCTTATGACAATTAAGTTTCCGACCAACGTGTATTCCCAGTGGTTATAGAAGTCTATTAATGACCACATTATATAGCCAGTGAACCTCTCTTCCGTTTTCCTATTATGTCTCTATTTGCGGAGAACACCATAACGGCCAGCAAAAAGACACCTAACACGATGTTCTGAATGGTATCCGTGAGGCCAAGCGCAATGAAACCATTAAATATGGTCGCAATCGTGATAACCGGTGACCGTTCTGTAATACATGTAATAGAATAATACGCAGGCCGAGGCGGCAATTATAATATTGTAAGGGTAAGAGCCTATTAAAGATGATTCTTTTGACACCTGCAACATACCCACGGTACTGACACTGCGTCCACGGGTCGTACAGGTTACCACTATATGCGTCCTGTGTAAGGAATCGCTCAGTGCTGGAAGATGAATACGCCCGACTTTATTTCCAGAGCTCAAATACATCGGCCCTTAGAACCGAATTCACCTACGAGAACCCAAGGTATATCATCTTTTCTCTCCCCAACCTCGTCCTTCTTTTAATAGTTCTTCAATTTTCACAATAGTATATACTATTCTTCTTTACACAATAATCATCCAAAAATAAGTTTCGCCCTATTTGTAACCATTTTGTGCGATTATATATTACTTGTGTTATTATCTTTTATTCCATGTGGTTTCTTATTATCATTTCACAGCAATCCTTGACATCAATACTACCGTCTCAACGTGTGTCGGCCACGGAATAGGAAGGCACATTGACAATATCATTTTCCCGTCTTCGATTGCCCATTTGTTTATGCATTTTACTCTGCACAGTATTGATGAATCCGGTTTTATATACGAAAGTCAGCTTATACGGATTCACATTTCCGCTTTCGTCAAGCTCACCAATGATGACTTTTTCAACAATACTTTCAAACACACATCGATCAAAGGTAGTTAATACTTTGTTTTGTTCCAATACTTTGCGAAAGTGCACTATCCTTTTCTCAAAACCTGTTTCTTCTTGCGTAGATTGTCTGAGCTGATCTCTCTCGTTTGACATGGTGCTTAAGTTTAACTCCAGCTCTTCATATTTTTTCTCGTAGGCTGCTTTATCTATAATACCATCCAAATGCATATCGACTAATTTATCCCGTTTTTGTTCAATAAGGTTTATCTCATTCTCTACCTTAGCCAGGCGATTTTTAAAATCATTGCTCCGAAGTACTGACTCCATCCTCCGGACAAGCTCATCGAGAACATCAGTATTATTATCGCATAATAATCCATATGACTCAACAAAAGCATCTTCAAGTAACTTTTCAGGGATCGCTTTACTCGCAGGGCAATGCTTCTTGCCTTTCTTGGTGGCAGTCACACATTGCCATATAACCTTTTCATGGTCAGTACCGCTATGCCAATTGCGGCGAGACAGATTGCTTCCACAAAAAGCGCACTCCAACTTACTGCTGAACGAATATTTCCTGCTATACTTTTCGCGTCGACCCTTCTCAACTCCTTTACGGCGACTGCTTCTCCTCCTCAAAATTGTCTGTGCTTTCTCGAATATTTCTTCACTGACAATAGGCTCATGGTGACTCTTTATATAGTACTTATCCTCTTCCCCGTAATTATCAAGCCTTCTTTTAGAAATTGGATCAACGGTAAAAGTTTTACCCTGTAAAACGTCGCCCTTATACTTTTCGTTTTTAATGATTCCCAATACGGTTGTATCATGCCATTCCGAATTTCCATACTTTGTTCTATAGCCCGACGCCATCAATTCCTTAGCGATTACATATGCACCTGCTCCCTCAATATATCGTTCAAAAATATAGCGCACAGTCCTTGCTTCGATTTCATTTATAGAGATACTCTTGTCTGCAGGATCATAATCATACCCAAGACAACTCACAAAGCCAACGAGTTCTCCGCGCTTCATTTTCATTTTAAGCCCTTTTTTCACGTTGGCGGAAATATTCTCAACTTCCTGCTGCGCCACGGAGCTTAATATAACCAGGAGTAATTCACCGTCCATAGTCAAGGTATTGATGTTCTCGTCTTCGAAAAATACGGCAATGTTTTTTTCCTTTAGCATACGGACATATTTTAAGGTGTCAAGAGTATTACGCGCAAACCTTGAAATAGACTTGGTAATAACCATATCGATTTTACCGTCCATACAGTCGTTTATCATACGTTGAAAATTCTCACGCTTTGTTACTTGGGTACCGGTTATCGCCTCATCGGCATAGATATCTGCCAGTATCCAGTCCGAACGTTTCTGGACAAGATCAGTATAATACATCACCTGGGATTTATAGCTGCTTAATTGCTCCTCTGTATCCGTACTAACTCTTGCATAGGGGGCTATACGCAATATGTCCGAAGTCTTTCCAGCGGCTCGATCGGATATTTTACGGTTTGCCTTTATAACTTCAACTTCATGCATACAAGTTTCTCCTCTCTTGCTTATTCTTACGGATAGTATAACGGGCAATGAATTATAGGCCAAATGTGTAAATCAACAGGTGAGGTCTGAAATTACACCATAGTCTTGCATTAATTTGTTCTTAATCAGAGAGAATTCATTATCTGTGATTAAGGCCATAGCTAGTAATTGCCTCAGCATGGCGATCTGCATGCTGTATCGAATCAATTTATTTTGTCTGATATGATTAACAGCCTCCATACGCCACCTCCTACCTGTTATTTGAAAACGGCACGTTTCTTAATCCTACGCTAACGGCCAGCGCCGCATCAACCGCCTCCATGGTTTCTGCGCCAACACTGCCGATGTATTCAGTAAGTCGGCTCTTATCTATCGTCCTGATCTGCTCCAATAGCGCGATGGAATTGCGCCCCAAGGTCTGTAAGCCCGTAAGGAGTATGTGTGTCGGTAGATAGGGTTTGTCCCTGCTGGTGATTGCCGCAACGATCACGGTGGGGCTGTGCTTGTTGCCGATATCGTTTTGAATCACGAGAACCGGGCGTATACCGCCCTGCTCGCTGCCCATTACGGGATTTAAATCGGCGCGGTAAATATCACCGCGCAAAATGAGTGTTGTCATTGGTTCGGCCTCACTGTGAATATTCACATCCTCTCTGGATATGTAGGGCCAGGCCGCAAGGTTTTAAGCTTGAATGGGCATATGGAATTAGCCCCTAAAAATCCGCCCTGTGTCTGGCCTTGTATATTCAAACGCTCCAATTTGTCCTCGACACCCCGGAGCATTACGGGAAATCATCAAGCGACTGGCTGCTTACCAGCTCCACGGGAGTTTCACCCCAACTGTGGTTCTCACAGAGCCGCCCTCATTGCGTAATCCCGCATATGCGGGGCTGTGACTGGACGGGAGTATCTTTGACCCCATTGCCTAGTTATGGCCGTACCGGGGGCAACCCGGTATTGATAGCCGGAGGATTCTCGCTCGCTTTGGGACAAGGGCAAGCACAGACCGAAAATAAAGAGTGAAATCTGTTTGCTTCCTGTTCCGCAGGTCATGGCGCACCGCTAATGTGGCTGCCGTTCATCACAGCAGCAATGGGAACGTACCTAATGAAATGGGTATTCAATTTTCAAGGAACATCCTGTCGCCGCAAAACGGAAACAGGCAAAGGCACCTAAATCCCTTCACCTGTTTCCTCACTTAGAGGTCAAAAGTAGCCCCTCTACTTTTTGAAGTTTTTTAATTCCTGTCGAATTTTTTCTTCTGCCCGGTCAATCGAACGTTTGACTGGCATTTTCGTACAGCCTTCCATCGTTGCGATCTGCTCATAGGTCAATTCTCCAAAATAGTAAAGCAGTAGCCTTCGACGCTGAGTTTCAGGCAGCTTGGCTATTTCCCTATGTAGCAGTTCGCTTTCAATGGAGGCAAGAGCCAATTCCTCTGTCAATTCAGAAGCTGAAGAAGCTCTTTGATATAAAGCGGCTTCAGTCAACTCCGATTGTTCGATGTGCCTGTCCACTTCGTTAAGATAGGATAAGTCCCGAAGCTCAAAAGCATTGAATAGGTCGTAAAAAGCCTTCGGAATTTCCAGCTCATACGGTATGCCCTGACCGTCCTGAAACGAGAGAAAATAGCAGCCACTCTGCTTTTTTATCGTATAGGGATTATACTTGTCCTTTCTGCGTTTGGGATGATACTCATCCATTTTTTGTACCTCCGATTAATCTGAAATCTGAAAAGGTCAGATTGATCGGAGGGCCGCGACAGCCTTTGCCACTTATGGTTATTTGGAAAAACGGCAATATTAAAAAATGTAAAAGAATATTTGCGTGTAAAAATTCGCGAAAGGTATCAAATGAAAAATGAGCGCAAAGCACGCTCATTTTTTTCGTGATTTTATTGTCATGGTAGTAGACTAAAACCGTTAGCTAAGCCAAGCCGTCACAGCAAGGTGGCGGCCCCTCCATCATCCGATGTAAAATCTTTGCGCGCATAAAAGGCCCTCCAATCGCATGACCACCATTGGAAGGCCTTTAAAAGCGTGCACAAATCAACCCGCCAGCCCTGAAGGGCTTTGGCAGCCTAGATATTTTCATCTTATCGCCGATAGGATAGCTATCAGTAGGAAATATATGAACCCGAATGAGATTGAGATGGCGTAGCGATATTCACATTACTGTACTCCTAAGGTATATTGTGGGAAGATATAGGAGCCATCCGCCATGGCACGCACAATCGGGATAACCTTTATCAGTATATATTGATTGCTGATATATAACGTAGTAAAGCATAGCTTCTCCTGTTTTAATTTTTGCATTACGGTTTTGGAATAAGCGCTTTTGACAAGCGTCTTTACCTCTCGCCCATATTTTCTCACCATATTCACCTCCTACCAGTTCCCTGTGTATATGAGCAAGTGATCTGTGTCAAAGTATATCGTCGTATGAGATAGTAATAATGTACTCGTCAAATGCCGCTTCGCTCTCGGCGTTCAGGAATTTGTAATACTTGGCACCGTATCGCTCTTTCGGTCAATTCGACTTTCAAGCACTGCGATGATCTCGCTTTCTTGCTGTTCATGATACCTGCAAGATTACAATCCGAAGCTGACAGGGGCGATGACACAGGGAATCCATAGCATGAAGCATGGGAAAGCCAAACCGGCCACGATACCGATCATGGTTCCAATTTGCTTTTGTTTTTCTTTACCCGAATCTTCTTCACGAATATCCCAGGGATGCTATATCGAGGAGTTGAAAAGAAAAGATAGTAAACTAGGCCACCCAGAATTATACCGATAGTAATTATAGCTATAATAACCAACATGCGTTAATCCCCCAATTATTTATTAAAGCATTGCGCCGATAATGCTTGTCCCTAATTAAATATGCCCGATTCAAATCAATCCACTATATAACTTCTCTCATGTTATTTTGTTAACAAGTTCAAGTGCTGATGCAATTGTTTGATCCATGTTATAATAACGATACTCCGAAAGCCTTCCTCCGAACAATACGTTTTCTTCCTTCTGTTGCAATAACCGATACCGGTTAAAAAGTTCCTGGTTTCTATCGTCATTAATCGGATAATATGGTTCTTGGTTATTGTCACATTTAACTGGGTACTCTTTTGTCACATATGTTATCGGCTGTTTTCCAAACTCGAAATGCTTATGCTCGATAATTCTGGTATATGGCGTCTCTTTGTCGGTATAATTCATTACTGCTACGCCCTGATAATTATCTGTTTCCAGCCGTTGCGTCTCAAAATACAAGCCGCGATATTCCAACGCACCATAACAATAATCAAAATAAGCATCAGTTGCACCGGTATAAACAATCATATCGGCCGCATACTTTAGCTCATTACGGTTAATATTAAAGTCGGCGTTCAACACCACATGACTGTGCGATAGCATTTTTTCTATAATCGGCGTATAGCCGCCAATTGGAATCCCCTGATACGGATCGCCAAAATAATTGTTATCATAAGTATAACGTACAGGCAGGCGTTGAATGATAAATGTAGGAAGATCGCGGCAACTTCTCCCCCATTGCTTTTCCGTATAGCCTTTTATCAGCTTCTCATATATATCGCGCCCAACCATTGAAATAGCTTGTTCCTCGAGGTTCTGTGGTTCACCTATTATTTCTGACCTTTGCTGCTTGATTATCCTTTCAGCGTCTTGCGGCGCCAGGACACCCCACATCCTGTAAAAGGTGTTCATATTAAAAGGGAGATTATATATTTCCCCCTTGTAATTTGCCACTGGGCAATTAATGTATTGATTAAAACACGCAAATTTCCTCACATAGTCCCATATGTTTTTCATACCCGTATGAAAAATGTGCGCACCGTATCGATGAATCCCGATACCATCCCGATACTCACTAAAAATATTACCCCCAATATGACTACGCTTTTCCACAACCATACATGATCTGCCTCTTTGAGTCGCTTCATATGCAAAAACAGCTCCAAACAGACCGCTCCCTACGATTAAAAAGTCATACTTCATTTTGAATCTCCCATTAACAGCCAAAAACTTCTCAGTTGCGTGTTATGTAATCTAAAAGTATCGGCTCTTCGTTGGTACACAAATTTTCTTCAGCTGCGGGAAGCAGGTTACCAAGAAAATCGCAATTGACGATTCTTTCAGGAAATTGAATACCCGTTCCGTTAATATACTTCAGCATAAAAGAAATCAAATCGCAGGCATCATTCACACCATTGACAATTGTGCGCTTCATTTTTGCACGCTCGAAATCCGAAAACAAGTTTTCACTTCTGTATCCGGTATGAAGTAATTCCTTTGTCTTCAATCCGCTCGTCACCCGTAAAAATATCCTCCCCGCCAAAGGCAGATTAGTATATATTCTTTTTTTCGATTTTGCAAATATGCACAAAGACTGGTATGCGGCATCTTCTTTAAGTGTCCTCCCATATACATCTTTTGCCGCCGACACATACCATTCAGAAATACCTTTGCTGATTTTTCCGTATTTGATATCAGCTAAAATATCAAATTGCCGAGGTTCCATATCCCACGCCTCTTTAGATGAATAATAATCCCATGTATATTCCATAGCATGGTGCAAGCCAACATTCATACCCGATTTATCATAAATAAATGGATGAGAATTCTTATCGATGGCATAATGTGTTAAAAAACCCGCCATATAGGAAATCAATTCATCTTTATCCGCATTTTGATACACCTTTATATAATTCAACGCATGATAAATCAACTCCCGTGTTTTCTTCTTGTGCATCTTGAGCCCCAGGCATAATCCATCAGAAAAAACCCCTCTGCTAAAATACAATATGTCCGGTCCCTGACATCCAAAGTAAAACGCCCGATTGTGCGGTATTTCCCCGATACCCAATTTTCTCAGTACCTTCTCTCCTGCAGCCCTATGTGTTAAGTATGCCGGCATTTTATATCTCCTGTCCCGTGATATAAGCAATATCTCAACTAATTAAATGGCACTACTTTTTTAGCCAGCTTATAGAACATAATGCAAGCTGACCTGCCAATGCTCCCCGGTTTATTTATCAACGCCGCCTCCGAGCGGTAACGGATCCGCTTCCCCATCTCAGGAGCATGCTGAGTCACCTCATCCCATAACCTCTTAATATGAATTTCAGCTTGGTCGGTCTTGTTAAGGCGCGCAAATGCGGTTGCCATAATTAGCATCATCTTTGCTTCATGGTACATATACCTTCCAAGCTTGGGTTCTTCCTTCCTTATTGTCTTCAAGTCATGCGCAACAAAAATCGCCTTCGCAATGCTGAGTTGATGCGCATAGCGTTTTTTTAGCGCTTGCTCAGCAACGGATTGTCCCTCTCGACCAATTTGATAATGATATAAATCAATATCCATATATAGAATCTTCTTCACCATTGGCAAGGGCTTATATACAAAAAGGTTATCCTCGTAAAAGACATGCTTCGGGAGCTCGATTCCGCATGCACGGAGCATCTGCGTCTTATAGGCTACGGAATGTATCGTAAGATATTGATGTTCAAAGAACCGCCGCGTGTCTTTCCAACGTACTACAACGTTTGCCGGAAAAATGTTTTGGTAACGGATCACACGCTTTTTTCTTTTGCCGTTGTGCTCGTATACATAGTTGGATACAAGCATATCTATGCCGCCTTCCTGCTCCACTTCTTCCAAACGGTCTAAAACGGTTCTAAGTTCATTTTCTCCTAGCCAGTCGTCCGAATCAACCACTTTAAAATAAGTTCCCGATGCATGCCGAATCCCCTGATTAATACCTTCGCCATGCCCTCCGTTAATCTGATGAATCACTTTTATCGTGTCGGGGTACTTATGCGTGTACTCATCGGCAATTAAACCAGTACGATCGGTTGATCCGTCATTAATAATGATGATTTCAACCCGTTCTCCGCCAGCAAGAATACTGTCAATACACTTTTTCATATACTGCTCTGAATTAAAGCAGGGAACCGTAATTGTCAATAGCTTCATTTTCGGCGCTCCAATAATATTTTGTTACCCATACGGCACATACATTATATATGAATTATTATTCTATTTCTTCTTTTCTCCGAAAAATAAGTTTAAAAATCGGGAAGAACACCCAGAACGATATCGCGCAGTAAATAATAATTGTGATAAAATCGGCCAGAGTTTCACCCCATCCTCCAAGTCCCCATGTATTAATCAGCAAATTATAAATAGGCGCCTTGTATAGGCCCTGCAATGCAGCCGCGCCAACCGAGATAATAATATAGGCGATAAAGTACCATAACGCTGCCCACCACGGATTTCCATTGGATTTAAAAGTAATGTTCCGCTGTGCAAAAAAATTGATTGTTTGAGCAATAAGTAGCGTAATCTGCACGGCAAGAAAATACGCAAGGCCACCTCCGCCCCCTTCCGTGATTGCACCTTTGGCATAATTGAAAACGTAATATATACTACCGTCAAAATTATGCCCAATCTGCCAAACCTGAAAATTAGCGTTAACTAAATCCGTATACCCAAACAGCACCTTAAACGCGGGCATCATTACCATCTGGAGTACCGTCACACCATTGCTGAGCATAAAAAATACGATAAATTGGGCGATCCCTGGATGCTTGGTTTTAAACTTCTTCCATATTTCTGAGCACTTCCGAAAAAACCACATTTGACCTAATCTCTTGAATGCTTTTTTTATTGTTTTCTTTTCTGCCGATTTACTTTCTTCACTCATGTTGTCCTCCTAGAATCAGCAATTTTTTCTAACTGTTGTGCTTTTACTAATGCCGTCCGCTTCTTCCCCTCGCTGACAAATCTGCCAAGTCCTTTGAAAAAGTGCCCGTTAAACATCAGGAGAAGACCCTGCAGTTGTCCCCAGCATATTGCACCATTGGTCATACGCGATAGACCCCTCATAGGTTCGTGGTATAAACCGACCATGAGCATCATCGCTTCATAGCGTTTTCCGATCAGACGCAAAAAATTATAGGCAAAACGCAGCCCGCCTTCAAAGAATCTTCCAGTCCAGCCTCTGGCATAACGAAGTTGCGCAATCGTTGTATTGACGCCAACATTCATGTGTCTGTAATCTTCAGCCGTAAGATTCGCGCACGGCACGTTTCGCCCAATAAGCGTCTCAAATTCCTCTGTAGAAACATCCGCCGACTGGCCCGAGTAATAAGATGGAAGTACTTCTTTGCGATATGGCAACACATGCGGCGTTCCTTTCCTCACAACGGTTGCCCGCAATCGTATATCCGCTGACGAAGCCCCAATCATAATCTCATAGATACCAGTCTCAGTTTCCCATTGGTTGGTCTTTACATTGAAGTATCTGAAGCTTTTATCGTCAAACGTAATTACAATTCTCCTTTTTTCTCCAGGTTGCAGGAACAGTTTCTTAAAGCCCTTTAGTTCTTTCTTTGGACGAAAAATACCACTATCAGGCATGCCAATATATAATTGCGCAATCTCCGCACCTGCCATCTCCCCTGTGTTTTCGAGCGTGAAGGAAACATCCTGATCGGTCGCATGGATATCGGAATACAAAAAAGTGGTATAGCTCAATCCAAAACCGAAGGGGTATCGCACCTTCATTCCAGCCGTATCAAAGTAACGGTAACCAACGTATACACCTTCGCGATATTCAACGGTTAATTCGTTTTTATGAAAATTACTGGCAGACGGGGTGTCTCTGTACTTAAGCGGGTAGCTTTCAGCCAGCTTGCCCGACGGGTTCACCTTACCGGTAATGACATTCAATATTGCTCGTGCGCCAGCTTGGCCGCTCAGATATGCGTGCACAACGGCATCAGCATAATCCGCCCATTTGGTTTCTACCGCGCTGCCGCAGGAAAGCACCACGACGATCTTCTTTCCTGTATCCGCCAATTCATCCAGCAACTCAATCTGGTTAGCCGGTATGCTCATGTTGCTTCTATCCATTCCTTCAGTTTCAGTAACTTCGTCCAACCCCATAAAAAGCAGTAAAACGTCAGATTTCTCTGCAAGTCGGTACGCCCTATTTTTAAGTTTTTTACTACGACCGCCGTATCGCCTGAATCCCGGCGCGTACCCTACATAATTTAAGTCGTAATCACCAAGGCATTCTAAAATGCTGTCCAGTTTGGTGGGATTCACACCAGACGATCCAGCCCCTTGATAACGAGGTGTTTTGGCAAAGTCACCGATCACCGCCACCTTTAGCGATTTGTTTAGCGGCAGTACCTCATCTTTATTTTTTAAAAGGACAATAGACTGTTCTGCAGCTTTTCTCGCCATCGCGTGATGCGCTTCAATATCAAAAGCGTCCGGCTGTGCTGTTCTTTTTGTTTCCATCAACATCGTCAGCAGCCGGTCTACACATTCATCCAAGAGCGCTTCATCAATTTTACCATTTCGGACCGCATCCACGATCTCCTGATCCGTCTCTCCTCCAGTACCAGGCATCTCCAATTCGTTCCCTGCAATGAGACCTTGCACACGATCGTTACTCCCGCCCCAGTCGGTTATTACTAGGCCATCAAATCCCCACTCATCACGCAGGATCTCATGAAGCAGATGTATATTCTCATTCGTATATATACCGTTGAGCCGGTTATAGGAGGACATTACGAATTTGACATTACCCTCCTTTACAGCGATCTCAAAGGCTGTTAAATATATCTCTCGCAGCGTTCTCTCGTCTACCACGGTATCAATCACCATTCGGCGTTCTTCCTGATTATTTGCCGCAAAATGCTTTACGCAGGCATTTACCCCGTTGGATTGTATGCCGCGAATATATGCAGCTGCCATCTTGCCGGAAAGGTAGGGATCTTCGCTGAAATATTCAAAGTTTCGGCCGCAAAGCGGGTTTCTCTTTATGTTGACGCCTGGCCCCAGTAAAACGCTGACTTTTTGGCAAGCCGCTTCTTTGCCCAGATATTCACCCAGCTGAAATCCTAATTCTTCGTCCCAACTATTTGCCATCGCTGCCGCCACTGGGTAACAGGTTGCCGGAATACTCGGGTTATAGCCGATATGATCTCCTCCCACCGCTTGTCTGCGCACACCGTGGGGGCCATCCGCAATAAATACGCTCGGAATGTCGTACTTTTTTATTTCCTTAGTCTCCCAGAAATCTTTCCCTGACATCAGGGAAGCTTTTTCTTCTATGGTCATTTTTGCGATTATTTCTTGATGCTTCATTTGCGTTCCTCGTTTTTTTACCTGTTAATAAAATCAGGCTCAACATCGGTTAAAGAAAAATAATTTGGTCTACAAGACTTACATAAACTAAACCACACATAGCATTGAACGCCTATATGGATTAAATTATCCGAGTTTCTATTTTATTCTGAAAAAATTCTACTTTGGGCACATGTTTAGGATGGCCCCCATGGTATGGGGGCCACTCCCGTACATTATGAAGGCAACCGCCTTCACTCATTTTTCTATGCCGTTTGTGCCAGCGCATTTTGCAACGCCAGAACAACCATACCGGCGCAATCTGTACATCCATCAGGAATCCATTCTTCAGGCATTCCGGAAATTGCTGTCGGCAACCCCTGCTCATCAACGGTTACTTCAATTGCCATAACCGCGTCAATTCCCATGTTTGAAAGATTTAAGACAAGCGGAGTTACGTATGCGGGCCACATCATTTGAAATGCATCCGGATCAGTAACCGAATAATCCGTATCGCTTGCTAAGACTACCGCATAAATTGTATCTCCTTTTAAAGTGACTGTTAAATCAACACCTCTCTTATGCTCATTAGCCTCGGTATGGTAGTAACCTGTGAGTGTTTGATCTTCATCAGCCTTTTTTCCGCATCCTGCAAAGCAAAACGCAACCGATATTATAACCAAGATTACCAGGAGTAAGCTAAGATACTTTTTCATGTTCTTCTTCCTTTCTTTTAAACCCTGGAATTACCATTTTAAAAATCACCAGAAGGATAGCTGCCAGTGCAACTACGTCAATTCCAATAATAATCCAAACCCAAGATGTATTTACCTCTGTTCCCAGCTCAATTGCCGAGCTGTTCGCGAAGATATACAATTGTCTGTGAGCAGCCTCCCGCAACCTTTGCATTCCATAATTGGTTCCGGTAATGGTTTCACTAACGGTTGCTGTCATAGGCGCGAGCCACATATCGGTACCTGCCAACAAGCCTGCATCGGGACTATAAACCTCAAAATTCATGCACGCATCGGTTATGATCCTGCCGCTAAATCCCCATTCGCCACGAGCCAGCCCCATTAATAGGTTGTAATTCGCGCCGGTCCAACCTGCACCGATATAGTTGTACGAAGTCATATAACCCGTGCAGTTGGTTTCCTTTGTCACGATTTCAAAAGATTTGGTATAGATTTCGCGAATCGCTTGCTCATTAGCCCAAGTATGCACACCGCTTCGATTGGCTTCCTGATCGTTCAGTACGAAATGCTTCAGGAATACGGATACGCCTTTGTCCTGCAACCCTGCCACTTCCTGTGCGGCGATTTCACCGGTTAGTAAGCTATCCTCTGAATAGGACTCAAAGTTTCTTCCCCCAAATGGTGACCGATGAATATTGACTGTCATACCATATATGGATGATATACCGTTTGCAACTGCTTCATCACCGAATACAGAACCCATCTCATAAGCGAGCTCCTTATTCCATGTACAGGCGCGAACCGTTGAATTGCAGTACTGATTACTTGTTTTATCAGTCGTTAAATTGTGCAGACCCTCGGCTCCGTCCATATCAATGGCTGCCGCCTTCTGAATAGAGAGGATCGCGGGATTGCTCCAACCGCATGTTCCATATAATCTTACCAATTCGTCAGTGGATAATTGATCCAACAGGTCATCCCAAAGCGGGTCATCATAATCCAGGCCTACCATATCGCTGATTTCCAGGCCGTTATCCGCATCCGTAGTTATGGCTTCTGCGTCAGGTAGACTATCGATATCAATAGAAGAGCCGGACAAACCGTTTGACATCAAAGAGATAACCTCATCAGATGCATTCATATCTTCGGCGTCTTCACGGGATGTCGGCATAGTGCCTGCCCAATCCGAACGGGATACATAGGACGTTACTGTGCCTTCTTCTCCGAATTCTCCATCGCCTGCCGTGATATCGTCAAACAGATTGGTAGCGGCAACTACATCGGTTGAACGGGCACCATCATTCTCGTCGTTATAGATCACCTTTTCGTTCACCGTATATTCGATTGGCGCAACTTCTGTTCCGTCAGAATTAACCTTGATAGTATGAGAATCCGTCTGAAGCTGTAGATAGTATGTTCCTTGGCTTAACACATAGCATTCAGAGTTAGTGTAGTCGTAGGACGACATATCGTCAACGTTCATGGTCAGTGTCAATGTTTCCGACGCTCCCGGATCCAGCAGGCTGGTCTTCTCAAACGCACTTAAAACGATGGACGACTTTTCAATGTTTTCCTCTTCGTAATACGGCGGCGAATAGTAAAGCTGAACTACATCCTTGCCCGCAACATCGCCGACATTGGTAACCTCAACGCTAACTGTTATCTCTCCACCGATATCACCCAATTCAACATCTGTCACTTCCCAATCAAAAGAGGTATAGGATAAACCATAACCGAACGCGTATTGCACGGTATCGTCAAAGTCAATATATCCGTCAGCCGCAGCCGTTTCATAATAACGATACCCAACATAAATACCTTCCTGATAATGAACGTATTTGTTGCATGTTCCATCATAGTTAGCATATGTATAGTCGCCAAAGTTGTAATAAGAAGGAGCAGATTCCACTTCATATGCGTATGTATCGGAAAGGTGCCCAGACGGGTTAACGGCTCCCGACAGGATTTCGCCAATCGCATTGCATCCCGTCGAACCTGGCATGCCGACCCACAATGCTGCGTCAATCGCATCGTCTTCCAAGAAGCCAAGTTCCATAGACGTTGAAGTGTTCAGAATTACTATGACGGTATCATAATTTTGTTCCACATAATCCAGCAGTTCTAATTCCACGCTCTGTAATTCTAAATAATGTTTTCCTGCATCGCCACCTACGCAGTCAGCCATATCCATAATCGCATCGCTGCCTTCCCCACCAGCTCGTCCAAATACTACTACGGCTACATCCGAATAGCTCTCTGAATAGTCAAGAATATTTTCGCCCTCATATGAATAGCTCTCGTACTGTTCCATGGTCTCTTCCAGAATGCTATGATCAGCGCCGGACATATCTGTTACGCCACCTTCCTGGTCGCTGCGCTCCTGATAATTATCCTCATAGAACTGCCAGAGTCCGGAATTAACTTCAAAGCCTGCATTTTCAAGGCCTTCTTTCATTGTAACATTAAGTTCCTGTTTGAACCAGCTCGATGCGGAACCGGATCCCTGATAAAGAGTCTGATAAGAACAGTTCCCAAAGAGGTTGATTTTTGTTCCCTCGGCTATTGGCAATACTCCGCTATCTGTCTCACCGCTGTTTTTCAGTAAGACGGCACCTTCCTCTTCCAACGTTTGCGTAATTTCATTTGCTGCTGCAAGCGCTTCTTCCGTAGACACTTCAGATGAATTGCTTTCTGTATCAGTAAAATACAAACTGATCATTGTCGAGTATGTACTCGCTAACATATTTGAAACTACTGCAACCGCTAGGATGAATACAATAATCGCAATACCAACATAGCCCTTTTCCTTGCTTTTGATTTTCATCATTTTTCCTCCCATGATAATTTATGAACTTAAAAAACACTTAAATATAAAGTTCCCCTCTCCGCGCAGGCATACCTCCTTCTTCATGTAATTAACATAAACTCAAGAACGAGTCCTTTTTTTTACCTCCTTTGCCTGTCGTTCCTTTTCTCAAGAAAACAAAGCAACAACAAATCTGTTGCCCAATTATACAAATAACCATTTGCTTTAATATGAAGTTATATAACCATATCATATTTTTTACGATTTGTGTAGTTGTTAGCGTAGACTGTCTTTTAACGCGCATAAACTGAACAGCTGGATGCGATGTGATATTAAAAGAGCTTCATCGGGTTGATGAGCAGAGAAAATGTGCGGGCTATCTTATTACGATAATTACATCTGAACCGTAGGTATTGGTATCAATATGCGAAGAGAAAACCAGTTATTCTCACTGTGGATAGTCACTGTTCCGTCATATTTCTTCACTGTGAATTGCACGCTCTTGATACCGTATCCATGATACCGGTTATTGCCCTTTGTGGACACAGGAATCCCATCCAGCATTTTTAACTCCGTCTCACAATAGTTTTCGATACGAATCATAAGGAATTCCTTTTGCGCAAATACCGCCAAGCGGATAAGTCGCAGACGTTCATCACTTAATTGTTCCACGCTCTCTATCGCATTGTCTAATATATTACCAAAAATCGTGCATATATCCATTACGTCCATGAAATCAAGAAGAGTCCCGTCCACTACGCAGGTGATATTGATATTGTTTCGTACGCAATACAGGTTTTTACTTGTCAGAATGGTATCCAGAACACTGTTGCCCGTCTTGTTTTGGGCTTCATACATTTTTATACCGCTTTCCATCTCTTGCAGATAGGCCTCTTTTTTTTGCGGATCACTCTCGGCTCGTACGATGTTGATCTGGTGCTTCATATCATGATATTTCTGGTTTAGCATATCAATGCTGTCCCGGGAAAGCTGATATTGCTCATACTGTTGATTTAGAATATTGTTGATCGATTCCAGTTCATGCCTCATGTGCAGCTCCTGCCATTTCTCCTGCTGGGCGTATAGCATAACAAACCCTGCAAAGTCCACCAGTGTACGGATGTATAGTACTCCCCATCCTGAATCACCGCTGAACGGGGTGTCTTGATAAACAAAGCTGATGTTGCTCATCGAGAATATAGCAAGCGCGATCAGGGCTGAACTGAAAACTTCTTTAGAGGTCACGCCTAAAGATTTTCCCCGAGGCATATGCCGTCGTTCCAGAAAATACACAGCCGGAAAAATCGCTGCATAAAGTACAAGCATGCATACGATTGAAAACCATTGGCCCCATTTCGTTTGTTCCGCGAAGAAAATATAGACCTGCCATTCAAAAGATGCAACCAACTCTGCCAGTACAAATGCCTTTGCGCAGCACGCTCCTACATCCAGCATCGGGATTTCACAGCAGGCAAGAATATAGAATAACATAAAGGTCATCGCAATGACCATTCCTGGTATCCATAGGATTAATGCAAGCGTACCATTCACATATTGCAGGACGCATAGGAGTATCAACGCAACCGCGATTATAGCGATCAGCTTTGCTCCCTTGAAACGTTTTCTCATGAGCAAAATATAAACAAGACATGCCGCCCACTCACTGATCGCTGTATAGATGCGCGGGATATCCGGTAAAGCTGTCATATCACTTCATCCCCCACATAATCCGCCAGAGCATCCATAAAGGCTTTTTTCCTTGGGCGGCTAATTTGCAACACATCCCCAGCAACAGTCGCCATGTTATGGCATATTCTTTCCACAAACCGCAAGTTGACCAGATAGCAATTGTTACATCTATAGAATTTATATTTTAGCAGCTGCTGCTCCAAATTTTTAATCGTCTCTATCGTATCAAAAGTACCTTGTTCAGTATGAATTAGTATTTTATGCCCCTGGCTTTCAATATAGGTGATATGAGAAATATCAATACGAATCATCCCTTCTTTTTGCCTGATGACCATACTCGCCTTGGCCCGTTCCTTCAGCCTTCGAATGGCCTTGGATAGTTCCTCTGAAAAAGCAAAATAGGATACTGGCTTTAAGATAAAGTCCATCGCGTTTACCGAATAGCCTTGGATCGCGTATTGTGCCATGTTAGTGATAAAGATAATAATGACTTTCTCGTCCATTTTTCGAATATTTTGAGCTGCCTTCATCCCGTCCAGAATTTCCATCTGGATGTCCATAAAGATAATATCATAATCAGCTTTATAGTTGGTGACAATTTCGTCTCCGTCAGAAAAGGCTTTAACGTTGATAACTTCTTTTTTTTCTTCCGAGTATCGTTTCAGGTATCCCGACAGTTGATTCCTGTATTTAACATCATCCTCGACAATAGCAACCCGTATCATGGATATCCTCCAGTTAAGATTCAAATTCTGCTGCTATTATGATTTTTATAAGCCGATTTGTCCTGACATAGCTATTATACCACATTCAAAGTGTATTGCCCACCTGATATGTGGCGGGCAATCCACAAGACGGTAGTTATAATTGCGCAAGCTGTAATTAAAAGAGGATGCCCTTGCCACCGAATCCCGCAAAACAGGCATCCTCCTTCCCATTTCTTACACTTGGCCAGCGGTCTGATCTTCAAGTGTTCTTAGTTCAGTCAACCTATAACAACATTTGACGGATCATAGCTCAAAGTTGCAGTACCGTCACCATTGTCTTTCCATATGCCGGAGGTAGTGCTCTGCTCAAGCGGTCCCGCGCCGGGCAGCGACATTGTAAAGGTGCCATCCGTCTTCAGTTCCATCGAGCCAACCAACGTCATCATTGAATTTACGCTGACTGTGTAACTATAGGCTGATCCGGCTGAAGTCGCTATAGGAGTGCAGCTAAAATCAACACTGCCGCCGAACCCCGAAGTGATTGTCCCGGCACTGCCGCCTGCCAAATTAAAGCTTGAACAAGCACGCGGATAGCAGAATATATTATTGGCGAAGCCGTCTGAGTAACTGTAATTACCCACCAGAATACTCGCATCGCCTACAGTCAGCCCTTCCGATACAATGGTGGTATCCGAGGTGGGATTAAGGACAAATTGGCTGCTGCTCTTTGCCACCGCGGTGATGGTATACGACTGCCCTCTTTTCAGTTTGTCCGTAACAACACTAAAATTGGTTGCCGAAACACTTTCAATCAATTCCGTCACGGTATCCGCGCTGTCTGAGGTGTTTGTAAATGTCACCTCCACCACGTCGGGATACGCCTGATACTGATACACGCTCAGATTGGTAACCTGCACACTCATGGTATTATCAAACGTATTCCAATAGTATGATAATTCAGGGGCGTTCTGGTTTCCGGAATAAGTATAACTCACTGAAGCCGGTTTTGACATCTCGTAGCTGGAACTCGTCAAATCCGGAAACGCAAGCACCTTTACCAGATACTCACCGAACGCATATTGAAGCAGATCAGCAAGCTTGCCTTCGTACTCATTTGTATCAACGCCGCCGATTGGCTGGCTGCAGTAAATATAACTGTCGTCATCATTTACAGCGTCCGGTGCGCAAAGGTAGATTAAATAGTATTCGGCGTTTTCCACACCAGTAAACGCATAATTCCCGTCCGCGCCGACGGTAAAATTACCGGGTGCGGCCAACTGCTCAACGCCGGAAGCGGTCTTTACTAATTCACTGGCGTTGTTTTCATCACCACTGGCAAAAAGTAGTTTTAATACGTCTGATGTGTTCTTAAAATAGTCTTTGGCATTCGTTCCTGCTGTTGTGCTGCATGCGGCAAGGCTGCACACCAGTATCGCAGGCAGGACACAGCTTACAATCTTACGAAGTATCTTGCTATTCATTGATCTTCCCTCCCTTTGCCGTGAAGCAGGAGACAATCCCAATAATGATGGTTGCAAACATCATTATTATTATCGCAATAACCGGAACCAATGTACCTCTGGATGCATACATAGTGATGTTGTTAAGGCGGTCGGCCCAAACGGGGTAGCTGTTCAGGAAAAACAGACCGACGCTAAACGATACACTGATAACTGCCAGCAGGTTCAGCAGTTCCACTGCTTTGCTTTTTACCAGTGCATATACTGCTGAACCGGCAATACCTATAAGAAGCGTTAAAATCACAACCGAGTCCATATAATCATAGATAAACCCATAGATGCAAAATACAATCACTGTTACCAGGCTCAGCGCCGCACTCAGCAGGCTGGTTTTCTCGCTGAAGCTTTTTGATTTTAATCGCATACCGTTACCTCCTTTTTTGCTTCTCTTTTCTTACCATAGATTCCAGTGGCACTAATCACCGTACAGACAACCACGCCAATGGCGCATACGCCAGTTACCGCCAGCATCAGAATCTGCCACCAGGGGACAATCGTTACGACAACAGAGTTGCTGCTCAATCCATTTGTGGACACTGTACGGCTGGCCGCGTATACATTCCGCTTAGTCATATCACGCAAGCATTGCATCATATAACCATCGCCCGAGTCAATGGCCGCTTTCATCGCTTCCGGTGTTTTTCCGGGATCAAGGCAGAAGAAGTCTACACCCGCCGTGAACATTTCCAGATAGTGAGTCTTATACAAAGAGCTTGCGGAAAAACCGTCCGTGGTGACATGACCTTTAAATCCCCACTCGCCGCGCAGTACGTTGGTCAGCAAAGGTACGCTTGTAGCGGCATAAATACAGCCGAAGCGACTGAAAGCCGTCATCACGCTCAGCGCTCCGCCTTCACAAAATGCGCCTTCAAAGCTGCGTAAATAGTTCT
Source organism: Bacillota bacterium (assembly GCA_023459495.1). GTDB lineage: Bacteria > Bacillota > Clostridia > Christensenellales > SZUA-584 > JAEWCC01. Next base: position 8,208 of record JAEWTL010000037.1, on the reverse strand, counting down.
CACGAATCGTTTGCTCGTTCGCGAAAGTATTTAAACTCTCCCGGCCGGTCTCCTGATCGTTTAAGGCAAAATGCTTGATTGCATAGTTTACGCCGTTTGCCTGCATCGCTTTCGCCACTGCCGCGTTCACAATATAACTATAGTTACCATCTTCGCTGAAATAAAGCGCATTGCGTCCGCTGAAGGGTGTACGGTGAATGTTGCCGCCCCCGTACCACACCTCATTTAGGCCACTGTACGCGGCTTGAACAGCCATGAGTTTCCCCTTCTGTTCAAAACGATCCGTGTTCCATGTGCGCGCAGTCATTACATCGGATACCCAAGGCATGCATTTGGTATTGGTCGCCGTCATGGATGTACCGATGCCGTTGCCGTCGTCAGAGCGTTTTTGCGCCGGCATGCCGATACTGTCCACACCTGCGACGCCGAAGGTGTCCGGCATTAAGCTAACCATCTCATCAACGGTTAACTGATCCAGAAACTCATTCCATGTCTCGTCGTCATCCCAGTCTACCAAACGCATGTCCGCAAACGTCAGTCCATTATCCGCGCCTTGCGTGAAATCAGATACGTCTGCAGAGTCTTCCGGTTCCTCGTACCAGTCCGTATTGAGGTCGTCCATCATTTCCTGCGTTGCGCTGACTTCCAGAGCCTCGACGGGATAAGTCCCTTCCCAATCGCTACGGGAAAGATACGTGAAATCCACGCCATAATAGTTTAAATCAGCGTTATCAAACTGGTTTGTAACCTCAGCATCAGTATAACGCGACGTCGCATATGACGTCGTGTCCAGCTCCGCCTGATTCCAAGTATACGTTTTTCTCGCGTCACCATCGGCATCCATACCATCTGCAGCGGTGTACCCTTTTGCGGCTAAAATGTTGTTAAGTGCGTCATGGGCGTCGTCCCCAATTGCGAGATAGTAATCGCCTGCGCTTAAGATATAGCCCTGTGCGCCGTTAGAGTCGTAGCTGGCGAGCATGTAACGTTCCGCCTCTACGGTAATTGTCGCGCTTTCCCCGGGATTAAGCGTGTCCGTTTTTCCGAAACCGATTATCTGTACAGCAGATTTTTCAACGTCGTTTGCTTTTTCATAGTCGCCATACGGAGTCTGTGCATATACTTCTACTACTGACTTCCCGGCAACGCTGCCCGTATTGGTTACCTTTACTTCCAGCTCATAGTTGTCCGTAGAAGCGTCGTAGTTTACGTTCAGCAATTCCTGCTTAAATGTCGTGTAGGACAGGCCATATCCGAAGGTGTAGACAATCTCATTGCCGTAATCCCAGCTCTCTCCGGATGATGCGCCTGCTGCACTGTCCGCATTGCCGTCACCCATTACGCAGTCTTCATAACGTGTTTCATAGTATTTGTATCCCACATAGATGCCTTCGGCATAAATCGTGTAAAAGTCGATTTGTTCACCATCATTCGTAGTATCTGTACAATACGCATTAACTTCATCTGTGTTCGCCCACGCCATGGTGTTATCGCATGCATAAGTAACTGCAGGCGCAGACAAAGAATTGGCCGCGTAAGTATCTACTAAATGGCCGGATGGCGATACGTTACCTGCGATGACATTCGCGACACCTTCAAAGCCTGTTGCTCCGGGAACTCCGGCTAGCACACAAGCGTCAACTTCATAGTCGTTAAGCCATCCAAGCTCCATCATCTGATCCGTGTTGATTACCACAATAATTTTTTTAATCACGCCATTATCTTTTTTCGTCTGTAGGTATTCCATCAGGGCTTTTTCATTGGCCTGTAAGCCGAGATAATGAGACCCGTCCGATGTAAGCATGGCGCTGTCGTCCCCTTCTCCTCCGGTTCGAGCCAGCACAACAATCGCCGCGTCATTATAATCATCCGTCCATGAGTTCTCCTGCGCCTCCACATCGGCGATTGGCGCTTCTACAACTTCTGTAGATGAAGTCGCGCTTAAACTGCTGTAGACTTTTTCCGATAATATGGTGTTAATATTGCCTTCACCAAATACTTTCTGCATGGCCGCGTTAAATGTCATTGTAGGTATAGAAGCTTCGGGTGAAGAAGACATCATTGAATTGTACGATGCGTTTCCAAAAAGCGTAATACGGCTGTCCATTGATAACGGTAAGGCATTGTTGTTATTCATCAATAAAACAGTGCCTTCTTCTGCTTGCGTTACGTTTTCGGCAGCTACAGCCATTTGAACTTTTAAGGCCGACTGCTTGTTTTCATAGTCTGTCCCAAACTCGCTGGTATAATATGCGGTGTCAACATTAGTATCCTCATCAGAAGTAACGACTTCACTTGTATTAATATTGAGTGCTTTGTTAATTGCTGTTGAGAAGCTGAACATCAGCGTAGTTCCTGAAACGGCTAAAAACAACAGAAAGGCCAAAATGCCAGCCAATCCACGATTGATTGAAATTCTCCTATTCATATAAACCTCCTAATCAGATTTGTCTTAAGCACAAATTAAAACATACATGAGTCAAGCGTTTTCTACAAACTTTAAGCACCTCCTTCGAACGGCAGTTTTTCGCTGTCGAAAAAATGATCCGGAAACACAAAAAATTAGTCTGTTATCTTCTTCCTCCTTTTTGACAGAATACTAAGTTTATCTACTTTTTATAAAGGTGTTACTTTACAATTTTGGTTTAGCCTTTAAATTGTCTAAATCGCATGATATCTTGATAATTAAAATAGCACTACCATGTTAAGATGTATCGCTTAATGCATAAACTGTTGTTTGCAAAGCATAACTTGCATGAAATAAGTCGATTTGTTTAAACGGCTCCCGCATACAGGAGTATCTTTAAGCTACATACATCGGGGCGCTCATAAGCGGTTTGTGCATACTTAAACACGACATCAAATATCTTTTTTGCAGTTTCAATATCCTCGGTCATGTATTCGCACTGAGCCTATTTCATATGCAGGAAATAGCTTAACCGGTAGCAGCTTTTCCGTGAATCCTCTAGCAACAGCACTAACCCGACTTAAAATACTTCCGAGTTGAATTTGGTAGCCGCCTTCGCCTGAACCCCACTAGCAGGTTGCACCCCGTCGGCTCCAGCTGCTCCGCTGGATTGGTGACCAACCTAAGGCTGCGGTTAAATGATCCATGATGGCGAGTATCTTCTCCTCCAGCAGAAAAGGGGAGATGAGTACCAAAGCGGCATGAGAAAGCTGGGCGTTTTAACCCAGTCTTTCTCTTCCCCATGCCTTTTATTCTGTGTTGGGTCGTCCGAAGCCCCATATGGGGTAGTTACTACTTTCCCACAGATCACGTACCAGCACGCGTCCTTTTGAGGAACTTGCCTCCATGACCTTTCCATCGCCCACATAAATACCGACGTGGTGAATCTCGTTCCACCTGCCGCAGCCTGGGCAGCCGAGGTTCTGCCAAAACACCAGGTCGCCGGGCTGAAGCTCGCTCCGGCCTACCATACAGCCATTTTCGTAGCACCATTTGGCCTGTCCCGCCGCGTTGGTGCGAAACGCGCCCAGGGGTGAGCTTGTCTGGCTGAGGCACCAATACGCGAACCCGGAGCAGTCAAACTTGTTCGGGCCACTCGCGCCCCATACATACGGGCATCCCACCTTGGTCAGCCCTGCCCTGACCACCTCCGCGCCGGTCGTGCCGACGGGTAGGCCGGACACGATCTCGGTCATGCTTGCGCCGTTCCACACGTCCACGCCGGTGATAGCGGCGAACAGGGCGGCGTACTCGGGCTGCATCAGCTCGTTTAAAAGCTCACACTGTTCCTCGCTCATATGGTAGAAGTCCGCCGCTTCCTCGTAGGACAGGCTGGTAATGCGGACGCGGATGATAAGCGTTGTAGAGGTGACAGTTTCCTCCTCTCCCTCATCGTTTATCTTGGTATGCGTTTCAGACTGCACCTGCGTGCTGTATGCTACCTGGTTCATATCCTCAAAATACGCCTTTAGCTTTTCCAGCTTTTCCGGCGTAATAGTCACAACCTCAGTACCCGCCTCCACGTCGGTATTAAGCAGGACTGCATACACGGCCAGCACATCGCTCCAGTTGTTGACATGTACACTGTCGCCGTCTCCGTCCCCCTCGTAGATGATTTGCACCTCGTCGTAGTCGCCGCCTGCCTTAAGCTGCTCAACCTTTGCATCAATACCAGTTTGAAAATCTGTGCTGATCTCGCTGACCACCTCGGACATGGGCTGCCCGTCCGTTTCATTGGAAAAGAATACGCCGAACACGGAACCAAGTAAAAGGCCGACCAGCACGATCACCAGAATCACGACCACGGCCACCCATCCACCTGCGGCAATGGCCGCAATCAGCCCCTTAATGGCGGCAATCGCCATTTTAACAAAGGCAATCGTGGCCTTAACCGCTGCCTTCGCCACCGCAGCCGCTGTCTTTGCGGCGACACGCGCGGCTTGCGCGGCTACTCTGGCTGCTTGCGCGGCGGCCTGGGCACTTTTTTGTGCCAGCTTCGCCGCTTGCTGCGTGGTTTTGATGGTAGTTTTAGCCGTTCTCTGCGCCGTTTTGATGGATTTCCCCGCCGTTTTCACCGTACCCTTGGCGGTAGCCTTGACGGTATTTCCTGCAGACCGCGCGGATTGCTTAATCGTCCTTTCGGTCCGTTGCGCGGTTTTGATGGTGCGCTCCGCCGATTGCCGGGCACGGGCGCTGGAGCGGCGCATATTCTCCTGCGCGTGCTGTTTCATCTGCTCTTTCTGCATGTCGGAAGCCTGCTTTTTGATGGGGCCGGAGGGACGGCGAACGCTGTCTGCCGTATCGTGCGTGGCATCCGCCGCCCGTTTCGCGTCTCCGGCGCGGTACCTCGCGTCCTTTATCTTCCTCGCCGCTCTGCCGCCCTGCTTTTTCACCTGATGGGTGGCTCCATGCACGGTGTTTTCAGCCTTTTCTGTTATCTTATCCTCGGCGTACCCGGCAGGGGAAGCGTGCTCCCGTCCGTCCTGCTGGGCCCGTTCGGTTCCATCCTTTGTGCGAACAAAGGCATCCTTCATACGCTCCGTAGCAATCCCGGCCTTGTCCAGCGCGCGAATGTCCCGCTTGATTTCGCGGGTCTTTATGGTTTTACTCAAAAGCTCACCTCCATGGAAAGCTATCAAAAGCCCGGTATACCAGAATAGGGCGGACTGCTCCGGCAATCCGCCCGTATTAAGGGTAAACCTGAAGCCTACAGGGTTTCTTCACCAGGCTTGGTCGTCATCAGCTTATACAGCCGGGTTTGACGCGGAAATCTGTTAATAAATGGGACGAGAGCGCTGCCATATTTGATCAGGCCGCAGCCCGCGTCCGCGTTGGTGATATAGCTCATCTGTTCGTTGGAAATGCTCAGCAGCTTGGATAGCTTTTCGCGGTCACTCGCCGCCTGGTTGAGCATAACGATGAACTCGGAGTTGGAAAGCATGGTGCTGGCCAGCACGGAATCCAGAACGTACTCCACATTCTGTGTAATGGCCGTGGGATATGCGTTTCTCTTTCTGAACCTGCGCCATGCGGAATTGAAGAAGGAGCCGCTGTGTTCGTTTTCAAAAACCACATGGAACTCGTCGATAAAGATGTGCGTCCGTTTTCCCGCCGCCCAGTTTTCCGTCACGCGGTTGAGCATGGCGTCGGTGATAACCAGCAGGCCCATGGTTTTGAGCTGCTTTCCGAGGTCCATGATGTCGTACACGATCATGCGGTTGTTCACGTCCACGTTGGTAAGATGCGCAAACGCGTTCAGGCTACCGGAAGTGAACAGTTCCAGGGACAACGCAAGGTCGGCGGCTTCCTTTTCAGGCTGCGCCAACAACTCCTCACGCAGCGTCACCAGCGTGGGCATATCGCCGCCATTCTTGAAAGCCCGGTAAACGTTCTCCACGCAGCGGTCGATGATGCTTTTCTGCTTCGGTCCCATACCGCCCTTATCCAATTGTTCAAACAGGGAGAGCACAAACTCGGATTTGTCAATGACCGGATTACCGCCGTCGCCGTACCCCTCCACCATATCGAGGGCGTTGATGTGATCGTCGCTGCCCGCCGCGATGCGGATGACCTCGCCGCCCATGGCGCGCACTAGAGAAGCGTACTCTCGCTCGGGATCGCAGACCAAGATATCATCGTCGGTGGCAAGGGCAAGGAAAGCGATTAGCTCCTTGGCGCTAAAGGATTTGCCGCTGCCCGGCACGCCCAGCAAAAAGGCGTTGGGGTTTAGGAGCTTTGCCTTGTTGCACATGATGAGGTTTTGGGAGATGGCGTTCTCGCCAAAATACACGCCGCCCGTGTCCATGATTTCCTGTACCCGGAACGGAATGAGCACCGCCAGGCTTTCGGTGGTCAGGGTGCGCAGCGCGTTAATTTTTCGCAGGCCGATGGGCAGCGCCGTGTTCAGCCCGTCCATCTGCTGGTATTTGAGCGTGGCGATCTGGCACAGGTGCTTGCGGGCCGTGGTCAAAAGCGCTTCGGTGTCCGCGTCAAGCTGCTCTATGCTGTCAGCGGTATGCACCAGCGTGAGCACGCCGAACATCATGCGCTGGTCGCGGGTGGTGAGGTCGTCCAAAAACTCTTTGCTCTCCTTGCGCTGCAATTCCATGTCATACGGTATCACGGCGGAAAAGTTGTTGTTCTGGTTCTGGCGGCGTTGCCAATTTGTTATATTCGTCTCAACCCCCAGCAACCGGTTTTCCACCTCGCGGACCGCCTCATCCGTGGGCACGGGGATCACGTCAATACTCAGCATGAGATTGCGGTTCAGGTCGGTCAGCTCCGTCACCATATCGTCCTTAATATAGGAAGCATATTCCCGCAGGAAAAGCACCCGCCCGTAGCGGCCGCCTATCTTGAAATGATCAGCCGCAAACTCCAGCATATCCGGGCAAATGAAATCCCTGAAATCGTGGCCCTTGCGCATGGTTTCGGAAAGCTCAAAGCGGAAGCTGGTCTCCTCGCCCGTGCGGTAGAAGTCATGCAGCGCTCTCAGCTTCTCCGTGGCATCCATCTCGGTGCAGCGGGAACCCAGGCGCATGAAATGGGCGATGAGGTCAGCACCCACGCGAGCGAAGTAGTTTTTCGCTTCCTCAATGTTCTTTTTGCACACGGAGATGGTCACATATTTTTCCTGTACCATGCTGTTCGCGCCGATGGCTTTGTCCATAAGCATTTTGTTATATTCCTTACGGTAGAGATCAAGGCCATCCTCCCTGTAGGGGATCAGGATGGCTTTTTCAAAGTCTGCTTTGTTGAGTCTTCGGTTGGCGATGGTAATTTTGGTGGTTGCGCCACTATCAAAGGAGTTTAATAGCTCGCTATACTCCAGAAACATAGCCTCCTTATCCTCGCGGGAGGCCACGGCGTAGTTGATGTCGGTAAACTTGTAGGTTCTGGCGTACTTATTGCGGCCAACAAGAAAAATGCCATCCTCCCAAATGCACGAAACGGGTATGGCCTGCTGAACGCTTTTCGGAACGACAAACCTTTCCTTGTCCTGTCGGAACAGGTTCTTCAGTGTTTTAATGGCCATGTTATTTCATTTCCTCCTTCTCTCTGGACTCAATAACGCCCTTGAGGGCTTCGTGATAGATGTTGACAGGCTGGAAAATCAGGCGTTTGGGCATGAGAAACTCGGATTTGATCCAGACCCACACGAACTGCTCCGCCGTCATGCCGTGGTAGCTGATAAAGCCCGTGGCGGCAAAGGGCGCAACGCTGACAATACACATCCAGCTCACGGTTTCCATGCCGAAATACGGGCGGATGACAAAGTACAGCGCCACGGCTACGCCGCAGGCACAAACAGAAAAAAAGAACTGCCTCATCGACAGTCCAAAGAACATAGATTCGGTATACGCCCGAATCTCACGGTTGATTTTAACTTCCAATAGGGTTCACCTCCAGATCAGAGTGTTTTAGGGCAAGTTGCCGATAGCTCGCGCTGCGCTGCGAGTAGCTTTTCTTCAAGACAGCAGCAGGCTTCAAGCCGGCAGCCCCGCCGCTTCCCGGCGTAAAACCAGCAATACACGCAGGCGCAGTCCTGCACGGTATATCCTTGGAACCGCCGAAATATCCTCACATTCTGTTTCATGCACGTTCACCTCACAGGCCCATCATCTCTTATCTTTAGAACGAAAAGCGTCCAGATAGTGAAAACACCGTCCAGACGCTTGTTTCAAAGATATTACAGCAGTTATTGTGTTTTTCGTGTAAAGAACGTGGCTTACTCAAGCCGT
>JAEWTL010000036.1 GCA_023459495.1 Bacillota bacterium | reverse complement strand
GGGGAGAACACCACTTTATCAGGTAGGGGGGCAGTTGCCCGTTCCCGTAAAACTACCGACAGTTTCGGTATGCCTGGCTGATAAAGAGGGATAGGCCTCTCAATGTGTGAACCATGTGTGAAAGGAGTCAGCACAGTGAAGACACGTGGAATGCTTTTTAATGATGAAATGGTCCGGGCAATTCTGGCAGATCAGAAAACACAGACGCGGCGGATTATAAAGCCTCAATATAGTTCGGATGAATGGTCTATAAGGCCTGCGCAAACACCGCGACATCGCGGGCACACGCATGACTGGTGGCTTCCAACAGGGACCCAGCCATACTCGGCGCTTCGGCCTTGTCCGTACGGCGTAGTTGGCGACCGCATTACGGTCCGTGAGGCGTTTTCATTGCTCGGGAATGAAGATGCGTGCGCGGTGGACTGGAATGACAACATCGTGATGGACAGGACTGAAGCAGCCCGCATTTACCGGGCGAGCTGCGAACAGCGGTCGGGGGATTATGGGCTGTGGTCGATCCCTGATGAGGCCGACTGGAAGCCTCGTACCGAAAATATGAAGTTCGAAGGTGCGTGGACACCTTCAATCCATATGCCTCGCTGGGCCAGCCGTATTGCACTGGAAATTACCGATTTGCGGGTAGAGCGGTTAAATACCATCAGCGAGGAAGATGCCAAAGCTGAAGGCGCACCAACAGAATGTTGTGTTCTTGGCGATAAGCACTTTCTTGGCTTCCGCAGCCTCTGGAAAAACACGTACGGCGAGGACAGTTGGCAGGCCAACCCGTGGGTCTGGGTCGTCAACTTTAAGCGTATTACCGGGGAGGTCGTATGAATAATGAGATGAGTTCGCTGGGTACGCAAAAGGCCGAGGGCCCTTTTGTCCTCCTGACGTTGGTCGGAGAGGGTTTTATCTTCGACGAGCGGCATGAAATCGTCAGAATTAATGGAAGACCAAAGCAGATTGGGGTAAAGCGGAATTACTTTGAATCTGATCTGGGAGAAGGTAAAGCGAAATACTGGACACTGGATATTAATGAGGCCCATGTATTTCCCACTCTGGATGCCGCGACCGAACAGCTATGCAAATTAAGCCGACCACACCTGATTAAAATTCGAAAACTAATTCAGGAAAATAAATAAAAAATCGTCTTAATATGGTTGGGAGGTCCGGTGAAAGTTCTAAATAACAAAGGCGCAGTAATCGAATTACCCAATTTTTCAGAACTCCTCCCGAAGGTTGAATCTGATGATGGGCGATTTTCAAAACCAAAAAATAAAATATCCAAAGAGCAACGAGCCGAACTGCGTTTGAAATTTGGCGGTCGGTGTGCCTACTGCGGCTGTCCTTTGCCGGAAAAAGGCTGGCATGCCGATCATGTTGAACCGGTGAGGCGGGATTTTGAAATGGTCAGAGCCCCCGCTGGAAGTCGAGTGACACACCGGGCTCGAAGTACCGGTAAGGTCATGCACCCTGAACTGCATGCAATCGAAAATCTTTTTCCGGCTTGCGCCCCCTGCAATCTCTTTAAAGGTGCATTAAGTGTTGAAGGCATGAGGAAAGAAATAAGCCGCCAGGTAGAACGCGCCAGGGCATACAGCGTCAACTTCAGAACCGCAGAGCGATTTGGGTTAATTGAAGTCACGGAAAAGCCGGTTGTCTTCTGGTTCGAAATACATCAGGCGACGGCACAATAATTGAAGGCTTAATAAACGAGGAGAATACCGATGTTTTTGCACCTTGTACCAAAAATCCTGCATCCGATGGGAAATCTTTGCACGCTGGATTCCGTAAGCGTCCCGGAACTGTCGCTACGCCTGACTGGTAATGACCTTGTTGCGATGCGCCCTTATCCCAACAAGCAATACCTGGTGGGGATGCTGAAGGGGCGTAGGGCGCTGAATGGATTTTTGGTCAAAAGTCCCCGTGCGTTTGAAGAGTTTACGATGGTGTCCGTCTGGAATATCGAAGGATTCGGCAAAATAACGCACACCCTGAAGACTTTTGTCGAAGATACAGATTATGACCTGGTTTCCCATGACGTGCTGCTGGCGCAAGGGAGCTACCGAGCACAAGCGTCTGAACAGTGTCGTGTTCACCCTGTTTATAAAAACATTGCGCCGGTACACATCGAACCGAAGATGGAATCACTGCTGTCGACCGAACCCAATTTCGAGAACGATGTCTGTGAAACCCATTCGTGGGGGATGCTGGTGCGTTCGCGGGATGAGGGGTTTAAGGCAATGACGATGCCTTCCGCACGCCTCCAGGAGTCGGTAGCGCTGCGGGGGGATCGCCAGCCACAATTGGAACAGGCCATCGTTATTACCGGGTGAGCGAAGGTCAGCCTGATGTCGTTGCTCAGGCTGACAGATATCTCAATGGATATATATGACATGACTGAAAAAGAGGTTCGAATGGACGAAGATAAGGTACTGAGTTTCATAAACAGCGGGGACGGCGACGCCGGAGATCTCCTTGATGATGCAATGCCGACTGCCGCACGTCGATTCTACCGACTGACTCAGTCGATGCACACATTGCTGGGGGAAGTCAGAGAGCATTTTCCTGATGCTATGTTTTATTCCGCTAACGGCAAGGTGAGCCTACTGCTTGGGAGTAGTCATAACAAGCATGACCAGCCAATGCAGGAAATGGTGGCTGTTTCTGCGACGCAACTTCATATCGAAGGTGGTGACTGGTAGGCCTGTCGGTGTAAATCGCGAAAACGCGAAAAATTTTAGAGACGTGTCCTATATGTCGAATACATACTGAAGGTGGATGATTCCTTTCTTCATCCTGAAGGATATTAGTTTAGTAACTCGATTCAGTATAATAAATTTAAACCCCATCCATTCAATTACCTGCAAGGACATGAATATGGATAAGTATCTGGCGCTGGACAGGGCACTCAACGAAATTCTTACCCCAGTTCCTACGCCGTTCTCGACATTATTTGCCGGAGAGATCAAAGCAGAGTGTCACCG
>JAEWTL010000035.1 GCA_023459495.1 Bacillota bacterium | reverse complement strand
TGAGCGCGATTATCTCCCGGCGCGACTACTACACCGATGCCTGGTGGATGGTGGCGGTGGCAACAACAGCCGATGCGCCTTACAGCCTCGAACAGTTGCAGGACGGTTTACGCCATCCAGTTTTTCCGCTTTATCTGGGGCGAAAAAGTCATCCGCTGGCATTACCTCTTGCGCCGTTACTGCTCGAAGGCAACGCGTGTGATGCCTTATGTAATGCATACCAACAGTATCAGGATCATTTCCATAAACTGAAAGTCTCACTCCCGAAACTTCAGGATGAATGCTGGTGGGAAGGGGAGCACGATGGTTTGGTCGCAAGCAAAATATTACGCCGCCGGGATGTTCCTTTAAATCGTCAGCAGTGGCTGTTTGGGGAACGCACCGTCAATCAGGGGCCGTGGCTCAGCAAGGAGGAACCATGTACCTCTCAAGAATAACCTTACATACCGGCCAGCTTTCGCCTGCGCAGTTGCTGCATCTGGTGGATCGCGGTGAATATGTGATGCATCAGTGGCTGTGGGATCTTTTCCCTGGCGGCAAAGAAAGGCAATTTCTTTATCGTCGGGAAGAACTCCAGGGCGCGTTTCGCTTTTTTGTCCTCTCGCAGGAACGCCCGGCGGAAAGTGATACGTTCACCATAGAATGCCGGTCATTTGCGCCAGAGTTGCGTACCGGACAATCCCTTTGTTTCAACCTGCGGGCGAATCCAACAATCTGTAAAGCGGGCAAGCGCCACGATCTGCTGATGGAGGCGAAACGGCAGGTGAGGGGACAGGCGGAAGGAAGTGATGTCTGGTTGCATCAACAACAGGCGGCGCTGGACTGGCTGGCAGCGCAGGGGGAAAGAAGTGGTTTTACACTACTGGATACCTCGGTTGATGCCTACCGACAACAACAACTCCGGCGGGAAAACTCCTGGCAACTGATCCAGTTCAGTAGTGTGGATTATACGGGGATGCTTACGGTCACCGATCCCGGGTTATTTCTGCAACGTCTTAGCCAGGGATATGGCAAAAGCCGGGCGTTCGGCTGTGGTCTGATGCTGATCAAACCCGGAGCAGAGGCGTGACGTTTGTACCACTGAGTCCGATCCCGTTAAAAGATCGCACCTCCATGATCTTCCTCCAGTACGGTCAAATCGACGTACTGGACGGCGCTTTCGTGCTGATCGACAAAACCGGGATCCGCACGCACATTCCGGTGGGATCGGTCGCCTGCATTATGCTCGAACCGGGAACGAGAGTTTCCCACGCGGCGGTGCATCTGGCCGCCACGGTGGGAACACTGCTGGTCTGGGTCGGTGAAGCGGGCGTTCGCGTTTACTCTTCCGGACAACCCGGAGGGGCGCGGGCAGATAAATTACTCTACCAGGCAAAGCTGGCTTTAACGGAAGATCTACGGTTGAAGGTGGTGCGCAAAATGTATGAATTACGTTTTCGTGAACCACCGCCAGCTCGCCGTTCAGTGGAGCAGTTACGTGGAATTGAGGGATCTCGCGTTCGCCAGACGTATGCATTACTGGCGAAACAATATGGTGTGAAATGGAATGGTCGCAAATACGATCCTAAAGACTGGGAAAAAGGCGATGTTGTGAATCGCTGCATCAGTGCTGCTACATCATGTCTGTACGGTATATCTGAAGCGGCAGTATTAGCCGCGGGATATGCGCCCGCTATTGGGTTTATCCATAGTGGCAAACCGCTTTCATTTGTTTATGACATAGCCGATATCATTAAATTTGATTCGGTTGTGCCAAAGGCATTTGAAATAGCAGCGAGGCAACCCGCAGAACCTGATAAAGAAGTCAGATTAGCCTGTCGCGATATTTTCCGTAGCACTAAGTTAACGGGCAAATTAATACCGTTAATTGAGGAAGTCCTTGCCGCAGGTGAAATTGAACCACCACAACCCGCGCCGGATATGTTACCGCCTGCCATCCCTGAACCTGAAACGCTGGGTGATAGTGGTCACCGGGGGCGCGGCGGATGAGCATGGTCGTGGTTGTTACAGAAAATGTCCCTCCGCGCTTACGTGGACGGCTCGCAATCTGGCTACTGGAAGTGCGTGCCGGTGTGTATGTTGGTGATACATCAAAACGTATTCGGGAGATGATCTGGCAGCAAATTACCCAACTGGCTGGTTGCGGAAATGTGGTGATGGCCTGGGCGACAAATACTGAGTCTGGTTTTGAGTTTCAGACCTGGGGCGAAAACAGACGTATTCCGGTGGATTTGGATGGGTTACGTTTGGTTTCTTTTCTTCCTTTTGATAATCAATAAGTTAGACGTTCTTTAAAAATAAGGAAATGTTTGAATTTAGTTGGTAGATTGTTGATGTGGAATAAATTTGTTTAAAAACAGATATGTATGCTTAGTGTGTTCCCCGCGCCAGCGGGGATAAACCGGTCAACTGGCACCACAAAATGATGGCGTCGAAGTGTTCCCCGCGCCAGCGGGGATAAACCGTGTTTCGGTTATCAGTAATCCGGTAAACGCCGGTGTTCCCCGCGCCAGCGGGGATAAACCCACAACATCAGGATTGCGATCCGTAGCGTTACCGTGTTCCCCGCGCCAGCGGGGATAAACCTGTACCGTGGCAATAATTCTCTTGAGAGCATAAGTGTTCCCCGCGCCAGCGGGGATAAACCGGCGGACGGCAAAACAATCGGGAGTCTGGATAAGTGTTCCCCGCGCCAGCGGGGATAAACCGATTTTTACTGAAATGACGGCTCGATTTACAGCGTGTTCCCCGCGCCAGCGGGGATAAACCGCAACGGAGGCCCAGGGCGTGCCGGTTTCGAAAGTGTTCCCCGCGCCAGCGGGGATAAACCGGTTAAAAACCATTTACGGAGATAATAAATAACGTGTTCCCCGCGCCAGCGGGGATAAACCGTGAACACACTTCCAAAATTCAACGGTGACGCCGTGTTCCCCGCGTCAGCGGGGATAAACCGCCGCTTCCCCGCTGGCTGTGTCTCGTCTCGTTGTGTTCCCCGCGTCAGCGGGGATAAACCGATTGCATTAAAGAGATCATGCGCGCCCAAAATGTGTTCCCCGCGTCAGCGGGGATAAACCGTCAAAAGATGAAATTTTGCAAATCAGGGCAGCGTGTTCCCCGCGTCAGCGGGGATAAACCGTATTCGGTCACTCCCACAAATTTCCCAGGCCAGTGTTCCCCGCGTCAGCGGGGATAAACCGAGGGCTGGTGGATTCGGGTAACTGGTTTGCTGGTGTTCCCCGCGTCAGCGGGGATAAACCGTTGCGGGCGAAAGTGTCGATTCTGACACGATAGTGTTCCCCGCGTCAGCGGGGATAAACCGGATTTACAAGAGGAACGATCATGACGGGTTTAGTGTTCCCCGCGTCAGCGGGGATAAACCGGAAAATGCTCTTTGAAAATGCAATGCCCCGCGGTGTTCCCCGCGTCAGCGGGGATAAACCGCAGACCCAGCGTGCCGCCCAGCGCCCGCGAGCGTGTTCCCCGCGTCAGCGGGGATAAACCGCAGATACCTTGTTTTGTAACTGCGTTAATGTCGTGTTCCCCGCGTCAGCGGGGATAAACCGCCACCTTTAAGCGCCATACCATTTCACATATGGTGTTCCCCGCGTCAGCGGGGATAAACCCTAATTTTATGACAAGCGGTGGTGATGCTGAACGTGTTCCCCGCGTCAGCGGGGATAAACCGGACATCACTTTCACAGCGACGCAAACAGCCGTGTGTTCCCCGCGTCAGCGGGGATAAACCGCCAGTGGATTGAGACCACATACCAAATCACCGGTGTTCCCCGCGTCAGCGGGGATAAACCGGAAGATATTTCTGG
Source organism: Bacillota bacterium (assembly GCA_023459495.1). GTDB lineage: Bacteria > Bacillota > Clostridia > Christensenellales > SZUA-584 > JAEWCC01. The sequence goes on along the minus strand of JAEWTL010000035.1, from coordinate 713 downwards.
CGTTGGCCTGCGCGTGACGTGTTCCCCGCGTCAGCGGGGATAAACCGGCGGATCAGATAGAAAAACTATTCCGACAGTTGTGTTCCCCGCGTCAGCGGGGATAAACCGTAAACGCACCTGGCGCGCCACTTTATCAACAAGTGTTCCCCGCGTCAGCGGGGATAAACCGATCATCCTTGCTGCGACGGACTACAACCGCCGGTGTTCCCCGCGTCAGCGGGGATAAACCGGTCCAACGACATGAGGCGGTGGAACGATACGTGTGTTCCCCGCGCCAGCGGGGATAAACCGTCAGCAACAATTATTTTCGTCGCATCGTCATAGTGTTCCCCGCGTCAGCGAGGATAAACCGGACGCACTGGATGCGATGATGGATATCACTTGGAGTTCCCCGCCCCTGCGGTAGAACACCCAGCTCCCATTTTCAAACCCATCAAGACGCCTTCGCCAACTCCTTCACCAGAGGTAGCATTATCCGCATAACGTCACGGCAGCGACGTTCTATTCTTCCAGGAAGTGCCTTATCAATATGCTGTTGATTATCCAGTCTTACGTCATGCCAGCTATTTCCCGCAGGGAATGCGGCTGTTTTTGCGCGTTGCTGATAACCATCCTTATTCCCAAGATTCCAGTTAGTCGCTTCCACCGAAAGTACAGCAATGCCCGCTTTGTCGAATATTTCTGCGTCATTACAACACCCAGTGCCTTTCGGA
>JAEWTL010000034.1 GCA_023459495.1 Bacillota bacterium | reverse complement strand
ATACCAAAATTGCGGGTGTGTATGTCAACGACAAGCTGTGCGCCGGAAATCCCGCCGTGTTTACCGTCAGCGGCGCGCAGTATCTGGATATGCAGGCGGTGGATATCAACGGCGATCGCAGCGCCCTCTATCGGCAGCGCGTCCCAGGCTGGGCCGAGGAAGTAAGCGGCCTGGCCGTCACCGACTGCGAATTCTCCTATGACGATGCGACTGCGGTCATTACAGCGACCGAAACGGCGGAGGAAGGCAATGCGCCGCGGGGAATCACCGGCATTGAGATCAACGGAGAGTTTGTCAGCGGCAATCCGGTCGCCTATTCCATCCCCGAGGGAACGCGGCACCTTGAGCTGCGCGCTTACAACACCGATGGCGATTACTCGCCGCTGCTCATCCGGCGCGTGCCCGGTTGGAGTGAAATTGTTTCCACCATCACGATCAGCAGCATCGAGTTCTCAGACTACAATACCCGCGCGACCATCACGGCGCTGGCCACCGGGGGCGACAGTGTGACCGGCATCTTTATCAACGACGAATATTTTGAAGGGAATCCGGTCGTTTACAAAATCGGCAAGGACGTGGAAACGCTGCATGTGCAGGCGGTCAACCCAAACGGCGACCTTTCCGCGATGGTCAACAAAGCGGTACCGCGCAGCACGGTGAAATCCACGCTGAAGCTGGAGATCGAAGCGCCGGACTGGACGGGCGCCAGCCGCGCCAAGGTGAAGATCACCGCGGGTGACAGCATCGGCCTGAAGGCCATTATGGCCAAAACCGGCGAGGACGATGACTGGACGGACGTCACTTCCAGCCGCTATATCTGGATCGACGACGATACGACCGTTTATGCGTCAGTGGAAAATGACGATGGCACGGTCAAGGAAACCTCGTTGGATATCATCTGCTTTGACCGGGACGCGCCCCGCGTGACAGCAGCGCAGCAGGACAAGGTCGTGAACATCCGCGCGGAGGATAAAAAGTCCGGTGTCAAGGCGATTTATGTCAACAACGTGGAGTACAGCGGCAGCAAAATCTATGGCGGTAATCTGACTTACACCATTCCGGAGGGCACCACCACCGTGACGGTCAAGGCAGTGGACGAAGCGGGCAACATTTCCGATGTCGTGGAACTGGCGGTACGCACGACCGTGACGGCTGTGCCGGGCATCATCGCCCCGTCTCAACCGGCGCCGATTACGCCGGAGCCCGACCCGGCACCCGCAGCCATTCCCGATCCCGAACCGGAGCCTGAACCGGAAGTGGAAGCCGAACCGGAACCGGAAATTGAAGAAAAGCCACAGGAGGAACCGAAGGCCGCGGGTATGACACAAGGACAGATGGCAGGACTGGCCGCCGGTGCGTTCACGCTTTCCTCCGCTGGCACAGCCGGCGCGATCTGGTGGCTGCGCCGCAGACGGTTGATGAATACCGAGGTGCCGGAGCTGGACCCCAATTATAAAAAGGTCTGGGATGAAAGCGAATTTCGCGGCACCAAGGATCCGCTGGAGAAAGGCAATGTGACCGAGGTTGATTTCAACCGTAAGATATCGTAACTGCAAAGGAGGAAAAACAGTATGTACAGCAAAACCATTCTGATCGGGCGGCTCAGCGCCGACCCGGAGCGCAAGACCACCCCGCAGAGAACAAGCCTCTGCAACTTTCGAATGGCCGTAGAGCGTCCCTATAAGGACGGTGACGGTAACCGTAAGGTCGATTTTATCAACTGCATCGCATGGCGCAGCACCGGTGATTTTGTATCAAAGTATTTTCAAAAAGGCAAGGCCATCGGCGTCGAAGGGGTTATTGAAACCCGTGATTTCACGGATAAGGAGGGCATTAAGCGGTATACATTTGAGATTAATGTCGATCAGGTGTTTTTTGTTGGCGACAGTAAGAAAGCGGACGCTGACGACAATATCAGGGAGTGAGGCTATGGAGGCTTATCTTTACGGCACGGCCAACGAAGTAACAAAGGCGCAGGCGGCGCTAAAAGTCGTTTTCCCGGAAAGTGAGCATTCACTGCCGGTCTTCGACCTGCCGGACACGCCGGAGCAGCTCTATTGCCGGGTGGTTATTAAATGCGGGCATAAAGCTCAGGAATTGGGGAACAGTCGATGACGGGCAAAACACATATGGCGGCGGGTGTGTTGGCCGGGGCACTGACAACCCGGTATCTGGGGCTGGACGCGGTTAATACTGCCGGGGTTCTGGCTATCAGCGGCATCGCGGCGCTTTTCCCGGACATTGACACGGCCAACAGTACAATTGGCCTGAAGGTGCGGCCGATATCCACGCTAATCAACTGCATCTTCGGCCATCGCACACTTTTCCACGCGCCACTGGTGTATTTGGCGCTGGCACCAGTGCTTTACAATGCGCTGTCGCTGAAGCTTTTTCTCAGTCTCATGGGCGGGGTGCTGTCGCATTTGCTGCTGGACAGCATCACCCGCCGGGGCATCCCCTGGCTCTACCCATTCAATCGCAAGGCCTTTGGCATCACGCCGATCAGCGCCGGGGGCATCGTGGACAAGCTGCTGCGCTTGGGGTTCGCAGGCTGCGCGATCTATATCGTGGGCCTTAATATATGACAATGAGAGGACGGGACAAAATGGACGACAAATCAATTAGCCAGGCCGACAGGGTCAAGGCGCTGACCGAGCAGCTGAAGGCGGGTGTACAGGATATCTTCAGCAGCGGCAAATACGCTGAATACCTCGGCACGCTTTCCCGCTTTCACCGGTACAGCTACCGAAATTCGATGCTGATTTATCTGCAAAATCCCGACGCCACACGCGTGGCGGGCTTCAATTCCTGGAAAACGCTTGGGCGCAGCGTCAACAAAGGCGAAAAGGGCCTGCAAATTCTGGCCCCTTCCCCCTACAAGGTGACGGTGGAAGAGACAAAGGACGAATACGGCAACCCGCTGTCGGAGCCACAGAAAAAAGAAGTGCAGCGCATGGCGTTTAAGGTGACGCATGTCTTTGATATTTCGCAGACCAGCGGCAAGGAGCTGCCGGCGCTGGCGCACCGGCTCACCGGGCAGGTGGGCGAATACGACCGCCTGATGAGCGTGCTGCGAAAGGTGTCGCCCTATCCGATTGCTTTTGAAGAGATTTCGCGGGCATCCGTTAACGGCTATTGCGATTATGAAGCCAAGCGCATCGTCATCCGCGAAAGCGTTAGCCAGGAACAGGCGGTCAAGACGGCGGTGCATGAAATGGCGCACGCGCTGCTGCACAGCAGCAAGACCGGGGAGGAGCGCGACCGGCAGGCATTTGAAGTGCAGGCCGAAAGCGTGGCCTACGTCGTTTGCCAGCACTTCGGCATTGATTCGTCTCAGTATTCCTTTGGATATGTCGCCGGGTGGAGCGGCAGCATCCAGATGGAGGTGCTGGAGCAATCCTTGACGGTTATCCAAACCGGCGCTTTGCGGATTATTGACAGCACGGAAATGGAACTGATGGTACGCGACAGAGAAATTACGCTTTCGGATCACACCTTTGATGATGACAACTATTTGCATTTCGTTGCGACGGTTGATAATCGCGCATATGAAGGCTTCTTCCGGGTTCACGATCCGGCTAACGGAAAATCCATGCAAATTGTGTCCATAGACAACGGTGAGCAGCACCCAGCCTTTGAAGGCCAGTGGGATAAGCTGACTGAAAGCTTGCGTGAATATTCTCAGGAAAGATACGGTGAACTGATTACCCGGGAGAATCCCGATTTGGCCGCACAAATGCGAGCGTTAGCGCAAATTCCATATTATGTGGATGGATTCAGCGAAGATTTTCTGATGTGGAAAGACATCACAACGGGAAAAACACACGGTTATGATGGTTGGGAGGGTGTGGCCATTCGTCTTGACAGCTTAGACGGCCTTCATCAAACCGAGCTGCGGCAGCTCTGGGAGATTGAAACGAACGATCCGGCTACGCAGGAATGGCGCAGCCTTCTGCATCCGGATGAACAGATGTTGGTCACTCAATGGGATAAGGAATATGCCCTATCCATACGTACACAGGAATCGGAACGCCCGAATGGCCGTTCCATACACGACAAGCTAAAGGACGCCAAGGTTGAAGCCGACCGAATGAATACAGAACGCCACGCCAGGCGCACCGCTAAACAACACGATATAGCACGATAATAGGAGGATATGAAAATGAACGTTTGCTTTACTTTAGAAGAACTGGCCCTGATGGGCGCATACCACCCCGAGAACGGCCATCTGGCCATGATCACGACATTAACCGAAGAATTACCCTATGTGGGTGATGAACTGACCGGAGAGACGATGCAAAGCACTCTGGACAAGCTGCATTCCATGGATGATGCGGAATATAGCCGCCAGAATTTTATGACCAACGTATTTGATTGATGCCATCGAAGCGCACGGACAGGCCCCCGTGCACGGCGGTGGAGATTGGCGAAGCCAATACAACCGCTTGGGGCTTGTCCGGTGTGCCGATGCCAACACTGTCGCAGCAGAGCTGCCGTCCTTTATGACGGCGGCTCCTGCCACACGGCGAGTGGGGGGAGCCCAGAGGGGGAACACCCTCTGGAAAAACAAATAACCGCTACATGAGCGGTCAGGACAAAAGCTCGAAGGGATGTTTGGTATGGATAGAAACGACAGAACGGCTACCATCAGACGCATTAAAAAAATTTGGCTGATTACGGCCCTCATTATGGCGTTTGGGATTTCCCTTTATGTTCTGCGGCCCGATGCCGCACAGCTTAAAACTCTGGTATTCTGGGGCAACCTGGCTTTTACCTTTCTCATGGTATCTGACGGCCTGTTTCTGGCCGGTTTCCCGCTGCTGTGGCTTTTGATCCGGAACCGGTTTATGCCGCCCTTGAAACACTGGGAGCTGAATGCTTTTGTAGAGTTTATTCACCCGCCGAAGGAACTGGGAGCAAAAAATATTTATGATTTGCTGCCGCCGGAATACTTCCCGGCCAGATACGAAAATGAAGCGCAGAGAAAGGCCCGGATCAGAAAAGATAAGCGGTATCTTGGCGTTATCCCGCTTATTATAAGTTCCCTATGTTTGATCTTGATGGGCGTTGCCTTATTACGGAATGGGTTGGATGGTTTACTGGAACTGTTCGTAAAAGAGGACAGATCCTTTTTAGCACTATTTTTAACGGGATTGGTCTTTTTCCCCTTTTCGTATCTGTTGATATGGATAGGCAACAATTTTTTCGAGCCCGGTGCCAAAAAAGTTCGATTTTCAGATATTGACCCTATCGCACGAATTTTAGCGACTATTGTTCAAAAATTACGCAACAAGGAGTGACGAGGTGAAACTATGAAATTACAGTTGCTGCCCGTCCTGATCCTGATATGGACTATTTACGTTTACGACCTTTTTAGTTGATCTTAAACCGGACAACGGAAGAATCCCTATGTTTTTGCAAGCCGCTTGTCGGCTTGGCGGTGATCACTGGCAACAGTGCTTACCGCCAGGTAGATAAGTAATAACATTTTCATAGTCGCAACATCCCACAAATGGCTGCACGGCCGCTTTTTCAAAAAAGCAAGACCGTGACGGTCTGTTAAAGTGCACCCAAAACCGGGCGCGTTGCGGCAGAAGGAGAAGGACATGGAAAGCAACGGGATTCTCTCAAAAGGATATGGCATCGTACCAAAGCTCGTCATGCTAGAAGGAGGTTTAAGCATCGACGCCAAGGCGCTGTACGCTTATTTCTGCGCTTATGCAGGAAACAGCTTCAGCTGCTACCCGCCGCGCAGCAAGATTCTGAACGACCTGGGGTTTTCGCCTGCAACCTATTACAGCTACCTCCGGGAGCTTCAGGACGGCGGTTATATCGACGTCAAGAAGCACAAGACTAGCCGACAGGAATGGTGCAACAACCGGATTATCCTTTTGCAGAATCCGCCGATCATGGCCAAGGCTGCGGAGAAGCATCGTCGGCGCTTCGGCATCACCGGCGGGCTGCGTGATTATGGCTATGGCCGGGTCCCGCTGGCGGTCATGACCGACCGGCGCATCAGCCGCAAAGCCAAAGCTATGTATGCCTATTTCTGTGCTTTTGCAGGCAGCAAAAGCATCTGCATGCCGCAAATTGATTTCACGCTGAGTTTTTTACATATCTGTCTTAATTCCTATTATAAGTACCTCAATGAACTGCTTTGCTACCACTACATAATGGTATTTCACCGGAAGAACGAATATGGTCGCTACATTTCCAACAGCATCATGCTGAATCCCATGCCGGATCATGCCGAAGGTTTGCTTCAGCTGGAGGAGCGCCGCGCACGATATGAGCAGCGGCTAAAGGGCGGCGAAACACAGCGACCGCCCAGGCGCCGCAAAAAACGCCGACCCATTGGCCAGACTCCGCAGCAGTTCACCGAAAAGATACGGCGGCAGATTGGCTTTGATGAGCTTGTTAAAATACGGCCGCAGGGTCTTATCAACGGGATCGTCGGTTTCATTACAGAACTGTCTTTTGACCCTTACAGTCCCGTAGAAGTTGCCAGCATCAATTCCGATTGTGTTGAGGGATTTCTCGTTCACATGGAGCGAAACGTTAATCCAAATGCCGACATTAAAAATTATGCGTCCTACTTTAAACGATCCTTTATTAACTATCTCATCAATCTGCAAATGCAATCCGCCGGGGAAATAATCTGTTGAAAACCTTCGTCAGGATTGCATTTTTTAAGGATTCCACCGTTTCGCAAGTTTTGGTATATCACAAATTTGTATCATCGCAAATTAATACACTACAACCAGCAGACCCACTATAAGCAATAATATATATTTCTATCCTTCAGATAGAAAAGAATAAATATCAGTTCTGCGGAGACAAAAAGGTGTCCGCTTCTATACGCTGTTGAAAAGCCTACGCATATAAAAGCGGACGGTTGGATCTGAAAAGGGCGTTACCCTCTTTACCGCCTAACGGCGGTAAATTCACCCGGCCAATAAAGGATGATAATCCTTCCTGTCGGCCGGAAACAGAGACGAAATTTAAATAAATAAAAATTTGCACTCAATCAGACGGCCGGTCTTAACCGGCCTGCCCCTGCGGGTGCGGGGGTGAATGACGCTGTTGGAAATCTTCGGAATGATATCACCCGGCGATTGTGATTCCCTCGATTTTCAACGGCGGCAGAGGGGGATAGCCCCCAATACAAGGCTTTGACCACAAAACAATTATTCGAGAGGAAAAAGAAAATGAAAGCTAATCGTGAGGATTTTAAATGGAACGGTATTCTTATCTTTGGAAAGCGGTATGGGCGATATAACATTGCACTTACTTATTTGACGACTACCTTTATAATTTGCCTTTTGTTTACTGCCAACCGAATACTCTTAACTGGTTTGGAAGCTGAATACCTACGTGGAATCCTCACAGGTGCGTTCCTGGGTTGTACGTGGTTTGCTTTCAAAGTTATACTGCATACTAACGTATTACTTATTGCCTCGCCTAAATTATTTGCTTTAGTTTTGCGCATTGTGATGCCAAAACTCTCATTAATTGGAAGCACTGATATCTGTTCTAAATTTAAAAAAAAGACTAAAGAAGACGGTTTTATCTACGTCTTTGATATGCAGCGAAATATAATTTGGATTGAAGAATATCACATCGGGCATTTCCCGGAAGAAAGGATCCCATCATGAAATTAGAAATTATGTTAAGCGTTAATCCCCCATATTCAAAAATGATTATGTGCGGAGAAAAACCTTTTGAGTTCCGCAATAGCATTTTAAATGCCGTGAAAGCACTTCAAGATGGCGAGAATATAACTGCTTATATCTACGAAACCAAGAATAAAGGCGGCTGTGGCATGGTTATTGGCAGAGTTAAGATCACAGGGCTTTATGATTTACATTATAACGATAAACGAAGCACAACCACTGAATTAATAAATGCCCGATACCGCTCGATCAAATACTTATATCTTCACTGGTGCTGTATGAATGCGTTGGAACCGAACATGAATGAAGGGTGGTTTAAATCAAAAAGATTTACCGCCTATAAAGAAAAAATCGGCTTTGGCGGTAATTATGCTCTTATTCTTGATTCGCCGATTACTTTTTGCAACCAGATAGATATAAGCTATTTTAACTATGCGAATGGAAAAGTATTTAGAAGGCCCCCGCAAAATATGTGTTATGTGGCGGATTGTATTTTAAAGGATTGAAAGTGAACGAATCAAGCTATTGCGCTATCACTTCTTCCGCTTTAGGTTAGCGCCCTAAAACTTTTCTTCCGTCCGGTCAAGCAGCTTTCGCGGCATATGCTCCCGCCGCATCCGTATAGCGGTGCTGCGCTATTCCACGGTCAACTTGACAGTCCGCACGAAAAGAGCCTTTTTGCAATTAAGGGCAGCAAGCAGGCAGGCTGCTTGCCGCCGACAGTCCACTGTGATTGTCCGGCACAGGCTGTAAAAAATCAGACGGAGGAAGAAAAATGTTTAACCTAGTGGGAGAAACCAGAAGCGACTTTTATCCGACACCAAGCCTTTTAATTGATAAGATGCTAACAGGCATTGACGTTGATCTTGTGAATACCGTTTTAGAACCCAGCGCTGGAAAAGGAGATATCGTTAAGTGCATAAAAGAGAAAATGGATTTTGCCAATCGTTATTCAAAACAGGAGGCGGATATTGACTGTATCGAGATAGACCCAAACTTGCGACACGTTTTAAAGGGTGAAGGCTGTCGCGTTATACATGATGATTTTCTGACGTATGAGTGCTACAAAAAGTATGACCTTATTATTATGAATCCGCCTTTTTCTGAAGGTGACAAGCATCTTTTGAAAGCATTACATATTCAGCGCAGGGGTGGCGCAATTGTGTGCCTTCTCAATGCTCAAACCATCAAGAATCCGTATACCAACACAAGATACGAACTCGTAAAACTTCTGGATAAATACAACGCAAAAATTGAATATATTTCCGATGCCTTTTCTGATGCAGAGCGATTAACAGATGTTGAAGCAGCGCTTATTCGGGTAAACATTCCACGTGAAGCAGAACCAAGCGAAATATATGAAAAGCTAAAAGAGGCAAAGAAAATAGAATTTTCGGAATGCTGTGAAAACACGTCGCTTATGGTAAATGACATTATAAAAGCGATCGTCATGCAGTATCAAGTAGAGGTTGAAGCCACATTGGCGCTTTTTCGGCAATATAATGCCTTGAAACCGTATATGCAGCGTGAATTCAATGGCCGCAATGAATCGCTTTTAGTTTTATCAACCTATGATAGCCAATATCATTACTCTATTGAAGAAGGCAATATCAACCATTATTTAAAGCTTGTCCGATATAAATACTGGCGCACATTGTTTGCAAACCCCGAATTTACAAAGAAATTCACGAGCGATGTTGCTAAAAAGTTTTTCGGAATGCTGGAGGACCTAAAAAATTATGACTTTACCATCCACAACATTGAAACGCTTGCCCGCGAAGCAAATGCCCTGGTGCATGAAAGTATCAAAGATACCATTATGAAACTTTTCGATCGTATGAGTGCGGAACATTCTTATTACCCCGAATGCAGAAACAACCTGCATTATTACGATGGATGGTGCCATAACAAAGCGCATAAAGTCAATAAAAAGGTGATTTTACCCTGCTATGGTGTATTTGACGCTCAACGCTGGGGCGGTGAATTTAGAGCATATAAGGCCGCCGACGTACTGAATGACATCGAAAAAGCGCTTGACTTTTTGGATGGAAAAGGGATTCAAAGCGATATTTCATTGCAGGAACGTATCAAAGCGCACGGTTCGCTTTCAAAAATTCCTTGCAAGTATTTCAACGTTTCTTTTTACAAAAAAGGAACCATGCACATCGAATTTACCGATTTACAACTGCTTGACCGATTCAATATCTTTTGTTCACTGCAAAGAAACTGGCTACCGCCCTATTACGGCAAACGCCAGTATGCCGATCTTAACGACGATGATAAAGCGGTCATAGATTTCTTTCAAGGTGAAAAGGAATATAAAAAAGTTGTATCGGATAATAACAGCTATATTTGCAGCTTTGATAATATAGCATTGTTGTGCGGCTGATAGTCTTTAATGCCGGGCCGGGCGGTTACTTCCCGGCTCGGCATATTGGCCAAAATCCCAAACGATTGCGAATTTGAAACCTGAATATGAAAGCGAGGAATTTAATATGGGAACAGAACAGGAAAAAGAAATTGCGACGATCAAAGGCCGAACGCTGGTATTGCAATTGTCCGATGCGGATATTACCCGCCTGTGCGAAAAGGCGGCTTCCGTCGGCCTGACAGCCGAAAAGCTGCTGGAAAGCTTCATCGGCGATCTGGTGAACGGCACCTACAGCAATGGATCTGACGAAAGAATGTATGCGGATGGGTGGCTGTGCCGCTGCGGTTTTGAAATGTCGTCCGAATACACCTTTTTGCGTCATTTGATTAACTGGGGACTTCTAGAAAGTTTTCTTGAAAGCCATGAATCCATTCAAACGGATCAGGCGGAGCTGGCCGACTATGAGCAGGCGACCGACAAGGACGCCGGCGATCTGGAGGAAATGGACTGCATCCGGGAGAATATCGGCTACCATCAGAAAATTCTCGCTGAACTTTATGACGATTATCTGAAGGTCAGCAAAAACGGTCCCGAAAAAAACTTCGATGAAGCTATACGGGCGGTCCTTGAGTGGGATCAGGCCAGGACGAAGCTTTTAAATTCCTGACGGGTACTGCTTTCCGCAGGTTGCCAAAATCCCAAACGATTGCGAATTTGAATTGGTAACGCCAGCCTTTTACATGTACCTCTCGTCATTAACGGCGGGAGGTTACCCAACTCACCGCGCCAGTTACGCATTTTCTATGTTAAGCGAAAAAGTATCCAAGCGAATTATAACAAGGCTACTCCCGTACTTTCGCTTCCAAATAAACAAGGGGAAAGGCTGCTTTGAGCACCTTCCATGTTTGTACAGAAAAACCATTTTTATTGATGAAGTCAACATACTCTTCTGGTTTCCATTTGGAATAGGTTTCAAACCCAATCATCTTTAGCAAAAAAGCGTTAAAATGCCATGTTGAATCTCTCAAGTGACCATGTGAAAAAGTAGGCGCTATCAGTAGGCCTTCTGGCTTTAGGACTCTTCTGATGTTTTTTAGTACTATTGCTGGATCTGGCATGATATGAAGGGCGTTTGATATAATTACAGCATCGAAAGTCTGATCTAAAAAAGAGAGTGCGGTAGCATCTTCAAGTGAGAAATGCACGTTGTCAGGTGCTCTTTTTTTCATTGCGACCTCTATCATTTTGGACGAAAAATCAGTAGCCACAATTGATTGCACGGAATCGGCAATATTAACTGCAATTAATCCAGTACCTGTTGCAATTTCAAGCACTTTCATCTCTTTCGTAAGTGCCTCCGATATAAGGCTGTACATTTCTGAATAGGCTAATCTGTTAAATCTGTCAATCTCAATATCATATATCTTCGCGTAGCGATTCCAGAATTTTTTATTATTTTGATCTTTTTTCAAATTTATCCCTCTTATGCGCGCATTATAGCCATTCTTGTTTATAAACTTTATTCCAACTGAATCTCCTATTTTGGAGCTTGGGTATGTAATATACAAACCATACCGGTTGCGCGTTATCTATGTTAAGCGAAGCACAAATTGAGCCCGTTTTGGTAGGTCATATCAATAATGCGCAGCTCGAACTTATAAGAACAGGTTACCATATCAAGAATTACAGCCATTATAGTATTTAGAAAAATTAACCATGATACAACTTATTATTAATAATTAATTGTTCCGTCGTAGGTTCAACTGGATATGATTTTTTGCATTTGGGATAATTACTGCAGCCAGCGAAAACGCCCTGTTTTCCATGCACCTTTCGCAAAGGAGCCCCACATATAGGGCATTTATAATCTGATATTCTTTTAATAGGCGCAATATGGTTAAGATCTTCAAATTTCTTTTTCAATTCTTCTTGCGGTGTGTCAAAATCATCAATATGGTTGATATGTTTATTAGCCAAACACAACAGATTCTCAGAACTCGCATCATAGCAGTATTCACATTGTACACAGTCATCCCATGTTGCGGAATAGATATTTCTAAATCGACTTTTTTGTGCTGAGCATAAAACTCCGCCTAAAAACGTCGTGGGTTGAATTGCGGCGCTGCGATATTTAGCATCAAACTTATCTATAACGCGGTTATAAATCCACTCTTTGCCTTTGGACGTATCGACAACATATTTGATTAACATATCTAGCGTAAGAATTTTATCTACGTCGTCCAGATGTATAAGCAATAGCGCTACATTGTTTTCTTTAGCAGTTTGCTTTAGAGCGTTTAGATCCTGCCGACTATAATAGCCTTCAAAATCAAGGAGAATTTGAAGTTTGTTTTTACCAACATGGCACAATAATGTAGGCGGGTACTGTCCCTTTTCACATTCATAAGATACGTCAGTTATTGTCTGAAGGTATGCAGGTTTAATTACTTCAGGTGGTTTATAAGAATTGAATCTTAAAACTGCGTCTGGTAAAAATATTTGTTTGATATTTTCTAATATTATTTGAAAGGCCTTATAAACAGAAATTTCAAATCCATAAAGGCACTTATAATTTGAAACATGGGCAAAGTGATGCCTTCGCATATCTCCTTTACGCGCTTCCATTTCTTGACCGCATGCTACACAAATACAACCACATGCTAGCCCACTTTCAACAGATTCTATTGAAACCAATTCACCTGTTGCTTGAGATAAAGCAAAATGAATATTTTTTAAGCTTTTCTTTTTCTTTATGTTCGCTTTTTCGGTATTGTTTTCACTCACATCTATACCTCTGAGAATGCATATATCATCCGTAATCACAATGCAAAATAATATTCTTTTATCCGCTGTGTCATAAGTTTACGACGCTCCAGCATGAAAGTGCGATAATCCTGTGCCGCCATGTTGATTATAGTTTGTGGTATGCAATTCGCAGCAAGATTATTATTAAAATCAAGCTCATTAAGTATGGTGCCTATTTTTAGTTCTTTCGAATTGCACTGAGTTAATGCAGTCGCAAAGTATTCGTTGGGAGCTTTCTTACCGATCGCTATATTTACACCGGTGTCAAGATAAACATAATTTGATACTTGATTATAAACTGATTTATCATCAAACCCGTTTTGCTTAAGATACTCTCTTGGGAAAATATGATGAATATCTCCCGCATCAATTAAATCTGAAACACGTGCACTATTTGAAAGCAGTGATCGGTCTCCAAAAAAGACCTGAGAAGCAATAAAGGTATTAAAAAAGGGACTGTTAACTGAAGAAGTTTCAAGATTTTGAACTAACCTTACATTCCAGAAAGTATCAGAAAGCATTGCATTTTCGTTTTCATTGAAAAATGATAAGAAGCCTTTTGTAGCTATACTTCGCAAATCTCTGTCCATCTGAGTTTCAGGGGAACCAATATATCGGCTCGTTAAGGTAGATAGTACAAACCACTTTTGAATGTATTTCTTTATTAAATTCTTTGAAACATCTCCGCTTTTTTGCAACAGAAGATAAAGCGTATAAGAAAAGTCCAACGTCATCTTTGAGTTTAATAACTTGGGAGAAATAAAACCTGCAGATTTTATTGCAAGTACAAATTGTTCAAAATTGTATTGATTCATAAAATTTTGAACGCCTTGTCCTAAACGTTTGAAGCTATTCTCCGCAATCTCTTCCTTGAACTTGCGGTCGTTAAAATCACGGCCTGAGAGCAGACTAACAAGGTCGCCTAATTTACCTCTTCCAAAGGTATGCATAAAAGATACACGGAGCATATCGTTATAATCAGGATTATAAACATCTTCTTTATTGTCCTTGAGCCAGCGGAGCTTAACTGCATATTCACTTGATATAAAGTTTTTATCTGCATTAGCAAGCTGATTATAAAAGCCAGGGTCAACAGCTAGATGGCAAAAGTAATCAATGGCTTTGCGCAGCATATTGCCACCGTAACGCTCATCTGCCGCAATTTTAGACATGGCAAAGTCAGACTCATTAAGACGCTTACCCTGCGAATTAATACGGACAAAAATCTCGGTTACCTCACTTATGTCAAGATGAGGAACAAGAATAATGGCACCAAGTTGACAGCTTTTAATGGATAATAGCTGTGTAATAGCCTGGTTAATGGTCTTTTTGCTTACGTCTGGATTATTCTCGGCGTATTTGTCTACAAACTCATAGCTATCAAAATCCGATTTAAAGATCTCCGAAATATCAGGAATCCACCTGCTGCTGTTAATATGCGCAGGTGTTTGAACCGCAAAACGTTCTTCATCATCAGTAGCCAAGGGATTAAACGCAATTTTTATAACACGCTCTTCATAATCCTCAGTAAGAATTTTCTGTCCTGAAATGGCGGTCATAAGCGCAGTAACACGCTGTTGTCCATCAATTAGTACTTTTTTTCCGACAGCCTCTTTACCAGTTTTAAGCTTAACATTTGGATTCTGCCAGATAATCAAATATCCAGTAGGATATCCATTATAGAGTGAATCAATAAGATCGCGCACCTGCCTACCTTTCCAAACAAACGGTCTTTGAATTTCTGGAATAGCGATATCTCCAGCTTCAATGTAACCCAAAATGGAATTGACCGAGTATTGCGTTACGGTATATTTATCATATGATGCACTCATTGGCGGTGTCCTCCTAAAAGCAAACTAAAGTCTCTCCATAATGTTCAAAAGGCTTTGATAACTGTCTACATCGTGGTAAACAACATCTTCAGTGGAGATTTCGTTAAACAGCTTCTTTGCACAGGCAATTTTTGCTTGCTCAATTGGGCGTAAGTTCATACTTTCCATCGTGCCTTTTGTCTCAGCGATAAAGAAAATATGCTTGACAGTTCCAGCATAAAATGCGATAGCCCAGTCAGGCGAATAATTGCCGACAGGGGTAGGAATTGAAAATCCTCTAGGTAGTTTAGCATAGACACAGACCTCTGCGGCGCTGTCCATATCCTCAGCAAAGCGGCGTTCTACGCTCTTTTCAGCAGTCCCGTCTGTAAACACATAATCTTGTATATGCTTTTGTGCACGAAATGCACGGGTAAAATCGCCGCATTTTTCAGCAGTAAAGATTGTGCTGTCATACTTCCCATCGGTGTGGTTGTAGGAGATATGCTCAACAATCATAGTCGCTTTCTGTTCCTTGATAAGTTTAATTGCTTTTGTAATAAATTCCTCGGGATTATGGCGGAACATTGCAAACACCGGCTTTTCTAAGCCAGCTAATATTGCTGCGACTGTGCGACGCGTTAGGGTTGTACCCTCAGCGATTTTCCCGATAAGATCATATTTAATTTGACTAGTTTCAGCATGTTGTAGGGTTTCGGTTCTGGTCTTTTCACCCGTAAAGCTGTCGCCACGGGATATGGCGTGCTCATCCATATCTCTGATTTGGCGACCGGCTGTGACAGTATATTGCAGCCGGGTAACGTAAAGCTTATCGTTCATATGGGCGATAGATTTTGATATCAGCTCTCCGCTATCAAAATCTACGGTGTAAGCATATTGGTGGTTGATATACCCCCATAGTGTTTGAAACTCTTTCTTATAAAAGTTATCGTTCAGCGCGTTCTCTTCAATCTTTGTTTTGTTGCCGTCCATAACCATGTCAGACAGCACACGTTCATCAAAGACGCTTTGGATCAGTATGTGAATGCCTTCTGCCATTAGTGCAACACTTTGTGGCAAAGGCGCAAGGCGCTTATTTTGCAGATCAGTACGGTAGGCCTCAGTAACATTGTCGTCATTGTCAATATAATCATTTTTGAGCAGATAGCGATAAATATCCTTGGCCTGCTTAACGTCCAGCTCCATCGGCTGCTCACCAACCATAACGGTTTTGCCGATGAAGTACTCCTGTGTCGCCTTGGAAGGCCGGTCGTACAAATCCTCTTTGATTTTCTTTTGTAGGTCAGCAACAAACTGTTTGTAGCTTTCACTGGCAATAACGGTGAGCATATTTATGTCATGTACGCTATCGCCGCAGAATTGTGCGTCCATGCGGTCACCGCACTGGTTGACAGCTAATCGAAGCCCACGCCCAACCTCCTGGCGCTTCTGTGTAGTGCTGTCACTGTGTTTTAGCGTACAAATCTGGAACACATTGGGGTTGTCCCAACCTTCACGCAGGGCGGAATGCGAAAAGATAAAGCGTACCGACTCGTCAAAGCTGAGCAGTTGCTCCTTGTTCTTCAAAATCAAATCATACGCCGAGGTATCATCGCTTTCGTCGCTTCCACGTTTTACAGAACTATCAACTTTGTGGCCTTTTTTGTCTATGCTGAAATAACCGGCGTGAACTTTCGCCGGGTCACTACATTTTGCCTTTAAATAACGTACGTACGGCGTATCCTCAAGTGTGATGTAATCATTTAACACTGAAAGATATTCCTGCTCAAAAATGCTGCCGTATTCTGAGTTGGTTTCGTTCCCGTCTTGATCATAAACGCGATATTTAGCAACTTCATCAATAAAAAACAGAGACAGCGTTTTTATACCAAGCGCAAAGTTGCGTTTTTCTTTGGCAAAGTGGGAAATAATCGTTTCGCGAATCTGAATGCGGCGCATGTCTTTTTCAGAGACGTCACCAACTACCTCACCGCGGGAGATTGTTTTGCCGTTTGTGAAGGTCACCGAGCCGCGAATAGGATCAATGTCACTGATGTGATAGCCTTTGTATTGCTCCATGTTGTGAGAAATTGCATACAGGTCATCATCCACACCAAGAAGTCGACTCTCGCGGTTTATAGATTTATTGTAGCTGATTTCCAACTCGATTTTAGCCGCTGGCGGCTTTTTAGGTGAAATCAGGATGTTCTCAAGAAACAAATAGTGGTCGGTTCCACGAAAGTTTTTTACTTCAAAGCCCTTGACCTCAATCTTTTTGACCAGTCGCTTATTGTAGGCATCTAGCGCATCCAGCACATACACAAGATTGTGGTGCTGGGCATGGGTTGCCGAATAGTTTAGGCAAAATAAAGGGTTGAATTCCTTTAGGCTTTCTTGCGTTGCAGCGCCGCCCATTTTCTGCGGTTCGTCCAAGATAACAATAGGGCGGTTGGCTTTTATGACATCTATAGGCCTACGCGAGCCGAAATCATCCAGTTCTTCATAAATGCGACGAGCATCTGCGCCACGGGTATTGAAGGCCTGAATGTTGATAATCATCACATTAATTCCAGCATGGGAACTGAAATTATCCAGTTCATTGAGATTTTTGCTGTTATAAATGAAGTAGCGCGCCTTTTTACCGTAGTGTTCCATGAAGTGGTCTGCCATGGTTTCAAAGGACTTTTTAACGCCCTCACGAATAGCGATGGAAGGCACCACCACGATGAACTTGCTCCAACCGTAGCGCTTATTCAACTCAAACATGGTTTTTATGTACACATAGGTTTTGCCGGTGCCGGTTTCCATTTCAACATCAAGGCTGCAGCGTCCAAGATGGCTGATTAGCTTTTCTGACTGCTTGATATTGTTGCGAGCCTGCATATTGCGGATATTCAACAACAGCTGTTCATCTTGGATTTGCAGTCGGGCGTTTTCAAAACCGAGAGCCACATTATCAGAAGTGTCTTCCGCATTTCCGTAAAGGGTTGTCTGCTGAACCCGTGCCGCTTTGGATGCACCGAGATCTCGCACATAACTGATGCGCTCCTGATAGGGCTGTTCAGCAAAAATGTTAACGACACTGTTTACTGCGTCGGTTTGATAAGGTTGTATTTTAAACTGAAATTTCACAGCGTCAGCCTCCTTTCGTGGGTATCCCAAAGAAAACTGACAAGCGTTATGCTACTGCCAACAGCCAATTTTGCATGACGCTCTTCAAGCCCTTTGTAGGAGGCACTCTTGCCATGACCGCTGCCATATGGATTACGTAAGGCTGCAAGGTTTGTAGCGATGGCACGCAGATTACCTAAGATTGCTTTCATTTCAGTCGCTGCAGGTGCTGTATCTGGTAAATCCTTTGGCATTAACTTTAAAAGTTTAAGTGTTTCACCTGTTAGTTGACCGACATCCCAGCTTTTATCCCAAGTGATTTTGTTTTCATCAAGGATTGTCTTACAGCAACTTTCTACTAGCTCTTTAGCTTTTCCAATGGCTTCCGTTGGATTTGAGGCCTGCATACCGAGCATTAAATCAATTTGGGCAGAAAGATATTCGCTTGAGAACTTTTCTTTAAGAGTTGTTGCGGTTGGCGCTAAAGGAATAGCGCAAAAGCACACTCGACCGATAATCTCTTGGCACTTACGATATGTGCGGCTATACTCCCCATCATATCTGAAATCATCATCTTCTTTTAAATATTCATGTTGATAATGTGTTTCATAGTAGTCAAGCAGTTGCTTAAAAAGTTTGATTATATCATCTTCCGAAGCCTCATTTATATATGCCATCAAAGATTTTCCTTTTGATAATTTATATGTTGCACACAGAGGCACTCCAACACTTTCCATGGTAAATACATCAAAGTCATTAGTGGAAAAGTCCAGTACATACCCTCCGCGATTAAACAGCTTCATGAAAATTCCTTTTTCAATTTGTGTAAGCTTCGCCATACCTACAGCACCTTCCTTATGGTTGTGGGGCTGTAGGTAGCAAAAATCTGTTCAAAGTTAGTGGCTACACTGTCACCAGCAAGAGAACTGTCGCGCATGACAAAATAATAGGGCTTGCGTTTGGCAATGGCAGTAACCACTTCATCGGTAACAGCTTCATCAAAACAAGCAAGCAAATAACCGTCGGCAACGTTATAGACCGTTTTGCCGCCGATTGTTACCTGTTCTATTTTGCTTGAAAGTAGCACACCCAAATCCAGCATGATCTGGAACAGCAAATCCTCTGGTGTGCGGTCGGGCTTAATATTATCTGCCAAAGTGAATAGGGTGGATTGCTGAATTTCAGCTGGGTTGTAATACACGTCCTTCATGTTAGTGGAATCAACTTTTAACACGCGGAAACCAATATCTAGATTCTTTGCAGCTTCTCCCGCCTCGCCCTTGATTTTTTTGCCTGCACGGCGAATGCGTTCTTTGCCAATTTCGCAGATGTTTTTATAGCCCGCCTTATAAGCTTCGCTTTTTTCGTCTGTTTCTTCAGGCAATTGCACCATAATAAACTTGCGATTACCGCCGTCTTCGGCATTGAGCTGCATAACAGCGTGGGCAGTGGTGGCAGAACCAGAGAAAAAATCGAGGACAATGGCGCTTTTGCTTTGTGACATCTGAATACATTGTTTAATCATAGCAATAGCCTTGGGTGCCTGAAAAAGTTTTTCTTTAGTTCCAAACAAATTGCTGATTGCGTTTTGGCCTCTTTCAGTATAAAACAAATTTTCATTCCAGATAGATTTAACTTGTTTTAATGGAGCCTGACTGTTCTCAAACGCATATGCCTTCCGGTAAATCTTCCATTTACCCGACACATGTTTTCCGACCAACATATTTATTTCTTTTCTCGCTTTATCAGCGCCCCAAGTCCAACAGCCTTCGAAGCCATCATCCCAGATAGGATATACTTCAATACTATCTTTACTCGCAGATAGTGATACAGAGCCATTGCATAAAACATAAATCGGGTACCACAATTTCGGACGATTAAACTTTCCAAAATCTCGATGAGTATTTCTCAACTCTAATTCTCTGTATACGTGCCCATTTATATCTCTCAATTGGTAATCTTTCTCTATTTCTTCTTTTGTTTTTGACACTGAAACACTTCCTGCCGCAAGATCGCATTTTGAATAGATCAGAACATATTCATGGCAATTTGCAATGTACTTATCTTGTGACCGCCCTTTTGGATTACATAATAAAGTTATTTGTGCAATAAAATGCATGGAGCCAAAAATTTCGTCACAGCACTTGCGTAAGTTGTTTATTTCATTTTCATCAATACTAATAAAAATAACCCCATCATCGGTTAGCAAATCTTTTGCTAGCTTTATGCGGGGGTAAATCATATTTAGCCAGTCTGTGTGAAAGCGCCCGTTGGTGTCGGTATTTTTAACAAGGCGATTGCCTTCGTCGTCATAGTCACCGCTGCGCCCCATGTAGTCTTCGGCGTTTTCGGCAAAGTCATCATCATACACAAAGTCGTTGCCTGTGTTGTAGGGCGGGTCTATGTAAATCATCTTGACCTTACCTAGGTAGGTTTCTTGCAGCAGCTTTAAGGCGTCCAGATTATCGCCCTCAACATAAAGGTTTTCGGTGGCTTCAAAATTCACGCTTTCTTCACGGCAGGGGCGCAGAGTTTTGGTAATTGGCGCATTAGCAGCTAAAATGCTTTTACGCTTTTCCGGCCATGTAAACTGGTATCGTTCAGCAGGCCCATCCACCACCACATCAGAAAGCTCCTGACGCAGAACGTCAAAATCTATTGCGTGGCAAACCTTGCCGTTTTTTATCACTTCCGTTACGCAGTTTGGAAACATTGCCGCAATTTGCTCTATATGTTCATTCATCTTATCAGCGCTATGCATTTTAAGCTTGTCCATTAAGAGATTCCTCCTCGTAAATAACGATTGTAGTTTCATATATAATCGGGAAATTGCCATGTTCAACGTTAATCACTTTGCATACTGGAAAAGCTTTTTTCCTTTTCACTCCGACTTTCTTTATAAAGTCTGCATCTGAAAAGCTGCCAAAATTCTTAATATCAAATAAAACAAAATGTTCATCATGAGTGGGTTGAATAAGAAATATATTTTCGAACCGGTGATTACTAATGTAAGTTGAATAGAGTTTGTCAAAAAACTCATCTCGCCGTTTAACCATAGTACCCCACGCAATTTCTGAAAGTGGATCTGGTTTTATGAACAAAGGATAATACCATGATAACAACGGGCTTAATGTAATTACCACCAAACTGGGGGTACAAGAATAGTTTTTATCTGCCTTGCGTTTTATTGCTGCGGTTATATCATTAATAAGGGAGTCTTCGATATTATAACTAGACGAATCCAATGTCTTAATGCCTTTTAGTTGTGGTACTAAAGAGGCTTTAATGGCAAAAGTTACTTCGTATCCTTTGAAATCTGATACATAGTCAGGTTCATGTATTTCTGGGTTGCCTTTTTTTATTTCTTCTTCCTTTAATATTTCTATAAGGAAGGCTTTGGCGATTCGTTCTGAGACAGACTCAAAATTATTCTCGTCATTTGCAGAATCAAAAAAATGAGGTGGGATATTCAGTTCCATTTTTACATGCATATTAGCTTTTCCCGCCTTTTCTCTAGCTCTTGTACTTGCTGATACAGCTCAAACCGTTTTTTCGGCTGTTTCTCTGCGCGTGCTAGCTTTTCAGCCTTATCAAGTTCCTTTTGAAGCTTCTGTATGGCTTCATAACGTTGAATGCGTCGGTCTAAGGTCAAATCTGTGCGCGGGCAGTCTTCTTTTCCAGCCAAAATAATCTGTTCCAAAAAATTGTCCCATACGGTGTCAAGTGTAAAGCCCTTTGCAACTAGTGCTAAAGTTTCCAGCGGTTTCCACTGTGTACTGTACAATTTATTATTATAACATAAAGCGAGCTGCCCTTGCTCCTCAAAACGCAACAAAAAAATTAGCTTATGTTGGTTTTGCCGCGCAATATTATCTAAAATTCTGGTATCGATAGCCTGTATCTTTAATTCAACTGCGATCACAAGAATTTCCCTAATACTTTCGCTGGGTTCCAGGCGCAAAGTGGTCGAGGTCAGCGAATTAAGCAATACTATGCGTTTGATGTCACTGACGAATTTCTCTTTTAGCTCAGTGCTAAGCGTCAGACGCTTATAGAATGCCTCTTTTGGCAGAATGCGCCCAATGGCTGTTGTCCCGGGAAAAGTAATCATGCAATCACCACCATAAAGCAAATCAATTCAAAATCGTCTAGTCCGTTTGCACTTCCGGTTAAAAAGGTTGTTTGCCCGCTACCAAAAAAGCTGTCGATGTCGCTTTCTTCCTTGACGCTGATAATTGAAGCGATGGCCTGTTCCAGTAGCTTTGATATGGTGCGCATATCACGCCCATCGCGGGTTTTAGCATTGAACGCATGGCAGGTGGACAAATCGGGCTGGGTCTTCCCACGGGAAAGGAGACGCATAGCATCTAGCGTATCCTTTGGTTGCAAATGGTTGCAGAGAACCTCACCATCCTCACCGATAAACACCATATAAAATGGATGCAGGCGGTTCTGGTTTGCAATGTTTATTTTAGAATTGATATTTTTGAGGACAAAGATAACGCCAGGTTTTTCACCCCGAACAACAGCATGAATGCCAGCGGGCATGCGGTCAAGTCCGGGATGCTCTTTTATGTAAGCAAGTAAATCCATACGAAATTCGTTAAGGCCTAAGTCCAGAATGGAAATTCCGGAATTCATTTCTTCTAAATCGACCACTTCAGATTGCAGCTTCTCCAATTGCTCACGGCGGTATTGCAAATCGCCCTTTTCATCTGGGTTGATGTAATCGTCATCACCTGTGGACGTCATGACAGAAATGCGCATGCGCGCTTCCACGCGTTCTTTAAGGTTGATGTAGTCGTCTAGCGTTAAATCCGGCCAAAAGTTCACCAGCTGAATAACCTTATTCTTGCTGCCAATTCGGTCTATTCGTCCAAAGCGCTGGATTATCCGTACTGGGTTCCAGTGAATATCGTAGTTAACTAGATAATCACAATCCTGCAGGTTTTGACCTTCGGAAATGCAGTCGGTCGCAATAAGAATGTCAATCTCATTACGGTCATTGGGCATAATGAGTGTTTTTTCTTTTGAAACGGGAGAAAAGCAGGTGAGAATATCATTTAGATTCGGTGGAAAACGCGGAATTGTTGTTCTGCCGTCCACTGTGCCGGTTATCAAAGCGGTGTTAAGGCTATATTTATCTTTGACAAAGGCACTAACGTTATCATAAAGATATTCCGCAGTATCCGAAAACGCTGTAAAGATTATAATCTTCTTGTTACCCGGATTAATCGGTTTTTCAATCTTTTCTGAGACCGCCTGCATTAATTGACCCAACTTAAAATCGTATTCCGGCGTAATGTCATCCACCAAGCAGAGCAGCCTCTCCAACACATCAAGATCGGCTTTTAAATCGCGCTGCCACGAGAGATAATCCATGTCACGCAGATCAATTTTAAACTTCTTACCAACCGAATAAGAATCAATATTTTGATCGTCAAAATCAAGATCAGGAGCCTCAGCCACATCCTGTACATCAATACACATGCCGGGCTGAAAAGCAGCAATTTGTTCTAAGGTGTCATAGTACAAGCTAAAAATGCGTTTGATGGTCAGCTTAAAGGAATGTACCGAGCTTTCCATACGTTTTAGCAGGTTAATGCTCATCAAGCGACGGATGCCGAGTTCACGCCCAGATTGAGAGATGGTTCTGGAATGTTTGCAATCTGGATCAATATACTTGTCAACCTTGCTGGGAAGTATGTAGGTTGAAGGAGTATATATCGAAAGATTCAACGAGGCAATTTGCGCATACACCTCGCGGTAATTTATTGCATTGGGTTTGTCCGTTAGCTTCGGGCGAAGAGAAACAGGTTTGTTTCGGGTAGGGAAATTTCCGATCTCTGTGGTGTCATAATATCGCTGAATATGTTTGCGAGAACGGGCAATGGTTACGCTATCTAATACTTCAAAGAAGTCAAAATCCAATTCGGATAGCAATGCTGATGTTGTACGAATTTCCGATGGTCGCTTGCTCCAAGCATTGAAGACCTTTTGCGCATTGCGAAAAATCGCATCTATGTCTGCTTTTATATTTAATTTGCTATTAATACGCTCTGCCTGGCCTTCGTAGGCCAGCGCAAGCTGATTGCGCAAATCATAAAATCGATTATTGACCGGTGTTGCAGAAAGCATAAGAACCTTCGTTTGAACGCCAGCTCGAATAACCTTGTTAAGTAATCGTAGATAACGGTTTTCTTTTTCGTTATCTTCGCCGCTTAGTTCGCCGCCATTTCTAAAATTATGGCTTTCATCAATTACAACCAGGTCGTAATTACCCCAGTTGATGCGATCTATCGGCAAGCCCATAATTGTATCCCCACGCTCACGCGAAAGATCGGTATGATATAAAATATCATACCGTAGTCGATCCTTTGAAAGAGGATTGTTTATAAGGTTCCCGCGATAGGTTATCCAATTGTCTTTTAACTTTTTGGGGCAAAGAACAAGTGCATTTTTATTTCTTCCCTCATAATATTTTATTACGGCTAGGGCAGTAAAGGTTTTACCCAAGCCGACACTATCGGCCAGAATACATCCGTTGTATTGTTCTAATTTATTAATAATGCTAAGCGCGGCGTCTTTCTGAAAGTTATATAGCTTATTCCAAATAATGCTGTCTTTGAAACCGGTGGCCTCATTCGGTAAAACATCTTCAGAAATATCTTCGAGAAATTCGCTAAAAATGTTATACAGCGTCATAAAGTATATGAGCTCGGCAGAGTTTTCCTGATATACTGCAGATATGAATTCTATTACATCTTCAGTGACGTCCTGCATCTTAGTCGCATCGTTCCAGACATTTTTAAACAACTCTAAAAAAGACAAGCTGGACGGGGATTCCATTCTTGTCACCATATTGCTGATATTGTTGCTACGCTCACAACCCAAATCAACCGTAGTAAAACTATTTAACGGCATGTAAGTATAACAATCATCTTGATTTTCGACGCAAAGAAAATTATTCATGCCATTTCGCGTGATATTAGACTGAAATTTTACTTTCTTTTGTATCCAGGCGGCACATTCTTTTGCAATAGCCTTCTGAGATAACTCATTGCGCAACTTTACTTCGAATTCGGTGCCATAGATACTTTTTTCTCGATTTAACCGCGGAATATAAAACTCCCGCTTTTCTTTAGGCGTTTTTTCAGCAATAAATGTAGGAGATGTAAAAATAAATTGTAGTTCGCTGATTGATTGTAGTTGATCTTTTAGATGCTGAAAAGCGTAAATTGAAAAACATGCTGCGGCAATAGAAACTTTACTACCAGGAGTTATTATCTTTTCTAAATCGTCCCGAACAACCTTTGTTGTATTATTGAATAATTCCATATAAATATCCCCGTAAGATCAAGCCTAATTTTATAATATACTCGGAGTCTGCAACCTCAAGCTCTCTTTATAATTACAATGCCCATTTTTATGTTAAGCCCAGAAGAGATTCTCTGGCTTGTCCCTTATGAAAATATTATGGGCTCCCCCGGTTAAACCAGCTTTGCTATTTATAAATTTATCTTCCCATTATTTTTTCATAATAGAGTTTTGCCATTTCTACTGCACGTTCACTTAGCATGGTCTCATCCCAAGTCGGGTGATCTCGGCAAAATTGTTTTATCCATGTATAGTTCGATTGGGCATAGAATGTTTGCTTTTTTATATACTCTAATGCCCCTGCGTCAGAGTTAATCTTTTGCTCTAAAAGAATAAGATTTCCAATTCCAAAAGCATGCTCACCTTCGGCCTCTGGGACCAAATGCTCAATACTACCGTCATCTTCAAAAATTTCTTTGTGTGAATAATAGCAATTTAACTTATTTATTGCATATTTTGTTTTTACATTTGATGGATTCTCTGTTTTTGAATAAGTCAAAGTTATAAATTTTCTACAAAAGTCTTCGAAAGATGGAAATAGTTTCTCAAGGGGATCAAATAGCCTGTCGTTGATAATTTCCTTCGCATCTACCTTGTTGGTGGCCTTTCGAAGGGCAATGGCAAAAGTGGAGTAGATTTTTTCTAGTCTATTAGCTCTACCACTAATAATTGCATTATAAGCAAAATGAAAATTTTCCAAATATACTATAGCTGTTTTGAGTGTTTTTAGATCTATAATTTCTCTGTCTTTAAGATCAAATAAAGCCAGTAAAGCGATCCTAATCTGTACAACATTAAAATAATTATTTAAAGCATTTAGGCTTTGAACAAGCCAATAGTATTCCTTGCGATTTTCATAATCACCTCTTCTTGGGTTCACAATTTTCATGTAAATTTTCCCGTTAAGTAACATATCATTTAAAAATTGTCTATATGAAGTTTCTGTTTTAGAAATGGTAGAATTAAATTCATCGTATAATTTGTTTGAATATGTTTTCTTATATTTTGAAATCCAAAAATGCCGATAAAATGTTGCAATACCTACTGTTTCTTTTCCACCATTTAATGTTGACTTAATCTGCTTCCAACTCTCTTCAGCAAAATCTGCGGGTTCCTGTTTTTTTAATACTTCAAATATCTTATTCTTAATTAAATCAATATCTGCAAGACGCTTTCCTTTGGCATTAAGAATCTCGAAAATTTTATTTGCTTGTTCCTTATCTGTGGTAGAAATTGAAACAAAAGTTGAATTGAGTACTTGGTCACGTATGGCCTTTAAAATATCAACTTCAGATAAAAAATCAATCTCTACACTTCCGTGTTTAAGTTTTAGGAGGGTTTTCAGTCTATCACTTTTTAGTTGAGACATAAAATAATCATATGCTTCTTTGATACAACTCTCTTCATCACTATTGGCTTCTTGCTTTGTTTTCTTTTCTTTATCTTGAATAAAGTAGGCAAAAAAAGGGTAATTGGTTTTACTCTTTAAAATACGCACTTCATTTCCGTCATCATCTTCTGTCATTATGTAAGTAAAAATTTGTTTACTTAAGGTGGGCTCTCCTAATGTAAGAAAGCGATCCGACAATGCAGAGAATAGAATCGTAATAGTCGTTAATCTTTGCTGCCCATCGACAACTTGTATTTCTTGATCTGTACCTTCCGTAAAATTGCCGATAAAAAGCATAGTACCAAGAAAATATTGACTGGAAGAGACTTTTCCTCCGGTAAGTACAAGATTTCCAACCATATCCTCAAAAAATTCTTGATAATTCTTTTTTTCCCACGAGTATTCTCTTTGAAAGCGAGGAATCACAAATTGTCTTTTAGAGCCAAGAAGATCTCTAATTGTTTTATCATATGGTTTAATATTCATAATATCGTCTCCTTCGATAGATCAATTCTACTTTAGTCGGCCTCGCGTTATATTGGAAATATGCATTCCCTAAATAGGCAGTATTTCTACTAAGGCGATTTATTATGATCTTCCCCGAATTTGCTATGATGCTCTTTTGCATCAACTGCCCATTAGGTAAAACCTGTCGTTAGACGAATTGCGTATAATTGCTAAAATATTCCATCGTGCGAACTTCGCTTTTCCTAAGATTAAAACCTGCTGTTGAACGAACTTCATTATAAATTGATTTATTGTAATAATAACTCATTTTTCATATTTCTCCAACATATTCCTATTGTTTTCAGCAGTATAAATAAAGAAATCAAGAGAAATTTTATTGCCAGTATTTTTACATTGAATTCAAATCTCTTTGCGCTCATAATATAGAACATACGTTCATATTGTGGAGGCGATAATTTGGAGCGCGTCATATTACATTCGGATTTAAATTCTTTCTATG
>JAEWTL010000033.1 GCA_023459495.1 Bacillota bacterium | reverse complement strand
TCCATCAGGTTGATGACGCCGAACGCCTTTTCGGCCTTTTTGACGCCGCTCGGCGTGATCGTTGCCGTTTTTGCCTTTTCGTCGACGATGTAGTCGCCGTCCAGGCTGTCGTTGTCCACCTTGTCGTCGAGCTCGACGACCTTGTGCATTTTCAGCGTGCGCACGAACCGATCGGCCAGGGTATACAGCTCGGTTGATTTGTCACCCTGCCCGGAGATGATGAGCGGAGTGCGCGCTTCGTCGATCAGGATGGAGTCCACCTCGTCGACGATGCCGTAATTATGCCCGCGCTGAACCTTGTCGGCCTTGTAAATGACCATGTTGTCGCGCAGGTAGTCGAAGCCCATTTCATTGTTGGTGCCGTAGGTGATGTCGGCAGCGTAGGCGGCGCGGCGCTGGGCATTGTCGAGGTTGTGCACGATCAGGCCCACGGTCAGGCCGAGGTAGCGGTAGACCTTGCCCATCCATTCGGAGTCGCGCTTTGCCAGGTAGTCGTTGACGGTGACGATGTGCACGCCCTTGCCGGACAGCCCGTTCAAATACGCGGGCAGGGTCGCGACGAGCGTCTTTCCTTCACCGGTGCGCATCTCGGCGATGCGTCCCTGATGGAGCACGATGCCGCCGATGATCTGCACGGGATAATGCCGCATACCCAGCACACGGTCGGATGCCTCCCGGCACACCGCAAACGCGTCCGGCAGGATGTCGTCGAGCGTTTCGCCCGTGGTGAGGCGGGTTTTGAGCTTGTCGGTCTGCGCCTTAAGCTCTCCCTCGCTCATAGCCTTGTATTTATCCTCAAGCGCAAGGACGGCGTTTTTGATCGGCTCGATGCGCTTGAGCTCTTTCTTACTGTAGGAGCCGAAAATCTTATCTACAAATCCCATTTATTTTCCACCTTCGTATTCAGTAGGGCGTAGTGTCTTTAATTTATCTGTGCGAGGACACACCAACACATACTATACATTTTATCCTCAATCGGCGGTTTTGTCAAATGGAAGATGGGGACTGCATACGAACACGGGTACGGCAGTAAGCTGCCATACCCGTGTTGCTGTTGGATGTTACTGAACATCGTAACTTCATGCATACGGTTCAATCAATACTCCCCGGTAACATAGCTGTCAAAATGATTAAGGTAAGCGCGAAACATCAGCGTGTCGTTGTCATAATCATATTGACTTATTCCTTGCCCAACCATCAGCTCAACCAGTAATTTATTGCTATTGGAATTGATATACCCCGTTCTTGTTTCAAAAACAACATAGATGATGTCATCCTCTTGAAGGTTGCTGAGATGCGCATAACGATACTGATAATACCCGGCACTTTGATCGTTGTTTATCAGCTTGTATGCAACCAGATTCAATTCTGCAGCTGTTAACTTTAGCTGTTCATTTCGTATGCTGTGAACCGCATTGAAGATGATGTGTTGTTGAATGGATTCGCTTAATTCTTCCACAGATATTTCCACGACATCTGCTTTGCGTTTTAATAAGTCCTTTAGCTCATTGAAGCTTTTTTCACCGGGGCTAATCAGGTGTTTGTATCTTGTTCGTAAATAGTTTTGATCGTCCATTTTACTGCTTCCTATCTGATTTGGGAAAGAACGCATTATCCGCTTCAATGACCCATTTAATTTATGGTAACTAAATCAGAAAACTCTTCCGCAGATATCCAACTATCGGTATTAATATTAAATCCTTGAAAGTCGTTGGCTTCACTTCTTACTTGGTCGACATCTGTCGGAATGGATACAACCCCAACATATACACTCCCTACACTAGCGGCAGGAAAGTTGTATTTGCTGTAGCTAATGTCGTTTCCAAATACGCCATAATCATGTGGAAACAGAAAACTGGGACTTTTTATGGTTAATGACTTAAAACGAAAGCTATTATATAAATCGGTTCCGGACCAAGTGAGGTATACCTCACACCTTTCGGTATTTCCGGAACGAATTACGCTGGTATAAACTTCTGTATTTTCTGAAGAAAGCATGGGGGTTTTAGCTGCATCAGAAAGAATAATAGCTGTTGGCGTTTCGCTATTGTTTCCATATACAGTTACGATCGGTATTTCAACAAAGGTTTCTTCCTCTGTGGTAGCCGCTACGGCAGGAACGCAAAAAGATATGAGCATGATAATGATCATAAGCAGACTGCTAATAACCTTCTTCGTCTTCTTCATGGTACTTTCCTCCGATTTCATGTCACGCCGCCCTATTGCGGCTATTCCCATATCCGTCAATTTTGGTGCTGCTTAATTCCCCCAAAGCAGCATAAAACTTAGCCCAATGGAATCACTTTCTTTCCGCAAGCTCATGCCTACATTTTACATGATCAGGAAAATGTTGTAAATCAATTTTATGTAAAATTGTTGTGCTTATATATTGTTTAACCTTATACACAAAATTACCGCATTTCGGTTTGATGCCGTCATCCGTTGACATAATTTTAACAAAAGCCTCGTTATTTTTCTGCGCATTTACCCTTGCGAAAATCGCCGCATCCGATTATAATGTATCTTGTGTATGTGTTTGCAGAGTTTCTGCGACAAAGTACGGCAGAAATATGTACCGAAAGGAGTACAACTATGAGCTTTTCTCATGAAGTAGAGAGAATGTGCACCCTGACAAAGGGTCCGAACCACGGCCCCGCCCCGATCCCGGAAGAGGGCAAATGGGTCAAGGCTTATGAAATCAAGGATATCTCCGGCCTCACACACGGCGTGGGCTGGTGCGCACCCCAGCAGGGCGCGTGCAAGCTGACGCTCAACGTCAAGGACGGCATCATCGAGGAGGCGATGGTCGAGACCATCGGCTGCTCCGGCATGACCCACTCCGCCGCAATGGCGGGCGAGATCCTCCCCGGCAAGACCATCCTCGAAGCCCTCAACACCGACCTCGTGTGCGACGCGATCAACGTCGCGATGCGCGAGCTGTTTTTGCAGATCGTGTACGGCCGGTCGCAGACCGCGTTCTCCGAGGGCGGTCTTCCCATCGGCGCCGGCCTTGAGGACCTGGGCAAGGGCCTGCGTTCGCAGATCGGCACCATTTTCAGCACAAAGGCCAAGGGCGTGCGTTACCTCGAAATGGCCGAGGGCTACATACTCACCCTCGCGATCGACGACGGCGGCGAGGTCATCGGCTATAAATATGTAAGAGCGGGCAAGATGCTCGAGGATATCCGTCACGGCGTGGACGCCAAGACGGCGTTCGAGAAGAACACCGCCACCTACGGCCGCTACGACGAAGCCGCGAAGTACATCGATCCGAGAGAAGAATAAGAGGGAGGTAAGCAACATGGCTCAGTTTGAAGGTAAAGAAAGAAGAATGCCCAAAATCGAGGCCTGCCTGAAGGAATATGGCTTCAGCACCCTCGAGGACGCGCAGGAATTTGCACTTTCCAAAGGCATCAACGTTGAAAGCATCGTCAAAGGCGTTCAGTACATCGCGTTCGACAACGCCGTTTGGGCTTATACGCTCGGCACCGCCATCGCTCTGAAAAAGGGCATCAAGCAGGCTGCCGAAGCCGCCGAGGCCATCGGCCTTGGCCTCCAGGCATTTTGCATCCCCGGCTCCGTCGCCGAGCAACGCGAGGTGGGCTTAGGCCACGGCAACCTCGGCGCCATGCTCCTGCGCGACGAAACCAACTGCTTCTGCTTCCTGGCGGGGCATGAATCCTTCGCCGCCGCGGAAGGCGCGATCGGCATCGCCCGGACCGCCAACAAGGCCCGCAAGAAGCCGCTGCGCGTCATCCTGAACGGCCTCGGCAAGGACGCCGCCCAGATCATCGCCCGCATCAACGGCTTCACCTACGTCCAGACCAAGTTCGACTACTACACCAGCGAACTGACCATCGTCAAGGAGTTCAAGTACTCCGACGGCGAGCGGGCTGCCGTCCGCTGCTACGGTGCCGACGATGTCCGCGAGGGCGTCGCCATCATGCACCACGAGGGCGTGGATGTTTCCATCACCGGTAACTCCACCAACCCCACTCGCTTCCAGCATCCTGTCGCCGGCACCTACAAGAAGGAGTGCATCGAGCAGGGCAAGAAG
>JAEWTL010000032.1 GCA_023459495.1 Bacillota bacterium | reverse complement strand
GCGCAGTGGGGCGCGGGTGCTTATGATGCTTATGGGACGGGAATATCGGCGCGGGGATACATACCTTATCCGGTGGTGGATCTGGCTCAGTCAAACAACGCCTCCGGTGCCACAGGCCCGAATCCCTTCATGATTAACAAAGCTTCTGCGCCAAAAGTTGATGGTGAGATCAAGGTCTCTTTTGTGAATTCGCCTCCGGGTATGCGGGTTATGGAAACGCGATCCAGCGGTTTTGATGTCAGCCATGATGTTGGCTATACGCGCTTTGGCTGGTAATGAAAAATTAATCTGTTAATGAGTCCCACTCCGGTGGGATTTTTTATGTACGGAGTTTATATGACGTGGAAAGACAGACTTCAGGACGCGTCATTTCGCGGTGTGCCGTTTAAGGTTGAAGAAGAAAGTACGGGAACCGGTCGTCGTGTGGAAACGCACGAATACCCGAACCGCGACAAACCCTATACCGAAGATTTGGGAAAAGTCACTTTCCGCCCGTCCATCACGGCTTATGTGGTGGGAGATGACTGCTTTGACCAGCGCGATCGCCTGATTGACGCGCTGAATAAACCCGGTCCCGGCACGCTTGTCCATCCGACTTACGGTGAGCTGAAAGTCTGTGTTGACGGGGAAGTTCGGGTCAGCACATCGAAAAGTGAAGGGCGTATTGTCCGCTTTGACCTGAAGTTTGTCGAAGCAGGAGAACTCTCTTACCCCACATCAGGTGCGGCGACGGCGCAGACGCTGATGTCATCCTGTTCTGCACTGGATGACTGCATCAGTGAAAGTTTCAGTGGTTTCAGTATCGATGGCGTGGCAGATTTTGTGCAGAACGACGTCGTCGGTAATGCCGGCACAATGCTTGGGTATGTTTCTGATGCGATGAAAGTGGTGGATTCTGCCGTATCGGATGCCGCCAGGCTGTTGCAGGGGGATATCTCGGTACTTCTGCCGCCGCCATCGTCAGGCAAAAATTTCGTTGAGCAGGTGCAGAAAATGTGGCGTACCGGGAAACGCCTTTATGGTAACGCCAGCGACCTGGTCACCATGATCAAAACGCTTTCCGGTGTCAGCCTCGGCAGCGATCTGCAACCGCGCGGCGTCTGGAAAACGGACAGTAAAACCACCGCCACGGCGACGCAGCAGCGTAACGTGGTTGCCAGCACCCTTCGTACGACCGCAATCAGCGAAGCGGCGTATGCCGTCACCCGATTGCCTGCGCCAACAACTTCCGCGGTGATGCAGAATGCCGCAGTGGGGCAGGCAACAACAGCTGCGCAGAGCACCGGCTGGCCTTCCGTCACGCATCCGGCACTGAACAATGCACCGGCGGTGAAAAGCACGGTTGACCTGCCGACGTGGGAAGAACTGACTGACATTCGCGACACACTGAATACGGCAATTGATAAGGAGTTGTCCCGTACAACCAGTGATGCGCTGTTTCTGGCGCTGCGCCGGGTGAAAGCAGATCTGAATGCGGATATCAACACGCGCCTTGAACAGTCTGCACGGATCATTCAGCGCACACCGGATGAGGTTTTACCCGCGCTGGTGCTGGCGGCGACCTGGTTTGATAACGCGGCGCGTGACGCGGACATTATCCGGCGTAATGCCATTACGCATCCCGGCTTTGTGCCGGTGATCCCTCTGAAGGTGCCAGTGCAATGAACGATAACGTCACGCTACGGGTAAATGGCCGGGAGTGGAATGGCTGGACATCGGTGCGCATCGGTGCCGGTGTTGAACGACTGGCGCGGGATTTCAGTGTGGAGATCACCCGCCAGTGGCCGGGAGATGAGGGTATCACCACGCTTCAGCCGCGCATTAAAAACGGTTCAAAAGTGGAGGTGCTGATTGGTGATGAGCTGGTGATCACCGGCTGGGTGGAGGCGACGCCCGTTCGTTACGATGCCCGTTCGGTCAGCACCGGTATTGCCGGACGTAGTCTGACGGCTGACCTGATTGACTGTGCAGCCGAACCGACACAGTTTAACGGACGATCGCTGGTACAGATTGCGCAGGCGCTTGCTGCGCCTTTCGGCATTGAGGTGGTGAACAACGGTGCGCCGTCGGGTGTTATTCCTGACGTCCAGCCCGATCACGGTGAAACGGTGATTGAGGTAATCAACAAAATACTCGGTCAGCAGCAGGCGCTGGCTTATGACAACCCGCACGGCAGGCTGGTGATTGGCGGTATTGGCTCAACGCGGGCACATACTGCGCTGGTACTCGGGGAAAACATCCTTTCCTGCGATACGGAGAAGAGTATCCGGGAGCGGTTTTCTGTTTACCAGGTGGCGGGGCAGCGTGCCGGAAACGACGATGATTTCGGTGAGGCCACCACCACCGCGCTGCGGGCCCGCGCAGAGGACGCATTTATTGCCCGTTACCGTCCGATGTATATCAGGCAGACAGGGCAGGCCACGGGGGCAGGCTGTATTGCGCGTGCTGACTTTGAAGCCCGGCAACGGGCGGCGCGGACGGATGAAACCACCTATGTGGTGCAGGGCTGGCGACAGGGTAACGGTACGCTGTGGCAGCCCAACCAGCGGGTGATTGTCTTCGATCCGGTCTGTGGTTTCGACAATACCGAACTGCTTGTTTCGGAAGTCACGTTTACTCAGGACCAGAACGGCACCCTGACGGAAATCCGTGTCGGCCCGCCTGATGCTTATCTGCCTGAACCTGAAGACCCCGGCGCGCGGAAAAAGAAAAAAGCCAGAGTACAGGAGGACCCGTTCTGATGAGGACGATTGAAGCCATGCAGCGACAACTTCTCGGCCTGATTGGGCGGGCAGTGGTGAAAAGCATCAGTGCCGCCACGAAATGTCAGACCGTGGATGTGTCCCTGATTGCCGGTGAACCCAAAGCCGGGGTTGAACATCTTGAACCCTACGGTTTTACCGCAAGGGCAAACAGCGGTGCGGAAGCGGTGGTGTTGTTTCCGGATGGCGACCGTTCTCATGCGGTGGTTGTTACGGTGTCGGACCGGCGCTACCGCCTGAAAGGGCTGCAGACGGGTGAGGTGGCTGTCTATGACGATCAGGGGCAGTCCGTGACGCTGACCCGGGAGGGGATCGTGGTGGACGGTGCAGGTAAAACGATCACGTTTCGCAATTCACCTAAAGCACGTTTTGAAATGGACCTGGAAGTGACAGGACAGGTGAAAGACCTGTGCGACTCCAGCGGCACCACCATGTCAGCGATGCGGCTTGCCTATAACGGCCATCGTCACAGAGAGAACGGTCAGGGCAGTAACACCGACAAACCGGATAAAGCGATGGAGGCATGATGGAACTGTGGCTGACGGTGAACGGTAAACGCACCTGCGCCAGCGCACCGCTGGATCCGCTGACCCGCGCCGTGGTGATTTCCCTGTTTACCTGGCGGCGGGCGGAGCCTGATGACAACGCCGACGTCCCGATGGGATGGTGGGGGGATACCTGGCCTGCGGTACAGAATGACCGTTACGGCTCCCGACTGTGGCTGCTTCAGCGCAGCAAACTGACCAATCAGCTGGTGCAGACGGTAAGGGGGTATATCCGCGAATGCCTGCAATGGATGATTGATGATGGCGTGGTGTCCCGTATTGATCTGGATATCCGCCGCACCGGGATTAATGAACTGGGTAACAGTATCACTCTCTGGCGTCGTGACGGACCGGTAATGATTTCTTTTGATGATCTGTGGAGTGCGATAACGCATGGCGGACAGTGAATTTCAGCGCCCGACGCTGGCAGAAAATATCAGTATGCTCCGTAACGATTTATTCGCCAGGCTGGACGTCAGCGACACGCTCCGGCGCATGGATGAAGACGTGCGGGCAAAGGTGTATGCGGCGGCGCTGCATACGGTTTACGGGTACATCGATTATCTGGCAATGAATATGCTGCCTGACCTGTGCGATGAGTCCTGGCTGGCGCGACATGCTGCGATGAAACGGTGTCCGCGCAAGGGGGCCACGGCTGCCAGCGGGTATATGCGCTGGGAAGGTGTCAGCGATGGCCTGAAGGTGACCGCCGGGAGTGTTATTCAGCGCGATGACCTGGTTCAGTACACGGCAACTGCCGATGCAACCAGCTCCGGTGGTGTCCTGCGCGTGCCGATCGCCTGCTCAAATGCAGGCGCGGTCGGTAACGCTGACGATGGTACGGCATTAATCCTGGTCACGCCGGTGAATGGTCTGCCGTCTTCCGGTGTGACTGACACCCTGACAGGCGGATTTGATACAGAAGATCTGGAAACGTGGCGCGCCCGCGTCATTGAGCGGTATTACTGGACGCCTCAGGGCGGGGCTGACGGGGACTATGTCGTTTGGGCTAAAGAAGTGCCCGGCATTACCCGCGCATGGACATACCGTCACTGGATGGGAACGGGAACTGTCGGTGTGATGATTGCCAGCAGTGACCTGATTAATCCCATTCCGGAAGAATCAACGGAAACGGCGGCAAGACAACATATCGGGCCACTGGCCCCGGTGGCAGGCTCTGATTTGTATGTGTTCAGGCCGGTGGCACATACGGTGGATTTTCATATCCGCGTGACGCCGGACACACCGGAAATACGGGCTGCCATCACCGCCGAGTTGCGTTCGTTCCTGCTGCGTGATGGTTATCCGCAGGGAGAACTGAAGGTGTCACGTATCAGTGAAGCGATTTCCGGTGCGAACGGGGAATACAGCCATCAGTTGCTTGCACCGGCAGACAATATCTCCATTGCAAAAAATGAACTGGCGGTACTGGGGACGATTTCATGGACGTGACAAACGATGATTACATCCGCCTGTTATCGGCACTGTTGCCGCCCGGTCCTGCATGGTCAGCCAGCGATCCGGCGATTGCCGGTGCGGCACCTTCATTAACCCGCGTTCATCAGCGTGCGGATGCCCTGATGCGGGAGCTTGATCCGCGCACCACCACCGAGCTGATAAATCGCTGGGAGCGTCTGTGTGGCCTGCCGGATGAATGTATTCCTGCAGGGACACAGACCCTTCGCCAGCGTCAGCAACGGCTGGATGCGAAGGTTAACCTGGCGGGTGGCATCAACGAGGATTTTTATCTTGCACAGCTTGCTGCCCTGGGCAGACCAGATGCCACCATCACGCGATACGACAAAAGCTCGTTCACCTGTTCATCGGCCTGTACTGACGCTGTGAATGCGCCGGAATGGCGGTATTACTGGCAGGTCAACATGCCAGCCGCCACCAACACCACCTGGATGACATGTGGTGATCCCTGTGATTCCGCACTGCGTATCTGGGGCGACACCGTTGTCGAGTGTGTGCTTAACAAACTCTGCCCTTCGCATACCTACGTAATTTTTAAATATCCGGAGTAATCCATGCATCGTATAGACACGAAAACCGCGCAGAAGGATAAGTTCGGCGCGGGTAAGAACGGTTTTACCCGTGGTAACCCCCAGACCGGCACACCTGCCACCGATCTGGATGATGACTACTTTGACATGTTGCAGGAAGAACTCTGCAGCGTGGTGGAGGCATCCGGTGCCAGCCTGGAGAAGGGGCGGCATGACCAGCTGCTTACTGCGCTTCGTGCGCTGCTGTTAAGCCGCAAGAATCCGTTTGGCGATATCAAATCGGACGGCACGGTGAAAACGGCTCTCGAAAACCTTGGTTTGGGAGAAGCGGCAAAACGGGATGTGGGAACAGGCGAAAATCAGATACCGGACATGGCCTCTTTTGCCAGTGGTGATGGATGGATGAAATTACCCAACGGGAAAATCCTGCAATATGGTCGTGGTGCGGTTACGCCGACATTATCGACGCAAACAATGAGAA
>JAEWTL010000031.1 GCA_023459495.1 Bacillota bacterium | reverse complement strand
GTCTCCAACTGCGCCTGCCGGGCCGGTGTCTCCCGTCGGTCCCGTGTCTCCAGCTGCGCCTGCCGGGCCGGTATCTCCCGTCGGCCCCGTGTCTCCCACTGCGCCTGCCGGGCCGGTGTCTCCTGTCGGTCCCGTGTCTCCCACTGCGCCTGCCGGGCCGGTATCTCCCGTCGGCCCGGTCGGTCCCGCTACGCCTGCCGTGCCATCTGCTCCTGTCGGTCCGGTCGGTCCCGCTACGCCTGCCGTACCTGCCGCACCGGTCGCGCCTGTCGGTCCGGTGGCCCCTGCTGTACCCGCGGCACCCTGCGCACCTGTCGGGCCAGTGGCTCCGGTCGGACCTGTTGCTCCTACTCCGGGGCCTGTTGGCCCGGTCGCACCTGTCGCACCCGTGGCACCCGTTGCGCCCGTAGCACCCGTCGCGCCATCTTCACCCGGATCGCCCGTAGCCCCGGTCGGTCCAGTCGGCCCCGGTTCGCCCGGCCATCCCGGGCATCCCCGCGGGCCGGTTGGTCCTGGCCGACCCGGCATTCCGGGGCACCCCTGCGGCCCCGGCTGTCCCGGCCGTCCCGGCACTCCCGGGCACCCCTGCGGCCCCGGCTGCCCCGGCCGTCCCGGCATTCCGGGACACCCCTGCGGCCCCGGCTGTCCCGGCCGTCCCGGCACTCCCGGGCATCCCTGCGGCCCCGGTTGTCCCGGCCGTCCCGGACACCCTTGCGGCCCCGGCTGTCCCGGGCATCCCCGCGGCCCGGTCGGGCCGGGCTTGCAGCGAATTTCTTCGCAGTCCGGGGGTTGTTTGGAATCACAGTAATACCGGTATGAACCAGTATCGCATCTATCAGAACGGTAGGGCGGGAATCCGCCATTGCCGTAACGTATCATGGCAATCACTCCTTTACAAATTGCAGTGAATAGTTTACCTATATATAAATTATGAAGACCATATCGTATTGGTTACCCAAAGACAACCAGCGCAAATAAAAAAGGCAGTGCCGTCTGCCTTATCCGGATACTGATATGTTTTACCTACCGA
Source organism: Bacillota bacterium (assembly GCA_023459495.1). Lineage (GTDB taxonomy): Bacteria > Bacillota > Clostridia > Christensenellales > SZUA-584 > JAEWCC01. The sequence goes on along the minus strand of JAEWTL010000031.1, from coordinate 61,826 downwards.
TGATTTCACCCAGCACCGCCGTGATCTCCCATGCGGCTTCCATAGCGGCAAGGTTCTACCTTTAGGGGGAAGCCGACTGATGAGGGGTGAGGCTCTCATTTGAGGGGAAGTTTCTTATAAAACGGCTGCATCATATTGATGAAGGGCAAACAGTACAAGTCCGGCGCCGATCCCGGTGGATACGCGCCTTTTTTCCTCCGCAGAACGCATAGGCAGGCATTACAAGCACGGGATGCAGAATCTCTAATCATTCCTGCGTTATGCGGGGTGATTTCCGTAAAATACCGGGGGTTTTAGGCCGAAACGCTGTTGACAAATCCTTTTCACGGTCGCATACTGTATAATGCGCAGGAATTTGGTTTTATTTTTTCAGGGTTTACATTTTTTATTTCATCTAAAGGAGGAAGGTCATGGCTGGAGTATTGGTTTTACTTGGCTTCGCGGTTGTTTTGGCGCTCGCTTTTGCGGCCGTCAATTACTTTGCCGTGAAAAAAATGGACGAGGGTACACCCCTCATGCAGAAGATCGCAGCAGCGATCCGGCTCGGCGCAAAAACGTTTATCGCCTACGAATATAAGATATTGGCGGTCGTCGTTCTGGTGGTTGCGCTGTGCGAATGGCTCGCGCTCGAATGGTATGTGGCGGTGGCGTTCATCACAGGCGCTGTGATGAGCGGAAGCGCCGGATGGATCGGCATGAAGGTTGCCACCTTTGCCAACGTCCGCGTTTCCAACGAGGCGCGTACGACGCTGAACCTCGGAAAGACGCTCAAGGTCGCGTTCCGCGGCGGCAGCGTCATGGGTATCTGTGTGGGCGGCTTTGCGCTGCTCGGTATCCTCATCGTATATCTCATATTCGGGGTTGGCATGGGCTGGCTCTCCCAGACCGCGGAAAACGTCTGCTGGCTGACCAAGATCCCGATCGTTCCCTTCCCGAACGTGCTGTCGGGCTATGCGCTCGGCTGCTCCATGGTCGCGATGTTCAACCGCGTGGGCGGCGGCATTTACACCAAGGCGGCGGACATGGGTGCGGACCTCGTGGGCAAGACGGAAGCCCACATCCCGGAAGACGACCCGCGCAACCCCGCGACCATCGCGGACAACGTGGGCGACAACGTAGGCGACGTGGCCGGCCTCGGCAGCGACCTGCTGGAGAGCTACGTGGCGTCCATCGTGGCGTCCATCGTTCTTGCGTACAACCTCGTTCTGGCAGAGGGCAGGCTGGGCATGAACAACATCAGCAGCGAGCTTCTCTCCAAAATGTACTTATTCCCGATCGCTTTTGCAGCCATCGGCGTGGTGGCCTGCTGCATCGGCATCGGCTGGCTCCTTATCAAGGATCTTTCCAAAGCAAAGAATCCGCGCAATGTGCTAAACGGGGCGACATGGATTTCCGCAGGTCTGACGCTTGTCGGCGGCCTCGTGGCGACGTTCATGATGTTCAAAGGATATGACCTCACCGCAGTGGGCTTCAAGCTCGGCACCATCTCACCGTGGATAGGCGCTGCGATCGGCGTCATCGCCGGCATATCGATCGGTATCATCGCCGAACGCTACACCAGTGCCGATTATCAGGCCACCAAGCTCGTGGCACGCTGTTCGGCGGAGGGCTCCGCGCTGACGATCACCAGCGGCCTTGCGCTGGGTATGAAATCTACCCTGCTGCCCTGCCTCGTGCTGGGCGTGGGCATCATCGTGGCCTATTACACCGCCGGCCTGTACGGCGTGGCCATGGCTGCCATGGGCATGCTCTCCTTCGTGAGCGCCACCGTCTCCGTGGACACCTACGGTCCCATCTCGGATAATTCCGGCGGCATCGCAGAGATGGCCCATCTCGACTCAGGCGTGCGCAAGATCACCGACACGCTCGACTCCGTGGGCAACACCACCGCTGCCATTGGCAAGGGCTTTGCCATTGGCTCGGGTGCGCTGGCTGCGCTGTCCCTGATGATCAGCTACATGTATTCGTACGGCGGCAGCCTGGAAGGCAATATGCTTCCGATCCTGAACATCATCAACCCGATGACGCTCGCGGGCGGCATCATCGGCGGCGCGCTGCCGTTCTTCTTCTCGGGCCTGCTGATTGACGCGGTCGCCAAAGCGGCGCGCAAGATGGTCGACGAGGTTCGCCGTCAGTTCTGCGAGATTCCGGGCATCCTTCAGGGCACGGTCGACCCGGACTACAAGACCTGCATCGGCATCTCCGCTCAGGGCGCGATCAAGGAGATGAAGGTTCCGGCATTGATGGCCGTGGTGGTTCCCATCGTCAGCGGCCTGCTCTTTGGACCGGAGTTCGTGGGCGGCGTACTGATCGGCGGCACCATCAGCGGCATCATGATCGCGGTGTTCACCGGTAACGCGGGCGGCGCGTGGGACAACGGCAAGAAGTTCATCGAAGCGGGCGGTCTCGACGGCCACTGCAAGGGCTCTGCCGCGCATGACGCCGCGGTCGTCGGCGACACCGTGGGCGATCCGCTCAAGGACACCGTCGGCCCCTGCATGGACATCTTCATCAAGATCATGTCCACGGTTTCGCTGGTGGGCGTGGCCGTATTCAGCCACTACAACCTGTGGGGTTGGATATCTCAGTTTTTCAAATAAGCCAAATGAAACGCAAAGCGCCGTACCTTCGGGAGCGGCGCTTTTTATGTTCTTTATTACTTGGAGGCTCCGCCTCCAAACCACCGCTAAAGGGGCCTTGCCCCTTTAGAATCCCACCGAGCGAAACGCCCTGAGCACGGCGTTCCGCAGATAAAGGAATTCGAATACCTATCCGGACATTCAGTGGGGTACCCTCGTTAAGAAAGAGCGTCCCCTTTCGGAGACGCCCTTTGTTTGTGTATCGCTTATTCGCTTAGTTGCCCAGGCATGAGGCGATGTTCGCCGCGCTCAACGAGCAGCCGCTGGACTGGCACTGCTGGATCGCATCGGCCAGCGCGGACGAGGAGACCGGGCATCCGGCGCTGCTGCTTGCCGTCAGGCAGGCGGACAGGTTACCGGTGCTGACCGGGCAACCCGTGCTCTGGCACGCGTTGATGGCTGCCGAAAGGTCGGCTGCGGAAACCGGACATCCCGCGCTTTGGCACGCCGCGCTCAGCGCATCGGCGTCAGCCGTGCTGATGGGACAACCCGCGCTGCTTAAGGCCGCGGCGATCGTTGCCGGATCGCTGGCAACGCATGCTCCTGTCGTGGCGCAATCCGTTGAAGCGGGACAGTTGCCCGTGGTCGCGCAGTCGATCGAAGCGGGGCAGTTCCCCGTAACCGTGCAATCCGTCGAAGCGGGACAAGTGCTCGTAGCCGTGTTATCCGTCGAAGCGGCGCTGACATCGGAAACGGCGCTGTCATCCTTCGCGGCGCTCACATCAGCCGCATCTTTGTCATCCGTCGCAGCGGTGTTATCGACCGCAGCCGTACTGTCATCTGTTGCAGCGGTGTTATCAACCACGGCAGTGCTGTCATCCGTGGCTGCGGTACTGTCAGCCACAACGGTGCTGTCGTCCGCTGCCGGGCTGTACACCGAAGCGTCACCGATATCCGCCGACGGGCTCACGTCCGTGGCAGTGCTGACAGGCAGCGCTGCGCCGGTATCCGCAACCGTGTTGGCTGCCGGATCACTTGTATTAAAGGTTGCGGCTTTCGCAACAGTGATTACGGATCCCAACATCACAACCGCCACTGCGGCGGCGAGGACTATTGTCCACATCTTCCTGTTCTTCATTCCCAAACCTCCGTAACGTTTTTTCCGAGCAATATGTTGCCTGGATGTTACGAATGTTACAATAGTATTACAAACAAGTCAACCCCAGTTGGAAGCATGTGGGTTGGTAATGTTTTCTGGTTGGTTTAGACATATGCAAACACGGTTTTTCCGCCATGGTGCGTTCTGTCGCATTCTCCTTGCGAAAAGCGATGAAACAGCGGCTTTACAGAACAGTTAAGCATCGTCACAGTTTCAGCAAAAAACGTTATCTCATTTTAACGGAAAGTATTTTCGACACGGCGGGATGTGAACAGCGTACCTACCATTATAACGAAGGCCATTACTGTTATTACAATCAATGTAGAATCGATCGGAGGAACAAAATTATGAACAGCTATGGAAATCGCTACCGGAATATAGACGATTCGAAACAGCTTGATGCGACGATAAAACAGGATGATGCAGGCAACTGTAACGATCAGTTCCAACGCGGTCCAAATTTCAGGTAGGGTGACCATTCTGTATACGGTTGCCGCCAGCGCACAGATGATATTGATTTGGAAGAATATCAGCCAGCCGCCCAGTCCGGTGAGCTTGCGCGGTTCGCTGCCTGCCCTCTGCTCTGTGACCATTTCAGCCTCCTTACTTCGCCAGCTCGCACAGCTTGCGCGTGGTGTTGACGTTGCGGATGGTGATAGCGTCATACACTTTGGAGCCGACCACGCGCGAGAGCCGCGTGCGCGAATAGGTCGAGATCGGCGCGGACCAGAAGATGACACGGCCATTGCTGGCGGCCTTCTCGTATTCCGGCTTCAGCTGCCCCACCTCCGCATAGATGTCCTCCACGGACGCGGGCGCGATCACGAAGATGGCGTTGTGCGTTGCGTTTTCATCCGTCCCCCACCATTCTGGTGCGTGGGTGACCGCCTCGTCCAGCTCGCGCGCGGAGATCACGCATACCGGCACAGTTAAACCGAAGCTTTCTTCGATGGCCGCGCGGATCCCGGCCTGCAGCGCTTCCGGCTCCGTCTCATTGCTGGAGAAAAACACGTTGCCGCTCTGGATATACGTGGACACGTCCGCATAGCCCGCGGCAGTCAGCGCCGCCTTCAGTCCGGCCATCGGCAGCTTATTCTTGCCGCCCACGTTGACGCCGCGCAGCAGCGCGATATATTTTTGCATGCTTTATCCCCTTTGTTTCGTTTTCTGGTATGATTGCGAGTGGTACTTGTCATGCAGCATTTCAATCGTATTATAGTCGTTGAAGAACATGCTGATACAGATTCTCCTGCCCGCGCCGTACAGTATGAATTGTTCTCTGTAAATCAGGCTCCCCCGGTAGCGCAGGTCATCGATCTCCTGCCACCGCAGCGTCGTCAGCTTGCCCAGCACGTTCCGATAGACGATCTTCTCCGCGCTGATATACAGCCGGACGCGCAGATAGGGCAGGGAAAAGGCTACACCCATTCCGATAAAGAAAACCGTAAAGCCTGCTATTCCAACAATTCCGGTTCCATCCAGCCAAGGCTTCCACCCCAGCGCTAGCATTAGTATGTTGACGCCGATCGCAAAAATCACCAGAATCAAGCCGATAACCGCATCGCCCTTTTTCCCTTTGAAGACCAAGTATCCTTCCTGGTTAGGAAAGTTTCTGAAATCCTTTGGCTCCCCGGCAAACGCAGCTTCTTCCGAAAGTGCGCAGCATTCGCCCAGGTAGCTGTTGATGATATACAGGCCATCGAAGTCAGGAGACAGTTTCAGGGTGCCGGCGGATGTTTGGATAAGCAGATGCCCTCGTTGCGGCAGAAAGCGAAGCGCTTGGATGTCCCGCAGGTATATGGTTCGTCTTGCGCCCAAGGCATTGCGGCGCACCAACTTCTTATCGTCCAGCCAAAGCCGCTCGATGAAATGGAACAGCAGCACCGGGATGCCGAGCGCCGAGAAAAGTCCGCCGAGAACGAGAACGCCCATCCTGTCATACCTGCTTAGAAACAGCGCAGCCACACCCATTGCCGCGGTAATCAGCAGACAGACGAGGCCCGCCCACAACGATGACCGGCCGGGACGGAATTCCAGCGCGCCATTCACCGCCCGGTAATCGCTGTTCCGTGCCCCGCGGCTGTTTTGAACCAATTCTGCCGCAAACTCTTCGACCGTTTTCATCGTCCCCCCTTTAGTCAAAACAAAAATTCCAATAATCTCATGCAAATATTTCCACAGTAGTGCAACTTAATATGAGTGTCCGCGACCGCCATTTCCCCCTACGCTGAAAGCAAAAAGTGAGGGTGTGTCTTGGAAGAGTTGCAGGTCGCTTCATCACCAGAAACGCCTACAGATAAAGCCATTTTGGAGAAGATGCTCGCCGCAGGCTTCGGCAGGCCGACGAACAAACCTCTGTCTGGATTGCTTCATTTATTGTCTCAATTGCCTTCGATCCGAATCACATGCGTCAGTAAGCGCGAAAACTGCTTTCCGTCCAGCAACATTCCGGCAGCAAGCCGTAAACGCCTCTTCCCTGATTTTCTGATCCTGTCCTTATCACCCGCCGCCAAAACAGCTTTGGCATAACCTTGAGCCGCTGTTTGCAGTTCGGCATAACGTCCGGGATAATCTGCCTCAATCAGCCTGTCCAACTGCCGCCATGCCTTGCGGATGCACGCTTCATCCATCTCTTTTTGTATCCTTGTTTTCAGTTCAGCCGCTGTGGCCTTCCGGCTGGAAGGAAGGGTGGGCAGGCTCTTTTCCCACAACGCATATATCCCTGCCGCGAGGAGAAGCACGGGCCCCAGCAACAGAAACCACCGTTCCAAATTCGGGAACAGATTCCACCACCGTTCCCAATCCGATATCAGCACGCTGAAAATGCGCCTCAATATGGCTGAAGCGAGCATCTTCCCCTCAATCAGCATGAGTACACCTGAAGCGAGCGTCAGCACGCCCGAGGTAAGCATCAGCACACCTGCTGCGATACGCCTCTTTTTAAAAAAGCAGCCCACGATACCGGGAACGGACAGGACGACAATGATTACGCCCCAATCCCGGCATAACGGCGCAATGCTTTCCCAACTGTACGGATCATGCCATCGGATGCTGTCTTCTATGTAATACTCGATCAATAAAGCGCCGGGCAACGCCGTCAGCACCGCCCCGATAATGCCGAATATCCAGCCAAATTTGCTGGTTCTCTTCACCTTTCTCACCCCTGTCTCCACCGCATGATAAGCGGGCACCCTTAACGGTTTCTGTGGCAGGCAATTCAAAAAGACTGGGTTGGTTCGGCGGCTCCCCGTGCTCCCGATTCGGTTCCCATATGGACTATATTCTATATTGGAAGGCGGATTCCTGCCGCAGGCCACCGGCGTGCCGGGCCGCGTCAACCAAGAATGGCCCGGCTAACTCATTACACACCGTAAAGCTGAGCGCCCGCGAGCGCTCCTTTTTCGTACGCTTGTATCAAAAACGGGAGGGTGGAACTTGGACGAAATGCTGGCTTCCGCATTCGGTAAGCCGACCGCAAAGCAGTCGGAATTCTTAAAGGCATCCACGCGGTACGTGGGCTACGGCGGCGCGAAGGGTGGCGGTAAATCGCACGCGGTACGGCTGAAGGCCTCGCTGCTCGCGTTTGAACATCCGGGCATCTCCATGCTCATCATCCGCCGCACGCTGGTGGAGCTCAAGGAAAACCATGTACATCGGCTGATGCGCGCCTACCGAGAGCTGCCGGACGACCAGCGTCCCAAGTACGTTGCGGATGACCGCTCGTTCCAGTTTCCCAACGGCTCGCGCCTGCGCCTTGGCTACTGTGACAGCGAAGGCGACGTGCTGCAGTATCAGGGGCAGGAGTACGACGTGGTGTTCCTCGACGAGGCCACGCAGCTCTCGGAGCGGCAGTTCGGTTGGATCGACGCGTGCGTGCGCGGCACACGGCAATTCCCCAAGCGCACGTACCTGACGTGTAATCCGGGTGGCGTGGGCCACGCGTGGGTGAAGCGGCTGTTCATCGACCGCGACTACCGCCGCAGCGAGCGCGAGCGCGACTACACGTTCATCCCCGCGAAGATATGGGACAACCAACCGCTGTTCGAGCACGACGCGGGCTATCTGGAGGCCATGGCCACGCTGAAAAAGCAGAAGCTGCCCATGGCGGAGCGCCGCCGCCGCGCTATGCGCGAGGCCGACTGCGTGCGCCAACTGGAGAATCTGCCCAAGGAGCTGCGCCGCGCGTGGCTGGAGGGCGACTGGAACGCGTTCGCCGGGCAGTACTTCGGCGAATTCACCACAGAGGCGCATGTGGTGGACCCCTTCCCCATCCCGGATACGTGGCGGAAAAGTGTTGCGCTGGACTACGGTCTCGATATGCTGGCCGTGCTGTGGTTTGCCGTCAGCCCGGAGGGACAGGTGTTCTGCTACCGCAGTTTGGAGCGGCCCAATCTCACCATCTCCGCGGCAGCCTCCGCTCTCCGCGCGGCCCAAAGCGAGCTTGTGGAGGAGTATATCGCGCCGCCTGACCTCTGGAACCGGCGGCAGGACAGCGGACGCAGCGCCGCCGAAATCTTCGCGGACAACGGCGTGCCGCTCGTCAAGGCGGGCAACAGCCGCATCGACGGATGGCTGTGCGTCAAGGAGTACCTCCGTGCCGACGAGATGGAGCCGCGCATGCGTTTCTTTTCCTCGTGCCAGCCCATCCTGCGCAGCCTGCCCCTGCTGCAGCACGACGAGCGCAACGTATGCGACGCCGCCACCGAGCCGCACGACATCACGCACAGCCCGGACGCCCTGCGCTACTGGTGCAGCCGCCGCCAGCTCACGCCGGAGCGCCCCCTGCCCGCGGACTACGGCCCGTTTCAGCCACAGCAGCCCTCGCCCATGCTTCCGGAGATAGACGAGGAGTATCTGCTGGGTGGGTGGTAAATTATTTTTATCTCGATGTGTACATACTGTACATTCTGTACATAATATGATATGCTATGGGAGGTGAAGGGAGTGAACAGTATGCTGGTCAGAAATGCTACTGACGTACGCAGGGATTGGGGCGGTGCAATTGACACAGCCGTTCGTGAAAAGCCCGTGTTTGTGAAGCGTTCGCGCGATTATATCTGCCTGCTCGATAACAAAGACCTCGCACTGCTCTTAAGTCATGCGAACTTTTCAGCGCAGGAGTTCGTCGAAGATGACGGCAGTATTACGCTGTCGCTCAACGAAATGGATATTTCATCAAATGGCAAGAACCGTGACGACGCGCTTTCCCGACTTGCGGCGGATATGCAGGAGTATGCGGAGGAATATTATCAGGAATTTGCTTACTGGTTTTCTTCGCTGAACCGCAAGGCGCACTACCCTTATGTGATGCGCATACTTGCACTGGATGATACCGAAATGCTGAAGGGTCTTATCACATGCCTACCTGGAAAGAGCTAAAACGTTTCTGCGAGCGCGACGGTTGGGAACGGTATAAAATCACATCGGATCATTTCTATTATCGAAAGCGCAGTGAAGACGGGGAGGTTCGCCGCGTCAAAATATCGATGGGTACCGGCGAAATCCATGGCCATCTTTGGCAGGAGATACTCAAAAAGCAGCTTTGCGTGTCGATAGAATATTTTAATCGTATCCGATAATCGTTTCGCCGCCCTTCAGGCGGCTTTTTGCTATCTCCCCCTTTCCCCTTCCCAAAACCTGCAAATGCATGTAAACTATAGGCGAGGCATCAGCCCCAAGTAAGGCAAGAGGAGACTTTGGATGCAATACAGGGAATTTGGCAAAACAGGGTACCGGGTATCGGCGCTGGGCTTTGGATGCATGCGCCTGCCGTGCGTCAGCGGCGGCAACTCCGGCAGCGATATCGACATGGACGAGGCGACGCGGATGATCCGCCGGGCAATCGACAACGGCGTGAACTACATCGACACGGCCTACCCCTATCACGGCGGAACAAGCGAGGCGGCGGTGAGCAGGGCGCTCAAGGACGGCTACCGCCAGAAGGTCGCGATTGCGGATAAGCTCCCGGTGTGGCGCGTCAAGCAGGCCGAGGATTTCGACACCTACCTCGATGAGCAGCTCACGCGCCTTGGAGACGAACACATCGATTTTTACCTGCTGCACTCGCTTTCCGCGGGCACATGGAAGAACGTGGTGCTGAAGTACGGCCTGCTGGATAAAATGGAGCGCGCGAAGGCCGCAGGCAAAATCGGGCACATCGGCTTCTCGTTCCACGATAGCTTCCCCGCGCTGGAGATGATTCTCTCCGATTATCCGGACTTTGAGTTCGGACAGATCCAGCTTAACTACCTCGATATCAATACGCAGGCGGGCCTCAAAGGGCTGCGGCTGCTTTCTGAAAAAGGCCTCGGCGCGGTCATCATGGAGCCGCTGATGGGCGGCAAGCTCGCGTCCCCGCCGGAAGCGGTGCAGGCCGTGTTCGAGCGCAGCGTCAGCGGACGCGCACCGGCGCAGTGGGCACTCGAGTTCCTCTGGGACATGCCCGAGGTATCCGTGATCTTAAGCGGCATGAGCAGCATGCAGCAGGTCCGGGACAACGTGGCCTATGCGAACAACGCAAAGCCGGGCATGCTGCCCGAAGCGCAGCGCGCGGTCTACGCCGAGGCCAAACGGCAGTTCGATGCGCTGATCGCCGTGCCGTGCACGGGCTGCGGCTATTGCATGCCGTGTCCCTCGGGTGTGAACATACCGCGCAACTTCAGCGCCTTCAACGAGTTAAAAGCCTACGAAAGCCCGGAAGTCGGCAACGCGACGTTTATGCGCATGCTGGCGCTTGGCGGCGAAAAGGCTGCCGCAGTCTCCTGCATAAGTTGCCGGGCCTGTGAGGAAAAATGTCCGCAGGGCATCGAAATCAGCCGCTTCATGCCGCAGGTCGCAGAGGCGTTTGCAGACCTGCAATAAGGCTTTCACCGTTATTCCGTGCCTTTCGGCAAATCATACTCCCCGCCGTGATAACAGATGATCCGCGCTGCGCCGCTCTCTATCAGCCTGCGCAAGGACGCCTCAGCTTCCGAAAGATTCAGCGCGTACTCCGGATTCGCCACCACCGGCATGCCATTCTGCAGCGCCGCCGCGTCCCCCGCGATCATCGTATTTTCCCGTTTTACGTACAGTGAAACGTGTCCCGGCGTATGCCCCGGTGTTGCCACAACAACGCAGCCGCCGCACCATGGAAGGATGTCGCCATCCTGCGCTTCGATATCCACCGGCACAGGGAGGACGCTTTCGAGCAGCTTGCAGAAGGCACGCCCAAACGCCTGCTGCTCCTGCGGCAGGGTGGACTGGAGCGCTTCCGCCTGTTCAAGCCGCAGTGACTTGCGCTTCCCGGAGATATAGGGCGCTTCCTCCCGGCTGGCCGCCACTTGCACATGGGGATATTTTTGTTTCAGATCATACAGCGCCCCCACGTGGTCGTGGTCCTGATGCGTGACGAACACGTGCGTCAGGTCGCCGCAGGATAACCCGGCAGCCTGCATCGCCTGCTCCAGCGCGGGGAGCTGCCCGATATGCCCGCAGTCCACCAGCACCATATGCGCGTCATCCTTAAGCACGACAGGGTGGATCGCATCCTCCACTCCGTAGTATGAAAAAGGGGTGTTCAGTATGTACAGCTTCTCCATGGCGCGCCCTCCGCTTGAATTCTTTTCATTGTATCCGCACGCGGCTGCAATAGCAACTGCGTGTCTGCGGCGTGGAGTAAGCAAGCATCTCATCTTTTCCGCATACAAAAGAATCTTCCCTCTGCACAACCGACACGCAATATGGTATGCTTTGAACATCAACGGTTAAGGACGGAGCGGACATGGACGACGACAACAACAAGAAGTGGGACGAAGGCGACGCATCGCGCACGCCCATGACGTTTCGCCTGTTTGGCAGGAAGCGTACAGCGGAAGGCGCGGAGGCCAGCACCCCGGGCTGCCTGATTGCTCTTCTGTCTTGCCTGATCTTTCTCGGCGGTATCTGGCTGATGATTGCGCTGGACGTGGCGCCGCTACCCGCCGTTTTCCTCGCGCTTTTCGGCACGCTGGCCGTAAGCCTTAGCCTCATCTCACTGGTTAAGTGGCTGGCCAAAATTCGCAAAAAGAAGAACCCACCCCCGCCTCAGCAATAAGTACACGCCGCCTCAGCGCGGCTTTTTTCATGCCGCTTCATGGCCTCTGCGCGGCCCTTTCCGACGCTGTCACATTCCCTATACGGGCGCATACTATATACCATCAGTGATTTTGCGCATCGGGAGGGTTTATTGTGGCACCAAAGATATTGCAGAACGTCAAAGGAGAAGTTGTGTTGCCGTGGGACGAGGGCTACGGCGAGGCGCGGCAGGAATGGAACCGGCGCATCGACAAGTTCCCGCGTGCCATCGTGTACTGCGAGGATAAAAAAGATGTGTCGCGCTGCATCGAGTTTGCGCGCATGCGGGGTGTGCCGCTGCGCATCCGGGGCGGCGGACACCACTACGAGGGTTATTCCGTCGGCAACGGCGCGCTCGTGATCGATCTGTCGCGTATGAACTCGGCCAGCGTGGAGGACGGTATCGTGCGCGCGCAGGGCGGGGCGACCAACGGCGACCTGTACAATGCGATCGCGTCCACCGGTGACGCGTTTCCGGGCGGCACCTGCCCCACCGTCTGTCTCTCCGGCTATACGCAAGGAGGCGGCTGGGGACTCTCGTGCCGCCTGCTGGGTCTGGGCTGCGACAGCCTCGAAGGCGTGGAGCTCATCGACGCTTACGGACGGGTGATGAACGCCAACTCGCACTGCAATCAGGATCTTTTTTGGGCGGTGCGCGGCGGCGGTGGCGGCAATTTCGGCGTCGTCACGAACCTTACGTACCGGCTGCCCCAGATCGAGCCCGAGGTAGTGACGCTGGTGGAGCTGTACTGGCCGGACGCGGATGCCTTCCTTCAGGCGCAGGTCTGGGAGACATGGCAGCGTTGGCTGGAGGACGCGGATGAACGCATAACGCTGCAGGGGGCCATCTACTACTCGGCAACCGAGGGCTACGCGGCATACAGCCGCGGCATTTTCTACGGCCCGCCGGAGGAAGCGCAGGAAGCCGTGTCCATGCTGACCGAAGTGCCCGGCGTGCAGACCGCGTTTACACCCGGCACCTTCTACGAGACGGTGCAGCGCATCGGCGAGGGCTACCCGCCTTATGAAAAGTTCAAATCCACGGGCCGCTTTGTGATGCGCCCATTTTCGCCGGAGCAGATTGCGCACATGGTGAGCACGCTGCGTGAACCGCCCGAAGGCGCTGTGTTTACGGCCTACTCGCTCTACGCGCTGGGTGGCGCGGTGGCCCGCCGCAGGCCGGGCGACACCGCCTATTATTACCGCGATGCGCGCTATATCGCGCTGCTTCAGTCGGTCTGGGAGCAGAACGAATACGAGGAGCTGAACATCGCCTGGGTGGAGCGCAACTTCCCGTACCTCGCGGGCCTTACCGCGGGCTCGTACGTAAACTTCCCTTACAGCAACCTGCGCGATTATATGCAGGCCTACTACGGCAACAACGCAAACCGCCTGCGCCGCGTCAAGCGCCTGTACGACCCGTGCAACGTGTTCTGCTTTCAGCAGAGCATCCGGTAAACAAAACGACCGAAGTGCAGAGAGCAACCCTGCTTTTCGGTCATTTTTTGTGTTCAGATATCATGAGCGTTCGGCTCCAGCCTTACAGGCTTTGTCCGCCTGCTGTGCCGATACCGGCCTCCGTGGAGTATTCAAAGTTCACGTTTACGCCTGCCTCCGGCGCAGACCTCTCCACCGTATGACCGGCAGCGTACGCCGCGCCCGCGCTGCTGACCGTATCTCCTGCGCCAGCCGTGCAGGCGGCAATGGCAAACATCAGAACCAGAGCGATCACCAATGCGATCAGAGTCTTCATCGGCTTCTGCGGTTTCGTCGAATTCGTCGGTTTCATACTTTTCCTCCATCGATCATGATTTCTGAATTTGTCGGCTGGATTTTTAACGCTGCCTTGTATCCCACGCTTTTGTACCATCATAAGTCCGTTGATCATACTTTCCATAAACGAAGTATGAAAAGATTGTAACTTCGCAGGCGTAATGAAAACAGAACGGAGCCGCATCGAGCCGCGCCAATGCAATACGTGTAACATGATATGGACAACTTCCGATTCCTGTAATAAGATAGCGTCAATGAAACGATACAGGAGCGGGGCGTATGAAAGGGAAAACAGTACTGGTAACCGGCGCAAACTCCGGAATGGGCAAGGCGACGGTAGCTGCTCTGGCCGACATGGGTGCAAAAGTGGTCATGGTGTGCCGCAGCGCGGAACGCGGGCAACAGGCGTTTGAGGAGATCATGCGCGTTCCCGACCGGGACGTGCGCCTTATGTTGTGCGACCTGGCCAACATGGACAGCATCCGCACGTTCGCTCAAAGTTTCAAGGCCGAATATAGCTATCTCGATGTACTGATAAACAACGCGGGCGTGATCACGCTGGACCGCCGGGAAACCGCCGACGGGTTGGAGCTGCAGTTTGGCGTGAACCACATCGGGCATTTCCTGCTGACGCTTCTGCTGCTTCCGCCGCTGATGAACGCCCCCGCGGGCCGCATCGTGGTGGTGGGCTCCGGCGCGCACAACGTGGGCAAAATCCACTTCGACGACCTCAACCTGAAGCACTACAATGTGGTCAAATCCTACAGCCAATCCAAGCTGGCGAACCTGCTTTTCGTGCGCGAGCTGGACAGGCGGTTGAAAAAGCGGGGCATCACGGTCACTGTCAACTGCGCCCACCCCGGCGCGGTGGCCACGCAGATGGGTGTGGACCGCAAAACGCACTTCGGCAAAACCATCGTCGGGATGCTCAGGCCCTTCTTTCTAACACCGGAGCAGGGCGCGCGCACTGCCGTCCGCCTCGCCTCCGACCCCGCGCTCGCCTCTGTCTCCGGCGAGTACTTCTACCGCAGCGAGATGTACCGTTCCTCCAAACGCTCCAAAGACATGGACGCAGCCAAGCGCCTGTTCGATCTCAGCGAACAGATTGCCAGTGTAAAGCTGGAGGATTGCATCTGACCCAGTAGGGGCGGCCCTGCGTGGCCGCCCGCAATCACGCTTCGATCCCATACCTCCACTTTCAAAAGGGGGAACTTTTATGATCAGCCGGACAAAGTATAAGATCAGCCCTACAGCAATAGCAGAGCTGTTCGAAGCCGCGAATATCGGCGGCGTCACGGATATCGCTCCGCTCGGCGCAGGCGAATATAACGCCGTATTTTCCGCAGCGGCGGGCGGAAAGGAATATGCCGTTAAGATCGCCCCTGCCGAGGATGCCGTTGTGCTGACGTACGAGAAGGACATGATGCGCTCCGAGCTGTTCTGGTATCAGCAGATGAAAGAACATTCGCCGATCGCCGTACCGCAGATCTACCATGCCGATTTTGACAAAAAGCTGATTCCGACAAACTACTTCATCATGGAAAAGCTGCCCGGGCTGCCGCTCGGCAAAATGGAGTTTTCTGAAACGGAGAAAAAGGATTCGGCTGCCGAGATGGCGAGGATGGCGGCGCAGCTCCACAAGATCAAAAATGACCGGTTCGGCTATATTCAAAACGGCCTGTATGACGACTGGCATCAGGCGATCCGGGCGATGGTGCAAATGCTGCTGGACGATTGCGCGCATCGGGGCCAGCGCTCCCGGCACGGCGAAAAGCTGCTGTCCTTCATTGATAAGTACCGGGACGTTCTGGCAAAAGCCGAATGCTCCATGGTCAATTTTGACATCTGGCCTGCCAACATCATCTGCAGCCGCGAGAGTGGCACGATCCGATATGCCTGGATCGACCCCGAAAGAAGCTTTTGGGGCGACAGGATCGCCGATTTCGTCTGTCTTGAAATGCTAACCCCGCTGCCCGACAAAAAAATCAGCCTTGAGGCCTACAACGCAGCTGCGGACCAGCCCGTTATGGCGACACAGGAAGAAACAATTCGTTACGCCGTGGCGCAGGGGTATCTGGGGCTCATTATGGAGATCGAAAAATACTTCCGCTATTCACCGGTCCACTTCGGCTGGTGGCGCAACGTTTTCGTTTCGGGCCTGCTGTTCAAAAAGGCTTTCGGGGCTTTGGACGTCTGAAGTTACACCTGTCAATCAGATAAGACTTGGCGATTGGTAAGCGGTATATCATTAATTCTTATCGGCAAATTTTTTCCAGCACACTGATTTAAAATCAAACTATTACCTGTTGTTTTTTCAGCTGAATGTGCATATACTGAATACGAACAAATGTTCTATTTGGAGTTTACGCTATGGCGCAACGGGTCATTTTACACGCGGATATGAATAATTTTTATGCAGGTGTCGAGTGTCATCACCGTCCCGAGATCCGGAACAAGCCGGTCGTGGTGGGCGGTGACGAGGAGCTTCGCCATGGCATCGTTTTGGCCAAAAACTATATTGCGAAGGCAGCGGGCGTACGCACAGGGGAAGCGCTTTGGCAAGCGCGCGACAAGTGTCCGGGGCTGGTTGTTTTGCCGCCCAATTATCCGCTTTATCTGCGCTATGCCAAATTGGCGCGGCGGATATATTCGGATTATACCGCACAGATCGAGCCCTTCGGATTGGATGAAGCCTGGCTGGATGTCAGCGGCGATAACGGAGAAGTGATTGCGAACGAGATTCGCGGGCGGATCAAATTTGAGCTCGGTGTCACCGCATCCGTTGGGGTCAGCTTTAATAAGGTCTTTGCCAAGCTGGGATCGGACATCAAAAAGCCGGACGCGACAACCGTGATCAGTTCGGAAAACTACCAGGGCGTGGTATGGCCGCTGCCGGTTGAAGACCTCCTGTATGTGGGTTCCGCCACCAAGCAAAAGCTGAACAAGTATTCCATTCTCACAATTGGAGATTTGGCAAAGACGCACGAGGATTTTCTTCATAGCCTGCTGGGGAAGGTGGGCAATGTCCTGTACGCGTTCGCCAACGGACTGGACCAATCGCGCGTAATGTGCATGGATGAAGAGTCACAAATCAAGTCCATCGGCAACAGCACCACCACCCCACGCGATCTCGTCAACGACGAAGATGTTAAAATCATTCTTTTTGTGCTTTGCGAAAGCGTCTGTGCCCGTATGCGCGAGCATGGCTTCATCTGCCGCACCGTTGCGCTTTCCATTCGGGACAACGAGCTGTTCCGCTTTGAGCGGCAGGCCAAGCTCTCCAAGCCGTCCCACATATCCGGCGAAATCGCCGCCGCTGCCCTGCAGCTCTTTCGCGAAAGCTACCGGTGGCCCAACCCGATCCGCAGCCTCGGCGTGCGCTGTACAGACCTTCTGCCTTCCACCACGCCCCTGCAGCTCTCGTTGTTTGAGGACGAAACGACGCGTCAAAAGCAGGCGGCGCTCGATGTTGCGGTAAGCTCGCTCCGGCAGCGGTTCGGACACTTCTGCATACAGCGGGCAACGGTAGCGGCGGACGGGCCGTTATGCGGGATCAATCCCAAAGGCGACCATATCATACATCCTGTGGGCTTTTTTAAGGATGGTATGTTAAAATGATAGAAAGACGGTACGAAAACAGCCATAAAGTATACCTTAAAACCGCCGCGGTGTTTTATCCGGACGGTACACTAAAGCCGGTCTCTTTCTGGTGGGATAACGGGTGCCGCTACAACATTGACCGCATCGTCAATGTATGCCGTGCCGCCAGCCTGAAAGCGGGCGGCGTCGGAATCCGGTACACATGCGTCGTTCGCGGCAGGGAAGTCGACCTGTTCTATGAGGAAGACCGCTGGTTTATTGAAAGAAAGGAGCCCGTATAATGTGCGGACGGTATCAAATATCCACGGAAGAAGAAATCATGGAGATGCGCGAGATTATCAACGAAATCAATGAACGGTATAAAGGCACAACCGAACTGGCTGCGATGAAAACCGGGGAAATCTTCCCTACCGAGATCACTCCCTTACTGATTTCGGGTAAAACCCAGCCGGAAGCCGCTTTAATGAAATGGGGGTTTCCGCAATGGAAGGGAAATGGCGTCATCATCAACGCGCGCGCCGAAACGGTAACCGAGAAGCCCACCTTCCGCTCATCCATGCTGTACCGCCGGTGCGTTGTGCCGACCACGGGCTTTTACGAGTGGCAGAAGCACGAGGGCAGCAAAAGTAAAACGAAGTATCTTTTCCGCCTGCCGGATACCAAGATGCTCTACCTTGCGGGCATTTATCAGACAAACCCGGAATGCACCTCCTATGCCATCGTCACCACAGCAGCCAACCCGTTCATGTCGTGGTGTCACGACCGGATGCCACTGATACTGGACAACAACGCAATAAACAGCTGGCTGAAAAGCACCGAATTCGCTTTTAATCTGGTTCAAAATCCCTGCAACGCGGAACTATTGGCGGAGTCGGTTTAGCGCCCTGCACGGATGGGGCATGTATATTACCGCAGACACCGCCACCAGCAAGCACGGCCTCTAGCCGCAGAGGGACCCCCCCGTCGGATGAAACGTAGGCGGAAGTGGGTTGTAATCGGTGACTATACCGATATAAACAAAGCGGGCATCTCTGTACGATACCCGCTTTTCTTTACCCTTATATTTCCCAAGCGCCCTGCACAACAGCGCAGGACTTAGGGGCACATCCCTTACATCGCTTTTTCTTCAGCAATCTTAATGCGGAACCGGCGTTCAATATCCGCAATCATCCTGTAGTCGCGGGCGTTCACCAGCGTGCACGCTCTTCCCTGATGTCCCGCGCGGCCGGTTCGGCCAATGCGGTGCACATAGTATTCCATCTTATCGGGCACATCGTAATTGATCACCAGATCGATGTCCTTCACGTCGATGCCGCGCGCCGCCACGTCCGTCGCCACCATGACACTCGTCTTCCCTTTGCGGAAGGCGTCCATTTCGATATCGCGCTGATACTGACTCAAATCGCCGTGCAGGCAGCCCGCCGTCGTCCCCTGGTCATTGAGCAGCTTATGGAGCGTCTTAACCTGCCGCTTCGTATTGCAGAACACGAGCGCCAGCCGCGGGTTGTCCTTTTGGAGCAGCTGCTGCACCGCTTTGTACTTGCTGTTCTGGCTGGTGGGCAGGTACGAGTGCTGAACGTTCTCTGCAGTCTGGTTGCCGCCGCCCAGCTCTATGCGGACCGCGTCATGCTGAAACTGCTTGACAATGCCCGATATGGCATGGTTCATCGTTGCCGAAAACAACAGCGTCTGGTGTTCCTTCGTGATCTGCGAAAGGATCGCTGTGATATCCGGGAGAAAGCCAAAGCTCAGCATCTCGTCCGCTTCATCCAGCACCACCGTGCGGATGTTCTGCAGCTTCAACACGTTCCGAGTCACCAGATCCTTGATTCTGCCGGGCGTGCCGACGACAATGTGAGCACCGGCGCGCAACGCCCGTATCTGGACGCTCGCCGCCTGTCCGCCGTAAACGCTGACGATCCGAAGCTTCGCGTGCGCCGAAAGCTTGCGGAATACCTCCGTGGTCTGCATCGCAAGCTCACGCGTGGGACAGATGACCAGCGTCTGGACCTTGCGGTTGTTGATAAACGTTCTTTCGATAATGGGCACGGCAAACGCCGCCGTTTTGCCCGTTCCCGTCTGGGCAATGCCCATGATGTCCCACTTGCCCAATATCAGTTCCAGCGTTCTTTCCTGAATCGGCGTGGGGTTGGTAAAGCCCGCTTGGGAGAGCGTAGCCTTCATGCCCTCAGAGAGCAGTTCATAGTACTTCAAGTATTTCCTCTTTTCTTTTCCGGGTTTCACATAAAGAATAAAGACCATGCCGATATAGCAAAGTCTTTCGAATTTGTTATTACGCCACAAGCTCGTACTTTTACGCCGGAGCCGGAAAGCTCCGTTACACAGCACAGTTCATTTTTTTCCGTACTGCATGTATTAAAAATACGACTTATCTAAGCGCGATTCTTGTCATGGAATGCTTTGCGATAATACGCAAACGATACTAATAATACAACAAGGGCCATTATATAGTGGTTGATAAGATTTGTAAAGGCTTTATTTATTATTGCCGTTTTTAAAGCGCATACCCATTAAGTACAATTTCAGGCGAGTTTACAAATATCTAAAAATAGTATATACTGATTGTGATATTATTGAGTAGTTTGATCGAAAAAGCAAATTCAGGCGGAAATCTCATTGGATATGAGGTTTCCGTTTTTGTTTGGAAGATGTTGCGGGCATAGAAAAGAGAAACGAGGTATAAGAATGGTTAACAAAAGTTCGGCAAAGAACAGAGGTAAATATTTTATTCGAGTCTTATTGTGCAGCGGGACGAGATTCAATCCCATGGGCAATGAAGAGCTGGCTATATTCTGCGAATCTCAAAACGAAGAACCGTCGGAAGTCGACGTGAATCAGGCAGGCCTTATCCGTTGGGTAAACAGCAACCCCGATTGCAAAAGAAACCAGAGCAACCAGCAGTACCGGATTTCTCAGCAGGCGGATGCGATGTCCGTCATCTTTCTGACTGATCGTGAGATTCAGGCCTGTCAGGCAGCCAACCGCATTTTCTCCTGTTGATAAGAGAATGCATATTCCGGCATGAGTCTTTTTACACCAGAATATCGATTGACACTCTGGTGTAAAAAAATCGCAGGTTGAAATTATGTTAGTTGCATCCACATCCCGAGCCACAGCCTGAACCGCCTCTGCAGCAGCAGAGCAGTATCGGCAATATGCAGCCAAGACCGTTTCCACCAAAGCCGCCATTTCCGCATTGATTCTCATTACAGCCGCCGCCCTCGCCGCAGCAGCAAAGCAGCAGTAAAATCATAAACATGGAGTTGTTATTTCCAAACAATTTGTTTCCAATATTGATATTTTACCATATGAAGAAATAGCGATATAGTTCCTGCGCCAGAGTCTCCGCCCAGCCCAATCCAGAAACGTCTCATATATTTCTTTACATTTGGTATAAGCTCATGGTATTATAAATTATGTATTCTAAAATGTACCGATTGAGTCACATGTTTTGTAAGTCATTCGCTCGTTAAATGGTTTACACAACATGTGTTTTTATTCGTACAGGATACAATATTACAAGGAGGTACCACGAATGTATAATGGTACGGTGAAATGGTTTAATGCGGAAAAGGGTTTTGGATTTATTTCCAATGATGAAAACGGAGAAGATTTCTTTGTGCACTTCTCGGCGATTATGTCCCAGGGGTATAAATCCCTGACGGAAGGACAGCGGGTCACCTTTGATGTTGAACCGGATCCGAAGAACAGCTCCCGCATGAGAGCCGTAAACGTTTATATGGCCTAGTTAGCAGAACCGGAATGGCCGGCCCACTTCGGTGCGGCCGGCCATTTTTGTTTTCAGCAGAGCAAAAGCAGGGCACATCAACGGCTGTCTGCTCGTTATATCAGTATATTTCTCAGTATTGAAGCCTGTTTCCCTCACATAAAAAACAGGCACTATCCTTCAGATAATGCCTGCGTTTATGTTCAGAAGCAGAAACGGCCGGGGCTTTTGTACAATTCAGTATTGTTTGCTTAAAATCGGGGATTCAACCTCTTACTTCAGCCGCCGTAGACCACGGAAACTTTCTGCTCGATATTATCCATCTCTGCGACCATATCGTTCACAGTATTGGTAAGATCATCGACTACTTCCTGGGTCGAATCTTTTGTCGTTATAGTTTCGTTGCATGCCTCTATCGTGGCTGCAATCATATTGAATTCAGTCGTGGTTTGTTCGTCAGCTTCCCAACCGTTTTCAACCATGATCGGCGCCAGCTCATTGTAACGTTCTGCGAGCTGCTGATTGGCTTCCGTGAGCTTGCTGTAATCTACGGACGAACCGCATCCGGCAAAGGCTGCGACGACAAGCGCAAGCGTCAGCACGATTAAAATGGACTTCTTCATTATGTCTTTCCTCCAAATGTATATATCATTTTTGTGTACGTTTCACCCGCTGAACAGTTATCTGAATATACCAGAACCCCACACCCGCGTCAACACAATATTTCTTATACTTTGAAAGACATGGGAATCGCAGATTGCCCCCGCCAGATCGGGTGAAATCACGATAACGAAACCATATTTACAGGCTGCTCACGACCAATCGGACAACCTGTAGGGGCGGCCCTGTGTGGCCGCCCACTGTCACAGGGGTTCGATTCCCGCATTGCTTTTTATGTTCAATATCCTTAGAGGTACGCCCAGCTAATAATCCAGATGGTGAGATTTATAAGAGTGACATTGAACAAATAAAATACTTCTACGTCCATATATTTTCTTTATTGAAATATATATCTACTTTAATTATAATTACTGTAATAATTATATTTTTTGTAGCTGGGGTGATTTAAATAAAGAAGAATGATCCTAAATATAGAGATTGGAAAAAACTTCAGGACTTAAAAAAGCTAAGAGATCGAACTAAAAGAAAAAAAAAGAAAAATACTTATCATATTGAACTGAGTAATGCAAGACAAAATCCGGAAGACCATATATTTAAGTTAACTGCACCATCAATATTAAGCTTTACTAGTAATTTTGAGGATACAACAGAGTATTTTAATGAATTGCTGAGAAATATTCGTATACCAAAAAAGCGAAATGTTTTTTGTGATTTATCAAGAATCCAAAGACTTACAATTGATGCGGTCATGTATTTTATTGCTGTGCTTGCAAATAAAAACGTTCGAGTTCAAACAAGCGGCAATGAACCATTCAAGGCATCTTCCAGAAAACTCCTTAGAGACTCTGGATTTTATAGATATGTAAAGGCAAGAAATTTTAACAGCATTCAAAGAACAAATCACAACATCTTACAAATCAGATCAGGAAATAAAAATATCCCCAAAATAGTAAAAGAAGTTTGCGATTTTGTAAATGAAGCTTGCGGAACAGGATTAGAATTTACTAAAGACCTTTATCGAATCGTCCATGAGATGATGTCAAATACTGTTCAACATGCCTATGAAAACAAAAGTAAGCTTAGAAACAATTGGTATATTTTCGTTGAAATTCGATATAATATATTAAAATTTGTTTTTCTTGATACAGGGGAAGGGATTCCTGATACAATAAGAAAAAAGGCATTTGAGGACTTGTATAAAGGAGACTCACAATTTATCTACTCTGCTTTAAAAGGAGAGTACAGAACAAGGACAGGTGAGATATTTCGAGGTAGAGGTTTGCCTTGTATATATTCAAAGTATAAAGATGGATTCATTGAAAACTTAAGAATTCTTTCCTGTCATGGGAATTGTGCATTTAATTCTCCTTCTGATGAACCGATATTGATGAATATGAATAATAGTATCTCAGGTACTCTATTTTATTGGGAGATTAAAAAGAGAGGGAAACAGAATGTTGATCAAAGTTTGTGATAAATTTTCTGATACACCAGGCGGCAGAAAGAAAAGTGAAGGGCCTCTTTCTGGCGAGCTATTTCGAGAGGAAATATTAGAAAAAGCACTCAAAGAGGCCATACAAAGTGGTGATAAATTGGTTGTAGATTTAGACGGCGGTTATGGATATCCCCCCTCGTTCTTAGATGAGTCTTTTGGGGGACTAGCTAGAATTTACGGGGCTAACATGGTTTTAAATAATATTGAGATTATATCAGAGGATGAACCTAGTCTAGTAGATGAAATCATTGGCTATATAAAAGCTGCAAAGTAACTAACCGTGAGGTCTACAAATGAAGAAAAAAGTTTGGATAATCGTTATTACAATCATTCTAATTTTAATATTGGGATATATTGTTTATCTCAATATTAAGAACAATGGTGACGAATTCTATAAAACTTCTATTGTTAATATTGTTAGCATTATCCTTACTTTCGCCATAGCTTATTACCTAACGCAATTAATGAATAATGAGCGAAAGAAAAAAGAGGAGCTTTCCTTTGTTATTGAGAAAATACAATCTTTTGTTGATTCAGAAGAAGCCAAATTTAAACAAGATGTGGACAAGCAAAAGATACTACTAAAAATGAGAAGCATTTCAAACTGTATATATTTACTTGAGAAATATTCTAAGAGTTTCGGATTGAAAAAAGAGGTTGCCTATATAAAGAGACAATACACCATGTATAAAGACTATATTGATAGTAATTATTATAAGCCCCAGACGTTACCTAAAAACAACAATAGAATCCTTAATTATCTTCAGCAAATTAGTTTTAAATGTGACGAAATGCGATTTATTCTTTGTAAATAGTAGTTTCCGTTCCCCATTTATCTCCCCCTCATCGTTTTCCTACAGATAACTCACCAGCAGCGCCACGTTCAGCGCCGTAACTACGATGCCGATGGTCCACAGCAGTATCTTGTCCAGCGTGGAGTTGGCGTACTTGCCCATCACCTTTTTGGACGAGGTTAAGTAGATCTGCGTGAAGATCGTGATGGGCAGCTGGATGCTCAGCAGCATCTGGGAGTAGATCAGGCCGTCGAACGGGGAGCTGATGAGGAAGATCGCAATCACCGCGCCGATCATGGTGATCAGCACGCCCGTCTTGGTGTGGCTGTCCTTGATGTCGTACGGCTCGCCGAAGATGCCCGCGAAGATGGTGCCGCCCGCCATGCCCGCCGTGATGGACGACGACAGCCCGGCAAACAGCAGCGCGATGGCAAACACGATCGACGCGGCCCCGCCCAGCAGCGGCTGCATGATGGCCTGCGCCTGCGAGAGTTCCGTCACCTGAAGGTTGTTTGTAAAGAAGGTCGCCGCGGCTAATAGTATCATGGCGCTGTTGATCGCCCAGCCCACAATCATGGAGAACAGCGTGTCGGCAAACTCGAACTTGAGCTGCTTCTTGATGACGCTCTCGTCCTCCAGATTCCACTGGCGGCTCTGGATCACCTCGGAATGCAGAAACAGGTTATGCGGCATCACCACCGCGCCGAGAACGCTCATGATGATGGGCATGGAGCCGCTCGGGAACGCCGGAGTAACCCAGCCGACGGCAGCCGCGCCCCAGTTGATATCCACGATGCTGATCTCGTAGAGGAACGACAGGCCGATGATGGACACGAACCCGATGATGATCTTTTCCACCTTGCGGTAGGTGTTGGTCAGCTGCATGGCGATTACCCCCGCCGCGACGATGAGCGCGCCCACCTTCACGGGGATGTGGAACAACATGTCCAGCGCGATGGCCCCGCCCAGCACCTCCGCCAGCGCGGTCGATACGGCGGCGATCATCGCGGTGCCCAGCACGGCGTTTTTCAGCCACGGCTTCATGGCGGCGGTGGCCGCTTCGGAGAGGCACTTGCCTGTGACGATGCCGAGGTGCGCGGCGTTGTGCTGCAGCATGATGAGCATGATGGTCGACAGCGTCACCATCCACAGCAGCGCGTAGCCGTAGCCGCTTCCCGCAGCCATGTTGGACGCCCAATTGCCCGGATCGATGAAGCCCACGGTCACCAGCAGGCCCGGTCCGATATAGCGCAGCAGGCTCAGCTTATGCGTCCTGCCCTCATGCTTTTTAAAGAACTGTTTCATGCCACCCCTCCGGCGCTCAGCCGTTCACCAGCACCAGCCCGCCCATGCACAGCGCGATGCCGATGATCTGTTTGACGCTCAGCGTCTCCTTGTAAAACAGCAGTCCCACGACGATGACCAGCAGCGCGACGAGCGTGTTGGCGACGAGCGGCCCCGTGCTGAGCTTCCAGCCCGCACGGTACAGGTAGATAAAGCCCGTCTCCAGCCCCACGATGGCGAGGCCCAGCACCCAGCTTGTCCAGTTCAGCTGCGAAAAGTTCTCCCCCAGCCCCTTGCCGGACGGTGTGACGAGATAGCCTGCGAAGGCCAGCGCCGCGCCCACAAGGTACGTGACGGTGAGCGACAGAAAGGTATTCGCGCTTGCTGGCGTCTGCTTGGCGACGATATGATAGACGACGTTCGATATTACGATCAGGACGAGCGGCCAGATATAACCCCACATGTTCAATTGCCCCTTATGCCATATAAATCAGCTATTTGTGTCGATTATATGCTGTGCCGTGCGGCCTGTCAAACCACCGAAATGCCGCCCCTGCGGTTTTCCATCCCGCATCGCCTACATTTGCAGCAAAAGGATCGCCATCGCTTTCACGTCCAGATGATCCCTCCGCCTCAACGCGTCATCCTGAGCGCAGCGAAGGCTCTTGGCTTAGCGCAATAAGATGATCCACCCGACCGAAATGCATCTGAGCTTTAATGCCCCATGGTTTTTCTGTCCGCCGTGATGTGATACAATACAGGCAAATTGTCGGATCAGGTGTTTTTATGCAAAGGACAAGCCAAAGTCCGCGTCGCAGGACGCGTCGGAACATACAAATAATCGTAGCCGTGACAATGGCGGCAGCCTTGCTTACGGCCTGCGGCACCGGGCAGAGCGTGGAGCTTGCCGCGGGGCAGAGCGTGGAGCCGGTACTGACTCCCTCTGCCTCCTTGGCCCCGGTTGACACCTTGCCGGCGGCAGCGTCCGCAACCCCGGTCCCCGTATCGCCGACGCGGACACCCGAAGCCTCCGCCTTGCCGACAGCCACGCCCACAGTCCCGCCGACCCCTACGCCCACAGAACAGGAGGAACAGCCACCATTGCTGACGCGCATGCTGCAACAATACGGAATAGGTATCGACGACGTAGACGCCAGTCAACTGTTGATGTTGGCGTACGATAGCGGCGAATCCAGGCTGTACCTTTACGACAAGGACAGCGACGCGGGCGTATGGCGTCTGACGCATTCGTTTGCCGCAAATGTGGGCAAGCACGGCGTCACGGACGATAAAACGGAAGGCGATAAGAAGACGCCCACGGGCTACTATGCGCTGGGTTTCGCGTTCGGCAACATGCCCCAGCCCGATACCACATGGCCCTACCGCGAAGTGACCCCGGACAGTTATTGGGTGGACGACCCGGCCTCGGCCAGCTACAACACATGGGTGGAGGACACCGGCACCCGCGATTGGAACAGCGCGGAGCATCTGAGCGATTTCCCCGACGCGTACGCTTACGCACTGGTGATTGAGTACAACATGCACCCCATCGTATCCGGCAAGGGTTCCGCCGTGTTCCTCCACTGCGGCGACCACCCGACCTCTGGCTGCGTCGCGGTCCTCCCCGCCGACATGCTCACCCTCTTAAGCTGGCTGGACGCAGGCTCAAACGCCCACATCCTCATCGCCGACGCAGGATGACCTCAATCCTTCATTCATTAAATAATACGAGGGCGTCGCCCTCGTGCTCCCACCCAAGGGACCAATCCCTTGGGAATCCCTTTATACACAAAACGCCCTGAATAGAGCGTTTTGTACGTTGGGGTTCTAAGGGGACAATGTCCCCTTAGCGGTAGTTTGGAGGCAGAGCCTCCAAGAACGCTTCTTATTAGACTAGCTTTAGTTGCCCGATACTGTGCCGTAGGTCCAGCCTGAGATGCCGCCCATGTTGTACACCTGCGTGTACCCCAGCTTGATGAGCGTCTGCCCGGCAGCCGAAGCCCGGCTCCCGCTGCGGCAGTACACGATGATCGGCGCGTCCTTGTCCGCGGGCAGCTCATCCAGGTGCTTGGATACCTCGTCGTACGGCACCAGCAGCGCCCCTTCAATGTGGGACTCGTTGTACTCCTCCTGCGTGCGCACATCCAGCAGCACAACCTCCTCGCTGTCCATCAACGCCTTCGCATCCGCGGGCGAAATGGAATGTACCTCAGCTGTTTCGGTCTGCGCAGACACCGTTTCCTCGGGCTTATCCACCGCACACCCGGCCATCAGCAGGGCGGGCAGCAACGATATTGCAAAAACGATCGATTTCTTCATTGGTTTGGCCTCCGTTGTTTTTTCCATTTTAACAGAAGGCTGTCTTGTTTGCCGTGAGTTTGTCACAAAGGCCGCAGTTTTATAATTAAGCGCTCTGCCGCCGATACAGTTCAGCGCCGCCGCAAACCTTGTATCATCTCATACCATGAAATTTCCGCATGTCAAAACGCGTATCTCTCAATGACTGATGAGTCAGCGGTTTTCGACATTATATTATGGTCCGGCAGCACGAGCAAACTCTATTTAACCAGTTCGCTTGTCCATTTTTTCCATTCAGGGGGTTGATCTGATCGTATCTGCTACTGTGCGGGCGGCGCGGACTCGATGCTCTGCGCGTACAGCACGCCGTCGCGGCGCTCATAACGGATATACACCTTGTCGCCTTCATCAAAAGCAAGCGCCTGCTCGCGCGCATCGCCCTCCAGCTGCAGCGCGACCGGCTTGCCGTCCAAGGTCACCTCAATGGTATGCATGTCGGCCATGCCCACAAACTCCGCCGCCATCATGCCTTTGGAATCCTCGGCAAGCGTCTGCGCGGCGCAGGCGGCCAGCAGCAGGGCCAGCAGCAAAACAGCCGCAGCAGCAGTCCAACGCTTCATCAGCTTCTCCCCTTTCTTTAGCGGCCAAAAATGCACCGATACCTTTGCGTATGCGTGTTTTCAGCGAAATATGACAAAACCGGGGACATAATTCACGTTTACTTAACATAAACTTGATGATTTTTATTGCATTACCCTTGATAATAAAAGTGCAAGTTATCATCTTTTTCATTTTCCTCCTTAAACCGGGCTGCAAAAGCCCGGTTTTGTTGTTTTCAGCGGGCCGTCTGGTTATTTTACACAAATGATGGTATACTGATATTAAGTAACATAAGGGGGATATATGGAAAACGACAGACGGATCGCGGTGCTGATCGACGCGGACAATGTGTCGGAGAAATATGTGAAGTTCATCTTCGACGAAATATCCAATCACGGCACGCCGACCTACAAGCGCATCTATGGGGACTGGACACGCCCGCAGTTTGCGTCGTGGAAATCGGTGCTGCTGAATTACTCGATCATCCCGATCCAGCAATACAGCTATACGACTGGCAAGAACGCCACGGATGCGGCGCTCATCATAGACGCCATGGATATATTGTACTCGGAGAACGTGGACGGTTTTTGCATCGTTTCGAGCGACAGCGATTTTACGCGCCTCGCCGCTCGCCTCAGGGAGTCCGGCATGTACGTGCTCGGCATGGGCGAGAAGAAGACGCCTACGGCGTTCATCTCGGCCTGCGAGGTGTTCAAATACTTAGAGGTACTGGCTTCGCCGCCTGCGCCGCCGCGCGACGAGACCGAGGAGGACTCCGCCGAAGGTGCGCCCAAATCGGCTCTCGGCAGCCGCGATAAGCTCATCGAAGCCGTACGGATCATCGTGGAGGAGAACTCCGACGAGGGCGGCTGGGTATACATGGGCGCTGTGGGCAAGATGCTCAGCAAACGCTTCCCGGACTTTGACACCCGTAACTACGGCTTCTCCAAGCTGACGCCGCTGATCTCCTCTTTGAAGCAGTTCGAGATCCAGTCGCGCCGCACGAGCAACCCGGACGTGGTGTTCAAGTACATCCGCAACAAGGACAGCAAGGACAGCAAAGACAGCAAGGACGTCAAGGACAACCGCGGTACCTATCGCGAGAGCGGCAAGGACAACTGCGGTAAAGACAAGGACAATGTCAGCAAAGACAGCAAGGACAATAAGGACACCGGTAAAGACATCGTCAAAGATGCCATTAAGGACAGCGGAAACGGCAAGGACGTCAGCAAAGACGCGGCCAAGGAAGCTGCGAAGGACTTGATCCGGGATAACGGCAAGGACATCGCCGATCCGGTGGAGGCTTTAACTGAAGTTCCGGTTGCTGAAGCAGCGTCCGCTGCTGCCGCCAAGCCCCGCAGCCGCAGGCGCGGAGGCCGAGCTGTCCGCGAGAAGAAGGAACGCGCGCAGAAGAAGGCCGAAGCGGAAAAAGCGGCTGATACGGAAAAGACCGCCGTGCCTGAACCGGAAGAATGAGGACGTAAAAAAAGCGTTCTGCGGAGCGCTTTTTATATGCTTTCGTTTTACCCGGAACAGCAACCAGTCCGTGTCCTGCAGGCAAAAACTGGGCAGGCCCACAGCCTTTACTACCCTAAAATACCTCGAGCGTGGCCCTGCGCCGCGCTGCACGCTCCACGATCCGGATCACCAGCGCTGCTGCGACAAAATAGGCCGCACCGATGGCCAGTTCCCCGGCCAGCAGGGAAACCAGCTTTGCACCGTCGACAACGCCAAACAACATGTCGGCAGCCTTTATCGTTCTCGTCAGCGGCAGCACCCACGAGATGTTCCCCCATATTCCGAGCTGAGATACGGGAAAGTTTGCGCCGCAGAAGATCAGCAGCACATTGCTCGCCAGATTCAGCACAAAGTGCATGCTGTCCGAGATCAGCCCGAATACGGACAGCAGCAGGCCAAAGCCGGTCGCGGCAAACATTGCGGCGAACACGATCAGGGCGAACAGCCCAAGGTTGATACCCGTGAAATCCACACCGAATATCAGGCTGCCGGCAAGAAAGCCTGCGATCACGGTGCCGACGGCCACAAGCGCCGGAAACAGTCCGCGCTGCAGCACGAGAGCCAGCTTGCTTGTGGGCGCGACAACGATGGAACGGATGCGTCCGTAATAGCGCTCGCCGGTGAAGGTGTTGCCCAGTGTAAAGATGCAGGTGTTGACGCACAGCAGAAATGAGTTCCCCACCACCCAATGCGTCAGATTGGCAGTATTGAAGCTGTATGCCGCCAGCAGGCAGTAGAATATCAGCGTGATGAGCGGATAGCCCGCCTCGAAGCAAATGAACTCTTCGAAACGGAAAGCGGCCTGCTGCGCCTTGAAATACAGATAAGCCTGTGAAAAGAACCGGCGGATCATATCAGCTCACCTCCAGCGTCGCCCGGATGCGCACCTGCTTGTCGATCGCCCTGTACAGCAGCGAGGACAGCAGCGTATAGGCTACGGTGATCCCGGCAAGTATCCCCAGCGCCGTCAGGTAGGCCGGGGGATCGTCCACGCCTGCCACGCTCATGCGGATCAGCTTGACCGCCCATGTGGGCGAAAGCGCATAGCTTAGGGGCAGCACCCAGGCGGGCAGTATCTCAACCGGAAACACGAAGCCGCACACCAGTATGACCGGAATCTCGATGCAGTTCATATAAAGCTGGGTCCTGCGCGACAGCGTCAGCAGGCAGGCGATCACGGTGGAGATCGAGACGAAACAGATTACGGCAGCAGCCAGCGAGAGCAGCATATATCCCGGGCTGGCGACCACCACGGGCGCGCCGTAGAGCACCTTGGCAGTGACGAAAGAGACCACGATCGTCGCCAGCGAGAGGATCGTATTGCCAAGTATCTTTCCCAGTATGACTGCACGGAAGCTGGATGGCGTGGCGAACAGGATCGCCAGCGTACCGCTGTAGCGCTCGCGGTTGATGTCGCCTGCCGACGAGAAACAGATGCAGCTCCACAGCCCCATCAGCCCTGCGCCGAGGATCACATACGTGGTGAAGTTCTCCTGCCCGGAGTTGCGGAACATTTCGTAGACGAGAATGGTGCTGACGATGGGATTCGCGATCAGGCAGAAGCGGAACATCGGCCGCACAAAGGAATTCTTCATCTGCAGCCGAAACGTTTCCCATATGACGGACAATGTTTTCATATTCCCTCCACGAGCTTCACATACGCGTCCTCGAGCGACTGCGCATCCGGTACGCTTCCTTTCAGCTGCTCCGGCGTGCCGAGCGCGATCAGCCGTCCCTTATTGATGATGGCGATCCGGTCACATAGCTCATCCGCTTCGTACATGTAGTGCGTGGTCAGCAGCACCGTTTTCCCCTGCGCCTTCAACTCCCGGATGATGCCGCGCAGGCTCCGTGCCCCCACCGGGTCCAGCCCCACGGTCGGTTCATCCATAAACAATATCTCCGGGTCATTGATCAGCCCGCGGGCAATCTGCAGCCGTTGGATCATGCCCTTGGAGTACGTTTCCGCCAGCCGGTCCGCCTCGTCCGAAAGGCCGACCAACTCCAGTATACGGCTGATGCGCTCCGCGCTTTCCCTGCCGCCCACGCGGTAGAGGTTAGCGAAATACTTCAGGTTATCCCGCCCAGACAGGCGGCGGTATACGCCCATTTCGCCGCCGAAGATAAAGTTGATGCGGGGCCGTATCTTCTTCTCTTCCCCGAAGGTATCGTACCCCAGCACCCGGCAGACGCCGGACGTCGGGGCCAGCAGCGTAATTAGCATCTTGATGGTGGTGGTTTTACCCGCGCCGTTCTGCCCGAGCAGGCCGAATATTTCCCCGGCGTTTACGTCAAAGGTAATGCCGTCCACCGCCTTCACGACCTCCTTCTTTCGCCTGATCCAGCCCTTGTGCGTCACATATTCCCTCTTCAGATCCCGTACCTCGATGACCGCAGACATGCATAACCTCACTTATTATATAAATATCTAATTTTATGATAATCGAATTTACTGGGTATGTCAATAAAGACTCCGTACCATGCCGGGTTAATTACCCAGCGTTTCCGACAGGCGTTTCAGAATGGCATTCATCATGACCCTGTTAAGACTGTAATATTTGGAATTCTTGCTCGGTTCCTCGTGGATGATCCCCGCTTTACCGAGCTGCTCGATATGGTGCGAAACGGTGGAAGGCGCAATATGCAGCGCTTGGGCGATCTCCAATCCCCTGATGGGCTGCTTTTCACCGATCAGGGCGATCATCTTAAAGCGCGTGGGGTCCGCAATGACTTTGAGCTGCGCAATCACGCTGTCGTCGTCAACCGCATCCCTTCGCAGCGTGGTAAAAAGAATCTGACCCTTGCCAAAAAAGCGCAGCGCACGACACGGCATCAGCAGGCTTACGGAAAATGCGAACCACTCGTATGGCCCGCGGTTGCGGAACGTCTTGCCCATCAGCCGTTCGGAATATGCCAGTGGTGCCGTCTCCTTCAGGCTGTCCTGCGCGTCCCGCAGGGCTGTGGCCACAGCGTCCGCCTGCGCGCCAACCGCCTCCTCAAACTCCGGCGTACGCAGCGCCTGTGCAAATGCAATATATTCGCGGATGAACCGCTCCGTATGGCAGAAGAACGACTGCAGTCCGATCAGGCTGTCCGAAAGACGTTTTTCAGCAAACAGCTTCTCCAGCCAGTCGTCGTTCCCCATCGCTGCCGCGATATCCTCGGCAGTAACATAACCGCCAAAGTAGCGCCCGATAAACACGGCGGGCTCCATCTCCAGCAGAAAGCTACGGTATGCTTCAAGCGAAAAATCACCGGGCGGCAGGTCCAGCAGCGGCTCAAATATGCCCAAAGGCGCTGTGCCCATGTGAGAGCGGAACACCTCCAGCAGGAAAGGGTACGCCGTTTTAAGCTCAGTAATGCGCTTTTCACCATATATCTTTGTGCATAGCGAATGGACAGGCTCGCCCTGCAGGATACTGCTTACGGCAAACATCAGCTCAAGGTCGGGCGAGTATAGGAAGCTGCACCCTTCAGCAATCGGGGTATATCGCACGCGCTCGCCCTCCTTTCAATTTCATGGCTATTATACCAGACCCGGTGGGTAAATCATAGCACAGGCATCCTTTTAGAGCCTAGGTTCTACACGCTGGTTTCATCCCGCCCGAGTATAAGCAGCTCTCTTCCGGGCGATAATAGCGGTAACAATATGCCGGAGGAATGGTTATGGACATGACAGGTTATCCGATCGCACGCATCAAGGCTGAAGACGTACAGAAGATCACTCAGGCCGAAAGCGGCATCACAACCGTGGACGGCAAAAGCGTCATACTGGTCGCGTACGAAAGCAATTGAAATAAGGACCGAGGCAGAATCGCTTCGGTCCTTTGCTTATCATTGGCCTATTCCCTGTGCCGTGTGTTGATCCCCAGCAGCATGTACAGCGGGCACCAGCCGATCAGCCCGGTCAGCAGCGGAATGATGCCGAGCAGCCCGAAATACCGGGCGTTGCCGTTCACGATAAATATCAGACTGCATACTGCCAATCCCACGATGATCCGGATGATCCGGTCCCCTGTACCCACGTTTTGTTTCATCTGGCCTGCCTCCGTTCTCCGCGTGCTCCTGCGTGATTATCATGCCGCAAGGATACCCGTTTCATACCGCAGGCTTTTCCGGCTTACTGCTGCACGATGATGCTGTTCTGAACAAACGGGTTCTTGCGCACCGCGATGGACCACAGGTACGGATAGCGCTCCTTCAGGTAGCGCATGTGCTGCACCCATTCGAAGGTCAGCAGTCCGTAGGCGCGCGTGATGTCGCCGCCGAGATGCGCGAGGTCGCTGTCGGGCAGGCCGGTAAAGCTTTCGCGGCTCTCCAACTCGTCGATGAGGTGGTACATTGCCCACAGCATATCGGTAAACGTGTCATGCTCCAGAAGATTCGGGTTGGAAAACATCTGCAGCAGGTAGCTCTTCTTCGGCGACAGCATCTCACGCAGCGCGGCAAGGCGCACTCCATCCGGTTTGGCGTGAAGCTTGATATGCTTTGCCGCCTCCGCCGCGGCCGAGAAATCCTTCGCGCTCCAGCCAGCCTTCATATCGAGCCGGGCCGCCAGTTCGCCCTTCTCCGGTATCTCGCCGCCGATGCTGAACAACGCGTCCGTGCCGATCTCACTGAAAAACGCGCTGATCACGATACGCACCTGCTGCAGACGCTCCTGTTTTTCGCGGCTGCGCAGTATGCGGTCCAGTATGAACGTGACCAGCAGAATCTCGATCGGAAGGAACGTTAAATCCTGAAAGACCAGGAAGGCTTCCTCCTCAAGGTTATGGAAGATGGCGTACTGCAAAACGAAGAAAATGACCGACAGCGCGAGCAGCGCGATCATGACGATCTGGTTGAACCTCAGCCGTTTCATAATTAAAACCTCACACGCTTTTTGGACATTATATCATGCGGACGAACGGCCCGCCAACCCGAAACAGCCTCTCCCTGCCCATCCTCCATCGCTATCACTGGATTGCTTCGGCGCTGCGCTTCTCGCAATGACGATACAGCGACGGTGGCAGTATCCGTCATTGCGAACGAAGTAAAGCAATCCATTGCCGCGCCTCTGCTCAAAACCGCAGCCGGGATAAAAACATCCCTCCTTGCAATGGCACTTTGGGTACCTGCTGCACACAAAAAGAGCGAACGTATTGTCCGCCCTTTCCTGTGGTGTGTTCGTTCAGCCGTCGTGCGGGTTCGGGATGTCGCTGTGCGTCACCATTACGTTTTCATTTTTCTCCACCCGGTCGCGCCCGGGCGCTTTGGGTTTGCGTTGCCGTTTGATCTTCATACTCCGCCTCCTTTGTGTTATTATGCGCTAAACAACGCTCCGGCTTGTATCCTGCAAGGTTACAATCGAATCCGGCCCTAATTTTTTTTGCAGCCGCCCTTGACAAGGCATATTTTGCGGCTATACTGTATATATCGTATATATACGCTATGTTTGCTAATCATGGCGTGGACGGGAGGCCGTTTGGATATCATCATCAGCAACGCAAGCCAGCGTCCGATCTATGAGCAGATCACTTCGCAGATCAAGAACATGATCGTCAGCGGGGCCCTGCAGGAAGGGGACGCACTGCCCTCCATGCGCTTGCTCGCCAAGGACCTGCGCATCAGCGTGATTACCACGAAACGCGCCTACGAGGACCTGGAGCGCGACGGCTTCATTGAGACAGTGTCGGGCAAGGGCAGCTATGTGGCGGGGCGCAATATCGAGATCATCCGGGAAGAACAGCTCCGGCTGGCGGAGGGCCATCTGCAAAAGGCTGTGGATCTGGCCAAAAGCAGCGGCATCCCGCTGGCGGAGCTTTCAGAAATATTGGCACTTTTGTATCAGGAGGAACAGTGATGGAAAACGCGCTGGAGATAACCGGCCTGCGCAAGCAATACTCCGGCTTTACGCTGGACGACGTGAGCTTCTCTCTGCCCGGCGGCAGCATCATGGGGCTCATCGGCGAAAATGGGGCAGGCAAAACGACGACGATCAAGCTCATACTGAACATGATCCGCAAGGACGGCGGCAGCGTTCGCGTGCTCGGCATGGACCATATTGAAAAGGAAACGCAGATCAAGCAGCAGCTCGGCGTGGTGCTGGACGACTGCCACTTTCACGACTCCTTGCGCACCGCGGACATTGCGTCCTTCATGCGGGCGCTGTTCGAGAACTGGGACGACAGCCTGTATGTGAAGACACTCAAGCGGCTCAGCGTGCCGCAGGATAAGACCGTCAAGGAGATGTCCAAGGGCATGAAGACCAAGCTGTCGCTGTGCGCGGCGCTGGCGCACCGGCCAAAGCTGCTCATCCTCGACGAAGCCACAAGCGGGCTGGACCCGGTGATGCGCAGCGAGGTGCTCGACATGCTGCGCGACATCATACAGGACGAGGACCGCTCCATCCTGCTCTCTACCCATATCACCAGCGACTTAGAAAAGATTGCGGACTATATTACGCTGCTGCACGAGGGCCGCGTGGTGTTCAGCGAATCGGCCAACGCGCTGCAATACGGCTGCGGCATCCTGCGCTGCGGGCAGGCAGAGTTCTCGCGTATCGACCCGGCGGATATCATCGGGCAGCGCAAGGGGCACTTCGGCTGCGAGGTGCTCGTGCGGGATAAGCAGCGTGCGCAGCACAAATACCCCGGCTGCACGGTAGACCCGGCCAGCATTGAGGAGATCATGCTGTTCTATGTAAGGAGGGACGCGTCATGAAAGGACTGCTGCTTAAGGACCTGCTCGGCCTGCGCAAATACCTGCGCACGGTGATGCTGATCATCGCGCTCTACGCGCTGATGACGTTTCTCATGGACAGCGCGGTATTTCTGGGCGGCATGATCGTCATCATGAGCGCAATGATCGCGGTCACCTCGTTCTCGTTCGACCACCTCGCGGGCTGGGACGTCTATGCGCTGTCGCTGCCCGTATCCCGCAGGGACGTGGTTGCCAGCAAATACGTGCTCGCGCTCATCTTCACCCTGGGCGGCACCGTGCTCGCCGTGATCGTCAGCGTACTGCACGGCGCGTTTCAGCACTCGGGCGACCTTCTTGAAACGCTGGCGACGAACTATGCCCTGTTCGTTGTCGGGATGGTGTTTGTCGCAATCCTGCTGCCGCTACTGTTCAAGTTCGGCGCAGAAAAGGCCCGCCTGCTCATCGTCGCGGTTTTCGCAGTGCCCACCGCAGTCTTCGTCGCGCTCAGCACCGTCTCGGATATCAAGCTGCCCAACGAGCAGACTATAGCCCATCTGCTGGCTCTCTCCCCGCTGATCCTGATCGTCGTTGGCGCCATCTCATACGCCGCTTCCTGCGCGATATACCGCAGCAAGGAGGTATAGACACCGGACCGGCACTCCCTTCCCTTTCGGATAAACGGCTTTGTATACGAAACGCCGAAATACCATTTGTATTTCGGCGTTGAAATCGTCGCTCTGCGGCCTTGCTGACGCTACTGTTGCAGCAGCAGGCTTCTTATCGTTCCGACCCACTGTTCCGGTTCTTCAAAATCCGGGGAATGCGCGGACTCTTCAAACCAGAACCATTCTTTAGTTGGAGCGTCCAGCGCATCAAACCAACGCAGGGCCAGTATCGAAGGGGTGTTGTAATCATGCCTCCCCTGAGTGATATAAACCGGGACGTTCAGGCTTTTCACGCTCTCCATGAAATTCACCCGTATCATTTCATCGTACAGCAATTTCCTGCAATAGTTGTTGCCCTTCAGATACCTCACATAATCCAGCGGCGTGTACTCTCGGGTCGTAAGCATTACTTTCAGCACATACATCGCAATGGACTCTTCAGCCTTGTATATCGCGCCGCCGAATTTCCGCAGATAATTACGCTGCAAGATCAAATCCCTGTCCTGAGCATAGTTTCCGCCTACAGGCGTGCCCATTCTTTGCAACGCTTTTACCGCCCGTTTATCCTGCCTTTTTATCGCTTCCTCCAGCGTATACTCATACGATAACCGTTCATTTTCCGCACCGCATATATATTGGCCGATCCCCACATATGTCTCAATATCCTCAGGATACCGCTGTGTCAGCAGAACGCCCAACAGGGAACCCCATGAATGCCCCACAATGCAGACCTTGTCCTGAGAAAACCGCTTTTTTAAAAAGGTAACAACAGCATGCGCATCCTCTACGCAACTATCCAGTGTCATCTTTTCTTTGGGGGACAATTTAAAATCATAGCCCTTGCCTGCGCCGCGCTGATCCCAACATACAACCGTAAAGTCGTCCGCAAGCTGTGAGAGGTGTCGGATAACAAGCGGCCTGTCGCAGGACCCCGGTCCGCCATGCACAAAAAGCAACACCGGGGCTGCCTCATCGTTTGACCGATACCGCAAATGATACCGGTTGCTTCCGCTTTCAGCGATTTCACACGCATCGATTTTGTATTTCTTTCTTTTCATCAAAGCACCCCCGTATTCATTTTTTATGTATGTAGATTATATTATACCATTTATGTTATATTGCAACACTAATTCAATATTAAAGCCGTCAAATTACAAATCATAGTCATCCTGAGCGCAGCGAAGGATCTTTCTATGCCGCTGATATCAGAGCATCGCTGTATCTTTAAAATCCGCAAGGTAGATGCCCTGCGGTTTTTCTATACACATTTACCCGTTTTATGGTACAATCAGGTTAATTATATTGGTTTCATTCTCAAGGAGCGATTTGATGAGAAAACTAGCCTACTGCTTTTTGGCCGCACTGGCCTTAATGCTTTGCGCCTGCAGCGCAGAGGACGCCGCGCTTTCGGCCTCTGCCCCGGCCACAGTCAGCCCAGCGCAGACCATGCCGCCTGCCGCAACGCCCGCGGCGGAGCCTACGCCCACCGCAGAGGAGAGCCAGCGGGACGCATATTTTCAGGAGCAGGCCGCCATC
The DNA here is from genome assembly GCA_023459495.1 of Bacillota bacterium. Lineage (GTDB taxonomy): Bacteria > Bacillota > Clostridia > Christensenellales > SZUA-584 > JAEWCC01. The sequence goes on along the minus strand of JAEWTL010000031.1, from coordinate 23,381 downwards.
GCGGAAGCCTGCCGCATACAGACGGAGGACGCGGAGTACTTTTTCGATACAAGCCAGTACTTTATCTTCAGCAATAACATCGAGTTCCCGCTGTACAGGAGCTTCATCGACAGCAACGTAAGCGAATACCTCGGGACCACCGGATACTACTTCCAGTTGTGCGACCCCTACATCTACATCAAGAGCAACAATTATACGGATGAAGAGCCGCAAGGCGAGATCACCCGCGTGGTCGATCTGACTACCGGCGATGTACTGCCCTGCAACTGGAACATGGACATATACATTCCGAACGAAGGCGAGCTCGTCTACTATACAATCGACAGTGAAAGCTCCATCTTTGCCGCCGATCCGTCGCTGACGGACACGGAGGAATATGCAATCGATCTGCCCGAGCGGCGGGAGATTACACGGAACTATGGCGATTTCGGGTACTTATACAAGCAGCTCACCATCACGGGTGTGGCGGACGGCTGGCTCAGCTTCCGGTACAAGGTCAGCAAATACAACGGCCCAACGGTTTATGTAGGCAGCTACCGCATCCGCACGGACGGCACCGGGCTGGAAAAAACGGACGAGGGGCAGTACTATTAAGCGCACATCTTTTTTGTTGACAGAATATTCGTTGGAAGCTCCGCCGCCAAACATCACCCCCAAAGCTTCATTTTCTGGGACTCCACCACTTAAGGGATGCATCCCTTAAGAATCCCATCAGGGAAATGCCTTAAAAAGGCATTTCCCACGTGTCTTTTACTTCTTTTCTTCAAGAAAAGAAGCAGGTGTGCGAGGGCAGCGCCCTCGCGAAAGCTTGTTATCACGTAAAAAGGAGCGGTTTCCCGCTCCCCTGTAATTGATATTTTCTTCAGTCCATCAGGCTCTTGAAGCGCATCTTCAAGTCCTGATACAGCCCCTGATACACGCCATAGAGCCGCTGCAGCTTATATACATTCTCCGGGATGGGCTCGGTCACCGTCTCCACCTTCAGGCACTTGGCCGCGTCCTCGATGTTGGCCCATACGCCCGCGCCGACGCCCGCAACTACCGCGCCGCCATACGCGCCGCCTTCTGCCGCGCCCGTCAGCGTCTTCACCGGCAGGTTGAACACGTCCGCCTGAATCTGCCGCCATATCGCGCTCTTGCTGCCGCCGCCCGAGGAGATGACTTCCACCGGCTCCAGATTCGGGTTGCCCTTTAAGATAATCTCATAGATTTCTTTCAAGCCGAACGTCACGCCTTCCATCACCGCGCGCGCCATGTCGCCCCGGCCATGCTGACTGGAAAGGCCGAAGAACACGCCCCGCGCATACGGATCGGCGTGCGGGCAGCGTTCGCCCGTGAGATACGGCAGGAACACGAGGTTACGCGAGCCTGCGGGGCTCTCCCCCGCCTGCTTATCCAGCGTCTTGAACTCACCGCCATACACGGTCTGCGCAAACCAGTCCAATGAGCCGCCGGAGGAAAGCTGGCAGCCGAACGCCTGCCACTTGTTGCGGTCGTTGTTGCAGAAGAACTGCAGCTTGCCGCCCTCGTTCTCCGCAAAGCTGTCGAGCGACATCGAGACGATGCCCGAGGTACCGATGATAAGCCCGATGGTGCCCTCTTTGACGATGCCCATGCCGGTCGTCTGGATCACGGCGTCCCCGCCGCCTGCGTACACGGTCATGCCCGCCTTGAGCCCGGTTTCCGCCGCGGCCTGCGGAGTGACCACCCCCGCCGCCTCGTCCGACTCGTACACCTTGGGGAATATGGCTTCATCGAAACCCAGCCGCCGGATCAGCTCGTTGCTCCAGCGGCGGTTCTTCACGTCGAACAGGCCCGTGCCGGAAGCGTCCGAAGCGTCCGTGGCCTTCTCGCCCGTGATTCGGAAACGGATGTAGTCCTTGGGCATCATGAAGGATGCCATGCGCTTGAATATCTCCGGTTCATGCTTTTTCACCCAGAGTATCTTGCCACCCGTAAAGCCGGTGAGCATCGTGTTGTTGGTATAGCCGATCAGCCGCACGAGGCCGCCTGCGTCGCGGATGATGTCGTCGCACTCCTCAGAGGTGCGCTGGTCGTTCCAGAGGATGGCGTGCCGCAGCACCTTGTCGTCCTTGTCCAGCGCCACCAGGCCGTGCATCTGCCCGGAGAAACCGAGCCCCACGATCTCTTCCGGTTTGACGCCGCTCTTCTCCACAGCTTTGCGGATTGCCTTCTTGGTCGCTTCCCACCACTCCTCGGGGTCCTGTTCCGACCAGCCGACCTGCGGCGTATAGAGCGGATACTTCTCGGAGCACGAGGACAGCACCGCGCCGTCGTCTCCGATCACAATGCATTTCACGCTTGACGTGCCCACGTCGATTCCGGCCAAATATTTGCGCATAGGGGCCTCCAATGATATTTTTTCGTCCCGGTAGTCCCGGTATAGCTTCAGGGCAAATTCCGCGGTGCGCATACCCTCTGTCGCGCCGCTTTCGGAGAGCGAGCACGCCGCCGAGGCCACGCCCAGCTCGATCGCCTGCTTTAAGGGCAGGCCGCGGTGCGCACCAAGCAGCACGCCCGCGCAGAACGCGTCGCCCGCGCCCACGGTACCTTTGATGTAGCCTGCGGGCAGCTTCAGGCTTTCCACAGCGGCCATCCGGTCGCCCTGCTCCATGCCGTAACCGCCCTCCGGGCAGTGGATCACCGCCCAGGTGGATACGCCGAGCGACATCAGCCGCCGCAGCGCTTCGGGCATATTCCGGGGAACCAGCGCGCCGTCGTCGCCGCGCAGCTTGATGCCCGTAATCTGCTGCGCCTCCAGTTCGTTGATGATGCAGTAATCCGTAAAACGCAGCGCGGGTGGCACCAGCTTTTCAAAGCGCGTGCCGCGCTCACTGGCCACGTCGATGGAGGTTTTGATGCCGTGCGCCTGCGCGTCGTGCAGCAGCCGCGCCATGCGCGTGCCGTAGTCTGCGTCCGCCGTGTCCAGCGTGTCCAGCAGCAGAACATAGCCGATGTGCAGCAGGTCCGCATCCACACGGTCCCAGTCGATATCCGTTACGTCGAATTGCGCATTTGCGCCACGATAGTGAAAAAAGGTGCGTTGACTGGTTACGGCGTCCGCCATCACCGCGGTGAACGACGTCACCCCTTCGCGCCTGATCTGCGAAACGTCGATGCGGCGGCATTCCTTTAAGGTGTTCAGCAGAAAATCGCCTTCCGGGTCCGCGCCGACACGACCGAACGCCTGCAGCTTCAGCTGTGGGTCGAGCTTGGTCAGATCCATGAGCACGTTGCAAACCGCTCCGCCTGTGGAGCGCGAGATGCCTTCCTGAATGGTCGTCAACTCGCCCGCTCCGGGCAGTCCCTGGATAGGATAAAGAATATCGACCACCATATTGCCCGCTACGGCAATCCCACGTTTCATTTGAAAACCTCGGTAAAAATGGATTGTGTCATCCAAAATCAGTATACATAAATGGTTATGCAAAAGCAAATAGGCTTTTTTTAACCATTTCAAACGCTGCTGTGCTACTCCGCAGTCGACCTCAAAAGGGCCCGCGCACGGCAGCGTATTTCTCTTCCATATTCCGGGCAATAAAAACCGGGCAGCATTCCGCAGCGCTGCCCGGTTCTGTTTTACTGCAGCTCGGGGATCAGTATATCCGCAAGGTCTGCAAGCGGTATGGAAAACTCCGGCTCGCCATATGCGCCCGGCGCAATCGTGTAGCGCGGAAACACGATCACCAATTCGGTGTCGGTCAGGTAATATCCCCCGTGCGCCGATACACTGTTGAAGGAATACGCGTCCCCGTCGCTCATGGCCGCGAGCTGCGCTTTAATCTTACTGTTCAGCACCGCCGCGTAACCGGAGCCCTCCGTGAACAGCTCCTCCAGTGTGGGCTGCTGCGCAGGGCTGGTGTTGATGATGTTGACAAAAGCCACGTCCGTGCCCACATTGGCCCCGCCTGTATAGGAGGATGTGCGGATGAAGATCGAGAGGATCATGCCGTCGTTGCGCATCACCTCATAGTCCGCGGAAAAGGTGTAGGTGCCGTGTGAGCCGCCAGCGGCCGACGCATCCGACTCCACCTCCTGCGCCTGTCCCTGCAGATAACCCAGCACGCCGTCGTTGATGTTGCCCTGCACCAGACCATCCCCCATGCCCGATATGATGGGATAGGTGATGTTGACGTTCACGCCTGTGCCGCCGTAAGTCAGCTTGCCTTCCGTCACGGTCAGCGGTTTCAGCGGCGTGGGCGTCGGCGTGGGAGAAGGCGTTGCCGTTTCCGTGGGCGTCGGAGACATGGCCGGCGTCTCTGTTGCCGTCGTTTCAGGCGTTGCCGAAGGCGTCGTCTCCGGCGTTGACGACGGCGTCCCCTCCGCTGTCGTTTCCACAGCCTGCGAGGTTTGCGCCGCGACAGGCAAGCTGCATCCCGCAGCCATTACCAGCATCAAAACCAACAACACTGCCAATGCTTTTTTCATGTATGAATACCCCCACAAAATACAAATACGATTTATCATTTTATCTCTACATTATTACTGCCCCTGCTCGATGGGGAAGACAGACTTCTGCTTCAGCACATCCCTCCACCGTAACGCGGTCCCCCTCCCTCTCCCACCACAAGCCGCAAGGGAGGCTCATTTACGCCGGGCCAAATTAATATCCTGCAACGCCCTGAACAGGGTGTTGCATACGATGGGATTCATAAGGGGCTATGCCCCTTATGCGGTGGCTTGGAGGCGGAGCCTCCAAATAGATACAAAACGTATCAGCCTGAAACGCCGGTATCCTTGTCCTCCGAAGACTTCTTCATCCGCTTGGCCATGCGGGCAGCCTTGCGCTTCTCCCCTGTGGCCTTGACGTAAAGCACGGCGAAAAGTATTGCCAGCGCCAACAGCAGCACGCACGCGCCGCCCACGGCGAAGAACACGACCTGATTCCCAATGATCCCGGCCAGCAACCCCTCATCCTCGGGCTCGAAAACCGGTGTGGTTTCCGGTTCAGGTGTGGTCTCGGGCTCCGGCTCCGCCACAGGCTGCGCGATGAAACGCTGCACCGACTCGTCCGCCACGCTGTAGAGGAACAACCCCCGCTCGCCGGAGGGGTTGCGCGCGTACACGAGGTATACGCTGCCGTCCCCGCCCTCAGGCATCCACGCAGGCACCTCCCGCTCCTTCCAGGTGATCGTCGCCGGTTCGTATCCCGCAGGCGCGGTCACCGTTTCGTCTGGCCAGAGCAGCGTGTAGGTGGAAGAAACCGACAGCATGGTCACATATGGGAACAGTATGTTCCGCGCCTCATCGTAGATGTAATACCCGCCGTTTTCACCCTCCTTGTTGGAGAGGTAGAGCAGGATGGGCTCCTCGCTGTCCGGCACCGCCGCGCCGCCCATGTACTCGCCGCGGTAGGTCACCTGCCGGTCCGCATAGCCGCCGGGCAGCGTCAGGCTCTCCAGCGAGCGCCACACGTACATGGTCTCGGTCGCGCCCTCCACATTCTCGGCCTCCACGCCGGTCAGCGAAAGGTCGGTCGTGACAGGCGTTTCACTCACGCCGGGCTGGTCGCTGCCCGCGATGGCGATGGATACGCCCGCCTCTCCGCCCGGCAGCGCTTCGCCGCTGTAATTCAGTACGCTGTCGATCGTCACGCGCACCTCCGCGTCGCCCGCGCCGATGGCAGTGAACTTGATGATTGCAGTCAGGGAGGACGTACCGCCATTCTGCGCCGATACGAGGCTCAGCGTGCCATCCGATACCCCGCCCTCGCCGCTCACATAGGACAGCAGCGCCGGGTCGTAGGTGAAGGAGCCGTCCGCCACGGCGATGTGCTCGCCCGCCGCGGTGACGGTCACGGTCACGATGTCGCCCTTGTCCACCGACAGCGGCTCTGCAACAACAGAAACGCTGGCCGCCTGCGCGGCAGCCGGAAACACAATCGCCAGCGCCAGCGCAAAGGCAATCGCGGTGATATTTCGAATAAGATGCCGTTTGTTCATAATGGCCTCCTTAAGGTTCGATGTCGGCCGCACCCTGCAGGTGCTTTAAGAGCAGCAGCACGTCCATTCCGTCCACTGCGCCGTCCTGATTCACATCCGCCGCGGTAAGGTACGGGCCGGACAATCTGCTGGTGTTCAGCATGTGCCGCCGCAGCGTGTTAAAGTCGTCCTGGGTAATACGCCCATCCCCGTCCGTATCACCGCGCACCACCACCGACAGATCGAAGTACGCCTCGCCGTCATTGTAGGTCGTGCGCACGAAGTCGCCGGTATAGATGCGTCCGTCGGTCTTTGCCGCCCCGGTGGACGATATCAGGCTCAGCGTCCCGCCGTCCGAAGCCAGCTGTGCAAGCAGCGCTTCCGGCGTGGTGCCGGGCGCAATGCCGCTCACCTCGGTCTCGGTTACGGTCAGGGTTTCGCTGGTCAGCGCGGGCGCGGTGGCCCATGTCCCGATGGTGATGAGCTGCGTACCCACGTAATAGAACGCAAGGATTTCCGTATAAGTTTGCCCGTCCGTCGCACGCTGCTGCGCACCCCGCTGCGAGAGGCCCACGCCGTGTCCGTAGCGGCGGTTGGTCAGGAACCACCCGTCGTACGATTGGCCGTCCTCCGTTTCCAGCACGCCCGCCTCCGCGCCGCGCATGCGCAGGTTCCTCACGGTATTGAAGATGCCCTCCGGATTGTTCTCTTCCGAATAAACGAGGTCGGAAAGTGAGATCGTCACGGTGAGCTGCCCCAGACTGCCGTCCGCGCCTGCCACCATTATCGTCACATCCGCTTTGGTGTAGCTGCGGCTGGGCGGTGCATAGACGGCGTCCTTTGCCCTGACGCGCACCGTGGAGACCAGCGTCACCGCCTCCCCCGCCGCGGCGTTTGCGCCCTGCTGCAGCATATTCAGCACCAGCGCGTCCATCAGCGGCAGCGTCAGCTCATTAAACTCCGCGGGGATGAAGGACTTTTCCTCCAGACTGGAGGGGTTTGTGATGTCGTACGGGTCGTCCTGCTGGGTGTAGTACGGCAGATCGTTCGCCCACACGTTGCCGGTGGGCTCGGTCTGGCCGCCGTTAGACGCCGCGTAATAGGCCTGAATGATATCGCCGTTGTAGGTCAGCACCTGCCCTGCGGTCTCGTCCACCGCAGCAATGGCGCGCGTGTAGTCGGTGTTGAGGCCGTGGTAGACCTGATCGGCGGAGGTATCGCGGATATCGTAGGAGCGCTGGCGGTAGGTGGAACAGTTGGCCACGGCATAGCCTCGCGCACCCACCGCCTGCGCTTTCAGCGCTTCGATGGGGAACGTGTTGCTCATCTCATAGGGCACCACGCCGTAGAGGTAATGCTCTACGGGCAGCGTGTTGATGGCGCGCAGCCTGCCCTCCGATACGTCGAAGGTCATGTTGCCAAGGTAGGTGCATGTGCTATACAGCGAATTCTTCAGCCGCACGTAGGAGGACATGCCGCTGTAGTCGCGGCTCATAAGCGTGAGGGACGCGGCTGACATCGAATTTTCTCCCGATGTCAGCACGGGCCGCCCGCCCGCGATGGACAATGTCATGCCATCCGGCGACAGCACAAAGGAGGGGTCCTCCCGGACATAAAAGTCCCCCACGAGCGAGATATTCATCGTTTTTGGTGTTCCAATGGAAATCAGTACGCGAATGTCGGTGTAGAACGCCGCGGCGCGCGCGTCCGGCGCTCCGGCCAGCGCAGCCGACAACACTAAGATGAACGCAAGGATGAAGGTGGCTGTTTTGCGAAGTTTCTTCACTGCATACCCCTTTTCTTTGCCGAAACCCGCACGGGCGGAGCTTCGCAGTCCGTTATCGGCTTTTTTGCTGATTGCGCACACGCAAAAGCCGTCTTCTCCCACCACCCAATAACAGAAGTATATCATATTGACAGCAAAACGGACAACCCGTGTTTTTATTGCAGCGGCAGGCAAAAGCGATAAACCGGCGCATGATGCGCTGAAACGGTCGAACAAAGAACTGAGGATGCCCTCCTGATGGACGAAATGTAAAAGGAATACTCCACCGCTGTCATGCTGGGAACGCAGAACGGAAATCCAACGGGCACACGATTTGCCTAAGCCCCGTTTCTGTCATGTTGAGCGCAGCGACGCATCTTTTAGTCTGCCGTGTTAAGATGCTTCGTCGCTATGCTCCTCAGCATGACATAAGGACTACTGCCTTTGCATGACGGTGCTGGTTATTGCGGCGCGGCTGTGGTACAATCGGTGCAAATAACGGAGGAACCGGCGATGAATGACAATAAAACGCGTGTTGCGGTGATGCAGTGCGAAAGCTACGATACCGAAAAGCTTATGGCTAGAATCACGGAGGGAACGGCGCTCTTAGGCGGCCTGAAGCGCTTTGTGAAGCCCGGCAGCACCGTGCTGCTGAAGGTGAACCTCATTCTGTCGCTTCCGCCCGAGTCGGCGGCGGTGACGCACCCGGAATTTGTCCGAGCGGTCATCCGGCTGCTGAAGCCGATGGGCTGCACGGTATGGGTGGGCGACAGCACAGGCGGCGTCATCAGCGGACGAGCGCAGACAGGCCGGGCCTTCGAGGTCTCCGGGCTGGCCCGGATGGCGGAAGAGGAAGACGCAATCGTCAAGAACTTCGACCGTGAAGGCGTGATGGAGGTAACGGAGGCGGACGGTTCGCCGATGTACCTCGCCAAGCCTGCGTTCGACGCCGACCTCATCATCAACCTTCCCAAGATGAAAACGCACATGATGGCGACCTACACCGGCGCGGTCAAGAATTTGTTCGGCTGCGTACCCGGCCTTGCCAAGGCGGGCTACCACCAGAAGGGCCAGTCTGCGCGCGCGTTCGGCGAGACCCTATGCGAAATCAACAAACACATCGTTCCCGCGCTGCACATCATGGACGGCGTGATGGCCATGGAAGGACAGGGCCCCACGGCAGGCAGCCCCTACCCCGCCGGAAAGATACTGGTCAGCGCAGACCCGCTGGCGCTGGACGCCGTGGGCACGCAGATGTTCGGCCTCAATATTAACGAGCTCCCCGCTTACGCCGCTTCAATTCGCGATCACATCGGCGAGGCGGACCTCTCCCGCATCGAAGTGTGCGGCGACTATGATTCCGTACCGCCACGCTTCTCCGGCTTCAAGCTGCCGCGCGTGGTCGGCGGAGAAAAAGTCCCGGGTAATCTGCTCAAAAGCATGATCGGCCTGATGCGCACCCAGCCGGAGGTGGACCAAAAAGCATGCCGGAAATGCAACTCGTGCGTGGACAGCTGCCCCATGCACGCCATCGATAAGGAAACCAAACACATTGACTACGACGCGTGCATCGCGTGCATGTGCTGTCACGAGCTCTGCGCCTACCATGCGGTAAAGCTGGTGAGAGCCAACCGCCTGATGCGCCTCTTCTCCCGCCCGATGTAAGGCAAACGGAGGCGTCAATTCAAGCGTTGTCAGGTAGTTTTATGTCGTGAACGGATTAACCCGGAAGCAAACTCCCGTACGCTTTGGATATCCGCTTCATTCGGCCTGTTTTTGTTCATACCGCCGAACAGCTTTAAAAAGCTGTTGGTGTTAAACCCAATACAGCTGAACTCCCCGACGATCTCCCAGCCTTTCGACTGCAGTATGCTTCTGAGGTGGGAGTGATCCTTCGCCATTTTCTCATCGCTCAGTATGGCGCTGGTGGAAAAGATGAAGCACCGCTTGCCGCTGCAATCGGGCAAACTGTCCGCAAAATCCAGCAGCTCCCGATAGTGCATGCCGCTGTCGATTCCGGCCCCGAAGCCGATCAGATCATAATCCCGCAGCTCAGCAGCCCGGGTGTCGAGCGGGCTTTTCACCTTCGCCCCCATGACGTCCGCCATCACCTCGGCGACCTTCTGTGTATTATGGTGATGGTATGAATATACCACGATCAGGCATTTCATAGGTTGCCTCCTGATTGCAAAAAGCTTCCTTACCTCTTACACAATATACCACGCAGAGCAGCTCGAAGCAACCAGCGTATCATTGCAGGCAACGGTGTTTCCGCCTCGTTTCACCATGAAATTTAATATTGCCGCAACAGAAACAAAGGTTTAGTATAATGATGTAACAGGAGGACAGGCCATGAACAAAAAGGATCAGATCATAGCCGGAGTCAGAGACTTATACAATAAGATGGTCTTTCTGAATAAGTTTAAGATGGAAGACAGCTTTAAGGGCTATAAATCTTCCGAAATCCATTGCATCGAATACATCGGTGAAAATGCAGATTCCAACGTGACAAAACTGGCGGAGTCCTTTTATATGACCAGAGGGGCCATCAGCAAAATAGCCAGAAAGCTCATCGAGAAAGGCGATATCGAGAGCTACCAGAAGCCGGAGAACCGGAAAGAAATCTATTTCAGACTTACCGGAAAGGGTGAAGCCATCTACAAAGTCCACGAGGGTCTGCACAGGGAATTTCAGGAACGGGACAAGGCCGTATTCGATGAGATAACAGAAGAGCAACTGGATGTTATGCTGGGCTTCGTGGAAAGGTATCGCAGCCATTTGGACGCGGAAATCAAGAAGCAGGGGGCGGAAATGCCGGATCGGAATTACTTCTAGACAGCAGGATTAAATATGAAAAGCCAAAGGGGCTGTATCAAAACGCCGGAGGTTCGGCGGTTGATACAGCCCTGATTTTTTATTGACAAGGAAACAAAACCGTGTTATAACAACTATGGTTTCCTCGGAAACATTACTGCAATCACAGAGGTGAGACTAAACAATGGACAAACGTCAATCAATCGATAAACAAGGTGCAAAGCAAGCCTTTGAAAAGAAGGCTTTGATATTCGGACTTACGTCCGTACTGCTTTACGGGATCGGCTTCGGCCTTACAACGCCTGTCGTTCCGTTTCTGGTGCAACCCTATGTAAGCAGCCCGGAGAATCAGGCCATGGTTGTGGCGCTACTGACCTTCGCCTACGCGGCCTGCGTGTTTTTGGCGGCTCCCGGGCTGGGGGCTTTGAGCGATCGGTACGGCCGCCGCCCGATGCTCATCCTATGCCTTTTGGGCTCCGCAGTCGGATACCTGATCTTCGGCATCGGCGGCGCGCTGTGGGTGCTGTTCGCAGGCCGCATCATCGACGGCATCACGGGCGGCAACATCAGCATCATACTGGCCTATTTCGCGGACATCACGCCCAAAGAGCAACGGGTGAAATACTTCGGATGGGCCGGCGCGGCTTCCGGTATCGGCTTTATCATCGGGCCGAGTCTGGGCGGATTGCTTGCCGAATTCGGGTACTCCGTTCCCATGTATTTCGGAGCGGCAATCACGTTGCTGAACGTTGCCTACGGGGCCATATTCATGCCCGAAAGCCTCAGCAAGGACCACCGGCTGAGCAAAATATCCTTCGTGCGGCTCAATCCCTTTACCCAGTTCGCAAGCGTATTCTCCATCAAGAATCTGAAGTGGATCTTCTTCTCCATCTTTCTGCTCGGAGTGCCCGCCGGTTCGCTGCAAGCCTTCTATTCTCAGTTCGCCAAAGACACCTTTCTATGGGAGCCCGCAATTATCGGCATCGTATTCTCCATTCTGGGTGCAACAGATATCCTTACGCAAAGCCTCATCATGCCGAGGCTGCTGAAGAAGCTCAGGGAGGAGCGGATCGCGGTTCTCGGCATGGTATCTGAAATCATTGCGTATGCCCTCATCGCGGCATCCGGCATCTTCTCGTACATTCCCTTCTTTATCGCAGGTACGGTCATATTCGGTTTTGGGGACGCCATATTTGAACCGGCTGTCAGCGGCATTGCCTCCAACGCCGTCCTCTCCGAGGAACAGGGCAGGATTCAGGGCGGAAGCCAATCCATCAAGGCGCTGACGCGAATCATCGGGCCCATCCTTGGCGGTGCGCTGTACGTATCCCTCGGGCATTTCGCGCCTGCCATAATGGGCGTACTCCTTGTGGCAGCGGCGACGGCAACCATGCGCAAAGCCACGCATTCGAATGCGTAAATCGCATCTGCTTTCTCCGGTAACGTTTGTGAATGATCTAGCTATCCTGTAGGGGCGGGGTTCCATCCCCGCCCGCCATCGCCCACAGCAAATCACGCCACAGCCGGAACGGTCAAGACCGTTCCCTACACGCAGGCACACGAAAAAAGCACCGCGGCATGCGGCGCTTGTCCATCCTGATTATTCTGTTTTGTCCGGAGATACGGCCTTCTTCTGCTTCATATACTGCTCGCAGCGCCCCTCGCCTACAGCAGCGCCTCATCCGCAAGCTCCATCTCTCCCACGCGGGTCACGCTGCCCGTCATACGCACGTTCCAGTCATCGTCGATCTCGATGAATAGCACGCCGCCCGGCATGTGCACGCGCACGCTGCCGTCCACGAGGCCCAGCTTATGCGCGGCTCCGGCGGCGGCACAGCTGCTGCTGCCCGAAGCCAGCGTATACCCCGCGCCCCGCTCAAAGATTTCGATTTGGATGTTCCCCCGGTCCAGCACCTTCACGATCTGCGTGTTGATGCGGTTAGGAAAGTATTCCGCGGTTTCGGAGAACCTGCCGATTTCGCAGACGGTCTCCTTACTTACCTCTTCCATGGGAATAACGCAGTGCGGGTTGCCGATGGAGACGCAGGTACACCGGTATTCCCTGCCGCCGAAGCACAAGGGCTCGTTCACAACCTCCCGCGGCGTGCCGGTCACGCCCACGGTTTCGCTCCAGAACGACAGCCTGCCCATGCCGAGCGTAAGGTTCTTTCCCTCCGCATCCAGATATTTAACATGCACGCTTCCGCCGCGCGTCAGCAGATCGCATTCATCGGTCCGCACGTATCCCGCGTCCTTCAAATACCGCGCGAATATCCGCGCGCCGTTCCCGCTCTTCTCCGCTTCGCTGCCGTCCGGGTTGAAGATACGCACGCCGATGCGCTCCCCATCCCATATCGGCCCCACGAGTATTCCGTCCGAGCCCAGGCCGAAATTGCGGTGGCAGATCCTGCGGACCTCAGTATCCGTCAGGTTATGATCGTTCTTTTGGCAATCGTATACGAGGTAATCATTGCCCAGCCCATGATATTTTGAAAAATGCAATCCCACTTAACCGTCCTCCGTACAGATGATGCGGTATGAATCCCGATGCCAGTTTACCATGAAATCCGCCGCAAATCATCCTCTTTCAGGATTGCGTTGACCATTTTACTTCATCACGCGCCCATCCCAGTGTACAAGGGCCGTTCCCTGCACCTGCTTTGCACGCGTATAGAAAAAGCGCCGCGGCGTGCAGCGCTTCAGCTTGATAACAAAGTCTCTCTTGTCATTCTGAGGGTGTGAAGCACCCGAAGAATCTTTTAAGCAGTAAGCCACTTTAAGATGCTCGTCCACTTCGTAGTCGCCTTCGGCAAGATCCTTCGCTAACGCTCAGGATGACAGCAAGGGGCTTCTCAGCAGTTGAGCGCGCCACAGTGTGCGGCGCTCCTCTATCCGGGTCATGCTTCCGGTTTGTCCTCCGGGGGCGCGTCCTTCTTTTCCTGACGGTTCATGTACTGCTCGAAGCGCTCCTCGCCTTCATTCTCCCACCACTGCTCGTACATATCGTCGAGCTTGTCGCCGCCGCAGTTATTCTTTGACTTATGCTTGTAATAACGGTGGTGCTTCGATTTATCGGACGAACCGTGGCTTTCGCTGAAGCCGCCCACCAGCAGCCGCAGCAGCAGCACAAGGCCGAAGCCCTCCCAATACGTGATCTGACGCAGGCCAAAGATGCCCGGCATCAGCCAGTTCCACAGCACCATCACCAACGCGCCCACTGCCACGGCGATGATTGCCGCGATGAATATGCCCGCTATGATCTTGCCCATTGTACGGAAAAACCTTCCGCTTCTGTTACTCATAATATCTCCTCCTGTCACTGCAGATAGTCCTTCAGTATGACCGATAACTTTTTGACGGCGCGGCTTCGGCGCGAGAGCAGCGTACCCACCGGTTCTCCGGTCTGCTCCGAAAGCTCACGGTAGCTTCTGCCGTGCAGCGTGGTTTCCACGAACACGAAGCGCGACTTCTCGTCGAGCAGCATCAACGCCGCGGTCAGCTCCTGTGAGAGCTCCGCGTCCAGCACGGCCTGTTCGGGCGAGTCTGCCACGCCCACCGGAGCGTCCTCCAGCGGGGTTTCGTGCTTCTGACGGCGAAAATGGCTCATCGCGGCGTTGCGCAGGCCCGCGTAAATATACGCCGTGGTGTTGCCGATGCCGTCCGTGCTGCGGCACAGCATGGCCACCGCCACCTGATGCACGATATCCTCCGCGTCGTATTCGTTCAGCGAGCTGAAGGACCCCCGCAAGTACCGTTTGAACCGCGAAAACCCTTCGGCGAACGCATCCCCGATTCCCATCTGCCCTCCGTCATATTCTGCCGTCATACCGATTATACATCCGGTGATAAGACGCGCAACCGCCGGTTTTATTGCACAAAGCATAAAGATTTTGTTAAACGCATCGCCAGCAGCGCTGGAATGGGGTATAATGGCATCGCATATTATGGCTTTGGGGGCAATATGGAGAAGGAAATCACCGCGTTTACCGATACGATGGCAAGGGCGCTCGTCCAGAACAAGCGCTTCCTTTTGGGCCGTCCGGCGTATCTCCGCACGTTTTCGCGCATCGGTACGCAGATCAAGAAGCGCGAGAAGCTGCGGGCAAGACTCGCCGATAAAGAAGAGCTTGTCGTGCCGCCCGTGCTGATCCTCAGCGTGACGGGCGCGTGCAACCTTAGCTGCAAGGGCTGCTACGCTTGCGAGCGCAAAAACGAGGGCGAGATGGACATCACCGAGATCGCCCGCATCGCGGACGAGGCGGAAAAATTGGGCGTGGCGGTAATCATGCTGGCGGGCGGGGAACCGCTGATGAAGCCCGGCCTTCTGGAACTGCCTGCAGCGCATCCCGGTACGCTGTTTGTGATGTTCACCAACGGCCTGCTGTTGAAAAACGCCGAATATCCCGAAAACCTCATTCCGGTACTCAGTCTGGAAGGCGGGTCAACCCGCACCGACGACCGCCGCGGAGCAGGCGTATACAATGCGGTCAAGTCGCTGATGTCACGCTTCAATGACGCCAAGCGGCTGTTCGGCGCTTCCGTGACGCTCACCTGCGAAAACTTCGAGGAAGTGGTCGGCTCAAGCTTCTTGTCTGCTCTGGAGCAAGACGGCTGCCGCGCCGCGTTCCTCATCGAATACGTCCCCACGGGCGAGGACGACATGGCCCTGTGCTTAACCGAAGAACAGAAGCAGCGCCTGCGCGATCTTGAGCCGGAGTTCGAGCGCGACTACAACATGCTGATCGTGCCGCTGCCGGGCAACGAGGAGCGCTACGGCGGCTGCCTCGCGGCAGGCCGCGGCTTTCTGCACATCAGCGCGTCGGGCAGTTTGGAAGCCTGTCCGTTCGCGCCGTATTCCGACACCAGCGTCATCGGCCGCCCGCTGAAGGACGCGCTGCGTTCCCGCCTGCTGGCCCAGATCCGCGAGGGCCACGAGCAATTGACCGAAAGCCGCGGCGGCTGCGCCCTGCGTGAAAACGCGGCATGGGTGAGGTCGCTGTCGCAATAACCGGAGGATTGTGCGGATGAAGAGAGCAG
The DNA here is from genome assembly GCA_023459495.1 of Bacillota bacterium. Lineage (GTDB taxonomy): Bacteria > Bacillota > Clostridia > Christensenellales > SZUA-584 > JAEWCC01. The sequence goes on along the minus strand of JAEWTL010000031.1, from coordinate 7,823 downwards.
ATGAAGTAACAAATGAACCCGCCGGGAGCTCATCGCTGTCACCCTCGGCCCAGCGCCTGTCCAATTACCTCTCGGCGCATGGGATACTGGCATGCAACCTGAATCCGTATCTGCCCGCGCTGGATGACATCGGCTGCAGCTGGAGCGATGCCATGGCGCTCATCGACTCCCACAGGCTGTTCTACTGCAAGGCGTTCCGCCAGCGCACAAGCTATCTCTCACCTGAAGCGTATTTTCTTCTGAAGCAGTGCCGCAAGCCCCGTCCCATGGAACCAGGCAGCCAGGCCATTTATGAACTGCTGCTTTCCGGCCCGCCCCTCGATACCAAGGCGCTCAAGCTGTTTTCCTGCCTGCCGCCGAAAGAGTATACCAAGGCCTTCAGCGCCCTGCTGGAGGCCTTGGCCATTACCGCCCTCGGCAGCGGACAAACACTGAACCCCAACTGGTCGACGCTGGTATATAGTACAGCCGACGCGTGGGAAGCGTTTGTCCCCGCTCCCTCGTCCGCAGCCGACCCTGCCGCCGTGCTCTGGCACATCTTCTCCTCATCCATGCTGGAAAGCGATTTTGTCCGGCTGGTAGGCAGTGTAAAGACCAAATAGCCACAGACCGAAACCTACAGTCACCGCAGCAATACAATTCTTTCGGAAACAACAAGGACAGCCCACACAAGCAAGCCGTCTCTTTTGCATTATCCGCTATTTTCAGTTGTTATTTAATAACGCCCTTCTGGATCATGACGTTGGCATAAACCGCTTCTTCGCCCGACTGGATGATGCAGTAAGAATTCTTGGCTTCCTCGTAAAAGCCGAAGCGCTCCACAAAACCGATGGCCTTTTCGCCGCGCGCATCATGCTTTTCCACGATCCGCTTATACTCATCCCAGATCGGCACCTCGAGGTCCTTGTCGCACTCCATGGTCTGCATCAGCTTCACGGGGTGCTCCGTATACGCGTCGCAAGGAATTAGGGTGAGGATCGCGTCCAGCAGCGCGGGGCCGGATATACCGTCCGCCCGCAGGAATTTGCAGCCGCCCTCCTCGGCAAACCGTAATCCGGGGAAGTTCGCATCCCCGATAACGATGACGTCGCTGTGTCCCATCTCGCAAAGCGTCGCGATGATCTCCGGCGACAATATTTTCGGCACTCCCAATAACATCGGCACAAAACCTCTTTCTTTCATTTGCATGCGGGCGGCTCAGACACATGCCCGCCCTGCCTCGCTGTTGCTTTTCATTATAGTGCATCGGGAGACAAAAGCAAACGTCCCTTCGGTATAATCATGATGCCGCGCCAGCCCATTTTTTCAACTCAGCCCATAAAAAATCGGCAGAGCCGGTATTGCCCTGCCGATGGAGGAATGAAAAACGCTTGTAGTGCTGTTCGTTGTTTCGTTAATGGTTTATTTGACTATCGCCTTGTCGAGTACATCCTCGTAGTACTTCTTGGGGCGAAGGCCCACGGCGCTGTCCACCACCTTGCCCCCCTTGAGAACGAATACGCTCGGGATGCTCATCACGCCGAACTGCTGCGCGAGCTCCTGCTGCTCGTCAACATTGACCTTGCCGATAACGGCGGTTTCGCCGTACTGCTCGCTGAGCTGTTCGATCGAGGGAGCGAGCATCCTGCACGGTGCGCACCACGTTGCCCAGAAATCGAGCAGAACCGGTTTATCCGTACCCAGAACTTCCGTCCTGAAATTGTCCTTCGTTATGTTCTTTGCCATCGTCTTCAACCTTCCTTTCCAATATCACAAACCTTATTGTTTCCTTGTTGAGCTTATATTACAACAGCGCGCCAAGGAACTCTGTGACTATGTTACGCAGAACCAAAATTTTTCAGCATTTTTTGAAAATTTATTCCGGACGACAGAAAATCTGCCTCTTAAAGGCAGAAATAAAGGCTTTAAACGTAGATTCCCATATGTAAGTCTCAGCCCTGCAGACCGTTCTCCTGCCGCTCCATGTTCTCTACCACCACATCGTAGATGTCGCCGATCGACGCGCCGTACTCCAGCACCTTCCACGGCGTGTTGGTATGGAAATGCACCTTGATGAGGCGGCTGTCGCCCACGGCAAGCAGGCTGTCACCCTCGATGTTGTTTGTGATATACTCTCCCACCGCGTCCTCCGAGAGGTTTTCTCCGTCGATCAGCATCTGGGTGTCGTATTTGAATTCAAGCATGGATTTATCCTCCTTTTTTCCAGTATACACGCTGCACGAGGCAAGAGCAACTTTCTACGATGTTCTTTCATCATTGTTGATGTTATGATAAGATGGAAAATATTAAATATGAGAGGTTAGCAATGAATAATCTGCTCCTGGACAAGTCGCTTGATCTGGTTGTCACATTAATTCAAGGCATCGTCGTAGCTTTAATTGTTTATTTTGCTGTTGAAAAGAACGCCAAGAAGATTTCAGCCATTCAAAATCAAGGCAAATACGGTATTAAAGACTTTTTGAACAGAGGAAAGCTTTCTAAAGCAGAATCGAAGCATTTATTCCATGATGCTTCGATGATCCGGCTCTGTTTTGCTAACGGATACAACTTTTTTAACGAGTACATTCGAGAAATCGAGTTTGCCTTAAAAAACAAGGCAGAAGTTCACGTTCTGTTGGCTTCCCCAGGTAGTGATTTTGAAAAGGAGATTAACATTATTGAAAAGCGACTCGAACGCGGCAAGAATACAGTACATGATTTGGAGGAGGTTATGATGCTGCTGTCGAAACATTTCGGAGAACACCCGAATTTCCGAATTCGGCATTATAACACACTTTATAGGTATACCATAATACTAGGAACTTTTGAAAACAAACATATGCAGGCATGGTTTAATGTTTTTTTACCGCCAAAACTGGCAGTGGACTCTAAGATGTTCTATGCGGAGAGCAATAACGAGGATGATAATATCGTATCCAATTTTGATGACTACTTTGAGACTATATGGAACGACGACAGTCTCAGTTATGAGGCGTCGCTTGGGAAACTCAGTTCATAGAAATAAGAAAAAAATATTTGCTTACACCGTATACATTACCAATATGATGATGCCGTATCCCGCATCGGGTACAAGGGGCCAACGGAAGTATAAAAAAGTATTTGTTTTCCATTTTAAAGCATGGTAGGCTGGTCAAAACGCTGAAAGGATTACTTCATATGCATCTTGAAACCATACCGCCGTTGCGCATCGCATACATCCGTCATACCGGTCCGTACGGCGCGGGCGGCGCGCAGGCCATGGAGCGCCTGAAGGCCTGGGCGAAATTTCGCGGTCTGCTCGGTGAGGAAGCCGTCATACTGGGCATCGCGCAGGACAACCCCCGAACGACACCGCCCGATGCCTGCCGCTACGACGCCTGCCTGGTGCTGGACAGCGTTGATCCGCAGGACGAGGAGATCCGCCTTGGCACGGCGGGCGGCGGAAATTATGCGGTGTTTGATATCGAGCATACTGCGCAGGCCATCGGGCAGGCATGGAACGATATCTTTGCCGAGCCGACGAAACAGGGGCTTGTGCCGGACGATTCCAGGCCAGTCATCGAGCGGTACGCCGCAAAGATGGTCGCCCGCCACCGCTGTGAGTTGTGCGTTCCGGTCCGCTGAAAAAGCGGACATATTCCCACGGACAGTAACAATCCCCGACAATTCATACCGGGGATTTCGCTTATCTGTTCAGTTGGATCGGCTGCCTTCTAACCCCGCGTCATTCGGCCCTGCCCGAGGCAATCTCCTGCCCCGCCTGATAGGCCTGCCGCAGAAATTTGGCACTGTTCTCCGCGCGGCGGCCGTCGTTGCCGTACCCGCGGGTTATCTCATCAAAGGCGATCATTTCGCTCGATGCGGCCCGCCAGTTGATCCGATCCCCAAGCATGACGGTCTTCATGGCTTCAAGCTGCTGCAGCCGGATCTCCTCCGTCAAACTACCGCCCATCGTGATCAAAAACAGCGCTTTTTGCAGCGGCTTCATCATAGGTGCGTCGCCGTAGGCATAGCCGTACGTCCAGACGCGTTGGAACCATCCGGTCAGCAGCGCGGGCGCTTCCGTCCAAAACACCGGATAGATAAAGGCAATCGCCTCGGCCCGGTTTATCCTGTTCTGCTCCCGCAGCACATCGTCCGGCACCGGTCTACTGGCATCGTAAAACCCTTCGCGCAGGTACTCCTCTTCCGACATGACAGGGTTGAAGTTCATCCCGTACAGGTCCGACACCTCCACGGCATGCCCGGCATCCAACGCGCCCCGCACGAACGCTTCCTTTACAGCATGCGTAAAGCTGTTGGCGCTTGGATGACAGTAAACAACCAGCACTTTCATACGATACCTCAGCAATCTTTACAATGGTGACAGTATACCATGCCGGTTCGCCGAATTAAATCAGCGCTCGCATCCTGCCGCGCTCAGATATGGAATTTGCGTTCAAACTCCGTGCGGACAACCTTCTTTGCAAAGATCAGCAGCCAGCCGATCGTTAAGACCGAACACCCTGCCGCCACGATGCTGGGATATACGGGCCGTGCAACACCGCTGAGTACCAGTATCAGCGGCGCGAAGGCGATGATGCACAGCGCAAGCTGATAGAGCAGATAGTCGTGGCGCTGCTGCCGCCAGTGGAACATGATGAAGTTGATTACGATAATGAAGCAGACGAACACAGCGGGCATCGCGTAGGAGATGGCCCAGGTCACGCGGCTGATCATTTCCGCGCGCGAGGCGAAGGCGTTCGCGATAATCAGCAGGCATGGAATCGCAACCGCGTGCGCGATGAGCTTCCACCCCAGATGCACCCGCCGCTGAATGCTCAGCAGCCCCAGCCCCCAAACGTACAGCACGATGGCGGATGCCACCACGCACCAGATATGCCCGTTCCATATCAAAAGGTTGGACAGCACAAATGCCGCAATCAGCGCCCCCGCAGCCGCCGACGCAATGCGGGACAGCTTTTTCTCCTTGGCCATCATGGGCTCGAAGCCGGGGTATTCCTCTGCCGCGTCCGGCTGGCCGGAGTCCGGCAGTTCGCCACGGCACAGCGGGCAGCAGTCCGCGCCGGATGAAATGCTGATTTTACACTCCGCGCAATACTTCACAGCGTCCCCTCCTCACACCCGATCTTCCCACTGGTTGCTCTGCAGCTCGATATCAATGCCCCTCGCTGACAGATGCATGAAGAACAGCCTTTCGATCTCGGTCTCATACACGGACCGGGTGAAGCTGACCGTAACGCGGCCCCCGAATATGATCACGCTGATGCTGTGGGTGGCTACGTTGCCCACTCCTAAGTTGATCTCAAAGTCGCGGATCACGCCCGACATCCATTCCGGCAGCTGCACGCTGCCGAAGTTGGACAGCGCGCAGGTATTGAGCTTGTCCCCCAGCAGCACGCAGGCGACCCGGAACGCCGCGTTTTTAAGAAACAGCGGACAAAGCCTCAGCGCCAGATTCTTCTCAATCGCCACATTGGAGTTGAGTCTCTGCTGCAGCTTGTCCTTATCCAGCTCGCTTTTGAACGTTTGCTTCGCGGCCTCCAGTATCTCCTCAAAGCGCATGTCGCGGTTGCCGCATTCGGTGGAAAAATAGAAGTACAGCGAGAAATTGCGCAGGGTCAGCGAGTCGTAGAACTTGCGCATATTAACCGGTATGCAGATATTGATGGGCTTCTTGGATTTTTTCACCGCTTCGTCCGACTGCCAAATGCACCAGGTCAGCAGCGCCGCAAGGTACTGCGTAATGGTCGCTCCGCTCTCTTGCACCAGTGCGGATAGCTGCTCCACCCGCATCCGGCCGTTGATCGCGGCGATTCCATAAGGGAAGCGCGTGCCGGGTATGCGGTAAGCCGTCCTGATATTGGGCTTTTTGTCCCGGGCCTTCACATAGTTTTTCACAAAGCTGTCTTCCACTTCAACGGACCGCGGCGTTTCATCCACCGTCAGCACGGACCCGTCGCTCTCGTCCGGGTATCCCAGCAGCGCAAAATAACGGAACACCAGCGCCTTTAAAAACTGCACCGCCCCGTAGCCGTCGCACAAGCCGTGGAACACCTCGAGGCTGATCCGGGTTTTGTGGTAAAACAGCGTGAAAAGATAGCCGTTGTTGACCTGCGGCAGCACGTGACCGTTGATGTGCGGGGATTCCGGCTTTACCGCCAGAGCTTTTTCGTTGGTCTCAAAGTAGTTCCAGAACAGCCCGCTCTTCAGCTTGACATAGAAGGACGGAAACCGGGGCTTGCAGTCCTCCATGGCCTGCTGCAGCACCTGCGGGTCCACATCCTGCATCAGGTTGACCGCCACGCGGAACACGCAGCTGTCCCTTGGGTTCAGTATCGCCGGGTAGATCTTGGCGCCGTTGTCCAGCCGGAACCATTTCCTTTGCAGTTCGATCACATTTTCCATAAGCGAACAGCTCACCAATCCTCATTAATCTCGGGGATCACGGACACGCGGAATATGCATAATGATATCGAATGCTTTAACTAATTTGACGAAATTTACAATTTAAGATCATATTACACGATACGGAGGAAAAAGAAAAGCCCCCGGAACAAACCGGGGACTGTAATAGCCCACTTTTTATAAGCGTCGTCAACCAAGATGCAATGCATTACCCGGGTTCACCGTCATGATTTCATTCACAGCCGCCCCGCCAATCCGCTCATCCAGCATGTACCGGAAGCGGGTCAGTATGTCGTCCAGCCCAAATGCTCCGCCATAGCTCTTCAGCCTCTGGTTGGTCGTGTCGAGGCCCAGCAGCAATTTTGCGGCATAGCCCGCGTTCACCATCGCTTCGATCAACTGTGCCTCCGCCTCGTCGCTGTGATACTTTTCCCGGTGTATCGTATCGTATTCGAGATATACGCCCGCCTCCGCCAGTTCCTTATGATACTCCGCATCATACCGTGCGCGGTCCAGGTGGCAGAATATCAGGCGGTCCGGTTTGATATGGTATTGTCCGAAAAACTCGACCAGAGAGAACGCATCCGCACCGGGATCAAAATGAACATAGATGGGCGCGCCCGCAGTCTGCGCCGCATTTGCCGCCGCTGAAAAGAGCTTTGCATAGGTGCTGTTTGCCTTGTATGTATCCTGAATCGCGGCGCATTTAATGAGACCCGCTTTGGCTGATATCCCCTGCCCCTCGTCCATGCCTTCTGTCACTTCGCGGATATAGATGCGGGTCAGGTCGTCTTCGCTTTGGCTTTGGAGCCAGTCCGCATCCTCGAAGAATTCCGTTTTGTGAAAGCCGGTGCAGGCGATGATATTCACGCCCGTCTGCTCGCTCGCCCTTACCAGATTCGCCGCCATCCTGCCGCAACCGTGGGGCTGCGCGTCCACAAAGCTTTGGCCGCCCGCCTGCTTATACAAAAGCACCTCTGCCAGCGACTTATCAAAGTCGTCCATGTACAGGGCTTCATTAATGCGTCTGGAAGGACCATCCGAGAGGAAAATATGCTCGTGGCACTGGCACCAGCCAAGCTGCGCAGGCGCGATATCGCCTGTCACTGTTCTGATTACGCTCATGGGTTACGACTCCATCCATCTGTTCGTTTAAATTATTGTGAAAGCCATAAAGGGCAACTGAATCAGTGCCCCCATGACCTCTCCCCACCGAGAAACTATTTCTGTCGCGCGTTACAAATCTGTCTACTTGCTTCTTGCTTTTTTCACTTCCTCGACCATCTGCTTGCCGATGGTGACGATGGATGCGTAGTCGCCCTTCTTGGCTCCGGCAGTCAGGCTGCTGCCCGCGCCGACAGCCACCGCGCCCGCTTTGATCCATTCCGAGATGTTCTCAACGGTCACGCCGCCTGTGGGCATCATCTTCATCTGCG
>JAEWTL010000030.1 GCA_023459495.1 Bacillota bacterium | reverse complement strand
AAATAAACAGTAAAAAAGTCGCGATTTTGATGAAAATTGACGATATCAACCAAGCTAATGAACGCTGGAAAAAAGATACCGAACAACTGCGGCGCAATGGGGTGATTAAGTAAGTTTGATATAGTGCCTTTGCCGGATAATATAAAAAGTTATCCGGCAAATTATTTTTTACATTAGCCCTAGTAGCTGTGGAATGAACAAGGATATTTGCGGAATGTAAGTGATCATCATCAACGCTACTAGCAATGCAGCATAAAATGGCAGCAATGGTTTGATTAAATGTTGAATCTTCACACCCGAGATAGAACAACCAACAAATAGCGCACTACCCACCGGCGGTGTTAACAGCCCAATACAAAGGTTGGCCACCATCATAATACCGAAATGTACTGGGTCCATTCCCAGCTCTTGTGCAATCGGCAAGAAGATCGGTGTAAAGATTAGTACAGCCGGTGTCATGTCCATAAAGATGCCGACAATTAATAAGACGATATTAATCAGCAGCAATATGATCAGTGGGTTATCAGAAATCCCCATCAATGCGTCGCTGATCATATAAGGAATATCAGCATTAGTCATTGCCCAGGACATGCCCACGGAAAAACCGATCAACAGTAATACAATCGAAGTGGTAACAACCGACTCCAGAATCAGTTTGGGTAAATGGCGCCATTTTACTTCCCGGTAAACCAGCACCGAGAGAATAAATGTGTAGACAACGGCAATTGCTGACGCTTCAGTTGCGGTAAAAATGCCGCCCAGAATGCCGCCCATCACAATGAACACCAGAAGCAAACTTGGTAAGGCATCCAGAAACGCTTTACAGGCCTGAGCAAAGGTTGCTCTTTCTGAAAGCGGGTAGCCACGGCGTTTAGCAATAATGCCGCAGACTATCATTACCGCAAGACCCATTAAGATCCCTGGCAAATATCCCGCCATAAATAGCGATGCTACAGAAACGCCGCCAGCTGTCAGGGAAAACACAATTAACACGTTTGAGGGCGGTATCAGTAATCCAGTAATACAAGATGAGACGTTTACAGCGGTAGAAAATGCCGGATCATAACCTTGTTTGGTCTGAATGGGATTCAGTGTGCCACCAACGGCAGCAGCTGCCGCAACGGCTGAACCAGAAATGGAACCAAACATCATATTCGCCAGGACGTTCACATGACCAAGTGAACCAGGAACCCGACCAACCATTACCTGGGCGAGGTTAATCAAACGTATCGCAATACCGCCGCTGTTCATCAGCGTTCCGGCAAAGATGAAAAAGGGGATTGCCAATAGGGCAAAGTTATCCAGTCCATTAGCCAGTCGCTGCGAAACAGTGATTGCCGCGATATCCCAGGGAAACATCAAAAGCATTGAAGCTACAGTGGCAATACCGATTGAGAACGAAATGGGCACACCAATAAAGACCAACACAAAAAAACAGCCAAACAGTGTAATCGCGATATAACTATCCATTAACTGGCCTCCTGCGCATGTTGTTTCAGTTGTTGAATGCTTTGATTAATAAAACACAAGGCATAAAACATCATCACCAATCCACTTAATGGCAGAATGATATATACGTATCCCATCGGTATTTGCATCGCGGCAGATACCTGTGATGTTGCCAGCGTTTTATCAATTAATTTCAGGCCACCAGTCACAATGACCGAACCGGCAAAACCTAAAATAAGAACGTTAATGACTATACTAAGAAGTAATTGCTTGCGCTTATTCAGGGCGAGAGCAAATAAATCGATAGAGAGATGTCTCTGCGCGCCGACGGTATATGCAGCACCTAATAACCCTACCCAGATCATCAAAAATCGTGCCAGCTCATCGGTTAATGTACTTGGCTGGTTAAGTACGTAGCGGCTAAATACTTGCCAGACTACGCATACAACCAGAGCAAGCATGACGGCGACAGAAAACGCGGCAATGACGCGGTCTACCGCAAGTTTCAGGCGGTTAAATATCATTGTAAGCATCCTGGAAAATCAGGGCCAGAGACTGGCCCGGAATATTATTGAGCAGCGTTGTCGAACTTCTCTAACAAAGCAGCTTGTTTTGGATCTTTTTTGAAGTCGTCAAACAGAGGCTGAACTGCGGCACGGAATGGTGCTTTATCCACTTTTACAATTTCACCCCCCATAGCTTTCGCCTGAGCACGTGTGTCAGCGTCAATTTTTTCCCACAATTTTTGTTGATAAGCTTCGGATTTCTTCGCTGCTGTTTCGAGGATTTGTTGCTGTTCTGGGGTTAATTTATTCCATGTTTTGGTGGAGATAACCAAAAAGTCAGGAATTGAGGCGTGTTCATCTTCAGAAAAAACTTTGGCAATTTCAATATGTCGAGTCTGCACCCAGGAAGGCACGTTATTTTCTGCGCCATCTACTACACCTTGCTGCATCGCAGTATAAACTTCGCCAAATGAAATTGGAGTGGGTGAACCACCCATCAGTTCAATCATTTTGATGGTGGTCGGACTTGGCTGAACACGAATTTTCAGCCCTTTAAGATCTTCTGGCTTAGTAATCGGTTTTTTCGCATAGAAACTGCGTGTACCCGCTACATAAGCTGATAAAGCAAAAAAGCCTTTGTCTTTTGTTGAGTCCATAATTTCTTTACCAACTTCACCAAAAACAACTTTGTTGAAGTGAGCCTGATCTTTAAATAAGAACGGCAAATTATAGATAGCATAAATATTATCAAAAGACTCCAGATCACTGGCGGAACCTTTGGTCATATCCAGAGCGCCATTTTGCAACAACTCCATAGTTTCTCGCGCATTACCCATCTGGCTGCTGGGATAAATACGGATCACCATATTACCTTTTGACAGCTGTTTTACCTCTTTCGCCAGCTCTTCAAAACTCTGATGTACAACATGACTTCTTTCCAGGTTGTGTGCTAACTTTAACGTCACTTTTTCTGCGGCGTTTACGCCAGTGCTAACCAGAGCCAGCAAGGATGCGCAGACTAATGAGCGGGTAAATGACCTCATTTTCATAAAAAAACTCCCTGTTGAAGGATGGAAATTGGTTGATATCTAATTGTGCTTATCAGTGCTTTGTGCGACAAATTGGTTAACCTGTCTGACAACTTGTCTATGTTTATCACAACTTGAAATAAAGTCAGAAATTAAATATTAAATTTGTGCGCCAGGTTGTACATGTTTATAATCAATAAATGACGAGTAAATATTCACTATATATATATAATAAATATCGTCGATATTTATTCAGTAAGAAATATATTTTGCCGAAGTTAATTAACGGGGGGG
>JAEWTL010000029.1 GCA_023459495.1 Bacillota bacterium | reverse complement strand
CCGAGCAGGCGCACAGCAGCGCAGTCATCATGACGCCGCCCAGCAGCAGTTTGAGAAATCTTGGCATAGGCCTGTCCTCCTTGCGCCATTATACTATGCAGCGGGGAGGATTGTACAGGAAATCAGAGCGCAGCCTCCCGACAACCGGACTTCCTTAACGCCTCAGATTTAAAGTTCCATTATCGTATGGATAATGAAATAGAGTACCGCCGTCGATATCCCGGCAACGACTAAATAAAGTACATATCTGACCGCAAATTTCTTTTTTATAGCAATCTCTGCCGATTCAAATTCAGAACCGGTCTGCCATACTCCATCCTTCTTGAATACTAAAATAGAGAACGGCGTGCGGATCATTGCGCCATAGCTGTTTTGCGCATCCACCCAGCCTGTTACCGTGTACATTCCATCATTCTCTGCAATCGCTGTTTCATTCAAATCTGAATAGACAGCAGTGGAAGGGGCTTTCAGCGTAAGCGTATGAACCGCCTGCGCAAACAGCTTTGCCTGTGTCTTTTCATCTGCATGCGCACCATCTTTGCCATATGCAGCAAGCTTTTTGTTATATTCCGCCTGCGCCTGCTTGCTCATAGCAGCTGTAGCAGCAACTTTCTTTTCCAACTCAGCTTGTTTTGTCTCTTTGCTGAATTTTACGACAAAAAAGACAAACAGCGCGATTCCAGCGATAATCATGAGTGAGCCAAATATAGTCAGAATAGTAATCGTGTCGTCGGAAAATGGTACGGAATTGGGCATTATCAGCATCGTAAAACCCAAAAGGAATAACATCATGCCCCCGCCCAATAGGATACTGTTTTTCTTCGTCATTCTTATCCCCCTTGATGGTTTTACTGATGTTACTAATAAAAGTACATTCACCCAGTATGTATTGTCAAGCGTTATAATCGTATCCGTGGAGTTAAGCCTACCCTCGCCAGCAAGTTATTTAACAAAAAAGAACGGTCGACCACCGCTCCTTATTTTCTCGCAGGCGTTATCTCCTAATGCTCCAGCGTCACCACGGACGGTACGACAATATTATGCTCGCCCGTGAATTGGACATTAAAATACTCTTCGCTGGTGTATATCAGCGTGCGCTTGACTACCGCATTTCCTTCGCCATCCATGGCGTGCTCTTCCAGTATCATATATGCGGTATCTTTCATCACCCGGATGCTATCCGGAATACTTTCCTGCGTGATCACGGTCTCATACAATGGGTGATTGTGCTCATCCATCTGTTTGAGTCTTATTTCCCGATTGGTATTGAGGCATTTCGCGGCGATTTGGACCTCCATCGTCTTTGTGGTCGTCTCGCCGTCCGCAGTTTGGGTTGCGGTATCGGAAAGCGATACGCTGAAGCAATCACCATCTTTCGATGTATAAACCCCAGTGCCTGTTGCCGGCAACATGTATACCCTTCCATCCCTTGTCTGATACACCGGATTCGGAAAGATCAAAAACTTAGGGCAGGCGACATCGAAGTAGATCGTGCCGGAAAGGCGGATATCATTATCGGAGAAATATGTGCTTGCGTCTTGTATTGAGTTGTCGAGTATGGAACCGGCCGCCATTTCAGTGCCGCCTTTGGGTATCGCCTTCACTACGAAAAAACGGTAGCCCTCGATGCCATCAAAGTTGTAGTCGGGAAATCCGGTTTCATTCTCAGTGCGCGTGGCGTAAATGCGTGCATCCGGGAACGTAACCTGCGGCTCGCCCTTTAAGTTCAGCGAGATGTCCGGTTCGCCGACATCCAGATGCTCCAGCGTGATAAACACGCCGCACAGCATGTCGCGGCCTGTATCCATACCGGCATCCGGCTTGGCCAGCTGGCAAGCGCACAGCAAGGAAATGACGAGCAGCGCAGCCAGCACCAATATTATCAACCTACGCATCTTTCCGTCCTCCATTCCACACATCTTATTGCTGACCAGAATGCTCCAGCGTCACCATGGACGGTACGACAATGCCGTGCTCACCCGTGAACCGGACGTTGAAATACTCCTCACTGGTTTCTATCAGCGTGCGCTTGATTACGGCGTTTCCTTCCCTGTCGATGCTATGCTCTTCCAGCAACATATACGCGACGTCCGGCAGTACCTGGATGCTCTCCGGTATGGTGTCCTGCGTGATGACGGTTTCATCCACGATCTGATCGTTTTCATCCATCTGCTTGAGCACTGCCTGCTGAACCGTATTGGAGCCCGTGATACTGAGCGTTACCTCGGTCGTCCGGGTGATCGTTTCGCCGTTTATGGTTTCCGTATTGGTGGTGGAATACGTGGTGCTGCCGACATCCCCTTCATATATGCTTCCAAAGCTCATTCCGTCGCCGGGCACCGTATAAACCTCACCATCCGGTGTCTGGTAGACCGGGTTGACGTACACCTCACAGTATGCGTGCACGTCGAAGCAGATCGTACAGGATAAGGAGAGATCATTGTCGGAAATGCTGATGCCGCCCGCTTGTATCGGCCCGTCCGCATAGCTCGTTGAATAAGATCCGTATCCATCGGGGCTTTGCATCCGCACTATAAAGTAGGAAAAGCCCTCCGCGTCCTCAAAGGCATATTTGTTATAGCCGTTTTCGTCCTCGGTGCGCGTGGCATAGAGGCGCGATTCGGGATAAGAAAACTCCGGTTCGCCCTTCCAGTTGATCGTTATATACGGCTCGCTGATATTCAGATAATCCAGCGTGATGAACGCGCCGCACAGCTTATCCTGACCCGCGTCCGTTCCATCGCCCGTGCCGTCATCCGGCACGGCCAGCTGACAGCCGCCCAGCAGCGTCAGCACCATCAAAGCGGCCAGTGCCGCCCACAGTATTTTATTCTTCATCATCGTCCTCCAGATGGCCGTCAAATTTCAATATATCGCCCACGTCGCACTGCAGATAATAGCAGATGCGGTTCACCGTGCCGAAGCGCACGCCCTTGGCCTTGCCGCTGCGCAGTATCGACAGATTCGCTTCCGTAATGTTCACCAACGCGCACAGCTCCTTGGCCGTCATTTCCCGCGCGCGCAGTATTTCATCGAGATAAACCCTGATCGCCATTTTATCCCCCGTCAGATGATCATCTGATTGTCCTGCTTTAATTCCCGACTGGCCACAAAGAAGCGCGTGAGCAGCAGCGCTCCCACCGCGACCACGATTTCGCTGACCGGCAGCGTGGTGAGAAAGTTCGCCGAGACCAGCGAGCCCGCGAATACGATCTGCGCGAGATTGAGCACGATGCAGCACAGCAGGATAACAACCACAGTCCACTTGGCAAACGCGGCGAGCTTTTGGGCCGCACCGACAGCGGCTTCGCCGTACCGGTCTTCACTCAGTGCTGCGCAAAGCCGCATGCCCAGCAGGAATATTCCAATCTCCATCACGACCGGAGCCTGCGTCAGCGCGAACCGCAGCAGCACAAAGAAGTTCGTCATGCCGAGGGATACGGACGGGTCCGTATTGGCGGCTTTAATCGCCGCGAGCTCCGATTTCGCATCGCTCACGCCGACGTAGCCGATGCCAAACACCAGTATCACGGCAATGATGGCAAACAGCAGACGCATCACACGCAGCAGCGCATCCGTGCTGGCACCGTCCGCGCGGCGCAGAAGTCGCAGCACCAGATACCCGATCAACAGGGAGTAAAACGCGCCGCCCAGCACCGCCTTGCCGAAATCTCCGATAGAGTAACAGGGGATCTGGCTCAAAATGCCGGGGTTGATCATCATGTACATCATGTAAAACGCCATGCCGCTCATGACGACCAGCAGCGCATCCTCCGCCTTAAGCGCGCGCTTTTTGATGTGCAGCGCGGCGAATACCAGCGGCACAACGCATATCGCAATGTACAGCACGATTGCTGCCGCGTTGCCCACCGCACCTGACAGTGACAGACTGCGCAGCAGCAGCCCAACCTGCGCGAACGGGAACTGCGCGATCGTCACATACGCACTTCCGCTCTGCGGTGTGAATGCCAGCGCCGCGACCACGCACAGCACGGCTTCCACGGCCAGTATCAGAATGAATCTCCGATTCTTCATATACTCATCCTCATTAAATTATTGTATTACGATAATTATATGCACTAAATTATTGTCCGTCAATAATTTTATAAAAATTTTTTAAAAACAAGAAAAGCGACCTATTCCGGGCCGCTCCGCTTAAAATCTGTTCAGTTGTACCGCTGCATACGCACTGCTATTCCTGCTGCTCGCGCATCAGGCGCTCCAGCGCCTTTTCCACCGCGGCAGAAATCTGGTCCCGCGCGGCACGATACTCCTCGATATCCTCCTGATAGGGGTCTCTGATGTCATAGCCTGTTTCGCCCGGATACCCGTCCACACCCGCGGCAAAGCCAAGAAGCGTGTGCATCTTTTCTTCCTCGCCCGGCGCCATGGCCTCCATGGCCTCAATGTGGTTGGCCTCCATCGCAAGGATCACATCGGCCCATTCCGCCAGTTCTCTGCTGAACTGCTGGGCGCGGTGCCGCTCAATATTCAGGCCCACTTCTTCCATCGCCTCAATGGCTTCCGGCGTGGCAGGCTCGCCCTCGCAGGCAAACGTGCCGGCTGACTGAAACTCGAAATCGTGATTTCTACTTCGGCCAACCGCGTCGTCCGCAAGCTCCTCCGCCATGGGGCTTCTGCATGTATTACCCGTACATACAAACAGAACGTTCATTTCCGCTTCAGATTCCTCCTATACTTTTACGATATTGTATGCCGCCGCTTTATATACGCGATTCATCACGGCAAATCCAATCCCAACCTTGGGTATTCCTTCAAAGTAGATGCGCGAGTACCCGTCCTCATCCGCGCCCCGCAGCAGCGCATACAAGCTTCTCGCGATCTCGCGCGCGTCGTCCGCGCTGCCGGTTACGGCGATGTCCCGCTTGCCATAGTAGCGCCGGTTTTCACGGCACGCAAGGATAAGCGGCGATTCGCCTTTTTTAATATCCTTATCATAAAGGAATTTAATCGCTTCCGCAACAGAAATATTGTTGCCCTCCACCACGGTAAGCTGCGCCTGCGGCGCATAGTGGCGGTATTTCATGCCGGGTGAAGCGGGTTTCTCCTCCTCAGCGGGTGCAAACGACGGGGCACACTCGGCCTGCCCGATCACTTCCCGCACCATTTCGAGCGTCACCGCGCCGGGCCGCAGGATCATCGGCACGTCCTTCGTCATATCGATCACCGTGGACTCCACACCCACGCGGCATTCGCCGTCGTCAAGGATCAGCAGGTCTTCGCCGAAATCACTTTGCACGTGCGCCGCGGTGGTGGGGCTGGGGCTGCCGGATTTATTCGCAGAAGGCGCGGCAATCGGCACGCCCGAAGCGGATATCAGGCTGAGTGCTGCGTCGTTATCCGGCATACGTACGCCTACTGTATCCAGTCCCGCGGTCACAGCCTCCGGCACAATGCCGCGGCTTTTCAGCACCATGGTCAGCGGGCCGGGCCAGAAGGCCGCAGCCAGCTTTTCCGCCGCGTCGGTAAACTCCACCAGCTTGCGCGCCTGCGCCAAACCGTCCACGTGCACGATGAGCGGGTTATCCTGCGGGCGGCCTTTCAGTGCGAATATCTTAGGAACTGCGTCTGCGCTGAGCGCGTTTGCGCCGAGGCCGTACACCGTCTCGGTGGGAAACGCAACCAGACCGCTTTCTTTGATTACACGGGCCGCTTCTTCTATCGTATGCTGATAACCTTGTGATAATAGCCGTATCATTGCACTGTATTGTACATCGGAAAGTGTAAAAAATCAACTTTTCCCAGAAGGTACACGTGTTTGAGGCACTGTTCCTTGGAGGCTCCGCCTCCAAGCCACCGCTTAAGGGATAATATCCCTTAAGAATCCCATTATGCGAAACGCCCTGAACAGGGCGTTTCGCGGAGCCGCAATTCCAAAGGGACTGGTCCCTTTGGCGAGAGCACGAGGGCAGCGCCCTTGTAATAGGTCTGTCATCAATAATGCTAAAGCGCCTTGAGTTCAATATTTCCCGCTGCGCCGCACGCTTCGCCAAGGGCAGCCAGCGCGCCGACGACGCCGGGGATGCCGCTGATCAGCTCCACCGCCGCCGCGATATCGTCTGCTGCTTTGATCTCGTTGCCGAGCCGCGTAGCGCACGCGTCCGCGAGGTATGCGTCATGGGATACCACCACCGCCGCATCCGCCTTTCCAAAGCTGAGTGACGGGCCTACAGTGCCGGACGAGGTGCATACCGATATGGGTCGCGTTGCGTCCACAACGATGCCAACCTTCATGCTGAGTGGACTGTTTCCCGCGTATACCGCGACGGTGCTTTGCCCGCCGGTTTTCATCCAGATGTCGCCGCCGTTTTCCACAATCACCTGAGGCGAAAATTGCAGCAGCGCCTGCCCGACATGCGCGGCAAACGCGCCCGCCACCGCCGCCATGGGGCCCACGCCCGCAGCCTTGCCTGCGCGGCACATGGCCGCCGCCACATCCGGCGCGTCCGGCAACGGTTCGATGGGGGATAGGCTGGTTAAAAATTCTGGCTGCAACGCGATGTACGCGTCCAGCTCGCGCCGCAACGCGGAAACCGCGTCCATAGCCTGCGTTTCCAGCAGCGTTTCGGCACAGATAAAAAGCTCGGTGTCCTGAAAAGCGGTGCGCCACTGCACAAGCTGCGTCTCCACGCGCCGCCGATAGGCTTCCCGGTTAGAATAATCTTTGGATATGTCCCGGGGTCCCTGGAAAGCGGAGCTTTCTGGGGTGGAATCCCGGGGTCCCCGAGAAGCGGAGCTTCTTGGGGTATCGTCAGAAGACCATTTCATCGTCGAAGCTTTTGATTGCGCGCACAGGGCAAGCCTTCACGCAGTGCCCGCAGAGCAGGCATTCGTCCATCTTGAATTTGAGCTCCCAGGTTTCCGGGTCCATCTCGAGCGCGCCCGAGGGGCAAACCGCCGTGCAGGCACCGCAATGGATGCACTTCTCCTCATAGTGGATCACGCTGTCGGTGTAGACCCGCACCGTGATGCCGAACTGCTCCAGATATCCGATGGCGTCGCTGATGCCCTCGTTGGTCCCCACCAACTCCAGGATCATGTAGCCCTTTTTGCCGGGCGAAATATAGGCCCGCAATATGTTAAACGTAAGACCGCAGCGCACGAGCTGCGTTACAATCGGCTGATCCGCTTTTTCCGGGGGGAACTCCAGCCCAACTTTGATGCGTTTCTCGTCCATCTTATTTGTCCTCCGATTTGAGCGAGTTGATGCTGGCATGGTACGGCAGGCCTGCGGCGGGCTGCGTCATCACGAACGAACCGTCCAGCAGCTTCGCTTTGAGCTCCGCAGCGATCTTGCGCGCTTTAACAAGGCTGGAAAGCGGTGCGGTGCTGATCTTTTTGCCTTCGACCTCCACCTCGCCGGAGCGCAGCTGCGCGTATGTTACGCGTGCGAGCGCCCTTTTGCTGCGCGTGCTCTCGCCATAATCGTAAACGTATGTGTAGAGATGCTCGTTGCTTACCGCAAGGTCAGCCATCATGTCCTCGTCGATGACAGGAAGCGGCACGCCGATACCCACGTACATGGATACACCATAGCCGTCGAACGTAGCGGCGCGGATATACTCGGTGCTCATGCCCTTCAAATCGCCCATGACCGCGAGCGTATAGCCCGCATAGTGCATATCGCCGTTCTCGAGCTCTTTGGCGTTGTTGACGGCCTGCGTGCCTTCATACACCACATAGCCTTCGCCGCCGCCCAGTAATATGCGCGTGCCGATACCGATGGTGCGCAGCTTCGGGTCCTTCAGCAGCGGGGAAAGCTCGCCCGCCGTGGAATAGGTCACGTTACCCATGCCGGGCAGCAGCGTGCCCATGTAGGTCCGCTTGGTCTTGTTCGTCGTGTTGGTCGCCGCGCCATAGTTCTGGTACGCGTTGCGCGGGTTAAACATATACGCCTGATTGAGATCGGACAGCTTCACCTTGGTGTTGATCTCCTTGCGCGCATAGCAGTCCGTACCTGCGGAGGTCGCGTGCAGCGAAATCTCCTTGCCCGCGATCAGGTCCTCGATCACATGCGCACCGCCATACTCGATACCCGTGAGCTTGCCGGGCTGCGTTGCGCCGATGTAGGTATCCACCGCGGCGAGGCCGCCGTATGCTTCCACGCCGTTCAGCGTGATTTCGCTCATGCGGATGGGCGGCTCCGAATGGCCGAAGTTGAGTACCGCCCCGGACGAGCACATCGCGCCGAACGTCGCCGCTGTTACGACGTCGATCTTCTCAGCGCATTTCTTTACGCCCTGCTCCGCGGCCATCTTTACAGCCTCTTCGGCAGTAAACACCACTGCTTTTCCGCTTTTTAGTTTCTCATTGATCTCCTCGATCGTCCTTGTCACCGCTAAACCCCTCCAAACTGTATATCAAGCCGCCGTTGGCTTTTCTGCACATAATTATTATGATATTTTACACCCGTTGACTTCTGCGCACAACCGCGAATTTCAGACTGGCAAATCGAAAACATATTGACACCATCCTGCCGGAGTATATAATTAGTTTATAAGTAAACTGTTTATGCATAAACTTTTTTTGGAGGAAACCATGATCGCAGCAGGAGAATTGTTGCAACAGGTCCATGCTGTAAAGCGTCTTTTTGAGATGTACAGCGATAGCGTTTGCAAAAAATTAAGCCTTTCGCAGATGGGACTAAGTGTCCTGATGTTTCTTAACAACAACCCGGACAGAGACACTGCGAAGGACATCGTGGAACTGCGTATGCTTCCCAAAGCCAACGTATCCAAGGCGGTGGAGACGCTGATACAAAGCGGGCTGCTGCTGCGTATACAGGATAAAAACGACCGGAGGCTCATCCATTTAAAGCTGACAGCGGAGGCAAAGAAGATAACGCCGGATATCGCCGCAATGCAGCAAGCGTTTACCGCACAGCTTTTCAGCGGCTTTGAGCCAGAAGAGCTGGCGCTGTATGAGGCAATGAACGCGCGCATCGCGCAAAACGCACTGGAAGGAATCAATAAGGGGTAAGCATTCATGGAATTGCAAAGCAACGATTTTCTTGGCACAGAGCCCATAGGCAAGCTGTTACGCAGACTGGCAATCCCCACAGTGGTTGCACAGCTGATCAACATGCTCTACAACATTGTAGACCGCATCTATATCGGCCACATGCCGCAGGACGGCGCGCTGGCGCTTACCGGCGTAGGCGTCTGCCTGCCCGTCATCATGATCGTAACGGCGTTTGCAGCGCTCGTTGCTTCTGGCGGGGCCCCGCGTGCATCCATTTTTATGGGCCGGGGCGATAACGCCTCCGCGGAAAAAACGCTGGGCAATTGCTTTTTGTTCCAGCTCATCATTTCTGCCCTGCTGACAGCGGCCCTGCTCATATGGAACCGGGATTTCCTGCTGGCTTTCGGCGCGAGCGAAAATACCATCGGATTTTCCACGGACTACATGAATATCTACGCCGTCGGCACCCTGTTCGTGCAGCTCACGCTTGGAATGAACGCCTTTATCACCGCGCAGGGCTTTGCAAAGATCAGTATGCGCACGGTGCTGATCGGGGCGCTGTGCAATATCGCGCTCGATCCCATATTCATCTACGTGTTCAATATGGGCGTCCGCGGCGCGGCGCTCGCCACCATCATCTCGCAGGCGGTTTCCTGCGTGTGGGTTTTGTCCTTCCTTTTTGGGCGCAAAACGCTGCTGAAGCTGAAGACCTCCACCATCCGCCTCGCTCCGAAGATCCTGCTGCCCTGCCTTGCGCTGGGGCTCGCGCCTTTCATCATGATTGCGAGCGAAAGCGTCATCGCGGTGTGCTACAACTCGTCGCTGCTGCACTACGGCGGCGATATCGCGGTGGGGGCAATGACCATACTGACGAGCGTGATGCAGTTTGCCATGCTGCCGCTGCAGGGGTTGGGCCAGGGTGCACAGCCCATCGCGAGCTATAACTTCGGTGCGAAAAATGCCCCGCGAGTGAAGCAGACCTTCCGGCTGCTGCTTCGCGTCAGCCTTATCTATTCCGCCGCGCTGTGGGCGCTCATCATGCTGTTGCCTCGGGTATTCGTAGGCATATTCACGACCGACGCGACACTCGCGGCATTCTCATCCGCCGCGATGCGCGTCTATTTCGCAGTACTGCTTATCTTTGGCATCCAGATGGCCTGCCAGATGATATTCATCGCTATCGGCAACGCCAAGG
The DNA here is from genome assembly GCA_023459495.1 of Bacillota bacterium. Classification (GTDB taxonomy): domain Bacteria; phylum Bacillota; class Clostridia; order Christensenellales; family SZUA-584; genus JAEWCC01. The sequence goes on along the minus strand of JAEWTL010000029.1, from coordinate 43,820 downwards.
CGTCCATATTCGTCGCCGTAATCCGCAAATTTGTGCTGCTTATCCCGCTTATCTATATCATGCCGAGATTGTTCAGCACTGACCCGACGACCGCCATCTATGCGTCCGAGCCCGTCGCCGATATCCTCGCGGTGACGTTTACGGCAATTCTCTTTGCAATGCAATTCAAAAAGGCGATGAAGGCGCTCGAAGCAGACGGTACGCTGCCGGGAATAAGCACCATTCCGGGGAAGGAAGTTTTGCAACTTGAATAACGGGCTCCACGATTGCAATTACGCTAACCGCCTTTTCACCCATCCTTTATGTGTCCTGCGTATCGCAGGCGGCTTGCATACTTTCGGTATGCTGCCCATCGCCTTCCTGCATATCTACGGCGGGCAAAGCCGGCGGCTCGCACTGTGTGCTATAGTTGTAGAGCTCCCGCACATTGTTTTTGGGCGGCAGAATAAAGACGAGGATGCCAACCAAATACGCCATCTGGAACCCCACCTGAATAATGCCGTACGGCAGGAATTCTCCCAGCGCACCCACGATAGGCGTACCGATCATCGAGGCGGCCGTAACCAGTATGGAGAAGAATGCGTTGAGCTTGGCTCGGTAGGTATTGGGGACATGCGCCTGAATCGCACTGACGCGGATGTTGGCGCTGTTCATACCCAGCACGCCCAGCAAAAACCGGCTCGCGCACATCATCCAGTACGGCATGAAGAACACCGTGGAATCGAGCAGCACAAAGACAAAGTAGACGGCGACGGCGATTCGGTAGCGCTTGCTATCCGGTATTTTGATGAAATAGTGCAGGAATCCGCCGAGCAGATATCCGGCACTGCGGATGGAATTCAATAGCGCGTACTGCTGGTCGGACAAAGTTGCGCTGCGTTCAAAGAACGGATAGAGCAGCACGCTGCTGGACGAGTCCGCAAACATCACTAGCGTAAAGCATAAGAAAACCGCGAACACAGCCCGGTCGTTCTTAAAGTACCGGAAGCCTTCCTTTAAGTCTTTAACGTAATCCGCCAGTCCCTCGCTTTTCTTTTCAATGTACTCGAACTTGGCCTTGATCCTGCTCTCCAGCGAAGCGTCAATGAGGCTGGTTACACCGTATGCCGCGAGAATCAGCGGGAACCCGAATCGGTTGAAGAGCAGCATCGCCACAGGCGTGATGAGCACGCTGCAAAGCGGGTAGATGACGTTGATCGCGGCGTTGCCCTTTACATAATGCTCTTTGGACATGATTTGCGGGATAACGCTGGACCCGGCAAGCATTGAAACTACCTCGAAGCCGCTGATGAGAACGGAAAATGCCGCATACATGCCGTAATTGAAGCCAACTTTCCAGGAGGCGAAGGCCGCTGCAAAAAAGATAAAGGCTAAGATGATTTCATTGGTCACCAACACCTTAAGCGGGTTCTTCCGATCGATAATTGGCCCCATCACCAGCGGCAGCACGAACTGCGGAATCATGGAAAGCAGCGTGAATACCGCGGAGAGAATGGTCGATTTCGTTTCCTGAAACACAACCACACTGATGGCAAGATTCAGCCCCACGCCACCGATCGCCGAAATGATCATGCCCACATAAGCGAGCGTAAAGTTTTTGTTCCAAAGCTTTGTCTTCATTCGGCAGCTTCTCCGGGCATATTTGCTGTTCACGGCAAAAGTATATTGGACGGCCCGTGACCAAAGCACGGCTATTATACCATAACGGAGCAGCCATGTATGGAAAATATTGATTTTACTCAAATGGTTTTTATCTCTGTCCCCAACGCAGATTCCCCCTGTAATTGAGGTATGCTGCCGCCGGTTGATTTAAACCGCATTCGGCGCTATAATAGCATGACAATTATACATGCGAGGAAAACATGAAGTTAGGTATCGTAGGCCTGCCCAATGTGGGCAAATCATCACTGTTCAACGCGCTGACGGGCGCAGGCGCCCCAAGTGAAAACTATCCTTTTTGCACCATCGATCCCAATGTGGGCGTGGTGTCCGTGCCGGATTCGCGCATGGACTGGCTTGCCGATCTGTACCACCCGGCCAAATTTACACCCGCTGTCGTGGAGTTTGTGGATATCGCGGGACTCGTGAAGGGCGCAAGCCGCGGCGAGGGTCTCGGCAACAAGTTCCTGTCGCACATCCGCGAGGTGGACGCGATTCTGCACGTGGTGCGCTGCTTCGAGGACGGCAACGTAACACACGTGGACGGCAGTATCAACAGCCTGCGCGACGCGGAGACCATTAACTACGAGCTGATATTCGCGGACATCGAGACCGTAGATAAGCGCTATTCCCGCTCCGAGAAGATGATCAAATCGGGCGACAAAAAATATAAGATCGAATGCGACGTGCTCGCCAAGGTGAAGGAAGCCCTGGAAAAAGGCGTGTTCGCAGGCGCGATGGATTTAGACGAGGCGGAGCGCGAGATCGTGTCCGACCTGTTCCTTTTGACCGACAAGCCGGTGCTGTACGCTGCCAACGTCGCTGAGGAGGATGCCGCAAAGGACATCGCCGATATTCCGCAGGCCGCGGCGCTGCAGAAGGTGGCTGCTTCGCAGGGTGCGGGCATCATGGTGCTGAGCGCCAAAATAGAGGAAGAACTCTCCGCGCTGCCCGCAGACGAGCGCGATGAGTTTTTGCGCGAGATGGGCATCGAACAGAGCGCGCTGGGGCAGCTTGCGCAGAAGAGTTATACACTGCTCGGGCTCATCAGCTTTTTGACCGCGGGGGAGAAGGAGGTGCGCGCCTGGACGATCACGCGCGGCACCAAAGCGCCCGGCGCGGCGGGAAAGATCCACACGGACTTTGAGCGCGGCTTCATTCGCGCCGAGATCGTGGCCTTCGACGACCTGAAAAGCTGCGGCAGCATGGCGGCTGCCAAAGCCAAAGGCCTCGTGCGTCAGGAGGGTAAGGAATACGTGATGCAGGACGGCGACGTCACGTTATTCAAGTTCAACGTATGAAAAGGGTATATTTTATCGCCGTGCTGCTTTGCGCGGCATTGCTTTTTAGCGGCTGCAGCGTCTCCGGCGAGCAGCCATCGGCCACCGCACAGCCCACACCCACGCCTGTTTCCATTGAGAGCCGGGTTGCGGCCTATGCCGACGCGGACGTGATGGAGGAGGACGGCCAGCTTGTCATCGGTATCCGCGTGGACGAAGCCGATACGGACACCGCCTGCGTTCAGTTCTTCAATCAGGCGGAGGACATATATGCGCACTGCATCTCCGGCGAAAGCTATACTGGTGTCAGCTTTTCGCTCATGCAGGACGCTAGGACCATCGGCTCAGTCTTTATTCTGCCTGACGAGGGCGGCATGAAGGTGTATGCGCCCGTCGTTTTCAACACGGACTATGAAGCTTCGTTTCTGACAGCGTTCTACGCTAGCGATTTTGCAAAGAGTTTGGCAGACTGAGCAGTCCTGTATGTAAGGCTTTTTTTGGAGGCTCTGCCTCCAAACCACCGCTTACGGGGCATTGCCCCTTAAGAATCCTATCGTAAAAACGCCCTTACCGGGCGTTTTTTGGGTAAAAGATTATTTTTCATCTGAACACTCTTAGGCAACCCTAAACTGATCATACATAAGGCCCCCTTGTCTGCTCCCCCACAAAGCCTTCGTCTTTTCGGGGACCCCGAACGGGGGCTGTCAGTCCGCAGGACTGACTGGGGGATTTACTTTTCAGACTATTCATAATTAATCCTGCTTTAGCGAATCCCTCCACCGCCTAAGGCGGTCCCCCTCCCTTTAACAAGGGAGGCTTTTATGTCCTGCTGTTTCTGCTTGCCTTTAAACACGTTTTGCTGATGCTGCACGGCTCATACCCGCCTGCCAGCAGTCTGCCCGCCCGCATGCCAATGATGGGCAGCAGTTCATTCAGATCATCCGTCTTGTTTTTCCGGAAAACCTCCTGCAGGATGTTGGCGCAGGCCAGCGCATCCTCCAGCGCGTCGTGATGCTTAAAATCGAACTTCAGAAACCGTGAAACCGTGTCCAGCTTGTGGTTGGCGAGGTCTTCCCACGTCCGCACCGAGGCCTTATAGGTGCACAGGTAACGGATATCCGGGTATTCGATCCGGTATAGGTCCAGCGCGTGCCGCATTGCCGACATGTCAAACGCAGCGTTGTGCGCTATCACGACATTTCCGGTAATGCGTGGCAGTATTTCCTTAAGGTATACGGCGTCGAATTCCATCGCATCGGCCACGTCGCTTTCCCGTATGCCGTGGATGGATATGTTGAAGGGGTCGAAATAGCGGCAGCTTTTGTGCGGCTTCACCAGCCAGAACCGGCTTTCCTCAATGGCATCCCCATCGATGACCGCAAGGCCCACCGCGCATATGCTCCCCACAAAGCTGTTCGCCGTTTCAAAGTCAATGGCAACGAATCGCATGGCATCCTTCTTTCTTTCTTCATTTATACCATAACGATCCCCGTGCCACAAATGGTATCTTGCCAACTAAACAGCGCCCCGCCACAGGCGGAACGCCTTCCTCCCATGTCCGCATAAACTGTAGCACGAATATATTCGGGAACGGATGGAGGTAAACATATGCCTGATATGGTTTATATAATGACAAACACGGGGGAAAACAACGAGGTCGCCGCATTTAAAAGGATGGAGGACGGGAGTCTTAAGCCGATGGGCCTTTACGGCACAGGCGGTGCGGGCAGCGGGCAGCGCGGAGTCTCCACGTCGCCGGGCAATGGCGTGGATCCGCTCATGTCCCAGGGGTCGCTCGCGCTCTCGCCCGACGGGCGTTTTCTGTTCGCTGTCAACGCGGGCAGTAACAGCATATCGTCACTGCGCATATCGGCGGACGGATCGCTTGCGCTTGTGGGTACGGCTTCCGCAGGGGAACAGCCCGTCTGCTTAAGCACTACGGGCAGCCTGCTTTATGCGGCATACGCGGGCAACCGCATCGACAATTATGCTTCAGGCGTAATGGGTTTTACTGTTGGGAGTAACGGCAGCCTTACCGTAATACGCGGTTCGGAACGGGCGCTCAGCATGCCCGGCGCACATCCCGCCGGTATCGTGTTCAGCCCTGACGGCAGGTATCTGGTGGTATCCGAGCTTACGACAAACCGCTTGAGCGTCTTTGGCGTGGGGATGGACGGCATGCTGTCCGGCCCGGTAATCAGCGCATCGAACGGGCAGGGGCCTTTCGGATCCGTCTTCCTCCCGTCCGGGCTGCTGCTCACTGCGGAGGCGGGCACAAACGCGCTCACGTCCTATCGGCTCGCACAAAATGGTACGCTGCAAGCCATAAGCACCGCTTTAAACCGCCAGATGGCGACCTGCTGGGTTGCGGCATCGCCCGGCGGCCGCCATGCATATACGACAAATGCCGCAAGCGGCACCGTGTCGACATACAACATTATGATGGGCGGTGCGCTGCGCATGGTTGGCAACACGCCGGCAACCGGGCGGATGGCAACTGGGGCGCCTATAGACTGCGGTGTGAGCCCGGACGGCCGCAATTTCTACGCGCTTAACGGAAATCAAGGGTCTGTTTCAGCGTTCAGCATCGATACCAACGGAAGGCTCATGCTGCTTCAGGTACTGACGGACACCGGGCTGCCCTCGCTTGGCACTCAGGGGCTGGCGGTAATGTGATGCGGCGAAAGCCGCATCAGCTCAATAGTCGTCGCGGAAGCTCTGCGCGGACTTGCCGCCCACCTTCTCCGGCTCGGTGACCACTTCGTCCGCGGTGAGCGTTACGCTTTTCATCACCTGCGGCTTTTTCGGCTTGTCGGAATGGTCCGTCTCTGTGGATGCGATCTCGTCCACCGCGTCCATGCCGGACACGACCTTGCCGAACGCCGCGTACTGGCCGTCGAGGTACGGCGCGTTGGCGTGCATGAGGAAGAACTGGCTGCCTGCCGAGTCCTTGTTCTGCGAACGCGCCATGGAGATGACGCCGCGCACGTGCTTGATGGGGTTATCCACACCATTGGTCGAAAACTCGCCCTTGATGGAATAGCCGGGGCCGCCCGTGCCAGTGCCCTGCGGACATCCACCCTGTATCATAAAGCCCGGTATCACGCGGTGAAAACCCAGCCCGTTATAAAAGCCCGAGGCCACGAGGCTTTTGAAGTTGGCCGCCGTGTTGGGCGCAGCTTTCTCATCCAGCTGTATTTCAATCTTTTTGCCGTTTTCCATTTCGATTATGACCATATCGTCCTCCTCAATTTGATTGCTCCATTATATACGATTATGCCCGCCAACGCAAAAACAAAGCACCTTTTTTCTCCTTGATTTTTACATCTTGCTAACATCTGTATTATAATATGGGACGAGGTGTTTTATGGCAAAGATACTCATTGTCGAGGACGAGCATCCTATCAGCGAACTGCTGCGGCGCAACTTAACCCTCGTGGGGCATTCCTGCACGCAGGCTTTCAGCGGCGAAGAAGCCCTTCGCCTTGCGGAGGTGAATCCTTTTGACCTCATGCTGCTGGACCTGATGCTGCCCGGTATGAGCGGTATGGAGGTGCTGCGGCAGCTTTCTACTCCCGCCATCATCCTTACCGCCCGCGGAGATTTGAGCGATCGGGTGCAGGGGCTCAGCCAGGGCGCGGACGATTATATCGTCAAGCCCTTCGAAACGCTGGAGCTGCTGGCGCGAGTGGCTGCGGTGCTCCGCCGTACCAAAAAAGCCGAAACGCGCTTTAGTTTGGGCAGCGCAGACGTGGACATCGCTGGCCGCAAGGTTCGCATAAACGGGACGGAGGTGGAGCTTACCCCACAAGAATTCTCGCTGCTGGAGACCTTCATCGTCAACAAGAACCTGGCTTTGTCCCGCGAGAAGCTGCTGGAGCTCGCGTGGGGCTTCGATTATTTAGGCGATACGCGCACGGTGGATGTGCACGTACAGCGTCTGCGCAGCAAGCTGGGTTGGGAAGACCGCATCAAAACAGTTTACAAGGTGGGTTATCGTCTGGAGGTGTAACCATGCGCGTTTGGGAAAAAAACTTTCTGATTACCGTGGCGCTGTTCGCCGTGCTGTTCTTTGCCTCGGTGTTTGTCGTCGTATCCACATCCTATCATTCCGCGCTGAACTCGGAGCGTGAAACAACGCTGCGGGAGGAAGCGCTGCTTGCCCGTGCGCTGCAGGAGGGCATCGGTGATATCGAGGGCCGTGCCAACCCATCGCCAAAAGCCGTTCCCGCGCTCGTGGCCTCTTATGCACCCGCTTATGGGCGCAAGGGCATTTACCTTCAGATAACGCAAAACGACGAGGTGTTGTTTGGCAACCTCCCGGTGAATGTGGATATACCGGGGGAAACACAGGCCGCCGCCTGCACCACGCTTGCCGCGGACGGCGCACACTACCTGACCGTAACCGATACGCTTACAGGGATCTCCGCTGACTATCCGTTTGTCTATTTGAAGGATATATCCGCGCTTTATGTTTCGCAACAAAAGCAGGCCACGCTGCTCATATGCCTCGCTGCCGCCGTGTCGGCCGCGTTTGCCGCACTGCTGTATCTCACGCTGCGCCACCTATATCGTCCCATCGACAACCTCGCGCATGAGCTGCGCAGCCCTCTGACATCCATCCGAGGCTATGCCGAATACCTGCAAACTGCGGCAATCACGGAGGAGGAACATTATTCCGCGACGGATTATATCATTGGCGAAAGCCGCCGCCTCTCCGACATATGCGATAGACTTCTGGTACTTGCCAATATCCGTGAAGGCGAAATCGCAATGGAGAAAGTGGATATAGAAGCGCTTTTTGAACGTGTGCAGGCAGCGTACCGATGTGTCGAATATGAAACCTCACAGCGTTTCGTATACGGGGACGCGGCGCTGCTGCAAAGCCTCGTCTCCAACCTCGTTTCCAACGCTGTCAAAGCCAGCCCGGAGAGTACACCCGTGACACTTTCCTTTCGTGACAACATTTTGGAGGTGCGCGACAGCGGCAGCGGCATGAGCGCGCAGATGGCCGCGCAGTTAAGCAAGCCCAGTTACAAGCCTGCCGGGTCACAGCAAAATGGCAATGGTCTCGGCATACCGCTGTGCCACCAGATCGCCCGTGCACACCACGCGCAGCTGACCTTTTCTTCATTACCGGGTAACGGAACATCGGTGCGCGTCATTTTTTACGGGTCTGAAACATCACAGTGATAGCCCGGAAATCGGATCGGTCTATGCTAATAAAAAATGAAAGGAGACCGACCATGAAAAAGTTTAAGCATAGTAAGGTGCTGCTGTACGCCGCCGCCATCATTTTAGTATGTATGGTTACACTGGCCATATCTATCCACGTTGCGTTTGACGCGGAGGAAGGCAACGTGGTGGCGGAGCAATCCGGAGCCATCGTCACCATGCCGGCGGTCACGGAAGCGGAGTCCTCAACGCCGGGCGCACAATACATCACCGAGGAGGAGGCTGCCGATATTTTCCGCAATGCCGTAAGCGGGGCGTTCGACAGCACCGTAAAAGAGGCATGGCTGGGCATTACCTTCAATGAAAGCGGTAACCTGGGCGACAACCAACGCGCAGGCTGGTATTTGAGCGATGGTACGTACTCGTGTAACCTCGACGCGATCTCCGGTGAAGTGCTGATGTGCGAGCGCACAATTAACTACACCGGCAGTATTATCACGGTAGACGAATACCTTTCCATGGGCGATGATACTATCACCGGACCGCTGGACATGTACAACAGCCCCGACAACCTGTTCATCCGTGCAGGGCTCGAAATCATTGGTGATCGTTTCGCAAACGGACGCACCGTGGATAACGCCATGATCAACGCCACGCAGCTCGTGGGCATTGCTGGCGACAAGAGGGGCACCGTCGAAACGAACGTGGATGTGCTGATGGCGACGGGCAGAAGCTACCGCCTGCTGTTCTGGGGCACGGACGAAGCGGTGTTCGTTGGGTACTACTCCTACCCAACACAGGACGCCTGCCTATGGGGCTACTTCTATGAAGAAGATGCGCCGCAATATTTCGACGAATGGCAGGAAGATCCGGAGATTACGGATGGAGAACACACAGATACGCCTCCATCCCGTAGTTAATCCAAGTATAACGCGGTCTCTCGCAACGCAAAAAGCCGCAGCACATGAGCCGCGGCCTTTTCTTGTCTCATTACTTTTCGAATGTCCTTACCCTCACCACGCCGGCAGTCGCACGGATGGCGTTCACTGTTTCGGCGGGCACCTTGTCGTCGAGGTTGATGATCGTGTAGGCGATGTCTCCGCGGGACTTGTTCATCATGTCCGCGATGTTCGCGCCGGACTCAGCCAGCAGCGCGGTGATGTGACCCACCATACCGGATACGTTTTTGTGGATCACCGCGATGCGGTACTTGCCCGTGAATGCGAGCTGCGCGGTCGGCAGGTTCACCGAGTTGACGATATCGCCCGTCTCTAAGTAATCCCGCAGCTGTGCCGCAGCCATGCGCGCGCAGTTCTCCTCCGACTCGGGCGTGGAAGCTCCAAGGTGGGGGATGCAGATCACGTTGTCCATCTCCAGCATTGTATCATTGGGGAAGTCCGTCACATAGCGGCTGACGCGGCCCGCGTTTAAAGCCTCGTACAACGGGTCGTATTCGATAAGGCCATTGCGCGCGAAATTCAAAATGATCACGCCGTCCTTCATCTGGCCGATCTCCTTCGCGCCGAGGAAACCCTTGGTTTCATCCATCAGCGGGATGTGGATCGTAATGTAGTCGGCCTTAGCCAGTAGTGCGTCCAGCTTGTAGGCGTGGCCCACCCCGCGCGATAAGCCCCATGCGGACTCCACCGATATGTACGGGTCGTAGCCGATGACTTCCATGCCCAATGAATGCGCTGCGTTGGCGACCATCACGCCGATGGCACCAAGGCCGATTACGCCCAGCGTCTTGCCATAAAGCTCCGGGCCGACGAACTGGTTCTTGCCCTTTTCCACGAGCGGCAGCACCTCGTCGCCCTTGCCTTTAAGGGTCTTGGCCCAGGCCACCGCCTCGACGAGGTTACGGCTGGCCACCAGCATTCCGGCCAGCACCAGTTCTTTGACGCCGTTAGCGTTCGCGCCGGGCGTGTTGAACACCACGATGCCCTTTTGTGTGCAATCGTCGATGGGGATGTTGTTGACGCCTGCGCCTGCGCGCGCGATGGCCACCGTCTCCTCCGGGAAGCACATGCCATGGCACTTGGCGCTGCGCACGAGAATCGCATCGTAGGCTTCAAAGTCCTCTTGAATATCGTAGCTGCCCTCCGCGAGGTAGTCGCAGACGGCGTCGGAAATCGAATTGAGTTTCTTGATTCTGAACATCGTTGTACTCCCTCGCGTTACGCGTTGCTCTCAAAGTCCTTCATCAGGGCGATGAGCGCTTCAATTCCTTCAACCGGCATGGCGTTATAGATGCTCGCCCGCATGCCGCCCACACTGCGGTGTCCCTTGATATTGACGATGCCGCGCTTTTTGGCTTCGGACACGAACTTTTTGTCCAGCTCCTCGTTGCCCGTCACGAACGTGACGTTCATCAGCGAGCGGTACGCCTTATCTGCAGTGGGCTTAAACAGGCTGGATTTGTCGAGGTAATCATACAGCAATCCGGCTTTGTATTCGTTGTGCTTCTGCATCGCAGGCACGCCGCCAGTTTCCAGCAGGTGCTTGAATACCAATCCGGCGAGATAAATACCATAGGTGGGGGGCGTGTTGAACATGGAGCCAGCCTCGGCCATCACCTTGTAGGAAAGCATGGAAGGCAGGCTTTCCGCGCTGCGCTCTACCAGATCGTCGCGGATGATAACGATCGTCACGCCCGCCGGGCCGATGTTCTTCTGCGCGCCCGCGTAGATGATGCCGTACTTGGTGACGTCGATCTCCTCCGAGAGGATCATGGATGAAAGGTCGGCCACCAGCGGTAACTCGCCCACCGGGGGAAGCGCTGCAAAGCGCGTGCCGTAGATCGTGTTGTTCTGTGTGATATGCACATAGTCCGCCGCAACGTCGAACATCTCCGTGGTCATCTCCGGAATGTACGCAAACGTACGGTCCTCGGAGGACGCGGGCACAACTATCTCGCCGAACTTCTTGGCTTCCTTGATTGCGTTTTTGGCAAACGAGCCGGTTTTGAGATAGATTGCGCGCTTATACTGGTTCATCAGGTTCATAGGGACCATGGTGAACTGAAGCGACGCGCCGCCTTGCAGAAACAGCACCTTGTAATTCTCCGGGATGTTCATCAGCGTACGCAGATCGGCTTCCACCGCGGCGATGATCGCCTCATAGTCCGCGGACCGATGGCTCATCTCCATCACGGACATGCCGCTTGAACCGTATTCGAGAATCTCTTCCTGGGCCTTCTTCAGTACTGCCTCGGGCAGGCACGCGGGGCCTGCTGAAAAATTGTATACTCTCATGGTTTTCCTCCCTTTGAAAGATATGAGTTACAAAGTCATAAGCGGCAGCATAGCCGCAATTGGGTGTTGTTTGATAAAAAAATAACAAGCAGTATTTGAATTATTATATTCCGAGCCTGTTTCAATTACAATAGGGGCAAGGTCACTTTGCCGATTTATCACGCTGAATTTTTTAACCGCAAGAATGACTTTTCCTTTCATTTTTATATTATATAACAAAACCACCGCTTTGCAAAAGGCTTTATTCTTGACAATAATGGGGGGTTGTCCTATAATCACGATATTAAAATTTGGGTTCTGGCCCTTAGTCTGGTGACCACATTTTCCGGTATAATACCGTTTGAATTGAACATATTATCAAACAACTAAGGGAACTCGGAGGGAGCATAATGGCGAACGAAGCGGTCATACTCACAGAGGATGGCTTAAAGGAAAAACAGGAAAAACTTGACTATTTAAAGACTGTAAAACGGGCGGAAATTTCCGAACAAATCAAGGAGGCGCGCGCTTTTGGCGACCTCTCGGAAAACGCCGAGTACGACGAAGCGAAAAACGAGCAGGCCCGCGTGGAAGCCGAAATCGCCCAGCTTGAGAAGATGCTGCGCAACGCGGTTGTGCTGGAGGACACTTCGGTCGATCCCAGTACAGTCAACATCGGAACCACGGTACGTATTCTCGATCTGGAGTTCAACGAAGAGGAACAGTATCAGATCGTGGGTTCCGTTGAAGCGGACGCGGACCGTAACCGCATCTCCAACGAGTCCCCGGTGGGCAGCGCGCTCATCGGCAAAAAGGTGGGCGAAATTGCGGTCGTCAAAACCCCTGCGGGTGAAATTCAGCTTAAAGTGGTCAGCATCAAGAAGTAAGAGGTAATCATGGAGGACAAGACACAGACATTCGAGGATCTAAGCGAGATCCTGCGCGTCAGGCGCGAGAAGCTCGAATCGCTGCGCGAAACCGGCAGCGATCCTTTTTTACTGACGCGTTATGACAAAACGCATTCTTCCGCGCAGGTCGTGGCGGATTTTGAAACGCTGGAAGGCAAGACGGTGCGCGTTGCGGGACGTATACTTTCCAAGCGCATCATGGGCAAGGCCTGTTTTGCGCACATTCAGGATGTGGCAGGCCAGCTGCAGCTTTACGTTCGGCTGGACATGATGGGTGAGGAGCCCTATGTACAGTTTAAAAAGATGGACATCGGAGACATCATCGGCGCAGAGGGCGAGGTTTTCAAGACCAATGCAGGTGAAGTTTCTGTCAAAACAACGGCAATTACGCTGCTCTCCAAGTCGCTGCTGCCGCTGCCCGAGAAGTTCCATGGCCTCAAGGACCCGGATCTGCGCTACCGCCAGCGCTATGTGGACCTGATCGTCAACCCCGAGGTAAAGGCGACGTTTATCGCACGCTCGCGCATCGTGCGGCGCATCCGGCAGTACTTGGACGAGATCGGCTATATGGAAGTGGAAACACCCGTGCTGATGAGCGAAGCGGGCGGCGCTGCCGCGCGGCCGTTCATTACGCACCACAACACGCTCGACATCGACATGTACCTGCGCATCGCGACCGAGCTGCACTTAAAGCGGCTCATCGTGGGCGGTTTCGAGAGGGTATACGAGGTCGGACGCATCTTCCGCAACGAAGGCATGGATATCAAGCACAACCCGGAGTTCACCACGGTGGAGCTGTATCAGGCGTACGCCAATGTGGATGACATGATGAATCTGTGTGAAAATCTGTTCTATGCCTGCGCGATGGACCTTTATGGCACAGGCAAGGTTACGTATCAGGGTGTTGAAGTGGATGTAACCCCGCCGTGGCGCAGGCTTACGATGGTGGACGCGGTGAAGGAATACACCGGCGCGGATTTCTCCGGCTGCACCGACGAGCAGGCAAGGGAAATCGCCAAAGGCCTTGGGCTCGAGTTCGAAAAGCCCATGACGCGCGGTGAGCTTTTATATGCGGCTTTCGATGCGTTTGTAGAGGACAAGCTTACTCAGCCCACGTTCATCACCGGCTATCCAGTGGAGGTTTCGCCGCTGGCCAAGAAGGACCCCAACGCTCCGTGGCTTACCGAGCGCTTCGAGGCGTTCATCACGGGCCGCGAGATGGCCAACGCCTTCTCCGAGCTCAACGACCCGGACGACCAGCGTGACCGCTTTGTGCAGCAGGCCAAGGCACGCGCGCAGGGCGATGAGGAAGCGCATGTGATGGACGAAGACTTTCTGACGGCGCTCGAGTACGGCATGCCTCCCACGGGCGGCATGGGCATCGGCATCGACCGGATGGTGATGCTGCTGACCGACAGTTACTCGATCCGGGACGTGATCCTTTTCCCCACGATGAAGCCGAGGGAGTAATAGAAACAGCAACGGCAGGGCATAATATGCCCTGCTTTTTTATACAAATTCGCGCGGTTGCCCGTTGCGCCGCGTTGTGGTATGATGATGCATGATCGGAGGCACGGTATGTCTAATGGCGCACTGCTGACATTTCGTTTTCTATGGTATCTGCTCTCGCGGCTGCTGGTCGGCGCGGCAATCGTTGGCCTTGTCGTACTGTCCTTTTTTATCGCCATGGACTACATGACCGTGCAGACGCTCGTCAAGGACGGCTTGCACGCGCGCGCCGACGCAATACTGACCGATTCCGATACTTCTACCTTGTCCAAGGTATTCTCTAAGGGCTTTTTGGAAAGTGACGCACTGCTTTCCACCAATGCCTATGACCCATACGATGTATCCAGCTATAATTACAGCGCCGACGTGGGGTTTACGCTGATTTTTCCGTGGAACAGGACGGTTAAGCTGCGCGTAACCGAGGAGGTTACGGGCATCCGCGCCGACCTTTACGCCACTACCGATACGACCTTAAGCGAGACGCCGCCCGCATGGGTAAACGCGGTGTACGAAGTCACGCTGGTGCGCTATGAGGACAGCTGGCGCGTTGTACAGATGGACCAGCTCGAGGTGCTGCCATCGCCCTCGCCGTCCGTGACGCCTACGCCCTCCCCCGCTCCTTCGCCTACGTCCACGCCCGAGGTTTCGGAGGACGACTCGGCGGTAAGCGAGGTCATCGAGGAGTGATTCCCACCCGCAGCAACGTCTGGCTCGCGCCCATGGCCGGCATTACCGATGCCGCCTTCCGTCAGATCGCCATTGAACAGGGTGCGGGGTTCACCTTTACCGAAATGGTGAGCGCTAAGGGCCTCGAATACGGCTCCGAGCGTACCGCCGCGCTTTTAAGTCCGGCGGAAAACGAGGATGTCTTCGGCGTTCAGCTTTTCGCATCCGATCCGGACGCCGTCGTCTTTTCCATTCAGCAGCTTTGCGAAGCATTTTCCACGCGCCTCAGTGTAATCGACCTCAACATGGGCTGTCCCGCACCCAAGATTACGGGCGGCCTGCAGGGCTGCGCGCTGATGAAGGACCTGCCGCTGGCCAAGCGCATCATCCGCGCCGCAGTAAAAGTCAGCCCGCTGCCGGTCACCGTCAAGTTCCGCAAGGGCTGGGATGAGCTTTCTGTGAACGCAGTGGAGTTCGCGAAGATGGCTCAGGATGCGGGTGCTGCAGCACTCACGATCCACGGACGCACACGGCAGCAGTTTTACAGCGGCAAGGCGGACTGGGATATCATCGCGCAGGTAAAGCGGGCGGTGTCCGTTCCGGTCACAGGCAACGGCGATATCTTCTGCGCGCAGGACGCGCTGGACATGCTGGGCCGCACCGGCTGCGACGTCGTAATGGCAGCGCGCGGCGCGCTGGGCAATCCGTTTCTCTTCCGCGAGATCCTGCACCTTATGCGCACGGGGCAGACGCTGCCGCCCGCCGCGCCGCAGGAACGCATGGAGACGCTGTTGCGTCAGGCTCGCATTGCGGTATCGGCCAAGGGCGAATATATCGCCATGCGGCAGATGCGCAAACACGCGGCATGGTATTTCAAAGGATTCGCAGGTGCGGGAAAGCTGCGTGAAGCGGCTGTGCGGCTTGAAACCTTGAATGATCTGATACGCCTGACAGACGTGTTTTTAAGCAAAAAGGACGAAAATACGGCTTTATTGCAAAATTGTCACGATAAACCCGGTTGAAAAATGACGTTGTTTGTATTATAGTATAATCTATCTGCGGATATGCAGTGGTGGGTGGTAGAAAATCGCGGGGGGAGCTTCTAAACAGATGGCATTGCTGGAATTTAACGATGTTGGTATAGATTTAGGTACCGCAAGCGTACTCGTATACGTCAAGGGCAAAGGGATCGTACTGCGCGAACCATCAGTGGTCGCGGTAAACCGGAATACAGGCGAGATTATCGCCATCGGAGAAGAAGCGCGCGTCATGCTTGGTCGTACACCGGGCAACATCGTCGCGGTGAGACCGCTCCGCAACGGCGTCATTTCCAACTTTCATGACACAGAACGCATGCTGCGCTACTTCTTGCGCAAGGTGATCGGCCGCAGGCTGTTCTTCAAGCCGCGCGTCATCGTCTGCGTGCCATCGGGCGTTACCGAGGTGGAAAAGCGCTCCGTGATTGAGGCGACTGAGGAAGCCGGCGCGCGCCATACCGCGCTTATTGAAGAACCCATGGCAGCAGCGATCGGTGCGGGCATCGATATCGCCGCGCCGTTTGGCAACATGGTCATCGATATCGGCGGCGGTACCACGGACATCGCGGTCATCTCGCTGGGCGGCATCGTCATCAGCGACTCCGTCAAGGTGGCGGGGGACAAGTTCGACGAAGCCCTTGTGCGCTACATGAAGAAAAAGCACAACATGCTCATCGGCGAACGCACCGCTGAGGAAATCAAGATCAACATCGGCTCCGCGTTTCCGCGCAAGGAGCAGGTATACATGGAGGTCGCAGGCCGCAACCTCATTTCCGGTCTGCCCAAGGTCGTAACCCTCTCCTCGAACGAAACCATTGAAGCGCTCGAAGAGCCCCTGAACACCATGATGGAGACGCTACACGGCGTGTTGGAGCGCGTTCCGCCGGAGCTTTCGTCCGACATCGCGGAGAACGGCATCTGTATGACAGGGGGCGGCGCGTTGCTTTACGGGTTGGACAGGCTTCTCAGCGAAAAGACCGGCATTCCGTGCTATGTCGCGGAAGACGCGATCTCATGCGTGGCGATCGGCACGGGCATGGCGCTCGACAGCATGGACCTGTACGCAAACGGCACGGTATATGACTATCGCCGCGGGGATTTCTACGACAACTATTGAGAAAAGCACAACGAATGCCCGCAGCAACGCGGGCATTTTTTATTGGTCTCAAGCGCGTATCGACTGCTTTATGCGCGCATACTATTTTAAATCAAGAGGTGGCTTTTATGTACAAACCGGAATACACGTTGGGTCTCATCGGAGCGATACTCTGCACCGTGGTTGCCGCGCTGCTGCTCGTCGCGATCATCGCCGTACTGCTGTTTGCGGGTACGGCAGGCAGCATTTTGAACGCCATTTTGCAGGATTCAGCCGCGCCGTACATTGCGCAGGGCGCATTGGGTGCTGCGGCTGGTGTGATCGTAATCGTAGTGGGCGTATGCTTTGCGCTCAGCGCTGCTGCCGCGGTGCTGGGTTACATGGGCGCAGCGCGCCTCGAGCGGGAGGACAAAACCGGCGGCGTAATGCTGATCGTGGCAGCCGGGCTTTCGCTGATCTCGGTTTCCAGCTTTGTGCCCATGGTGCTGCTGCTAATCGGCGGCATCCTCGCGCTCACCCGCAAACCTGCACGGCTGTAGGGTAGCTGCCCCTTAGGGTTCTTTGCGAGGGCGCTGCCCTCGCACTCCCGCTTCTTTTCTTGAAGAAAAGAAGCAAAAGACGCGCGGGGAATGCCTAGGCATTCCCCTGATGTATTTATGATAAACAAATTTATCAAAGGTTCTCAATCACAAAACGCCCTGAACAGGGCGTTTTGTACAATGGGATTCTCAAGGGGCATCGCCCCTTGAGCGGTGGTTTGAGGTCCCCGCAAAGCAAAGCTTTGTGGGGTGAAGGTTTGGAGGCAGCGCCTCCAAATATACTTATTTAGCTTTTATTCCTCATCCAGCGCCTTTACCCACATCGCAGCCTCCGCGTCGGAGGGCATGCGCCAGTCGCCGCGGGGAGAGAGGGATACGCTGCCCACCTTGGGGCCGTCCGGCATGCAGGAACGCTTGAACTGTGAACCAAAGAACCGCCAGTAAAACTTCTTGAGCTGCTCCTTGATCTGCTCGCGCGGATACTCGGGATAAGCATACGCCGCGAGCATCAGTATCTTCGCCGGGGCCATCTCGAACCGCAGCATGTAATACATGAAGAAGTCGTTAAGCTCGTACGGACCGATCTGCTTTTGCGTATCCTGCCGCTCGTCACCCTCTCCGGGGGGCAACAGCTCGGGCGAAGGCGGAATCGCCACGATCTCTTTGGCAATCTCGTGTAACGCCGCATCCTTTCTGGACGCATACAGCGTAATCTCTCGGATCAGCGTCTTGGCAACACCCGCGTTGACGCCATACATGGAGATCTGGTCTCCCGCATAGGTGCAGAAACCCAGTGAAAGTTCGGACAAGTCGCCGGTACCGACCACGAAACCTTTTTCCTGATTGGACAGGTCCATCAGCACTTGCGTGCGCTCTCGCGCCTGGGCGTTCTCGTAGGTGATGTCCGCCTCCCCGCCGTGGCCGATGTCCGCAAGATGCGCTCTGGACGCTTCGACGATGCTGATCTCGCGCAGTTCGGCTCCCGTGGCGAGCACCAGCCGCCGCGCCAGCGATTGCGTGGCATCAGTGCTGCCAAAGCCCGGCATCACCACGCCGATCACCGCGTCGCCGCTTTGCCCATTACGCTTTGCGGCCTCGGAAGCCACCATCAACGCCAGCGCGGAATCCAGCCCGCCCGATACGCCGATGACCATGTGCTGCGCTTTGGTATGCCGCAGCCTGCGCTGCAGCGCCGTCACTTGAATGTTGAACACTTCTTCGCAGCGCGCGTTTCGCGCCGCCTCATCCTCCGGCACGAAGGGCATGCGGTTCACATTACGAAAGCACGGCTGCGTCTGTTCCGCACGGAAAGCCACCCGGCGGTAAGCGCGGGGCGGCATCTGGGACTGGAATGTGTTGCGCAGTATGCGATCGTGCGAGAGGCGGTGCAGATCGAACTCCGTGACCTCCATATGCGCGTCGAACGAGAAGCGCTCCGAGCTCCTCAGCAGATATCCGTTCTCGGCCATCACGATATGCCCGCCAAACACCGCGTCCGTGGTGGACTCGCCCGGGCCAGCGGACACATAGGCATAAGCGCATACGTACCTGCCGGACTCCTGCACGATCATCTCGCGCCGGTAATCGCTCTTGCCCGCAAGCTCATTGCTCGCCGAAATATTGATACACAGCATGGAGCCCGCCATGGCCTGAAACGCGTGCGGAGGGAAGGGGACCCACAGATCCTCGCACAGTTCCACGCCCACGATAAAATCCGGCACCTCCGCGCAGGTAAACAGGATGTCCGTGCCAAAGGGCGCTTCCTGCCCGGAGAGCGTAATCGTCTGTCCCATAAGGTCGATGCCGGAAGCAAACCAACGCTGTTCGTAATATTCCTGATAGTTGGGGATATAGGCCTTGGGCACCACGCCAAGCAGTTTGCCGGACTGGAATACCGCCGCTGTGTTGTACAATTTATCCCCAAAGTATACCGGCATGCCGATCACGGCCATCACCGGAAGGTGCTTCGTATCGTCTAAAAGCTTTCTTAGTTCCGCTTCGCCCTGCTCTCGCACGCTGCGCTGCCGAAAAAGGTCTCCCAGCGTGTAGGAAGTGAGGGAAAGCTCCGGGAACGCGACGATTGCCGCGCCCTGTTCCGCCGCTTCCGCCATCATTGAGGCAATCTCGGCCCTGTTTTTCTCAATGTTGCCTACCGCTACCCGGGGTACCGCTGCGGCGATTCGCACTAATCCGCTGTTCATGTCAACCTCCGTTTACATCCGGCAGCGCGGAATAATCCACGAGATTCCACTTTGTAATCAGCGCCGCCATGGTGCCATCCTTAATCATATCGTTGATTGCGTCGGTAAACGCCGCGCATAGCGCGCTGTCCCCGCTGGCAAACTGCAGACAGTAGCGGTTCGGTATAAACCGGTCCGCCAGCAGCAGCATACCCGATTTGCCGAACAGCTTCAAATCGTTCTCTGATGCGCATACGCCTTCCACCACACCCGACTTCAAGGCGTCCACCGCCTCCGGGTATGAAGCGAACGACTTGACTGTCGCGGCAATGCCCTGCGCGGCAAGGTAATCATCGAGCAGCGTTTTGTCCTCATTCACTTCGCTGTCCTGCGCGGGCAGCGACTTTTGCACCACCGCGATGATGCCGCCCGACAGGCCCGTCTGCGATGTGATGCCGCCCTCCATCACGAGAAATGCGCACGCATCCGCAAAATACGAATCCGTATAGCAGATGCCGGACTGGTCCGTGTTGATGGAGGCCCCCAGCGATACGTCGATATCGCCGATCTTTAAAAGCGCGTCCTTGGTACGCGAGTTCACGTCCACATATTGCACAAGAATATCATCCCCGAAAATGCGCGAGATCAACTCGTCAATCACGTCCTTTTCGAGGCCCTCATATTCTCCGGTATCCGGATTTAAGGTGCAGAACTGGCCGATATCACCCCGCAGCCCGACGCGCAGCAGGCCTTCGTGTATCTGGCTGGCTACAGCCTGTTCCTTCTCCGCACGTACGCGACCCGCTTCCGATACCTTGACGATCACCAGCACAGCAATCAGCACAGCCAGTATTACCGAAATGATTACGATATGCTTTTTCTTGAGAACCAGCAGGTTCCTTTTTTTATATTTCAATGCGCTCCCCTTGCCGGATATTGCTCCGAGATCAAGCCTACTCCGATGGACAAGCTTTTTTCCTGATTTTACCGCATCGATAGCCTGTCCGTCTTAAATAGCAGAGCCGCAGCAAAAGAATTCGTCGCGCCGCATATTAAGCGGCTGTCAACTGGACCTTTTGCTGCGGCTCCGAATCCGGTGTATTCCTTCTATAATGTTTAAAGAATAGCCCCCTCTACACGGCATGCAAATCCGCGACCTGTTGTGAAGGAATACGCGCAACTGTTAGCGAACCTATCACGCGCATTGTACAACATATGGTATATCTTTTCAATAGCTGTCCCGAAAAATATATACCTTTCAGTCGCATTTTCCGTCAGGAAACGGGCTCCTCCTCTTCTTCCTCGTCCGGCGTCGCGAGCGCCACTGAAGCCACCCGTTCGCCTTCGCCGATGTTCATCAGCCGCACGCCCTGCGTATCGCGCCCGATGACCGAAATTTCCGATACCTTGGTGCGGATAATAATACCCGCGTCGTTGATCAGCATCAGGTCCTCAGATCCGTCCACGATGATCAGTGAGCACATTCCGCCTGTCTTCTCGGTCACGTTGAGCGTCTTGATGCCCAGGCCCCCACGCCGCTGCAGCCGGTATTCGGAAAGCGGCGTGCGCTTGCCGTAGCCGTTTTCCGAGATGACCAGCACCTCTGCGCCCTCGCGCACGATGCCGATACCCACTACGCTGTCGTTCTCGCGCAGCTCCGCGGCCTTAACTCCCATGGCGGTGCGGCCCATATCACGCACATCCTCCTCGGAGAACATGACGGACATGCCCTGAGCGGTGCCGAGAATCAGTTCGTCACTGCCGCTCGTCTCCAGTACGCCAATCAGCTCGTCGCCTTCGCGCAGCCCAATGGCAATCAAACCGTTCTGCCGGATATTTTTGAATTCGGAAAGCGGTGTCTTCTTAATATAGCCGTTCCTTGTGGTTATTACGAGCATCGTACCATCGTCCGGGTTGTTGGAAACCGGGAACACGGCGGATACCTTCTCGCCCGCGTCGAGTGAGAGCATGTTGACAATGGCCATACCCTTGGCTGTGCGGCCCGTTTCGGGCAGTTCGTAACACTTGCGACGGTATACGCGGCCCGTATTGGTGAAGAACAACAGGTTACTGTGCGTGGAGGTTACCATCACATGCTCCACAAAGTCTTCCTCGCGCGTGGACAAGCCGGTGATACCCTTGCCGCCGCGCTTCTGCGTGCGGTAGGTGCTGGAGCTTAAGCGCTTGACGTACCCGAAGTGCGTCAGCGTCACCACCATCTCCTCCTCCTGAATCAGCTCGTCAAGGTCGATGTCTTCCGCGGTCATCGTAATCTCGGTGCGGCGCTCATCGGCATACTTGTCCCGAATAGCCAGCATTTCCTCTTTGATGATATCGAGCACCATCTGCGGGGTGGAAAGAATCTGCTTGTAGTACGCGATGCGCTCGAGTAGCTTGTTATACTCCTCCATGATCCGGTCGCGCTCGAGGCCGGTCAGGCGCTGCAAACGCATGTCGAGGATGGCCTGCGCCTGTTTTTCGGACAATGCAAAGCGGCTCATCAAGCGTTCCCGTGCGGTCGGCGCGTCGGGCGACTTCTTGATCAGCTCCACAACCTCGTCGATGTTATCCAGCGCAATGATCAATCCCTCGAGAATATGCGCCCGTGCCTCGGCCTTTTCCAGCTCATAGCGCGTCCGCCGAACGATTACTTCTTTCTGGTGTTCAAGGTAATAATATAAAATCTCTTTCAGGTTCAGTACGCGCGGTGTGTTGTCCACCAGCGCCAGCATGATCACGCCGAAGGTATCCTGCATCTGCGTATGCTTGTAGAGCCGGTTTAAAATAACGTTCGCGTTAACGTCCCTTTTCAGTTCGATGACGATGCGCATTCCGCTCTTGTCGCTCTCGTCGCGGATATCAGAGATGCCTTCCAGATGCTTTTCCTGTACCAGCTCCGCGATGCGTATAATCAGTGCGGACTTGTTCACCTGATACGGAATCTCGGTGACGATGATGCGCTGGCGGCCTGCCTTGAATTCATCAATCTCCGCGCGCGCACGTACGCAGATCTTTCCGCGTCCCGTGCGGTACGCCTGCGAGATGCCCGCCGTGCCGATCACGATGCCGCCCGTGGGGAAGTCCGGCCCCTTGATGTGCTCCATCAAATCGTCCACTGTAGCATCCGCATTATCGATGAGGCACACCGCCGCGTTGATGGTTTCGGCGAGGTTGTGCGGCGGAATGTTGGTCGCCATGCCTACCGCAATACCGCCCGTGCCGTTCACCAGCAGGTTCGGAAATTTGCTGGGCAGCACGGAGGGCTGCATCAGCGTCTCGTCAAAGTTGGGGTAGAAGTCGACCGTATCCTTTTCGATGTCGCGCAGCAGTTCCATCGCCATGGGGGAGAGCCGCGCCTCGGTATACCGCATCGCGGCAGGCGCGTCGCCGTCCACGCTTCCGAAGTTGCCGTGTCCGGAAACCAGCAGATGCCGCGTGGAGAAATCCTGCGCCATGCGCACCATGGAGAGATACACTGCAGAATCGCCATGCGGATGGTATTTGCCCAGCACGTCGCCGACGATACGCGCGCTCTTGCGGAACGGCTTGTCGGGTGTGACGCCGAGCTCATTCATAGAATGAAGGATACGCCGGTGCACCGGCTTTAGGCCGTCGCGCACATCCGGCAGCGCGCGGTTAATGATGACCGCCATCGCGTAGGATATGAACGATGTTTTCATTTCTTTTTCTATATCGACAGGCAGTACTGCCTTTCTGTTCTCTTCCAATGTAGCTACCCCTTAAACGTCCAGATTGACGACGAGCTTGGCGTTCTGTTCGATAAACTCTTTACGCGGCTCCACCGCATCACCCATCAGCACAGTGAAGATTTCTTCCGCCTCAATGGCGTTGTCCAATGTAACCTGCAACAGCGTGCGATTCTCCGGGTCCATCGTCGTTTCCCACAGCTGTTCCGGGTTCATCTCGCCGAGGCCTTTGTAGCGCTGGATCGTGATGCCATCCTTGCCGATCTCGGATAAATACGCCTCCAGTGCCTCGTCACTGTACACGTACTTCTCGGTCTTGTTTTTGGCCACCTTGTAGAGTGGCGGCTGCGCGATGTACACGTGTCCGCGCTCGATCAGCTCGCGCATATAGCGGTAGAAGAACGTTAATAGCAGGATGCGGATATGGCTGCCGTCCACGTCGGCGTCCGTCATGCAGATGATGCGGTTGTAGCGCAGCTTATCAACATCGAACTCCGCGCCCAGTCCAGCGCCGAAAGCCGTGGCCATAGACTTGATCTCGTTGTTGGCAAACGCTTTGTCCTGCCGCGTTTTTTCCACGTTAAGTATCTTGCCGCGCAGCGGCAGGATGGCCTGAAAGCGTCGGTCGCGCCCCTGCTTGGCACTGCCGCCTGCACTGTCGCCCTCCACGATGAATATCTCGCATTTGGAGGCATCACGCTCTGAGCAGTCGGCCAGCTTGCCGGGCAGCGCCGCGCTTTCCAGTGCGCTCTTGCGCCGGGTGAGCTCGCGCGCGTGCCGTGCGGCTTCCCGGGCGTGCCGCGCCACGAGGCATTTATTGAGGATGTCCTTCGCCGTCGAAGGGTTTTCTTCCAGAAACGCTTTGAGTTCTTCAGCCATCGCGCTGTCCACCAGCGTCCTGATCTCGCTGTTGCCGAGCTTGGTCTTGGTCTGGCCCTCAAACTGCGGCTCCTGTAGCTTCACGTTGATGATTGCCGTCAGGCCCTCGCGGATATCCTCGCCCGCGAGGTTCTCTTCCTTTTCCTTCACCATGCCGAAACGCCGCGCATAGTCGTTCATCACGCGCGTCAGGCCGGATTTGAAACCCATCAGGTGTGTGCCGCCCTCGTGCGTGGGAATGTTGTTGGCGTACGAGAAGATGTTCTCGTTGTAGCTGTCGTTATACTGCATCGCGATCTCGACGCTCGCCGTATCCTTTTCGATCATGAAATAGATAGGGTCGGGATGCAGCGTGGTCTTGTTCTTGTTTAAGTACTTTACAAAGTTGACGATACCGCCCTCAAAGCAGTAATCGTTCTTGGAGTCCGTGCGCTCGTCAATGAGGCAGACGCGCAGTCCGGCGTTCAGAAACGCCAGCTCGCGCAGACGAACTTTGAGCGTATCATAGATGAAATCCACGGTTTCGAAAATCTCCGGGTCCGGCCAGAAACAGATCGTGGTACCGGTCTCCTCGGTTTCGCCGTTCACACGGATCTCAGCCTCAGGCTCGCCGCGTTTGAAGCTCATATAAAACTCTTTGCCTTCACGCTTTACCGTGGCTTCAAGCCTCGTGGAAAGCGCGTTGACCACCGAAAGGCCCACGCCGTGCAGGCCGCCCGAAACCTTGTAGCCTTCGCCGCCAAACTTGCCGCCGGCGTGCAGCATGGTTAAGGCCACCTCCAGCGCAGACTTGCCCGTCTGCTGCTGAATGCCGACCGGTATGCCGCGGCCATTGTCCACGATGCACGCGCCGCCATCCTTCATCAGCGTCACGATGATGTGGTCGCAAAAGCCGCCCATTGCTTCGTCTATGGAATTGTCTACAATCTCGTAGACCAGATGATGCAGGCCGCGCACATCGGTAGAGCCGATATACATGCCCGGCCTTTTGCGCACGGGTTCCAGCCCCTCAAGAACCTGTATCTGTGAGGCGCCGTACTCGTTTTCCGCCATGGTGTGATCCATTGCCGTCTCCTTTGAACAAATATATAAAACTTATGATTTGGCGCGTTTAAAGAGCGTCGCGGGGGATATGGGCGAATAAAAGATGAAGTATTTGCCCTGCATCTTCGCCACCACCACCGACTTGACGTTGTGCTTGTCGATGTAGATGTTGTGGGCGCTGTCGCTCAGTTTGCTGATGAAGCGGTGGGTATCGTCGTTGGCTGTCGCCTCTTTATAATCGAGGATGAATATCACATCCTTTAAAGGCACGATCTCGTCCTTGCCGATATGCAGCACCATACGCTCTCCTGTCTGACCGAAATCTTCTTAATAATATATACATTATAGCCGAAATCGAAGCGGATTAAAAGAAATATTTATGAACTTACTCGTCAGGAGGACGTGGTGGAAACACCGTGTATTGCGCGTGGATAAAAAAGCCGCTATACTGGCTATTACGGAAACAGACAAACATTTCTCCTGAGAAGCTTGAAAATGTTTGTGCGATGAATGCATTGCTCTGCCCTTAATATCTTTAATCGTCGGAGCAATAATATAAATTTGCAGGGACAAGGAGATAAGGAATGGTACGGCGCATCTATGTAGAGAAAAAGAAAGGCTTTGACGTCGCGGCAAACAAAGCGCTGCACGATTTTACGGCCACGCTTGGCAAATCATCGCTCACCGGCGTCAGAATCCTCGTCCGGTACGACATTGAGGGCCTGTCCGACGCCCTTTTCGATGCCGCGGTGAAAACCGTGTTCTCCGAACCCGCGGTGGATAAGGTGTGTGCTGATCTGGATTTGACGGTGGACGAAGCGTGCTTCGCGGTGGAATATCTGCCCGGCCAGTACGACCAGCGGGCCGACAGCGCGGCCCAGTGCGTGGAACTTGCGCTGCATTGCCCCCGCCCGGCGGTGCGCTGCGCCACGGTCTATGTGCTAAAGGGCGTCGGCTTCGCCGACGCGGCGGAAATTAAAAAATTTGTAATCAACCCCGTGGACTCGCGCGAAGCGGGCTCTGCGCTGCCCAAAACTTTGGAGGAAATTCTGCCCGAGCCGGAGGACGTGCCGACGCTTTTGGGCTTCACAACGCTTGACGATACGGGCCTTGTGGATATGCGCGCCGAATACGGCCTCGCAATGAGCTTCGAGGACTTAAAATTCGTACAAGCCTATTTTAAAGACGCCGAACTGCGCGATCCTACGCTCGCCGAACTGCGCGTTATCGACACCTACTGGTCGGATCACTGCCGCCATACCACGTTTTTGACCAGGCTGACAGACGTGAGCTTTGACGAAGATGCTCAGGACGCCGCCCGCGTCTACGAAGAATACCTGAAAGCGCGGAAGGCCGTCTACGGGGACCGCGAAAAGGACATCTGCCTGATGGACCTCGCTACGCTGTATCCTAAAGAGGCTAAGCGGCAGGGGCTTATGGCGGATTTCGACGAGTCGGACGAGATCAACGCCTGCTCCATCCGCCGGAAGGTGCGCGTGGACGGGCAGGAAAAAGAGTTTCTCGTGATGTTCAAGAATGAGACGCACAACCACCCCACGGAGATCGAGCCGTTCGGCGGCGCGGCCACCTGCCTCGGCGGCGCCATCCGCGACCCGCTCTCGGGCCGTTCCTATGTGTATCATGCCATGCGCGTCACGGGCAGCGGCGACCCGCGCGAGGCCCTCAAGGATACCATGCCCGGCAAGCTGCCGCAGCGTAAAATCTGCCGTGAAGCGG
Organism: Bacillota bacterium; assembly: GCA_023459495.1. Classification (GTDB taxonomy): domain Bacteria; phylum Bacillota; class Clostridia; order Christensenellales; family SZUA-584; genus JAEWCC01. Next base: position 17,171 of record JAEWTL010000029.1, on the reverse strand, counting down.
CGCACGGTTATTCCTCCTACGGCAACCAAATCGGCCTCGCCACAGGCTTGGTCGATGAAATCTATCATCCCGGCTATAAGGCCAAGCGCATGGAGATCGGCGCTGTCATCGGCGCGACTCCGGCGGAAAACGTGGTGCGCGAAGCGCCGAAACCGGGCGACGCAATTCTGCTGCTCGGCGGAGCCACGGGCCGCGACGGCTGCGGCGGAGCCACCGGTTCCTCCAAGGCGCACGATGCATCCTCCATTGACACCTGCGGCGCAGAGGTGCAGAAGGGCAATCCCTTAACCGAGCGCAAGCTGCAGCGGCTGTTTCGCAACCCGGAATTTTCACGCCGCGTCAAACGCTGCAACGATTTCGGCGCGGGCGGCGTATGCGTCGCCATCGGCGAATTATCGGACGGCGTGCGCGTGAACCTCGATCTCGTGCGCAAGAAGTACGAGGGCTTATCCGGCACAGAACTCGCGATCTCCGAAAGCCAGGAGCGGATGGCGGTCGTGGTGGATCCTGCGGACGTACCCGCGGTGCTTGCCCTCGCGGCGCAGGAGAATTTACACGCCACGCAGGTTGCCGAGGTAACGGACGCGGGCCGTATGGAGCTTTTCTGGCGCGGAGCGCCTATCGTCAACATCCAGCGCGCGTTTTTGAACACCAACGGCGCGACCGCTACGGCGCAGGCGCACGTAACCGATCTGAAAACCGAAGGCCTTTTTGACGAGGCCTTTACCGGCAGCCTCGCGGAACGCCTGACTTCCATGCTGTCCGATATCAACATCGGCTCCAAAAAGGGTCTGATCGAAATGTTCGACTCCACCATCGGTGCAGCCACTGTAAACATGCCGCTCGGCGGGGCCAGCCAGCTTACGCCGCTGCAGGCCATGGCGGCCATCATCCCATCGGACGGAGAATGCGACACCGCCACGCTGTTCTCGTACGGCTTCGACCCGTACCTGATGGAGAAGAATCCGTTTCTTGGCGCGATGTATTCCGTGGTGCTCTCGCTCGCCAAGCTCGCGGCCTCGGGCGGCGACACCAGAAATGCATGGCTGACACTACAGGAATACTTTGAGCGCATGCGCACGCCGGAGAGCTGGGGCAAACCGCTCGCCGCGCTGCTGGGCGCATGGTGGGCGCAGCGAGCCTTGGGCACGCCTGCCATTGGCGGCAAGGACTCCATGTCGGGCAGCTTCGAAAATCTCAACGTGCCGCCCACACTCGTATCGTTCGCACTGACCTGTGAGCACGCGGGACGCGTCGTATCGCCCGAATTCAAAAAGCCGGACAGCGCGATTTACCGTGCGCGCATCCGGCGCGATGACAACGGCATGCCGGACTTTGAGAGCATAAAAGCAGTTTACGCGAAGATATATGAGTCCGCTCAGGAAGGCCGGGTGCACGCGGCATACGCCGTGGAGCGCGGCGGTGTGCTGGCGGCTGTGGCCAAAATGGCGCTGGGCAACAACCTTGGCGCGCGCCTGAAGGGCGATATCGACGAGCTGTCGGAAAAAGCATACGGCGACATCATACTCGAGGGCGACGGACTGGACCTTTTTGAGCTGCTCGGCCATACAGGCGGACACGCGATCGAGCTGGACGGTGAAACAGTCTCGCTTGCCACGTTGCGCCAAACGTTTGAAGCACCGTTGGCCAAAGTATATCCGTTGCGCGCAACAGCGCAGGGCGAAGCGCCCGACCAGCTGTTTGAATCCAAAAGCATTTATATCTGCAAACACAAAGCGGCGAAGCCGCGCGTGGTCATCCCGGTGTTTCCGGGCACCAACTGCGAATTCGACAGCAGCCGCGCGTTTTCAGCTGTGGGCGCGGAGCCAGAGGTGCTCGTCATCCGTAACCTCAGCGGGGCGGATATCGAGGAGAGCACGGCGCAGCTGGCCAAATCCATCGCAGGCAGCCAGATTCTGATGATACCGGGCGGCTTCTCGGGCGGCGACGAACCGGACGGGAGCGGCAAATTCATCGCAGCGCTGCTGCGTCAGCCGCGCGTTGCGGACGCGGTGCGCGGACTTTTGGCCCGCGACGGCCTCATTCTCGGCATCTGCAATGGCTTTCAGGCGCTTATCAAGGTAGGCCTTGTGCCTTACGGCGACATCGTGGACATGCGTGAGGACAGTCCTACGCTTACCTTCAACACCATCGGCCGGCACGTGTCGCGCATGGTACGCACCCGCGTTTGCTCCAACGCCTCGCCATGGCTCGCACTCACCCAGCCCGGCGATATCCATACCGTGGCGGTATCGCATGGCGAAGGTCGCTTTGCCGCGACGGAAACGGAAGCGCGCGCGCTTTTTGCTGCGGGACAGGTGGCAACGCAGTACGTGGACGAGGCTGGCAAGCCCACGATGGGAGATGGCAATCCGAACGGCTCTCTGCTCGCGGTGGAAGGCCTGCTTTCGCCGGACGGCCGGGTTTTCGGCAAGATGGCGCACAGTGAACGTTACGGCTGGTACACCATGCAGAACGTACCGGGCAAAAAGAACCAGAGAATTTTCGAAAGCGGCGTGAATTATTTCAAATGAAGATAACGGAACGGCTGAAAGCCGTAAAAATTACCAGACAGCAGTGGATTTGGCTCAGCGTACTCGCGGCAATCGTTATCGCCTGCTTTGTTCTCTATTTTGTGGGCAAGAGCCTTGGCTGGTTTTCTTACTTTGAGTCACGCGAAAGCGTGCGCGACTGGGTGAAAGGCTTCGGTGCATGGGCGCCGCTGGCGTACTTTGCGCTGCAGTTCATGCAGGTCATCGTGTCGCCCATTCCCGGCAGCGTAACGACCATCGCGGGCGGTATGCTGTTCGGCTTTTTCTATGGCTTTGCACTGTCCCTCGGCGCGGTCTTTTTAGGTTCCATCGCGGCGTTTCTTTTGGGCAAGGCCTTTGGTCGGCCGCTGGTGGAGCGCATCGCGGGAAAGGCCGCTGTCGACAAGTATATGAAGAGCGTATCCTCCCGGCAGCGCATCGTGCTCATCATGATGTTTTTGCTGCCCTTCTTTCCGGACGACCTGCTGTGCCTCATCGCGGGCCTTTCGGCCATGCGGGTACCACAGTTTTCGTTGATTATGATCCTGACCCGGCCATGGGGGCTGCTTTTTTCCGCGCTTGCGGGTTCCGGCCTGCTGCATATGACGTGGTGGGGCTGGATTATCATTGCCATCGCCGCGGGCGCGCTCTTTGTGCTCTCATTAAAATACGCCCCTGCAATCGAGGAGCGTACTCATTCATGGATTGAAAAGCTGGAACACAAGCTGCCGCGTAAGATCAGCTAGCGCTTGTTCTAACCGGCACCACGAGATAGTAAAAGCTTTCACCCTGCATGGGCCTGACGATACACGGGCTGATGCTCGTGTTGAAATCGAATATCAGCGTATCATCTCCTGCCACCTTCAGCACATCCAGCAGATAACGCGAGTTGAACGAAATCGACAGGTTCTTTCCGGTGAGCGATATGCCCACTTCTTCTCGCGTGCGTCCAAACTCCGAATCCGAAGTGATGGTCATCACGTCGCCTTCGATGATCAGATTAACCAGATTGGTCTTGGACTGGCGGGCCAGTATGCTCGCGCGCTCCAGACTGCCCAGCAGGCTCACCTTGTCCGCTACAACGCGCGTGGCATGTTCGGTCGGCAGTATAGTCCGGTACTTCACGTAATCGCCCTGCAGCACGCTGGCTGTCACTTCAAGGTTGTTCACCGTAACCGCCACCATATGGTCGGACGCGTACAGCCTCACCGTGGACTCATCGTCCGGGACGATGCTGGCAATTTCGCGCAGTGCTCTGGCCGGCACGATCATTTCCGCATACTCCATGCCGGACTGCACCGCTTCCTGCCGGATGGCCAGCCGGTAGTTGTCCAGGGCGACCAGGCGCAGCGTCTCTTGTCCCATCTCCATCAGTATGCCGGTTAAAATCTGCTTGTCTTCAATGGTCGACGCGGCGAACGCAGTCTGGTCGATCATGGAGAGCAGATTTGTCGAGAGCATCGTAATGCCGCGCTCCTTGGAATACTCCGGAAACTTCGGATAGCTTTGCGGGTTCATGGTACAAAGCGTGGTACGCGAGTGCCCGCACTCCATCACCAGATTGTTATCCTCAGTATACATTTTGAGCTCACATGCCTCAAACTTAGCGAGGATCTCACCCAGCAGACGGGCAGGCAGCACCGTTTCGCCCGCTTCGGGCACCGCGGCATCAATGGTGCAGCGGATGGACAGCGTACCGTCGCTGCCCTGCAGCGTGACGGTTTCATTTTCAGCGCGCAGCAGAATCCCTTCCAGCGCATTGGTTGTCGACTTGGCCAGCGCCGCCCGGGAAACGGTGGACACGCCGTGCTGCAGCAAATTTTTTTCGCAGATGATGTTCATAAGTTATCCTCCATATCGGCTGCGCCGTGAGGGGCGCGCCTATGATCAGTTGCTTTTGTAAGTTATATAGAAGCAGAAGTAGTAGGACATGAGTATAACGTGGAAAACCCGTGTTTGTCCCGTTGCCACCGACTTTTTTGGTGTGCATTTCCCGCTGCCCGATTCAAGCTGTTTGAGTGAATGCGGCGTGAATGCCGTGCGGATTCATTCGCGCGGACCAAAACCGGCTCTTTTTTCTTTCAACAGGTTGTCCACCTATTCCCGCAGCTTAGTAATAAAATCATCCACCAGCGTGCGGGTCTCCATGCTGAGTGACAGTTCCTTCTCAATCTTCTCGTATGCGTGCTTAACAGTCGTATGGTCGTTCTTGCCATACATCTCGGCAATGGATTTATACGACATGTCCATCAGCTTGCGCGTCAGGTACATGGCGATCTGGCGCGGATAGGCTACGTTCTGATTTTTCTTGTTGCTTACGATCTCGTCCTCGGAAAGCTCGTAATATTCGCAAACCGTCTGCAGAATGTGCTTGGCGGAAATTTTCTTGTTCGTGGTCGCCGTTAAAAAGTCGCGGATCGCGATTTCAGCCTCCACGACGTTGGGCGTACGGCCATTTAAAACCGTATAGGCGATGATCTTGTTGAGCGCTCCCTCCAGCGACCGGATGTTGGAGGAAACCCGCGTGGCGATCAGGTCAAATATTTCGTGCGGAATCTCGCATTTGAGCGCGTCCCGCGAGGAGATATCCTTGGCCTTTTTCATCAGAATCGCGAGTTTGGTCTCATAGTTAGGCGGCTGGACGTCGGCGATCAGTCCGCCTTCAAAGCGCGACTGCAGCCGCTCCTCCAGACGATTAATTTCTTTTGGTGGTTTATCAGACGAGAGTATGATCTGCTTGTTGTTCTCGTGCAGGTCGTTGAAGGTATGGAAGAACTCCTCCTGCGTACTCTCCTTGCCCGCGATAAACTGAATATCGTCGATCAGCAGCACATCGGCCTTGCGGTACCGGCGGCGAAACTCTTCGGTTTTGGATGTCCGGATTGCGGTGATGAGGTCGTTCAGGAAAGGTTCGCTCTTGACGAACATGACGGTATAACCCGGCTTGTTGCTGAGTATGCGGTTCGCGATGGCCTGCATCAGATGCGTTTTGCCAAGGCCGGTTTTTCCGTAGATGAACAGAGGGTTGTAGGTATGGCCGGGGTTCTCCGCTACAGCTACAGCGGCTGCGTGCGCAAACTCGTTGGAGCTGCCCACGACGAAGTTTTCGAACGTATAAGTAGGATTGAGCGTGGTGCGCGGAGAAATTGCGCTGGTGTCTGCCTCTGGCTGCTGCTTCAGACGCACAGCCTCTGTAGAATCCAGAAACGCTACGGTGCAGTCCTGCGCGTCAGCACCTACCAGATCGGCAGCCGATTCGATGGCAGTCAGTATGATCGTACGATAGCTTTTTTCGACGAGTTCCTTATGGACCGGATTGAGCGTCTGAAAATAAAATACGGACTCGGCCCTTTGAATGGGAAGCAGTGTTTTGATCCATGTGTCATACCGCACGCTGGAGAGCTCCTGTTTCAAAATTTCCAGCGCCTTTTCCCAAATTAACAAAAATGTGTCCACTACCCGCACCTCTTCAATAACGACCCCGCCAGCCGCACACTGTTTAAAATAATAACGTGCACACACGGTGCACGGGTTTTGCCGGAACGGATCAACCGGCTATCCACCGTTTATCCACCAATTGTGGATTACGTGTTTATTGTTCTTGTATTCTATCACAATCTTCAGGAGCGCTCAACAGAAAAAGAAGGTATGTCATGACAAAATTATGAAAGCCGCGTTTCTGCGGCTTGGCGGAAAATCCTGATAAAATACGGAATATGCCTTAAAATATGCGCCGTGCCAGCACGAAATTGCGGCTGTAATAGTCCGTCATGCTGCTGACCATCACGCATCCGCCGCTTGCGCTTGCGTGGATAAACTTACCGCCGCCGAGATAGATGCCCGTGTGGCTGATGCGACTGCTCGAATCCGATTTAAAGAACAGGAGGTCGCCCGGCATCAGGTTGCCCTGTGAGGTGATCTTCACCCAGCTGTCCACTGCCGAGAACCCGCTAGCGCTGCACCGCGCCGTGGATACGCCCATATACCGGAGCACATAATACACGAGACCGGAGCAGTCGAAGGAGGTGGGGCCTTCAGTGGAGTAGACGTACTTCTTGCCGAGTTGGGAGCTGGCAAAGCTGATCATGCGGTCCACCGAGGAGGAAGCGGAAGCAACGGATCCGCTCTGGCCTGCCACCCGGCTGACGCCATCCCAATGAGGCGCATCGGCAGAGAACAGCAGCGCACGCGTATTCTTGCCGGCCTTGGCATCGATGACCAGGCCGCACTGCGCCTGAAACTCCATCAGCGCGTGTTCCGTAACCGCGCCGAAGTAACCGGTAATCTCTTCATAACCATAGTAACCCAGCTCTTTAAGCCGCGCCTGTAGCGCCTGCACGTCTGCGCCGCGGTCGCCCGGATAGATGCAGAAGTATTTGGCCTGTCCGGAAGCAAGCAGGAAAAGCGTTTCCGGACCCGCGATGCCGTCAACGCTAAGGCCGTTGGTACGCTGAAAGCGTTCCACGGCAAATTGCGTAATCGGGCCGTAATAGCCGGTGACGGAAGAATAGTCGTAATACTCCAGCGCCATCAACTGCTCCTGCAGGGAGGTGATAGCAGCGCCTTTATCGCCTGGATAGTAAGCGTAAATGTCCTTATTGCCGTTGACGATCCGGTTTGACGGAATGGAAAAGCTGCTGCCCATCAGGGAGGTCAGCGTCTGCGGTCCGGCTTTGCCGTCCACAACAAGGCTGTGCTGTGTCTGATAATCGATGACCGCTTGCTGCGTCACCGTACCGAAGTAGCCGGTAGCCAAACCCTTCATCAGGCTCAGTTCAATAAGCCGTTCCTGCAGCGCAGTTACGTACTCGTCCTGATCGCCGATCATGAGGATCTGATAGCGTTCCGCTGCCTGTACGGAACAGGGAAAAGCAAATAAAGTCGCTACCACCATCACCCAAAGCAGCAACCGTCGTTTTCGCATGGTTTACCCCTTCATGCAGTACTGTATTCAAGTATATCGGGCATCAGGAAAACAGGCAATTCGCGCCTGAACCGCTGAAATGCGAAAAACGAGACTGTGAAGATATTATTACGGTAATATTACGGTTTAATGACGAATTAGACGATTTTTATCTGTGTAGCCCTTTTTCGCTCTTTTTAGAAAGTATAACAGGAATATATTACTTTGGTGAGAAAAAATCAAGAGAATACTCATATAAAGCATTCTCTTGATATCTTGATCTATTACAATGTATCTGTAAGCGTCGGCTCATAAATCCCGTCAATTATTCAACCGTCCCGTAGATGAGCGTCGGCTTTTTCGCGCTTTCGGATATCGTGACGCAATCAAGCAATGTCTGCCGCGCCTCATCGGCTTTTTGTTCGCTGGATGCGTGGACCTCAAAAAACGGCTCGCCCACCTGAACCACGTCGCCCACGCGCTTTTTGAGCACGAAGCCTACCCTTAAGTCGATGACGTCGTCCTTCGTCTGACGGCCGGCGCCCAAAGCGCCTGCAGCCAGACCAAGCCCCCGGCAGTCGAACGCGGAAACTACGCCGCTGCGATTTGCTACGACGGTCGTAATGATTGGTGCGGCGGGCATTCGCGAGGAATCCTCCGTCACGCGGGGGTCTCCGCCCTGCGCATCGACGATCTCCGCAAGCTTTTTCAGCGCCCGTCCCGAACGCAGCGCATCCTTAAGCTGAGCCCTGGCTTCGTCCTGCGTTTGTGCTAGGCCCGCAAGGCACAGCATGCGCGAGGCCAGCTCCATCGATACGATCAAAAGGTCGCCTTCGTACTGCCCCTGCAGGATCTCCACCGCTTCGATCACCTCGAGCGTGTTGCCCACGGCGTTGCCGAGCGGCTGGCTCATATCGCTGATGATCGCCGCGGTCCTGCGGCCGGACATATTTCCGATGCGCACCATGGCTTCGGCAAGCGCGTGGGCGTCCTTCGGGTCAGCCATAAATGCACCATTACCCGTCTTGACGTCAAGCATGATGACGTTTGCGCCTGAGGCGAGCTTTTTGCTCATGATGCTGCTCGCGATAAGCGGAATGCTCTCCACTGTGGCGGTTACGTCCCGCAGCGCGTACAGCAGTTTATCAGCCGGGCAAAGCTTCAGCGTCTGGCCCATCACCGCCGCACCTACTTTACGCACCTGCGCGATAAAATCCTCCATCGTGAGCGACGTAGTCATGCCCGGGATGGACTCCAGCTTATCTAATGTGCCGCCCGTATGCCCAAGACCCCGGCCCGACATCTTGCCCACCTTCAGCCCGCAGGCCGCCATGAGCGGTACCGCAACCAATGTGGTGGTATCCGCCACGCCGCCTGTGGAATGCTTATCCGCTACCGTACCGAGCATGGACAGATCGGCCATATCGCCCGAATGTGCCATCGCTTCGGTAAGCCAAACGGTCTCCTCGTCGTCGAGGCCCTGAATGAACGCTGCCATCAGCAGCGCGGAGGCCTGATAGTCAGGTATTTCCCCGGCCACATAGCCGTGAATGAAATAGACGATTTCCTCGCGGGTCAGTTTGCTGCCGTCCCGCTTCTTTGCCAGTATGTCAACCATTCGCATGCTGCTGTTTCCTTTCCAGATATTCTTCCCGCAGCAGCCCGAAGCAAAGCAGGTCGTGCACTTCGCCGAGCCGCACGGCATGCTGCTGCAGGCATCCTTCGAATTTCATCCCGCTTTTCTCCAAAACGCGCCGGGAACCTGGGTTAACGGCATAGCAATTACCATATACCTTGCGCACGTTCAGCGTTTCAAACGCGTAGTCGATTGCGAGCACAGCCGCAGCAGTGGCATAGCCTTTGCCCCAATATGCGCTGCCCAGCCAATACCCCAGTTCTGCGCGGTTATGCTGCGGATTATACACCAATCCTATGATTCCGATGAATTCGTCCCCGAGGCAAACGGCGAACACATGCTCATCGGGCTCATCCGGCATCTCGTCGATCCATTGTTGCGCGTCCTCGCGCGTATAAGGATAGGGGAGCGTGGCAGTCATGCGCGCGATCAGCGGGTCGTTGGCCAGCCGCGCGATATCCTCGACGTCCGTCGGCGCAATGCGCCGGAGCTTGATATCCATTGTGCACCTCATCGTTATGATCATCCATCATAGCATATTTTAAAGGAATAAAAAAGAGACCCGGGTTGAAGCGAAGCCGCCGGGCAAGTATAATAAAGGCATCAAAACCGCGGGAGGATGCGTATGGAATTTGAAAAGGTGCACGGGCTCGGCAACGACTTTATATTATTCGAAGATGACGGCTCGGAGCGCGACTGGAACGAAACCGCAAGAAAGCTGTGTCAGCGGCGGCTGTCCGTGGGCGCGGACGGCATCCTGTTGGTGCTGCCTTCAAAAACGGCGGACGTGCGCATGCGCATCATCAACGCAGACGGCAGCGAGGCGGAAATGTGCGGCAACGGGATCCGCTGCTTCGCCAAGTACGTATACGAGCGCGGCATAGTAAAAAAGGAAGACATGGCGGTGGAGACGCTGGCGGGCGTGATGCGCCCGAAGCTCACTGTGCAGAACGGTATCGTCACCGGGGTGTGCGTCGACATGGGCCAGCCCTCATTTGACCGGCTGAGCATTCCCATGCAGGGCGAAGGGGATGCTTCGGATGTGGAAATCGAAGTCGCGGGGCAAAAACTGACTGTGACCTCGCTGCTGATGGGCGTGCCGCATACGATTGTGCTTGTGGACGCGATCGACGAAGAGGCTGCGGTGAAGCTCGGCTCGGCGATCGAAAAGCATCCGGTTTATCCGCGCAAGACCAATGTCAACTTCGTACAGGTGATAGACCGCGACAACGTCCGCGTGCTCACATGGGAGCGAGGCGCGGCGCTGACCATGGCCTGTGGCACCGGCTCGTGCGCGACCGTGGCGGCGCTTTACCGCAAAGGGCTCGTGAACCGGAAAACGACAGTACACCTGAAGGCAGGCGCACTGGTCATCGAATACCTGGAGGACGGGCGCGTGCTGATGACCGGCCCGGCAGAGCGCGTGTACCGCGCGGAGCTGCTAACGTGAAGCTGCCAGAGGGCATCCCGCAATTATCAGATATTTTTGCCGCCCATGGGGTAAAGCTGTACCTTGTGGGCGGTTTTGTACGCAATTCCATCATTGGCATATCGGGTGGGGATGTGGACGTATGCTCCGCTGCCACGCCGGATGAAGCCATGGATATCGCGCGCGCCGCTGGGCTGACGATCGTGCCCAAAGCCGCGGAGCTGGGCACCGTGGAACTGCACCTGCGCATGGACGGCCAGCGATACATTTTTGAGCACACCACTTTCCGCAGCGACGTTTACCCCGAGGGCGGACAGCACCGTCCCAGCCGCGTCGCTTTTACAGACGACATCGAACAGGATGCACGGCGGCGCGATTTCACCGCTAACGCCATGTATATCGAAATCGGCATGGAGCGATATATCGACCCCACGGGCAGTGGTATGGAAGATACCCGCGGCAGAGTGCTGCGTGCTGCGGCGGCGGATCCGGATATCACCATCCGAGACGACGGTCTGCGCATCATGCGCATGGCACGCTTTGCCGCGGAGCTGGGGTTCAGCGTCGCGCCGGAGCTGATTGCGTGCGCGCAGCGCCGCGTTTCGGTGTTAGCGGACATATCGGCGGAGCGCAAACGCGATGAACTGAAAAAGATACTGCTTGCGGATACCAAGTATCCTTCCATCGCGGGTGCGGACGCGCACGTCCACGGCCTTTCGCTGCTGATGGAGGCAGGTGCGCTGCCGTTTGTGCTGCCCGCGCTGTGTGAGGGAGCGGGCGTTAAGCAAAAGGAGCAGTATCACAAATACGACGTGTTATGGCATAACATCCACGCATGCGGCGCAGCGACGCCCATACTATCCGTACGGCTTGCTGCGCTGCTGCACGACGTGGGCAAACCGCGCACCGTTGAGAAGCAGGGCGACATGCTTGGGCATGAGATCATCGGAGAGGAAATCGCGCGCGAAGCGCTGACCACGCTGCGGTTCGACAATGCGACGATCGGCGAGGTGCTGCCGCTCATCCGCTGGCACATGTTCGATCTGGAGGGCAAAGCCAAGCCCATGACGATCCGTCGGCGCGCTGTGAAGCTCGGACGGGAGAACTTTGAGCGCCTCATCGCAGTCCGGCGCGCGGACTTCATCGGCTCGGGCCGTATCACCGGCGCGGTGGAATCGGCGGATCGCTGGCAGAAGGAACTGGATCGCATGGTTGACCAGAAGGTACCGTGGAGCATAGGCGAGCTGGAAGTGACGGGCGAGGACGTGATGCGCGAGCTCAATCTTAAGCCTTCTCCGGCTGTGGGAAGGGTTTTGGAAGCGCTGCACAGTGATTGCGTGTCCAATCCATCACTCAACCGGCGGGACCTGCTGCTGAGACGGATTCAACAAAATCACAATATATTACCATAACATTACAACTATTGCGGAATCATGAATGGAGCGCTTGCCAACCGGGGCAAAGCGTAGTATAGTGATATCGCAACATCGTATAGACCTGCTTACATCGGGTTTGGGGGAGATGGGCAGCGTGAAAATATCCAGACCGCAAAAGCCATTTGAAAACAACGAGCACATCGGGGCATTTGCGGATATTTCTTTCGAAATTACGGGCGACGTGGAAATGGGGACAGAGACCATTTCTTTTGATGCGCGCATTCATTATGTTGACGAAGGCGAAGGCACCCCGCTGCTGCTGATTCACGGCATCGGCCAATCGCTGTATACGTGGCGGAACAATATCGCGTTTTTCGCGAAAAACGGATTCCGTGTTGTCGCCCCAGATCTTGCGGGCTTTGGCTACAGCAGCCATCCCAACATCTACTATACGGTAGAGGAACAGGCGCTGATTCTTCGTACGTTTATGGACAAGCTGGGCTTAGGTAAGGTGTGCATCGCCGCGTTTTCGACGGGCTGCCTTTCCGCCGTGTGTCTGGCGGCTGAGCACCCTGAAAGGGTTTCCCGCTTGGCGCTTATTTCGCCGGGCGGCCCCAATGAGCATTATCCTTTTGCAGTCCGGGCGCTTACCACCTGGGTCGGGCACAGGCTCTTCCCGCTGCTGGTCAGCGAGAGCTCCATGAAGAACCTGCTGCACGGCATGTACTTCGACGCAACCAAGCTGACGGACGCTGTCGCAGCCGGATACGCACAGCCCTATCGCAGCGCCGATGTGCGCGAGACGCTCGTGATGACGCTGCTGCACCATGATGACGCATACCCGCGTTCACTGCTCAAGAGTATCACGCAGCCGGTGCTCGTATTCTCTGGTCTGGAGGACCGGATGCATCCCGATGAAATGGTGCGCGTATACGCTGTAAACATACCGGGAGCCAACCATATCCGCATGCGCAACTGCGGACACTTTGTGCATGAGGAGAAGTGTGCCAAGTTCAATACCGAAGTACTTTCCTTCTTCCAGAACCCCGCAAACGTGGGGTATGGACGCATGCGCAGCATCTGAGGTTGTACAATATCGTTTTTTTTACTATAATGGCAGGTAGGATCATCGCCGGAAGGAGATTATCGTGATATCAAAGATCAGCAGACACCGCAGAAGGAGCAGCTTAAGCCGACGCCGCAGCAGCAAACGGGGCCGCGGCCTGTCAAACCTGAACATCAACTGGAGGCCGATCATTTTAATCGGCGGCGGCGTGCTTGGCGTGGCTGCGCTTGTGCTGGTTGTCATATTCGTCATCGTGCCGTTGTTTGGCGGCGGACCGGACCCGACAGCCACAGCCACCAATTCCGCTACGGCCACCCCCATTCCCACGCCAATGGCCAGAGAGGATATGTCGGATGGCGCAACCGAGCTTACCATTGAGGAATATAAAAATATCAACGATCCGTACGTATTCGGCAACGAGGTAATATTCTCCACGGGCGCAAAGTATGAGGACGCTCCTGAAATCGACAGGCTGGCAATCTATAACCTTACAGATGGTTCTGTAACCGAAGTGTCAGGCATCGAGAAGAAGTACAACAGCCTGTTCGAGCCCAAGATGAACGATAAATATATCGTCTACCTCGACTGCAAATCCGAGTCCGGCGGCGCGATCGTCGGCGTGGACCGCACCACGGGCGAGACGTTTACCATCCGGGAGTATCTGTATGGCAAGCCTTATGTCTCGCTGTCCGGCAACTATGTCTGCTGGATGCAGCAGACCGGCCGGGGTGTGGATTCCAGCGGCAACGCGACCTACGGTACGGACAGGCTGTATGTCTATGACATGACAACGCAGGAAGCTGCGGAGATTGAGACGTTTGCCAACACCTATTTTTCCTACAGCTGGGCCTATATCGGCGATGACGGGATTGTCTATGTACAGCCGGACGGCGAAGAGCGCGTGATATCGCAGGATCATTCCTCCTCGTCCACCGATGCGGTGATCACCGTGATCCCGCTGACAGAGGGCGGAGACCAGCAGGCCATTCGCTTCAAGCCCGGCACCTTCGTATACAATCCGCTGATTGAGGGCGATTACATCGTTTATCTCGACGGTACCGGCGGACCGGGTACGAATCTGATGATGTGCAAGAAGACCGGGAATACTTATTCAGCCCCAGTCGTAATTGCGACAGACGTACTGAACTATGACGTGGGCGACGGATACCTCGTCTACACGCTGGATCAGCAGGCGGTATATATCTACTACTTCGGTGACGAATCAACCGGACGGCTTTCGTCCACGACCTCCCGCTCAATACTCGCCAGCGCCAACGGCAAGGACGTTGTCTGGTACGACGTGACCGACGGACTGGACAGCCCGACCAATGTTATCATGCATATCGTAGTGCCGTAAGCTCACGGCACTAAAAAAGAGGTGCGGTCCGTTTGGATCGCACCTCTTCTGTTATATCCGGTTAAGCAAAGGAGGGGACTGCTTCCTGCGGGGGCAGCAAATAAGCCGCCTGCTCGCGGATAAAATCGAGCACCGCTTCAAAGATCAGACGATGGCCGTCCGAATTGGGATGGATGCCGTCGGAGCATACGAAGCGCTCAAAGTCCTTCTGCTTCAAAAACTCACGCCGCACGTCGATGCAGCCGATCCCTTTGCGGCGGGACAGGTACTCCAGACAATTGGAGTAACGCTCCTGCCACCAGTAGATGTGCCACACGTCTTTCAGCCACTTTAAAATCCGGAAGCCCTTCTCCTGGTCGCAGTTCGTGAACCATTTAAAATAACTGTCGGCATAGAGGGGAGGCAGCGTGGTGAGCACCACCTTTTTACCGTGCTGCTGCACGAGGTCCACCATGGCGGTGATGCGGCGCTCAAACTCATCGAGGGGAGTTTTGGGGATGTGGTCCAGCGACGGGTCAAGCGCGATCTCGTCCCAGGCGAAGTCGCAGTCGTTTCCGCCGAACTCGATGACCACGATATCCGGATCGACCTTTTCCAGCTTGGTCTCAAGCAGCTTCTGGCCCTGCTGCACTGTCGCGCCGAAATGCGATGCGTTGATGAACTCCGCATCGAGATGCGCGGAAAGCAGGTTGATGAAGCTGTCCTTGAGCAGCGTGTACTTTTTCTTTTCCTCGTCGAGCACCACGCCCTTGCAGAGCGAATCGCCCACGACCAGTATCTTTTTGTTCATGATGTCCTCCCGGTGGTTGAGGCTTGCCTGCGGCGCGCTTTTCAATGGCGTCCGCGTCCGTCCTTTTTTAAAATATAGCACGTGCCGTAAAGACGGTGCAAGGAACTCACCTTTAATTTTCTGTGAATTTCAAAATTTTAAACACTTTCTGAATGGTTCTTCCAAAAATATATACTTTGCTTTATAATGTAACCGAATAATTGATGGAGGGTGCCATGGCCAAGATTATCGCTATCGCCAATCAGAAGGGCGGCGTTGGCAAAACCACCACAGCAGTCAACTTGAGCGCCTGTATTGCGGAGAAAGGCAAGAAGGTGCTGTTGATCGACGCGGACCCGCAGGGAAACTCCACGAGCGGTTTCGGCATCGACAAGCGTACGCTGAAAAGCTCCATATATGATGTCATCATCAGCGGTATGGACGCGCGCAAGGCCGCGCAGAAAACCATGATTGATACGCTCGACATTATCCCTGCCAACATCGACCTCGTGGGCGCGGAAATCGAGATGGTCTCCCGTATGGCGCGCGAGCACATTCTGAAAAACGCGCTCAAGAGCATCCGTGACGACTACGACTTCATTTTCATGGACTGTCCGCCGTCGCTCGGACTTATTACGATCAACGCACTAACTGCCTCTGACAAGATACTCGTGCCGATCCAATGCGAGTACTTTGCATTGGAAGGACTCTCCCAGCTCATCAACACGATCAAACTCGTCAAAACGAACCTGAACCCCGCGCTCGAGGTGGAGGGCGTGGTGCTGACGATGTTTGACGGCCGCACGAACCTTTCCATACAGGTCGTCGAAGAGGTTAAAAAGTATTTCCGCAACAAGGTGTACCGCACCATCATTCCGCGCAACGTCCGGCTCGGCGAAGCGCCCAGCTTCGGCCTGCCGGTCATCCGTTACGACGCAAACTGCCTTGGCAGCCAGTGCTATAGCGAGCTGGCTGCTGAAGTGATCGAAAGCAATGGGGGTGATGTACAATGAAGCAGCAGCAGCGGCTGGGGCGTGGACTGAACGCGCTCATCGGGGATGAGTCCGGCGTGGACCGCAGCGCCGTACTTGAAGTCGACGTCAACGAACTCGACACGAACCTGCAGCAGCCCCGTAAACATTTTGATGAGGATAAGCTCGCGGAGCTTGCGCAGTCCATCAAGACCTACGGCATCGTACAGCCCATCATCGTGCAGCGCATTGGCGACCGCTTCATCATCATTGCGGGCGAACGCCGTTACCGCGCAGCACGGCTGGCGGGCTTAACCGAGGTTCCAATCGTCATCAAGGACTACTCCGAGCAGGAATTCATGGAGGTTTCGCTCGTCGAGAATCTGCAGCGCGAAGACCTGAACCCCATTGAAGAAGCGCAGGCGATGCGCCTTTTGATGGACGAGCACAGCTTAACGCAGGACGTGCTTTCCGGTCGTCTTGGCAAATCGCGCAGCGCGGTCGCAAATACACTGAGGCTGCTGTCCCTGCCCGAAGAGGTGCGCGACCTCGTAATTTCCGGTGAGCTCTCGGGCGGACACGCGCGCTGTCTGGTAACCTTGAAGAACGACCAGGAGAAGATCGCGATGGCGCGGCGCATTGTGGCACAGGGGCTTTCGGTTCGCGCAACCGAGGCGATGGCTGCGGCGGCTACGGACAAACGGCCCGAGCCCAAATCAAAGAAGAAGAATGCGCCGGAGATCGAACAGGCGCAGGGCGCGCTGACTTCCGCGCTCGGCACGCGCGTGGAGATCGTAGGCGACCTGAAACGCGGCAAGATCGTGCTTTCCTACTACAACGCGGACCAGCTTCAGAGCCTGTACGATTTTTTGATGACAAGCAAATAGTTTGTGTTACGAGGGCGCTGCCCTCGCGCTCCCGCCAAAGGGACGTTGTCCCTTTGGAAACCCACGGAAAATGCCTGTCGGCATTTTCTATATCATCATTAAACTAAAAAATGCCCGACTGTAGTGTTACACTATAAACGGACAGTAAAAAGCCTATGGTACAATATCGTATCATAGGCTTTTGTAATGAAAGGAGGGAACGATGAACAAGAAATACAGCAATGAATTGAAAGAACGAGTAGTAAA
>JAEWTL010000028.1 GCA_023459495.1 Bacillota bacterium | reverse complement strand
GATTACCAGTTCCATTTCGCCTTGATGGTTGTTTTGTTCTTCCAGCATGCTATTCTCCGCCGTTTCTTTTATTATACCATACTTTGTACAACAAAAAAGGCTGCCAACTCTTTGTCAGCAGCCTGACAAGCGACTAAAGTCGCTTGCCTCGGCGGTTCTGGTTAACCGTCTTTTCTGATAAACTCCACAACCAACTCTTTGATCCGATCGCGCAGGGCTTTCACCTTTTCCAGCTTTTCCTCTTCGGTCCCGGTAAAATTCTCGGGGTTCTCCAAATCCCAGTACAGCCTCGTATGAATTCCCGGAAAGACCGGGCATTCTTCCTCCTTGGCCCGCTCACATACCGTGATCACATACCCGAAAAATTTGCTTTGTTTGACGAGATCATATATGTCCTGCGTCTTTTTGCGGGACAGGTCGATCCCCTCCTCCATCATTGCCTTGACCACAAGCGGGTTGATTTCGGTGGGTTCGTACCCCGCGCTTTCCACTTCATATTGCTCTCCGCCCAGCAGCCGCAAATACTCCTCCGCCATCTGGCTTCTTGCGGAATTATGTACGCAGATGAACAGCACTTTTTTCTTCATCGATTGCCACCTCAAAATCAAGTTAAGCTATAAGTATACTATAATACCTTATGGCTGTAACGGTGTTAAGTTCATGTAAAATCTTCATGTTGGGCGGTTTGGGCGTGGCTTCTGCTGCCGCTATACGATGTATGCGATGCGTGCATCAGGCAGATGGGTTGCGATGCGGTCCTGCAGGAACGCCGACACGTCCTGCTTGACATCCTGCTTATAGCCGTAGCGCGCGCGGCCGCAGAAGGCCATGGAATCCTTGTCGTACAGCGGCACGGCGTTGGGAAACGCTTGCGCGTTGATGTCCCGCGTGACCATGCCGTACGTCATGAAGATGATCTCCAGCGGTACGCCGCGCAGTATCTCCGGGTCAAGCTCCGCCGCCATGGTGCGGAACAGCTCCTCATAGTACGCCTCGTACCCTTCGATCAGGATGATGGGCGCGACGAGTATGCCCACGTCGTAGTGCGCGTGGTGCAGCTTGTTCAGCGCGGCGATGCGCTCATGCAGACCGGAGGTACCAAATTCCACTTGGCGGATGATCTCCTGCGGGTTGAGGCTCATGCGGATGGTGACGTTGTTGCCGTGATCGAGGGAGAGCAGCGGGTCCACCATGTCGAACTTGGTAGGCAATGTGAGGTGCGCGTGGTGCACGTCGCGGAACTGCGCAATCGTCCATTCAAGGTTGCCGCTGACGCTGTTCTCCAGCACGAGGTCGGAATTGCTCCCGATCTCGAACACGCTGCCGGGAAACTTATCCGCTGCCTTTTTGAGCTTAGCCATCATGGCCTCGCGGTTGACGAATACGCGCAGGTAAGCGCTTTTGTAGTATGTGCAGACAAGATAGCAGTACAGGCACATGGCGCTGCAGCCGGACGAGGTATACGGCACAAGAAAATCCGAGGTCTTGTTGTTGGGCTGGTGCGCCAGCGACTTGCGGATTCCCAGTACAAGATAACGCTTCAGCTTGGGAAACTCACTGTCCGGCCTCTCGCGCAGCTCGGGTATCTTGTTGTGGTCATCCACCCAGATCACTTCTCTGTCCGCGTACTTCTCCATTAAAGCGCGGCCCAGATCATACTTCTCGCAGCCCTTTTCAACATACAGCCTTTCGGGTTCAAACGGTTTCATATGCGCCTCCTCCCATTATCTTGGCACGCGGCGGCAATATCATGCGCAGCTATCGCTTTTTCAACAGACTATGGTAAAATACGCTTGGGTGATGAAACGTATGGAAAATAAACGGATCCTCATTGTGGACGACGACCGCCATATCCGCGAGCTGCTGGACCTGTATCTTGTGAGCTCCGGCTTCGAGACCGCGATGTGCGGCGACGCGCGCTGCGCGCTGGACCAACTGCGGATGCAGGCGTTCGATCTCGTGCTGCTTGACGTGATGCTGCCCGATATGGGCGGCTTCGAGCTGTGCCGTGCCATCAAGGACCGGCAAGACATCCCCGTGGTGATGATCACGGCGCGGGATATGTTGAACGATAAAATACGCGGCTTCAACAGCGGCGCAGACGATTACATCGTCAAGCCCTTTGAGCCCGCGGAGGTCATCGCACGCATACAGGCGCGGCTGCGGCAGCCCAAAGCAGCCAAGGAGCCGGAGTCGGAAATGCTGTCGATCGGCAGCGTCTCTGTGGATTTAAAGGCGTACGATGTACGTAAGGGCGGCGTGCCGGTGGACTTAAAGCCCAAAGAGGTACAGCTGCTTCACTATCTGCTGCGCAACAAAAACATCGTGCTCTCGCGCGACACGCTGCTGCAGAAGGTGTGGAACTACGAGTTCACGGGCGATACGCGCACCGTGGACGTGCATATCAAAACGCTGCGGCAGAAGCTGCACAATGAAAGCGAACCCTGGGATATCAAAACCGTCTGGGGCGTGGGCTACAAGCTCGAGGAGCGGTGATGTTCAAAAGCCTATTTCAGAAGCTGTTCTTCACATATCTGTCCATACTGGTGCTCGTCACGCTCATACTGTCCTTTACGGTTTCCGCGCTGGCCGACAACTACGTGTACAGAGCAAAGCACGCCGTGATGGACAGCGTAGCAGAAAAAACACAGGATGCAGCCAACAAGTTTTTAACGGGTGAAATCAGCCAGACTGAACTTACAGAGATTATCAACGCGATGGCCTACGTGACCAACGCGAAAATCTATGTGGTACAGGCCAGTGCCGACGCCGTGGAGGAGATTGAACTGGGCGACCGGCTCTCCGGGCAGTATATCCGCGATGCACTGGAAGCCGTGCTGCAGGGTGAGAACGTATTCCTGCGCAGGCAATATTCCGAAGGATTTGATGCGCAGGTATTGTTTGCAGCGTACCCGTGGAAAGACAGCACAGGCATCCGCGGCGCAATCCTGCTTTTCTCGCCTGAGGAGGACGTTTCGGCCATCGTGGCCAGCATTCGCCTCGCCACTTGGCTGACCGCCGCTGCGTTCGTGCTGATCGGCGGCTTTATCATCTATCTGGTGACGCGGCGAATCGTAAGGCCCATCAAAGCGCTAGACGCGGCCTCGCAAAGAATGGCGCGCGGCGAGGAAGCAGACGATATCGAGGCCCGCACCGACGACGAAACCGGCCGCCTTGCGCGGTCGTTCAACAGCATGAAGCGCAAGCTGCAGCAGAACGAGGCCCTGCGCCAGGAGCTTATCGCAGGCATTTCGCACGACCTGCGTACACCCGTAACGAGCATCAACGGGTATTTGAGCGGCATGGCGGACGGCGTCATCAAACCGGAGGACTACCCCAAAACCATCGGTATCGTCCGGCAGGAGACACAGCGGCTGATCCGCCTGACCGACGAAATATTGCAGACCGCGAAGATTAGGTCGGGCAGTATCGAACTGAACCTCTCCGATTTTCCTTTACGCGAAGCGGTGGATGCGGCAATTGCCGCCAACCAGCCGCTGGCCGAAAGCAAAGGCATCCGAATCACAGCCAACGTCGACCGCTCGCTCATGGTCCACGCCGACGCACAGAAGCTGGAGCAGGTGTTGGGCAATCTGGTCAACAACGCCGTGAAGTATTCCGGCGAAGGCTCCTCCGTCACCGTTGTCGCAGAACGCACTCCCGAAGGCGCGCGTGTCTGCGTGGCAGATAACGGGCCGGGGATCGGTCCGCAGAGCCTGCCGCACATATTCGACCGCTATTACCGCGCTGCCCCGCGGGAACGCGAAGGCTTCGGCATCGGCCTCGCCATCGTCAAGGCTTACGTGGAAGCGCACGGCGGGCGGGTGGAGGCACAGAGCAAGCCCGGCAGCGGCACGCGCGTCTGCCTCGTTTTGCCCGATCAAACGTTTACAAACTGATTACACTTTGACCGATCGCGATTTACAAGCGCTCAGTAGAATACGCGTATAGAGTCAGGGAAAGGAGCGTGCAAATGAAAAAAATCATCACCATCAGCCTGCTTGCTGTGCTGTGCCTGACAGTCTTCGGTGCCTGCGTGAAGAATGATACGTCGGACGCCGCAGCGGCAACAGGCAGCGTTTCCGCACAGGCCACAGCAGGCGAAACAACAGCCGATATCGCCGTCACGGTTACGGAAAGCAGCGCAAATACCGAGGCTACGCCGGGTTCCGTGATCATCGCCGAGTCGTCCAACACCATCTCCGATTCGGAAAAGCAGGAGATTTTGGACGGCCTCATGGGTGAAATCGACAGCGTGCTCGGTAATATCGACAGCTTAGAGGACCTGGAAGACTCCGACCTTGGCACCGACGATCTCGGTTGAAAGGAGAAATGAAATGAAGAAGAAAATCGTATTGATGATCGCGGTGGCGCTTGCGGTGACGCTGCTTACCGGTACTGTAGCCTATGCGGCGGGCGGAAACGGCCCTGCCGATACGCAGGGTGCTGCACAGAGCAGGTCGCAGTATATGGAGCAGATCCGCGAACAGGTACAGGCGGTGCTGAACAACAGCGCCGAAATCGACACATTGCGGGCGCAGCTGATTGAGCTGCGGGAACAGACCAGAACCCATCTGGAGGAGATGTATAACAACCCGGACAGCGTTACGGATGCGCAGATTGAGGCGGCTAAAACCATCAGCGCGCAGATTCAGACCGCACGCCAGCAGCTGGCCGCAACCAACAACGACATGCGGCAGTACCGGCTGCAGCTGCGCAGCGCACGCCGCACCCGCGATTATGAGGGCATTATCGCCGCTTACGATAACGTCCTTCGCATTCAGGAACAGCGCATCACGCTGCTTCAGCAACTGGTGCAGCTACACGAGCAGGCCTGCGCCCTGTAAACATCCGCATATAAGCAAAGGCCTTCCGCGTATGACCGGAAGGCCTTATTTCTTTAGTTCGCTCAGCGCTTAAGCGATTCTGTACACTACGGTGATTGTAGCCGAAACATCCAGTTCGCCCGCAGAAACAGGCGTCCTGCTGCCGTTGTCCGCTTCGGCAGCCGCAGCGTATTCGTACACCGGGTAATAGCTGTAGCTCCCTTCCGACACCGAGAGCACACTTACGATCGTAAACCCGCCCGCAGTTGCCAACGTGTCGGCCTTGGCTTTCGCTTCCTCCATCGCCTTGGTCAGCGCATCGTTGTAATGCGCATCCTTATCCTCCAGCGTGAACTGGATAGAGAAGTCGGTGTTCGCGCCGCTCTCCCCCGCGAGGTCAATGATTTCGCCCACGCGCGTCAGGTCCCGAACCGTGATACGCACAGTGTTGCGCACCTCATAGCCGTAGATCTGGCTCTTGCCGGTATTGTTGTCGTAATTGTACATCGGATAAACCGAGTACCCGGTCGTATCGATATCGTCCTCTGTGAGCCCCGCAGCTTTGAGCGCATCGAACAGGGCGTTCATCTTTTCGCTGTTGTCGCTCTGCGCCTTTGTCGCATCCGCATCCTGCGTCACCACACCCGCAGTCACATACGCGATGTCCGGCATCACTTCGATTGTTCCCGTTGCGCTCACCGATACGGTGTTGTATGCCACGGTATCGTCCACCATATGGACATCGATCTGCTGAGTGCCGCCCGGATTGACGGAGCAGCCGCCCAGAACCGCCGCCAGCAGCAGAATCGCTGCCGACAGCATCCATAACTTATTTCTCATCCTTACCATCTCCCGGCAGATTGCCCGTATCTTCTCCCGACGGATTATAAGGCGGGTTACCCATATAGCCTCCCGGCTGGTTAAACGGGGAATTACCCGGATACACTCCCGGCAGCGGGGCCTGCGGATGCAATGCCGCGTATTGTTTGCGCTTCTTTCTTGCGCGCCGGACCAGTATGATCGTGGGCACAAGGATAACGGCCAGTATGATCCACACCGGTATGCCCGAGATAAAGAACACGAGCAGGCCTTCACCGATATCAGCCAGCACGGTCAGCACCGAATAGAAGCCGCTGGAGATGCGCTCACCGAGTGTCTTTTCAGTCGGCGGCGCGACTTCAGTGATTTCCATGACCTCCTGCAGATTGATCGTCACCGTAGAAAAATCGATCAGGCTGTCATAAGTGCGTACCTGAGTCTCCAACGCCTCGATCTGGTCTGAAACCGCCGCCAGCTGATCCTCCAGATCAATGATATCCTTCATCGTCTCGGCTTTGTCCAGCAGCACCTGCAGCCGTGCCTCACGCTTGCGCAGCGACTCAATCTGTTTCTCCGTGTTGTAGTACTCCAGCGAGATGTCCCTGCCGCTCATTGTAACGGACTGCGTCTCTCCGAGATCCCCTAAAAAGCTCATGAACTCGCTGAACTTCGCGTTGGGCACACGCAGCGTCATACTCGCATGGCGGCCCTCGTCCTGCCAGCTCGCGGGCTTGGTGCCGGAGCTTGATACCTGCTCCACGTATCCGCCCAGCGCTTGAAGCTTGGCGAGTATCGCGTTATAGTCTTCCTCGTAGTTTGTTGTCTGTGCCGAGATATTGCCTTCGTAAACGATCTTTCGGTTTACGCCGGGCTGCAGGACGGAGTTGTCGTAGTCGATTGTATTCCCCGCGCCGCCGGATTCATCAGTCGTCTTTTCAGCGTCATATGCGGGTTCTTCCACTGCAGCGGATGCTTCGGCATATCCTCCGTTCGCATAATAGTCTCCGCTTTCTTGCTTTGCCGAACAGCCGGACAGCAGCATAGCCGCCATCATTGCCACCACCAAGGCAATGAGACCGATCCTTTTCATCAACTCACCTCCAATAATATAAAAATGCGTCTGCGATTCTGATGAACCTAAGACGCACTCTATTGGCCGTTTGTTCCATTTTCCCCAATCAGCAGCTCCTTCAGCCGCTGTCGGCCCCGGTTGATCCTCGATTTGACTGTACCCACGCTGATCTTCAGGGTGTCCGATATCTCCTCATAGGAGAGCCCGCTGATATCGCGCAGCACCACCACCGTCCGGTGCTCTGTCGAAAGCATGTTGATCGCTTTCTGGATATCCTCAGCTCGTTCCATGGACAATGCGCGCGTTTCGGGCGTTTCGGTGCCGCTGTCCTCAAACGGCAGGCCGTTTTCGCTGGCAAACTCGAGCGAGATCGGCGCGCGTTTTCGTTTGCGCAGTCCATCCATGCAGGTGTTGACGGTGAGTCGGTATACCCAGGAGGAAAACGACGCCTCTCCTTTAAAGCCCCTCACGCCGCGGTATATCTTGATCAGCGCTTCCTGCGCCATGTCGGCGGCATCGGCCTCGCTGCCCATCAAGCGGTAGGCGATGCTAAATACCCTTTTTTCGTATGCTAACAGGAGCTCTTCCAAAGCGGTACCGTCCCCATTCTGCGCACGCCTGATGGTTATCGCCTCGTCCGCGAGCATCCTGAACAAGCCCTCCGCTCCCCTTTAATCTATGCGAATTATACATGATTTTCCGTTCCGATGCAAACCCTTTCGACCACGCTTGACAACCGCGCCGCTTCATTGTAAACTACTCATGCATTTATAAGTTTACAAAGGAGTATATCATGCGTCTACGTTTTCTCATCCTCGCTGCCCTTTTCGCCGCGCTCACAGCGGTGGGCTCTCTGATCAAGATTCCCCTTCCGGGCACACTGCTTGTGTTCACGCTGCAGACATTCTTTGTCTTTCTGGCAGGGCTGTTGCTTCCGCCCCGCTATGCCATGGCCTCTCAGGCGGTATACATTGCGGTGGGTCTGCTCGGGCTGCCGGTGTTCTCCACAGGCGGCGGCTTCTCCTACGTGCTTGCACCCTCGTTTGGCTTTCTGATTGGTTTCATACTCTGTTCCGGGCTGCTGAGCCTGCTGGCACGCAAAGAACTATCCACGCTGACACACGACGGGGTTCACCCCGTACTTCGCATCGTGCGGGTCAGCCTTTTCAGCCTGCTCGCAATCGTCGTGATGTATGCCGTGGGCGTGACGTACATGTACATGATCTACCGTTTTTATCTGCACAATCCGAAAACCGTGGGTGAAGTGGTCATTGCAGGCACCGGAGTATTCGTACTGTTCGATATTGCCAAAATGGCAATCGCTGTGCCGATTGCCGCGGCAGTGCTGAAACGCCTGCCCTCCGCAGCAGACAACCCCAAATCAAAAAAGGCAGCTGTTTGATCGGATTGCAATAAATAAAGGGCGGAAGAACCGCCCTTTATCTTTATATGTCCTCGTATGTTCAGTTCATCTTCTCGGCCTGAGCATAAATCACCGGCAGTTTGAAGATATCGCCCTGTGCCGCCTTAACGATGCACAGCACCGACAACACGATGTAGCCAACCGAAATCAGCCAGTTGAGTACGCTCAGGAAGGAGGCAAACCCCCAAGCCAAGCCAGCCCACGCAATACCGGAGATGATACCCAGCACGATAACGATCACCCAGACAAAGCATCCCAGAAACAGGGATTGCCACGCGTGTACGCGCACCGCCTTATTGTCCTTTACCGTGGCGAGCACAATGATTGCGCTGATAATGGATATAATATATGCAAACCAACTCGTTGTCTTGTCATCCATTCCCAAAGCGTTCTTCTGTCCCTGTGGGCTCGACGGACCATTTTGGCCGTATGCGCCCTGATTGTTCTGTTCCGACATAAGATCACCCTCCCTTAATTTGTTAAGGTTTCTAAGTTCATCATAGCGCATATATATAACTGTGTAAATATAGCTCGTGTTATATTTTTATGACATTTTAAAATACTGCTACGTTAAAGATTCGCAACCAGCCAGTCGGCAACAGTATCGAGCCGCATGCCGTGGGAAGCCTTCACCAGCACGGTATCCTTCGGCTGAATGAGGGATGGCAGCGCGGTTAAAAGCTGCTCCTTATCCGCAAAATGAAGCGTGTTTGCACCATTCTGCTTTGCACTTTCAAAGATATGCTCCGCCAGCTTTCCGACGCAAAGAATCAGGTCGATCTGAAGCTCCGCCGCAATCCGTCCGATTTCATAATGGTATTGCTTCTCGGCTTCGCCCAGTTCAAACATGTCGCCGAGTATGCAGACCTTGCGTCCTTCGGCTTTTGCCAGAATGCCGAGTGATGCAGCCATCGACGTCGGGTTTGCGTTATAGGCATCGCTGATGACCGTGATGGACTTTGCTTTAACGATATGCATCCTTCCCGAAGGAGGGGTATAGCCGGAAATTCCGGTCTGAATGCGCTCCTGGTCGACACCGAGAAGCTTGCCCACGGCCAGTGCCGTCAGGGCGTTCATCACCATATGAGCGCCGGGGCAATGAATATGAAACGGCAGTCTCTCCCCTTCGCAGACAGCCGTGAAACGCGTGCCCTGCAGGCCCAAATCAACCATGTCTACGGCGCGCACAACGTTATTTTCGCCCACGCCGGCGGTGACCACATTGCTATACCGGTTGGCGAGCTTCGCAAGCAGCGGGTCATCCCCGTTGACCACGATGTATCCGCCGGGTTTCATAAACTCCAGCATCTCCATCTTTGCCTGAAGGATGCCTTCCTTGGAGCCGAGGTACTCGATGTGGGCCTCGCCGATGTTCGTGAGCACACAGATGTCCGGGCGCACGATGCGTGCAAGGTTGCTGATCTCACCGAGATGGTTCATGCCCATCTCGATGACGGCCGCCTCATGGGTCGGCTCAAGGCGGAATATCGTCAAAGGTACACCCGTCTGATTGTTGAGGTTACCTTCGTTTTTCAGTACACAGTATTTTTGGGCCAGTACGCCCGCGACCAGCTCCTTGGTCGTGGTCTTGCCCACGCTGCCCGAAATGGCCACCGCCGGAATCGGGAACAGCGAACGGTAATACGCTGCAAGCATTTGGAAAGCATCCTGCGTGGAAGCGACAAGGATGTACGGTTTACCCTCCACCGGCTTTTCCGAGACGCAGCACAGCGCGCCCGCATCAAACGCAGTCAGGATAAAGTCGTGCCCATCAAAACGTTCACCGCGGATCGCAATGAACAGAGACCCCGGAGCAACCGCCCGGCTGTCGATCGTTACGCCGGTAACACTTTGCGTCAACAAGCCATCGTCGCCGTAAAACTTTCCGCCGCATGCTTCTGCGGCGGTCGCAAGAGTAAACGCTACCATGAATGCCCTCTCAGTATTTTTTCAGTGACAGGCGGATAATCTCCTCGCACAGCGCCTCGTACGCTATCCCCACCGCACCCGCCTCCTGCGGTAGCAGGCTCGTTGGCGTCATGCCGGGCAGCGTGTTCGCTTCGAGGCAGTATATACCGCCATCCTTGCCCAGTATAAAGTCCACACGAGAATACACGTTCAGCCCCAGCGCTTTGTGCGCTTTGAGCGCCATCTCCTGTATCTTCTTCGTATTCTCCTCGTCCAACTCGGCCGGGCATACTTCCGTCGTTATACCCACCTGATACTTATGCTCGTAGTCGTAGAAGCCTTCGTTCGGGATGATCTCTACCAGCGGCAGCGCCCGGTCGTCCAGTATGCCGCAGGAGAACTCCCGTCCCTCAATAAACTGCTCTACGAGTATCTCGTTCTCGTATTTCAAGGCGCTGTCGATAGCGGTCTGCAGTTCTTCGGGTGTCGCTGCCTTCGTCACGCCGATGCTCGAACCGCCGGATATGGGCTTGACGATGACAGGAAGCGTGAAGTCCGAGTAGATTTGTGCGCTTTCCGCCTTCGTATACACCTTACCCTTCGCCATCCGAATGCCGCTGTTCGTAAATATCTGCTTTGTCAGGCCCTTGTTCATGGCAAGCGCGCTGCCGAGATACCCTGATCCTGTATACCGGATGCCCATCACATCAAATACGGCCTGCAGTCTGCCATTTTCGCCCGTTTCACCGTGCAGCCCCAAAAAGACAATGTCCGCTGCGCGGCACAGCTCAATCACGTTTTTGCCGATCTCACCGTATCCGCTTTCCACCCTGCTCGCCCGCACCTTGTCGATATCCGGCGCGACAGGAGGCACCTTGTAGGGTTCCAGTTTGCCCGAAATCTGAAAGGCATCCAATATGAAACCTTGGATCTCCTCCACGCCGAAGAAAAGATCGACCAGTATCGCATTGTGCCCGCTGCGTCTGAGTGCGTTACATATGAGCGTTCCGGACGTCAGCGATACATCTCGCTCACCACTGAGACCGCCTGCCAAAACGACAATATTCATCAGCCATTAACCGCCTTTACAAAAACTTCATTTGGAGCGCCCAACCTGAGCGCTGGTATGCTTATGATTACGGAGACGGACGAACATCCAATTCATGTACTGAGAAAATGTTTGTCCGCTGGAGTACATTGCTCTGATCATTGAGATATCTATGATCGCCGGAGCAATATATTCGGTACATCCGCATGTTCTTCCGTGCCATTATACATAACTGTTTGCATGGGTTCAAG
This sequence comes from Bacillota bacterium, assembly GCA_023459495.1. Lineage (GTDB taxonomy): Bacteria > Bacillota > Clostridia > Christensenellales > SZUA-584 > JAEWCC01. Next base: position 39,439 of record JAEWTL010000028.1, on the reverse strand, counting down.
GCGTGTTTTCACTCCCGGCGGCATCCGCATCCGGTGTACGCCACATGATGAGCGCGTCTTCGACAGGGTTGGTATAGTAGGCGCGGCGGATGCCCACACCGTAAAAGCCGAGTTTCTTATACAGGTTCTTTGCGGCGAGGTTGGTTTCACGCACTTCAAGCGTGTAGCTGCGCACCTCCTCGGGTGCCAGTTCAAACAGCGCTTCCAGCAGCTTTTGACCGATACCCTGCTTACGGTATTCATCCAGCACGGCCATATTCATGATGTGCCCTTCGTCGATGACGACGTGCATACCCGTAAAGCCAATCACGCGGCCTTTATCCAGCGCCACAACGTACAACGCGTCCGAATTAAAGCCCACGTCGTATTCGATTGCGTCAAAGGACCATGGTACGCGGAAGCAGCTTACTTCCACAAAGTAGATGCCGTCCTCGTCGCCGCGTCGCGCGAGCCGGTATTCGATACTCATATTATTCTTTCCTTAACCGTTCCGCCTGCGTTTCGCGCAGATAGAACGGTTCGAGCGTATACGCGTCGCCGCGCACGCCCTGCTGATGTAGCCGGTATGCCACAAGCCCGACCGAGCCCGCGCGCTGCAGCGCCATGCCGGGGTGCGCCACGCGGAACAGCGTCGACGCGGTCCGGATATCCGGAGCATATTTAAGGGCAGCGTCGCCGCAGAAAACGGCCCGCTGCCCCTTCAGTTCTTCCAAAAGCTCCGCCAGAAGCACCGCACGGTATTCGCCGATGCGTTCTCCCCCTCGGTAGATTGCGGTATATGCTTCGCCCCGCCGCGCGTCGATGACCGGGCAGACGAGTTCATCCGTGCCGCCCATGGTATAGGCCAGTGCGTCAAGTGTGTTCACACCTACCACAGGCTTGCCCGAAGCGTGGGAAAAAGCCTTCATCATACCCACACCGATGCGCAGCCCGGTGAACGAGCCCGGCCCCACGGCGCAGGCAAACAGATCAATATCCTGCAGCCTAAGCCCCGCCGCAGCCAGACAGGCGTCCGCCATGAGCTCCAGCGTTTCGGAATGCGTTTTTAAGTTGTCCACATATTGCTCGGCCAGTATGCGCTCATCCGCCAGCACGGCCGCCGCGCATACGTTGCCCGAAGAGTCCACCGCAAGTATGTTCATGGCCGGTTATCCTCGATTCTGATGAGCCGCGGGTCATTGCCGCTGCCGGAAAGCGTTACCTCAATGCAGGACGGCAGATCCTCCGATCGCTCCGCCCATTCGATCACGCACACGCCTTCACCGAGCGTATCGTAAAAGCCGATATTGCGAAGCTCATCCTCGTCCTCGATGCGGTACAGATCGAAATGGTGCAGCGTGCGGGTGCCTGGATAGGTACGCTGCAGCGTAAACGTGGGGCTGACCACCTCGCCCATGACGCCGAGCCCTTCCGCAATGCCCTTTGCAAACACCGTCTTGCCTGCGCCAAGCCCGCCCGTCAGCGCGATAATATCTCCTGCTTTGAGGCTCTCCCCCAGCATTTTCCCCAGCAGCCGCGTCTCTTCTGCGCTGTATGTTTCAAATTGTCCGACCATCTCCGCTTCCTTTCCTGTGCAGTATACCCGAAAAGGCGCGCGGATGCAATGAATCAGCGGTACTTGTGCAGCAGCGGCGAGAGCGGTTTATAGAGCAGTCCGGTTACGACGCAGACCGCGAGGCATTTGACGATATTGAACGGCACCACCGCAAACAGGATGTATGTCCAAACGCTCGTAATGCCGGGGTTTACCGCAGCCGCGAGGTCAATGATCGCGTCCACGGAGGACCCGAAGAACACCGCGGCATAAAACGGTATCAGCACAAAGTAGTTCATCAGTGGCCCGGCCACAAAGGACATAAGCGCACTGCCTGCCGCCATGCCGGCGACTGCTCCCTTGCGGGATTTATGATACTTGTAGATCAGCGATGCGGGCAGTATGAGCGTGGCACTGATAACGAAGTCCGCGATCTCCCCCACGCCCAGCGTGGATGTAAACGGCAGATAAATCAGGTTTTTGATCAACAGTATGGCGGTTCCAGCCACAGGTCCCAGCGCAAAACCGCCGATGAGTGCCGGAATGTTGCTGAAGTCCAGCTTAAGAAATCCCGGCATCAGCGGAAGCGGTGTCTCCAAAAAGCGAAGCCCGGTGGAAATTGCGGCAAGCACGCCTGCGATTACGATGAAGCGCAGTCTGCGAGAAGCCTTAGTACGATCTGTCATGTCTTTTCTCCTTTCCCCGGAGCAATAAAAATGCCCCGAAAAGCTCCGGGGCATCACACCACATAAAAAGATGTGTTGCTTCTACCATCCAGACTATACTGTCGGTCACGGAATTTCACCGTGTCAGCTTGCGCTCGCGGACTGTTACCGCCGGTCAGGGAATTTCACCCTGCCCCGAAGACAAACATATTTAATTGATGAACCCATGATACTACGCAATCACTTTGGAGTCAAATGGGAAATGTTGCGCTTATGGTTCACTATCGCCCAAAACATCAGCAATATAGCTTTCTGCGTCCTGAAGGCTGTCGAATACGCGGCCAATTGCGAGTACGTTTTGTTCGCTTTTTTCGATGTCGTCAAAACGGATATGAACCAAACGGTAAACACGCTGTTCGTCCGCACCTTCTTTTGTACGGTATACCGCAAGTTCGTCGCCGTCTTTTTTAAGTATGTAATGCTCCGGGCAGTAGCAGGCGAAGGTTCTTCGCAGCACCACTTCGTCCTCATCGAACGCTACGATGCGCGCGTCCGGGTACAGCTCCTGCAATTGCGTAAACGCCAGCCCGACCAGCTTTTCGTCAGCCACCGTCTCCACCGCAACCGTGTGTCCGCACATCTCGTAAACGTACTCCCAGCGTACCGTTGCGTCCTTACCGATTCGCACGCCTCCCCCTTCCGCCACCGCAGCCGCAGTCGGCGAAGGTTCCGCACGCAGCCGCGGTTCCTCCCGTGCCATCAGATAGCCCGTCAGCCCGGCCCCGCCGAGCAGAAGCACGATTACCGCGAGCAGCACAATCCTGTGTCCGCGCAAAAAAAATCCCTCCGAACATCGTTCTTCGGGATAGTTTTTTGTATTTTGTCCGGCGTTTATTCGCTCACATCACGGCGTTGTGATACACGTTCTGCACATCGTCGTTGTCTTCGAGCATATCCAACAGCTTTTGTACGCTCTCCTGAGTCTCCTCTGTCACGTCCACCGTGTTTGAAGGCACCATCTGAATATCGGCATCCGCAAAAACCAGACCAGCCTTCTCCAACGCTTCGCGCACTGCCGAGAAGGTCGCGGTATCCGTAATGACCTCCAGCATTTCGTCGTCGGCCTGCACGTCGCTCGCACCCGCATCAATGGCCATGAGCATCACTTCGTCCTCGTCGACGCCGTCCGCCTTTTCAATGGCGATTACGCCCTTGCGCTCAAACATCCACGCTACGCAGCCCGATGCGCCAAGGCTGCCGCCGTTTTTATCAAAGCTGTGCCGCACGTCGCTCGCGGTGCGGTTACGGTTGTCGGTTAGCGCTTCCACGATAACCGCGACACCGCCCGGGCCATAGCCTTCGTAGATGATATCTTCGTAGTTGATATCGCCGAGCTCACCCGCCGCCTTCTTGATGGAACGCGTGATGGTATCGTTCGGCATATTGTTCGCCTTGGCCTTGGCAATGATGTCCTTCAGCTTGGAGTTGGCGTTCGGGTTGTCCCCGCCTTCCTTTACCGCCACGGCGATCTCACGGCCGATCTTGGTGAATATCTTGCCGCGCTTGGCGTCTGTGCGTTCTTTCTTATTCTTAATGTTGGCCCATTTCGAGTGTCCTGACATACCGCTCTCCCGTAAATTACAATTAATCTTTGGTTATAATAGCATACAATTGCCGTGCATTCAACAAAAACGCTTAATCCGAGCCTCCTGGCAGCAAATTCAGCAGTTCGTCCTGACTGCCCTGAAAATAGCTCTGCGGCACATCACCGATAATAATGGTATCTGACACGAGTACCTGCGTCGAGATATCGACCGACTGCGAGGTGTTGCCTACCACGATCTTGACTGTGGCGGTGAGTGTGAGATAAATGCGGTGGCGCGTCTGGTTGATGCCCGCGGTCTCGAACTGTGAGCTGAACTGTGATGTCACCGAGCCCACAGGCTGTATCTTAACTTTGATGGACGGGCCGCGGCCTGTCATGAGCTGGCCGCCGACGATGGTGCCGATGGGAATACTGACGCCCTGTGCTCCAATGTTTAAGATTTTATCTTGCGCGCAGTTGGCTGTTTGGGCGGCGAGGCTGTTCATTAGTCCGGTATTGGCTGATATCAGTGCGATCCTGCCGTTGTTGTCCTTTTCGATTTCGATGAGGTCGGTATATGCCACGCCGCTACCGATGGTTTCCTGTACCGCATCGTTCATCGCCTTGACACCAATGGCGCGTAAACGCGCTTCGGTCAGGCTCAATATTGTAGGCCGCACCGAATTGTCGATCAGTATGTACACGACGAAAATCAGGACCAGCACCAAAACAACGATGATGCTTCCCCGTATCTTCCTTTTTTTACGAACCATACAATCACCCTGCTATACACTATGCGGACCGCGCCAAAGCGATACACTGCATGATTTGTAAACAATGCCGCATGGGCGTGCATGCAAAGCCATGCTGTGGTATAATGGGTAAAAATGCGCAAAGGATACGTTTATGAGCGATAACCGCGAGCCTGATAGCCGTTCGGCCCGGCATTCGTCATTTTTCAAAAAGCTTGGCTCTTCCTTCCGGCAAATTGTCGGCCGTATTGCCGTGCTCTTTTCGCACACGGGCAGGCGGAACGCTTCATTTTATGACGAGGAGGGCGAACAGGATGCTGCCAGTGATCAAACGCGCCCCTTTGAAGGCGTACAGAGTCTGGCCGATCCGCAGCGCAAAGTAAAGCCCGTGCGCAAAGGGCCGCACGAACTGCCGTATATCTCCCGCGAGCACCTTTCCGGCGAAGGTAAGGAGCACGTTTCCATGTTCACCCCGCGCAACAAGCGTCCCGGCTTTGTGATCAGCGTGCTGCTGACGTCCTTCCGGCTGGTCCTTGTGCTGATCTTCATGATCGGCTCAGCAGGCATTGGTACGCTGGTGGGCATCGCCAAAGCTTATATGGAGACCACACCTACGCTCGACACTGCCGAGATTGAAGAACAGGCTGAAACTTCTTACATCTACGACTGCAATAACCAACTCATCACGATGTACACCGGCAGCGAGAACCGCGACTGGGCCTCGCTCGACGAGATTCCCGTGTACCTGCAGGATGCCGTGATCTCCATTGAGGACGTGCGCTTCTATTATCACTCCGGCGTGGACGTTAAGCGGCTGGTCGGCGCGTTCATCAGCAACCTTATGAACAACAACGTGCAGGGCGGCAGTACCCTCACGCAGCAGCTCGTCAAAAACAGCCTGCTGTCCACCGAGCGCACCTACAAGCGCAAGATACAGGAAGCGTACCTTGCGATGCAGCTTGAGCAGACCTATAACAAGGAACAGATCCTCGAAGCCTATCTCAATACGATCAGCCTCGGCGGTTCCAATTACGGCGTAAAGGCCGCAGCACTGGACTATTTCGGCAAAGACCTCTCAAAGCTTTCTCTGCGCGAATGCGCCATGCTGGCAGGCATTACGCAGTATCCGTATAAATACAATCCGCGGCGCTGCTATTACGTCGTTGATGATCCGTCGATCATCAACGACCGCACCGACCACGTGCTGGAGCAGATGTATATCGCGGGCTATATCACCAAGGAAGAATATCAGGCGGCGCTCACCGACACAGTCTATGTGCAGGAGGAATCGAGCGTCAGCAAGATGTACGAGATGCCTTACTTCGTGGAATACGCCGTTTATGACGTGATCACGCACCTCTTAAAAGCGCGTGGCAAGGAAGATACGGATGCCAACCGCGCCGCCATTGAAACGGAGCTGCGGACACAGGGCTACCGCATCTACACTACCGTGGATCGTGCCGTTCAGCAGACAGCGGAGCAATGCCTTGAGGCGTGGGACCGGTATCCGGAGATGAAGAATTCGGCGGATTCGGTTGTCAAACACGAAAACAGCGACGGTACCATCACCGAAATCATTCAGCCACAGGCAGCGTTCGTGGTGCTCGACCAGCACACGGGCCAGCTGAAGGCTGTTGTGGGCGGCCGGACGGTACCCGAAGCCAAGAAGACGCTCAACCGGACCTATCAGATTTCGATGCCGGTCGGATCGTCGATCAAGCCGATCTCCGTCTACGCGCCTGCCCTCGACCTTGGATATTCGGACGGTACCGTTGTGCCCAATTTGCCGCTGCCCATCGAAGGCTGGAACACAGAAGACGGTTATCCCGGTGGCGGCAGCAAATACTACGGCCCGGTGACGCTGCGCAAAGCGGTCGAGCAGTCGCTCAACAGCGCGACCGCATGGACGCTGATGAATCTGGTCACGCTCGACACCTCGTACAACTACCTGACCTACATGGGCATCAACCCGCTGCATATCAGCAAAACGCCCTCCGGACTGGCGCTCGGCGATTCGGGCATCACGCCCATTGAACTCGCAGGCGCTTACGCCACCATCGCCAACAGCGGCACGTATCAGGAGCCGCTGTCATTCACCCGTGTGGAGGACCGGGATGGCAACATAATCCTTGATGCGGACGACATTCGAAACGAGCGCGCGGTTTTCCAGCCATCCACCGCCTGGCTCATGACCGACATGCTCGTCAACGCGGTGCAGAACGGCACCGGCTCCAAGGCGAAAATCGATGGTGTGACCGTAGGCGGCAAAACCGGCACCGTGCAGAACGCCACGGGCGTGCTGTTTGCGGGTATTACGCCGGATTATACAGCCACACTCTGGATCGGCAGCGACGAGTATAAACCGCTGGCCAGCGACGTTTATGCGTCTTCCTCCGCCGCACCGCTCTGGCAGTATATCATGTCCAAGATATACGAAAGCGGAGAGGAAACCAACAAGTATCCGAATAAAGGCGGGGCGATTATCGACTCCGACCCTGCTTCACTCGGCCTCGTACAGCGGGAGGTCTGCAGCGTATCCGGTCTGCTGGCCACCGACGCCTGCCGCGCGGACAGCAAGCATCCCACGATCAATGCGTGGTTTGTAAGCGGCACAGAGCCCACTGAGGAATGCAACGTCCATGCCCTGTTGTCGGTCTGCAGCGAAAGCGGTCTGTTGGCCGGAGAGTATTGTCCGGCGGAAGAAGTAACGAATCAGCTCATATTCTTCCTGGACAGCGGCTCATACTACTGGCAACTGACGCCCGAGCAGCGTACAACTTATCTTGGCCCATACGTCTTCGTCCGGCCGGACGTACCCATAGAGTCGTTGACGACTGATATGCCGGAGTACTACAATTACTATTGCGGCATCCATACTCAGGAATGGTATGATGCGTATACAGCACAGCAGACCGCCATTACGGCGGCGCAGCAGCAAATCACGGAGTCCAAAGCGCTGCTGGCCAACTCCGCGCTGTCCATCCCCATGGCGGACCGCGAGACGCTTTCCGGCATGATCTCCGATCTGGAGACGCTGATCGCCTCACCGGACGCGACCGCAGGCGCGATTGAGCAGAAGACCAATGCACTGAGCACGTATACCGACCAGCTCGCAGCGCTATATTCGGGAACCGGGCCATAAGAAACAAAATTAAGCGGATGCACTACATCCGCTTTTTTAACACCCTGCCCATTTTAATATTCAAGCTAATTCAATATGATGCTAGTCTTTTTTATCTTCCCAGCTGTTTGGCATATGCCTTAGGGCATGTAATCTTCCTCCTTACCCAGCGCGATCTCGCAGACGTTGGAGGACGCACCGGCAAGCGGCTGGCCGTCGATCTCGATTTCAGGATGTACAGGAATTACATAGTACTGGTAGGTATGCTTATACTGCACGGTATCGTCGCGGACAATCACCCTGTCCCGGCTGCCCGTGTATTCGCCCACCTTTACGGTCTGCCCCGTAGCGATGTCAGCGCGCATCAAGCGGTAGATGACGTAGCTTTCGAGCGGCGTGAACCTGATCTCCGGATATCCGCCCTCGCCGGCTTCTACGGAGAGATCGGCGGGCGGCAGCGGCACGGTCCAGTAGGTGGAATACTCGGTCGGCGCTTCGTCCGCCAGGAAGTACTCGTCCATTTTCTCGTCATCCGGCGTAAAGGCGCTCGCAAGCTGCGGCTCCTCCTCCACGTACAAGGAGCCGGTATCAATGGTCGCCTGCACTACGCCATCCGGTTGTACGAAAGCAGGCGCGGCATTGTCGGCATACAGATACTCAAACACCTGCTTGACCACAGTAGCCGGGTATGTGCCACCTGTGACGTCGCCGGGCAGGATGTGCTCCTCATCGGTCGAGTCGAAGCCCATCCAGCAGCACATCGCATACTCCGAGTTGTAAGCCACTGTCCATGCGTCCCGGTTTCCGCTCAGGCCGTCCGACCCGGAGGTGCCGGTTTTAGCCGCGATGCTCACGCCGTCGATGGCGAGCCGCCGCGCTGTGCCTTCCTGCACCGCGCTCTCCAGCATTGAGGTCATCAAAAACGCCGTATCCTCGGAAAGCACGCAGGTCTTCGTCTGCGGACGTTCATATACAGTTTTACCGCGCGCATCGGTGATGAGGGTAATGCAGCTTGGATACGAATAGTAGCCGCCGTTGGCAAACGGTGTAAACGCGTTGCACAGCGCCAGCGGCGTAACGCCCTTCGTAAAGCCGCCGAGCGCCAGCGGCAGCCCCGTGTCGTGATCATCAAAGCTGATACCCACGCGGGCGGCGTAGAGTTTGCCGGTCTCCACACCCACGGCCTGCAGCGTGCGCACCGCGGGCAGGTTCAGTGAGGACGCGAGCGCCTTGCGTACTGTTACCCAGCCCGCGTAGCTGTCCGAAAAATTCTTGGGCACATAGCCGTCAAAATCTCCCTTTTCATCCAGCACCAGCGTTGCAGGCGAATAGCCGAGCTTCTCCATGGCCGGCGCATAGACGATCACCGGTTTGATAGTCGAACCCGGCTGACGTTTCATGTCCACCACGCGGTTGAGCCCGCGCCGCGTCTCGTACTGCCTTCCTCCCATTATCGCACGTATATCGCTGGTCTGGCTGTCTAAAATGACAAGCGCAGCCTGGCATTGGTCCCCGTCCGCGGCGTTTGCCGGAAAATTCTCGCTATTCTCAAAAATTGCTTCCACCTCGTTCTGCAGGTCCTGATCGAGCGTGGTATAGATCTTATAACCGCTTCCGAGCAGCTCCTCGGTATCCATATTCAGCAGGTCCTCAGCCTCGCAGAGCACCATATCGGAGAAAAAGTCATACTTCGTTTCCACTTCAGGTACGAGCACGACCTCCTCAGCCTCGGCCTGTGCCTCCTGCTCCGCCGTGATGAACCCCTGCTCAGCCATCAGGGACAGCACGAGGTTTCGGCGTTTGATGGAGCGGTCCATATGCAGGTGTGGCGCGTAATTCGTGGCCGATTTAATGACGCCCGCAAGCAATGCAGCCTGTGATACGGTCAGCGTCTGCGTGGTTTCGCCGAAGTAGACCTTGGCGGCCGCCTCAATACCGTATGCACCGTTACCGAAATAGACGTAGTTCAGATACATCTCAAGGATCTGATCCTTAGTGTAAACCTGCTCCAGTTTGTAGGCCATTACGGCCTCCTGCAGCTTACGCGATATGGTTTTGACGCCCGTGAGGCACGTCAGCTTCACAAGCTGCTGGGATATTGTGCTGGCCCCCTGCGAGAGGTTGCCATGCTTCAGGTCCGCGACAAAGGCACCTGCGATCCGGACGAAGTCGACGCCCTTATGCTCATAAAACCGATTGTCTTCCACGGCGATAAACGCGTTTTTCACGTAATCCGGTATCTGGTCGATCGTCACATATACCCGGTTCTCGAGGCCGTGTATTGCGGCGGTCTCATTTTCCTCCGCGTCGTAGATCAGCAGCGTCTGCTGCATCTGTCCGATATCCTTCGGGTTAAATTCCTTCCATTCCTCCAAGCCCATCAAATAAGAAAAGAAAAAAATAAAGCAGGCCAATACGCACAGCACTCCGGCTATCATTGTGCGTTTGATCCATTTCCATACTCTGCTTTTCTTTTTTTTAGGGGGTTCATGCAGTCCGCGCCTGCTCATGATATTCTCGTTTCCTTTGCTGTTTCACTTTGGTTTAGCCTGTGCGGGCACCGCTTTTATGATGCATTTCGACAGCGTCCAATTTATAACACTAAAAGAAGTCTTTTTCCGTCAAAACCTCTTAAAGGAAAGTGCGCGACGGGAAAGAATTGGCTTTAAGATCACGTGAAAGGATGGAGGATATGCGGGTAAAAGTGCAACACAGCGCGGGCTGCGTCACCGCGAGCCTCTTTGGGGAGCTCGACCACCACAGCGCGCCGGAGGTTCGCAGCGCGCTGGACGACGCGCTGCAGCGTTTTGCCAATGCCGATCTCGTGCTGGACCTGAAGAACCTAAGCTTTATGGACAGTTCCGGGCTCGGCGTGGTCATTGGACGCTACAAGCTGCTCAAGTCGCGGGGAAAAACAATGTATGTCAAAAACGTAGGCAGTTCGGTCGATAAGGTATTCCACATCAGCGGCATATACCGGATCGTACGGAAAATCAATTAAAGCGGGGGCGCATATGAAAAACAGAATGGAGCTAAAGCTGCTGAGCCTTTCGGAGAACGAGGGCTTTGCCCGGAGCGTTGTGGGCGCGTTTGCCACGCAGCTCGACCCGACGCTCGAGGAGGTTGCGGATATCAAGACTGCCGTGTCGGAGGCGGTGACTAACTGCATCGTGCACGCTTACCCCACCGAAGTGGGCGAAATCATTATCGCCGCAGAGCTGGACGGACAGACGCTGCGCGTGCGTATAACGGACTTCGGCGTGGGCATTTCGGACGTGGTACAGGCACGCCAGCCGTTTTACAGCACGGCGGGCGACGAGGCGCGCAGCGGTATGGGGTTCACCGTAATGGAAACGTTCATGGATGAGCTGTGTGTGGAGTCCGCGGTCAGACGCGGCACAACAGTGGAAATGGTAAAGACGATCAGTCGGCAAGGATAACAATGGCGGAAAGCGGAGTATTGGCACACGAGGAGAGCCTGCGGCTCATCAAGGCCGCGCAACGCGGCGATGAGAAAGCCAAGGAAACCATGATCGTCCGCAATACGGCCCTCGTGAAAAGCATCGTAAAGAAGTTTTTAAACCGCGGAGTGGAGTTCGACGACCTCATGCAGATCGGCAGCCTCGGCCTCGTTAAAGCCGTGCTCGGCTACGATTCCAGCTATGATGTGCGCTTCTCCACCTACGCGGTACCCATGATTGCGGGTGAAATCAAGCGGTTCTTGCGCGACGACGGCATTATCAAGGTCAGCCGCTCATTGCGCGAGAAGTCCTTTGAAATCTTCAGCGCCAAAGCGCGCATGAAGGAGGAACTGCAGCGCGAGCCCACGGTGGACGAGCTCGCCGCAAAGCTCGACATGTCGGCGGAGGATATCGTGTTTGCAATGGAAGCGGTGCGCAGCCCGGTTTCCATCTTCGAGCCCGCCTTCGACGACGACACGAGCAAAACCCTGCTGATCGATACCATGTGTGAAAACAGCGACAGCGACATGATTGATCAGATACTGCTGCGCGAGCTTTTGGCCAAGCTTACGCCCAAGGAACGCCAGCTCATCATGCTGCGCTTCTACAGTGACAAAACGCAGATGGAGATCGCCCAGATCCTCGGCGTATCGCAGGTTCAGGTTTCCCGTCTCATCACCAAAACCATCTCAAAGCTAAAAAAAGCCATCGAATAATTCAATATTTACAGCCGCACTGCAAATAATAAAAATGCGCTGAAAGGCGCAAATAAGCGTGCGGCTGTTTTGCGCACGCGTAGGAATGGAGCGGAGCGTTTTTGCTGAACTGGCTGCAGCAGCACCGGCGGTTTGCCATATGGCTGTTTTGTTTGCTGCTCACCGCGCTGATCGCAATGCTGATTGCGGCTGCACTGATGTCGGGCGGACGGACGTTCACCAACGCGTGGTATGTTTGAGCCGTTGTATTTCAGCCTACGGGGTACAGCAACCGCCGATGCAGACAGCATCCGCCTCAGTGACATCTGTGAAATACAGGGGACATCGGCTGGCCCACTTACCAAGGTGCGCATCCCCGCCGCCGCTCCGGTCACCACGGTAAGCGCGCTGTGGACAGCCGGGACGCTTCGCAAGCTGTACCCGGACCGTCTGCCGCTCAGCGTAGGCGCAGTGGAATGCCGGATCTTCCCGCAGGAGAAGCCGCATGGACGGCTAGGGACGGTACTCAAAACCGTGCTGCTTGCCTTGGTGATGTTTTTTGGCGGTGCGGTAGCGATCATGACGTTTCATGAGGATGTGAACATGCCTGCGGTCCTGAGCGACATTTATGCGTTCTTTACGGGCGAAGCGGCACAAAACGCTCCGATTGTAAGCATCCCGTACTCTGTCGGTATCGTGGCAGGGTTCGTCGTACTGCTCGGCCTCGTACACAAGCGGAAGCATCAGCCGACGCTGCTGGAGCTGAGCGTACATGAGCAGGAGAAGGCGCAGCGCGATTACCTGGCGGACAAGTCGGATGGCCGGTAAGCTGCTGGCCGGTTTTGCGGCTTTAAGCGCAGGGCTCGTAGCAGGCGGAGCGCTTTGCGCGCTGTATATCGCACTCGGCGTGTTCACCAAGCCCGCCTCAAGGCTGGGCCTCAAGGCCACCAACGCGACCGGCGGTGCGTTCGCGGCAGCGGGCGCAGCGGCAGGCACGGCGGTAACGCTGTTCGGAGCCCGCTTCCCTATCGGAAGTTTCTTTGCAGGCTTCTCCGGGCTTTTCGCCGGCGTTTATACCGGTATCCTGATCGCCTGCCTTGCCGAGGTGGCGGATTCCATTCCGCTGCTGCGGCGTTTCGGAGTTCCGGTTCGCAGCGTCGTAAGTATACTACTGGCGTTTGCAGTCGGAAAATTGCTCGGTTCACTCGCATACTGGCTGATATGGTAAAGGAGAAAAACATGACCAAATTTCACAAGATTCCCGCGCTCAATACGGGTCACATGCCCAATGTTGTGGAAAACGAAGAACTCGTTAAGACGATTACTGAAAAACAGCAGAAGGTTTGATGATGGATATCAATAAAGTCATTCAAAAGGACAGCTACCAGCAGCATGTCAAAGAGACCATGCCCAAGAGTAAATTGTTTAAGGAAATGTGCATGGCTTTTCTGGTCGGCGGGCTGATCTGTGTACTTGGCGAAGCCTTAAACGACCTCGGCGAAAAAGTGATGAAGCTCGACGAAGCGGGCGTGAGCACGTTCCGTTCCGCCGTGCTGATCTTCCTCGGCGCGCTGTTTACCGGCATCGGCGTGTACGACATGTTGGGGCGCATCGCGGGCGCGGGCTCCATCGTGCCCATCACGGGCTTTGCGAACTCCATCGTGTCCCCTGCGCTCGAATACAAGTGGGAAGGATTCATACTCGGTGTAGGCGCAAAACTGTTTACCATCGCTGGCCCGGTACTGGTGTACGGTATCAGCACCTCGGTGCTGGCGGGCGTCATTTACTTTATATTTGGAGGCGGAGCATGAACAAACGCGTCGGGCCGCGTACGGTCCGGTTTGAAAATCCTCCCGTACTGCTCTCCGCAGCCTCAGCGGCGGGAAAATCGGAGCGCGAAGGTCCTTATGGCGAAGCGTTCGATATCGCCGTGGAGGACGATCTCTGGGGTGAAAAGACCTATGAGCTGGCAGAGCGCAAGCTTCTCGTGAAGGTGGTGGAAACCGCTGTCGCGCAGGCAGGGCTCAAGGCGGACGACGTCTCCTATATGCTGGCGGGCGACCTGTTGAACCAGATCATATCCTCCGGCTTTGCCGCGCGGCAGCTCGGCCTGCCGTTCATCGGGCTGTATGGCGCGTGCTCCACGATGTCGGAGTCGCTGATGGTGGGTTCCATGATCGTGGACGGCGGCTTTGCGGAATACCTCGTCTGCGCGACGAGCAGCCACTTTGCCACGGCGGAGCGCCAGTTCCGCATGCCGTTGGAGCTCGGCACGCCGAAGACGCCCACCTCTCAGAACACCGCCACCGCTTCCGGCGCAGTCATCCTTTCATCGGTGCGCGACGCAGGCCGCCCGGCTGTAACCTACGTCACAACAGGCCGCGTGGTGGATTTCGGCGTAAAGGACGCCAACAATATGGGCGCGGCCATGGCGCCTGCGGCGGCGGAGACGATTCTTACGCACTTAAAGGAGACCGGCCGCAGTCCGGACTATTACGACCACATTATCACGGGCGATCTTGGTACGTTTGGCAGCCAGTTGCTGGGCGAGATCACGGGACAAGCGGGCGTGCAGCTCAATAACCATCTCGACTGCGGCGCGATGATCTATTCGGGCAATCCGATGATGCACTGCGGCGGCAGCGGCTGCGGCTGCAGTGCTTCCATGCTCTGCGGGCATTTCTACAAACGCATGATGGCGGGCGAAATCAAACGGGTGCTGTTTTCTGCCACTGGCGCGTTGCACAGTCCCACGAGCTCTTTACAGGGCGAATCTGTACCAGGCATTGCTCATGCCGTGGCGATCGAAATGGGGTGTGGAGCATGAATTATTTATACGCGTTTCTCATTGGCGGCGCAATCTGTGCCCTCGGCCAGATACTGCTCTCGAAGACACAGATGACGCCTGCGCGCATCCTCGTGCTGTACGTCACAGCAGGCGTAGTGCTGACAGCTGTGGGACTGTATGAACCGCTGGTGGAAATCGGTGGCGCAGGAGCGCAGGTTCCTCTCACTGGCTTTGGATACGCGCTGGCAAAGGGCGCATTTAAGGGTGTAGAGGAATCAGGGTTATTGGGCGCTTTGACAGGCGGCGTCACAGCCACGGCAGGAGGTATCGCAGCCGCTGTGCTGTTCGGTTATCTGGTAGCCTTGATATTCAAGCCCAAGACCAAGAAGTAATAGTAACCATAGCAAAGGGCGTCCTGCGACGCCCTTTTACGTTGCCCATATTAAGTCGTACATATAAAAACAGGTGACAAAGAGGTTCTCAAAATTGCAGCTATTTAAAAAACATCAAAAAAGAAAATGCTTTGAAAAAGCATTTTCTTATCCTCCGGGAAAGCGTTGCTTTCGCGGAGTAGTTTACAGCCGTTTTAAGGGCTGACCGTTGCAGGCGCTGTCATCGTCGGCGACAGAGACGTCGTCGGCATTACGGATGTCGTAGGCATCACAGATGTCGTCGGCATAGTCGTCGGCTTAACAGTGGTGGTAGGTTTCGTTGTCGTCGTTATCGTTGTCGTGGGCGAAGGGTTGTTATTATTTTTTGTACAGCCCACAAAGATTGCTGCGAACAACACGACAACGAGCATTACGATGATCATCTTTTTCATTCTTGCATCCTCCTTTGCATTATTTTCTGCAGACAGGATGCAAAATAATAATCCATTATCCGACAAAACCAGCGTGTCCATCCACAATTAAATAATTCCTTATTTATCAATGAAAAATGCCCAATAAAAAAGCCTCCGCTGCAGAAATGTGAAGTGAAAGCTCTTTTTTATGTTTTATAATTAGGCTCCAACCGCAAAAGCGGTAAATCCCATCGCGATGATCCAAACATAGCAGAGCGTCTTGGGCAGCATCAGCATACCCAGCATGGGATGTCTGTCCGCCCAGAGCACGACCGGGATATAAAACGCAAAGCTCAGTAGAATCGCAAGCGCCATCCACGTAAACGCGACGCCGCGGAAGATGAAAAACAGCACCGCCACTAAAATACCCAGCAGTGTAAACGGGATATTTCGCCATACAGCCCACGCCAACGACGGGTTCTTTTGCGTCCAGCCGTTCTGCGGAAATAAACACAGTACAATGCGCACCGCCGCAAGCACATATACAACAATTGTCCAGCCAGATACTCCATCCGGTGCAAAACGTACAAGTCCGATATGCCATAAGACCACATAGAACAGCGTCATGCCAATGGAAGTGATTTCCTTGCCGATGCCCAGCGCGTGCTGCCAGCGCTCCGTTTTCTGGCTCAGCGCTGCCCCGATGCGCGGCACAAGGTGAAACGCATCGCCCGCAACGAGAACGAGCGCCGCGACGCCAAACAGCGTCTGCACGGATGATTTTGTAAAAATGAGCAGCAGGCACCCCATTATGAAGGCTGCGGCCAGATAAAGCATGTCGAATCCGGCCTCAAAACGGCCGGCCAATGCGCTGCGTTTCATACGGTTTCTTCTCCTTTTGATTCCGCACCTTTGCGGGGGCGGGATATCCAGACGATATGCACGGTGACTGCCGCACCTACGGCAATCAGCAGTGCGATTAACCAGAGCTGCCGTACCATCAGGCCGGACAGCGCCAGCATGCCCCACAAAAAGGCGAGGCTAACGGCAACCGTACGACGCGACAAGCCGGTACGATTGCGATAATTGCGGAGGTGCTCTCCAAAAAACGGCAGCCGGGTCAGCCACGCGCGAATACGCGGCGCGCCGGTAAAGCAAGCGGCGGCAGCGAGCACAAACGGCGTGGTCGGCCATATGGGCAGCACAATGCCGATTGCGCCCAACGCGAGCAGCACAAACCCTGCGGCGACAAGCAGTACAGTTTTCATATCAAGCACCTCCTTTTTTAAAACTCCAGAACCGCCCCGTATGCATTGTTCACAAATCAGCAGCTCTCTACTCTTTCTTCCTACAATCGGGGCACAGCCCGACAAGCATCAGCCGATGGGATTCCACCTCATAACCCGGCAGCCCGGACGAGGCGTTCAGCTCTTCGCGGTATTCCAGCGGCAGGTCCACCGTTTTGCCGCACTTGCGGCAGACGAAGTGGTAGTGGTGGTCTACCCGGCAGTCATAGCGGTCCGGGCTGCCGGGCAGCGTAACACGCGTGAGCTGCCCGGCTTGCGCCAATACGTTCAGGTTGCGGTACACCGTGCCGCGGCTGATGTGCGGGTCGATTGCCCGGGCATGCTCATAGACCTCGTCTGCCGTGGGGTGGGAATGGTTCCCCTCCATCAGATCCAGAATGAGCTGCCGTTGCCGCGTATTCCGGGTCAGCATCTCGTTGCTTCGTTGAGCGCATCGTTGTTGAGCAGCGCGAGTTCCTGCACCTTGCCAAAATCCAGCCTAGCGGCCTCAGCAAAGCGCCTGCCATACTCAGCGTCCGCCAAATAGCAGTGCGCCGCGTGGCGGTACTTAATGTTTTCAGTGCAGGAAGCGATATCCGCTGCCGTGTTGGAAATGAGCAGCGCCTTCTTCTCCTCAGTCATGATGCGCCAAAGGTTGCCGCCCGCACGGAAACAGTCATCCGTGGGATCGTCGCAGGGATCATAACGCCACATCGCGCCTTCGATCTCCAGCGGCGGCTCGGCTACCTCGGGCTGTGCAGTCCAATACCCTGCGCTGTTGGGCGTATATGCGGGTGCTCCGCCATAATTGCCGTCCACGCGCATTGCACCGTCGCGATGGTAGTCGCTCACTTCGCATTTGGCCCGGTTGACCGGGATCAGGTTGTGGTTGACCCCCAGCCGATAACGCTGTGCATCGCCGTAAGCGAACAGCCTACCCTGTAAGAAACGATCGGGAGAGAAACCAATGCCCGGCACCACGTGGGCGGGCGTAAACGCGGCCTGCTCCACCTCGGCAAAGTAGTTATCCGGGTTGCGGTTGAGTTCCAGCACGCCCACCTCGATCAGCGGGTACTCCTTGTGCGGCCAAACCTTGGTGATGTCAAACGGATTCTCGTAGTGGTCTTTCGCCTGCTCCTCGGTCATGATCTGTACGGACATCGTCCAGCGCGGGAAGTCACCTCGCTCGATCGCCTCAAAGAGGTCCTTGCCGTGATACTCACGGTCCATACCGTTGATTTTGGCGGCTTCCTCGTTTGTGAAGCACTTGATGCCCTGCTGCGTGCGAAGGTGGAACTTGCACCAAACACGTTCGTTTTTGTCGTTGTAGAAGCTGAAGGTATGTTCGCCGTACACGTTCATGTTCCGGAAGGAGGCCGGGATGCCCCGATCAGACATCACCACGGTGACCTGGTGGAAGCATTCAGGCAGCAGCGTCCAGAAATCCCAGTTGTTCTGCGCGGAACGGCGTCCCGTATGTGGGTCGCGTTTGACGGCGCGGTTTAAGTCGGAGAAGTTGTGTACGTCGCGGATGAAGAAGGTCGGGGTGTTGTTGCCGACGAGATCCCAGTTGCCCTCCTCGGTGTAGAACTTACAGGCGAAGCCGCGGATATCGCGCTCGCAGTCTGCCGCGCCACGCTCTCCTGCCACGGTAGAAAAGCGCACGAATACATCAGTCTTCGCACCGGGCTGAAGCACCTTTGCTCTGGTAAAGCGCGAAATATCACCCGTCACAGTGAAGTTGCCATGTGCGCCCCAGCCTTTTGCATGCATGCGCCGTTCCGGAATCACTTCTCGGTTAAAATGAGCCATCTTTTCAAGCAGCCATACATCCTGCAGCACCACCGGACCGCGCGGCCCTGCGGTAATCGCGTGCTCATTATCCGATACCGGAGCACCAACTTCATTGGTCAGTTTCTTATACTCGTCCATCGATGAACCTCCTTATATTGAATTTTGTATTGGGACCTATGATATGAGTCTAGCAGGCAAAAAGAGGGATGTCAATAGTATTCGGTCCTATTATTAATAAGATTTTTTAATGAACCATATCTCATCTATTCGAATCTTAATGACCATAGTTGATAAATCTTTTTATATATTGTTTAATACAGTAAGAGATTTACTGAGGCATAAAAGATGGAGGGCGTATATGAGTACAATTGTAACGGCTTCTGCGGAGCTGAAGAATGACAAAATGATGTTTTTGGGCGAGTCCGGCGGAAATACGGTGATCACCGACTATGTGCCGCCCTACGGAGACGGGCAGGGGTTCATGCCGCTTCAGTTGTTTCTCGTCAGCCTGTCTTCATGCCTGGGTGGTACAATCCAGTTTCTCACCAAGAACATGCAGCGCCATATCGGCTATCTGAAAGTATCTGCCGAAGGCGAGAGGCGGCAGACGCATCCTACCATGTTTGAGCGCATCAAGCTGTCCGTCCGCGTGGTCTCCGCAGACCTGACAGAAGACGAGCTGAGCGGTATGCTGAAAAAGGCAGAGGAAACGCTCTGCCCGGTTGCGGCCATGGTCAAAAACACCGTGCCGCTGGAAATGGTTTTCGAACTCACGAAAGAATAAGTGAAGCAAGCACTGGGCCGGGGCTTCGATTATGTTGGTGTACACCAAAGCACCCGACCGTGGCTCAATATCCGTTAACGCGCAACGATGGGTCCGATGAATTCCCGCAGCAGGCTGTTCACAGGAATTGCGTTTTCGTCCTCCACGCTCAAGAAATAATTCAGAAATTTCAGCAGGCTCTGCGCCTCCGGATACCCCGGCATTTCGGGTGTGAAGCGCAGCAGCTCGCTGTAGCAGTATTTTTTCAGAATCAGCGGTTCGTAGATCAGCATGGAGTTAAACATCACGTCCGCGCTCTCCTGATAGGGCAGTATGTACTTGAACTCTCCCCGCCGCACGGAATCCCACGCCGCGAACGTCTGCGAAAAGTCGTATCCGCGGGTACGCTGGTCCCGCACAAGGCGGCGCAGCAGCCGCACATCCTCGGGCATCACGACGTTGTGGTTGTCGATGTTCAGCGTGGCCAGCGGCGCGATGTAAATCTTGAACTTCACGTCGCGTGCGATGCTGCTGGTAAGCGCGTCGTTAAGGCCGTGCAGTCCTTCGATGACCAGAATGTCCTCGCTGCTGATGGACAGCGGAACCCCTTTGGGCTTGCGCGCGCCCTGAATGAAATCGAACAGCGGCAGCTCCGCCGTACCGCCCGAAAGCAGCACCTTTAGGTCCTGCCCGAGCTTTTCGATATCCAATGCTTCCACGCACTCAAAATCCGGCTTGCCGTCCGGGTCTATCGGGATGTCGCAGCGGTTTTTATAATAGTCGTCTACCGATATGGGGTGGCACTTCTTGCCGAGCACGCGCAGATGCACCGACAGACGGTGCGCAAACGTGGTCTTTCCGGAAGAGGATGGCCCCGCGATAAGCACAATGCGTGCCGTCTTCGTATCCGCAATGCGCTGTGCAATATCGGCGATGGTCTTCTCATGCAAGGCTTCGTTGACGCTGATGAAGTCGCTGATGTTGCCTTCCCGATACATGGCGTTGATTTCATATACATACGACGCGCCCAGTATGCGCGCCCAGTTTTCCGCCTCTGCGAACATCTGCGCGTACTTGGGCTGTTCTGTGATGGCCATGCGCGCCGGGGCATATGGCGACGGGAAGCGCATCATGATGCCGTCCGCGTAAACGTGCAGGCTCATGCCCTTCATATAGCCCGGGCCGGGCGGCATCACACCGTTGAAATAGTTTCTGTGTCCGTCGAACGAATAAAGCCTGTAATAGTCGAACGGGCGGTATTCGAGCAGCTCTACCTTATCGGTCAACCCTTCGTCGAGCAAGGCCTGCCGGGCTTCCTCCACATGCAGCATGTCGAGCGTAAACTCTCCGCCTGCCGCAATGTATTCAGCAATTTTTCGGTTTAGCGCCTTTACGACTTCCGGTGTTACCTCCCCCAGTTCGCAAAACACACCGCCGCTAAGCGCATGGTCCACAATCAGCAGCCGCTCGGGATACAGCGCTTTGGCTGCGCAGTAGAGCAGAAATGCTGCGCCACGCAGGAATACCCGCGAAGCCTGCTCGCTTTTCACCGGGGACAGGAACTGTATTCTGGCGCCTGGATACGGCATTTCCGCCAGCGACACCACGCTGCCGTTCATAATCGCACAGATTGCGCCTGTAAATTTCTTTTCCTTTACGATATCGCACAGCCGCACGCCTTCGCGCAGCGCGTAATCCTCATACCGTACACCATCGTTAGATATGCTGCAGATGTTGTCCATGCTTTCACCTCGTTTCACCATTATAGCCCCGCCGTTCATTCAGCGCCAGTCCTTCTCGACATTTTCCGCCGTTGACTTTCACTGCCCTTTGGTATACATTGTCAACAGTCTTTGTCTTGTGGAGGGCCGCATGAAAAAAAGTCTCGCTTTAATACTTACAGCCGCAGTTTTTATGATTTGTGCGGGCTTTGGCCTTCCATCCGACGCTTCGCAGCAGGCCGCCGCGGAGATCAACACCGTCGCTGCAGCAACTCCCGACAACACAGCCGCCCCTGCTCCTGCCCCGCTCGGCATCGAAAAGCAGGAACTGCCGTTTTCGGAGCTTGCTCCTACGACTACGATGTCGTTTGAGGAGCTGGTGGGCGACAACGGCGTATACGAAGATGAGACGGAGATTCCGCCCCTGCCTTCTCCTGATACCTATAAGCTTGTCATCAACGAATACTGGCAGTTCGCCGCGGTATACGCAAAGGATGCAAACGGCGAATACACTGTACCGGTACGCTATATGATCGTGACTACAGGGGCAAAGAAAACCCCTACCCCCAAGGGTACCTTCCAGATGGACGATAACTACGTGCGCTTCGGGCTGTTCAGTGTGGGCGTTTACGGGCAGTATTGGCGCCAGATTACCGGCGCAATCTATACGCATTCCCTGCTGTACCTGCACCGCGACGCCAATACCTATACCAGTTCCTACTCACACCTCGGCACGCGTGGTTCTCACGGGTGCGTGCGCATGATGGTTCCCGACGCGCGCTGGATCTACTACAATATCGCACCTGGCACCACCTGTGAGATCGTCAAGGGCGACAAAAACGACGAATCCGCCGCGGCGATCAAAGAGCAGCTCGTCTTTCCGAAAAGACCTTCTTCACGGCCCGGCCTCCGGCCCGGTACAATCCCCGTAACGGAGGCATGGCCCGGCTGGCAGGGCAACGCAAACGCCGCATATCAGGCGTATCTCGCTTCACAGGAGACCCAAGGATAAACATAGTTCCGAAACAGACCTTTTTCCAGCCGCTGCTGAGCGACTGTTTTCTTTGCCAAGGCCACGACCACATCTGTAACTTTGATTCGAGGGCCTGCAACCAAAGACGGCCATATAGAGCCGCATAGCGATGACTCCATCGTCCACCGGTTGCCTGCGGACAGGCTCTGCTATATAATGGGGGCAAACGCAGACAGGAAGGACGCCCATGAATCAACTCAGCATCCCCGCACAGACCACCATCATCGTTCTCGCCACGCTCATCGCCGCAGCGGCGATCGTTTGGGCGTTCATCCGTCGTCGAAGGGCGTATCGCAGCCGCATTGCGGCGCAGTTTGGCAAAGCGCCGGAAAGCCCGGATACGTCGGTGCTGCAGCGACTGGCCGATTGTTGGGATGTCCGGTTGCAACAGGAAAAGCCCACGCGCTATATCGACGCTACGACGTGGAACGATCTCGATATGGATAAGGTTTTTTCCCGCATCGACGCATGCCAGACCTCCTCGGGTGAGGAATACCTATATGCGTTGCTGCACACGCCCGCTTTCAGTGAAGCGCCGCTGACGGAGCGCGAGTCGCTTTACCGCCTGTTGGACGAATATCCGGAGAAACGGCTGGATATGCAGGTGCTTTTGAGCCGCGTGGGTAAGTCCCGTGGCGGCAGCCTGTATGCGCTGGGCCGCGGCCTGTCGGCCAAACGGCTCAAGTATTCCTTTATCTATACCGTACTGGCATTTTTGCCGTTCGTCTTAGCCGGGCTGTTCTTCGTAAGCTGGCAGTTGGGATTGTTCGCGGTGCTATGCGCGTTTGCGGTGAACATCGTGGTATATTCGCTCACCAAGCTATATATCGACAAAGAGCTTGTGCTGTTGCGCGATTTTTCTTCTCTGCTGTGGTGCGCAAAGAAGATTTGCCGCCTCGGCCTTTCCCCCGAAATCACCGCAGAGCTTTCGGCAAACCTGCGCCCCTTCAAACGCATCGCAGGCAAGATGTCCTCGCTCACACGCGACAAGCTCTCAGACGCGGACATGCTGGCTGAATACGCGAAGGTACCATTGCTGCTCGACGTGCGCAACTATAACCGCGCGATGGGCCTGATCGAGAAGAACGCCGGAGCATTTCTCGCGCTGGTGGATCAGGTCGGCGCGCTTGACGTGGCAGCTGCCACGCTGTCCTTCCGTGCCAGCCTGCCGCACTGGACGCAGCCTGAGTTCGCGGCGGAAGGCGGCATTCAGGCAAAGGCGCTTTTCCACCCGCTCCTTACCGACCCGGTCTGCAACGACGCGGATATTGCGCGCAGCAGCCTCGTATCGGGCTCCAACGCGTCGGGCAAGTCCACCTTCATCAAGGCACTCGCCATATCCGGTATTCTTGCGCAGACGATTCACACCTGCCCCGCAAGCACATTTCGTACGCGCTTCGCGTTGGTGGTCTCGTCCATGGCGGTGCGCGACGATATCACCGCGGGCGAAAGCTACTTCATTACGGAGATCAAATCGCTGCGGCGCGTTCTCCGTCTCGCACAGGACGGCTATTGCGCGTGCTACATCGACGAGATACTAAAAGGCACCAATACAGTGGAGCGCATCGCGGCTTCGGCAGCGGTGCTGCGTCATATCGGCGGAATGGATTGCCTCACCGTCGCGGCCACGCACGACATTGAGCTGACGCGTATGCTGCAGGACAACTGGGACAACTTTCACTTCAGCGAACAGATCACGGATGAAGGCATGCGGTTCGACTATACCATCAAATCCGGCCCCTCGCGTACCCGCAACGCGATCGCACTGCTGGACTATATGGAGTTCGACGAACGCATCGTAGCGGAAGCGCAGGGGTTGGTAGCGCATTTCGAGCAGACAGGGACATGGGACGCACCCCGAAAAGTGTAAAAAGACGCGCCATGCGATAGCGCGCCCGTAATTCTCTCTGTACTGTTTGTTAAAACTTATGGCTGCTGCGTCCTGCCTTTGCCCATGGATTTCGAGATCTCATCGACATATTCCACGACCCGCAAGATGGAGTCGTCCACCTTGGTGCTAGCCTCCGTAATGGCATGGATCGTCTGATTGGCAAAAACGCTCGCGTCCTGCGTCGTGGCCACCGACTCCTGCGACTGCGTCGCAAGGTCGCGAATGGCCTCCGCCACCACACTGAACCCCTTGCCCGCCGCGCCGGCACGGGCCGCTTCGACGGAAGCGTTGATAGAAAGTATCTTGGTCTGCATCGCCATGCCGTTGATGAGTTTGGCCATCTGTTCATACTCCCCAATCACACCGCTTACACTTCTGACATCAGCAAGCATGTCGCTGAAAAGCCGCTGAATTTCGCCGACCTCCTCGGAAATGCGGGCCACGTTGGCCGCGCTGGTCTCCCGCTCGCCGATAAAAGCCTGATGCTCGTGCAGGATGTCCTGCCGCGTCTTCTCAATGCAGCTTTGAGGCACGTTGATTCCCTTGGCGATGCGCACCGCCATTTCACGACAGGTTTCGGAGCCGCACGCATAGCAGTTGTGATCCTTCTGCTCCTGCGTCCGTTTTCCCAGCGATTCAAACGCCGCCTCCACATCCTCCGGCGCGTACGAGATCCTACCCGTCGTTTGCTTCTTGTAGCTGCGCAGGTAGTCGGAAATGCTGAGCCTGCGGTCGAACCGGTCAAACAACTCTGGCATGGCCGCCTGCGGATATGCCTCCAGCGCCTTTTGCCTTGCCTTCTCCATTGCATGGTTCATCTCGAATAATGTAGCGCTGTGGACACAGCCCGTGCCTGCGTTGCAGCCCTCGGCACAGTTGAGCACGTCGAACACCGGCGGCAAGTTCTCCGCCTGTTCATTTGCCATCAAATCAAGGTGGTGGTATACCACGCTCTGCCCTTCGGATTTGTCTACGCGGACCGCTTTACCCAGATAGTGCTCGATATTCTCCTTCAACCCGCCGGGCATAGAATAAATTTGGCCCAGCGATGACTCGACATGGTCAAATTCAAACGTGGCTTCAGGTATGCGGATGTGGTTGCGCTCAATGTATTCACACAGTCTCTTGAAAGTGACGTTATATTCCACCAGCCCGGTTTCCTCAAACTCCGCCGTTTTGCCGATGCAGGGCGAAAGCGCGGCGATGCGGTCAGTGATGTTCATGACCTTCTTCATAAACACTGCCGTGCAAGACATGGGGCTGTGTACAGGAGACAGCCGGGAGATCATTTCCGGCTGATACTTGGCGATATAGTTGACGATTGCCGGGCAGGGCTGCGTGATCAGCGATTCCGGCTTCTCCTTTTCGATGTACCGAATATGCGCCCACGTGCAGATATCCGCGCCAAGCGAAACATCAAAGATCGTTCGAACGCCCATGCTCTTCAGCCACGCCAGCAGCGACGGCCAGTTTTCAAAGTTAGAGCGCACCGCGGGCGCTACCAGCATGGATATGGGTTTGCCGCTCTTAAGATCGGAAAAGAAGCGTTCCAGATCGTCCCGATATCCGCGCGCACCATGCTGACAAGCTGAGATGCAAGCGCCGCACGCGATGCACTTCTCCGCATCCACGCGCACCTTGAGCTTTCCGTCCTGAAAATAGGCAATATTGGCCTCTTCGACCGGACAGGCCCGGATGCACCGATTGCACCCTGCGCAGGCTTCACTGTTGGTAATGATAATTTCCTTCATATGCCTTCCTTTGCTGCCGATGTCGTCTATTGTATTAATCGGATGAATGAATTATCCTATAAACAAAGAAGTTGTATAAAACCGGTTAATTTTTTTTAATTTGCCGGAACTTTTCCGTATTATACCCGTCTAAACGTAAGGATTAATTCAACGCCGCATGCCGGTGAGAAAGGAACCGCCATTGGAACTGCTTAAAATTGAAAGCCTGACCAAGGTCATTCGCAAAAAGAAGATACTCGATAACATCTCGCTCAGCGTCAACTCCGGCGAGATCGT
Source organism: Bacillota bacterium (assembly GCA_023459495.1). Taxonomy (GTDB): domain Bacteria; phylum Bacillota; class Clostridia; order Christensenellales; family SZUA-584; genus JAEWCC01. Next base: position 13,539 of record JAEWTL010000028.1, on the reverse strand, counting down.
GGGCTTCTTGGGACCGAATGGCGCAGGCAAAACTACGACGATCAAGACGATCATGGGTCTGTTTTCGATCACATCCGGACGGATCACTGTGTGCGGACATGATATCGCAACGGACTTTGAAGGCGCGATGCGCAATATCGGCGGCATCGTCGAAAACCCCGACCTCTACAAGCGCCTCACCGGTCGGCAGAACCTTGAGTATTTTGCCTCGATGTATGACAAGGCCGCCAAAGACCACATCGACGAGGTCATCAGTCTCGTAAAGATGTCACAGCGCATCAACGACAAGGTCAAGACCTATTCGCTCGGTATGCGCCAGCGCGTGGGTATCGCTCAGGCCCTGCTGCATACGCCGCAGCTGCTCATCCTCGACGAGCCTACAAACGGTCTCGACCCCATCGGCATCAAGGAGCTGCGCGACCTTTTAAAATACCTCTCCAAAAACGCCAATGTGGGCGTGTTCGTTTCCAGTCATCTGCTCTCCGAAATGGAGCTGATGTGTGACCGCATCTACATCATCGACAATGGCGTGATCATCGGCGAGAAAACCATCGAACAGGTACAGGTGCAGGATGACAACGACTCCATTTACACCTACTCGTTCAGCACCACGGACAACGAGCGCGTGCTGGAATACTTCAAGAGCCTTGAGGCCAACTGCGCCCAGCAGAACGGGAACGTAACGCTCATCATGAAGCGCGACCAGATCCCCGATATCGTCAAGACCCTCGTGGGCATGGGCATCGGGCTGTACGCCGTCAACCAGCAGCACCGGACACTGGAGGAAGACTTCATCTCCATGACGACCGGTACAAAAACGCAGATTCGCTGAGCGGACTCAACCTTATAAAGAGAGGGCAAAAGCAATGCAATTTTTCAGACAAATAAAAAATGAAATCAAAACGATTTTCAGTTCCAAGTTCATCCTTGTGTTTGTGATACTCGTGATTGCGGGCAGCATCATCGTTCCGGTAATCAGCGCGCTGACCACCTCCGACCAAACCAGCACCCCCGGTGGCCCCATCATGTACGCACGGGCGGAAGCAGCCATAGACTACGCTTACCCCGGGAAGTATGGTGACTATGGAAATGGGCAGGACCCCATCACAGTGGGCGATGTCACCGTAACCTCCGACAACCCGTTCTATTGGCAGCTCAGCAACATCATCAGCGAGCAGCAGTATTTACAGACTGACGGCAGCATGTTCACCACGCCCGCAGCACTCGACCTCGCGGTAAACCTGCTTGATGAGGAGCTGCAATATTACGCGCAATTTGCGGCAAGCATCACCACCTATCAGGATTACCGCTACGATCTTGCGTATACCGGCACGAGCGCACTGTACGACGAGTTCATATTCTCGCGCGTGGACAACACCGATCATGACGCGCTGCGCGAAGCAGCGAATTACCGCCTATATCTGGATCAGGAAACGTTCGACGCCAAGTACTACAACATTACCGCGACCGAACGCCTCGCCGCGCTGGATAAAGCGGAGGGAAAACTGGACCAGATATACGACATCGTTATCAACAACAACTTCCCGGCCTACATCGATCTCATGATCGGCCAACAGAACGATAACATTGCCAACCTTGAGGCGCAGATCGAGGTCTACGAGGAGACCCTGCGGGAGCATCCGGAGCAAGAAGAGATGCTCAACTCCAATATCGAGGACTGCCAGAAGCAGATCGCTCTCATTCAGGACAGCACGATTCCCGTGCTCGAGTACCGCCGTGAAAAGAACATCATTCCCTACAGCGGCATGTGGCAGGATACTGCGCTGAACGAAATCACTAACGCGCAGAACCAGCTGCAGTATTTCTACATCATGACGGAAGAGCAGTTCAATCAGGATCAGTGGTCCGCGATGCAGTACGGTACCTATCAGAACTACCTCGACACCATGAACAAGCAGAAGGATGAACTCAACAACACCATCCTCATCGCACAGAACTGTCTGGATGAGGATAAGCCTGACATGCGGTATGTACCGACCGGCTCGCGCTTCATCACGATGAACTTTTTAAGCTACTCGATCGTCATCGCGATCTTTGCGGTCCTGCTGGGCGGCTGGCTGATTGCAAGCGAATTCCAGTCCGGCACGATCCGTCTGCTGATGATTCGCCCCAGGACGCGCACCAAGATACTGATGTCCAAGTTCCTTGCGGCGCTGGGCATCGCGCTGGCACTGTACGTGGCCTGTGCGATCCTGAACATACTGATGAACGGCATATTGTTCGGCTTTGGCGATTTTGCGAACCCGAACATGACGGTATCCGGATCGGTGGGTTTCTTCGCCTACTACCTGCCCAAATTCATCGCCTGCAGTGTAACGATCATCTTCGCATTCAGCGTGGCGTTTATGATGTCGGTTTTGGTGAAGAATATCGCTGTGGCCATCATCGTGCCGGTCGTGTGCTACATCGGCAGCGTGATACTGCAGACCATACTCGCGTATACTGTAAGCGTCAAATGGATTGCCTGGACACCGATTCCGTACCTGCAGCTTTCGAGCTTTTTCCAGCCGGAGGCGGCGAGCGGCGGCATGTACTATGTCTATACGCTGAACCCTGTTGCCAGTATGATCAACAACGGAGTGCCGCTCAGCCTTGCGTACGGCATCAGCTTGCTGCTCGTGCTCTCCGGGCTCTGCGTATTCTTCTCGATCCTGTCGTTCAGAAAACGGGATATTACCCATTGATGAGGAATTGTGATGAGTGATAACAATGATTTTCTCAGCAGCTACGGCAAAAAGAGCGAACCGGAAAAGCCGGTGAGCGAAATCGTCATCAAGGACGCACCACTGCCGTCGTATTATGAACAAAAAAGCAACTTCAAGCCACCGGAGCGCAGGGACGACCTGCCTCCGGTACCGCCCAGCCGAAAGAAGCTGATCGTCGGCCTCGCGGTCGGCGCGGGCGTGGTCGTATTGGTCGTGGCGCTGCTCCTTATCCTGCTGAACCTTGGCACCACGATGATCGACCTCAAGGGCTGGACGCAGACCGACGCGGAGTTGTGGGCCAGGGACAAAGGTGTGCAGTTGCAGGTCGCCGAGGCTTACAATGATGAATACGACGAGGGCGTGGTGTTTGAGCAAAGCGTCGCAGCCGGAGAACGCGTAAAGAAGGGTGATTTCATCCAGGTCAGCGTGTCTCAGGGGCACGACCTCGCTATCACGCTCAGCCTGCCAGACCTGAAATCCATGACCATGGAACAGGTACAGAAATGGGCTGATGATAACTTTATGACCAAGGTGCGTATCACCACGGAATTCAGCGATACCGTGCCTTCCGGCAGTGTCATCAGCTTTGAAGTCAACGACGACCGCGTTACGGGCGACATGGTGCGGCGCGACTCGCCGGTGTACGTCGTGGTGTCCAAGGGGCCGGAGGACGAAGCGGCCCTGCAGGTGACGATCCCTGACTTCAAGACTATGTCCATCGGCGAATGCTATACGTTTGCCAACGAGAACGGTCTGACGCTGGTCGTTAACGAACAGTATGACGATTACGCCACAGCTGGCACCATCATCTCTCAGAGCGTGAAGGCGCAGGAGAAGGTGGCGCGTGGCACCGAAATCACGCTGGTGGTCTCTCTGGGCAAGAAGGTTCTTGTGCCGGACTTCTCGGATTACACCAAGGAAGGCGCAGCTGCCAAGGCTGCGGAGCTCGGCATAACGGCCACGGTGACCGAACGCTACTCCGGTTCATCCGCGGGCAGATTCATCTCGCAAAGCATCTCGGCGGGTTCCGTTTACGAAGCTGGCGACATACTGGAGCTGAGCTACTCGCTGGGCAATAAGGTCGTGGTGGGTTCCTACGTGGGCCAGACGCTCGACGCGATTCAGGGCTGGGCGCAGGGACTGTCTGAGCAGGGCGCAAGCATTAAGATCAGTGTGACGTACACGACGAGCAGTTCTCCTGCGGGTACGATCATCTATCAGTCGCCCGCCAACAAGGAGATCAGCTATAAGAGCACAATCAGCGTAACGGTCTCCTCGGGAAAAGTGGTCTACGTTCCCGACTTTGTGGCAGACGGCGCGGCCTATGACGGTACCTATTCCACCGCCATCACGCGCGAGGATGCCATGGAGATGTGCGAATCTGCAGGATTAATCCCGGTATTCAAATCCGGCAGCAGCGCAGGGCGTCTGCCGGGCGAGGTATATGCACAGAGTATCGATGCGGGCACAGAAGCTACGGAAGGCACGACGATCACGCTCTACTATGTCCCGTCAGCAACGACCAGCGTACCCGACTTCGTAACCGGTGGCACGATGACAAAGCAGCAGGCAGTAGCGTACGGCAATATTCTGCGCATTGTCTTCGTGGAAGGCGATTCCTATATGGGTGACGGCACAGACGTTGTGGTCGCGCAGTCAGTCCCCGTGGGATCGGAAGTTGCATGCGGCACGACGATCGTACTCACGCTTGGCTAGCCAGTTACACCATAGCATAGACGCTAACTAAAAAAGGCGCCCCGCGGGACGCCTTTTGTTTGCCTTCAGGTTATGAGCGCCGGTTGAGCGCGACGAGGATGCCGGACATCAGCAGCGTGGCGAGCGCGTAGACGATCAGCGTCACCTTGAAGAAGCTTTTGCTAAAAAACACCGGGTTGAAAGCGTTCAGTATCACGTATGTAATGATAAACAACGAAAGGATAATGCATACATGCGGAATCAATTTCCTTATCATATTCAGTCCTCTTTTTCCCCGACAAAAAGGATGTCGGTTGCTTCTCTTCTGCCAACCTGCACATTGAGCATCTGTCCCATAAAGACCATCTCTGCAGACCGTCCACCGTCCAAATTGTAAGCTTCCGTACATCCAAGGTTATACATGTACTGCGACAGCGCTTCAAGTGTGCATCCTTCACTGTAGCCATCCATTCTGCCCCCCACAACCAGGAAGCAATAGTGGCCGGGCTCATAATATCCCACCGCCGCACGCGGATTGGATGCGCCAATCTGATCCGGCATATTGAATTCCGTCATAGGCTGCCCATTCTGAAGCAGCATAGGCCCCCATGACCAGACCTGATAAGCACCTGCCGCGACAACTTCGTCATAATTAAAATCTCCCGGCGAATAGGACTTCATCGTTCCGTCGTAAAACATAACAAACTGATCGCTGGAAGGCTTATTTGATGTATAGGAGTTGCCGTTTCTAATGACAACCCCGGTATCCTTATTATCAACGCAATGGTCACCGGTAATCGAAATTATCGCCCCGTTTTCCTGTGCGATCAAATCAGACATCTGACGGTCCCCCATCACGTCCGGATCTTCGCCTGCAAAAGCGGTTCTGAAGTATTTCTGGTCAGCCACATAAATATCAGCCAGATAATAATGCACCCCATCGATCTCCTGAATATCAATCGTTACGTTGATATTGGAGCTGATATAGGAATTCTCGGTCTGTATTGGTGCTCCGTCCGTGAACTTGTCCGCAAACTTTGCGCGCCAATCGTTGGGATCAACTGCAGTCGTTTCCGATACTCCCGGCTGTGAAACGGAAACGGAAGCCGAGGCAGCTGCGCTAGCACCTGCCGCTACAGACGACGGAGTGGGAAGTGCAGAAGGCTGCACCTCGGTTTTGATCATATAGTTTGTAACGTAGAAGATTCCCAGCAGCAGCGCCGCCAGCACCACATCGATGGCAATCACCAGCCCGATGGGCAGATTGCGCTTGGCGGGCTTGCGGGGCCCCCTGCCACCGGACGAGCTTTTGGGTGTCACATGAACAGTTTCGTCCAGATAAGAATTTCTCGAATAGCCGTATTGTTTCATACAGTGAGGCTTCCTTTGCATTTTGCGCTATATTTCGCATTATACCTGTTTTTCGGAGCAAAGTAAACTTTACGCGACCAAGATTCACAATCCGTTCCCTGCTGACGCACTGCACATCCGAACACATACCGGCATTGTCTCATACAATACAGCATCAGATTTTGCGGCATTGCAGAGAAAGGAGATTGATATGCCTAACGGCTTTAATTTTCCGGGCGGCGGCAGATCCCCGGGTGGCGGTTTCAGGCCTCCGGGCGGCGGCGGGCCTCCGGGCGGTGGTTTCAGGCCTCCGGGCGGTGGTTTCAGGCCTCCAGGCGGCGGTTTCAGGCCTCCGGGCGGCGGTTTCAGGCCTCCGGGTGGTGGCAGACCTCCGGGCGGTGGGTTTAGGCCTCCGGGTGGCGGCAGGCCTCCGGGTGGCGGCAGACCTCCGGGCGGTGGCAGACCTCCGGGCGGCGGCAGACCCCCGGGCGGCGGCAGACCTCCAGGCGGATTCTGGCCTCCCGGCTTTCCTCCATTCTGGATCTTTCCCAGCTGCGGCGGCTTTCCATGCAACGCCTGCGCCTGGATCGACCAATTTGGCCGCTGCTGCGACCGCAACGGTTGGTGCTGCGACCAGTTCGGACGGTGCGGCCCAGCAGTCGGGTTCGGCTATGGCGAAACAGCTGCACAGCCAACAGCAAGCCAGTTTGGCATTCCTGGCGTCTGGGATATGATGTCGGACTCGCCGGGTGGCTTTGGCGGAACCGAAGACATATAGCCCAGAAAACCTTTTAGGGATGGCTGGCCATAATAAAACCCCGCTTTCACATTGAGGCGGGGTTTATTAGCATCTGGCTCCCAGCGTTTACCCGCTGGTCTTTCTGCGGCGGGACAATAGAATGACGCCGTAAATCAGCGCAAGCAGCACCATGTTGATGAACTGCTGAACGGGTGGCAGCGAAGTATCCTGCAGATAGAAGTACAGGCCTGCTACCCCAGCTCCCGCGATGACCAGGATGGGGTTGGGTTTATACACCCTAAGAATGATGATGCATAGAATGACAACCACCAGATTCCTGATCTGCAGGTTGGCAAGCGAGACGCCGGACGATCCAAAAAGCGCCAACAGTGTGATGGTCATACCGGCAGAGGCGATAAGCGAGACGACCGCGGGTCGCAGCCCACTGAGTACACCCTGCATCACCGTCAGTTTCTTATACTTCTGATACAGAAACGCGAACAACAGCACGATAATACATGAAGGCAGGATGCACCCAAACGTACATACGAGTGAGCCACCGACTCCCGCGATTTTCATGCCCACAAAAGTGGCCGAGTTGACCGCAATCGGGCCGGGAGTCATCGCCGCGATGCTGATGATATCGACGAATTCTTGCATCGAAAGCCAACCGTGGATATCGACGATCTGATTCTGAATGAGCGGCAGGGCAGCATATCCCCCACCAATGCTGAACAGCCCAATCTGTACGAAGCTGAAAAAAAGCTGTAAGTAAATCATGCACGGCTCCTTTTGATCAGCACAAACGTCTTAATGACGCCGATCACGCCGCAGGCGATGATGATAAAGATGATGTTCAGCTTCAGGAAGTAGACGGCGACGAAAACGGCTACCATGATAATGATGGAGAGTACGTCTTTTGTCTTGGCCACGGCCACCCCCATATCCGCCACCACGCTGATGATGAGCGCAGATACACCTGCACGCATCATGTCCAGCACGGCGCTGATGCCAGGGCTCGACTTGAACTGCTCATAGAACACAGATATGATCGCGATGCTGACCATGGGAGGAATGATGGTACCGAAGATCGTGATGACCGCCCCCAGCAACCCTGCGATCCGATATCCCAACAGGATGGAGGCGTTAACGGCGATCGCGCCGGGTGATGTCTGCGCGATTGCGATGAAATCGATCGTTTCTTCTTCCTCCAGCCATTTCAACTCTTCCACAAACTTTTTCTTCATCAGCGGTACGATCACATAACCGCCCCCGAAGGTGAATGCGCTGATCATCAGCGTGGAGGTAAACAGCTTCAGTAACTTCTTACCTTTCAAAATTTAACCCCTTGTCCCGCCCGTCACCCTGCTTCCGGCTGCGGTCTCTCCATTCCATACATCGTATCAAATCCCTGCGTTTTTGCAACAAATTGTTGTAAACTTGGATGTTTATAAAAAAGCCGGCCTGACTGATCGTCGGCCGGTCTCATAAAACTACAGGGTCAGTACGTGCGCGGCTGGCTGCCCATTTCGAGGTTGCGGTTTAAATATGTTATACATTCCGATACCATCTTCTGATACTGGCGCACCGCATTTGTGAATCCCTTGATCTCTTCACGTTCCAGCAGCGGCGCGTAATCCGCATACAGCTTTTTCAGGCGTTCAGAACGCTCTGCGTCAGGCATATTCATCGCATGCAGCCGTGTGTGCTCGCGCTCAAATGCGTTCATCTGACGCGCAATCTGCATGTTCTCCATCACTTTTTTGCGTACCCGCATCATCTCGGTATACTCGGCCGATTGCGTCATCGCACGTACGAGTTCCGACAGTTCCTTGTTCGGTATCATTACGATGCCTCCTGCGTGCATATTGATGCTACATTATATTGCGCACCCAAGGCCCGTGTGCGGCGTTCAAACCGACTTGTAGGACGAAAAAAGCCCGCCAAAGCGGGCTTTACTGCGAATGCACTAATCGACGAGCTGATACCCCTTGTTGAACAGCTTTACGCACATGTCCACAACGTTGGGATCGTACTGCACCCCGCGACCCTTCACGATTTCTTCGAGCGCAGCTTGCTGCCCCAGACTCGGACGGTATGGCCGGTGAGAGCTCATGGCCTCCACCACGTCCGCAACGGATATGATGCACGTTTCAAACCGAATCTCATTGGCTTTCAGCCCGTGCGGATACCCGCTGCCGTCCAGCCGCTCGTGGTGCTGATGGACAATCTGTGCGACCGGCCAGGGCATTTCATAATCCTTCAGCAGTTCATACCCTTTTTGCGAATGCTCCTTGATGATCTCATACTCCGGAGCTGAAAGCTTCCCGGGTTTATTGAGTATATCCGTAGGCACGATGATCTTACCCACGTCATGTATACAGCCGATAATATACAGGCCTTCCAGGGTATCTTCCGGCAAGCCGATCTCCCGCCCGATAGCCCGCGCCAGATCCCCGACGCGGCGCTGATGACCTGCCGTATAGGGGTCGCGCAGCTCGATCATGGCCGCCGTGGCATATACGGTATTGACCATGGCCTGCCGCAGCTTTTTCGTCCTCTCCTCTACGATGCGCTCCAGATTCTCGTTTTGCTCCCGGATGTCCCGCTCCAGCTTTCTCTTCTCATCGAGCAGCATTTTGTAGTTGACCGCATGGCGCACCGCCTTGATCAGTTCGTCGCGGCTGATCGGCTTGGCGAGGTAATCCCGCGCATCGTACCGCACCGCCTCCACCGCAGTCTCCACCGTCGGCTCGCCGGTAATAAGAATGACCTGCGTATCGGGGTATACGCTGCGGATCAACTTCAAAAGTGAAGTACCCGGCTGACGCGGCATCACGATATCCGAAAGGATAACATCCACCGGGTCCCCTTTTAGCTGCTCTACCGCGCATTCGGCATTCTCCGCGGTGCATACCTCATACCCTTCACGCTTCAGAAATTCTCCCAGCGTAATGCGTATGCTCTTTTCGTCATCTACAATCAGTACTCTAGGCATGGCTCGTCCCTCCGTTTATGTTCCATCCGTTGTCCACCGGCAGCTCGAGTATTGCGCGGGTAAACCGGTCGGGTTCAGATTCAAAATAAAGTTCACCGTGATGATCCTTGACGATTCCATGGCTGATGGAGAGCCCGAGGCCCGTACCCTCCCCACGCCGCTTGGTCGTAAAAAACGGATCAAATATTCTGTCCCGTATCTCGCGGGATATGCCCATGCCGTGGTCCTCCACGGTAATACGTATCCATCTGCGTCCTTCTCGGTTGAACATTTCGCAGTCCAGTCGGATGACCTTATCCTCGTCAAAGCCTGGATAGCGTGCATTGAGCGCGTCACGAGCGTTGGTGAAGAGGTTCATCAGCACCTGCTGGATCTGCTGGCTGCGGCATTTGAGGCTGGGCAGACCGGGCGGAACATTGATCTCCAGCGCAATCTGGTCGTGCCGCATAATGGTACGAATCAGCGAAAGCGTTTCGCCGATGATATCTTCAATCTGTGCCGGACTATGGCTCTGTTTCTCATGCCGAGAGAACTTCAGCAGGTTTCTGATGATTTCTGCAATCCGTTGTCCTTCGTGAACGATCTCCCTGCTGTACTCTCCCGCTGCTTCTGGTGGGCTCTCGGATATAAGCTGGGCGTAATTGATGATGCCGCTTAAGGGATTGTTGATCTCATGTGCCACACCCCCGGCCAGCAAGCCGATGGATTCCAGCCGTTGCTTCTGCTGCAGCTGCATCTCCATCTCCATTCTTTCGCTTTCCATCCTGCGGCGCTCGGTGATATCCCGCATGAACACCAGCGCGCCATCCTGTCCATTGTATCGAATGGGTACTGCGGAAGCCTCTACCTCAAGGTGACTTCCGTCCATCCTCAGTATGACTTCCTCCCTCAGCGGCACCGCTTTACCAACTTCATTCAGCGTTTTGATGCGATCGATCACCTTGGCGCGGCAATCTTCCGCAAAAGTTTCCGGAACATTTCGTCCAATCAGCTCGTGTTCCGATTTTGCGCCATAGAGCTCTATTGTTTTGTGGTTGACATATGCGAAGCAGCTGTTTGTCTGAACGAATACGCTATCCGGAGCGTTTTCGACGAACATCCGGAAACGCGCTTCACTTTCAACCAGTTCGCATTCGGCACGCTTACGGTCCGTAATATCGTGGACGATGCTTGTGATGCATCGACGACCCCCGATAATGGTCGGCCCGTTGAATACCTCCACCTCGCGTATATCGCCATTAGCCAGTCTGTGGCTGCCGAAAAAGTGGTTGTGCTGACGCGCATAGGAGATATTCAGTCTGTTATGCAGCTCTTCCGGCGGCAGAATGCTGAGGTCGGTAAGATACATGCCGATCAGCCGGTCTCCCGGATAACCGTAGAATTTTTTGGCGGCAATGTTGGCGTCTACGACTTGGCCAGTTTCCACATCCATGATCATATGGGCTGCGGACGTCTCGTTGAAAAGCGCCTTATACTTGGCCTCGCTCTCCACAATTCTTTCCTGCGCCCTGACGATATCGGTAATATCCTGTACCACTCCCGTTACGCGCAGCGCCTCTCCCTCGGTACCAAATTGGCAGTCTGCGATGGAATGGAGTATGCGCACTTCGCCATCCTCCTGCCGATGAATATGAAACACCACATCGTACTCCGCTTTTTTCTGAATCAGCCGGGCAAGCGCCAAATCCATCATCGGACGATCCTGATCCGTCACTACTCCCTTCGCGGTTTCCAGCGGAATATAGCCATTTCCGTACGGTATTCCATAAATACGGTAGGCCTCCATGGATGCCCACATTTGCCGGGTGTTTAAATCGATCTCCCAGTTTCCCACGTGCGCAAGCGCCTGCGCATGCCTCAACCGTGCTTCGCTTTGCTGCAGCGCAATATCCGCCAACTTTTTTTCAGTAATGTCCAGGTTGACACCGACCATTCGAACAGGCAGCCCGTCCATGCCGCAGATCACACTGCCAAAGCTTCTGATAAAGCGCACGGTGCCATCAGGCCGATTGACGCGATATTCTATATCAAGTGGCTGACACGTTTCTATCGCACCGGAGATTACCGCTTCGCACCGGGCGGTATCCTCCGAATACAGGCAAGCCAGCCAAGTTTCATAATCTGTTACCAGCGCCTCCGCCGAAAGCCCATATATGCGTGCAGCCTGCGCGTCCAATAAAAGCTTTTCGGTTTTCAGATCCCAGTCCCAAACGCCCAGCTCCGCTGCGTGCGCCGCCAGTTCAAACCGCTCGTTGGCAGTCTGCAGGCTTTGTTCCAACTGCGTAATAAACGTGATATCGTTGATTGTGCAAATAATGCAGTCTTGATTCGCGATCGTTATTCTGTCTGCAGAAACCAGCAGGTGGCTGTGTTTTCCCGCAGGTGTTTTGATATTTAGCGAATAATTTGTCAGCGATCCCTGCATAAACAAATCAAGCATCCTGCTTTGCTGTTCTGCCGAAAGATACATATCCAGCGAAGCGTAGCTTTTCCCGGCAATTGACTCCGTCGCCATGCCAAACAACACTTTGAAGCTCTCATTGACGTCAATGATTTTCCCGTCATGGGTAAAGATGATAATTGCCGACGATGAAGAATGAAATATCTTTCTGAACCGTTCCTCCGAAAGGCGGAGCTCAGCTTCATATCTCTCGTGCTCTTCGCTTTCCTCACGGAGCCTTATCCGGTCAATCAACGCGGACAAATCGTCGCTGAGAATCTCCGCAAACCGGCTCATAATCCGCTCATCCTGAACGGTGAATTCCTTCTCCTTATTGTCAAGCACACATATCGTGCCAAACACCTCTCCGTTCGGCCAGAGAATGGGGAAACCAAGGTAGGCGATCATACCCAAAGATATATCCGGATTGCTGCGCCAATTTTCATCCTTCAGCGCATTGGGAATGTTCAGCATACGTCGGGACGCCATCACCGCCTCACAATAAAGGCCGGTGCTCAGGCGCGCCCGTTTGGCCTGCTCGTACAGGTTTTCTTCGTTGCTGCTTTTTACGAAAACTTCGATTTCTTCCCGATGAGCGCGCATAACAAGCGCAACGGGAATATTGATAATACCAGTGATCAAGTTAAGAATATTTTTCCATTTGTTCTGAATGACAGGCTCAATTTCTATGTCTTCAATAATTGAATACTGGGGCTCGCTGGACATTCGTATCACCCCTTATGTTGGTGTAAATGAAGATATATTTGTACCTATATATTATTCAACAAAAGAACATAAAAACCTTCAAAAAATGACACAAAAAACCGGCCAGCTGCCGGTTTTTTGTTAATATATCACAAAGCACATTGTTCTATCGGTTTTCTCCAAATAATGATTCGGTTATTCTTCGTCGCCCGAAAATTCGGTTACCTTGTCGATGAATAGTATCCCGTCCAGGTGGTCGATCTCGTGGCAGAAGCACTTGGCCATGTCATCCTGCGCTTCGATGCGCACCTCTTCGCCGGTCTCCTTCAATGCGCACACCGTTACGCGCTCGGGGCGCATCAGCTTCCCCCATACCCCCGGCACGCTGAGGCAGCCTTCTTCCACCTCATGCTCTCCTTCAGCCTCAACTATCTCCGGGTTGATGAGGCGCAGCAGTCCATCCGGTGTATCCACCACAATCAGCCGATGCAGGATACCGATCTGGGGCGCAGCGAGTCCCGCACCATTTCCGTTGTTTTTAAGCGTATCCTCAATGTCGTCAAGATGCCGCTTTATCCTTGGAGTGATTTCTGCCACCGGCTTGCATTTGGCGCGCAGCGCTTCGTCGCCTTCCTCGCGTATCTCTTTTAATGCCATTCAAATTTCCCCGTTTCCCGCCATATTGATCTCTCTGGGTATCATAAGTTATATTTGATCAAGCGGCAACCCCTTTTGTCTTTTTTGCTTTCATATCCTCAGTTGTAGGTTTGTCAAACATATTGGACAGTGTATGATGCAAGATATTCATTAGGCGATAGCCAACCGAGCGGACGCATGGGTATCTTATTTGAGCGGTATCGATAGACTTCAAGCTGCTGCTTGAAGT
>JAEWTL010000027.1 GCA_023459495.1 Bacillota bacterium | reverse complement strand
GCGTACCAGCATAGAAGCTTCTATACCTGTCGCTCCCTTATAAACGTGCGCCTCGTCCAACACAACAAATCGCAGTTTTGCGTTGTTGAAAACCACATCGTCGTTGGGTCGGATGCACATATATTCAAGCATAGAGTAGTTCGTGATTAAGATGTGAGGTGGTTTTTCACGCATGGCGTCACGGGACACCCGTTCGTTTGGTATAGGTTCAAGACCGTATGTAGTACGGTATTTAAGCTGCCCGGTTTTTTCGGTTTGCTCGGTGTTCCCATTGTAGACCCCGAAAGTAATGTCGCTGTCAACGAAAATTTCCCGCAGACGCTTCACTTGGTCGTTAATCAAGGCATTCATAGGATAAATGACAATTGCCCTAACGCCGTCATCAAGGTGACCCATTTCCTCTTGTTCGCGCAGCAAAGCGTTCACAATGGGCATCAAGAAGCACTCGGTCTTGCCCGACCCAGTACCGGTAGTGACGATCATATTCTCACCATTTGCAGCGGCACGAACCGCCGACTCTTGGTGAACATAGAGAGGACGACTGAGTTTGAACCCTTGCCCGAATCTTTCAAACAAAGGTGACATTACCCCATCAGCAATTAATTTTCTGATGGTCGCACCAGTTTTATATGCATCGCCAAATTCCAAATATGGGCCCTTGGCTATGATGCCGTCTTTTCTTAGTTCTGCCTTAAGCAACTCGGCGTATCGCTCATCCGCAATGGATAGGGTGGTTGCAATATAGTCTGCGAACGTGTCTTTAATTGCCCGTGAGAGAACAACTGGATTAAGCATTATCACACCTCCTTGCTATACTGATATTCGAAAAAGTCTGGGATAAAGAAGAACCTTGCAAGCTTCGGCGGCGGGTCGGCGTGTTTGTACAGTTCCGTGCCATAGTCACCGCTTTTATCTACGAATAGTCCTTCGCCGCCGTCAAACGAAATGTGCAATCTTCCTGCCTTCTCATTGACAAGGTAAATATCCACAGGGTTCAGGTCGGTAAAATACCGTTTTCCTTTCTTGGTCATAAAAAACAATTTTGCGGTATAATGGGCGTAATCGCCGCTCAGGTCGGTATAGCCGAGGTTTTCTATTCCCATGTAAGTGATGTCATCTATGAAAACAGGCTTGATCTCGGTATAGTCGCCATCCAGAAGGACTTTTGTGATGCGCAAAATTTCGCCTCGGAATATTACAGCAGCTTTGTCACCGAATATAACAGCACCTTCGGCAAGCTTAGTTTCCGCTGTTCCGAAAGCTGTCTCAACCTTTGCGATGACCTGATAACGATACCGCTCTGATTTTGACGGAAAGTCCTCACTCAGAACTTTTTCCCCTTGCCCCGAAAACAGCACAATAGGCTGGCCATACTCTGGTTGGAACACAAACTTAAGCGTCGTGTTCTTGTCACCCATAAACGAATGGCTATTCAGCCACATTAAAGTGTTGCTACTTAGGCTGAATGTAGGCGGCGCCGCAAGTGACATTTTGAACACAACATCAAACATATGAATGTTGTCGTCTGCGATAAGTAGGTTAACCGAAACCTTGTCCGCGCTCCCGTCATATGCTTGGACTGCGTTGCCTATAGCATAGTCAAATCCACCCAAGGTGCTTCTTCTTGTTATTGGGGTATTTGCAAACGAAAGAGAAAGTGTAATAGTTTCAGGGCATAGGACGCGTAAGGAACTGCTCGGTGAAATTTCGCCCTTCCAAACCGCCTCTGTTGGCAGCGGGTTCCCGTCTAAAAGCAATCGGATTCTGGGTATCTGGATTTGAATATCGCCGTTTCCGCAAGGGATTTTCACCTTTGAGGCTAATCCCGTCAATGACAATTCGTAATGCTGTCCGTCAACATCAAAGGTTACATTTCCGACTTCGGAGGATTCGAGGTAATAGTCGCTGTCAAAGGAAACCGAATAGCTGTCTACAATATAAAACCTGATTTCATCGTACACTCTATCAGTGCTTTCATCAGTCAATGTTACGTTATAACCGCCATTTCCCCTTGGGAGACCAAACTGACACAAATTTGCATCCCTGTTCTGTATGGTCAGCTTTTCACCACTCTGGGTTGCGGCTACGACATTCTTTCCAGCAAATGCGCCAATAGCCGTAATGGAAAACTCATCACGGCTGAAAAGCGGAAAGGCCATATCACGCACCACATATTCCACTTGCGTTTGAGGTAGCCGGAATCGGAGCGAACCTTCCGGCGGTCGTGAGCAAAAGAGCAATCTTCCGTCGGCAAAGACCGAAACCTCGCCCTGAATATAAATGTCAATCAACTGGGCGAAATAGGATTGGCGTTGCCTCTCGACATTGCCTTGGAACTTTATATTAACCGATTTCGGCGCAAACAAAGTATAGTTGCCCTCGTCGACGGTTTTGCCTATTTGCAATTTTCCGTCCTTGAAAAGCAGAGCCACAGCGTTCAAATTGCCGCCGGAAGTATAAATCTGTTTGTCGCCAATCGTTATCTCGGCTTCAAGCCTGATAAAATCAACGTCAGATATATCTGAAAGAGGAACGATTGTTTCCTCCGAGGTTGCCGCATAGTCATTTCCGTATATGCCTATGGTCTGCTGATAAACCATATAGCCGCTTGAGAAAACTCTCAATATCGGGTTTTCTCGGCTCACCAGACGGATGGACGGGATTCTG
The DNA here is from genome assembly GCA_023459495.1 of Bacillota bacterium. GTDB lineage: Bacteria > Bacillota > Clostridia > Christensenellales > SZUA-584 > JAEWCC01. The sequence continues at coordinate 1,622 of JAEWTL010000027.1, read as the reverse complement.
ATGGCCGGCTCCCCATCGTCATCTAGAATGTATTCGACTCTGATTTTCCCATAGGAGAACACAATGTCTGTCGTGCGTTTATGAGTTGGCGCGCTTCTTTTGATTGTTGGCTCGGTGAGTTTGCCGATGAACCACTGCGTCAGCAAGACATCATCATATTTATCCCCAGACAGTTCATCACCGGAAAGAAGGAAATCAATTTTTTGAAGCACTTTTGTAAGGAAGTACTTCATATAACCGGGGCGCGTTGTTATCAATGCGCGAAGTCCAGCTTGAATGCCGCTGACATTGCCGTGAATATCCTCGTCTTGCTCGATGGTCGCACCTTGGCAGCGGTCGCGTAATACGCCGACCATCCTGCCGATTGCGGGGTCGTCTTCGTAAACCGAGTAATCCAGATTGTTCTTATAAAACTTAACAAGGAAATCGCAGAGCGCATAGAAACTCTTACTCGGTGCAATTGAATGCGCCAAGACGGTGGAATAATAGCTGTTGTCACCGTTCGGGTCGACCACAAAAAGACGATTGTAACTTCGGCAGGCTTTCTTCACCGAGGTGGTAAGGACATCGTAAACTTGCTGAGAGTATTTGTATCCAAACTGCTCGCATATGTACGCCCAGAAGCCGCTGCTGCCGGCTCGCTCCCAGCTTTTAGCGTACTGAATCATCGTCAAAAAGACGGCAAGACAAGCCCAGTTATAGACTTTACGGTGGTCAAGCGATATTTTGATAGCCTCTAGAGCAGTTTTCTCAAGCGCCTTACGGTTGGCTTCCTCAAGAACAGCCGTGCCGAGCAGAGGATAACGGGCGGCAATCGACTCGACGTAATCCTGTGCGGATACCTTACCCGACTTTTGCCACCTGAACAAGACCCGCATATCTTTTTCAACTTCGAATGATTCTTCAGGCTCAAGACCTGTAACGGTTGTTGTCTCCATAGTTACGATGGCCTCCCTAGGTACACTTTGTTGCTCTTTAGCGGTCATTGGGGGGTCTTCTTCATACCCCTCTTCAAAATCTGAATCATCGTCGTATTCTCCAGAGCCAAACGAATAATCTTCTGTATTGTCCAAAAGCCCTAATTCGTTGGCTAACTTATCCCACCAAGCATCGTTTTCCTCATTGTCTTGCTTTTCAAAGAGCTGCAATAGCCCTTCGAATTGCTCAAAAGTTTCGGCGGCGTACAGCAATGGGCGTTCACCCACATTTATAGGTGTATGCCACATTGCTGTTCACCTCACTTGATTAACATCAGTACACTCGACTTAGTGGCTTCTACCTCTCTTTGAAGGGGTATATTTTGATATGACATCCGTTAAGCTGAATTGCGTATAATTGCTATGACCTGTCGTTGGACAAGCGTCGTATTGCTAAAATGTTCCGCTGAATGAACTATCACCAAATTTACTTTTATAGTAATAATAACTCATTTTTCATATTTATCCAACATATTCCTATTAGTTTCAGCAGTATAAATAAAGAAATCATCAGAAAATTTATTGCCAGTATTTTTACATTGAATTCAAATCTCTTTGCGCTCATAATATAGAACATACGTTCATATTGTGGAGGCGATAATTTGGAGCGCGTCATATTACATTCGGATTTAAATTCTTTCTATG
>JAEWTL010000026.1 GCA_023459495.1 Bacillota bacterium | reverse complement strand
TTTTAAGGGTTGCTGGTAACAGGCTCCACGCGGTTGGCGGAACTGTAATATGCCTTTAGGCATTGCTGGTAAGAGGCCCTTATAGGGCTCCAATAAAGACCACCCCTTGAAGGGGTGGATGATTATTTTACGAATCCACGATCGCGCCACCGTTCACATGCAGCACCTGCCCTGATACATAGCTGGACGCTTCTGACGCGAGATAAACGTATGTGGGTGCAAGCTGAAAAGGCTGTGCCGCGTACTGGGCGGGCGCGGACTTGCCGAACTCCGATACCTTCTCGGGAGAGAAGCTGGAGGGGATCAGTGGCGTCCACACAGGCCCCGGCGCAATAGCGTTGACACGAATGCCGTTTTTCAGCAGCGAGTTGGACATCGCGCGTGTAAAGGAAACGATGGCGCCCTTCGTGGCGGAGTAGTCGATCAGCTCCGGGTGGCCCTGATACGCCGTGATGGACGTGGTGTTGATGATGCACGCACCAGCCTTTAGGTGGGGAAGGGCAGCCTTTGTCATGAAAAAATACGAGAACACGTTTGTGCGGAACGTATCTTCAAGCTGGGCCGCAGAGATATCGGCAATGCTGTTTTGCGGCATCTGCATTGCGATGTTGTTGATAAGTATATCGAGCTGTCCGAACTGAGTGACCGTTTCCTGCACGGCACGGCTGGCGTTTTCTTCCTGCCGCAGGTCGGCACGGATGAGCAGGCACTGCTGACCGTAGCTTTCTACTGCCGATTTGGTTTCCTGAGCATCGCCCTCGGCGTCCAGATACACTGCCGCCACGCGCGCGCCTTCCTTGGCGAACGCCACTGCTACTGCGCGGCCAATGCCGCTGTCGCCGCCGGTGATAAGCGCAGCTTTGCCGGCGAGGCATCCGCTGCCTTTATACGCAGGATCATCGTACTGTGGACGCGGATTCATCTCGGACTCGACGCCCTTGCCGGGCTGATGCTGCGGAGGGAAATTACTCATGCGGAACGCCTCTTTCCATACGTATTATTCTTAATGTCCGCATGTAGAAAGGCGATTATGCATGGATTCCTGAATAGGGAAAACAAGATGGGTGAGGACAAGGGTTTAGTTTGATGCTTCAGCCGCAGCAGGAATAGCTTTCTTCTGGCGAAATGAGTCCCACAGCGCAACGGCGATTCCACACAGCACGAGCAGCGCGCCTAACGCTGCTTTGAGCGTTAGCGTCTCACAGAGTCCGTCCTCGCCGGGAATAACGAGTGCAAAGCCGGTTGCGAATATGGGTTCCAACGCAAAGATTAGCGAAGCAACGACTGCATCCGTATACCGGTACGCGACGAACTGACCGATAAAACCGATCGAAGTGTTAATGACAGCCATAAACAAAATCGATGGGATGAAGCGGGGGTCAAAACCTGTGAGAGAGAAGCCGTCCGCTCCCCAAAGCACTGTAAACATCACTGAAGCCAACGCAAGCTGAAAGAAGCCGATCGTATCAGCGGGGAACAGCAGCGCATATTTAGCCGCATACAGAATCTGCAGAGAAAAGCCTACAGCGCATACTGCGGTCATGATATCACCGATGTTGAACGTCAGCGATACGCTGCCTGCAAGCACCGCAACGCCGGTAAAGGCTGCGGCGCAGCCGAGCCACAGTATTTGGGGAATCTGCTTTTTGAAGATCAGCAGTTCGAATATCGGTACGAGGAGCACCGTGGTGCCCGTAATGAACGACGAATTGGTGACACTGGTATACTGAAGACCGTAGGTCTGCAGGGCCGATGATGTAAACAGCAGAAAGGCAAGCAGAAGTGAAGCCTTAAAAAACGCCGGACTCATCGCCCCTTGCGAATGTAGAAGGGCAACAGCACGGCCACGGCTGCAAGAAAGCGCAGTGCGAGGAAAGCTGAAGCAGGGATTGCCGATGTAACATTCTTGATTACGATAAAAGACAGACCCCACATCAGGGTCTGTACGATCAGATATCCGTTGGCGGCAGCACGCTGTTTAAGACTGCTCGGCGGGATTTGCGTCAATTGCAAGGTCTCCTAGAGAAATATACGGCAATAGATATACCATGCCGTACTGTCTCATGTCAACGCGCTATGTGTTAAATTATATATGGTGACGTCAGCCAATTGCTGCGGTCAGTTCATCATATAGTGCCTGAGTGGCTTCAGAATTTTCCGCATTGAGATAATAGACCGTATCCCCTTGTGTGAAGCGGATGTACAGTGGAACGTCAGTGTTGATATACAGACGGGCGCTGCTTCCGTCTGTCAGCAGATATTCGCCTTTTTGCATACTCCCAATACCAGCGCCATTGGTTTTAGTTTTAATCTCTGGCGCAGCTTCGGTAAGCGTCAGCCCTTCGATCTCATTAAGCGGTACAGAAACACCAAACGAACAGGTGATGGCAAGCTGGCCATCCTCAATCTGGTATTGTGCAGATTTGGCGTCCTTGTTCATCATTAGCGCAATCGCGATAATGACGCCAATGGCGACAACGATTGTAACTGCTATGGCCCATTTGTTTTTCATGGTGTGGCTCCTTTAATATACTGCTGTGCATGGGTTTTGGTTGTCCGCTTAAGCGTCGAGAGGGATATAAATTATGGCTAAAAAATACCCCATAATAATTATACAACAAACGCAGCCGCAAGGCTACACCTTTTAAAAAAATTGCCGAATCATCAAGGGGAATTTGCACTTTTTTTGTCGAAAGTATATACAACATGCAGGTTTTATGTGATACTATAAACACGGAAAGATAGAGTTTTTCGGCATTTCAGCTGGAAATGCATGTGCCTGATTACCTGTATCCTACCTTGGGGAATATAGGCTCGCTGAAAGACTCTGCAGTATCCGGCATAAATAATTGATTGTATAATTTCGGAGGCTGATTAGCCCGCTGTGAAAAGGGTAACCTTTTCCATGTGAGGACAGGGGGCGGTTGGCAAGCCGGGTGGCAGTCCGACTTTATTATGTAATTGAATAGGGTAGAGGGGGGATTTTCATGCGCGGCGCGGCTGAAACTCAAACGGCGCAATCGTTTCGCGCAATTATCGCCGTTCAGCGAAAAGCGTTGATGGAAAAATTTACAGTCGAACAGAAAAAGCTGGAGGCCATGATCACAAAGATGGTTGAAAAGGGCCTGACCAATTTTGGCACCAATCAATCAATCATTGAGCAAAGCAAGAAACTGGATCAAATCGTCGTTGACGAAATGATGATGGAAGAGATGCTAAAGGAACTAGAATAGAACACAAGGCGGGCGCAGCAGCGCCTGTTTGTGGTTCGGGAGCTTAAAAAGGTTGCTTTTTAGGGAACCGATGTTTTGCGTCCGCTGTGGTGAGGACAGAGGATGCGTATATGTTATAAGGGGTTGGGGGTTATGAATAAGCAACAGGCGCCGCAACTGGACGCTTTTTCCACGGTCGTTATCGAAGCGATTCCGAGCATGGTGCGGTTGATGGGCGAAGACGGCGCGATGCTCTACACCAACAATGCGTTGGCCGCACGGTTCGGAGATGAATCTGAAACCGGGTCGCCCTGTGCTTCCATCCGCTGTGGCGAATGCGTTGCACAACGGTGTATACGCGACAAGCGAAAATATCAGACCATTTCCCGGTCACGGGGGCGGATCTATTCTGTGGAAGCCGGCCCAGTCGTTTTTGACGGGGCTACGTATGCCCTCGAAGTTTTTACGGATATCACAAAAGAGCATAAGCTGAAGGAAAAGCTATTGGACAACAACTCGCGTATGATGAAGGATTTGGAGATTGCGCGAAGTTTGCAGCTGTCCATTTTACGCCACAATCTACCTCAAATTGATGGCTATCGATTCTGCGCAGAGTTTCTGCCGTGTGAAGCGTTGGGCGGCGATATGTACGACTGCTTTTTAACCCGCGACGGGCGCATATTGATGTACATTGCCGATGTATCGGGACATGGTGTGATGCCTGCGATGCTGACTGTTTATCTGCGTCAGGAAATGTTTGCACAATGCAAGACGCCTGGGATATCACCCGCGCGTGTGCTGCGCAATATTCAGGACTCTTTTGAAGAACTGCGGACTGAAGAGAGCATTTATATCACGATTTTTGTAATAGCGATTGACCCGGAGACAGGGGAATATGTCTGTGCGAATGCGGGTCACAGCGTTCCGCCGCTTATTGCGCACCCGGACGGCATACGTGAGCTTTTCGTGCCCGGTACACCCATCTGTCGGTGGGTGGAAGGCGCAAACCGCGAAGAATACAGCGGCGTGCTGTCGCACGGAGAGAAGCTCTTTCTGTACACTGACGGGCTGGACGGCAGCCACTCAGATACCGCATCCAACCGCGGCTTGCACGATATATTAAAAAGTACGCAGCTGCATGAACGCGGGCTGCTTGAGGAGATTAAAAAGAATTTCACGCGGACTCATGCGGATGACGTAACGATGCTGCTGTGTGAGAGAGATTAGCAAACGGCCCATAAAGGGCCGTTTTTCATATAAAGAGACTGACAGCTCTAATAGCGCATGAACCCTGAGAGCAGGCGTAACCCACTGCAAAAAGGTCGGCTAAAAGGAGTAGGCGCTAATCCAGTTTTTGCTCGACAAACTGCACAAGCACTCCGTCTGGGTCAGCGACAAAGAAGAAGCGCGTACGCGGGCTGGGCGCGAAAGGCCCGCTGTGTATCGCAAAGCCGTGTGACTGCACAAACGCCATTTTGTCTTCAAGGCTGTCGACTGAGAAGCCAATACTGACGCTGTTACTGTTGGACGGAGCAGCCTTGCCCTGAATGAGTTCGAGCTTGGTTTCCCCGTCGCCCAAAAAAGCAAGCTCCGAACCGGGCTCACCGAATCGGCGGATGACGGGCAGCCCAACGATTTCTTCATAAAAGCGGAGCGAGGCGTCTATGTCTTTGACGTTGATGGTGCACCATAGAAATTTCATAAGCATCCTCCGGGATATGTGATGGCGGCGCGCAAAAGCAACGGACACCTCATTTAATCATCAGTATATCATACATTATGCTTTGCAACATACTCAATCTACGAATATCCGAAATTGCAGACTTGACTTAACAAGTTTGAAATAGTACTATGGGTTGTAAGACAACAGACAAGGATATAGTCATGAACGATACTGACCAGAAACTCAAAAATTTAACCTATCTTGTACAGGAGCGCGCTGGCTCCATCGTGGAGAGGCTGACGGAAAAGCTTAAAACGCTGATACTCACCGGCGAGCTGCCGGAGGGGTACACCTTCCCCAACGAAATGGAGCTGTGTGAATACCTGCATGTAGGGCGCAGTACGCTGCGCGAAACCTATAAGGCATTGGCTTCATGCGGTCTGATATCGCGAAGCAAGCGGGGGACGGTGGTCAACTCGAGTGACGTTATCGCTTCGGGTATGCCGTACCGGATGCTGATACAGGCAGCAGACTTCAGCGATATTTTGGAATTTCGCACGCTGATTGAAAAGGACACCGCGCAGATTGCGGCAATGCGCGCCACTGCGGAGAATAAGAAGAAGCTGGCCGAGTACCTTGATAAAATGAAGCAAAGTGCGAGCGACCCGAAATTGTTGACCATGTACGATACCATGTTCCATCTGGAAATCGCGCATGCGACACAGAATTTGCTGATCAGCCGCATACTTGGCAGTATGATTGATGCGTTTACGCAAGCGGTATCGTACAACTTCGAAAATGATGCGGATGTAAGGACGCGTGCGATCAGCTTTCATGAAAGTATTTTAAAGGCAATTGAGAAGAACGACGCGCAGGAGGCACAGGTTGTGATGCAACGCCATCTGCAGGACGTTGTACAGGTTGCTAATGAACTAAAAAAGAAGTAAATTTTTTTATTATTGTCTGACATCATACAAAGGAGGTATCCCTAATGAATAAAACCTATTTCCATCGCGTCAGTGAGTTGTCGCCTACGCGGGTCTGGATCAACAATCCGACGCGCGAACAGGCAAAGGCAGCCATCGCGGCAGGTGCGATCGGCTGCACCACGAATCCATCCTACATCAGCAAGATGCTGAGTGACAGCGTGGAGGGGGAGCGTGTAAGAGATAAGATCAAAAGCCTGCTGACCTCAGAACCGGACGACACGCGCCTTCTTGAGAAGGTCTACAGTGACACGGTGACGGAGCTCGCGGATATCTTCCGGCCGATTTACGAGGAAAGCCGGGGAACCCAAGGATATGTATCCATTCAGGGAGACCCGTTCGACGAGTCGGAAGAGAACATGCTGCGGTATGCGCGGGAGAATCACGCGCGGGCCAAAAACATCACACCCAAGATACCGTATGTGGAAACCGCTAGAGGCACAGTCAAAACGCTGATGACGGAAGGCGTACCCCTAAACATCACCGAGATTATGGCTATGCGGCAGGCACTGGATGTGCATGAACTGTACATGAAAGCTGCCCGTAAAAGTGATACAGTGCCTATCGTCTACTATTCTCATATCATGGGTATTTTCAACGAGTACATCGCAGAGTACGTAGCGGAAAAAGGTATTGAAATTTCGCCGGATATCTATGGACAGGCGGGTATCGCCGTGGCGCGCAAGATGGTGCAGGTACTGCGAGAACGTTCTGCGCGGATCGAGATGATCAGCGGTGGAGCGCGCACAGTGGAAAATTTCACTGATATGGTTGGCGCACCTGCCTATGTTACGATCAATTGGAACGGCACTTTCGACGTGCTGCTGGAGCGCAGCGAATCCGTTGTACAGAAGTTCGTGCAGCCCACACCCGACAGCGTGGTGGACGAACTGCTCGAAAAGATACCGGAATTCGGCAGAGCGTATATGATAAACGGCATTAGGGAAGAGGAATACGAAGGGTACGGGCCGGTCGTCAAGTTCAGAAACTCGTTTCAGCAGGGCTGGAAAATCGCGTTGTCGGAAGTAACTAGGCTGCGCCGTGAGCATCAGTGAAAAGAAAGGACGGGTAGTTGTATGGGAAAATCAATAGCAATTGTACAGACTAGTGCGGTATCCTCCAAAGACCTAAAGAATCTTTGCAGTGAGATCATTCCGGAAGTCAAGGTTTATCAGATCATCGACGACTCGCTCATCCCGGAGGTCAATGCCAACGGCGGGCCGACGACAGGTGTTAAGCGCAGGCTGTTTTCGTATTACCAGATGGCCGCATCGCTCGGGGTGGACCTGATTCTCAACCAGTGCTCCAGCGTGGGAGAGGTTGCGGATGAGATCCGACCGTTTATCGATGTGCCTATTGTCAAGATTGATGAAGCGATGGCCCGCAAAGCGATCAGCCTGGGCAGGAACATCGCGGTTGTCGCGACTGTGCAGTCTACAGTAGGCCCCAGCACGCGGCTGATCGAGAACGAAGCCCGAAAGGCAGGCATCGATATTAAACTGGAAAAGTGTCTTGTGGACGGCGCAATGATGATCTTGATTGAAAAAGGCGATGTCGAAACGCACAATAAAATGGTGATTGGCGCGGTTGAAAAAGCTGCACGAGACAACGACGTTGTGGTGCTGGCACAGGGGAGTATGCTTGTGCTTGAGCCGCTGGTGAAGGATATCAGGAAGCCTGTGTTGACGAGTCCAAGGCTGGCGATAGAGTACGTACGCGAGAGGCTGTACACCTGAATAAATAAGCAAAAAATGGAATAATTAAGAAACTGCGGCAGCGGCGTAAATCGTCCTTCCGCTTTTTTACTTGCAATGATATTTCCCGGGGCAATCTCACAGTTATCTAAACGTTGTGTGTCAGGTTTGTAACTTTTGGTATGGTTCACTTGAAAAGCATAAATTCTTGTGCTATAGCTTCTGTATATGGGCGAATAATCATACTAATATGTGGGAAAATGAGTAAAGGCCGCACGTGAATTTGTCGACTTGGCTAACGGAGTGAGTATGAAAGAATGGTTGCAGAATTTGTTTAAGAAGATCGGAAGTTACGGTAAAGAGATAACAAAAAAATGGAATAATTCCCGGGTGAATCATCGGAGCAACGGCTCCGGGCGGAGCATGGATGATGCAGATGAACAGGATATAAGCCTCGCTCAGTCCGCGAAGAGCCGTAAACCTTGGAGCATTCGAAAAAAGGTGACTATTCTTTCCGTTATCGGCGTTGTGGCGGCTGCCTTTATCATTACCGGGGTATGGGCCGTTTCCATCATAGTCGATCCGCTTGCGCAGTTCAATGCTGCCAGCAGCACTCCAAAACCAGCCGAAACGCAGAACTCGACTGCTGAACCGGGGACTTCTGAAGAACCCACACCCACTGCAACTATTGATCCGGAGGATGCGCTTTTATCTGAAGCAGACCTGAGCATACTGGACACAAACTTCATCAACATTATGCTGATCGGGGTGGACCATGCGGATGAACGCGACAGCGACGACTGGACCGGCAAAACGGATTTTCATTCGGATGTGATGATCGTGCTGACCATCAACAAGACCACGGGACAGGTGAGTATGATTTCGCTTCCACGGGATACTTATGCCAGGATACCGGGAGTGGACGGTGTATATAAGCTCAATGCAGCCCTTAATTGCGGCGGTGAATGGCCTTCCGAGGAAGGCTTCGAAAAGGTCTGTCAGACAGCACAATGGATGCTGGGCGGAAGCGGTACCGAGGATGATCCCATTGTAATCCCTTATTACTTTGCGGTGGATATGGAGGCTGTAAAAGGCCTCGTTGATGCTGTCGGCGGAGTGGATTACGACGTGGATATCTCATTTACGATACAGGGACGCTCATATACCAAAGGCGAACAGCACATGAACGGCCAGGCTGTGCTCGATTATCTTCGTGTTCGAAAAGAAGCGACCGGCTCGCACGAAGGCATATCTTCTGACGACGCGGACGGCGCCACAGGCGATGCCGCGCGCGTCAACCGACAAAAACAGATGCTTGTGGCCATATTTGAAAAGATCAAATCGAACGGCTTGCTTGCCTCTATACCAAGCCTCATCGAAGCTTTCGACGGAAGTCTGTATTACAACATGTCGGTCAGCCAGATTGCCGCGCTTGCATGGTACGCATATAGCGTAGACAGCGAAGACATCGCGATGTACTCAATGAGCGGAACATACACCACGCTGTTTGGTGATTTTGCCTTTACGATCACCAATCAGACGAACCGCCTGGAAATCATCAAAGAAGTTTACGGCATCGACGTGCCCAAACGCACGAGCTATATGGCCAACGCGGCGAAGCTGCTTTGGGGCCAGATGCAGGCCGAGCAGTTTACGAGCGTCTCGAAACCAATTCTGAAGCAGGCAAAGGACCTGCTCGACGCCGATGCCGCGCTTCCGGAGGAGCCTACGCCTACGCCGTCTCCCACACCTTCGCCATCAGTGACGCCTGAACCATCGGGGGCTGAAACGGAGGGGATGGATACAGCAGACACGCCAACACCAACGCCGACAGAAGCCGTTACGCCGACTTCTTATACGGGCAATTACCGACAGTATGGCGCAGAGGAATGGGCGTTATATAATCAGGTGCTCAGTGAATACGAGGCAGCTTTGAAGGCCAATAAGTATGACAATGGTGACGACCTGCTTGCGCTTGACGCTCAACTCAAAGCGGATATTATTGCGCTGTGTGGGATGCTGGGGATTGCTGTACCTTCCAATTCAGCCTGGGATGAGGATTTTCAACGGAATTATAATGAAATCTATGTAGACTTCAGATGACATTATCGAAGAGCCGGCGCGAATGCCGGCTTTTTTATGCTTGAAAATTTGTCTTCAAGTTTGGCTGTTTTTCACTTGAATATTCGTTTTTCTTTTTGCCTGATACTAATCTGTGTGAAATGAATGAAAGGAGCTTTGGAAATGTCACAATTGAACAAGGTTGAGCTGCAGAATTTAAGACATCTGATCGGTGCGCATGAAACCGCTTTCCAGAAAATGCAGACGTATGCGCAGCAGAGCACAGATCCACAGGTCAAATCGTTTTTTGAGAAATCAGCTCAGGAAGCGCAGAAAACAAGGCAGCAGCTGCTGTCATTTTTGAGCTAGGAGGGCAATATGCGAAACAGGAATCAGGAGTACACGGCAAGCAATATGAACCTTCAGAACATGAAGATGGAGAGCGGCGATCTGAACACGGGATCGTGGAATGCGGGCGGCTCCATGCAGGAGAAGGCGATGGTTAATGACGCGCTTTCATCGATCAAGGGCAGCCTGACCACCTACACAACGGCAATTTCGGAGTGTGCAAACCCTAACCTGAGGCAGACGCTCCAGCAGATTCGTAACGGGGACGAAACATCCCAGTTTGAGCTGTTTAAAATTGCGCAGAGCAAGGGATATTATCAGCCTGCAAGCATGGCTGACGACAGCGAAGTCCAGCAGATTAAAAGCCAGCTGAGCGGGCAGGGAACCAGCTGAATGAGATTGTGAATACCAATTGCACTTAAATTCACACCGGGAGCGGCGTATCTGGCCGCTCCTGTTTTATACCAAATAAAGAGCGGCGCGATCAAGCGCCGCTCCGGGTACATTACTGCTTGTCTATTAATATTTAATAAATTTGCTGCCGGGTGCGCCGCAGATCGGGCACGCTTCCGGAGGAGCAAATTCAATGTTGCCGCAGATCGGGCAAAGGTAATAGAAGACTTCGCCTGTCGCGTCAAGATTCTTCAACGCATCCATGTACAGCTTGGCATGCACCTCTTCGGCCTTCATTGCGAATGTAAATGCGCGTTGTGCCGCACGGTTATCCTCCGCTTCGGCTGTTTTCACAAAGCCCGGATACATGGATTTGTACTCGTGAGTTTCGCCTTCAATCGCGTCCTGCAGGTTGTCCGCTGTACGGCCTACGCGGCCTGCCAGCTCATACTCTTTTAACGCATGGATCGTCTCGGCATCTGCGGCGGCGCGGAATAATTTAGCCGCATTCAATTTGCCCTCTGCTTCAGCCTGCTTCGCATATGCCAGATACTTGCGGTTTGCCTGCGACTCGCCCGCAAATGCGGCCATCAGATTATCAGTAGTTTTGTTCTTTCCCATATGTAGCCTCCTTGTATTTCTTTGTTGCCGTTTTTACGTAAACGTGCTAAAAACTCATAATTCATTATATCATTCTGCGGCAGATTAAAACAACATAATGCATAATGTAAGTATGAGCGATGTATACGTTTCATAAGATGAAGTGCAGGCTGCAATTGAGGTGATAGGATGAAACACAGACATCTGTTTGCCGGAAACAATACCAGCGAAGGTTTTTTCTCTTATTATGATCAGATATTGCCCAGGGGCGAAGCTGGCCGGATATTTTGCATAAAGGGTGGGCCGGAAGCCGGTAAGTCCACGCTGATGAAGATGACAGCTGCCTGCCTTGCCAGACGCAGCGTCATAATTGAGTACCTGCATTGCCCATCGGACCCGGAATCGCTGGACGGCATTCTGATACCGGCGCTGAACATTGCGCTCATAGACGGTGATGCCGTGCAAGAGTCTGAATGCATTTACCGGGGCGCAGTGGACGAGATCATCAACCTCGGTGAGTTTTGGGACAGGGATGGAGTCGCGCGTCATAAAGACCATATCATCAGCATCAGCGAACAGAAGGAGCAGTTTCTACTTCGGGCTTACCGCTATCTGGCTGCTGCGAAGTATCTGATGGACGATGCGCTTGCGATGTACGCCCCGGCGAACGGATACGGTGCATATGCTGAAGCGGAGAAAATAATAAATGCGCATATCAACTGCATAACGAAAAGCGCTGCACCGGGCAAAGTACGCCGTATGTTTGCAAGCGGAATCACGCCGCTCGGCATTGTGTCCTGCATTGATACACTGATTGGTGAGGATTATATTGTCTGCGCGGTGGAGAGCCACTGGGGTGCGGGCGTTACGGAACTTTTGTCGCGCATATCCGATGCGGCAGTGATGCATGGATTGTACGTAGAGCAGTATTGCTGTCCGATGGATCCTGCAAATCGGATTGACCATCTCGTCATCCCGGCGTGCAGGCTTGCGCTCGTTTCGCACGGCAAGTATCCCGATACTGGGATAAACACAGATTTGGTGATTGATATGGCGCAGTACGCCTCTTGCGTCGGAACGGCGGAGTTTGCTGAACGGGAATTTGATACGCTGCTCAGGGAAGCGCTGTTTACGCTGAATCGGGCCAAGGCGGTACAGGAGCAACTTGAAAAGTATTATATACCTTATATGAATTTTGCAGCAGTAAGCGATAAGACCGAACAGGTAATTCAGCAAATCGAGGCCGTCTGCGATGTGGCTGTACTTGCTTAGCATCAGACGCCGAGGATAAAGCCGTCTTTGGCTTTTTTTATACCCTGAGCGCTTCAGGCATGATATAATACAGCAAAGATTGAGAAGACGTATGGAGGGGAATGTGGATATCATCAGTCCGGACAAGCTCTACGGCGGTGAGAGCATTCGTCAGCGGCAGCGTTATGCCCGCATATCAGAAGGCTTTGAGAAGCAGTTTGGCAAGCCGCCTGTCATATTCATGTCGTCTCCCGGACGCAGCGAATTGGGCGGCAATCATACCGACCACCAGCACGGCTGCGTGCTGACTGCCGCGGTGAATCTGGATACCGTGGCTGCGTTGGGCCCCTTATCCGCGGCACGCATCGAAATTTGCTCGGAAGGGTACGAGCCATTCTCAGTGGATATCAGCCGCCTCGACCCCGACCCGCAGGAGGAAGGCAGACCTGCTGCCATCGTCCGGGGAGCAGCGGCTGGTTTTGCGGACAAAGGCTGGAGCATCGGAGGCTTTTCCGCCTATGTCACATCGGATGTATTATCCGGTTCCGGCCTCTCGTCATCCGCTTCGTTTGAAGTACTCATCGGTGCGGCGTTAAACTGCCTCTACAACGACAACGCTGTTCCCGCTGCGGAAATCGCAAAGATCGGCCAGTATGCAGAGAACAGGTTCTTCGGCAAACCGTGCGGCCTGCAGGACCAGATGGCTTGCGCCTTGGGTGGCGTATCTTATATTGACTTTACGGATACCAGCGCGCCGGTTTATGAGAGCATCGCATTTGATCTTTCCGCTCGAGGCTATACGCTGTGCATCACAAATACAGGCGGCAGCCACGATAACCTTACGCAGGAATATGCCGCGATCACTGCTGAGATGGGAGCAGTAGCGCAGCGCTTCGGGCAGCGGTGGCTGCGCTTCTGCGATGAAGATGAATTTATTGCCCGCCTGCCGGAGATTCGGGCTGCGTACGGCGACCGCGCCGTATTGCGCGCGCTTCACTTTTTCCGGGAGAACCGGCGGGCTGCAGAGATGGCGTCGGCTCTGAAAACAGACGATTTTAATACCTTCCTGCAGGCAGTTAAGGAGAGCGGGCGCTCCTCGTGGGAATACCTTCAAAATGTATCCGTGTCCACAACACCGGGTTCGCAGCCCGTTGCGCTGGGGCTTGCGCTCAGCGAACGGTTGCTGGAGAATTGTGGTGCATGGCGCGTGCACGGCGGCGGCTTTGCGGGCACGATGCAGGCATATGTGCCGACCAACCTACTGGGGGATTACAGAAACGCGATGGAAGCGGTATTCGGCACAGACTGCTGCTATGCACTGTCATTCCGGCCCGTGGGACCAACGGTCATAAAGGCGGAGTGGTAAGCAGCCATGGCTGAGCTGCGGTATCGTCCGCTGATTGACGAGTGGGCTATTATCGCTTCAAGCCGGCAGGTCCGCCCCGATATGCCCAAGGACCGGTACCCGTTCTGCTCCGGCTCCGGCAGAGGGGCTGGATGAAGACTATACCGTGCTGCGCTACCCCAACGATTTTCCGGCGCGTAATACCCATACAGCGGGCACATCTTTTCCAAATGCCATATCCCTTCCATCGACGGGATAACCGGGGAGGAACTGAAGTCGCTTAGGCTAACCGTACGTATGAATGTTTCGGATATGTGCGACGATGTGCTTTTTCAAACGATATTCTCATACATGGTGCGCATGCACAATGCGTTCGTAAACATGGGGGATGGACGATATCCGGAACTTCCACATCGAGTTCTTTCCTTCGATGCGTTCCCGCAATCAGATTAAGTGGAACGGGCGCATGGGCACACTGCAATCCATCTGCCCCGAGGAACAGGCAGAGGAGCTTCGGCGGGCCTATGCGCGCTTGACCAGCCGATAACTGATCGCCTGATATATCGACAACTTCTGAAAGGACATCCTGATGCAAAATCTTCTGCTGCCCGTTAAAGCCGTCCTGCCGCTTGTATTGCTTGTATCCTTGGGGTACTTCTTAAAAAGGATCAAGTTGCTTAAACCGGACACTCTGATCGCCATGAACAAGGTATCGTTCAACATCTTTATTCCCTGCATGGTGTTTTATAATCTATACTCTGCGGACGCCTCTCAGGCGTTTAACGGGCCGGTGATAGGCTATGCCGCAGCAACCATCACAGCGACATTTGTTCTTCTGCTCGTATTCGTGCCGCTCTTTGTGAAGGACAATACGCGGCGCAGCGTGCTGGTGCAGGGCACTGCGCGAAGCAATATTCTGCTGATGGGTGTGCCAGTTGTCGCACAGCTCTGTGGACAGATCGGCTTGACAAGTGCAGAGAGTCTCGGGCTCATTACCATCATCGTTGCGGTAGTTGTACCCATCAACAACATATTTGCTATCCTTGCGTTCAGCCTGTTCCAAAATCAGAAGGTGAAGGTCGGGAAAATGCTGCTGGATATCATCAGGAATCCGCTGATTATCGCTTCCGCCGCGGGGATGCTGATGTTGGTTTTCCAAGTAAAGCCGCCGGAAGTCCTAGACGACTTCGTTGGCAGTGTGGCAGCCATCGCTACGCCGCTTGCGCTGATTCTGCTGGGCGGTTTCTTCAACTTTAACACGATGGGTGGCTGCATCCGGCCCCTCGTGGTTGCTGTAGCCGGAAAGCTTGTGATCATTCCCGCTGTCTTGATGACAGGCGCAGTGCTGCTGGGCTTTCGCGGAATTGAGCTGGTTTCACTCTTACCGGTGTTCTGTGCGCCGACCGCGGTGGTGTCGTTTACGATGGCTGAACAGATGGGCGGAGACTGCGACCTTGCCGGACATATTGTGGTCTTTTCTACCATCGCTTCGGCTTTTACGATGGTTGGCTGGATCTTTTTGATGAGGCAGTTGACCCTGTTTTAAAAGAGGAAAGCTAACGATAATAAAGGAGGAATGAATCATGGAAAACAAAGTAAAGACTTATAAGGATATCGATTCCGGCATACTCAAGTCTATACCGAATCCGTCTAAAGGTGCATATGAGATCAAAATCAAAATACCGGAATGCACGTTTCTGGGAGTTCAGGAACAGCCAGACTTTGCGACGATCTATCTATCATTTTACCCGAAAGCTAAGATCATTGAACTGAGATCGCTTAAGCAGTATACCTACCAGCTGCGGGACATCGTCGTTTCTTACGAACGGTTGATCAATATACTTTACGATGATCTGATGCGTGTATACGAACCGGACCGTCTGCGGATTGTGATGATCTGCAATCCGAGGGGCGGAATCAGCTCTAAGCTGACGATTGATTCGGACTGGAAAGCGCGGGGCGGGGAGGAGAAATACAAGGATTGGATGCTGCTTGAGGACACATGGGAAGTGAAAATGTAATATTAACCCGATCTAAATAAAAAACCTCCGTAAAGCTATTGCATAATTATGCACGTTAATGTATAATTATAAACAACAACGTGGAGGTTTTGTCATATGGCGAAAATGAAGATTTTGCTCGCTTACTCGGGCGGGCTGGATACCTCGGTGATCATTCCGTGGCTTAAGGAGAACTACGACTGTGAAGTTGTCGCAATGGCGGCGGATGTGGGGCAGGGAGAAGAACTGGAGCCGCTGCATGAAAAGGCGGCAAAGAGCGGCGCAAGCAAGCTGTATATTGAGGACCTGAAGGATGAGTTCATTACGGACTTCATCTACCCGACGCTTAAAGCGGGCGCGATATACGAAGGCAAATACCTGCTCGGCACGTCCATGGCGCGGCCGCTCATCGCCAAGCGTCTCGTGGAGATTGCCATAAAGGAAGGCTGCGATGCCATCGCGCATGGTGCAACGGGCAAGGGTAACGATCAGGTACGGTTTGAGCTCACCATCAAGGCACTCGCGCCGAACATGAAGATCATCGCGCCGTGGCGCATCTGGGATATCCGTTCGCGGGAAGATGCCATTGCGTTTCTGGAAGCGCGTAGCCTGCCGCTGCCGGTGTCCAAGAAGCGTCCCTATAGCATGGACGCTAACCTGTGGCACATGAGCCACGAGGGTTCGGACCTTGAAGACCCGTGGAACGAGCCGATGGACGATCTGTGTCTCGTTTGCACAATACCGGAAAAGGCGCCTGATAAGCCGGAATACGTCCTCATTGACTTTGAAAAGGGTGTGCCGGTTGCAGTGGATGGCAAAAAGCTTCCGCCTGTCGAGCTGATCGCAGCGCTCAACGCTATCGGAGCAAAGCATGGCGTGGGCATCGACGACATGGTAGAGAACCGTCTTGTAGGCATGAAATCCCGCGGGGTGTACGAGAATCCGGCTGGCGCAATCCTCTTTGAGGCGCACCGTGCGCTGGAAAGCATCACGCTCGACCGTGACTCGCTGCACTACAAGCAGGGTGTTGCGCTGAAGTTTTCAGAAATGGTATACTATGGGCAATGGTATACGCCGCTGCGCGAGTCGCTCTCCGCTTTTGTGGATGCGACGCAGCAGACCGTAACGGGTACGGTGCGTATCAAGCTCTACAAGGGCCGCTGCGTTGCGGCGGGCATGAAATCGCCATATTCTCTGTACAGCGAAGCGTTCGTCACGTTTGGACGGGACGAGGTTTACAACCAGAAGGACGCGGAGGGCTTCATCAACCTGTTTGGCCTGCCGATCAGAGTGAAAGCGCTGCTGGACGAACAAAGGAAGTAAAATGAGCAAAAAGATGTGGGGTGGCCGCTTCTCGGTTGAAACCGACGAGGTGGCCGCAGGCTTCCATTCCTCAATCAGCTTTGACTGCCGCCTATTCCGGATGGACATTCTCGGAAGCATCGCGCATGCCCGCATGTTGGGACGCGTGGGCGTTATCGGTGCCGAGGAAAGCGAGGACATCATTGACGGTCTCCGGGAAATCCTTGAGGACATCGAAAGCGGACAGGTAAGCTTCAACGAGGGTGATGAAGACATCCACATGAATATTGAGCGGCTGCTGACCGAACGTATCGGAGAAGCCGGCAAGAAGCTGCACACCGGGCGCAGCCGAAACGATCAGGTTGCGCTGGACACGCGCATGTACCTGCGTGAAGCGTCCCTGAACATTGCCTCGCAGCTGAAGGCGCTGATGGGTACGCTGGTCGGTATCGCGGAAGACCACTTGGACTCCATCATGCCTGCATATACGCATATGCAGAAGGCTCAGCCCACCACGCTTGCACACTACATGATGGCGTGGTGCGAGATGCTGTTCCGCGACTGCGAACGCTTCGACCATGCCTACGACGCTGCCGACGTGATGCCGCTGGGTTCCGGCGCACTGTGCGCCACGACCTATCCGCTCGACCGCACCATGGTTGCGCGCGAGCTGGGCTTTTCTTCGCTCACGCCCAACAGTATGGACGCCGTGAGCGACCGCGATTTCGCGCTGGATTTTCTCTATGCCTGTTCGGTGACCATGATGCATCTCTCGCGTTGTTGCGAAGAGATCGTGTTGTGGTCCACCAATGAATTTGGGTTCGTATCGCTGAGCGATGCATACTCCACCGGGTCATCCATCATGCCGCAGAAGAAGAACCCCGATATGGCGGAGCTCATTCGCGGTAAAACGGGCCGCGTCTACGGCGACCTGACGGCACTGCTGACCGTGATGAAGGGATTGCCGCTCGCCTACAACAAGGACATGCAGGAGGACAAAGAGGCGTTGTTCGACGCGTACGACACCGTGACCGCATGCCTGACGGTCTTCACCGGCATGCT
Source organism: Bacillota bacterium (assembly GCA_023459495.1). Taxonomy (GTDB): domain Bacteria; phylum Bacillota; class Clostridia; order Christensenellales; family SZUA-584; genus JAEWCC01. Next base: position 217,482 of record JAEWTL010000026.1, on the reverse strand, counting down.
GCGTACCGCGGAGTGGCGCACCGAGCGGATGCATAAGGGTGCGGGCGCAGGCTTTACCAACGCGACGGATGCGGCAGACTATCTGGTCAAAAAGGGAGTGCCCTTCCGCGATGCGCACGAAATCGTGGGCCGGCTGGTGTTGCTGTGTGAACAGCAGGGTAAGGCCATTGGCGACCTGAACTTGGATGAACTGCAGGAGATCGATACAGCGTTCGAACAGGACGTGTATGAAGCGATATCGCTGGAATGTTGCGTCTCCCGCCGGGCGGTATACGGCGGCCCCTGCGAAGAGAGCGTGCAAAAGCATATCGACAGGATCAAGGAATTTCTGATGCAATAAAAAGAGCGGAGTTTTCCGCTCAACTATAGCTATTATTGAATCCGCAGCGTGCGGATTCTTTATATTTCACACTTTAAGCATTTACCCCGATGCATGCATTTGAGGCTGCCGCAGGTTGGACACGTCCATTGTTTCGTTTGTTGCAGCAAAAACGCGTTCATGCCGTTTCCCCGAATGTAGGCGAGGTTATCAACAAGTTTTGTTTCGTATTTCGTGCGGTATCGCTTGTCGAGCTGCTTTAATCGCGCGCAGGGGTGCTCACATGGGCTGCAGTCTTCCCAGCCGTTTTGCAGCCGTTTTTCGCAGTTTTTAAGTATGCAGCGCTTACGGTACTCTGATTCTGACGCACTGTCATCCCGGCAGCCGGGACAATGGTTCTTTGTGCGCTGATAAGCCAGGCATAGCGCACAGTTGATACCGCAAGGGGCAATCAGGGAAGGAGTCATTGAACACCTCCGTAAATGAGCAGCCAGCTCTAGTCATTCCTTGATTTCCACATCCCGCGTCCTGCTGAATGGGTGATTGCGCACAGAGAGGCTGTACAGGCTCGGATAATGCACCCGCATATGGTTGACGTAGTAAACCCATTCCACGCTCAGCAGCTTGTATGCGCTCTTTACGTCGCTGACCAGATGGCATTGGTCGGAGGGCTTCATTGACGTAAACCCGTAGCGCATGCGCAACTCTTCCGCAAGATGGAACACGGACATTAGAACCTCTGTAAACGTTTCATGTTCCAATAATATCGGGTTTTCAAGCAACCGCAGCAGATCAGGTCTGCACTCCAGCAGCATCATGTCAATTGCCTGAAAATCGTCGCAGCCAATCTCAAGCTTCGGCTCATATTCCTCCAGAAGCTTGATCAGATTCTTGAAATCTTTATCCGTCCAGTCGTTGTTTATGGAAAGCGCGTCGCGGATGCCAGCGAGTGCCTTGTCGTTGCAGGCAAAGGCGCGGAGCAGTTCCGTTCCGATTTCGCTGAAGAACATCTCGACAACCATATAAAGTTTGCCGATTTTCTGTTTGCGCTCGCTGTTCTTTATCACCCTGTGAAAGATCAACGTAACAAAGATCACTTCAATGGGGACAAAGGCGAGATCTTCGAGCGCAAATATTGTAATGTGATGAAAGTCTTTAAATATCAGCAGATGGATGCCGTATAGGCCGATGGAGATGATGATGAGAACCAAAACCTGAAGAATGTCACTTTTCTTTTTATTCATGTTCACCTCTAATCGTATTGATTTATCTGATCTGTCCGCTCCCCCTGATGATATACTTATAAGTTGTCAGCTCTTCAAGGCCCATGGGACCGCGCGCATGGAGCTTCTGGGTACTGATGCCGATTTCGGCGCCAAAGCCGAACTCACCGCCGTCTGTGAACCGCGTGGAGGCGTTGACATAAACCGCCGCCGCATCCACCTGCGCGAGAAACTTTTCTGCGTTTGCGTAGTTCTGAGTTACGATCGCCTCGGAGTGCTTCGTACCATATGTGTTGATGTGTTCAATCGCTTCGTCCAAGCCGCCCACTACCTTTACGGCAAGGATGTAATCGAGGAACTCGGTATAATAGTCCTCTTCGGTCGCGGGGTTGCAGGGGATGATGGCCTGAGTGCGCTCGCATCCGCGCAGTTCCACATTGCTGAGACGCTGTGCCATCAGGGGCAGGAACGCATCCGCGGCGTCCGCATGCACAAGCAGCGTTTCTGCCGCGTTGCACACCGAGGGGCGACTCGTCTTGGCGTTGAATATGATCTCCGCAGCCATCTCGAGGTCAGCCGATGCGTCGACATACACATGGCAGTTGCCCACGCCCGTCTCGATCACCGGAATGGTGGCGTTTTTAACGATCGATTGGATCAGTCCTGCGCCGCCGCGGGGAATCAATACGTCAATGAGACCGTTCAGGCCCATCATATAGGCCGCGGCTTCGCGTGAGGTGTCGGCGATAAGCTGCAATGAGCCTTCCGGCAGGCCTGCGGCGTACGCCGCCTTGGCCATGATGTCTACGATGGCCTGATTGGAATGGATCGCATCGCTGCCGCCGCGCAACACAACAGCGTTGCCTGTCTTGATGCAAAGCCCTGCCGCGTCAGAGGTGACGTTGGGCCGCGCTTCATAGATAATGCCCACCACACCCAGGGGGACGCGCTGTTTGCTGATGGCAAGTCCATTGGGCCGAACCGAACCGTGGAGCACTTCGCCGACCGGGTCGCGCAGCGCCGCAACGTCTCGCAGGCCCTGTGCCATGCCCGCAATGCGTTTCTCCGAGAGTGACAGGCGGTCGATCATAGCGTCAGCCGTTCCTTTGGCGCGCGCCGCTTCCACATCGAGCGTGTTCGCCGCGAGTATCGACTCCATGCCCGCTTCCAGTGCATCCGCACAGGCAAAAAGCACAGCGTTCTTCTCCCTTACTCCCATGCACGCAAGTGCATACGATGCTTTTTTTGCGGCTTTGGCCTGTTCTAGAATGTGCTGCATGATCGATCCCTCCCAGTTGTTAGCACCATTATAACATCGTTTGCATCGGATGTCACGGGCATGTATAATACTTGGGACGGAGGACTGATATGACGCTGGACGGTTTGACACTGCATTTCGCGGTGAGGGAAATTAAGCAGGAGCTTACGAGCTGCAAGGTGGACAAGGTACATCAGCCACAGCCTGACACCATCGTATTGGCGCTGCGCGCACCGGGGAAAAACCCTCGCCTGCTCATCTGCGCGGGCGCGTCTGATTCGCGCATGCATCTGACGGAGAACAAATATGAGAATCCCAAGACACCGCCGATGTTTTGCATGTTTCTGCGCAAGTACCTTACCAGCGCGACGATTACGGACGTATCACAGACGGAACTGGAGCGCATTGTCAGCATTTCGCTGGAAACCAAGGACGAGCTTGGCCTTCCGAGGAAGATGACGCTGGTGGCAGAACTGATGGGCAAATACTCCAATGTGATGCTGCTGAACGAAAACGGCATTATCATGGACAGCATGCGGCATGTCACCGAGACGCAAAGCCGGGTACGCAGCGTATTGCCGGGACTGGCATATGAACTGCCGCAGTCGGATAAGCTCAACCCGATGACGGCTTCGCAGGAAGCTGTCGCCGAGGCGCTTTCGCTGCGCGGGGCCAAGGGGATGCGCGGTTGGCTTTCCAAGGTGTTGCAGGGCGTATCCACTCAGACTGCTGATGAATTGCTGTGCCGTGAACAGCATGAAGGCGGCGAAGATGCTTTTGCATCCATGGTCAAAGCCTTTTTTGAAACGGTTCCTGAACCCACGATGTACAGCCATACGGGTGTACCGTTTTTCTTTGCGCCATGGCCGTACAAAAGTGCGGCGGGGGAGACGCAGACTTTTGAAACCGTCAATGTAATGCTCGACGGTTACTATTTCCGCTTAAGAGAAATCGCCCTCATCGGGCGTAAACGCGACCATATGGAGCGCGTGGTTGCAAAGCAGCTTGAAAAGCAGGGAACACTGCTCGAAAAGCAGATATTTGCTGTGGAACAGATGAAGCAGGCGGAGCAGTATAAAGTATACGGCGACCTTGTGACCGCAAACATCTACCGTATATCGCGAGGGATGAGCATGCTTGCCGCGCAGGACTTTGAAACGGGGGAGGATGTAGCCGTACCGCTGGACATAAAGCTCTCGCCCGCAGCTAATGCGCAGAAATATTACAAGAAGTACAACAAGCTGAAAAGCGGCATGGAGATGGCCTCGGCCCGCATGCGTGCCACGCAGGAGAGCGTTACCTTCCTGGAAAGCGTGCAGGCTTCGCTGAACTCCTGCGAAACCTTGAGCGAGCTCTCCGAGGTGGAGTATGAGCTTATCCACGCAGGTGTAATCCGCAGCACGGGCAAAGCAAACGTGCGTCCTACGGAAATGCCGTCGTCGCCTCATCGGTTTGTATCGTCGGATGGCGTCACAATCTACGCGGGCAAAAATAACCGGCAAAACGATGATCTGACGATGCGCCGGGCGCAGCCGGACGACATTTGGCTGCACGTCAAGGATATCCCTGGTTCACATGTGCTGATTTCGGGTGTGAAAGGTAAGGCACCGCAGCGCACGCTGCTGGAAGCAGCGGTAATCGCCGCGACGCTCAGTAAGGCAGGTGCATCCGCCAAGGTTGCAGTGGACTATGCTCCGCGCAAAAATGTGCGTAAGCCAAACGGCGCAAAGCCGGGAATGGTAGTATACGAAGGTTACAACACGCTGATGGTTGCGCCGGATAAGGAGCTTTTTGAGCGATTGCTTAAAGCGGCGCAATAAGCATTGGGTTTGATGAATAGGAAATAAAAAAAGACCCGAAGGTCTTTTTTTGCGTCATTTCGAGTCGATCGTTTTTTCTTCAGTAACCTCAGAATTTTCGACTGTTGCGATGGCACCCTTGGTAAACACCAAACGCGTCTTGTCAGGCATCGCTTCGATCGTCACGAGATCTTCTTTCACCGCCACAATTTTACCGTACATTCCGCCAATGGTCTTGATCATCCTGCCGGGCTGGAGGCTGTCCATCAGCTCTTTATACTGCTTTTTGCGCTTGCGGCTGGGGAGCCACATCATCAGAATCAGCGCTGCAAACAGTACGATCCAGATTCCGTACTGGGTGAGAAAAGTCATAAATCCGCTTGTCGTATCAGTGGGCATTCAACCATACCTTCCTTTTCCGCTCTGAATTCAATACAATATCAAATATCATAGCCTAACAATGAACAATAATCAACAGTTTTTTCGGATTATTCCCGATAGTTCGAAAAAAATTCATTTCTAAAGGGTAAAAATCGCCCTTCCTCAATGGATTGCCGGATATCTGCCATCAGCCGCACCGAGGCGCGGATATTGTGGATTGACAAAAGCGTTGCGCCGAGTATTTCGCCTGCTTTAACGAGATGCCGAATATACGCGCGGGTGAAATTGCGGCAGGCGTAGCAGTCGCAGCCCTCCTCGATGGGGGAGAAATCGTGCGCGTATTTGGCGTTGCGGACGACAAGCCGTCCGGTGCGTGTCAGCGCTGTGCCGTTTCGCGCCATGCGCGTCTGCATCACGCAGTCGAACATGTCCACACCGCGCGCCACGCCTTCAACGAGGCAGTCGAAGCTGCCCACACCCATCAGGTAACGCGGTTTTTCTTCTGGCAGCAGCGGGGTGACTACGTCCAGCATGGCGTACATATCAGGTTTGGGCTCGCCGACGGATAGTCCGCCGATGGCATTGCCGGGAAAGTCCATGGACGCGATAGCCTGCGCGCTCTCGCGCCGAAGGTCGGCGTATGTGCCGCCCTGCACGATGCCGAAAAGCGCCTGATTCTCGCTTGTCTTGGCGGCCTTGCAGCGCTCCGCCCAACGATGCGTGCGCTCCATTGCAGCTGCCACGGTGTTGTAATCCGAGGGCAGCGCGGTGCATTCATCGAAAGCCATCATGATGTCCGAGCCCAGCGCTTGTTCAATCTCCATTACCTTCTCCGGACTGAACATGTGGCGTGAGCCGTCGAGGTGTGATGAAAAAAGCGCGCCTTCCTCCGTGATCTTCCTAAGGTCGCCGAGGGAGAACACCTGAAAGCCACCACTGTCTGTCAGAATGGGCCTGTCCCAGCGCATATAGCGATGCAGTCCGCCCGCCTCACGCACGAGCTCGTGGCCGGGGCGCAGGTACAGGTGGTACGTGTTGGAGAGCAGGATCTCCGCGCCGGTCTCTTTCACCTGCTCTGGCGTCAGGGATTTGACGGTCGCCTGCGTACCCACGGGCATGTATACCGGCGTCTGGATGCTGCCGTGCGGCGTATCGACGCGGCCCGTGCGGGCAAGCGTATCCTTGCATTTTGTGTTTATCGTAAAGCCAAAAGCCATATTTCCTCCATTATAATATCAACATCGCATCGCCGAAGCTGAAGAAGCGATAGCGCAGTTCCGTCGCCTCACGATACATCGATAGCGTCTGATCGCGCCCTGCGAAAGCTGAAACCAGCATGATCAGCGTGGACTCGGGCAGATGGAAGTTGGTAATGAGCGCATCCACCGCTTTGAAACGGTACCCTGGCGTGATGAATATACCCGTTTCACCGCTGCCTGCATGAACGATGCCATTATCGTCAGAACTGGATTCCAGCGTACGCACACTGGTGGTACCCACCGCGATGATGCGACCGCCACGTTTCCGGGCTGCGTTGATGCGTTCCGCTGTTTCCTCAGTCACGCAGTAGCGCTCGGTATGCATGATATGGTCTTCCACGTTGTCCGACTTAACGGGGCGGAATGTGCCAAGACCTACGTGCAGCGTTACGCGCGCGATATCGACGCCCATACCCTCAATTTTGGCAAGCAAATCGGGCGTAAAGTGCAGGCCGGCAGTGGGGGCGGCAGCGGAGCCTTCCTCCCGCGCATATACCGTCTGGTAGCGCGACTTGTCCGCCAGCTTTTCGTGGATATAGGGCGGCAGGGGCATTTCGCCCAACTCGTCCAGTATCTCTTCAAAGACGCCGTCGCAGGTAAAGGAGACCTCGTTGACGCCATCGTCTTTTTTGGCGCGGATTGTAACAGAAAGCCGCTCGGAAAAGTCTACGATGTCCCCGACGCGCAGCTTCTTGCCGGGACGGCAGATAACCTCCCAATCGGTGAGGGAGAGGCGGCGCAACAACAGCACCTCGCAGACGCGCTCTGTGCCACGTTTGACGCCATACAGCCTTGCAGGCAGCACCTTGGTATCATTAATAACGAGCACATCGCCCTCATGCAGGTATTCCGTGACGTCCGAGAAAACGCGGTGAGCCGTCTTGCCGGTGCTCCGAATATACACGAGCACGCGGGAAGCGTCGCGCTGTGCAAGCGGAGTCTGCGCAATCAGGCTTTCGTCGAGCTCGTAATAAAAGTCGGTGGTTTTCACTATTCCTCCGTTATGCCAAGCTTCAGTTGCTGGGTATCGCCGCCGCAGGGAACTCCCATGTGCGCGTAGGCCAGCGCGGTGGCGACGCGTCCGCGCGGCGTCTTATTGATGAAACCGAGCTGAATCAGATACGGTTCGTACACGTCCTCAATGGTAACGCTCTCCTCGTTGGTCGCGGCGCACAACGTATCGAGCCCCACGGGGCCGCCGCCGAACTTACCGATGATGGCTTCGAGTATTGCCTTATCCACGCCGTCCAAACCGATTTCGTCCACTTCGAGCCGTTCAAGGCCATAGCGCGCGATATCGAGAGTGATGCGGCCCGTGCCGTCCACCTCGGCAAAGTCGCGGATGCGACGCAGCAGACGGTTGGCTACGCGCGGCGTACCGCGGGACCTGGATGCGAGCTCCAGCGCGGCGTCCTCGTCGATCCCGATTTCGAGGATGTTTGCCGAACGGTGGATAATCTGCGCAAGCTCCTCTGCGGTATACATCTGCAGCCGATGGATTACGCCGAACCGGTCGCGCAGAGGCGAGGTCAGCTGTCCCGCGCGGGTGGTCGCGCCCACAAGCGTAAAGTGGGGGAGCCCCAGCCGCAGCGTACGGGCCGAAGGCCCTTTGCCGAGCACGATATCGAGCGCGTAATCTTCCATTGCGGGGTACAGCACCTCTTCGACGCTGCTGCTCAGCCGGTGGATTTCGTCGATGAACAGCACGTCGCCCTTGCTCAGGTTGGTGAGTATCGAGGCAAGATCGCCCGGCCGCTCGATCGCGGGGCCGGAGGTGACGCGGATGTTGGTACCCATCTCAGACGCGATGATGTACGCGAGCGTCGTTTTGCCGAGTCCCGGCGGACCATACAGCAGCACATGATCCAAAGACTCATCGCGCTGCTTGGCCGCTGCCATAAATACACGAAGATTATCCTTGGCCTTCTGCTGGCCGACATATTCATCAAGCGAAGCGGGGCGCAGGCTGCGATCCGTCGCAATATCTTCTTCGTTCGTTTTTGCCGATACGATGCGTTCCTCGTCCATGATTCCTCCTTACGCGCCCATGCGCTTGAGCGCCATCAGGATCAGTTCTTCTGTAGTATCGCCAAGGTTTTTAACGGACGACACCGCTCGCATGGCCTCAGTGCGGTTATAGCCCAGCGTGACAAGTGCACTGACTGCCTCGGCTTCCTTATCCGCAGGCCGGGCCGGCACGTCGCCGCCCATATCAATGGCCTCCGAGGTGGCGATCTTTTCGGCGAGATCAATGATGATGCGTTGCGCGGTTTTTTTGCCCACGCCAGAGATGCGCTGGAACGCACCCTCGTCGGAGGTGATGATGGCGGTGGCGATATCGGACAGCTTCAACGCGGATAAAATGGCGAGCGCCACCTTGGGACCGATGCCCGATACGCCGGTTAAGCGGATGAACATGGCGCGCTCCTCCGGCGTACAGAACCCGTAGAGCGTGTGCGCGTCCTCCCGCACCACAAGCTGACAATAGAGCTTGGCTGTCTGACCGGGTTTCAGATGCAGCAGCGACTGCGCGGAGGTGTGCACGCGATAGCCCACGCCGCCCGCGTCGATGGTGGCGCAGTCCTTGTCCGTTTCGGCGATCTCGCCCTTGATGTAATCGTACATAAAACCTTCCTTATTGAATGCGGAATGCTTCCGCGAAGCGACTGGAGTGCGCGTGGCATAATGCGCAGGCGACCGCGTCCGCCGCATCATCCGGCCGGATAATCTCGCGCATGCCCAGCAGCAGCCGCACCATCTCCTGTACCTGCTTCTTGTCGGCGTGGCCGTAGCCTGCAATGGCCTGCTTGATCTGCATCGGGGTATACTCGAACAGCGCCGCACCAGAGTCAAAGGCGGCCGCCATGGCGACACCCCGCGCCTGCGCAACCTGAATCGCCGTGGTCACATTGCGCCCGAAGAACAGTTCCTCAAATGCCACGCAATCCGGTTTGTACTGGCCAATCAGGTTACGAACCCCGCTATGCAACCGGGAAAGCCGCAGCGGCAGGGCAGTGCCTGCTTCTGTAACCAGCGTGCCGCATTCCAGTAAACGCACCTTGTCCTTCTCGTATTGTATCACGCCGTAGCCCATCAGCGCGAGCCCCGGATCGATGCCGATAATGATCATATTGTTCTGGGCAATAATAAACGCGGCACGCGGTAGGGGCGGCCAGTGGCCGCCCGCAATGTATCGTATATACAGCCCAAGCCTTTCTTTTTTGATAGTATCATGATAATTGTTGTATGCACGGCTGTCAAACGTTTTGGGATATGCGAATAACAAGGATCAATCGCTACTTGTTGGATATATTATCACTGGAGGACAATTCGGCCATGTGTGCGATATGAGGTAATACAGCTTCCAAATTGAAATAAGCCGGAATGACGACTCGCCTTTTGATCAGCGCTTCTTTATCCTTGCGTATGTCCGAATCGAATGTGGTTGTTTCAATGATATTCCCAAGGATGATGATCCCGCGCCAGATATGCCTGAATTTGCGAATTGAACGAATGCGGTATTCAACTGTGCAGCTGCCTGTTTGCGGAATCATGCGAATGAGGGGCGGTGCGGAGTTTTCCTCAGCATATAATCTGGATTGACGATAAGACGGGTATGGGTGGGAATACGAGTATATGAGCTTGTAAATCTGGCCGAAAGAATAAAGTATGCTGATGCTAAAACTGAGATAGGTGGGAAATTCCCATGGCTTTTCAAAAGGAATCACTGCGAAAAACAGAGTAAACACAGCGACAATATAGATCGCCCAAAAGGTAAGATCGCGGATGATTTTCTGTTTCGCATACGTTTTATAAGCTTTCTCATCAAATGAAAACTCCATAGGGACCTCCTCCGGCATTACTACGCTTTCCCTTCAATATCCACTAGCACGACTTCGGGTGGATTAAAAACCCTAGGCAGTTTAACCTCCACTCCGCAGCCACGGCTCACAATCATCGTCTGTCCGTCGAAGTCGTACTGCCCGCCACCATACTCTGGAAACCAGTCCTGATCGGGCGCCCATAAACCGTTGACTAGCAACGGAATGCGTACCTGCCCGCCGTGCGTGTGACCGGAAAGGACGAGGTCAAAATCGTATTGCTGGTAGTCCTCAATCAACTCCGGGCGGTGGGCGAGCAGGATGTTATAAGTGCTGTCGTCCAGGTCGGAGAACCGGTCGCGCAGCAGTGTCTGTTCATTGCCCAGCGCAAGCAGTTCCAGATCGTCGGTATAGTCGAACACAAAAGGATCATCCACGCCGCAAAGGCATAGCTTTATGCCGTTTGCTGTAATGTTGATACGCTCGTTTGCTATCACCGTGATGCCACACGCCTCGATCATGGGCCGGATCACACTGTCATATTCGTTCGACCAATACTCGTGATTACCCGAAACATAATAGGTGGGGGCAATATCCGTGACGCGCTCGAGGAAAAGCTGTGCGCCTTCCATTGGTTCCCGGTCGTCCACGATATCGCCCACTACCGCGATAAGATCGGGTTTCTGCGCTGCAATCATATTCAGCAATGGCTGTTGATCGTCACCCCGGATATGGCTGTGCAGGTCGGCGATGACAGCAATGCGTACGATGGTATCGTCGGGCAGTTTATCGCTTGTTACTGTATAGCGGCGCAGCACGAGACCGTGAAACAACGACACTACAATAAGCAGCATGACGAATGCTGCCGCTGCGATTTGGACCCATAGTCGGCTATTCGATTTTTGAGATACGAGCAGTACCATCATCAGTTAATTGATCAAGTTACTTTAGGCGGGGGATAACAAAGCGGCTCAGCTTCATCGTTCCCGCCAGCATCACGATGATTTGAGCGGGGATGCCGATGATGAACACCAGCCAGATGTTTGGAGTATGGAACGAGAGGTAGATTGCGAGCAATGTCGACCATATCATCAGCGAAATGAGGATGAGATTGCCCAAGCGTTTTCCCCATATCGCATTGAATACAAGCAGTACGGTGAGCCCCAACGGGATGGAATAAACATAGATCAGCCAGTTGGGGGTCACGATCGAAAACGAAAACAAACCGGAAAACACATAGAGCACGGTGGATACAAAGAAAACACCTGCTGCAGACAGCAACGCAATGATGATCCGGTTGCGTATACGGTGGCGGGAGGCAGACTTTATAGCATTTGCGGATTTCGTATGTTCGGGCTCCAGCATATAGCTGATGGGGACGTGAAACAGGTCGGCCATATCCTTGATCACCGTGATATCTGGCATGGATTCTGCCCGTTCCCATTTGGAAATTGCTTTATCGGTATAGTTCAGTTGATGAGCAAGATCGGCCTGTGTCAATCCCAAGGATTTACGCAGAACCGAAATATTCTTTGCGATTACAGATTTCAGGTCTGTATCGGCCATCAAAACGCCCCTTTGTTAATTTGTTAGCAGTATAACACACAGGATATCAACAATCAAATGAGTATTTGATTTGCTCTACTTTCCGTAGAATCGTTGAAATTTTCTCTACACTTTTGGGGAAAATCCATAGAGAAACAATATCTGCTCTTTAGAGTGACGATTTGCGCGGACATATTATAATTAAAACAATAATATTGTCCCGCTGACGGGGCGTATGATGGGGGAGAGATATGGACCGTTACATTATTACATGCTGCTCGACAGCGGACATGCCGGAAAGCTTCTTTGCCGAGAGGGACATTCCGTACGTGTGTTTTCATTTCACAATCAACGGAAAGCAGTACCCGGACGACCTTGGAAAGTCGATGTCCTTTGAAAAATTTTATGAGATCATGAGCACAGGTGTTCAGCCGACCACATCTCAGGTGAACGTGGATCAATACATCAATTTCTTCGAGCCTTTTTTGAAGGACGGCATGGATATCCTGCACGTCAGCTTGTCCTCCGGTATATCGGGAGCCTACAATTCGGCCTGTATTGCGCAGCGTGAACTTTCTGAACGCTACCCCAACCGCCGCATCGAGATCGTGGACTCGCTCGGCGCTTCCTCCGGTTACGGGCTGCTGATGGATATGCTCGCGGATGTGCGCGATTCCGGCGTATCATTCGAGGAAGCGATCGCATGGGTGGAGGAGAATAAACTCAACATCCACCACTGGTTTTATTCGTCAGACCTGACGTTTTACATTAAAGGCGGTCGGATTTCCAAGGCGGCCGGTATGATCGGTACGCTGCTCGGCATCTGCCCGCTGCTTAACATGGACGCCGCAGGTCATTTGATTCCGCGTGAGAAGATCCGTTCCAAGCGCAAGGTCATGGCTGAGATCGTGGAGAGGATGAAACAGCACGTGCGCGGCGGGGCAGATTACGACGGCAAATGTTTCATCTCCAACTCGGCGTGCCGTGAGGATGCGCTCGCTGTAGCGGAGATGGTGGAGACCGCCTTTCCGCATCTTAACGGTAAAGTGATGATCAACAGCGTGGGTACAGTGATCGGCTCTCACACCGGCCCGGGCACGCTGGCGCTGTTCTTCGTGGGAGACAAGCGCACGGATATTGTGAAAAAGGCGTAGGCATCTTGAAGCCTCCAGATTCATGATACTAAAAAAGGCTGTCCGTTGGGCAGCCTTTTCTGCACTCCGCTTACGCGTTGAGCTTCTTCTTGGCGACATTGACCATGCCGGTAAACGCCATCTTGTCGTTAACCGCCATATCGGCCAGTATCTTGCGGTTGACTGTGACGCCCGCTTTTTTCAAGCCGTCGATCAGCCGGGAATAGCTGATGCCGTTGTTGCGCGCTTCGGCGTTGATACGCGTAATCCACAGGCTGCGGAAATCGCGTTTCTTGAGCTTACGGCCGATGTATGCGAAGCGCAGGGAACGCATAACTGCTTCGTTCGCCGCGCGGAACTGCTTGGATTTCGCACCAAAATAGCCTTTGGCCAGCTTCAATATCTTCTTGTGTTTTTTACGGGCGTTAACCGCCTTTTTCACTCTTGCCATTGTCTAATCCTCCTGCCGTAGCCTATTTGTAAGGAATGAGCTGCTTGATGTTCTTCTCTTCAGTCGAGTCGACAAATGTGCCCTGCCGCAGATTCCTCTTGCGTTTGGTGCTCTTCTTATTCAGTATGTGCCTTTTATAGGCTTTTGCGCGTTTGATTTTGCCACTTTTGGTCAGCGAAAATCGTTTGGCAGCGCCTCTGTGGGTTTTGATCTTGGGCATTTTCCCATCCTCCTTGCTAATTCTTTGGTGCCAATATCATGAACATGCTCCTGCCTTCGAGCTTTGCGCTCTTTTCCATGGCAGCACTGTCCTCGACCTTAGAGAAAAATTCATTCATCACCACCACACCTTTATCGGTATGGGCCATTTGGCGACCTTTGAACCGCAAAGACACCTTCACTTTGTCGCCTTCCTTCAAAAAGCCTGCGGCGCTCTTAGCCTTGGTATCAAGATCATGCGCATCGATCGTGGGCGAGAGGCGCACTTCCTTGAGCGTGACGATTTTCTGATTCTTCTTTGCTTCCTTTTGTTTCTTGGACTGCTCAAACCGGAACTTACCGTAATCCATGATCTTGCATACGGGCGGTTGTGCAGTCGGTGAAATCATTACGAGGTCCAATCCCTTTTCATCTGCAATACCCATCGCCTCACGTGCAGACATGATCCCAAGTTGTTCGCCGCTGTCCGAAACGACGCGGACACTTCTTTCCCTGATCTGCTCGTTAATCAGATGTTCGGTTGCGATATGAAACACCTCCAATAAATTTTGCCCTGCAGAAATCTTTTTCTGCAATAAAAAAGCAGGTACGATTACCCGCTTAACACCCTTTTGATGCTAACCGTGTCTGGCAAAGCCGACCGGTGAGAAACGGGTAGTTTCTACTTTTCAGCACAGAAATGTTACCATAAATAAAACCCTGTGTCAACGGTTTCTGTGAATTACTGCGCAAAGATTACAATTGACACAACCGGTTGCGTAGCATATAATATGATTATTAAGTGCGCAACCGGTTGCGCGAACGGAGTTCCAATGAAAAGCATCACCATATATGACATAGCAGCAGCAATGGGCGTCAATCCTTCTACAGTCAACCGCGCCTTAAGCGGCAGAAAAGGCGTTGGTGAAGCGCTGCGTGCGCGAATTGCCGCATATGCGGAGGAAGCAGGATATCGTATCAACCCGGCGGCCAAAAGCCTGAATCGGCGGCTGCGCATCGGTCTGGTTATGCAGCATACGATCGGCGCGTTTGAGCGGCAGATTTTAAGCGGCATCGAAACCGCTTATGCGGAATTGGAAGCGATGAACGTGGAGCTGGACAGCCATGTGGTCTCCACGGCAGAGGAATATATACAATGCTGCTCGGACTTGCGCGAAGGGAATTGCGATGGCGTGCTGTTGTTTCCCATTCGGCGCGAGATGAAAGAAATCTGCCGCTCGTTTAAAGAAGCGGGTATTTCAATCGGGACTGTCGTTTCGGACGTTGAACACGCCAGCCGCCTGTTTTCCATTCATGTCGACGGCACTACCACGGGCCGCCTCGCAGCGGAATTGCTCGACCGCTTCACGGGAGGCGCAAAGGCAGCTGTGTTCACTGGCGACCCTGAAATACTCATTCACACCGAACTGCTGAAGGGCTTTGAGAGCTTCGCTCAGGGCCGCTTTGAAATCGCATCGGTATATACCGATGCGGCAGACCCGGATGCCGCGCGCCGCAACGTAAGGCATATGCTTGAGACTTATGACGATATCGGAGGGGTCTTTGTCAGCACGGCCAACTCTGCGCCTGTGTGCGAGGAAGTAGCTGCTTCGGGGCGGCGGATTGAAATCATTGCAATGGACGTATTTGCCGAAACCGCGGAATATCTGCAGCGAGGTGTCATCAGCGCGCTCATGTATCAGCAGCCGCGCGACCAGGGCTATGCCGCGCTTTGGAACATGGTCAAGTTTTTGGATGGCTATACGTCCCCGCAAGACCTGATCGTACAGCCACAGGTTGTAATGCGGAGCAGTCTTGACGCCTTTTGGCGGGAATAAAGGGGGAGTCTTCATGGACGCACAGGCTAGAGCCAAGCATGAAAAACTAGGCGGGGGACTCGGTGATACCAACGGCCTTTCGTGGTCGATTAACTATGCTGCACTCGTGGGGCAGCAGCAGCCCCTCATAGATGCGCGCGAAAAAGCCGTACTGCGCGGGCTGGCGCAGCGGGTGGCAGAGCTTGCCGCGTTGCCGGTCCAGCAGGAAAAAGCACAACGCTGGAGGGACCACCATGCGCTTAAGAGGGTACAGCCGTTGGTCTTCTGTGACCCGGAGGACGCGTGGTATGAGCTCATCCCTGCGGACGAACTGGTATGTACGCACAGCCTCGCGCGCATCTGGGAGTTTAAGCTGCTCAAGGAGATCTTCTGGGCGGAGAAAATAAAGGACGACCGCGTTGTACTGCCGAGCTTTCCTGTGCACACCGTATGGACAAAGACGCCTCGCGGCCTGGAAGCCAATATAACTGGCGGGCAGGATGGCGGGGCATACCACTGGGAAGCGCCGCTGAAGGATGGCTACGAGGCGATGGAGAGACTCAGGCCAGCGCGTATTCAGGTGGATTTGGCACGCACACAGGCGCTGGAAGCGTTGGCACACGATGTTTTCGATGGCATCCTTGAGGTCAAAAGGGAGAGTATATACTGGTGGTCGCTTGGAATGACAACAGACCTCATCATGCTGCGCGGCTTTGAAAACGTGTTGTACGATTTCTATGATCATCCGGATGAAGTGCATGCGCTGATGGCGTTCCTACGGGATGAGAACCTTGAGATGCTTGACTCTCTTGAACTGAATAACCTGCTTACACTCAATAATGGGGGAGACTTTCACGGCACGGGTGGATACGCATGGACGGATGGATTGCCCGCGGCGGATTTTAACGGTCATGTGCGTCCGAAGGATATGTGGGGTTTCTGTGAAAGTCAGGAGACCGTGGGGGTGTCGCCCGAACTGTTCGCAGAGTTCATCTTCCCATATCAGCTAACAATGCTGGAACGCTTCGGACTCAACATTTACGGCTGCTGCGAACCGCTTGATTCCCGCTGGGAAGTCATCCGGAATATCCCGCGGCTGCGCAAGGTCACTGTATCTCCCTGGTCAAACGATGAGATCATGGCAGAAAACCTAGGCACGGATTATGTGTACTGCAAAAAGGTGAACCCGGCGCGTATCTCTATGTCTACAATTGACGAAGATGCGGTCCGAAAAGAATTGCGTACCACTTTCGACGCAGTGAAGCGACATGACTGTCGCACGGAGGTGCTGATGCGTGACGTGCTCACAGTGGCATGCAATCCGAATAACCCTGTTCGGTGGGTGCAGATTGCCCGAGAGGAAGCTGATAGGTAAACAAAAGCGCCCTTAAATCGGGCGCTTTCGCTTAGTCCCCACCAATGCTTTTAGTTTAAAATCTTCAAGCTAATTGTTTCCGTTACCGTTATTGTTATGGCCGTTACCGTGGCCTCCGCTTTCGTTTTCTCCGTCGCTGATTTGACTCTCGTCATTCTGACCTTCCTCGTTCTGACCTGCCGATTCAACTGTACCCTCATCTTCACTCCAATTGTAATCAAAGTTCCACTCCAGATCAAAATTCCATTCGAGCAGTGCCTTGATTTGTTCCTCGGTGAGGCCGAGATCCGCGACCGTGGCTCTAAAGGCTTCTTCAGCCTGTGTTTTGGCTGCAGTGAAAGTCTGCTTGGCGGCTTGATACCGTTGCTCCATTTCCTGCTTGGCAGCGGCTTTGGCCTGCTTCCACGCCTGCTGGTCATGAGTCTTTTTGTACGCATCATGAGCAGCGTCGCGCGCAGACTGGAAGTATTCGCGTGCTTCGGCTTTGGCTTGGTTATATGTCTTGACAGCAGCTTTCATCGCTGCCTGATAAGCGACCTGCGCTTGAGTGAGCGCCGCCTGCTGTTCGGGGGTAAGCCCCTCAACCACGGACGAAAGATACTGATACGCATCATCGCCATACACCTCGCCGGGGTTGGGAACCATATCGAGGAGAACCTTCATCTTCATTCCGCCGTAGATAGCCCAAGCCTCTTCAACCGTAATACCGTCCCGGTCGGCGAGGTATTTGATGAGCAGATATTTGCCCGGCGTGATTCCAGCGGCCTTTGCGGTCTGTGCAATATCCGGCTCAACCGAGGAAGCGACAAGATCACAGGTAATGCCGAGGTTCATTAAGCTTTCAGTAGCCGTTGACTGAATGTTAACCAGCTGGCACTCCTCGTCATCTCCATATACTGTGATTACGATGGCAGCGTCCGTGCAGTCCGGGGTAATATAGCCCTGAGCGGCAAACTCGCCGATAAGCGCAGCGGTCGCGTTTTCCGGGGTCATTCCCAGTACGTCCACGCTGAGCAATATTTCCGTACCGTCGTCATTGTAAGCTGCGGCATCCAGCACTACGCCATACTTGACCGTAAGCTCAATGCTCGGATTGATGTCGATGGATACATAACTGATGCCGCCTTCCTCGGGTGTTGGGCTTGCCGCAGGTTGGGTTGCCGCCGCACTCGCTGACCCTGCAGCCGTATCTGCAGTTGCAGGGTCAACAGCGCATCCGGCTAGTGTAAAAGAGATGATGAGTAATAGTGTGAATAGTGAGGTAATTGTGCTCCTTACAGTGTGATTTTTGTTCATAATCTCCTCCGTTTTTTATTACTGAACAGCGCTTTCTTATCAGTTGTCGCCGTTATCGTCTGATTTATCTGCTTTATCGGATTGGCCATGGTTGCCGTTATTGCTGTTGTTACCATGGCTGGCGCTGCTTTCATTACCGTTGCCATTATTGCTGTTATTGTTACTGTTGCTGTTGCCATGGTTGTTGTTATTGCCGTTGTTGGACTTTTCCGGGTTGTTGGAATTACCGTTGCCCTGCGCTTCTGATTCTGTAGATCCGGGAGTGGCGGAGGGGGAGGGCTGTCCATACGATGGTCCATTGCTTACAGCCGAATTGTGGTTCTTTTTTACCGTTTGGATGATCGTGTCGACATCTACATCTTCAATTCCAAATTGCTGCGCATCGCGCATGAGCAGTGAAATACCCGCGCTTTGATGTGTTTGGGACGCTTCCTTATAATCGCTTTTATCGCTTTGCAGCAGCAGCACATTAACCTGCTTGCGTGTAGACTCGGCCACAGCGGTTTCGACCTGCTCCTCAGTGATCTGCGCAGTGACGCCAAAGTGAGCGACAAGTACATGCCCACTGTCCTTCAAATATCCCTGCTCTTCGGCAGTCTGCACAACGCATCGCAGCGCGTCGATAAAGGGCATGCCGTATAAATTCAGGTCGGCAAGCAACTCCTCCGCATCGTTGTTCTGCGCTGTGACAGATAGAATGGTTCCGTTAGCGTCGGTTTCGATTCCGATACTCGGATTGATGTCTATCGTAAAATAGCTGGTCTCAGGTGCTCCAGGCAGAAAGGCAAACATCAGAACCGCCGCAAGCACTACAGCCGCTAATGATACAGTTGCCCAGCGAACCGCCAGAACCTTGCGCGGGACAAACTTTTTTTGTGCTTCATTCAGGACATCAACCGTTCGTTGCCGCAACGTTTCGTTCGGTCGATGCTTTTTCGCTCCCAGCGCTTTCAGTTCTTTTTCGATATTAACCATCTGCTTGGCTCTCCATCTCCGTACGCAGCTTGTTTTTTGCGGTATTCAGCCGGGACTTGACTGTCCCAATCGGGATATTAAGGACCTGGGCGATTCCCTGATAATCAAGGTCCTCAAAATAACAGAGCAATATGGGCAGCTTCAGCTTGTCCGGCAGGTTGCTGATTCGAACTAGCAGTGCTTCCTGCGCAATGTTTTCCACAGCTTGACTTTCCGCTGAACCGGAAGCCGATGCGATACGGGACATGGCTTCTTCCTGATTATCTGCGAACAACTGGCTGCGCCGTGTATCCTTGCGGTAGCTGTCCCGATATACATTGAGGCAAATCGTATACAGCCAGTTTTGAAACGACTTTGATGTATACGTCTTTGACTTTTGAAGTACTTTCAGCCACGTTTGCTGAAAGAGGTCCTCCGCTTCGTGCTGGTTTGAGGTCAACCTGAAACAAAGGTTATACAGCCTGTCCTCAAAGCGCTGGATCAGCGCCTCTGCAGCCTGAGTATTACCTTCAGAAAAGGATCGTAGTAGCTGCTGTTCCGTCTGCAAAAAAGCGTCCCCTTTCACTCAATATAAACGTACCAGCTTAGGAATTGTTCATATTAAAGGACGAAAAATGTAGAATTTAATCAATCAAATTGAGCGTATTCTTATGGCTGCTGCCCGTCAAGAGGAAAATGCAGGAGCAATCTCGTTTCGTCAGCACTCAGAATGGTGTATAATACGGACAGCACTCATAGCGAGATCGACAAGATCAAAGACAGGGAGATTCAATGCAATACAATCAGCCACAAAGGAAGAAAATAGTGAGGAAGAAGCGCCTGCGTGCTGCAAAACTCATTAAAGTGATGGCACTTGCGCTTGCGCTGGTAATATGCTTTATGGTCGTATGGTTTGCCTGGCTGAAACCGGGTTCAGGGATTCCGCAACCAACACCCAGTATATCGCTGGCGTATTTTCCAACGCAAACCGCAGCAGAGCTTTCTCCTTTTTCCACTGCTATAGCAAGCATAACGCAGTTGCCTACTCCGTCTCCATCGCCAACGCCGGTGCCGCTGCCTGAAGCGTCGGCTTGCCAGCCAGGCGATTCAGGCGAGGCGGTTGTATTGCTGCAGACCATGCTGATTGATCTGGGGTTCGATCCGGGTGAGGCGGATGGTTCATACGGAGCGCAATTGAAATCCGCGGTGCGTAACTTTCAGATCTATGCCGGCCTGCCTGTGGATGGTATTGCAGGCGAGCAGACTGCAACTGCGCTGACACAGCGCTGGCAGGCGGCACAAAATATACAGCCGGTGGGAGAACCGCCGCTGAAGGGCTTATTAATCGGCCTTGATCCCGGCCACCAAAGGCACGGTAACCCGGAACAGGAGCCCGAGTCACCGGGGAGCAGCAGCACCAAAGCCAAGGTTTCCTCCGGCACGCAGGGGCAGTTTACCGGCATTCCCGAATACGTCGTTAATCTGCAGGTGGCATTAAAACTCAAAGCCGTTCTTGAATCGATGGGGGCTCAAGTTATCATGACCCGCACTACACATGGCGTGGATATCTCTAACTCACAGCGTGCACAGATGATGAACGAAGCGGGTGTGGACTGCTGGCTGAGAATCCATGCGAACTACAGCCCTGATCCGAAAAACTGCGGAATGTTCATCCTTGTGCCGAACGAAGGTGGTCTGGATACAGATGATCCATCCGTTGTGGAGAATAGCGTCAGCCTTGCAGAAGCGCTACTGGAAAGCACACTCACAGCGACAGGAGCGGAAAGCCGCGGTATCGTGGAACGCGGCGATCAGACCGGATTTGGCTGGTCCCAGACGCCGGTCTGCAACATCGAAATGGGCTATATGAGCAATGAAGCAGAAGACCGGCTTCTTGTTACTGAAGCTTACCAAAAGAAAATCGCCGATGGGCTTGCGCAAGGATTTGTAAGCTATTTTTCTGGCTGATTCCCGCCGACTCAGAATCAAAACATTTTGCCCACAATAACTGCATGTATCCTTGACATGTAGTTTTGTTTTTCTGCTACTTTATAGCTCTTTTTATAAAAAAATTTCGGACAATTTTCTACATTTATTGACAATAGAAATGTATTCCATTACAATGATTATATAGTCAGTGATCAAGGAGTCACATATGCAATCCAAACGCTTGCAGCAAAAAGATAGGACGCGTACGCTGCTGATTGAAACAGCGTATGAAGTGTTCAGTGACAAAGGGATACTCGCCACGCGCATGTCGGATATTGCTGAAGCGGCAGGCGTATCACACGGCACAGTGTTTTTGCATTTTGAGACGCAGGAGGAACTTGTATCACAGGTTGTTGGGCATTACTGCGGAAAGATCGTGGAACGAACCTGTGAACTGTCGGATGCATGCTGTACCCTGCGGGAGCTGCTCACTGCACACCTTGAGGGTATCAGTGAATTTGAGCCTTTTTACACCCGTCTTGTAATTGAGAATCGGCTGCTGCCGCAAAAAGCACGCGACGCATGGGTAAGCGTACAGTCGGCCATAGCACTGCACTTCAGCCGCGCAGCTGTGCTGGAGGCGGAGTGTGCTGATAAGGACTCCACGTTGCTTTTCAACACTTGGACTGGGATGGTTCATTATTACATTGTAAACAGCGACCTATACGCGCCTGAAGGCGGAATCATCGACAGGTATGGTGCAAGACTCGTTGGCTTTTTTATGAGCATGGTCACTGGTATCCCTTGCGAAGCATCTAAAGAACAAGAAGATACAATTTCACCAGCCGAAAATGAAAGGGAGGCAGGCAATGAGTAAGACTTGCATAACCTGCGGTATGCCGATGACAAAGCCTCATGATTATCCGGGCGGAGATGAAAAGAAGGACTATTGTATTTACTGCGCAAGGCCGGATGGTTCGATGCAATCCCATTCCGAAAAACTGCAAGGAATGACGCAGTTCATTATGCGCACTCAGGGCTTCGACGAACTGCCCGCGCGCGAGATTGCGGAAAGGGCCATAGCCAAGCTTCCGGCATGGAGCGGTGTAAGGGATCAGCATTAGCAAAACACGCTGCCCGCGAATACCATAATCATAGCAAAATATCTGGAGGTGCGGTGATGCGGGTACTTAAGCCGGGTACATACGGGTCGGACGTGATGGAAGTGCAGGCACTGCTGAAAAAGATGGGGATCGACCCCGGCCCGGTGGACGGGCGTTATGGGCAGCGAATGCAGTCGGCGGTTGCGGCATTTCAGCGCCGCTTTGGATTGATGCCGGACGGCATTGTTGGAGCTAACACGTGGCGGCTGTTTGATCTGTTTCTGAGAGGATATGATATCTATTATATTCAGCCCGGCGATACGCTCTACGGCATCGCACGCAAATTCGGCGCAAGGCTGCCTTTGCTGCTTTCCGCCAATCCTGGCGTGGATCCGCAGCGACTCACAGTTGGTCAGAGCATCATTGTACCGTACAATTTTAACGTCGTAGATACAAACATCGGATACACATATGCGGTGCTTCAGCGCGACGTTCAGGGCCTTAAAGTCCGCTATCCTTTTATCGAAACAGGGACGATCGGGCAAAGCGTACTGGGCAAGGACCTTTTTTATCTGAGGCTTGGCACCGGGCAACGAACGGTGATGTACAACGCGGCGCATCATGCGCTGGAATGGATTACTTCGCCGGTACTGATGAAGTTCGCTGAGGACTATGCCAAAGCATATGCACTCAGGCAGCCGCTCCGTGGTTTCCGCCCGGCCGAGATGTGGGATGACGTGAGCATCTATATCGTGCCGATGGTCAATCCGGACGGCGTAGATCTAGTAATCGACGGCTTGCAGCCGGGGAATCCTTACCATGATGACCTGATCCGCTGGAACAGCGGAAGCAATGAATTTTCACAGGACTGGGAAGCCAATATCCGTGGAGTCGACCTTAACCATAACTATAACGCCGCATGGAAGCAGTCCAAACAGGCTGAGGAAGCGATGGGGATCACTGGGCCAGGGCCGACGCGCTATTCCGGGCCTTATCCTGAATCGGAGCCTGAAAGCCGCGGTTTGGCTGACTTTACCCGTAGCAAAGATCCGAGACTCGTTATGGCATATCACAGCCAGGGCAAAGTGATATTCTGGGACTTCGAGAATCTCGCACCACCGGAAGCGCAGGCCATCGGTAAAAGGCTCTCCGCGCTTAGCGGTTACAAGCTTGCCGCGCCGGAAGGCATCGCGTCCTATGCGGGCTATAAGGACTGGTTCATTCAGGATTACCGCAGGCCGGGCTATACCATTGAAGTGGGGCTGGGCAAAAATCCGTTGCCCATCTCACAATTTGATACGATCTATGTCGATAATCTGCCCATGCTGCTATATGCGGCAACAGTATAGCCTCAGAGGGGAGAGCAAGAAACTTTTAGTTTAAGTATGACCTTGGATGACGATAGCTGTTGGTATTGTGGGGGGAATAATATGATGGTTAACCCGACTGGCGCAACGCGGCAATGAACCGACGCGTCAGGAATTTAATTTTAGTCATTAATAAAGCAACATTCATAACGGGCATTGCTATCAGCCGAAAAATTGTATAAAATACCGGTATTGGAGTCAGATGAAAATTCAGTCTGGCTGGTGGTTCGGGAGGAACATGGCGGATTATTCTATATCCATATCGGTAGTCACTTATAACAGCGCGATGCACATCGGAAATTTGATCCGCTCGATCACAAGGTATGTACGCGGCATTTCCTATCATATATTTGTTGTGGACAATGGCTCGACGGACGGGACACAGGAGATCGTGCGCAACCTTGTATCTCCAGACATTACGCTGATTGAAAACGACAGGAATCTAGGCTTCGGCGGTGGTCACAACCTGATCCTGCCGCAACTTGATTCCCGATATCATCTGTGTATCAATCCGGATGTCATTCTGGAAAGCGACGTCGTATCAGGCATAGCGGGGTACCTTGATATCCATGAGGATATCGGAATACTGACGCCGAAGGTGCTCAATTCCGACGAGACATTGCAACTACTGCCCAAGAGGGATCCACGGCTTGTATATCTTCTGGCGCGCAGGGTAAATCTTCCATGCCTGAGAAAGTACCGACGTGAATATGAGATGGGAGATTTGGACAGCCGTAAGGAATGTGATATCGAATTCTGTACCGGCTGCTTCATGTTCATGCGTACGCAGTTGTTTAGAGAATTATGTGGATTCGATGAACGGTTCTTCATGTATTTTGAGGATGCAGATTTAACAAGGCGCATTCGCGAAAAGGCACGCGCTCAGTATAACCCGGAATTTACGGTGGTCCATCATTGGGAACGGGCGGGAGGCAAAAGCCTGAAATTCTTTATCATTCAGGTCGTTTCCATGTTCCGCTACATGGCAAAGTGGAGAGGGCAAAAGGAGCGAAAAAGGAAGGTAAGAGAGGCCATATGATACTCATCATTGGTTCAAACGGCCAACTTGGCAGGCAGATGCAAAAAGCATTGAACGCTCGCAACGAGCCGTTTGCTGCATACGATTATCCGGATATCGACATCGCCGAGCCGGATGCCGTGCAAAGTTTGATTGAGAATGTGAAGCCAGATGCTGTGGTTAACTGTGCAGCCTATACGAACGTGGATAAAGCCGAGGCTGAGGAAGCGATCGCATACCATATCAACGCGTTAGGGCCAAAGTACCTTGCGCAGGCCTGCGCTGATAAGGATATCGAACTCGTGCATATATCAACGGACTACGTATTCAGTGGCGAACCCCTTATGCGGGACGGGCAGCCCAGAGCGTATCTCGAAGAAGACCCATGCGGCCCGACAACGGCGTATGGCCGTACCAAGCTGGCAGGCGAGCGCTTCGTACAGGAAATTTGCAGGAAAACCTATATCCTGCGCACCGCATGGCTGTACGGGGACGGACACAACTTTGTGCGGACGATGCTACGGCTCGCGGAGACCTATGATACTCTGACCGTTGTAGATGACCAGATTGGCTCACCAACATCAACGGTCGATCTTGCCGAAGCGATATGCGCCCTCATCGGCACAGGGGAATATGGCTTGTACCACGCCACCTGCGAGGGTCAATGCAGTTGGTATGATTTTGCGAAAAAGATATTTGAAATTGCGTCAAAAACGATTAAGGTTATACCGGTGACCAGTGAAACGTACGCGCAGGCGCACCCTGCCGCTGCGCCTCGACCCAGGTGGAGCGTTCTTGAAAATGCGCACCTAAACCAGATCGGTAAAAACAGTTTCCGCAGTTGGGATGTTGCGCTCAAAGCGTACTTGCAAGACGAACAGGCGAAAGGGAAAGATTGATGAAAGGTATAATATTGGCAGGTGGCTCGGGTACACGTCTGTACCCGATTACAAAGTCAGTATCCAAGCAACTGCTGCCAATTTACGATAAGCCAATGATCTATTATCCACTGTCTACGCTGATGCTGGCGGGGATACGTGACTTTCTTATTATCTCAACACCGGTTGATCTACCTCTTTTTGAAAAACTATTTGGTTCCGGCGAAGAAGTGGGACTAAACTTTACGTACAAGGTACAATGCGTACCTAACGGACTCGCTGAGGCGTTTATTATCGGAGAGGAGTTCGTAGGTAACGACACATGCGCACTGGTTTTAGGGGATAATATCTTCTACGGGCATGGTTTTACTGAAAGTTTGCAGCGTGCCGCTGACCTTAAGGAAGGCGCTGTTATTTTCGGCTACTACGTGAATGAGCCGCGTGCTTACGGTGTAGTGGAATTTGACGATAATGGAAATGCGATTTCTATTGAGGAGAAGCCTGAACTGCCTAAATCCAACTATGCGGTGCCGGGGCTTTACTTCTACGATAACGATGTGGTGGAGATAGCCAAAAGCATCAAACCATCTGCCCGGGGTGAGCTGGAGATTACAACGATAAATGACACCTATCTTAAGCGTGGCAAGCTGCGCGTTGAGATACTGGGACGCGGTACGGCTTGGTTGGATACAGGTACACATGAAGATCTTATCGCTGCAGGCAACTATGTTTCCACAATCCAGAAACGCCAGGGACTGTACATTGCCTGCATAGAAGAAATTGCATTTCGTATGGGTTATATCGACAGCGCGCAGCTGAAAAAGCTTGCACAGCCGCTCATCAAGACTGATTATGGTAAGTATATCAATAAGATGGCGGAAAGGGGCCGGGCGGATGGCGAGTATTAAAGTTGTTGAAACAAAGATTGCAGGCCTCGCTATTATTGAACCACAGGTGTTTGGTGACGATCGCGGCTATTTTATGGAGACATACAATCAGCAGGCATTTATTGACGCTGGGCTTAATATGACGTTTGTGCAGGATAACCAGTCCATGTCCAGAAAAGGCGTATTACGCGGACTGCACCTGCAGACGAAGTTTTCTCAGGGTAAGCTGGTGCGCGTCATCTCGGGTGAGGTTTATGATGTAGGAGTTGATTTAAGACATGACTCACCCACCTACGGCCAGCACGAGGGAGTGGTGCTTTCCGGCGAGAACAAGCGGATGCTTTACTTGCCCGAAGGATTTGCGCATGGATTTCTCGTGCTTTCCGACGAAGCGGTATTCACTTACAAATGTACGCAGTTGTACCATCCGGAGTACGATGCGGGCATTAGCTACAACGATCCGGATATCGGTATCGACTGGCCGCTGGATGGTATTGAATTACAACTGTCCGAAAAGGATAAAAAGCTGCCGACGCTTAAGGTAGCTGATTACAAGTTTTAATGGGGGTAGAAATGAAAAAGCTATTGATTACAGGCGGAGCGGGGTTCATCGGCTCGAACTTCGTCAAGCATATGCGCAAATCGCATCCTGAGTGGCTGCTTGTCAATAGCGACGCGCTGACCTACGCAGGCAATTTAGAGAATCTGAAGGAACTGGAGGGAGACTCTCAGTACGTTTTTGTACGCGGCGATATCACCGACCGTGAACTGGTTTCTCGTCTGTTCGGAGAATATGACTTCGACTTCGTTGTCAACTTCGCGGCGGAGAGCCACGTGGATCGCAGCATCCGTGAACCGGAGATTTTTCTCCAAACGAATGTAATGGGCACACAATGCCTGCTTGATGCTGCAAAGGCAACATGGCAAACTGGAAAGGATGATTTGGGGTATCCGATTTACCGAGAAGGCGTAAAATATCTGCAGGTATCCACCGATGAAGTGTATGGCGCGCTCGGGAAGACGGGTATGTTTACTGAAACCACACCGCTGTCACCTAATAGCCCATATTCGGCGAGCAAGGCATCCGCGGATATGGTGGTACGCGCGTATGGGAAAACCTTCAAGCTGCCTGTGAACATCACACGCTGCTCCAACAACTACGGGCCGTACCAGTTCCCAGAAAAGCTGATCCCGCTGATGATCGGAAACACGCTGGAAAGCAAATCGCTGCCAGTCTATGGCGACGGCATGCAGGTGCGTGACTGGCTGCATGTGGCCGACCATTGCAGCGCTATTGATACGGTGTTGACAAAAGGCCGTTTGGGCGAGGTATATAACATCGGGGGCAATAACGAAAAAGCCAATATAGAGATTATTCGATTGATTCTTTCTTCTTTGGAACGTGACGAGTCGCTGATCCGCTATGTGGAGGATCGACTAGGCCATGACCGGCGGTATGCGATTGATAACACCAAGATCACGTCAGAATTGGGCTGGTCGCCTGCGTACACCTTTGAACGCGGCATGGCTGAGACCATTGAGTGGTATTTAAGCAACCGGGAATGGCTTGGCAATGTGCGCAGCGGCGCGTATATGGATTATTACGATTCGTACTACGGCAAGCAGGAATGACGGGAGCAAACTCAGAGACAAGGAGCGCAGATTTGGCAGATGCGGTGCGACCGTCCGTATCGGTGGCGATGGCCGCCTATAACGGAGAAAAGTACATTACACGGCAAATTGACTCCATCTTAGGCCAGCTCGGCGAGTGGGATGAGCTTTTAATTTCGGTTGACCCTTCAACGGATCATACGAAACAGATTGCACTGGACTTCGCTGCCGCCGACTCCCGGGTACGCGTCATGGATGGACCTGGTGAAGGCGTAATCCGCAACTTCGAACATGTGTTGGGGCAGGTGTCAGGAGAGGTCATATTCTTAGCGGACCAGGACGATGTATGGCATCCGATGAAGCTGCGCTCTTGTCTGGCTGCAATAGAGGACAAGCATGTCGCTGCGATTGTTCACGATGCCGTGGTGGTGGATGGAGACATGAATGAACTGCAGTCCTCCTATTTCCAGGACAAGTTTTATTCAGGCGTATTGCAAAACGCACTTCGCAACCGGTATATGGGTTGCTGTATGGCGATAAGACGGGATGTGTTACGTGCGGCGCTGCCTTTTCCAAAAAAAATTCCGATGCACGACCAGTGGTTGGGGATCGTCGCCAAACGAATGGGGGACGTCGTTTTTGTGGGCAAGACGCTGGTATTTTATCGACGGCACCGGCAAACCGTGACCGGACGGGAAAAAGCGACGGGATTTACCCGGCTGAGATGGCGCTTAGGGTTGGTTTCAGCAATAGCTCAGTTGAGCATGCGGATAAGAAACATAAGCACGCACGAAAAAGGAAACGTTTAGTCTGGGCAGCATTCGTCTAAAAGACGTACTGCCTTTTAATCTGGAGGGGATATGAAACGAATTCTTTTGGGGATCATGGTTTTAGTATTTTGCTTCAGCTTTATTGGCTGCAATGCAAGCGACGGGGAAGAGACACCATCTGCGACGCCTTCTGCTACACCTACTGCAACAATAGCGCTAACGCCGACTCCTGAACTTATACCTACGCCGACAATCGGTCCACGTTCTTATACAACCGGGTTGGCATTTGATGGTGATTACAAACCTGTGATGGTAGTAATCGAGAACTCTCCGCAGGCTCGTCCTCAGACCGGGCTCCAAACAGCGGATGTGGTTTATGAGGTTCCTGTTGAAGGAAGCATCACCCGCTTTGTGTGTGTCTTCTCGGACAATGTTCCGGAAGGGGTGATGCCGGTTAGAAGCGGGCGTGTCTCGTTTTTATATATCCAGCAGGAATGGGATGCAGCTTTTATGCACTACGGCGGTTCTGGTTCAGGCATAAGTGGAGCGCCAGATTATACATTTTACGGAAACGCGCTGCATGCTGACATTAAGCTTGATATAGATGGACTGAAAGGTAAATGGAGCGATTATTATTACCGCGTAGATACCGCGGATGCGCCTCATAACGTAATGGGAAATCCGCTTCTCGTACAGCATCTTTATGATTATTCGCCTAAGCCTTTAGGCTGGCTATTTGATGAAAATGCCACTTATGCGGGAAGTGACGGGACGCAGGTCAACCTTTCGATGTGTTCGAACGACGAAGATTTTGTATCGTATACATACGACGCCACGCAGGACGTTTATCTGCGTTCTATGCAGGGAAAAGCATTTAATTCTGCCGAAACGAACGCACAGGTGTCCGTAAAGAATGTAATTGTGCAGTATTCAACGTATAAGTCTGTAGATGAATACAAAGTATGGCAAATGACGGGTAACGGCAAGGCGGTTTTCTATATCGGTGGCATCCGGGTTGAAGGAACATGGGAAAAGGCCTCGGCAACCGATCCAACGATATATCGTGATATCGATGGAAACCAGATCGTACTGCGGCCGGGTAATACGTGGATCCACATCCATCCGGAATCATAATGAGAATATTTGCAACAAATTGTTGTCGGAAAGAGCACTTGGATGAGTGCTCTTTTGATATTCCGCCTGTTTGTGATGTGATTCTGCAATTTATCTACCCCTGCGTCATATGATTTAAGAGCACAAAACGGGAGGCGGCTGTATGTGGGAAATTCTAGGAATCATTCGGGAACTGCTTTGCTTCGCAGGATACCTGTCAGGCAAAACATTTCCTAAGCCCCTGAGTAAGGAAGAGGAGGAAGAGTGCATAGCAGCCTGTGCCGCAGGGGACGAGGAGTCCAAGAACAGGTTGGTCGAGCATAACCTCCGGCTTGTGGCACATATTGTTAAGAAATATCAGAACACATCGCTTACGAGTGACGATCTTATCTCCATTGGTACGATTGGCCTCATCAAGGCTGTCAATTCATTCTCCGCCAAAAAAGGAACACAGCTTGCGACCTACGCGGCCAAGTGCATCGAAAACGAGGTGCTCATGGCGCTACGCTCCAACAAGAAAACCAAGTGTGAAGTCTCGTTAAGCGATCCCATCGGCGTTGATAAGGAAGGCAATGAGATATCGCTGATCGATATTTTAGGCACGCGTGAGGACATTGTGCTGGAACAAGCCGAGTTACGTATCCAGACTCGACAGCTTTATGGGTTGCTTGGCAAATGCCTGACGCGGCGGGAGAGAGCGGTGATAGAAATGCGTTATGGTTTAGGTGGATTGAGGCCGCAGACGCAGCATGAGATCGCCCAGAAAACGGGGATATCGCGCTCCTATGTATTTCGACTTGTGTAATGCAAGTTCCGAAAACGCCTTGTTTATGGGGGGTGAGAAAGCAAGATTTCTTTGGAATCCATAAATCTTAGCGAAAGTAACCCTTTCTTTATTAGCTTCTGGAGTATTATATGGGGAGATGCTGCAATTGGTCAGTCCATTTAAATACAGGGGTTCTTGAGCAGGCTCACAGCTTAGGTTATGATATATAAATGGGAAAGTATCGCTGTACGCCCAGAGGGTGAAGTACGGTTTGCGTGACTGAAGACTCTTGAATAGAACTACTCAAAGGACGCCATCAAGTGCATATGCTTTCGCAGCAGTATGCCGAATACCGCCAAAGCATATCTAAACAATGGATAAGTGTGAAAACTATAGAGAAGCTTCAAACCGATGAAAACGACTATTAAGAGATTGTGAGCGCTATTCTTATATTACCTCTGCCTCCTGCGTAAAGTGTAGCGCCAACCGGCACAGCAGTATCATTTTTGCTTTGCGAGGATATAAAAAAATGATGAGTTTTCTGAGCAGTGTAAGTTTCTATGGATTGAGATGAATGAACAGTTTATATTATTAACATAATTAATAATAAACTAATATTGGTATCCGGGCAGAAGACTATTGTTTATTGGAAACGACGTACGACCGATGCTGAGAAGCTTTCAGAAAATTTGGAACAGGGTGAGGGTATTGCCGTCGGGTTATCAAAAATAAGAGAGGATCTAAAGATTGCAGAAAATGTGCTTGCCCCCGGTTAGATAATATTCGAGTGAAAATAAAACAAATAAAAGCAAAAGATTTGTAAAAGGCTTTTAAAAGAGAACATAGTATCACACCGCGAGCGTGATCTCTTTGCGCATGCCGCACCAGGTTATGTCCGCACGACTGGGAAATGAATTTGGTCGGCGCGGTGATGGATGGACTCTATTTTATAATGCGCCACTTACTGGATTACATATCCATGAAGATAATAATAATCGGTCTTGCGCAATTGAAGATGGGGCAGAGGTTGTCAACAAAACTGCGAGATCTCCGTATCGCGCCAGAAGAGATGGAATATCGCCATGCTGAAGCATACCTGAATTCTGAGTGGTATAATAAGTTGCTCATTAGTGATCAAAGTGCGGTAAGGAAGCTGGTGCGATTAACGGATAAAAGGGACAGGCCCCTTAATAAATGAAATTGCTGCGATGGCCCACTCTTTTGTTTTACCTTCCCGAATACGGGGCTGGCGCGGATCCTCGAGATTA
Source organism: Bacillota bacterium (assembly GCA_023459495.1). GTDB lineage: Bacteria > Bacillota > Clostridia > Christensenellales > SZUA-584 > JAEWCC01. The sequence continues at coordinate 185,943 of JAEWTL010000026.1, read as the reverse complement.
TTTAATGATTGCCTTATATTAATCGAAATGAAGAAGCCTTAAAAAAGTAAGATATATTTCCATATCTGGTATACGCAAGATGCCAAATTTACTTGCGCAATACCTTATTTATCGTTATACTGTATAAGCTGAAATAATTGGTTTTTGGAGGGGACATGAAAAGAGCATTAGTTACGGGCATCACGGGTCAGGACGGCTCCTATTTGGCTGAGTTGCTGTTGGAAAAAGGGTATAAGGTATATGGTCTAAAGAGGCGGACAAGCCATTTGGATTTTAATAATGCGGCCCATCTAGTAGACAAGGTGGAATTGATCTACGCGGATATGACGGATCTTTCGTCTCTGGTGCGCTCAGTGGAGATTGCGCAGCCGGATGAGGTCTACAATCTGGCTGCGCAGTCTTTTGTCCAGACATCTTGGGAGCAGCCGGATCTCACCGCTCAAACAGATGCCATGGGTGTGCTTTATATGCTGGAGGCTATACGCCTCGTTAAACCGGATACGCGGTTCTACCAAGCCTCGACGAGCGAAATGTTTGGGCTTGTTCAAGAGATTCCTCAGAAGGAGACGACGCCATTTTATCCGCGTAGCCCGTACGGCGTCGCTAAGCTTTATGGACACTGGATTACCATCAACTATCGTGAGAGCTTTAATATATTCGGTTGCTCTGGCATCCTGTTCAATCACGAGTCGGAAAGGCGTGGTCATGAGTTTGTGACGCGCAAGATTACTGCTAGCGCGGCGCGCATCAAAGTCGGCTTGCAGGATTGTGTGGAATTAGGCAACATGAATGCCAAGCGCGACTGGGGCCATGCAAAAGATTATGTGCGCGCTATGTGGCTGATGCTCCAGCAGGATAAGGCAGACGACTATGTGGTAGCTACTGGGGAAACGCGAACAGTCAGAGAATTTGCTACGGTCGCATTCAAAGCGGTCGGTATGGATGTTGAGTGGCGGGGGAGCGATATAACCGAGGAGGGTATTGACAAGGCCACAGGTAAGACGGTGGTGAGGGTGAACCCGAAGTTCTTCCGGCCTGCCGAGGTAGAATTGTTGATAGGCGATCCGACCAAGGCGGAAACCAAGATGGGGTGGCAGCGCGAGATCAGCTTCGAAGAGCTGGTAACACGTATGGCAAGCCATGATATGGCATTGCTCCAGGGTAAATAGACATCAGGGGGAATAATGAAAGCGCTGGTAACCGGAGTCAATGGGTTTGTTGGAAAATATCTGTACGAATTTCTTGAATCGGAAGGTATAGAAGTATACGGCACTGATATTAACGAAAGGGGTCTCGAAGGTAATGCCCGATTCATCAGGTCCGACTTGCTAGATGCTAAAAGTATCAGTGACATTGTCTCAGGTGTTATGCCAAGCTATATCTATCATCTAGCCGGACAATCAAACGTCGCCATATCATGGGACAAGCCCGCGCTGACGATTCAGGTCAATACGATGGGTACGGTTAATCTGATGGAAGCGGTGCGGCGGACAGCGCCTAAGGCTAAGATGCTCATCATCGGTTCGGCTGACCAATATGGCATTGTTTCACCTGAGATGTGTCCGCTAAGTGAACGTATGCCGATCAATCCGGTAAGCCCATATGCCCTAAGCAAGGCGTTGCAGGAGCAGGCGGCTCAGTTCTATATTCAGCATTTCGGGTTGCATATTGTATTGGTGCGCGCGTTTAACCATATCGGGCCAGGGCAGAATCTGGGGTTTGTCATTCCTGACTTCGCCAATAGAATTGCGCGTATGGAGCAGGGAAAACTGGAACGACTGGAAGTCGGTAACTTAAGTGCGCAGCGCGACTTCAGCGATGTACGGGATATTGTGCGCGGTTATTATCTGTTGATGGAGAAGGGCCGCTGCGGTGAAATCTATAACATTGGCTCGGGAAAGCCTCGGCGGATTTCGGACATTCTGCACTTGATGTTATCCTATTCCAAAATGGATATTCGGGTTTATGAGGATCCTGCGAAGATGCGCCCCTCCGACGCTCCGCTTATTTATGGGGATTGTGCGAAGATTCGCGCCGATGTGGGATATGAGCCTACGAGGCGGATAGAGGATACGCTGCAGGAGATATTGGCGGATTGGCGGTTGCGTGTGCAAAACAACGGTTAAAAAGGAGACAAACATGAAGACGGTTATATTGGCAGGTGGAACGGGCTCACGGCTGTGGCCGCTGAGTCGGACGTATTTTCCGAAGCAGTTTTTAAAGCTGAAAGGCATGGAATATTCGATGTTCCAGTTGACATATCAACGTGCGCTTATGTTGGGAAGCTCAGCTGATATTTATATCGTCACGAATAAGGACTACCAATTTTTAATTACAGGACAAATTGTGGAACTAGGCATTGTACCCGACGAGGATCATATACTGCTTGAGCCGCAGGCGCGCAATACATTGCCAGCAATATATTATGCAGTTCATGAGATCCGTAAGCAGGGAGAGGACCGGGTGGCAGTATTTCCATCCGATCATATTATCAACAGGTCTCAGGAATTTGTGTCAACGATCAAAAAACATCAAGCGCTGGCAGACCAGTATATTGTCACATTTGGTATTAATCCCACTTCGCCTGAAACCGGTTATGGCTATATTCAGCCAGGTGAGGCGTTGAGCTATGGCTACAAAGCAAAGAGCTTTCGAGAGAAGCCTGATTATGACACGGCCGAGAGTTATGTTAAGGCTGGCTACCTCTGGAATAGTGGGATGTTCCTCTTTAAGACGGATCTTTTTGTGAAAGAAATGGAGAGATATGCGCCGCAAATTGTACGCTCGTTTGACGAGGCCGAGAGTATTGAGAGTTGTTTCGAAGGGCTAGCCCCACTGTCGATTGATTATGGCATTATGGAGAAGTCTGATCGGGTAGCAGTATTGCCCTTTAACATCGATTGGAACGATATGGGTGGTTTCGCGGCGTTCTACGATAATTATAATTCCAAAAAGGATGAAAACGGCAATATTACTTTTGGGCGTGAGATACTGATCGATGCACAAAACAATGTTGTTTATACGGATTCTGACAAGGCCGTAGGTATTGTAGGTGTGAAAGATCTTGTTATCGTAGATCAAAAGGACGCATTGCTGATTTGCAATAAAGATGAAGCGCCTCGTGTAAAAGATATTGTAGAAAAATTGAAAGCAGACAATGATCCTCGAGCAGACTATCATGTGACCTGCTACCGCCCGTGGGGATCTTATACCGTACTCGAGCAGGGCATGTTTTACAAAATCAAACGGCTCACTGTGCAGCCGGGCAAACGTCTTAGTTATCAAATGCATTATCATCGTCATGAGCATTGGATTGTGGTCAATGGCACAGCCAAAGTCGTAATCGATGACGTGGATCATTTGATTACCAGCGGGCAGAGCACATATATTCCGATTGGGTCTAAGCATCGATTGGAAAACCCGGGCAAAATGCTGCTCGAGGTAATAGAGGTCCAGATTGGAAATTACTTTGACGAGGATGACATCGTTCGTTTCGATGATGATTTTAAAAGATGTTGATGTTCGGGTTACAAGCGGGAAGATTGGATAAGTACCGATACGGGAAGGTTAGGGCTTATGACCTTCCCGTTATCTGTTTGGATAAAAGAAACAAAGGAGACAAATATAATGGATTACTTAAAGCAATTTCATTTTTGGACAGAGAACACTTATTTTGATGAGAGGACTCAAAACGAATTACGCTTATTAAGCGATCCAAAGGAGATTGAAGACCGATTTTATAAAGATCTGGAGTTTGGGACCGGAGGATTACGTGGCGTGGTAGGCGCGGGCACCAACAGAATGAATATCTATACGGTGCGCAAGGCGTCACAGGGTGTAGCGGATTATGTAAAACGAAATAATTTCCCGATAGGTGTGGAAGGCATTGCGATCGCTTATGACTGCCGACGTATGTCTGAAGAACTGGCAAGGGAAGCTGCTTGTGTGTTTGCCGCCAACGATATCACCGCTCATCTATTCCGAGAACTGATGCCCACACCAGTTCTGTCGTTTACCGTTCGGCACCTAAAATGCGCGATGGGCATTGTCATCACTGCCAGCCACAATCCTAAAGAATATAACGGCTATAAAGTATATAGTATGGACGGGGGACAAATTACTGATACGTTGGCAAATAAGATCTCTAGCTACATTCATAAGGTGGATCCAATAGACAATATTAAAACTGTGAAATTTGAGGACGGGCTGGCCTGTGGGGACATCCGCTATATTGGCGATGTCGTATTGGATACTTATGTTGCCAATGCGCTAAGACTATCTGGCGATGTGGTGCCAGAGGCGAGAAGGGCGCTTAAAGTGGTATATTCACCGTTACATGGTACAGGCTTAAAACCGGTAGCGCGTGTGCTCGCCGAGGCGGGATTTGAGCATGTGACTGTAGTAGAGAAGCAGAAAACGCCGGATACAGAGTTCAGTACCGTCAAAAGCCCTAACCCGGAGGATCACAATGCCCTTGCAATGGCAATAGGAATTGCGAAGGAGCAAGGCGCGGATATTGTGATGGCCACCGACCCAGACAGCGATCGACTTGGCGTTGCAATTAGGGACCATCAGGGTGAATACAGTTTTTTGAATGGTAACCAGTTAGGGTGCTTGCTGCTGGATACTTGTCTTCGTTTAAGAAAGACTCAGAGGGAGTTAAAGACAGAAGATTACGTTGTCAAAACTATTGTTACCACGCGAATGGCTGATGTTATGACCCAGGAATACGGCATTAAATGTTTCGATGTGCTAACTGGTTTTAAGTATATTGGCGAGAAGATCAAGGAGATCGAGGTGAATGGGCAAGGGGACTTTATCTTTGGTTTTGAGGAAAGCTACGGCTATCTATCCGGTACGTTTGTGCGGGATAAGGACGCGGTCATCGCCGCGTTGCTAACCTGCGAAGCAGCGGCTTACAGCAAAGCTCATGGCTATACACTGCTGGATGCGTTGCAAAAGCTGTATGAACACTACGGATATTTTAATGAAACAATGAAGAGTTACATATTGCCAGGGAAGGATGGCCTAACTAAGATCGAAATATTAATGGATGGCTTGCGTGCGTCTGCCCCCAAGACTCTTGCTGGACATCGCGTGATAGCCGTATGCGATTATTTGAAGTCCCAGCGCATATCGAAGGAGGGAGTACAAGATATCGTCTTGCCCAAGTCCAACGTGCTTCTATATGAAATAGGGGATGGCTCATGGTTGGCTGTGAGACCTTCGGGCACTGAGCCCAAACTGAAGATTTACATCGGCGTGAAAGGTACATCCGAAACCGACAGTCGCGCTAAGATTACAGCGTTGGAAAGTGAAGCGATTGACATTGTGCGAAGGTGGACTACCTGAAATAGGAATCAAGGCTTACTGGATAACACCGATAGTGTTGAGTCGGTCCAGCATTTGTGCAGACTGGTCAATGGAGAATTCGCGTTGAATGCTAGCATGGCTTGCTCAAGCGAGTCATGCCATGTAGCGATTTGTCAAGATGTACTCCGACCGCGTCTATTTAGCCGTCGAATCTTATTATTAATTATTCCGGCTAATCCATGCATTTTATAGTGCCTGCAAATTTTTTTCCCTAGCCATAGCAAATTGATGATACTCCATGATCGTATGCACCAAGGCGCTAATAGCGTTGCTTGCCTTTTGGCGAAATCAATAGCCTGCCTATAGTTTGTACTATTCTGAAGAAATTTTGCTATATTCACATAGAATAAAAACGGTGAGCCATCAATTTGTTTACGTTCTTCATTTGTGATGGATGACATTATCCGAATCCATAGCTGATTGCATTCCGCTATGTGATTGTCAATTTTCTTACTTCCCTGTTCTTCGTGGATTCGCGACTTAACATTGCACGCATTATAATAGCACACTTTTTGACCTCTTAGCATACGAAACCATAAATCATAATCCTGGGTTGTGGTCAGCGTGGGATCAAATACGCCGGCTCTTTCAAAATGGCTCTTATGAATCAGTGTCGTGCAGCCATTTATTCCTCCCCGAAAAACAACAAACAACGGTCTGGACAGTTCTTCCTGAGAATACTGATTTAACAAATTCACATCAAAAATTCGCTTGCCGAACTCATTGACGACGCTATATCCGCCGACAAGAAAAGTTGTTTTATCTTCAAGTCCGTTAATCACTTCTATATCATATGATATTTTATTTTGGGCATAGATATCATCATGGCTCAGCCATGCAAAATACTCACCCTCCATCTTTTCAATGCCGAAATTCAATGCCGTGGCAACCCCACCGTTTTCCTTTTTAAAATACCTGATCCTGTTTCCAAAGGATCTGGCGATAGTATCCGTCATACCGTTGTCTGTGGATCCATCGTTGACAACTATGACTTCGATATTTGAGTAAGTTTGGGTAAGAGCGCTCTCTATGGCTTCGCGCATATAATTGCTTCCATTAAAGACGGGTATAATAATTGACACTTTGGGATAAAACGGAGTATGTTTTGTCAGCCGTTCAGTATTACGGATACACTCTCCTTGAAACAATTTAATCAAATCTCTTGTTCTTTTAGCACCTGAAATACTTTTTAGGCGGCCGTTATTTATCAGAAAACTGTACCTATTAAATATATGTTTATTTTGCCTTTTATCCAACCCATATTTTCTCTCTATTGCTTGATGTACGCGAATAATCTCTTTCAAGGCATCAGCCTTCTTGGTTGTGTTTGATGCGTTGCCGCTGTTCATACGGTAATAGTTGAGTATATCCGGCGTATATGCGACTTTCCCTCCTCCCATCAGCATGATATAGAACAGCCAGTCACCCGCTTGACGATATGTGATAACCTCGTCAAAATCCAACGCCACACCAGCTTTGAACAGCACGCTGGACACGCTGCTGATGGTGCAATTCAAAAACAAGAATCGCTTAATCTCGTCCACGCCATCGTTGACATAGCCGGATTTCCAGTGCCCCGTATGCATCAGGTCAATTGTTTTAGTCACATCGTCAGGCATCACATACCCGCCGCTATCCATAAACGCCGCGTTGCAATAGGACAGCGCGATGGAACGATCTCGCAGCACCGGATTAACAAGATTTTCCAGCATACTAGGCTCGCTATAACCTTCCGTTTCGGCAATCCAGATATAATCGCCTGCCGCCATCTTGATGCCTTTGTGCCACCGCAAAAAGTCGTTGCTGGAGTTGGCATCGTTATTTGCCGTGACGATTCTGACGTAAGGCTTTACCGACGCTGCGATGTGTTCGATAACCTTGTGGCTCTCATCCGACGAGCAGTCATCCAGTATGATGATCTCCTGGAGCTTCACACCTTGGCACAATATACTGTATATGCGCTGATACATGTACCGCGCGTAAATATAGTTGGGAACGATGACAGATATGCCAATACCCAGATCGTTGAGTTGACTTTGACGTCTGGCCGCTTCGATTAGATTAACATCCCGTACGTCCGGCTTTATCACAAGGCGCGCTTGCATCCTATGCCGCTTATATACGTTATAAGCCTGTATCGCGCAGTTAATGACGAAAGACAGCCGCAGACGGATCAGCGTCAGCAGTAGCGCATAAAATAACTTCTTTTTTGTGCATTGATTAGAAAATAACCGCTGAACGAAGCTGCCAGCTTTTATACCGTATTTCGCCATGTGCCGGTTATAAGTGCGCAAAAACTGCAGCCGTCTGCCAAAACGCCTTTCTTTGGGAAGCACCCCGGTCAGAAGCATTATTAGCTGCTGAAAAATAACCGCATCACGGCAACGCTCATATTCGGCGGCATCGCGCATCCTGTCGATCGCTATGTCAACAGCGCTGAATATATCGAACCGCTTCATCGATAGCCTCGAGTTCTGAACCGACATGTCGTGCTGGATATAATGATAGTAGGATTGAGGCACATAGCAGATCTTTTTTGCGTGAACCAGCGCGGGAATCACCGACGCGATATCCTCGTTTATAATACCCTCGGTAAAAGGATAGGCCTCAATCAGCCCTTTTCTAAACAGCTTGTTACACGGAGAAGCCGCCATACCGTAGTTGACAAATGAAAACGCATCGCTGCCCCCTTGCGTCGCTTCGATATACAGCTCACTATCATTTCCGACAACATGGAAATCACAGACTGCAATGTCGGCACCAGTTCTCACCAGCTCGCTGTAAAGCAACTCATAATACCGACAGTCGATATAATCATCAGCGTCGATAAAACCGACATAATTTGTCGTGACCAGACTCAAGGCTCTATTCCGGCAGTAAGCAGCACCGCGGTTTGTTTCGTTGAATAGCACTATGACATTTTTGCGAGACGCATAGGACCGGATAATCTCCGGCGAAGAATCTTTGGAACAGTCATCCACTATAATAACTTGGAGATCTTTGATTGTCTGAGACAGTACCGAATTAAGACAGTCAGGTAAATATTTCTCGGCATTGTAGACCGGTATAATCACCGTGATATCCGAACCCTTTTGACTTAGCAATTTTCCCTCCTGTCGTGATTGGTATTTTTTAAAAGTAAGTAAAAGTCGTTACTTTCATTGAGTTACTATATTTTTTTTACTACTACAGTTTATTAGTATAACGAAAAACAAAGTGTTGTACAAGCAAATTGGTGCACGCATATATCATGAAAATTACAAGTTAGTTGCCAACTATACCTCCCTCTCGTTAGCCACTCGCAATTTGTTGGCTGATCTGTATACGGAGGATAGTCGTTCAACGCTCAAGGTGCTTGTATACCACATCCGCGAGAGCTTTCCAACGTTGCTGCCTTTGGACAAACCGTCGAATGAGCTTGCAAGTGATCTCAATATGAGACGCTATGAACTGTAAAAAATGAGCGCGGTAAAAGTTGATTCGGCGGATGGGTAGTAAGAGTCTGGAAATTTCATCAGGTTTATCTCCACCCGGAAACTTTTAGAGGGTCGATCAATAAATAAAGCTTTCTGTGCATATTTAAATAGCAAAAGTATTGTGGCTTAACATGGTAAAAGCCAGAGTACCTTTAGGCGCTAGCCGATAACAAGCCCTATAGGTCTATCTCAGCTACCCATTTTACATCAGAATCTAAAATAAATAAATGGGCTGATTGAGCCAGTTATGACTTTTAATGCCGAAAACGCAAACAACGCCAGAACACCTATATCACGCAAAACAGGATGGACCGAAACCTTTAATTGCAACCATTCATAGGTTTTTTTGAACAGCGGAATAAAACAAATTAGCACGGCTAGCGCAAATACGGCCCATGTGCGTGGGTCGATATTAAGTATATACTCAGGATTCACATGCACATAATAATTACTGAAATCAAACATGCTTCCGATGTAGGAAAAACCCATACCGATACTTTCTGCGCGGAAGAATACCCAACCCAGCATAACGAGCAGGAACGTAAATGTTACACGAATAAAACGGTTGATGTTTTGTGTTCTTTTTGATAAGAATGCCCGTTCTGCGCATAGCAGTGACCCATGATATGCGCCCCAAAATACAAAATTCCATGAAGCACCATGCCAAAAGCCCGAAACCAGAAAAACAATCCACTGATTTATATACGTGCGAACTTTTCCCTTGCGATTGCCACCAAGCGGGAAATAGAGATACTCGCGAAACCACGACGTCATGGAGATATGCCAGCGTTTCCAAAAATCTGTTATGCTTTGTGCCGTATAGGGCATATTGAAGTTTTCATGAATACGAAACCCCATCATGGAAAGCATTCCGATAGCCATATCGCTGTAAGCGGAAAAATCAAAGTAGATTTGGAATGTATACGCTATAATCCCTATCCACGCATAATCAAATGGAATAGGCCCCACAGAAAAAGCCCCAAAAACGGTATCAGCAACGTTAGCGATTACATCGGCAATCCAGACTTTTTTGAAAAGCCCAATGCCGAAACGTTTAAAACCGCAAAGAAACATTTCTTTGGTGATTGTACGTTCTTTTATTTGGTCCGCAATTTCGTTGTATTTTACAATGGGACTGCGATAATCTGGGGAAAAATCAATAAATACTCTATGACATAAAAGAAGTTTTCTGCGGGCTTTGTTATTCCCTTTGCAATATCCAAACAATACGTCATTTTTTGAAAAACAACAAATGACACTCCTAAAGGTAAAAGAACCCTTGTATACACGACCGAATTCCACCCTATGCTCTCAAAAACAGCATTGAAATTATCTATAAAAAAATTGAAATACTTGAAATAGAGCAATATGCCAATGTTCATTGCAACGTCAAAAAATACAAATAGCTTTGTATATTTATTGTTCTTATACATTAAGTTACCTAAAAAGTAATCAATTATCAGCGTCCCTAATACAATAAAGAAAAAATCACCTGCACCCCATGCGTAAAAGAACATGCTGCCTATAATAATTATGCCGTTTTTTAGCTTAATGCTTTTAGGCAAGAAATAAAGCGTTAGAAAAAATATAGGGCAGAACGCAAAAAGGAAAATTATAGATGAAAAGATCATAATTCCGCTCCGTTTTTTCTAAATATTGCAGCATATTATTAACAAACTCAAATTGAGTCGACACTGTACCGTTTTCAAGAAATTCTATCATAATGACATCCATCTTTAAATATTGCTCATAATTATCTGTTGCATCCGAGATTTGGATTCCCCAAGGAGGTGTTTCGCTTGTATACTTCATAACCCTACCGTTATACCACGAAAAGTATGTTTCATCCCAAACGGGATGCTCTGTGCTGTAAATGGCTTCTAGCAACACCGTTGTAAAGCTCTGCCCCACAGTAAATACGTGTAAAGGAGCCTCCCCGGGATTGGTGCTAAAAGTAATGTTAGGAGAAGGATAATTTGGATAATCCGATATTGCATTCCAACCGAGCTGCCAGATATCGTCATCATCCGGCACACCCATTTTCCCTGTAATTACTTGTTGGTTAGTCACGACCATTCTACTAAGCTTTTTATTTAAAAGCCCTTCCATATAAGCATTAAGTCCATTGATGTACTCTTCCATTGGCGATAATGACCAGTGTGTTCCACCCTTTGTGAAAACAATTTCGCCTTCTTCTTTCAGTCTTTGCATGAGGTCATGGCCATCATAGAACGGAATGTTAGTTTTTGAAATTTTGTTTTTAAAAACTTGATACCAGTTTTGATCGTATTCACCGATTTGCTGCATTCTTATAAAACGGCTATAAGAATGCGGCAGATATTCTGGATAAAGCTCAGCCTTCGAGGGTGACATCCGCACAACTAAAGTTACTCCATGCTCTTTAAGTAGCTTTGTAAGCCTGGCTAGTTTATTGATGTTTTCTTCTAATTCTGTTCTTTCCTGTGGAGTGAGCTCCGTGAGAAGCGCTCTCGGGTACGCTTTTTCGAAGAGATAATCTTCACGCCCAACGAGTATTTCGCTATTGTCGGTAGTGTCAAACACAGAATATAATAACTGATTATAAACGCGGGTACACACTTTGCGGGAGGCAAGGTTATATTCAAAATTTTTTTCAAAATCTGATTGGAATTGCCTCGATTGAAGTGTTTCCAAAGAAAGCTCGGTTTGTTGAGGAGTGTTTATAACACCGCTCAATTCATCTTCTGTGAGGATATTCACATTCCAAATTAATCTTGAGCCATAATTTATTAAGGTGAAAAAAAGTGGTGCAGTGACTAAAAATGCTATCGCTAAGCAGTAAAGTTTGAAGTATTTTTTATTCATTCAATTCCCCTGAATTAATAAATTTCAATAGAATAATCAGATTTAGTATTATATCAGCAAGCGTGGTTTTTGTCCATTCTTGTCGAACTAATGTTAATCGGGGTAATGTATTGCTTTGCACACACCCTAAAAATAACAATATTTGCATTGATTTTTATTCGTTTTTATGTTAACATTCAGTACGCAAAAATAGATGACAGTTTGAAAGGCAGATTATTATATGGCAGAGTTTAATCCGTTGGTAAGCATAGTTATTCCGGTCTATAATGGATCCAATTTTCTGCGTGAGGCAATAGATAGCGCACTTGCGCAGACCTATAAAAATCTAGAAATAGTTGTTGTTAATGACGGCTCTAAGGATAATACCGAGAGTATTGCGCTTTCGTACGGGGATAAAATCCGTTACTTTGCGAAAAAGAACGGTGGCACCTCCACCGCACTAAATTTGGGCATCGAGAATATGCGTGGTGAGTATTTTTCATGGCTCAGCCATGACGACTTGTATTATCCTCAAAAAATCGCACGCTCTGTGGAAGAACTGTCCAAGCTAGAGAATAAAGATACAATTATCATCACCGATGTGGATGGTATGAATGAGGATTATACGAGAACCTTCCCCAGCGCGCTGTATCAGCAGCATAGAGATGCATATCCAACGAGAAACTCATCCTTTTTATACCCTGTTGTCTACAATAAAACACACGGCTGCACCCATCTGATTTCAAAGAGGGTTTTTGAAACAGTTGGGCTGTTTGATGTAACATCATTAGTAGCGCATGATTTCGAGTTTTATTACAGAGCGTTTGCAAAGTTCCCACACAAATATATAGACGAAGTGCTCGTTACAGCGCGCGAGTCCTCTACCAGACAAGGCAGACGGTCTCATACTCGTGGGAATATTGAATATAGCCTACTCTATATAGACATTTTGGAACATCTCACTGAAGAGGAAATATTACAAATGGCTCCCACGCTGAAAATGTTTTATCTTGATATGGAAACCTTCTTTGCATATGCGGATTATTCTATTGCGCTTGACTATCTCGAGGTGATAGCAGAGGGGAAAGGTATCAGGACATTACACGGGAGAAGAAATATAAGCGGAGTTCCTCTTTTGTACGCAAACGAAAGCAAAAGCGAAAAACCTTCTGAGGCAGTCGATACACCATCGACAGCAGTCGTTACACCGTCGGAAGAAGTCTATACGTCATCTCGCCCGATATCGCGCTATAATATTCCCGGCAGACTTATAAGAGCAATAAAACGATACGGCTTGATCGAGGTCTTTAAAATATTTTTTATGCGGCTTAAAGCTAAGGGCAAAGGTTGATACGGTATGAAAAAGATACTCTCCTACATACTTCGCTTTATTGGAAGGATTGTTAAAGCTGTTTTGTCGCCTACTGCCTACGAAAAAATACGCAGTTGGTTTTACAGAGTATTTATTTTGCGCAGCAAGAAAGTTAAAGTTCCTAAATCCAAAAGACTGCAGCATGGTGTAAACCTTTTTATGTACTGCATAAACAGCAGTGCAGGGATAGAAGGCAACTTGTTGAAACTGGCATTAGAAGCTGCGGAAATATCGTACAATATAATTGATTTGAGCGCTCCTGAAAAATTCCAATCCGATATGAAAGGCAAGCCCTTATACAATATAAACCTTATTGTTTGTCATGCGGCATCCAAAACCCCGGAAAAGATGCTCTTGTTCGGCATAGACCTCAAGAAACATTATAATATTTGTTACTGGGCATGGGAACTGGCCGAAGTTCCCGACGAATATTGCGAACGCCTTGATATGTTCCAAGAATTCTGGACGATGTCATCATTTTGCACAAACGCGCTCGAGAAAAAAATGACCGTTCCCGTTCTGACTGTTCCGCTGTATGCCAACCCGGACAGGTCGGTAATCAAGAACGGCAGAAAGTATTACGATATCAACAAAGATGTGTTCCTGTTTATGCTGGCATACGACTGCAACAGTTTTGTATCCCGAAAAAACCCGCATGCAGCCGTACAGGCCTTTTTGAAGGCTTTTTCACCCCAAGACAGTAATGTTGGACTGGTGCTCAAGCTGGCCTATCCCGAAAACTACAGAGAGCATATCGGGGAATTGCAAAGAATTTTGAAGCCCTATCCAAACATCTACTTTATCGACAAATATCTTACGGATGATGAAATGAGAACGCTGATTCAAGTGTCGGATACCTATGTAACTCTGCACCGTTCCGAGGGTTTTGGGTTGGTTCCTATGGAAGCCATGACTCTTGGCACGCCTGTCATTTCAACCGCGTGGTCGGGCAATATGGAGTATATGACTCACATGAACACGGCGCTTGTTGGGTATAATATGGTACCGGTAGCGGGGCAGTATGTCGGCTCAACCCCGGGCGACGGGCTGGTTTGGGCTGACCCCGATGTAAACGAAGCGGCTGAGCATATGCGCCGCATGGTTGTAGATAAGGAATGGAGAGAAAAACTGATAACCAATGGCAAATATACGGCACATGAGTGTTATAACGTAACGGCCATCAGCAGGGTCATGCGTAACAGACTGGAATTCTTGAAGCTGATTTAACTAAAAATCGTTATATATATGAAATGGAACAATCCGGGTGACTAGCCAGATAAACTGGGCACGTCTATTAAAAGTAAAAAAATCTGTATATCTACAGAGCTGTTGAAAAGGTTCGTATTCTTGGGGATGTCAATTATCCTCGCGAAGAAAATTAACCTATTGAATAATGGATGAAAATGATACAATAAAACAAAAAGACGAAGAGAGGCCGACTGTGAAATTTTCGAATTTACTTAGAAATTCAAAGCACAAGGATCAGCTAACCATGGAATCAACAGAAACGGTTATAAACAATAATACAGAAAATATACCCAGGATTCCGTCGCAGGCATATGTCATTGCTGAGATAGTAAAAAGCTGCAATTATAAAAGATATCTGGAATTAGGTATTCGTTGGGGGGAAACTTATAAGTACATTAAGCCATTTGTCGACAAAGCGATAGGGGTGGATATTACAGACGTAGATTTTATTGATGAAAATAGTTTCTTTTGTATGACAACTGATGACTTCTTTTCTCGGACGAAAGAGAAATTTGATGTAATATTCATTGATGCTTGTCATGAATATGAACAAGTGAAAAAAGACCTCGTCAATGCTGTTAAGTGTTTAGAAAAAGGCGGAACTATTTTTTTGCATGATACTGATCCTTATTCGGAAGAATATATGCAGGAAATCTTCTGTGGCGATAGTTACAAAATGAATGACTTCCTATCGAAATCCGATGAATATCAATTTGTAACCATACCACTCGATGAGAGTGGTTTAACCATAGTTAGAATGAAAAATGATAATAGGTTTGAAAGCTTTTAGTGAACTGGTGGAGGTTCAAATGAAGGATACAGTGTCCATCTGCGTACCAATTTACAATACCGGCAAGTATTTGAAAAGGTGCATAGACAGCTTAATTGCCCAGACATACAGCAATATAGAAATCGTTTTGGTGGATGATGGTTCAACCGATAATTGCGGCTTGATTTGTGACGAGTATGCTAAGCAGGATTCACGAGTTGTGGTCGTGCATCAAGCGAATAAAGGCGAAGCGGCAGCCCGCAACGCAGGGTTACACACAGCAACCGGCGAATATGTCATGTTCATAGATTCCGACGACGAATATAGGTCTGATGCCGTTCAGCTTTTGATAGACGGCATAAAAAACGATGACGTTGATCTGGCAATAGGTGGCTATCTGGAAAAGCGCGGGCAAATAGAACATTTTGCAACGGGACATCAAAGGCGTTACTCAGCAAGTGAGGCGGCCCGTGCTTACCTAACATCCGATTGTCAATATGGCATGCCCTATATTGCATCGACAATCAATGCAAAGCTGTTCAGACGCCAAATAATCAACAGCAACAATATCTCTTATGATGAGCGTTTTGTAATAGGTAATGATGCGGTGTTTATGTGCGAATATTTGAAATATACAAGAACGGTATATGATGTGTTCGCGCCCATTTATGTGTACTACAAGTTTCAGCCCGAAGAAAGGGTTCAGGGCATGGCATGGTACTATCCAGATGGTTTTTTCCTGTTCGCATATGTGGCAGATAGAATGATAAAG
This sequence comes from Bacillota bacterium, assembly GCA_023459495.1. Classification (GTDB taxonomy): domain Bacteria; phylum Bacillota; class Clostridia; order Christensenellales; family SZUA-584; genus JAEWCC01. The sequence goes on along the minus strand of JAEWTL010000026.1, from coordinate 170,110 downwards.
CTTGCCAAGCCCGATGAAACCGAATACAAACAGCTCATAGTAAAGCAGTATAAGGATTTTCTGTACGCCCTAGTTAACGCAACCGCTAATACAGAACGTTTCAATAACGGTATTGTGCCGTATTTAACCTATTTTTGCAGCGAAATAGATTTAGTACAAATAGGCGCAAAGTTGGATTTGGCCGAGGATTACATCAAAAAAGAAATTGGAGCCCTACCCATAAGGTTAATATCCTATCTTATTGTTAATAAGCGTTTCGATGAATTATATGAATTGCTTAAAGTAATGGCTAAAGAAAGAAAAATAATCTCTTATCAGGGCGATACTGCGCGCCAAATGATACGCTTAAATGAAAATAACGCTAACAGCACGGCGTCGGAGAGCTCCGGCAATCTAGGGCTTGATGATAAACTGCTAGTTGAGCAGATTCATGAGTTGGTAACAACCATATCAGCAAAGCAGCGACAAATGGATGCCTATAAAACAGAAACTGACGCCTATAAATCAGAGGCTGACGCCTATAAATCAAAGGCTGACGCCTATAAATCAGAGATTGATGCCTACAAAGCAGAGATTAACACCTACAAGGCACAGATTGACGCCTGTAAAGCTGAGATTGACAATTATCTTAAGTCAACCAGTTGGCGTGTTACAAAGCCTTTGCGTGTTATTAAAGGATACTTGCATAAAAAATAACATTCTCGGCGGTTCTTTTCCCGAGATTAGCATTATTGTGAAAAGCCATAGGATTAGCCTATTTTACTGATCCTGGCGTGGATACCCGCAAATTTGTCGGAGAGTAGGATTAAGCCCAAGAATGTTGCCATCCTTTGGATTGAACCGTGATACGCATTTATTGTGATGACCTGCAGGTGAGAGACTAGCTTACGCGGCAGATCATTTCAGGGCGATAGATAGGGTGCTGCAAAGAGGAAGTTGGAGAAGTCTATAATTTAGGGGAATAAAACATTTGATTAGTATTTTTCCAACAACGTTTGGCTGGACGAGGTTCTTTCGGTGTATATATGGAATATTACGGAAATATTACACGGGAGAAATAGAATGAAAGAGCGTTAAGGTGAATGCGCAAAACGAGAGAATTTAAAATGATAGTTATTTTACTTGCTGCATACAACGGAGAAAAGTTTTTAAAGGATCAGATCGATTCAATATTGGCACAGACTTATACTGATTGGAAGCTTGTTGTACAGGATGATTGTTCAACGGATTCCACTTATGATATCGTGCTTTGCTACGCAAATAAGTATCCTGAAAAGATTGTCGCTGTTTCAAGGCGTGAAAACTCGGGGGGTGCAGCGAATAATTTTTTCAATATGTTGCGATATGCGGATGAAGATTATATGATGTTTTCGGATGGCGATGATATATGGCTGCCCGAGAAGCTAAACATTACGCTTGACATGATGCGTAAGCTTGAAGCAAAAAACGGGGAAGACATGCCGCTTCTTGTTCATACGGACTTAAAAGTTGTTGATTCCCAGCTATGTGAGATTTCTGGATCGTTATTGAAGCGACAGTATCTTAACTGCAACAACTGGCAATTAAATCATCTACTTGCACAGAATATTGTTACCGGGTGCACGCTAATGGCCAACAGGCGTTTGACGGAAATGATCGGGGCACCTCCTACGCACGCGGCAATGCACGATTGGTGGTTCGCGCTGACGGCATCGGCATTCGGCGAAATAGGTTTTGTTAAGCAACCAACGGTCCTATACCGCCAGCACGGAACGAATCTAGTAGGAGCTAAGAATGCTAAGAGTATCAATTATTATCTAAGACGTTTATTAAGCATCAGAAAGACGCGTCGTGAGTTGCGCGTCACCTACCAGCAGGCCCGAGAGTTTCACGAACGGTACGGTGACGACCTTGATAACCACAAAGCGCAAATGGTAAAAGATTTTATTTTGCTTCCCAAGGTATCTGTGTTGAGCAGACTTCGCCTTCTTAATCGTTATGATTTCTGGAAGTCCGGTTTTTTGCGCAGATGCGGCCAACTATTTATTCGCCCCTGACAGGGTGTCTTTCGTATTTAACGTTATCCATTTAAGAACGGTGGGGTACCCTTAGTTTAAAGGATGGCTGAGACGCTGCATGAATGAGATTAAAAATAACCGTTTACAAGTTAGCCGAAAAAGTGTTATTTTGTATTTTTCTTAGGTAAGTTGAAAGGAGATATTAAGAAATTATGTTTACATGGCAAAGGAACATATCTGAAAGCAGGTAGTTGAGTTGATTTTGAGTCATTCATTGGGACAATCCATATTCTAAAAAGCATCGTTTTTGGAATATAGAGAATAGCGCAATATCCGCAAATGTTTTTATGGCAATAAGAGTGTTTATGGACTTCGCTATTTACTTTAGGAGAATACTAAGTTATATTAATCACGGATTATATTGCACAAGGAAAACGAGTTTAATGATTAGAGCAGGACTTTCTAAATATTCGATGCTGTTGAGCGAGCTGGTTAAAAGAGACATTAAAATAAAATATAAAGGTTCAGCCTTAGGCATACTTTGGTCCGTTATCAATCCATTACTGATGATGCTTGTGATGAGTTTTGTATTTGGCATGGTCTTCAGATTTAAAATCGAGCATTACATTGTGTATCTGCTGACTGGTCAGGTTTTTTTTGGTTTTATGAGTGAATCAACCACATCATCAATGAATGCAATATTATGGAACGGTTCTCTCCTTAGAAAAATATATGTTCCTAAATATATTTTTCCGATATCAAAAGTATTATCTACTCTTGTTAATTTGGCCTTTAACCTGATATCGGTTTTTGTGATAATGGCTATTGACGGTGTTCCTTTTTCTTGGGCACTTTTTATGATTCCGGTAGTCATATGCTTTTTGTTTATATTTACATTAGGGCTTGGGTTGCTCCTATCAACAATTGTAGTATTTTTCCGTGATATGCAGCATATCTATGGGATTATTACATTGGCGTGGACTTATTATACCCCGATTTTTTATCCAATTAACCAACTGCCTGAAAATTATCAATTTTTCTTTAAACTAAATCCGATGTATCAATATATCAATTATTTCAGAATTATTGTCTTGGAGCAACGGGTTCCCGGATGGGAGATCAATGCTGTGTGCCTTGCATGTTCACTAATTATGCTTTTTATAGGTGTGTCAGTATTTAAAGCAAAACAGTACAAGTTCCTTAATTATGTTTAAAGGTGGAGTATGTCATCAAATATTATTTTGGAAGCAAAAAATGTTTCCATGAAGTTTAATCTGAATAGTGAAAAGGTTTATGATCTAAAAGAATTTGTCATTAGGGCGATTAAAGGCAAGTTGCATTATGAAGAGTTTTGGGCCCTAAAAGACGTCTCATTTGAACTCATTAGAGGTGAAAGCTTAGGGATAATTGGGTTGAATGGAGCTGGGAAAAGCACACTTCTCAGACTGATAGCTGGTGTTCAAAAGCCGACCTCTGGGTCCATAAGAGCATATGGAACTATTGCGCCTCTCATTGAACTTGGGGCAGGGTTTGACCCGGAACTGACAGCGCGGGATAATATTTATCTTAATGGTGCGTTTCTTGGTTTTAATCGAAAAATGATGGATAAAAGGCTCGATGAAATTGTTGAATTTTCTGAATTGCAAGAATTTATTGATGTACCATTGAAAAATTACTCTTCTGGCATGCAAGCAAGGCTTGGTTTTGCAATTGCTACGCTGATTAAACCAGACTTACTTATTGTTGATGAGGTCTTATCTGTGGGCGACTTTCGGTTTCAGCAAAAATGTGAGCAGCGCATAAATGAGATGTTAAGCGGCGGTACTTCCGTTGTGTTTGTTTCTCACTTGATTGAACAAGTGGAGCGCCTTTGTACCAAAGCTTTGTGGCTTGAAAATCACACTACGAAAATGCTCGGGGACAGTATAGAAATATGTAAGTTATACAACGCTCAATGATTCGTTTACCCAAGAACTATATGGTAAAAAGGCAAAAACCAAGAAGATAGATGAGGTGTGGTTTGTTAAGTCAAGAAGGCATTGGTATTAACATAATAATATCGGTTTATAATAAAGTGGTGTTTTTAACTTGTTGCCTTGAATCGGTGCTTTCTCAAGCCTTCAGAGATTTACAGATCATTGATGATTGTTCCAAAGCCTTTTTAAGGGTTATCATTCATTTTTATAAAAGCCGCAAATAAGGGTGAGGCCTTTTTGGGGAAATGTGACGAAAAGATTTTAAAACTGCTATACTGTCCTCTTACTCCCGTTCCGTGGTGAAATACGGCGACGTTTCAGGAATTTAGAAAAAAGGCTCGCGATACAAGAACAATAGACTAAAAGTGTATGGTAGTATAAATAGGGTAAATAATAAGTTTTAATAAAAAGATTTAATGTATGGAGGTAGGGTATTGTGTTTAAAGATAAGGTATTACTCATTACAGGCGGAACAGGTTCTTTTGGTAATGCGGTGTTGCGTAGGTTTATTGATTCGGATTTAAAAGAGATACGTATATTCAGCCGTGATGAAAAAAAGCAGGATGATATGCGAAACCTATATAAGAATCCCAAGATTAAATTTTACGTCGGCGATGTGAGGCAATTTGAAAGCATTAATACTGCAATGAAGGGCGTGGATTATGTATTCCACGCTGCAGCTCTTAAGCAAGTGCCGTCATGCGAGTTCTTCCCTCTTGAAGCGGTGCTAACCAATGTGCTAGGTACGCAAAACGTCCTTGAAGCAGCTATAGCCCAGAATGTAAAGAAAGTGATCTGCCTCTCGACAGATAAGGCGGTATACCCAATTAACGCCATGGGAATATCAAAGGCGATGATGGAGAAAATTGCAACAGCAAAAACTCGCACAGCAACTTGTGACGATACTATCATCGCAATAACACGATATGGGAACGTAATGTGCTCAAGGGGTTCTGTTATACCGCTTTTCATGTCGCAAATTGAAAAGGGTCTTCCAGTCACAGTAACGGACCCTAATATGACACGGTTCATGATGTCATTAGATGATGCAATTGATCTTGTCTTATATGCATTCGAACATGCAAAAGGTGGAGAATTATTCATTCAGAAGGCACCTGCAGCAACGATTGCGGATCTTGCGGAAACCGTTCGGGATATTTGTAATGGTGACAACGAGATACGCTGCATTGGCACGCGCCATGGTGAGAAATTATACGAATCGCTATTGACTCGGGAAGAGATGGCAAATGCTATTGACCTGGGTGGCTACTATATGGTGCCGCTAGATAATCGTGATTTGAATTATGCAAACTATTTTGTTGATGGCCAGCATATTGTTTCTCAAAGCGTGGACTATACATCTCACAGCACCCGCAGATTAACCAAACAAGAACTAAAAGAACTATTGCTATCTCTTGACTATGTTCAGAAAACTATTAAATCAGGGCAAATCGGAGAGGGGTATTAAGCGATGAAGGTCATGACGATCGTTGGTACAAGGCCCGAGATTATTAAATTAAGCTGCGTGATCGAAGAACTGGACCGGTATACCGAGCACGTGCTCGTTCATACCGGGCAGAACTACGATTACGAGCTAAACGGCATTTTCTTTTCCGGCATGGGCATCCGCAAGCCAGACATATTTCTGGAAGCTGCGGGGCCAACGGCCGCAGAAACGATAGGTAATGTAATCATTAAGACTGACGAGCTTTTTAAAGCGCAAAAGCCGGATGCCGTGCTACTATATGGAGATACGAACTCTTGTCTATCTGTAATTTCTGCTAAGCGCAACCGTGTACCTGTATTCCATATGGAGGCGGGAAATCGCTGTTTCGACCAACGTGTGCCAGAGGAACTGAACCGAAAGGTGGTCGATCACCTTTCGGATATCAACATGACGCTAACAGAGCACGCTAGACGGTATCTACTCGGGGAGGGTATAGAGCCCGCGACGGTTATCAAGGTGGGGTCCAGCATGAAAGAGGTGCTCTGCAGGCAAAAAGACTCTATAGACAACTCGGACGTGCTGGAGCGCCTTGGGCTGACGCGGGGTGGATATTTCGTGCTCTCCTGCCACCGAGAGGAGAACGTAGACTCGGAGCAGAACTTCGCCGACCTCGCCGAATCCATCAGCGCGCTGTGCGATCAATATAAAAAGCGTATTATATTCTCCGTGCACCCGCGCACAAAAAAGAAATTAGCTACCAATGGTATTATTTTCCCCGAGCTGGTGGAGGAGATGAAGCCACTGGGTTTTGCTGATTACTGTAAACTGCAGCAGCATGCGTTCTGTGTAATCAGTGACAGCGGCACGATCACCGAGGAGTCCTCATTGCTTAAGTTCCCAGCCATTACGGTTAGGCAGGCCCATGAACGGCCCGAAGGCATGGATGTCGGGACATTAATTATGTCTGGTCTGAAGCCCCAGGACATTGTTAGTGCGATCAATACGGTGACCGGCCAGTTTTCACGGCAGGTCATCCCTTCAGTAGTACCGGATTATGATACGGACAATGTGGCTGAGAAGGTGGTCCGCATCATACTTAGCTACACGAATTATATCCGTCGGACAGTTTGGAGAGAAAACGTATGAATAGAGTAGTTGTTTTGGGTGGGACCGGAATGGCAGGACATGTGATCGCTATGTATCTTGCAGAACAGGGATATGATATATATATTACATCCAAAAGCGCAAAGAATGATATTAAAAGTAAATCAATCGATGCAACCGATTTCGATTCACTTGATGCTTGGTTAAATGATGTTAACCCCGATATAATTATCAATTGCATAGGGGTTCTCCCAAAACAAGCCGACTCATATCCGGACGAGGCCATATTGCTTAATGCCTATCTGCCACAACGATTAAGCAGGGCTTTTCGGGATACTCGTGTAAAAATAATACATCTGTCGACGGATTGTGTTTTTTCTGGGAAACGTGGTAAATATTCAGAGAAGGATATCCCCGATGGGATAACCTTATACGATCGGAGTAAAGCGCTAGGAGAAATAGTAAACAACAAGGACCTTACATTCCGTATGTCGATTATTGGGCCGGACAAGCATGAGCAAGGTATAGGACTTTTTAACTGGTTTATGGGGCAGACAGGAGAGATTAGCGGATATACCCATGCTATCTGGAATGGGGTTACAACGATACACCTTGCCCAAGCAATTGATGCCGCTATTAAGCAAAACCTTACTGGATTATATCAGCTTGCGCCTAAGGAAGCTATCAACAAATACAATTTGCTACTTTTATTTCAGCAAGTGTTCCATAAAGATGATGTGCATATTATCCCATACGATAGTTTTAGAGTTGATAAATCTTTAGCAAATACCCGGTCCGACTTTTTATTTGAAATAAAGCCTTACCCTACGCAAATAGAAGAGATGAGGGATTGGATATATGATCATAAATCCATCTATGGGAAGAAATATTTCATGGATACCTGGACCTGCATCAGTAAACAAGAAATTGTTTAATTGCAGAATAACTTACTATTTTACTTCTATTATTTAATTAAGAGCTTGCTCATGAAATAAAAAACATTGAGCGTAGAGGCGAACCGACATAATATGGCCTTATCGTCATTTATGTCGGTTTCTCTGTTTGGAGGCCGTTTAGAGGTACAATAACGAATCACCATAAATAACTATAGTGACTCCCCATATAATGGAATTAAAAGATTTTTATTTCTTATCGGGGCGTTAATCGTTCTGTTGTCGGCATCTTAATTTACCTTTATAGTTTTCAAAAATATACTTGAAATTTGGTCAATTATAGCATATTCTGATTTTGGCCAATTATAATAGTTTAAAGTTACATTGGAAAATGCATGTATAAAATTCTGTGGGTCTAAATCAAATATGAATTGACAGACCAGGCAGATTTCAAATTATGGTGTGTAAGGAACCAAATAAATTAGGTGGTGGCAAAATAATATGTTCAATGAAAGGCTTAAAACCTTTCAAAATTCAAATATCATTGATAAGCTCAATGCGATTTCTTTTATTTTCTTTTGTATGGTCGCAATCGACTGTTCGTTAACCGGTGGCGGCCACTGGTTGATGGTTGGCCCTATCAGTTTCAGAATGATACTTGGTTTTTTGGCGGCAACGATAGCGGTTCCTTCCATTATTCGCAAAATCCCGCAATGGTATAAAGATCCCATACTAATCAGTTTGCTGCTTTTTGTAATTTATCTTGCGATCTGTGCTTATATTGGCTTGAAAAAGGGAAACCCGAGAGGTCTTCTACTTAGTGATATTAAAGGCTTTGCATGGCTGTTTTTAGTTCCGATAGCTGTGGCGGTCATCAACAATCGGGAACGGTTAACTATCCTGATGCGATGCCTGATCGGAACTGCTGTCATACAGGCCCTGATGATATTAGCGTTCAACGCCGCTTTTGTATTGGACAACAAGGTATATGATATTTTCTATCGGACCTGGATGAACATACAATTAGCAACGATTGACCAAATCTCCGCCACGACTTACCGATTCTTTTTTAATAGCGCGCCGTACATGGTGGTTGGAATACTAAGTATGGTTTACTTTCAGGTTCGCGCAAAAAAGTTTCATACCCTTTATGTCGTGGGTGCAGGTTTATGCTTAATGGCGTTGATGATGACTTTTACGCGTTCAATTTATGGAGCTTCGTTTATTTCTATTGCAGTAGCGCTTATCCTGTCTTTCCTCTGCTGTGCGCAGCAGAGGAAGCGTTTGATTGGCCAGATAACTATAGCAGTTGCCGTTGTCGTGGTGCTGACCGCTTTTCAGTACATAGTTTTAGGATGCAACAGCGCCCAGTTTGCGCTGGCCAGAACGTTTAGCATTGAAATCGGAGAAGAATCCGGGTCCAGAGAGCAGGGTGAGGCGATAAGGCACGAAGTACTTGGTGCCGGTGAGCAGGATGAAGCGATGATACCGGAAACACATGGTGTCGGGGAGCAAGATGAGCAGGTATTGCAGGAAATGATATACCAGCAGCAGCTTTATATCAAAGATACTCAAAATTCGGATATAACCCGTGAGGTTATACTGAGAGAGTTGCGTGAGATGGCCCGGAATAGTCCTGTGTTTGGTAACGGCCTTGGTGCTGCGATTGCGAGCCGGGAAGATGGGTATGTGGAGTATTTTTATCAGGATATCGTCAACAAGGCAGGATACCTTGGCCTTTTACTGTATTATTTCCCGATTGGTTATGTGATCTTTTCTATAGCACGAAAATGGAAAAACAGTGATGCTGATCAAAAGCTTCTCAATATTATCTGGATAAGCGGTATTACCGTTTTCCTTGTGGCTACATATTTTAATCCATATATGAATAGTTCTTTGGGAATTTGCTGTTATAGTATCGCAATAGCATGTTTTAGATTAGGGCCAGAACAGGCCAACTCGGTGGTAACCAGCATATAGAAAATAAATACGAAGCATTTCTTTAGTTTGCACCCATGGAGACAGTCCCCTATTTTTTTCTCCACCCGAATCCTTTTCTCAAACTCTTCAACCGATATCTTTCCTGCAAGTACTTCTCCCATCAAAGCTTTTGCAGCCTCGCGCCACGCTTCATAATCCTCACGCTTATAGCTTTGCGGATACCGCCTGCAGCGCATTTGATACGCGTTGTTGGCACGCCTGAATGCAAGCTTTATATCGTCTCCGCTGACCTTCTCGTTGAATTTAAGCGCAGCACCAATATCTTTACAAGTTTTGTCTTTTCCTTCTACCGGCCGGTCGCAATACCTTGATACGACGGAAAAAGGAAGGAAATATCGGCCGCAGTTTTCACATCGACGGATAGTCATATTGTTGGTACACATATATTCAAATTCCAGAAAAATGAGCGCCCTGATGTCATCGCTTGTATAAAAGGTATAGGAGTCAAGCCGATAAGTCTTGATTTTTTCAACGATCTCCGGCGTGATCTTATCATAGCTCGCGCAGTCGATTTCATCCGCACTGAGCATTCTCCGTTCATACCTAGCTGCTTATATAAATCCTTATATTTCTCGAAAGGTTCAAAGCCGCTGACTTGAATCAGATAATATCGCTGAATACTTGTCAGTTCAGAATATTCTCCTGCATCATCCAGGTATAGAAAATCATGCGGGTCAGTTCTTTGCTGAAATCGAGAAATTCATTAAAAGCCTTCATGATTTCCTCTAAGAAAGAGAAACCGACTTTGTTTAGCGGCCATTCCGGGAAATTTCCTTCAGCAAACATGAAGTCGACCGTTTTAGGCGAAAAGGTTTCCGATGGGTACTCGTTGAAAAAACGCAGCGCAAAATCCGCCGCCATCGGTAATTTATCTGCGTAAATCCGCTTGATTGTCTGGTTGATAGAATCCACGAGGATATCCTGAAAAAGGGGATGGTATTCTCTTAGTTTAGCGCACAAACGCTGATAATAGGAGCTTAGAGATAAATAGCCTTTTTCGTTTTCTTTATTTACTTAAAGTTCAGTACACGCATCCGCCAGTAAATCCGCCCAATCGATATCAAGGAATGCAAACATCAGCTTGCCAACCGGATATTCATTAAGCCTGTTTTTACTAAAGGAGTACTCGGTTCTATTTTCGAAAAAAATATATTGCTTCGTTTCAACCTCACAACTATTTTGTCACGCTTGTGTAAAATCATTATACACATAATATTATAAAATACAAAGTGGAATCTATTGATTATTATGCCAAGACCATGTGTAGTACGCGTGTAAGATGAAAAACGACAAAAATAGATGAAACACAAAAATCCTTTGATCGTGCTACGGCTGATAGCAGGATGAGAACCTTGAAAAATAGCCGAAAGGCTCATAGAAGTGCAATGAGTACATTGCCGGTAGGGCGGGGGAACCGACAGCGACACGCCAGAGCACGCTTGCGAATAATGTTTGTGGCGATAACGTCTCGTGGTGGGACGGATTGCGATGATCCTTGCCGGCGAAACAATGGTACTTCCGTCCAGCCACAGTCCGAGCGTGATAAAACCGTCACAGACAATGGGGACGGCCCGTCCGACGAGGGGAGCATGCGCACCGATTTTGAGAGATCATTCAGGGGGCGGCTATGGAAGCTTGCTGAACCGGCAAGCCGCTTATTACACGGTGAAGAAATAATTCTTGAGGACAATTTAGTATGCCGGACAAGCAAGAAAGCATTCAAAATCACATAGTCATTTTATGAATATATCGTGAGGTGCTGCGATGAAACAAGACGAAAATGAAAATAAGCAATTCAAAGTAAGCTGCATTTATAGCAAAGATGGCAGCAAGGTGTCTGAAATCATCAAAGAATCCCTCGCGATATACATCAAGAGTGAAATGGCTAAAGCGAACGGGTGATACATTTGCATAAATCATCAACCATCATGTAAGATGGTTCCGATGAAAGGTTGCTTATGAATAACGGAGGTACAAGATGCCCTATATGGAAATAAGCAATCCGATGGACTACAGCGCCGCATTGTATATTCGGCTTTCAAAGGAGGATGATAATGAGATAGAATCACAGAGCGTAACAAACCAGCGAAGTATGCTCGAAGGCTTTGCAGAGCAGCACCGTTTGTACGTGGTTGACACGTACATTGATGACGGATGGAGTGGCACTAGCTTTGACAGGCCTAGCTTCAAGCGCATGATCGCGGATATCGAAGAAAAGAAAGTGAATATGGTGATCACCAAGGATCTGTCGCGGCTGGGCCGAGATTATATCCAGACCGGTCATTATATGGAGCGATATTTTCCAGAGCATCAAGTGCGGTATATTTCCTTGCTAGACGGCATTGATTCTGGTGTGGACAGCACTGCCAACGAGATCACCCCGTTCCGCGCGATCATGAACGACATGTACGCCAAGGACATCAGCAAGAAGATCAAAAGCGTAAAGCACGACAAGCAGAAGAAGGGGCTTTTCATCGGCGGCAAGGCGGCTTACGGCTATAAGCTGTCCGGAACCGAGAAAAACAAAATCGTAATCGATGAAGAAGCGGCTCCAATTGTCCAGCGGATATTCACACTGGCAGCAGGAGGTATGTCTTGCAGGCAAATAGCGGTGCAGTTAAACCGGGACAAGGTAATGCCTCCGCTCGCTTATGCGGGGCTTGTACGGTCGCACAAGGGGCCGTACAGCGGCATGTGGAGTTCGGAGAGAATAACGGAACTGCTAAAGAATGAAACCTACATCGGCAACATGGTGCAGGGGAAAACCAAAAAAATCAGCTACAAGTCCGGCAAATGCCTGCATGTGGACAGGAAGGACTGGATTGTGGTGGAGAGCACCCACGATCCGTTGGTGGACCGAGACGTATTCGACAGAGTGCAGCTGCTGATTGCGAGCAGGAAGAGGACCCGAGAGCGTACGTACGACTACCTGCTCAAAGGCATCATTCACTGCCATGAGTGCGGATACCCGCTCGCGGTGGTGAACCGACCGAATGCTAAAGGAGAGGACACGCTATACTTCATATGCAGGACTTACCAGCGTTTTACCAAAGCGCGCAAGTGCACCTGTCACTCGGTCAAGGTGAAGACGGTAACCGATGCGGTGCTGGACAGAGTGGACGACACCTGCAGGAAGTACATCAGCGAGCGTGAGCTCGTAGATACCGCACAGCAGGTAATGAGCGAAATTGCGCAAGCGGGCGATATCAACAGCGAGATCGCTCGTATTGACAGCAAGATCACTGCCCTTACTGCGAACATGGATAGCATTTACATGGATAAGCTTTCTGGTGTGCTTGCCGAAGAGGATTTTACGCGGGTTTACGGAAAAGTAAAAGAAGAACGAGCCGCACTCGAAGCGAAGAAAAAAAGCCTTGAGGCCGAAGCTGCCCGCCCGCCTGAGGAGAACGCAAAGCGTGCCAAAGCGATGGTGAAACGATTCCTGAAATCAACTGGCTGTAACAGGGAACTGCTCGTCAGTTTGATCGAAAAAGTGGAACTGACGGAGGATAAGGAGCTGCTGATCCACTTCCGGTTCAGGCAAATGGAGGCGGAAAATCGCTTACAGTAAACGCGGCGAAATGTTTCGCGCATAGAGAGCAAGGCCATCGCCAAGCTTGCCGCGGAGCTGGCACGCAGCGCGGGAAGATAATAAAGATTATAAATTAGCGGCTGATACACATTAAACATACTCTATCAGCCGCTATTTCTATTGCGGCTTCAAAAAAACTGGACTTTAATCCGTTCTTTGGGTAATATAACCCAAGGAGAGTTTACCATGATACGTTTTGGTCCGGCAGGCAATTCAAACAGCTTTTACGCGCAGGGGTACAAGCGCACCACCGAAGCATTCGTGTGGGTTGCGCAGATGGGGCTTAATGCGTTTGAATATTCTTTTGGTCGTGGCGTACAGCTGTCGCAGGCCACCGCAGAGGCAATCGGTGAGGCGGCAGCGAAGGAGAATGTGCAGCTTAGCGTGCATGCGCCTTACTATATCAACCTCGCGACGGAGGATACCGACAAAGCGGCGAACAACATACGGTATCTGATGCAGTCAGCCACGGCCGCAGGCTGGATGGGCGCAAAACGTGTGGTTTTTCATCCCGGTACGCCGGGAGCGTTGTCCTACCCGGATGCGCTGGCCCGCGTAAAAGCGGCGTTGCTGGTCGCGGCGGAAGCGCTGGGTAGCCTGCTGGATCATGTGGCACTTTGCCCAGAGACGATGGGCAGGCCAAAGCAGATTGGCAGCCTTGAGGAAACGATTGAACTGTGTCAGTTGGGCAACCGATTTATCCCTACGCTGGACTTTGCCCATCTGCACGCACGCGGCAAAGGCGCCATCAATACGGAACAGGACTATGCAAACATATTGGACAAGCTTCAGAAAGGATTAGGGCGGGAACGTGCCAAGCATTTCCACGTTCACTTCGCCCATATTCAGTATACCGCGGCAGGAGAAAAGATGCATCGCACATTCGCCGATGAAGGCTATGGGCCGGACTTTCAACCGCTTGCGCGGCAGCTGGTACAGCGGGGGATGGAGCCGGTGATCATCTGCGAATCGCAAGGGACCATGGCTGAGGACGCGGCAGAAATGAAGAGAATCTATCAGGAGGAATTGACCATATATGAGAATCGATAAGCTTAGACAAGCCATGGAACGCTCCAGAGCAGACGCTGCGCTTGTCACTTCGGTGGAGAACGTATCGTACTATTCGCGTTTTTCGGGTAACAGTAGCCAGCTGCTGATTACACCGAGTGAAAAGTATTTCTTTACCGACTTCCGCTATACGGAACAGGCTGAGACAGAAACGGACTTCACCGTTGTAGAGACCAAAGCTGCAGCACGCGTACAGACCATATTCGATTATGCGACAAAGCATGGCGTGAAAAAACTTGGCATTGATCTTTCTGATGTGTCGTATACCGCCTTTAAATCCTATCTCAACTACATTGCGGAAGACGATATGGTCGATCTGTCATCTGCCATCGCGCAGCAGCGTACGAACAAAGACGCGGAGGAGATCGCGCTCATCGCCAAGGGTGCGCATCACAATGACCTTCTGTTCCACCACATGTGCAAAATTTTAAAGCCCGGTATGAGCGAGATGGACATTCGCGCGGAACTGATTTACTACATGAATAAGAACGGCGCTGACATTGCTTTTGCTCCGATCGTAGCTTCGGGCGAAAACAGCAGCCTGCCACATGCGACGCCCACCGACCGGAAGATACGGCCGGGTGACTTCCTGACCATGGACTATGGCTGCCGTTTTGGCGGGTATTGCTCTGATTTTACGCGCACGGTGGCGATTTCCCGTATGGACAAAGAGCAGCAAAAAGTATATGATATAGTGAAGTGTGCGGGAGATATGGCGCTGGAAGCGCTCGCTGCCGGTAAAGGCGCGAGGGAGATCGACGCCATCGCACGAGACTATATCGCGCAGGCAGGCTTTGGACAAGCCTTCGGGCATGGCCTCGGTCACGGTGTCGGCATGATGATTCACGAAGCGCCTACCTTGAACGAGATTTCGGATGCAACGCTGCAGGACGGCATGGTGGTCACCATTGAGCCGGGCATTTACCTTAAGGGGCGCTGGGGCGTGCGGATCGAAGACATTTGCGTGGTAAGAAACGGCGGCTGCGAGAATTTGAGCTCCGCGCCGCGCGAAATCATAATCATTCACTGATGGAGGAAAGATCATGGTAACAGCCGGAGATTTCAGAAAAGGCCTGACGATCGAGATAGACGATCAGGTTTGGGTGATCGTGGATTTTCAGCACGTGAAACCCGGCAAAGGTGCTGCCTTCGTGCGCACAAAGATGAAGAACATCATGCAGGGTAGCGTGCTGGAGAGAACATTTAACCCGTCTGAAAAATTCCCCAAAGCACATGTGGACACTAAGACGATGGAGTATTTGTACAGCGACGGCGAACTGTATTATTTCATGGATCAGGAGACCTTTGAGCAGATACCGTTGGGCCTCGGACAAGTGGAGGACGCGCTCAACTACATCAAGGAGAACATGCCTGTAACGATCAAATTCTTCAAAGGCGCGGCGTTCTCTGTGGAACCGCCCAACTTCGTCGAACTGAAGATCGTCGAAACAGAGCCGGGCTTCAAGGGTGACACGGCAACCTCGGGCAACAAGCCCGCCATTCTTGAAACCGGTGCGAAAATCATGGTTCCGCTGTTCATCAATCAGGATGACGTAATCCGCGTGGATACGAGAACCGGCGAGTACATGGAAAGAGCATAAGGATAAAAGCATCTTGGAAAGGCTCGGATACTCGGGCCTTTTTTGTATTCGAAAACAGGCTGATAAGGTGTGTCGTCAGCCTGTAAAACCATGAAAGGGTATTGAACGGGTATTATCCTGATTATAAAGCAGGGCTTTTCTTAAGCGCATGCATCTCCTTTGTCATAAACGAACTTCTGCGCCAGACGGACATGAAGATGCCTACAAGGAACAGATCCGTTGTCAGGCTGAACCAGCCGTAGCTGACAAACGGCAAATTGACGGATGTGCCACCGATAACGCCGAAGTTGGCAAGCAGGAATAGCATAAACCGGGCGCAGAAGTACGCGCTGATGCTAAAGGACAGCAACCGGCCAAACGTGTGCGCAATCTTTCTGCTGCGCAGGAGCATCAAGGTTAATAGCAGCGCGAAGGCCAGAACAAAGCTGATGCCGACAAGCCACCCGTATGTACTGATGACGGTGGTAAGGATATACCCGGTCGTGTTGTAGGTACGGATCATAGCTGCTCCGATGAACTTTGAATCAGATAGCACTTCACGTATAACCCAGCCTTTATAATCTGGACCATTAAAGCTGGTACCAAATGCAAACCGATCCGGTTGAATAAGCAGGACACAAACTACAAAGACGATGCTCATGACGCTGGACACAATTGCGATGCGCCTCCATTTGTATGTCGCGGGTTGCTGATTGTAAAATAATGATAGACCAAAAATTACGATATAGGCCGCACCAAGCACGGATGCATAAACTGATGACAGGAAGTAAAGCGCGGCAATTGAAATTGCTCCTGCTAAAACGATATGGACCATACCCTTCATGCCTTTTTCGATATTTTGCTTAATGAAACCAGGAATACTCAGTATAAAAAGCATTGTCGTGATATTTATCGGAGCAGTTTGTCCAAAGAATCCGTATATATCAATATTGTTTTGTTTAATCAGATAAAGGCGTATCGTGATATACAGCAAAGCTGCAAAGAACAGGGCATGCCGCAAATGCAAGAGCCAGCTGTAATCCGAAAAATATGCAACTGCCAAAACGGATAGGCCAACGGCAGCTAACAGTATCGCCCTGTATATATCCATGCCCACCATCAGGTCACCGGGGAGAAAACTGAAATCGAAATATCCCGTTCCACTCAGACTATTATAGGCAAATCCTGAAACCTGATTGATGTAAAGGCCTGCAAGGCTTAGCAGCAATACACATAGGGGGATGCCCCATTCCGTGCGAGGCCTGTGGATTGCGTTGAGCGCTTTCCCGATTTCTTTGGCATCGCCCATCGCTTCAATGGCGGCGGCTTCAGTATCCGGTAAGTCGTTTTTCTCCAGCTCAGCTTTCCGGTCTTCGATGTGGTCTTCAAGCTCCTGCCGCAGTACTTTTCGGGCAGCGCGAAACTTGATTTCGCTGCAGACAGTATCCAAATACGTTTCTCTATTTTGCATAGCCGAATACCTCCGTAACCATGCCTGCATCGGTCAGAGTACCATCAGGCGTGCTTGATTGGCCATCCGGATCTTTAAGAACCGTGTTAACGGCACTGGAGAATATTTTCCATTCGGCTTTCTTATCAGCCAACGCCCGTGTCCCTTTCTTCGTGATCTGATAATACTTGCGTTCCTTGCCGGTTTCGGCAGTTTTCGAATAGGATTGCACATAACCGTCTTGTTCCAATCCGTGTAGAACGGGATATAATGTACCTTCCTTTAAAATGAAAACGTTGTTTGATCTTGCATCAAGCTCCTTAACGATTTCGTAGCCATACATATCTCTTGCTCCAATCAGGTGAAGAACCATCAGTGAAGTTGAACCAGCCATCAAGCCTTTGTTCATAACGTAATCATCTCCTTTTTACGTGCATAGATCATCTATGTATAATGTACATCGATCATCTATGCATGTCAAGCAATATTTCACAGCTGATCGTACTCATACGCGTTATTCCACACGAATAGACTTGTAAAAAGACGAATTCAGGAGGAATGGACATGACAAAAAAGACTATCGCGGTGCTGATGGCGGCAGTGCTCGTGCTGCTTTGCTTTGCGGCTTGTGCTAAGGATAGCGGGGAAGGACCCTCCGAAGAAATACCGGCGATGAATGTTCCGGATGCGAATATGCGCCAGACGGTGCTGTATCTGGAGGATGACTACGGGTATATCGTTCCCGTAATGAAGGAGATCGAGTGGGAAGAGGGCATTGGAAGGGCCGCGGTCAGTCAGCTGATTGCCAATTCCGATACTGACTCGCAGTTTGAGTACCTGGGGCTCAATCCGATCCTTGCGGAGGGTACGGAAGTATCCTTAAGCATCAAGGATGGCGTTGCCACAATTCAGCTCAGCGAAGGTGCAATTGCGGCAGAGGACGCAGTGGATGAAATGAACAAGGTGGTCGCAGTGGTCAACACACTCTGCGAATTCCCCACGATCGAATCGGTCATCATCCGGCAGACAGGCTGCGACGACGCGCTGCCCTGCGGTACGGATATCAGCGCAGCATTCCCGCCATTCGACCTCAACGTGGCCACCACGACGCTGTCGTCCGACGACCTCGCGAATGCCTCCAAGATTGTGTTGTACTTTGGCAGCACCTCAGGTGAGGCGATCGTGCCCGTTACCAAGTATGTGGGCGGCGAGGCGGATGCGTTTGTCGTGATGAGCGAGCTTGTCAAAGGGCCGGCGGATGGAAAGCTCAAGAACCTGTTCCCGGACGGGACTGAACTTCTCAGCGTTGACGTAGACGATACGGGAGTTGCGACAATTAATTTCTCGCAGGAGCTTGCTTCCGTCGGCGATACGCCTAACCTCAAGGAAAAGCTCGTGAAATGCATCACGCTGTCATTGAAGCAGTTTGACAATATCGATGAGGTGGTTATACTGGTAGAAGGTAAAGAGTTTGCTTCCACTGCATCGACGACCATGGCCACCATGGATTATGTCAATACGCTGAACTAAGAAAGGTTTACGAATGACAAGAACGGATGGACGCGGCGAGAGGGACTTGCGGTCGCTGCGTCTCACGACTGATTTTATGAAGAACGCGCACGGCTCCGTACTGATCGAATGGGGCCGTACGCGGCTGCTGTGTACCGCGATGGCAACTCCGGGTGTACCGGCCTTTTTAGAGGGAACGGACAAAGGCTGGCTCACGGCGGAATATGCCATGCTGCCCGCAAGCACACCGCAGCGCAAGACGCGTGAAATTAAGCGCCCGGACGGCCGGAACACGGAGATCAGCCGCATCATCGGGCGCTGTTTGCGTACTGCTGTGGATATGAACGCGCTGACCGGCCTTACGGTCTATATCGATTGTGACGTGATCGAAGCAGACGGCGGCACGCGCACGGCTGCAATCACTGGCGGATATGTGGCGCTGGCGCTCTGCGTTCGCAAGCTGCTGGTCGAAGGGATGCTGACACGTTCGCCTTTGAAGGATGGCGTGGCTGCGGTAAGCTGCGGTATCGTGGATGGTGTTCCGCTGCTGGACCTCGACTACAGTGAAGACAGCCGCGCAATGGCAGATATGAACGTGGCGATGTCGTACAGCGGCGGCATCGTGGAGGTTCTCTGCACGGCGGAGAAGCGGCCGATTAAACCCAAAGAGATGCAGACGCTGCTGCGTTATGCGCAGGAGGGCATCGAAACCATCATTCGGATACAACACGAGGCGATAGGACAGAACGTATGAAGAAACTCATCATTGCAACCAACAACGCGGGTAAGGTTAAGGAAATCAAGGCCATATTCCAGGGCATCTATGACGAGGTGCTTTCACTAAAGGAAGCGGGCATTTCGCTTGAGGTGGAGGAGGATGGCGTGACGTTCGAACAGAACGCTGTCAAAAAGGCTGTGGAGGCCGCCAAAGTATCGGGTTGCGACGCGCTGGCCGATGACTCCGGGCTGTGCGTAGAGGCGCTGGGCGGTGCACCTGGCGTATATTCCGCACGGTACGCAGGGCCGCACGCCACCGATGCGCTTAACAACGAAAAGCTGCTTGCGGCAATGGTAAACGTGACAAACCGCAGCGCAAAGTTCATCAGCGTCGTGGCGCTGGCGCGGGGTGAAGAAGTGATAACGGCGTCCGGCGAAGTGTGCGGTGAGATTGTATGGCATCCGGCGGGCTGCGGTGGATTCGGCTACGACCCGCTGTTTCTGCTGCCGGAGTGGAATCTGACCTTTGCGCAATTGCCCGTCGAAGCTAAAAATAAGCTGAGCCACCGGGCGGGCGCGCTTCACGTGCTGAAGGACAAGCTCGGCGTATGACACAAATACTCGTCATAAGCGACACGCACGGGCGCAGGGAAGCGATTGCGGCTGCGATGGCGCTTTGCAAAGATGTCGATTGCGTCATCCACCTCGGCGATAATTCACAGGACGCCACATATGTGCGCCAGCACACGGACAAGCCTGTCTATGCTGTGCGCGGCAATTGCGATTTTTCGGTAGAGGCTCCTGCGGAGATTGAATTGCAGTTTGAAGGAGTGCGAATCGTTGCGGTGCACGGTCACCAACAAAGCGTGAAACAGTCGCTTCTGCGGCTGGGACTTTTCGCACTGGAAAAGGAAGCGAATATTGTACTTTACGGACATACGCATGTACCCGCCGAGCAATTCCACGCGGGCGCAACGCTGTACAACCCGGGCAGCCTCGGCGAACCGCGCGGCAGAAAAGCAACCTTTGGTATCATAACCATTGACGCAGGCGCATTCCGCATCAAGACCCAAGCGATTTAGATTAATAAGTATAAGGTAAACAGGCTAGCCGCCTAAAATATGCCGTAACTCTTTTTCAGCCGGTCAAAATCTCAATCATACCCGTCAAGAAGTTTTCCCAGCCGTATTTTTCATATTCGGATGCCCTTTTCTTTCGCGCACCGCTTCCCGGCCCGAGATAAGAAGCGTTACGCCCAATCTCAAACGTCATGCAGAGAAAGTCAGGATTTACAGGAGTGTAGTATTCCGGCCAGTCGTCGAGATCGCCGAAACAGATCAGCGGCGTTTCAACGCCATCCATGAGGAGCGCCATGCGGCCTAGACGGTCGCTGAATACAAAGCCCTCGGCAACGCTGCGGGCATAGTCGGTGAGCGTGCCGCCGTCGCCGTCCAGCGCATAATCTTCAGTTTCACCCTTGGGCCTGTATCCGCCTCCCAATAGGCCGTTCATGGCTCTTGCAAACCCGAAACATGCCTCGTCGCTTTCGCTCGTGGCAAAGGCTTTATCGTAGTAGGATATTCCGCCCTGCTGGTGCATGTCAATATACGCCGTGGCTTTTGGGACGTACGTATTGTACCACTTGATCAAAGCCTGCGTCTCACTCTCTGCTCCGAGATGTTCGCCCGCGAAGAAAGCAAGGCCGGGATGGTTCGAAAAATCTTCGACCAAACGGACGCCTGGGGCAAGCTGGCCTGCGTTGACAGAAGGCATGGCGCGGTTCAGGTCCACGCCGTTCGCATTGGATTTGCGCCTTGAAGCGCCGCCGTCCATGATGAGTTCCCGCCCGTCCGGGTTGACCAGCGGAACGACCACGATGGTGACGCGTGAAAGCATCAGCCTGGTATACGCGTCAGTTTGGGATTTGGCAAGAGTATCGTTCAGGCACTTTATCAGATACTCCGGGCCGGCGAACTCGCGCGCATGGACGCCTCCGCTCAGCATGATGAGCGGCTTGTCAGACCCGCCGCCCAGATTAACCGTGATCATATAGATATTCCGGCCCAGTTCGCTTTGTCCGATGACAGTGACATCCACGCCATCGTATCGGCCCAGATTGAGAATGTATTGTTCGAGCATGTCCACATCAATACGTTTTGTCAGGTCAATATCGTATGGTGTGGGCTCACCAAAGGTTTCGACCTTAGCCCAATGAATCGACATGGCCGCATTATAGTCTTCCGCGGACATACCTTCTATCGTAAAGCTGCCGTATTCCGCATACTCTTCATTTAAATCGGAGATCGGCACCAGACTTTCCAATGGCTCGCTGACTGCACTGGAGAATACCGGGTTCGGAGTATTTACAGGATGGGTGTTAAATACGGGTATTGCAGAATCCTCTGGCGTGGGTTGCACATCAACAATGGGCGAGGACGAGGGCTCAACAGTGGGCATAGCCGGGATGGAGGATGAAAGGCCGCACGCCGTAAGCGTCAGCACAACGAGGACTCCAAACACTGTTAAGGCATATCGGATGAAATTGCGCTTAAGATGATTTGCAGCAAAAATGAAAATATCCACCATAACCCCACCTGTTTCTAATATATTACGAATATGAGCAAAACTAATATTGAATAATATTACATATGTATCATATAACATAAAGCCCACACATGCAAAATATTTAATTGCAAAAATCGCATTTTATCTGAACGTGAGGAACGGCCAATATAGCAGGATCGTCTTTTGGGATGGATGCCTGCATTTCCGGCCTCGTCTGCCACTGTCAGGATCGTTCACGAAATGTCCGTTTTCTACTTCGAACTGCTCCCTGCTTATGAAACAATTCGGCAGCGCTTCGCCATTATAACTTTTTCACCCCGGCGCAGTTCTACAATATATCAACGATCCGTAATTATATAATGTGCGCATCCAACAAAAGGGGTTATGTGAGGTGCAGAAGGTATACGTCGAAGCGGTTCTCGCGGACAACTTCGCGGTCAATTTCCTGATTCTTATTTTTGCCTGCAGGCTGAGCAGCAGCCGCATCCGCTGGGGGCGGTGCGCGATAGCAGCTGCGCTGGGCGGCGTCTATGCGGCTGTCGTTTATGGCATGCGGGGCTTCCCGATATCACTGCCAGTCAAGCTCGCGGTCAGTTTTGCAATGTGTCTGCTCGCGTTTTGGATACGCGGCGAGAAGCATTTCTGGAAAGGGCTGATCGCGTTTTATGTAGCTTCCTTCGTTACGGCAGGCGTGATCTATGCGGTATCGCTAAGCATGGGCCAGCTGCAAAGTGCGGGTGGATCGTTGATGGCTGCGCCTGCTGTTCATGCCATACTGATCGGGCTTGCGGCGGGCGCGGGGCTGATTGGCGTGTATTCAACTATCCGGCGGCGCGCCTTGGAGCGGGAACCAAGCACCTTAATGATTGATTTGGCATGTGAAAATCGTCGTTCACGCATGAAGGCATATGTGGATACCGGGAACCTGCTGACTGAGCCGCTGACCGGGCTGCCCGTCATCTTCCTCAGCCGGGGAGCGGCGGAAAAGATTTTAGGCAGGCAGAATGTCTCCATGCTGACGGGCAAAGCTTCGGAAATACAAACTGAAAAGCTGCGCATTATACCGCTGGCGACGGCAGCGGGCCAGTCCATTATGTACGGGTTAGAGATGGATAGCATCAGCTTTGCGGGGGGCGGGACAAGCGCGAAAGCGGTAGCGTGTATCGCGCGCAGCGCACCTGCCGGAGGCTGTGAAGCAATAATTGGAATCAAACTTACAGATGAACTGAAGAAAGGAGCTAATTATGAGAAACCTGATGGTGCAAAGGATTGTAGCTTGGGTGCTGCTGCGGCTGAAACTCGCGGAAAGCGTCGACTACATCAACGGCAGCGAGGCGCTGCCCCCGCCACTCACGGCGACGGAGGAGGCGTCATTGCTCTCCCGACTGGGCAAGGGGGACAAAACAGTTCGGAGGGTGTTGATCGAACGCAACCTGCGGCTTGTGGTATACATCGCGCGCAAGTTTGAAAACACAGGTGTGGGCGTGGAGGACCTTGTGTCAATCGGCACCATCGGCCTCATCAAGGCGGTCAATACGTTTGATGTCGCCAAAAATATTAAGCTGGCTACTTACGCTTCGCGCTGCATTGAGAATGAAATTCTCATGTATCTGCGGCGCAACGCGAAGCTCAAATACGAGGTTTCCTTCGATGAGCCGCTCAACGTGGACTGGGATGGCAACGAACTGCTGTTATCCGATATCCTTGGCACAGAGCCGGATGTGGTATATACGGAGATCGAAGACAGCGTGGAGAAGGATTTAATGAACGAATGCATTGCGCGGCTGTGCGACCGTGAAAAGCTTATTATGGAGATGCGCTTTGGGCTGAACGGCCAAAAGGAGCGCACACAAAAGCAGGTTGCGGATCATCTCGGCATCTCTCAGTCGTACATATCCCGGCTGGAAAAGCGGATCATCAAGCAACTCAGAACAGAGATCAGCCGTATCGTATAGCGTGGTAAAAGATTAGAAGCTCTGGGTGCGCTGCACCCTTTTTTGTTTCTTTAGGACTAAAAATATTGTAAAAAAATTATGACCTGCGTTGACTTGAAGGTTGTGGAGTGGTATATATTAAGCATAAGGATTAGCACTCTGGTTACGAGAGTGCTAATGAAAATTATTAAGAAGGAGTGATCAATAATGGCAAATCTGGTGCCGAGCAATCGCAGAAACAGGGGAGTTGCGACCACGGGATTTGAGGAGCTGTACAATATGTTGGACGACTTCTTCACCGATCCGTGGCTGACCGGCAAGCGCGTCTCACAGGACTCGTTCCGTGTGGACGTTCAGGCCGGAGAAAAGGAATACATCGTGGAAGCTGAGCTGCCGGGTGTCAAAAAGGAAGAAGTGCAGTTGGAAATGAGCGACGGCAACCTCTCCATTACTGTGCAGCGCGATGAGAAGGTGGATGATGAGGGAAAGAACTACATCCACCGCGAGAGGCGCTACAGCTCCATGAGCCGTACGATCTATCTCGGCGATGCAACCTCCGAGGGCATCCACGCCAGGCTGGAGGGAGGCGTGCTGCACATCACCGTGCCGCGCCAGCCGCAGGTAGAGAACTCGCGGCGCATCGCGATCGAATAGCCGAAATCCCCTTATTGGCCGCGCCGGGTCCGTTTCCGGCGCGGTTCTTTATATTAATCGAAATTTGGCACTGATTAGGACGCAGGCGGGCAGTGCAGAGGGCCATTGTCAATTGACGGGAGCAATCGCATATATTATAATTAACCGAAAAACAGGACGGGAAGTGCTTTTTTGAAAATCTATAATACGCTGACGCGCAGAAAAGAGGAATTTAATCCGGTGCATCCGGGAGAAGTCCGAATTTATGCCTGCGGGCCGACTGTCTATAATTATTTCCATATCGGGAATGCAAGGCCCTTTATCATTTTTGATACCCTGCGCCGTTACCTTGAGTACCGGGACTATAAAGTGACGTTCGTACAGAACTTTACTGATGTGGACGACAAGATGATCGCTCGGGCGGCGGAGGAAAATACAACGCTGAAAGAACTCGGCGAACGGTTTATCGGTGAATACTACCATGATGCCGGAGCGCTGAACATTCGCCCGGCAGACGTGCATCCCAAGGCGACGGAGCACATTGCGGACATCGTCGCGCTGGTACAGGAACTGATCGACAAAGGCCATGCATATGAATCAAACGGCGACGTGTATTTCGACGTGACGAGTTTTCCGACCTATGGCAGGCTTTCCGGCCAGTCCGCGGAGGAACGTCAGGCCGGCGCGCGCATCGACGTGACGGAGCTTAAACGTAATCCGGAGGACTTTGCGCTCTGGAAGGCTGCAAAGCCCGGTGAGGACAGTTGGGACAGTCCGTGGGGCAAAGGGCGCCCGGGCTGGCATATCGAGTGCAGCGCCATGAGCATGAAGTACTTGGGAGATACCATCGATATCCACGGAGGCGGACAGGACTTGGTATTTCCGCACCATGAGAACGAAATCGCGCAGTCCGAGGCCGCAACAGGCAAGCCTTTTGCGAACTACTGGATGCACAACGGCTATATCAACGTGGACAACGAGAAGATGAGCAAGTCCAAAGGCAATTTCTTCACCGTGCGCGATATCTCGGAGAAGTACGATCTTATGGTCGTGCGGCTGTTTATGCTGTCGGCGCACTACCGTAACCCGGTCAACTTCTCGGAGGAGCTTATCGCGCAGGCGGCGTCCGCCATGGCCCGCATCAAAAATTGCCGTGAGAACCTTGCCCACATCGCTGAGACCAAAGGTGGACGCAGCATCGATGTCACGAAGGATGTCTGCGAATTACGGCAGCGCTTTAAGGACGAAATGGACGACGACCTCAATACGGCCGGAGCGCTGGGCGTGATCTTTGAGTTCATCCGTGAGATCAATCAGAAATTCGAAGGATGCGGCAGCTCGGCCAGCGCCAAAGAGGCATTGACTGCTCTCGACGAGGTATTGGGCGTGCTCGGCATCGAGATTCGCGAGGATGAGATTCCGCAGCACATCAAAGAACTTGCGCAGCAGCGTCAGGACGCGCGTGCCCGCAAGGACTACGCGGCGGCGGATGCGCTCAGAAATGAGATCGCTGCACAGGGTTATGAACTAAAGGATACGCCGGATGGCGTAAAAATCAACAAACGATAGGAAGGTTTCAGTGAACGGATTATTATTTGATGCTGCTGCTACAGCTACTGCTGCAGCGACCAATACCGGGACAAGCGTAGAAGGCATGAACCAGTTTATGGCGGGATTCACGATTCTCATCGGACTTTTTGCCATATATTCAGCAATCACCGGAAAAGGCCCCGCGTTTAAAAACGAATATCCCAAGGTGATGCAGGCAGACGCGCAGAAAATGATGCGCATCTTCTGTGCTATCATCGGGCCGATTGTCACGGTTTTCGGCGTGCTGGATTACATGCAGGCACAATGGGGAACCGGCTGGGCTGTATGGGTAAGCATGGGCATCGTACTGCCGGCGATTGTGGTATATGCCATTATGTTCAGACGCAAGTTTGGTAAGTATCTGAAGTAGTAGTTCACCAGCCGAACGCCTTCGCATATGCTGTATTATGCATTCCGATGCGAAGGAGAGAACGGATGGACGGGCTATATTATACCCGACGGCACGAATGGGTGCGATTTTTCGGGGATATCGCTTTCGTGGGGACGACGGGGGAGGATCTGAAGGGTGACGTGGTTTACGTCGAACTGCCGGAAATCGGCGCGCGTGTGGGCGAAGGAAAACCCGGCGCAAAGGTCGAGTCGGTTAAGGCCGATGTGGACGTCCGCTCGCCGATAGAAGGCGTGGTAACGGCGGTCAATGATTCCGTTTATGATGACCCCGACGCGATCGCGGCGCACCCGATGAGCGTCTGGCTTTTTAAAGTGGAATGTGATGAAGCACAAGACACTGCCGGATTGCTGACTGAAACTGAATATCAAATGATTTAAATTCAGGGCGGCCACCACTTTTACGAGTACAGGCCGCCCATACAATTATGAAGCCTCACGAATTACACAGTGTTGCGTTCTTCGCCAAAGGCCGTATACAAAGGAGAAGCAAATGGAAACCGAATTGGAAAAGCGCGGACGCGCCGCCTCGCTTCGGACGCTGCTGACGACAATAGCGAGCATCCTTCTCATCATCGGCATGCTCATCGCGAGCATCGAAATGTTCGCAGTAAATCAAAGCTTTTTTGAAAAAGAATACGCTAAGCTGGATACTGCTTACGACATCGGCATTACGGAGGAAGACCTCACCCGCGTGACTCAGGTCCTGCTCGATTATACCACCGGTAAGCTGGACAGCCTTGATATGCAGGCCGAGATTCAGGGACAGATGCAGGAGGTGTTCGGCGAGCGCGAAAAGGCGCATATGGTCGATGTGAAGGCCCTCTATTTAGGCGCACGCGATGTACGCACTTGGTCTCTCATCGGTGCTGCGGTGCTGCTGATACTGGCTTTCCTGATCGGACGCGGACGGGAACTGAAAACGTTATGCAAATCCTTTCTCTGGGTATCGCTTGGTTTCCTGATCGTCGTTGGGGCCATCACCGCATATGCGGCGGCTGACTTCTCGAATTTCTGGATATCCTTCCACCACGTGTTTTTCGCGGGCAACGACCTGTGGCTGCTGGACCCGCGCACCGACGTACTGATTCAGATGGTGCCGGAGCAGTTCTTCTCGGATCTGGTAGCGCGCATCATCATCCGTTTCGTGTCGATCTTCATCACGCTCAATCTTGCCGCTTTTGTAGGGCTGGGCATATTCCGCAGACGTGACAGGAAACAAAGAACAAACGTTCAAGAGGCATAAGGATGCAAGAACGGACGATCCTCGCCATAGAAACCTCCTGCGACGAAACCGCGGCTGCGGTAACACGCGGCAGACAGGTGATCGCGAACGCGGTATATACTCAGCCGGAGCACCAACGCTACGGCGGCGTAGTGCCGGAGATTGCGTCGCGGAACCATATCATGAAGCTGCCGTACATGGTGGATGAGGCGCTGGGGCAGGCAAATATGAGCTTTTCGGATATTGAGGCAGTGGCGGTAACGGATGGGCCGGGGCTGATCGGTGCCCTGCTTGTGGGCGTATCGTATGCCAAGGCGCTGGCGCATTATCTGTCGCTGCCGCTGATCCCTATACACCATATCGAAGGCCATATCTGCTCACTGTACATTTCTCATCCCGATCTGGAGCCGCCATTCATCTGTCTCGTGGTCTCAGGCGGGCATTCGCATATCGCAGTCGTAGAGGACTATGGCCGCTATCGTTTGCTCGGCAAAACGCGTGACGATGCGGTGGGTGAGGCGTTCGACAAGACCGCCCGTGCACTGGGGCTGGGGTATCCCGGTGGGCCGCTGCTGGAAAAGCTCGCGGAGAAGGGACAGCCGGTTTATACTTATACACGCGGCTTCCGGGGAGAGACGCATCTCGATTTCACGTTCAGCGGCCTTAAAACCGCGGTAATTAATCAGATGCATACGATGGATCAACGGGGTGAGACGTATGACAAGGCGGATATCGCGGCCAGCTTTCAGAAGGAAGCGATCGCTTTTCTGGCTGACAACACCTTTGAAGCTGCGGCGCGAGAGGGAATATCCAAAGTCGGCATCGCGGGAGGCGTGTCATCCAACGGTGCGTTGCGCAGAGAATTTACGGAACGGGCAAAACGGGAAGGCATCGCGCTGTATCTGCCCGAACCGCGCTACTGTACCGATAACGCGGCGATGGTCGGATGTGCAGCGGCGTTTGCTGTTCCCTGCAAAGAACCGCTGCGGCTGAATGCGGACGCATCCAAAGCACTGTTTTAAACGGAATAGCGAAATACACTCAATAATATAGATGATATAACGGCGGAGGTGCGGTATGAAGAACGCGCGGCGTTATATGATCTTTTTTATTTTGGTGGCAGTTGTTGCTTCCCTGTTGGTGCTGATGCCCGACGCGGCAGAGCCTGTGATGCGCACGTCAAAAGCGACCATTGTGATTGACGCAGGGCATGGCGGCTTCGACGGAGGTGCAGTAGGGCAGACAGGCGTCAAAGAGGATGGCATCAACCTTGCTGTGGCAAAGAAGCTGCAGAAACTGTTTGAGAAAAACGGCTATACGGTAATTATGACACGGGAAGACGAGAACGCCGTGGGGGATACGAAGCGGGAGGATATGGCAAAGCGTCGGGAGATCATCGAAAATGCCAATGCCGATATCGTGGTTTCCATACATATGAACAAGTTTCCCAACGAATCTGTATCCGGGCCGCAGGTGTTCTTTTATGAACACTCCACGGAGGGTGAGGAACTGGCCCGGTTGATTCAGCAGGAACTGATTGAGGCGCTGAACCCGCCTAAGGTACGCATAGAGCATCCAGAGGATTACTATATACTCAGCTCAGGGAATTGTCCCGCGGTGATTGTCGAATGCGGCTTCTTATCCAACGAGCGTGAAGAGAAGCTTTTACAGGACGACGACTATCAGACTTCCTGCGCCAAAGCAATCTATCGTGGCGTGGACGCTTTTCTTACACAACGTACACAAAGCGAGAGTACCGGAGAGTTTCACGATCCCATATGAAACAGTTGATTTTTTAGAAAATCGGAGTATAATTAGCTTCAAGGTCAAAGATAGTCAAAGGGGACGAAAGATGTCGGTACTAAGCGATACGATCGAAAAATTCATCAAAAGCCTGATGAGTGAATACGAAGGAACCATCGATTTGCAGCGTAACGAACTGGCGCAGCATTTTAACTGCGCGCCGTCGCAGATTAACTATGTGCTGGCTACACGTTTTACGCCCGACAAGGGCTACATCATTGAAAGCCGCCGGGGCGGCGGGGGATACATTCGAGTGGTACGGCTGCGCATCGACAAGGGCGATCATCTGGTGAAGCTTGTTACTACGCGCATCGGTGAAGAGATATCCGAGCGTGACGCACAGGACGTAATCTGCCGCCTTGTGGAGAATGGCGCAGTAACCACAAGGGAAGGCGCACTGATGAGCGCCGCAGTTTCGGATAAGGCGTTGGGCGTACCGGTATCAATCAAGGATATGATTCGCGCCGGAATACTCCGGCAATTGATACTGGTGCTACTGAGCAGGGGGGAAGAATAATGCTTTGTGATGAATGTTTAAAGAATCCCGCAAGCGTGCATTTGACCACGTTTGAAAACGGGCAGGTAAAGACGGTACATCTGTGTGCGCAGTGCGCGGCCCGGCGAAAAGCGCCGGTTGTGCTTTCAGGCTTTTCATTTAACGATTTGCTGAGCGCATTTTACGAGCCGGAGGAAGCACAGGATGCGATCTGCAGCTGTTGCGGCACCACGATGAGCAGCTTTCAAAAAACGGGTAAACTCGGCTGCGCCCATTGTTATAAGGCACTGGAAGTCAGCCTGCTGCCAGTGTTAAAGGGCGTGCATATGAACACCCGCCACACTGGAAAAAGGCCAGGCGAACACGTTGAAATCGATCTGGGGCGTGAGACGACCAGCCTCGAAAAGAAAGAACAGATGAAAAAAGCGCTGCGCATGGCGGTATCCACCGAAAACTTTGAGGAAGCCGCGCGGCTGCGCGATGAGATTGCGCGCATGGAGAAGGAAGGGATATAAATGCCGAATTGGCTGACTACAGGCGCACCTGAAAACGACGTTGTGGTGTCCACGCGTATCCGGCTTGCGCGCAACCTTGCCGATGTGCCGTTCCCTTCAAAGATCAGGAAGGAAACCGAAATTGAGAGGGTGCACGCGGGCGCACGGGATAGCCTGCTTATGTCGAACCAGTTTCACTATGAGCGGCTGGCGGAAATGCCGGAACTGAAGAAGCGCGCACTGATGGAAAGACACATCATCAGCCCGGAACTGGAGAAGAATCGCTATGGGGGCCTGATCAAGAATGAGGACGAGTCCTTAAGCGTTATGATTCTTGAAGAGGACCACTACAGACTGCAGTCGCTCGCGTCTGGCCTTGCGCTGGAGGCGGCATACGAGCAAGCGGACCAGATGGACAACCTGCTGGCAACTGGAGTGGACTACGCCTTTGATGAAGAACTGGGTTTTTTGACGAGCTGCCCAACGAATGTTGGCACGGGCCTGCGGGCTTCGCTGATGCTGCACCTGCCAGGGCTGACTACCGCAAAGGGTATTCAGCGAATGGCGGGCATGATCGGCAAGCTGGGCATGACGGTACGCGGTGCGTTCGGCGAAGGCAGCGCGGCGACCGGCGCATTTTATCAGATATCAAACCAGACCACGCTCGGCGTATCTGAGAAAGAGATACTGTCCCGGCTGCTTGCGACTGCGCGTAAGGTCATCGATTTTGAACGCGGTACGCGGCAGGAACTGCACAGCAACCTGGGCGTCGTGCTGGAGGACAGGGTTTGGCGCTCCATCGGTGTGCTGAAATACGCACGTCGCATGGGTGATACCGAGGCACAGAAGCTGATATCCGACGTGGCATTCGGCGTCTCGCTCGGCATTGTGCCAGGGCTGACAAGCAGCGCACTCTATGGTTTGATGATGAATACAAGGCCCGCGGTGATTGCGGAGCAGTACGGCTGCCTGCAGCCCCTGGCGCGTGACACCGTGCGGGCGGATATACTAAGAAAGGTTTTCAGCGTTTAGGCTGGGTGAAAAAATGGATTTCTTTGCAAAGTTTACGGAAGGCGCGAAAAACGCGCTTAAATACGCCGAGGAGAAAGCACGGGAACTCGGTCATAACTACGTTGGTACGGAGCACCTTCTTTTGGGATTGATCTGTGAGAAGGAAGGGGCCGCGGCGAACCTGCTCAGCCTTTCAGGCGTTTCCGAGGAGGCCATCGTGGAGAACGTGCTGCTGCTCATCGGTAAGGGCGATTTCGAATTTACGCAGGGCTTTGGCTATACGCCGCGCTCCAAGAAGATACTCGAACTGTCGCTTGCGTATTCGCGGCAGCTCGGCCAGAGCTATGTGGGGACGGAGCATATCCTGCTGGCATTAATCCGTGAAAAGGAAGGCGTCGCGTTCAAGATTTTGAGCGACCTCAATGCAGATTTCAACGAAATCGAAAGCGGCATTAACAGTCTCACAGGCGAAGGGGAAGCGCAGGCGGAGGCCGGCACAAAGAAGGATGGCAAGACGCCTAAACTGGATAAGTTTGGCCGCGATCTGACCAAGGCTGCACGTGATGGCGAGCTTGATCCAGTGATCGGCCGCGCGCAGGAGATTGAGCGAATCACGCAGATACTCTCGCGGCGCACCAAGAACAACCCTGTACTGGTAGGCGAGCCGGGCGTGGGCAAATCCGCCATCGCGGAGGGGCTTGCACAGCGCATCGTGGAGGGCAATGTCCCGGAGCTGTTGCGCGACAAGCGCGTGGTTTCTCTGGACCTTGCAGGCATGATCGCGGGTACGAAGTACCGCGGCGAGTTTGAAGACCGGTTCAAAGACGCCCTGAAGGAGTTGCAGGATTCGGGCAGGGTCATCCTGTTCATCGATGAGATTCATACCATCGTGGGTGCGGGCGCTGCGGAAGGCGCAATGGATGCGGCGAGCATCTTAAAGCCCGCTTTGGCTCGCGGAGAAATTCAGGTGATCGGTGCGACCACGTTTGATGAGTACCGCAAACATATTGAGAAGGATGCGGCGCTGGAGCGCCGGTTCCAGCCTGTTACGGTAGGCGAGCCGACGGTCGAAGAGACGGTTGAGATATTGAAGGGTCTGCGCGACCGTTACGAGGCGCATCACAAGGTGAAGATAACGGACGAGGCGCTGCGAGCCGCGGTGGAGCTTTCTGACCGGTACATTACGGACCGTTTTCTGCCGGACAAAGCCATCGACCTGATGGACGAGGCAGCCTCCAAGGTAAGGCTGAGCCTGTATACCGCACCGCCGGACCTGAAAGAGATGGAGGAGAAGATTGTTCAGCTGCGGAAAGAGAAGGAACAGGCAATCACTCACCAGAACTTTGAAAAGGCTGCGTCCCTGCGTGACGAGGAAAAGCGGCTTGAAAAGGATATGGCCGGCAAGAAGAACGACTGGGAGAAGGACACCAAAGCGCAGGAAGGCCAGGTGAATGAAGCGGAGATCGCGCAGATTATATCAAGCTGGACCCACATTCCGGTGGTCAAGCTGACGGAGGACGAAGCTCAGCGCTTGCTGCGGCTGGAAGAAACGTTGCACAAGCGTGTGATCGGGCAGAACGAAGCCTGCGTAGCGGTATCCCGTGCAATACGCCGGGCCCGCGCGGGGCTGAAAGACCCCAAGCGGCCGGTTGGTTCGTTCGTGTTTCTGGGGCCGACGGGCGTGGGCAAGACGGAGCTCTCCCGCGCGCTGGCCGAAGCGCTGTTTGGCGACGAGAATGCCCTGATCCGCCTCGACATGAGCGAGTATATGGAAAAGCATACGGTCGCCAAGATGATCGGGTCGCCTCCGGGTTATGTGGGCTTTGACGAGGGGGGGCAGCTCACCGAGAAGGTGCGGCGCAGCCCGTATTCGGTGCTGCTGCTGGACGAGATCGAGAAGGCGCATCCGGATGTGTTCAACATTCTGCTGCAGATACTGGAGGATGGCCGGTTGACCGACTCCAAGGGACGTACGGTGGACTTTAAAAACTGCGTCATCATCATGACGAGCAACATCGGCGCGCTTAACCTCGATGCCCGTAAGATCGGTTTCGCGGTTGAACCCGGTGACGGCGGATACGCGCAGATGAAGGAAAGTATGATGGAGCAGCTGAAGAGAGCGTTCCTGCCCGAGTTCTTGAACCGGCTGGACGACATCATCGTGTTCCATAAGCTGAGCCGTGAGCATACGCAGGCCATTGTGCGTCTGATGCTGGGGAATGTGATCAAGCGGCTGGAAGAGCGCGATATCCATCTTGCATATTCGGATGATACCGTTGAGTATCTTGCCCAGAGGGGTTTCGATGAACAGTATGGTGCACGGCCGTTGCGTCGCATGATTACCCAACTCGTGGAGGATGAGCTTTCCGAGGAAATACTGGAAGGTAAAATCAGCATCAGCGACAAAGTGTATATGTACATGAAGGACGGCAAACCGGCGTTCAAAAAGCAGGAAGAAGCGGAAATAGTACGCGTTTAATTGATACACAGAAAGAGCAGCGGGAAGCTGCTTTTTTTGTCCGATTTTATGCTATGCTAAAAACGGAGCCAATCCATGCGTATTAGCTATGGCATTTATAATAAATATATATTTCACAACATAATTTGTTTTTGGTAATATCATTTTACAGTTACAATGTATTTCGATTAACGATAACATGAGAAAGGAAGGTGCCCATTTGAGTACATGCAAAGTGTTTGTTCCTTGTGGGGCGTTAGGGACTGGCGTCTCCAAAGAAGAAGTTGAATGGGGATTGGCGTTGAAACCCGATATCATCAGCACTGATGCAGGGTCAACCGACTCCGGTCCTTATTATTTGGGAACAGGGAAGGGCAAATACGCAAGGGAAGCGGTAAAAGAGGATATGCGATGGCTGATGCTGGGGGCCAAAAGATTGTCGATCCCCATCACAGTCGGCAGCTGCGGCACATGCGGCAGTGATTTCGGCGTGGATTATATGGCGGAGATTTGTACGGAGATTTGCGCGGAAGAATCTCTACAATTCAAAATCGCTAAAATTTATACCGGTCAAGGGCCGGAAAAGATGCAGGAAATGTATCAGCAAGGAAGGATCCGCCCGCTGGAAGCGGCTCCCGAGGTCAGCCTTGATACTTTTGGCGAATGCACCAATATCGTAGCGGTAGCCGGTGCCGAGCCGTTTATGGAAGCGCTCGAGTCGGGTGCGGATATCGTTCTTTGCGGCCGTGCATCCGATACAGCAGTCATTGCGGCGCTGCCAATTATGCGCGGGTGCAATATTGCGGCTGCATGGCATGGAGCTAAGATAGCGGAGTGTGGCGCACTTTGCACAACGAATGCGACAAGTGGCGGAGTCTTTCTGACTTTTGATGAAACCGGAGTTATCGTTGAACCTACAGACCCTGACAATACGTGTACGGTATATTCGGTTTCCGCTCATATGATCTATGAGAATGCAAATCCAATACGATTGGTTGAGCCTTCCGGAGTCATTGATACGACCACATCTTTGTATGAACAACTTGATGGCCGCCGTGTGCACGTATCGGGAACATCTTTCACGCCCGCGTCACAGTATACGATGAAACTGGAAGGGGCCTCACTGGCGGGATATCAGACGATCAGCATCGTGGGGATACGGGATAAAAGGGTCATGAATGATCCGGAAAAGTGGATAAATCAAATGACCCAGTACGTCTCGAACAAGATAAAAAAGATCAATATCCAGGGTGAGTATTCTTATTCGATTAAGCCCTATGGCTGGAACGCGGTTTCCGGGGAGAATATTGAGATAGGGTCCTATATCCCGCGTGAACTCGGCGTGATTCTGGTTGTGACTGCAGAAACCCAGGAACTGGCGACCAAGGTAGCCAAGGTATTCAATCCATATTTGCTGCATTTTCCGGTCGTGCTCGATGAGATGCTTCCGTCCTACGCTTTTCCGTTTTCTCCATCCGAAATTGAGCGAGGGCCAATCTATGAATTCAGGCTGAATCATGTGGTGGAATTAAACGCCCCGTTGGAATTGGTGCGGTTTGAGTACAGAGATATCGGATAATAAGGAGGTATATATGTCTACAGTTGGAGAGGCTGCAAAATACGTACGGTCAAAAAATGCCGGGCCGTTTTGGCTGACTATCGATATTTTTTGTGACGCAAAAAGCAGCTATGATACCATAGCAAACTCGAATAAGCTTACGGCTGATCGTATTGCTGATATGTATAAAGTTGATCCCGGACACGTTAAGATTTTCCCGCTCCCGGATCTGAATATCATCAAAATATCATTTCCGCGCTCTGTTATTCAAGGGGACAGAAACGAGCGTGATATGCATGGCGGACAGCAATATATCAGTATGCTGGATTTTGAACTGTAATCAGCAATAATTTGCGGGCAAAAGAACGCCCTGACCATATGGCCAGAGCGTTCTTTACAATGTGAACTCTTCAGTTAAAGTTGCAATAAATGCCTCTGATGCTTTTGAGAGAAAGCTGTTCTTTACCGAACAGATCACCAGGCCGTAATCAATTGAAGAATCCAAAGAGTAAATTTGACCTGTAGGATCGTTAGAGAACTTATGGATTGATTCCGGGATTATTGAAAGACCGAATCCGCTGCATGCCAGTAAATATGCTGTAAAAATGTTGGACGTTTCAAATATAATATTCGGCGTCCTATTGTTTTTCTCATATATGCTGTCAATCAGATTTCTCAACCATCCTCCTTGTTTAATCATGATCATTCCCATGTCCATAAACTGATCCGAGGGTATTGACGGATAAGGGGATTTATTATTGATAACCGGTTGAAACTGGCTCGCCTGCGCTTTTGAACATACGAGGACAACCTCATCTCTTGTTATCGCCTTGTACTGAAACAGAGGATTGTGGGATATGCGGTGCATGATGGAGAAATCCACCTCGTTATTTAATAAAGCATCCTCAAGCTCCTTAGAGTTTGATTCTTTGATTTCAACTCGTATGTTTGGAAATCGCTCTCTGAAAACAGGCAGAATCTTCGGGAGTACAAATACACCGATTGAAGCCGGTATTCCGACGACCACTCTTCCATCAGATAGGTCTTTGATATCCTGTATCTGCCTGTCCAGTTGGTTGTTCAGAAGCAATATTTTCCTTGCAATTTCCGTGTAGATCTCGCCGGCATAGGTAAGTGTCAAGTGGTTTTTAACCCGATTGAAAAGTTTGATATTCAGGCTGCTTTCCAATTGGGAGATATACTTGCTTAAGGACGGCTGTGAAACCATCAACTCTTCGGCTGCCTTGGTAATGTTCTGATGCTTCGCAACTGTATAAAAATATAACGCTTCTCTGAGTTCCATTCGCGGCTCCTTGTATGCAATATAACTATAACTAATATAATAAATATATATTTTACATATGTTATGGGCTATATTATCATTTTCATATCGA
The DNA here is from genome assembly GCA_023459495.1 of Bacillota bacterium. Taxonomy (GTDB): domain Bacteria; phylum Bacillota; class Clostridia; order Christensenellales; family SZUA-584; genus JAEWCC01. Next base: position 133,207 of record JAEWTL010000026.1, on the reverse strand, counting down.
GATGTAAAGTGAATTTCAGGAACGAATAAGGAAGGAGTGTTTTTGTGTTTTTAATAGAACACGTGTTTTACCGCGCAGGTAAAAGTTGAGCTCTTGTCATTCGAATTATAACTTTTATTATTAAACAGGGGAGGAAGATATGTTATTAGTAGTAGCAATACTGATGTTGCTGATTATGGCCTTTTTCCTCATTCGGGGAAAAGTAATACCCAGCGTTGTCCTGACGATATTGCCGATCATCGGCGCACTGGTCGTAGGTACATCATTTACAGACACGATGACGTTTGTGGCGAAGGGTATGATCAGCGTGCTACCGGTGGTTGCGCTGTTCATTTTTTCAATCACATACTTCGGAGTCATGTCGGATGTCGGCCTGTTTGACCGAATCATCGCTTTTCTGGTGAAGAGAATCGGGAAGAGTATTTACAGCGTTCTTGCAGTTACGGCTGCCATTGCCATGGTTGCCCATCTGGATGGCTCCGGTGTAGCAACGCTTCTCATTACAGTACCCGCGATGCTGCCGGTTTACAAAGCACTGAAGATCCGGCCTTTGCCGTTAGCCCTTACTGTCTCCTTGGTGATTTCAGTGATGAACATGGTGCCTTGGGGCGGGCCGACAGCACGGGCAGCTTCGGTCATCGGGATGGACCCGGCTGTGCTGTGGCATTTGATGATACCGATCCAGCTGGCAGGTATCGCGCTGATATTCATCGTTTTGTTCTTCGTTGCGAGAATCGAAAAGAAGAGAAGCGAATTTACCAGAGATATTGACATACAGGCAAGTATGCAGCAGCTTTCAGATGATGAAAAGGCTTTGAGACGGCCCAAAATGTGGTGGCCGAATCTGATTATCACTGTTCTGCTGCTTGCAGCGCTGTTGGTGGGTGTGCCGTCGTTCATCGTGTTTATGGTCGGCTGTGCAATCGTGATTCCGCTGAATTACAGATCAAGGAAAGATCAGAATGAGAGAATCAAAGCGCACGCGAAAAATATACTCCCGATGGCGGTTACGATTATAGGCGCAGGCGCTTTGCTGGGTGTACTGGACGGAACGGGCATGGTGGATGCGTTGGCAAACGGCCTTCTGGCCATTGTGCCGGATTCGATGAAGTCGATGATGCATGTGATTGTTGGAGTGTTAACAACACCGATGTCGGTGTTGCTTGACGCGGACACGATGATGTATGGTATTCTGCCGATCGTCGTTCAGGCGGCCGGGACGGTGGGCGTCAGTGCGGCAAGCGTTGCCAGCATATTTATCATCGGCCATAACTTTGGTATCACGCTCTGCATGACCAGCGCAGCGGTATACTTCGGCTTAGGGTTATACGGCTTGGAGTATAAGGATGCTTTCCGATATAGTATAGGATGGACGCTTGGGATGGGAACGCTCCTGATCTTGCTCTCAGCACTGATCATCGTTTAATGGTATAGCTTTATTGCAGAAGATAAGAGTGTGTTTCGGTTTTCCCGACGAGTAGTACCAACTAAAAAGGACGGCTTCAGTGAAGTCGTCCTTTTGCATATGCAAATCTCTAGTATCTCCAACCCAATATGGCTGCGACGATATTCATTATTATCGGTACGGCATAAACAAAGGCGAGCATGGTGATCTTACTTTTCATCTTTTTCAGGCCGATCATAATGATGGCGCCCACAAAGAAATAGAAGTAGCCAATCAGCAGAATGAGCCAGATTCCCGAAAAGCTCGCACTCCAGAACGAGTACTCCCATATGAGCAGTCCGGCGCGGTTGAGCATAACCTCCACGAACACACAGATGATGGTGTAAGCGATTGCCATGGCCCATTTCTCATTGATGCCAAGGATTTTCTTATCCCGTGTTTCGGACAGTGAATGGTAGTAGATGATGCCAAGAATGAGGAACATAAACATGATTTCGATGTTCCAGCCCACCGTGGTGCGCAGCGCGGTATCTCCGGGTGCTGTCCAGAAGGCCGAACGCCCGGTCAGCACCATCACCCAGCCGTTCCATGTCTCGTTGAAAAAGTCGAGGCCAAATACGGTCAAGCCAGCGAGTATGGCATCCCAGTTGTGTGTTTTACGCGCATCCTTGATTTCCTTTGTGTAGATGTAGAACACGATTGCGAGAAGCGGGATTACATACCATTTGAGCGTGGATAAATCCCGCAGCCCATTGAGCGCCTGCAAGGTCGCTTCCGTCATAAACAACACCTCCGTTCGATATAGCAGCCCGCGAATTGCGGGTTACTTGCAAAGGCCGTTGAGCAGAAGCCCGATGCAGCAGCGGTACATCTCCTTGCCGCGCTCACCTTCACCCTGCCCATAGATTTTGATCAGGTGCATCATATAGATCGAAAAAATCAGCTCGGTGGTGTATTCGACGGGGGCGTCGCGGAAAACGCCTGCCCGAATGCCGGATTCGATGACGCCGCGCAGCAACTCCTCGGCGGGCTGGTTGACCGGCCGGTAGTTGTCAAAGCGATTGCTCAGCGAAAAAATGCCGGGATCCTGCAGCAAAATGTTGCAGAAATTCAGATTGCTTACAGGATATTCGATGGCGACTTCCGCCATGCGTCGGAAACGCTCCGCCGGATCGACGATATCGCTCACTTGCTCCTGCACATAGCCGCGCCAAGCGTCCAGTACACTGGCAACAGCCTGATGATACAGGTCTTCTTTGTTGGAGAAATAGTGATAGATATTACCTTTGGCCATGCGCAACGCGTGGGCGATATCGTCAATGGTGGTTTTGCGGTAGCCGTATTTCGCAAAAAGCGGAATGGCTGCCGCCATAATCTGTTCTTTCATATTGCTATTACCGATTGAATAAAAAACTAAAACGTTCAAATGGTATAAAAATAAAGTAGCATGCAGGAACTGAATTGTCAATACATAATGAGCCGTTGCGAGGCTATTTTTGGAACCGCCGCAGGAAACGCGGCAGCTTCAATCGTTCGGCTTCATACTTTTCCTGCCGGTCGTCGCTGCGGAAGTAGTGAAGCGCTGCATTGAGTTCTCCGCCCAGCATCACGATCATGCTGCTCAAATACAACCAGAGGAGCAGTATGATAATGCCACCGATGCTGCCATAGATCCGGGTATACCGTGAAAAGTCATTGATGTAAAAAGAAAATATGAGTGAAGCGGCAGCCCAGCCAAAGGATGCGACCACAGCGCCGGGCAGCACATATCGCAGCTTCAGCTGGCAATTGGGTACGAACTTGTAGAGCAGCGAGAACAGCAGCAGCATGATAACCAGCGGTACAATATACCTCAGTATCCGCCAAAGCCGCGTAAAGGCTTCTGCACCGTCAAGACAGCTGAAGATGTCACGCGCAAGAACTTCGCCGAAGATCAGGAAAAGCAGTGCCGCGAGTACCATTATGGCAATTGCAATCGTGAATGCCATCATGATGCCCGCTACCTTCCAGAACGGCCGGTCTTCTTTTTTATCATAAGCTTTATTAAGTGCAAAACTGACTGCGCTGACACCCCTTGAAGCGCTCCAAATGGTTACGACTGCGCCTATCGAAAGCAGACCGGTGCTTTTTGCGTTGATTATTTCGGTCACTGTGCGCTGCAAAAGCTCACTGACTTCTTCGGGCAGGAAATCCGCGATGTTGCTGATGAGTTCGGCTGAGGGGATCGATGTAAAACTGAGCACATTGAGTATAAAAAGGATGAACGGAAACAACGCGAGCAGCAAATAGAATGCGAGTTGTGCGCTCAGCCCGGAGACGTTGTCGTCCTGAAACCGAATATACATCTGCCGGATAAACCTGCGCCCTTTCTTCTGATTCGTAGTCAAAACTTACACCATCCCGCCAAAAAGAACTGTCGCGATTTATTATTCGCGCACGCTGCCGTTCTATCCGCTGCATACGGCAGTCTGCACTACAGTGCGCCGGAATACATAATATACAGCAACAGGCACAAACGAAAGGGAGGATACTGCAATGCAGTTTGTTGATCTGCACAGGCAGTTTCAAGCCATTGAGGAAAACTTGTGGGCACGAACCGAGGCGGTATACACACACAAACAATTTATTATGGGGCCGGAAGTTGCGGAGCTGGAACGACGTTTAAGCGAATATATTGGCGTTAAGCATGCGCTGACCTGCTCCAGCGGCACGGATGCTCTTGTTATCGCGCTGATGGCGTTAGGAGTAGAACAAGGAGATGCGGTTTTTGTTCCATCGTTCACGTTCTTTGCCACGGCGGAGGCAGTATCGTTGGCAGGCGCGGAACCGGTCTTTGTCGACTCCGACCCGCATACGATGAATATCGATCCGGAGTCCTTGGAGCGCGCGGTAGAAACAACTTTGTCGCAAGGCAAGTTGAAGCCGCGTGGAGTTATCCCTGTTGACTTATTTGGGCTTCCGGCGGATTACGATCGCATTCGGGTAGTCGCGGAAAAGCACGATCTTTTCATACTCGAAGATGCTGCACAGGGGTTTGGTGCGGAGTACAAAGGACATCGCGCATGTGGTTTGGGCGATATCGGCGCGACGTCGTTTTTCCCCGCAAAACCGCTGGGCTGTTACGGCGACGGTGGTGCAGTATTTACTGACGACGATGTGCTGGCCGCGCGTATGGTATCGCTGAGGGAGCATGGCAAAGGCGCTGACCGATATGAGAACATGCGCGTCGGGATGAATGCACGGTTGGATACCCTTCAGGCCGCAGTGCTGCTTGCCAAGCTGGGTATATTGAATAAGGAGATTGAACAGCGGCGTCACATTGCGTTTGAGTATACAGAAAAATTGGTAGAAGCGTTCGGTACGCCCGCTGAGCCCGAAGGGTGCGCGTCCTGCTGGGCGCAGTATACCCTGCAGGCCCGTGACGAAAAGCAGCAAAACGCCATTGTCCAGACTTTGAAAGCACGGGACATTCCGGTTATGATCTACTACCCTGTCCCGGTGCATCTATCCACGGCGTATTCACATCTCCGGTATCTTAAAGGTGATCTTCCGGTCGCGGAAGCGCTCAGCAAAACTGTGTTCAGCATTCCGATCCATCCATATCTTAAACCGGAGGAAACTGAGCTGATTTGCAGTGCGCTGCTGGAGGCCGCCCGTGGATAAGATAAAGATAGGCGTGATTGGTGCAGGAAGCATGGGACGGAATCATCTTCGGGTGCTCAGTGAGATTCCTGCATTTGAGCTTGCAGGACTGTACGATACCAACGCTGAAAATGCGTGCAAGGCTGCGCAGGATTATCGCACATCGGCGTTTAGCAGTATGCATGATCTTTTAAAAGCTGTTGATGCAGTGTCGGTTGCCGCACCGTCGTCGCGTCATGCGGAGATCGCAATGGAAGCTGCTGCAATGGGGCGTCACATTCTGGTGGAAAAGCCCGTTGCTCTGAATACGACTGATGCCTGTCATATTATCGAGGCATGCAATAAGGCAAATGTCACTTTGATGGTGGGGCATATCGAACGTTTCAATCCCGTATTCATCGAATTGCTGAAGGTGCTGGAGAAAGAGCACATACTTGCGCTCAGATTCTGCCGTTTAAGCCCGTATGATCCACGTACAGCCGACGCGAATGTCATACAGGACCTTATGATTCACGATGTCGACCTTTTATGTGCACTGACTGGTGCTCCGGAAACACGTATAGTCAGCCAGGGTATCAGCGTATATTCGGGAAAGCCGGATCATGTGCAGGCGCTGGCTGAAATGGGGAATGGAATCGTCGCCAGTCTTACGGCCAGCCGCATCACGGAGTCCAAGGTGCGCCGTATCGAGGTGACGGCGCAGAATGCCTATATCGTAGCAAACCTGCTGGACCGTTCGCTCGAAATCATGCGGCAGACCCGTTTTTTGCCGGGAGTGGAGCGCAGCACGACCTATTGCCAGGAAAATGTCGTGGAAAAGATATTCGTGCCGATGAGCGAACCGCTGCGGTCAGAGTTTACGCATTTCGCAGAATGTGTGTCAACCGGCACCAGACCCAATACGGATGGCGAGAGCGCGTTGAAGGCACTTCGGATTTGCGAACTGATTATTGCAGGGCTGCAGACAGGAGACAAAGCATGAGTGTGAGGATTCGCGAAACTGCGGAGGTCAGCGAAAAAGCTGCCATTGGCGAGGGCACAACGATATGGAATCAAGCACAGGTGAGAGAAGGGGCAGTCATTGGCGACGGCTGCGTGATCGGCAAGAATGTCTATATCGACACGGGTGTGAAAATCGGCAGCGGAGTCAAAATACAGAATAACGTTAATGTATACGCGGGTGTAATCGTGGAGGACGAGGTTTTCCTTGGCCCGTCCATGACGTTTACCAACGACCTATACCCTCGGGCATTTAATCGGGATTGGCAGATCACACAAACGTGTGTTAAAAAAGGTGCGAGCATCGGCGCAGGAGCGGTAATCGTATGCGGCGTAACCATCGGCGAGTATGCGATGGTGGGGGCAGGGTCAATCGTCACAAAGGACGTGCCGCCGTATACACTGGTCGTCGGCAATCCGGCACGTCCTATCGGGCGTGTCTGTCGTTGTGGAAGGCGGCTGGATCCGGACGGCAAATGTACGGCATGTGGCGAATAAGCGGAAAAAGGCTTCGGCAATATCTACAACAATATCCCTGCAATAGAGCTGCTGAATGTGTATGAAGTGCTATTCAATATAAAGCGAGCCTGCATTTTGTATACGGTATTGATTTGGCGTTATGCCGGTGATCTTTTTAAACACATTCTGAAAATAGCACTGCGACGAAAAATTAAGGTATTCGCTGATGCTTGATATGGTGCGGTCCGTAACTGCCAGCAGCCGTTTTGCTTCTCCTATTCTTTGCTGGGTTATGAATTCATTGATGGTCATTCCAACCTCGGACTTAAAAATCTCACAAAGATAAGTGCGATTGACTCCCAACTCAGAAGACAGGTCGCTCAAGGTAATCCGATTGTTGATATTTCGGTTCACATATCTGCTGACGTTGACCACGTGCTTGGAGCGGCTTCCGTAAAACTTTAATTCTTCCACCCGCTTTGTGAACTCAAGCAGCATTTCCATGTTGAGTTTTGTGATCGCGTTATAGTCGGAAAGCAGTTCCGCTTTCTGAATATAATAGTCGCTCAGCGAAAACGCAATTTCATGGGATAATCCGCCCGTAATAGCAGCACGGCTGGCCAGAGTGGCGGAACAAACGAAAGTATTCTTTTTCTGGCGAAGCTCATCATGAGCAAGTTTACCGACACGCCCAGTGGGAGGCTCGGAGAACAATTTTTTCAATGATTGTGTCTTTCCCGAGGAGATATAGGATAAAAGCTCTCTTTCCATCTGATAGGTATTGTGAACTGCAACATCGTCACCTGGGCTGAATATACGTTCGTTTTTTTGCTCAGGCATAACAGGAGATGTTCCCTGAGCAATCATATCAGAAACCGTAAGCTTTTCCTTATTTATATAATAGTTGAGTAAACAGATGAACTGTAGGAAGCTTTCTATGGGATACGGGGGGATGTTATCAATGTAGTATCTGAATTCGTTCAACCGATTATAAGGAATTCCAAGCTCGCGAAGAAGTACATGGAGCTGTTCCTTGCCAGGATTAACACTGAATGCCGGGCCTATGACGATCGTCAGCTTTTTGGCTGGTACTTGCACCATACCAAAAAACAACATATGCAAATCAAAGTACGCAGCGCGTTGCGAGTTGTTTTCTATCCTGCCTTTAATCAGTTCTGCGGGATCAGGCAGAAACGAAACGTTGCTGTAATGGAAAAGCAGCTTATCCTTGCGGTATATGCGAACCGGTAGACCCATTAAATGTCCAAGATTCGAACAAAGGTATTCGTAGTCCACAAAAATTCCTCCAACACTGAAATATTTTATAATTAACCAGACAAAATCGCAAGACAAAAAAGATTTCCATTTATATAATTAAAACGGATAAATACGTGTACATTTTATTTCTGGATACCCCTTCGATATCAAAGTAAAAATTATAAATGGTAAAGGAGCGTTCGTTTATGAAGGTATTAATTATTGGCGGAACAGGTTTGCTGGGAAGCGAAGCGGCCAAAGAATTGATACGGCGTGGCCATGAAGTTTCTTCGATTGCGCTGCCGCCCGTTCCAACCGGCGCGCAGCTGCCGCCCGAAATGAAGCTTGAATTCGGTAACTATATGGAGATGACGGATGAGGAATTGAAGGAGCAGCTTAAAGGCTGTGAAGGCTTCGTGTTTGCAGCGGGTGTAGATGAGCGTGTGGAAGGTCCTGCGCCGATCTATGAATTGTTTAAGAAGTATAACATAACACCACTTGAGCGGCTGCTGCGTATCGCCAAAGAAAGCAGCGTCAGGCATGTCGTGATCTGCGGATCGTATTTCGCCTATTTTGATAAGATATGGCCTCAAAAGCAGCTTTCCAAGTGGCATCCGTATATTCGCAGCAGGCGTGATCAGGAGAATATGGCGCTGTCCTTTGCGGATAAAGATTTTGACGTCTCTGTTTTGGAGCTGCCATACATTTTCGGCACGCAGCCGGGGCGTAAACCAGTGTGGGTATTTCTGGTGGAAAGCGTACGAAGCATGAAAAAGGTCACGATGTATCCTAAAGGCGGCAGTACAATGGTTACGGTAAAACAGGTTGGGCAGGCAATTGCCGGTGCGCTGGAGCGCAGCCAAGGCAGCAACTGCCATCCGATCGGCTATTATAATCTGACGTGGAAAGAAATGCTTAGGATTGTACATAAACACATGGGCTGTCCGGATAAGAAGACCGTTACCATACCCAACTGGATGTACGCGATTGGCGGTAAAAAGATCATGAAGGAGCAGCAGGCGGCAGGGCATGAAGGCGGCCTCAACATGGTGAAATTCACTGAACTGCAGTGCTCCAATCAGTTCATTGACAAGTCGCTGGGTTGCGAGCCACTGGGTGTAGAACCTGATGATATCGACGCGGCAATCGGTGACTCCATACGGCTGTGTCTGGAAGTGCTGGATGGTAAAGCCGAGACCATTGGGATGAAAGGAGAGTAAGTATGAAAAAGCAGCGCGTTTTCTTAACCGGTGCGACGGGAGCCATGGGATATCTGGGTATGATCGAACTGCTTAAAGACGCAGATGTTCAGGAGGTTATTGTGCTGGCGCGTCCCTCCGATAAAAATAAGAAGCTGTTGACTCCATATCAGGGTATAGCGGGGTTAACCATTTACTGGGGAGATCTGACCAACTATGACGATGTTTATAAGTGCGTGGAAGCTGCGGACATCGTATTGCACGTGGCTGCTTTTGTCTCTCCTGCGGCAGATTATCATCCTCAGGAAGCGATGAAGATCAATTATGGGTCGACGAGAAATCTGATACGTGCTATTGAGGCACAGGGGCGAAAAGACAATATCCGCTTCGTAAATATCGGTACGGTGGCTGAAACGGGCGACCGCATGCCGCCCATCCATTGGGGGCGCGTTGGCGATCCCTTAAAGCCCAGTGTTTACGACTATTACGCGGTTTCCAAGATTGCTGCCGAGCGTTTAGTGATTGAGTCAGGGCTGAAGTACTGGGTGAGCCTGCGCCAGACGGGTATCATCGGCCCAAAGATGAGCGAGATCGAGGACGCTATTATGTTCCACAATTGTCTGGAGAACGTTCTCGAATATGTGTCCGACCGCGATTCTGCGCGCCTTTTAAAGAACCTGTGCGCATATCACTTAAGCGGTGAGCTGCCTGAATCGTTCTGGGGCCACATCTACAACATCGGCGGCGGACCGGACTGTCGTACCAGCACTTTGGATATGTATAAGACCATGTTCGGGATGATCGGTATCACAGACCTCTCGGTGGCGCTGCTCGATACGAAGTATTACGGTACGCGAAACTTTCACGGGCACTATTATCTGGACTCGGATGAGCTGGAGAACATTCTTCATTTTCGGCATGACACAATGCAGTACTTTTACGACTGCTATATGAAGATGCTGGGACCAACTGCTGCGATATCAAAGATAGTAACCAAATTACCCGGAGGTCAGAAACTGATCGGAAGTGCTATGAAAAAACGTTTTATGAAGACGGCGCGTACTGAGCATGGGACTGTGACTTTTATCAAAAGCAACATGGAGGAGCACATCGCGGCGTACTGGGGCTCGCGCAAGGCTATGGAGGCGGTGTTGCCGCTGAATGAGTGTAAATGGTTTACCGACTGGGAGAATGTCGTACCCATCGACCATGGCTACGACGAATCCCGCCCTGAAAGCGAGCTGTCGCTGGAGGATTCGAAGGGTGCTGCGGAGTTCCGTGGTGGTGAGTGCCTCTCCGGCAGTATGGTGCAGGGAGACTGGACGACTAAGCTGAAATTCCGCTGCGCGTTTGGGCACGAGTTTGAAGCCAGCCCGCGGCTGGTGCTGGAAGGCGGGCACTGGTGCCCGGTTTGTGAACGGGAGAGTTGGAACTATCAAAACCGTGCAAAGGTCGACCCGTTCTTTGCTCAGGTTTGGTATCCGCTTCACGATAAGGACGAACAGCCGCACGAATATAAGAAGACCATAACAGAACTGGACGTGGAGTGAGACAAAAGACTCTTGGAGAAATAATGAAGAAAATATCAGAACTTTTAGATGAATTGACAATTGAGGAAAAGGCCGCGTTATTGGAAGGTGTAGACACGTGGAGTACCAATGCCATACCGTGTCTCAATATTCCGTACATATTCCTTACGGACGGGCCGCACGGGCTGCGTAAAGTGCGGCAGGCTGGCGGCGGATTTGGCGTTTCCGATAATGAACATTCGACGGCTTTTCCGACTTCGGCAGCTATTGCCTCGTCCTGGAATCCCGATAATGCATACCGTATGGGACAAGCCATCGCGGAGGAATGCGCTGCCGCAGGAGTTCATGTCTTACTGGCTCCGGGTGTCAATATCAAACGCAGCCCCTTATGCGGGCGCAATTTTGAATACTACTCGGAAGATCCGCTTGTCTCCGGAAAGTTTGGTAGCGCTTTTGTGTGTGGAGTCCAGAGTCAAGGCGTTGGTTGCAGTGTCAAACACTTTGCCGCAAACTCCAACGAGGACTACCGCTTCATTGGTGACAGTGTGGTGGATGAGCGCGCGCTGCGTGAGATATATCTGCCTGCCTTCGAGCGGGTCGTTAAAGAAGCCAAACCATATACGGTTATGTGTTCCTACAACCGCCTGAACGGAACCGTAGCCTCGCAGGACAAGCTGTTATTAACGGATATTTTGCGAAGCGAATGGGGTTTTGATGGGCTGGTAATGACGGATTGGGGTGCTGCCTGTGATCGAATTGAAGGTATTAAAGCCGGATGCGATCTCGATATGCCGGGTGGCGTCTGGTACAACCGCAAAACAATCATTGAGGCGGCGTACAGCGGTATGCTGCCTGAGGAGACGCTCGATCTGTCAGTAACACGGATGCTGAATCTGATTGGGAAATGTACCGTTCAAAAACAGCGGGACACTTTTGACGCCGAGGCACATGCAGGTCTGTCTCGCGACATCGCCAGGGACAGCGCAGTGCTGCTGAAAAATGATGGCACACTGCCGCTGACTGGGCAGGAAAACCTGCTTGTTGTGGGCGAGATGTTTGAACGAATGCGGTTCCAGGGCGCGGGTTCATCGCTGATCAACCCGCCCAAGGTGATTACGCCCAAGGACGCGTTTGACAAGCGCGCTGTCTCCTGCGCTTACGAAAAAGGGTACCGATCCTTCTATCCGCAGCGTGACTCTGTGCTGGAGAAGGCGGCTCTAACTGCGGCTGAAAAAGCCGATACTATTCTCTTTTTCGGCGGGCTCACCGATTTTGAAGAGAGCGAGGGTTTCGATCGCCCGCATATGCGCATGGGGGAGAACCAGACCGCTCTGCTGCAAGCGCTCATTGATACCGGGAAAAAGGTGGTGCTGATACTTTTTGCGGGCGCACCTGTGGAAATGCCGTTCCTGGACGACTTATCGGCTGTATTAGATATGTATCTGCCGGGCATGTACGGCGGCGAAGCTGCCGCGGCACTACTGTTTGGTGAAACCAATCCGTCCGGCAAGCTGGCTGAAAGCTGGACGATGCAGACAGCGGATACCAGCTGCTTTGCCGACTACAACCGCGGGCCCGTCGCAAGCTATTATGAAAGCATCTATGTGGGGTACCGTTTCTATGACAAGGCTAATACCCGGCTCCGTTTCCCGTTCGGGTTCGGTCTGTCATACACGACGTTCGAATACAGCCATATCTCTGTTGCTGAAGATGGAGACCGCATCATCGTAACTGCTGAGATTTCCAATACCGGCAGCTGCGATGGGGCAGAGGTCGTACAGCTATACGTCCGAAACGAAAAAAACAGCATTTTCAAAGCCGAAAAGGAATTGCGTGCATTTGAGAAGGTTTACCTGAAGGCTGGGGAAACGAAAACAGTAACGCTCCAATTCAGCAAACCAGACCTGGCTCACTGGAATATTGACCGCCATGGATGGGTGTTGGAAAACGGGACTTATGAGCTATGCGTTGCAGCTTCCGCTGCTGATATCCGTCTGACAACGAAATTAAACGTCGCTGCTGGCGAAGATGTTTTATCCCCCTACTCATCAGCGGTCAATGCCGCTTATGCTCGGCCTCCGCAAAATGTACCGGATTGCTTTCCGGAGCTTGTAGGCTCACGCGTATCAGTATATCAGCCACGCAAGCCCATTACGCTGGAGTCGCCGCTGAGTGATCTCAAGCAAACGCCATTAGGATGGATATTGTATACGACAGTGATGGCAGTGATTAAAAATGATTATCGAAAGGCTAAGCGGATGCCGGATTCATTGGAAAGGGATACCCGTCTCAAGAATGCTTATTTTGTGGTACGAATGATGCCGTCTAATTCTATCCGCTCCATGTGCATGTCTTCAAGCGGCAAGTTCCCATACCGTGCCGCCGTTGGATTTGTTGAAATAGCCAATGGACATTTGATCCACGGCCTTAAATCCATGCTGAAAAAAGAAAAGGTTCTCCCTCTGCCCGGTAAATTTTAAGGAGGTCATCCATGAAACGCGCAAAACTACTCTTCGAGACAAAAACATTTGATTCCCGGATAAAGCTTTCGGATACAACCGGGAAGGAACGGTGGTTCGGATATCTGCTGGGCCCTGCTGGGGCGATGCTGCTGAACGCCGTATTGGCAACCTACCTGAATGTATACTATACAGACGTTCTGAAACTGACCGCTGTATGGGGTGGCGCGTTTCTGATCGTCTTCCCAATTGTCTCAAAAATCATTGATGCGATCACTAACGTAATCATGGGGTATATCATAGACCGGACGCGTACAAAACAGGGCAAGGCCCGCCCGTGGATTTTGCTTTCCGCCCCGCTGCTTACGATTACCGCGCTTCTGTTGTTCATTGTACCGGAATCCAACGAAACAGTTAAAGTCATTTGGGTGATACTGTCTTACAACCTGTTCTACTCTTTTGCCTACACCATCTTCAACATGAGCCATAACCTTATGGTGCCGCTCTCTACCCGTAATACCACCCAGCGCGGTAAACTTTCTGTGTTCAATCAGATCGCCACGATCATGATGAGCGGTATTCTCGTGGCTCTGGTGTTTCCTATGGTGATCATGCCAATGATCGGCATCGACAAGGGCCTGTGGATTACCGTAATGGGTGTTCTCGCGATTGTGGCACTGCCGCTTACGCTGCTCGAATACTATTTCACCAAAGAGCGGGTCACTGAGGAGACTGCAGGTGATACGGATGATAAGATCAAATATAGCGCTCAACTTAAAGCGATATTTACTGACCGCTACATGCTCATCATTTTTGGCTACTTTTTGATCTACACCCTTGGTACAAGCATTAAAAACTTAGGTCTTGTGTATTATTGCAACTACGTACTTGGCACATATAACGACGGAATCACACAGACACTGGTATCCATGATCGGAGGGATACCGATGGGTATCGGGATATTCGCGGTATGGCCGTTGGCTAAAAAATTCGGTAAACGGAACGTAACGCTTGCCGGGTTCATACTTTACGGCATTGGCAGCGCTATTTGTTGGATGTTTCCGACCAAACTTGTGGTTGTGCTGGCTGGCCAGTTTATCAAGAATATCGGAGGGCTTCCCTGCGCATATGTGTTTATGGCGCTTTTTGCAGATACATTGGACCATATCGAATGGAAAGCAGGCTTTCGTTGCGATGGCATCGCCATGTCGGTTTACAACATCATCGCCGTCGCAATGGTAGGCATCTGCACCGGCATTTTCAATGGTATGCTGTCTTCCGCGGAATATGTTGCGCCTTACTATAACGATGCCGGACAACTCATTGCCGTACAGTCACAGGCCGTGCAGGCAACGATTACCTTCGCGTTTGTTGGGCTGGAGACGTTAACCAGCGTGGTGCTGATTGCGCTGCTGATATTCCTGAGCGTAGAAAAGGGTATTAATAACAAGCAAATGGAGATCAAGGCCCGCCACGAGGTAAAAGCACTGCGGGCAGAAGCGTCTGAGTAAAGTGCGTTGAGAGGAGATCATTATTATGCTGAAAATATCAAGTGTTAAAATCGACAATCTGACTGAGGGCTGCATCGCCGACAAAGCGCCTAATATATCTTTCATGCTGGATTCGGATAAACCCGGCGAGGCTCTATTCAAAGCCGTTATTACATCCGGAGAGTGGAAAATAGAAACCAAGGATCAGATCAACAGCCAATATGGCGGAGAGCTTCGCCCTTTTACGTCTTACGATATCCATATTACTGCTTTCGGAGTCAGCGGTGAAACCGCGCAGACCTCGGCCTCCTTTTCAACAGGCAGGATGGATACGCCTTGGCAGGCGCAGTGGATTACGGATACCAGTTACGATTTTCCGGATAAGGTATCGCCAGTCCCCATGGCATTCCGGCGAAGTTTCACCTTGAAAAAGGGGATTAGGCGCGCATGGATTAACGCGACTGCGCTTGGCGTTTATGAACTTGCACTTAACGGCGAAAAGGTAGGGAACGATTATTTCGTCCCCGGATTTACCTCCTATGAGCATCAGATACAATACCAAACCTACGATGTGACAGCACAGCTTTTAGCGGAAAATACGCTGTCTGCGGTCGTTGCCGGAGGCTGGGCGGCAGGCTCCTTCAACTATAAAAGGAAAAACAAGATCAGTGCCGACAGACAGGCGTTTCTTTGTGAGTTGTACGTTGAGTATGCGGATGGTACGTTGGAGCTTATCTGCACCGACCAATCATGGGAGGTCACTTTGGACAGCCCATACCGCATGGCAGAGTGGTACGATGGCGAGACTTACGATGCCACGGTGGAATTGGATAGGGTAAGCTGGAAAAAGGCCGATATCACACGACCGCGTAAAAAGCCTGTCTTGATAGCACAATACGGCTGCCCTGTGCGTGTTCAGGAAGTAAAGCAGCCGGTTTCATACACCGTATCACCTGGCGGAGAGCTCATCTTCGATTTCGGACAGAATTTCGCGGGTGCAATTTCAGCTGAAATTTCAGCTGAACATGGTCAAAGGGTGACCTTTCGTCATGCCGAGGTACTGGTGAATGGCGAGATGTTCGTTAAATCCCTGCGTACCGCCAAGGCAACTGCCACCTACATCTGTCGGGAGGGGGAACAGACTTATTCGCCGCGGCTGACATATATGGGATTTCGGTATGTGGGCGTTAGCGGCATTGCGGCAGAGAATTTGGAACTTACTGCGCTGGTACTGCACTCGGATTTTGAGGAGACTGGAGGCTTTGAGTGCTCCAATGAGATGGTTAACAGGCTGCAGAGCAATATCCGCTGGGGCGGCAAGTCCAATTTTGTAGATATCCCCACTGACTGTCCGCAGCGTGATGAACGGCAAGGCTGGACGGGTGACTTTGCCGTCTTTGCACGAACTGCATGCTATAACTTCGACATGAGCCGATTTATCGGCAAGTGGCTGAGGGATATGCGTGCAGAGCAGGGACGTGGCGGAGGTCTGCCGATGGTAATTCCGCGCGGAGGCGATTCGTGGCCCTCAATGGCAAACTCCTGCTGGGGCGACAGCTGCGTGTTGGTACCATGGGCGGAATACTTGGCACGTGGCGATAAACAACTGCTGAAGCAGCAGTACTCCAGCATCAGGAAATTTCTAAAGGCTGCGAAGTGGTGGGCGGGCTTCATGTCGTTTACGCCTAACAGCCGGTATATCTGGCGTTTTCCGTTTCACTTTGGCGACTGGTGCGCACCGGATGAGACGGCAAAGCAGTGGATTCAAAAGGGTAAATGGGTGGCGACTGCCTATTTCGCCAACTCGTGTGCTATAGCAGCGCAGATAGCCGAATTGCTTAGTGAAAATACGGAAGCGGCGTATTATCGTGGGCTGCGTAAAAAGATCATCCGTGCCTACCGGAAGGTGTTCACCGACGGAGCGGGGAAGCTAAAGAAGGAATTTCAGACAGCGTACGTACTGCCGCTGTACTTTAACATGGCAGAAGGCAATGAAAGAGAGGCCATGGCGAAAAATCTCGAGCGGCTGGTACGCGCAGCGGGCAATCATCTGGCAACCGGCTTTACCGGTACTCCCTATCTGTTGTTTGCACTGTCTGACAATGGGTATTTGGATGCCGCATACGACCTGTTGCTGCAGGACACCTGTCCTTCATGGCTGTACGAAGTAAAAGCGGGGGGTACTACCATATGGGAACGCTGGGACGCGTTGCGCCCCGATGGTACGGTTAATATCGGCGAGCTGACAGGAGACGCTTCGGATGAGGACTCAAAGGGCGGCATGGTTTCGTTCAACCACTATGCCAACGGTGCTGTAGGTGACTGGCTTTATCGGAGAATAGCCGGAATCGAGGCGACGAGCGGTGGATATAGAACCTTCCGGATAGCGCCCCAGCCTGGCGGCGGTATCACGTTTGCCAGAGGCATCGTTTATACACCATATGGAATGATAGTATCTGATTGGAATATCTCTTGCAATGTCTTTACCATTCACGTCAAAGTACCAGTTTCCACTGCCTGCACGCTTGCCCTCCCGAACAGAGAAAGCTATGAATTGGTCAGCGGAGAGTACGAGTTTGTCTCTGAATTTGCGAAGTAAGCTATTATTTCTCAAGATAACCGTTGTATTTAGATAAACAAAATCCCTGAAGCAGATTCCTTCAGGGATTTTTTCTTTGGCGTGCCCGGGGGGATTCGAACCCTCGACCTTTTGATTCGTAGTCAAACACTCTATCCGGCTGAGCTACGGGCACATTCATTTTTGAGCGCTTTCCTATTCTAATACAAACCTAACCTGATGTCAACCACATGGAATCAAAATACGACACTTAAAATTAACGCATATTAGTCGACCTTTCACCAGGTATAGCTTTGCCTGCAAAACGATTTGAAACAAAATTGCCTGCCAAAAGGTTTAGTAAGATAAAGAAACCGATTTCGTGATTTTAGCAAAAAAATATTAGAATAAAGACATATGTGTTGAATTTAGTTCTTGATATTTAGATAGAAGCATAGTATAAATAGATTATTAGAGAAAACGGTTAACTAATCTATCTGATTAAAAGGTAAAGTGAAATGAGTAAAGTCACTATCAAGGATATTGCCGATCAAACAGGCTTGAGTAAAGGCGCAGTCAGCAAAGCTTTAAGCGGCAAAAAAGGTGTAAGCGAAAGCACAAGAGAAACGGTGCTTAAGACAGCCGAGAACATGGGGTATCAGGTGAATACCGTGGCACAGGCGCTTGCGCGCAGTACCATGAAGCTGGGCATCATTATGCCTGCCGTATGGGAGGAATACTACGGCGAACTCCGCAAGGGTATCGACAAGCGGTTAGCGCAGATCAGCCGTTTCAACGTGGAGGGTGAATACCGATATTATGATGGCTTGTATTCCAATGACGGTATTGTCGCAGCACTGAATGAACTGGCCGAGATACAGGTGGATGGCGTAATACTATGCCCCGGTTCGGTTACGGGTGTTAAGGGCTATTCGGAATATTACATTAAGAAAAACATACCCGTTGTTATGCTTGGTACGGACTCTCAGGTGCGTGAAAGGGTGGCCTGCGTTCAGGTAGATTCCGAGATGGCGGGTACGATTGCCGCCGAGTTCATCAGCCTGATTGTACAGCCGGGTAAGACTGTGGTGGTCTTTATCGGCAACAAGGATATTGAAGACCATAAAAAGAAGCTCGACAGCTTCTGCTCAGAAATATCATCAAAAACCTTTTCTCAATATGCCGTATTTGAGACACAAGATGACCCAGAACTGGCGTATGTGCTGGCACGTAAGAAGCTGACTGAGATTCCTGACGTGGGCGGAATCTATATTGCAACAGGCAATTCAGAAGCCATTTGCCGGGCCATCACAGAATTGGGACTCCAAAACACGATCCGAGTCGTGGCCACTGACGTTTTCCCGGACATCAAGGAGTATGTGGACAGCGGATTAATCAGCGGAGTTATATACCAGAATCCGATTCGTCAGGGAGAGATGGCTGTCGCATGTCTTTACCAGTGCATATCCGAGCGCATAACACCATCAGAGCAGACTGTCAGTCCGATGCTGCTGTTAAAAACCAGCTTTGACCGCATGATGAACGAATTGGAATAAAGGAGACAGATTATGAACGAATGGCGCGGATTTGACCTGACGAGGCGTAAGGAGAAAATTCGGCGTGCGTTTGAATGCGCACCTTTGACCGATGCCGATATGCTGCCGATCCTCATCGGTACGCCCTGTTATTTTGGCTTCGGCAATAAGCCGCGGCCGCAGTACTGGGATGACCCTAAGATCATGGTGGAGTTTCAGGAAAACGCGTATGAGCAGCATCTATCCCAGATCAACGACGATATGGTGCCTTACTTTATGCCGTGGTATGGCACGGGAGTTTTGGCATCTGCCTTTGGCAGCAAGGTGAAACCTGCGACGGGCAACGGTGACGATCCGGCCATTGCGGATATCGTGATTCAGCAGGTGGAGGATATTGCAAAGCTGCATCTGCCCGACCCATACAGCAGTGGCTGGATGCCGAGGGTAATTCAATGTATGGAATATGCGAAGGTGCACAGCGATTTGCCCATCGGTCTCACGGACATGAACAGTCCGCTTTCAACAGCGGCACAGCTTTGCGGCTACGAGAACCTGTTCATCTGGATGTACGAGGAACCGCAGGCCGTGCACGATCTCATGGCAATCATTACCGAAGCGTTGATCCAGTGGACGAAGCTGCAGAAGGAGATTGCGGGCGAGCCACTGGACTCGAGCAATGGCCTGCAGGGGCTGTGGTCGCCCAAGTCCGGTATCTGGCTCTCGGACGACGACCTTGTAACATTGGGGCCTGAGCAGTACGAAGAATTCGTGGTGCCGCACTACTCGCGCATCTTCACCGAATTTGGCGGCGGCACTCTGCATTTTTGCGGCAAGGGGCTGCATCAGGCTGACAATATTCTAAAGATCAAAAACATTCGTGCTGTCAACAACTCACCCATGGGCCAGTACGACATCTTTACGAAGTTCGTCGATAAGGTGGGGCGAGGCAAACTGGCCGTTATCATTCAGGATGGCGTACCCGAGCAGATTGAGCAGTACTATACCCGGCTGTTTGAGAACATCGACGACTTCAGAGGAATTATGTTTGCGACATTCCTGCTGGATGACTATGCGGTGGACGAGGTAGGCGGTCTGGTTCCCACTAAACGCGATCCCGTTAAAACAGCCAACGAGTTCGTAAAGATCGTACGAGAATGCGTCAGAAAGAAGCTGTGAGGAGGGTGCCATGAAGGATTTTGTGCTCAGCGGCGGAAGAACACTGATGCGCTTTGCCGGGGACATGAGCCAGTTTGCAGGGGCGCGTCGATACGAATTTCTTGAAGGCAAGGAGAAGGGCGTCGAAGCTGTGGAAGTGCGCACTGGCACGGGCTTTGAATTTACGGTGCTTCCCGGCCGAGGCATGGATATCGCTCACTGTTCGTACAAGGGAGCTCCGGTCAGCTATATGAGCAAGACGGGCATCGTGGCACCGGCATACTACGACAGTACGGGCCTTGAGTGGGTGCGAGGTTTTTTTGGCGGGTTGCTCACCACCTGCGGGCTCTCCAATGTGGGCGCGCCGAGCACCGATATACACGATACATTGGGTGAACAGCACTATGGCCTGCATGGCCGTATCACGCATTCCGGGTCTTATCAGGTTTGCGTACAGGAAGACTGGACGGACGATGAACGTTGCGTAATTAAGGTGAGCGGAAAGGTGAAGGAAGCACAGCTACAGGGCGAGTGCTTCGTGCTCAGCCGCGAAATCAAATGCGTAATGGGAGAGAGCCGACTGTTTATCACGGACCGTATCGAAAACCATTCCTGCCGGGAACTGCCCTTGATGCTGTTGTACCACATCAACATCGGTTATCCCATTGCGCAGGAAGGAAGCCGACTCATCATCAAAAACAAGAGTATTGAACCGAATGATGCGTATTCGCGCAGGAAGATGAAGGATTTTTCGGTATTCGGAGCACCCGTGCCTTTAGAAAAGGAGAACTTATATTTCCACGACATGTGCACCGACAAAGAGGGCTTTACGGCTGCAGGACTCGTAAGTGATACACTTGAGGGCGGCGCATACATCCGTTATAAAAAAGCGGAGCTTCCGGAATTCAACCAGTGGAAAATGTGTGGCGTTTCTGAGTATGTGATGGGGCTGGAGCCGGGGAACTGCAGGCCGATAGGCCGGGAAGCCTGGAAGGAAAGCGGACGGATGCGCATGATTGCGCCTTACGGCTGTGAAACGGTGCATCTTGAGATCGGTGTGCTGAAGGATGCAAAGGAGATAGCAGAATTCGAGAACCGCGTTAAAGTACTAGGTTAAATGCAGCGGTTGTGCCGCTGATGTGCGAAAGGAGCATATATGAACAAAGTCAAGATCGGGTTTATTCCTTCCAACTGGGAATCATGGGACGGCAGTGAATTTTCGGGTAAGTGGGCTGGAAAGATGCGCGACCGCTGCGTCGCAGTTCTGGAGAGTATCCCAGGTATGGATCTCATCGTACCCTCTCGCGAGATGACGGTGGACGGCTGCCTGAATGACAAGGGAGAGGCAGGGCGTGTGCTGGAGTATTTCAAGCAGCAGGATATTCAGGGCCTCATCATCGGCAACATGACGTTTGGCATGGAGGTTGCCGTGGGCGCAGTTTTAAGCGGTCTTCGCAAGGATATGCCCATCATGCATTTCACCACGCGGAGCGGGCCGATAGACAGCGAAGGACACCGTGCGACCGATACATGGTGCGGCGCTTTTATGACGGTATCGGCCATCAAACGGCGCGGATTCAAGTACGAGCACATCCTGACCTGCAACCCGGAGGAGGATATCTTCCGTGAAAAGATGGAGATATTCACCCGTGCCGTCTATGCAATCAGCAAATTCCGCGGCGCAAAAATCGGTCAGATCGGCACAAGGCCGGAGTTGTTTGAGTCTCAGTATTTCAGCGAGGAGAACATGCAACGCCAGTTTGGGCAGATGCTCGTCCCAATGGATCTGGCAACGGCATTCGCACGCCTCGACGCTGTCCGGGCAGACGACCCGGAAGTGAAGCAGGTGCTGTCCGAAATTAAGGCAGGCGCGGATGACATTACCGACAACGCCAGTGAGGAAGCCCTCACCAATCAGGCGCGCTACGAAGTATCCCTGATGCGAATCGCCAAAGAACTCGACGTAAGCGCGATGGCAGTGTCCTGCTGGACGCAGATACAGGAGCGTTACGGCATTTCCGCATGCTCCACATTTGGGCGTCTCAATGAAAAAGGTATCATTACGGCATGCGAAGTGGACGTGCTTGGCGCGGTTACGATGTGGGCCATGTACTGTGCGACGCTCGGACAGAACATACCGGATTTCATCGACTGGACGGACCTGCATCCCACGGAAAAGAACGTATGGCTTGCGTGGCATTGCGGCAACGCTGCTCCGAGCCTGCGCGACACGTGCTGTAAGTCGCAGCTGGTGCGAAATGAGCGCATGATCCAGTGGTGCCCGACGTGCCATGGCGCGATGGAATTCAAACTCAAAGGCGGCCCGGTTACCTGTTCGCGGATGGTGGAGTATGACGGAAAGTATACGTTCTTCTTCGGCAACGGCGAGATCGTCGACATCGGACCGTTCGTACGTGGCGCGTACGGCTGGGTAAAGGTAAACGATCTGGCGGATTGGGAAACCAAGATGGTCGAGCACGGCGTGATCCATCACGGCACGCTGATCCATGACAAGAAGACCGCCGACGTACTGCAGATGTTCTGTAAGTTCCTCGGCATCGAAGCTGTCAGGGGTGCGTAGACCATGGAAGGAAAGATGCTGCAAGTTACGCTCGAAGCGCCAGGCAAGCTGAAGAAGCAGATGGTGGATATCCCGAAGCCCGGCAAAGATGAAATACTGGTGAAGGTCAAACGCATTGGCTTGTGCGGCTCGGACCCCACGATATTTCACGGATTGCACCCGTATGTGAAGTATCCTGTGGTCATGGGACACGAGTTCTCCGGCACAGTGGCTTTGCTTGGCGATGGCGTAACCGGTCCCGCCGTAGGGACGCGCGTGACAGTGATCCCGCACCTCGTGTGCGGACACTGTAAAGCGTGCCAGAATGAGATCTATAACTTCTGCGAAGAGCTGCGCTGCACCGGCGCGGAGGCGGATGGCGCGCACTGCGAATACAAGGTGATGCCCAAGGAGATGGTACTGCCGATCCCGGACAGCATGAGCATGGATGATGCGGCGCTGGTTGAGCCCGCGTGCGTGGGGTATCACGCAGCTAAACGCGGCGAGGTAAAAAAGAATGACGTCGCGTTGATCGTAGGCGCGGGACCGATTGGCAACTTCTGCATGCAGAGCGTGAAGGCGCTTGGCGCGAAGAAGGTAATCATCGCCGATATGGATGAGTATCGGCTCAAGCTGGCTGAGGCGACGGGCGCGGATGGCGTGATCAATGTGAAGAACGAGACGCTGGAAGAAGGGCTTATCCGTCTCGCAGGTGGCCCGAAGGAAGTCAGTGTGTTCTACGACTGCGTGGGCGGCAAGGGACAGGTGTTTAATGATATCCTGCTGCTTGCGGCGCGCGGAAGCCGCGTGGTGATCGTGGGTGTGCTGCAGAACGAGTATAACGTGCCCAATCTGCCGGATTTCGTGCAGCATGAACTGCGGCTCTCCGGCACCACAATGTACACGCCGCAGGACTATCGTGACATGATTAAACTGATGTCCGAAGGTACAATTACGACCAATGGCCTTATCTCGCACTATTTTCGGCTGGATGAGATCGAGAGCGTGTTTGAAAACCTCGTGGAGAAGCATACCGAACCGTATTTCAAAGTAGTCTTTATGGTCGATTAGGAGGAACGCATGGGCTTACTGGGGATCGATCTGGGTTCCAGCAGCGTCAAGGGCGTGGTGTTTGATATCAAAGGGCGGCCAAAAGCTACGGCCGCCCGAAGCTACGATACCATACGGCCTGCCGTGAACGCCGCCGAAGCAGACCCAAACCGGATGTGGGAAGCCGCAGCAGAAGTGATACGCGAATTGGCCGCCGGGTTAGAGCCGGTTGAGGCAATTGGTGTCAGCTCGCATGGAGAGAGTTTCATCCCAGTGGACGCGCACGGCGAACCGGCGGGCCGCGCAATGATGAACTCGGACAACCGTGCGGTGTCTGAAACGCGCCAGATTGTTAAAGCAATAGGGGAGCGGGAGCTGTATGCGCTCACCGGCGTGCCTGCTCACCCGATGTTTGCGTTGCCCAAAATCATGTGGCTGAAGAAGAACCGGTCAGAGGTATTCGCATGTGCAGCGAAGTTCCTGAACCCGGGTGACTTCATACTCTCGAAGTTAGGCGCAGGCTTTTTTACCGACCCGTCGATGGCGGGGCGCACCTTTGCATTCGATATCAACAAGCGCACATGGTCGGAGGATATTCTGAGCGCCGCGGGGCTGAAGGCGTCGCAGCTTTCGGAGATCATGGAGTCGGGTAGCCGCTGCGGTACGGTACCACATGGAATTGCACAGTCGCTCGGCTTGAAGGATGGTGTGGAGCTGACGCTGGCGGGTCACGATCAGCCTTGTGGTGCGTTCGGCTCAGGTGCATACAGGGACGGTGACGCGGCAATATCAGCGGGCACCTACGAGTCGGTCAATGCCGTAACGGAGGTGCCGCTCAACAATGACGACGCTTTTGACTACCGTGCAAACTCGTATCCGCACGTTGTGCCGGACACCTACATTAATCTGGCGTTCTTTCCGGCGGGTTTCTCTACGACATGGTTCGTAAACGAGTTCTGCCATGCGGATAAGGAGGAAGCGGCAAAGCTGGGTATCGGCGTCTATGAGTATTTAGGGAGCCATATTGCTGAGCAGCCGACCGGGCAGCTATTTCTGCCATACCTGGTCGGTTCCGGCACGCCCTACTGGGATCCGTTCGTGCGCGGTGCGCTTCTTGGCATTACACCCACCACGGGGCGGCATGACATATTTCGGGTGATATTTGAAGGGCTGGCCTGTGAGCTTCGCCTCAACATTGAAAACATGGAGCATATTGGCATCCGCTTAAGCGACCTCGTGATCAGTGGCGGCAACTCGAAGCTGGACTTCTCGGTGCAATTGAGAGCCGATGTGACGGGTAAACGGCTAGCACGTATTGACACGCCGGAGACAGTCTGCAAAGGCGCGGCAATGCTCGCGGGCGTAGCAGCTGGTATCTACACGGACTATGAGGACGCCGTGAAACGGACCGCAGCCGCGCAGCAGATGTTTGAGCCGAGGGAGGAGATGGCTCATCAATACGAGAAGCAATATAAAAAATACAAAAAGATATATCGTGCGATCCGCAATATCAGCACGATCCAGTAAAGGAGGGCTTATGAACAGCCGGGAGAGGGTGCGCACCGCATTGAGGCGTCAACCCGCTGACAAAACGCCGGTCGATTTCGGCGGCACCATCGTGACCTGCCTCGACCTGAAAGCACATGAAAACCTGCTCAGACATTACGGCATACAGTGCGAGGCTGGACCGATCATCGACTATACGATGGGCACGGTCGAGCCTGCGGAGGAACTGATGGTGCGGTTCGGCTCCGATGTCCGCCGCATTGGCATGAACGTCACGCCGCCGAATATCGTGAACGGTATGTACACAGACGGCTTCGGCATGGTGCTGAAGAAGGCTGAGCCGCACGAATACTTCGACGTGATTGAACATCCACTTGAAAATGCAGCGGTGGACGATATCGCACATATGCAGCTGCCAGACCCGGACAATGAGGCGCTCTACGCCGGACTACGTGAACGCGCTCAGCGTCTTTATGAAACTACAGAGTATGCGCTCATTGCGGACTTCGGCGTGCCGGGCTTTTATGAAACCTCACAAAAGCTGCGGGGTTACGCTAATCTTGCCTGCGACCTTTTGGTTGACACGGACTTCGTGACCGCGCTGTATGACAAGCTGCTGGGTCTGCAGAAGCGTTGGTTCAAGAATTATCTGGAATGCATCGGACCATATGTAGAGGCGATCGGCTATGCGGATGACCTCGGCATGCAGGACCGGCCGCAGATGTCGCCGCAGACTTATCGCGACGTGCTGAAGCCTTACCACAAGCAGATATGGAGCTATATCCATGAGATCGCGGACGTGAAGGTGCTGCTGCACAGCTGCGGCGCGATTGTACCGCTCATCGACGACCTGATCGACGCGGGCGTGGACGTACTGAACCCGGTGCAGACGCGCGCGTCCGGGATGGATACGCAGGTACTGTTTGAGCAGTTCGGCGATAAGGTTGCGTTTTGGGGCGGCTTTGACGAGCAGCAGGTGCTGCCGTTCGGCACGAATGACGAAATTGAAACCGAAGTGGAACGGTTGATGCGAACTTTGCCTCGCGGCTATGTGTTTGGACCGGGGCATAATATACAGGCGGACACGCCGCCGGAGAGCGTTGCCGCAATGTTCGAAGCTGCTGCAAAATATCGCGGCTAGCCTGAAAAATCGAGAAAATTCTGCATATATCGTGTAAGCCAGAAAATAACGTTCGTTTATATACGAACGTTATTTATGTTTGAATGTAAAAAGTATGCGAATTGCGTTGACATGTGTCGAACCGTCAATTAGACTGTCTGTATTGCAGGATGAACAGGTATTCTTACTATATATGAGGTGTATCGCATGAAAGCCGCTGTCATCATGGGGTCAAAGTCCGACCTCCCAGTACTTGAGAAAACAATCAAAACGCTTAAGAGCTTTGGCGTTGACGTGGAAGCGCGCGTAATGAGCGCACACCGCACGCCGGATGCCGCGCATGAATTTGCCGCATCCGCTGCGCAGAACGGCATCGAAGTCATCATCGCCGCCGCTGGCAAGGCCGCGCACCTCGCAGGCGTCATCGCTGCGTACACCACGCTGCCCGTCATCGGACTGCCCGTTAAATCCTCCACAATGGACGGTCTGGACTCGCTGTTGTCCACTGTGCAGATGCCGCCCGGCATTCCGGTAGCTACGGTTGCGATTGACGGCGCAGAAAACGCCGCCCTGCTTGCAGTTCAGATCCTCGCGGTCAAATACGATCAATTAAAGGACAAGCTCGCGGCGCACAAAAAGGAAATGGCTGAGAAGGTCATGGAAGCGAATCAAAGTCTTCAAAAGGAGATTTCAATATGGTAACCAAAAAAGAGCAGATCTACGAGGGCAAGGCCAAGAAGGTATACTTAACCGAAAATCCGGACTATGTGATCGTTGACTACAAAGACGACGCGACGGCGTTCAACGGCCTCAAAAAGGGCACCATCGTTGGCAAGGGCATCGTCAACAACAAGGTGTCCAACCATTTCTTCCGGCTGTTGGAGAGCAAGGGCATCCCTACGCACCATGTGGAACAGCTTTCTGACCGCGAAACCGTTGTCAAAAAGGTTGAGATTGTACCGGTCGAAGTGATCATCCGCAACCGCGCTGCGGGCAGCTTTTCCAAGCGTATGGGCGTGGAAGAGGGCAAAACGCTGCTCTGTCCAATCCTTGAGTTCAGCTACAAAAACGACGAACTCGGCGATCCGTTCATCAATTCGTACTATGTGCGCGCGCTGGGCCTCGCGACTGACGCCGAAATGGAGAAGATCAGGGAATACTCGTTCAAAGTCAATGACATCCTTTCCGCCTATTTGAAGGAGATGGGCATAGACCTTATCGATTTCAAATTGGAGTTTGGACGCTTTCATGACGAGATCATTCTCGCGGACGAGATTTCGCCGGACACCTGCCGCTTCTGGGATTCCGAAACCGGTAAGAAACTCGATAAGGACCGCTTCCGCCGCGACCTCGGCGATGTAGAGGAGGCCTATCAGGAGATTATCCGGAGGCTGATGGGGGAATAATATGCCGGCGTGTTACAGGGGACTGACACCATATGAGCGTTGCAAGCCGGACAGCGACTGCATGCACGAGGAGTGCGGCGTATTTGGCATCTGGTGCGCGGATGAAAGCATCGAGCCTGCTGAAGCCGCTTATTACGGACTGTTTGCGCTGCAGCACCGCGGACAGGAGAGCGCGGGCATCGCGGTAGCGCGCGACAGGAAGATTGACTACTATAAGGATATGGGGCTGGTACAGGAGGTCTTTCGCGACAGCCTGGACAAGCTCAAAGGTGGTCATGCCGCCATCGGCCATGTGCGCTACTCCACGATGGGTGACAGTCTGGTGGCCAACGCACAGCCGCTTGTCATCAGTTCCAAGAGAGGCAACCTTGCGCTTGCGCACAACGGCAATCTGATCAACGCAAAGGAGCTGCGCGACGAGCTTGAAAATGAAGGTGCGATATTCCAGACCACGATTGATTCCGAGGTGATAGCGAGCCTGATCGTGCGGCACGGGAGCGGGGACATCATCGAGGGCATCACTAAAACCCTGTCACTCATTAAGGGCAGCTATGCACTGGTGATCATGACGGAGGACGCGGTGATCGGCGTACGCGATCCCAAGGGCATCCGGCCCATCTGCTTGGGACGCATCGACGACTCGTTCGTGTTTGCCTCCGAGTCGGGCGCACTCGATACCATCGGCGCGGAGTTTGTCCGCGACCTGCGGCCCGGTGAAATCGTCGTGGCGGACAAGAACGGCCTTAAATCGTATCAGGGACACCGCGCGATGGATACTGCGCTGTGCATCTTTGAATATGTGTACTTTGCCCGGCCTGATTCCGATATCGACGGAATCCCGGTGTACAAGGCGCGGGAACGCGCGGGCGAGTTGCTTGCCATGTCCAGTCCGGTGGACGCGGACGTTGTGGCCGCGGTACCGGATTCCGCGGTGCATGCCGCGATGGGCTATTCCCGCGTGTCAGGCATCCCGTATACCATCGCGCTATCCAAGAACCGATATGTGGGTCGTACGTTCATCCAGCCCTCGCAGGGCAAGCGCGAGATGGGCGTATCTGTCAAGCTGAGCGCCTTAAAGCGCAACGTGCGCGGCAAACGCGTGCTTCTTGTGGACGACTCCATCGTGCGCGGCACCACGTCCAAACGAATCATCGAGATGCTGAAGCTGGCGGGCGCAAAGGAAGTACACATGCAGATCAGTTCACCGCCGATCAAACATCCGTGCTTTTTTGGCATCGACACCTCATCGCACGATCAACTCATCGGTGCGTCTCATTCCGTGGAGGAGATCAGGAAGCTCATCGGCGCGGATACGCTGAACTATCTGCGCATTGAGGACCTGCTGAAAACGGTGGAAGGTGCGGCGTGCAACTTCTGCGCGGGCTGCTTTGACGGGAACTATCCCGACGATGTATCGGCGCTGCTGACCAGCGGGAAGAAAAACATGCTGGACAAATGCTGAACAGGAGTATTGACAATGGCAATCACTTATAAAGACGCAGGCGTGGACGTGGAGGCGGGCTATCAGGCCGTCAAGCTGATGAAAGCCCACGCAGAGTCCACGTTCAATGGCAACGTACTCACAGGCCTTGGCAGCTTCGGTGGCATGTATGCCCATGGCGACGAGGTGCTGGTCTCCGGCACGGACGGCGTAGGTACCAAGTTAAAATGCGCGTTCGTAATGGACAAACACGACACAGTGGGAATCGATTGCGTGGCGATGTGCGCCAATGACGTGGTATGCCATGGCGCGCGGCCTATGTTTTTTCTGGATTACATAGCAACCGGCAAACTCGTACCCATGGTCGCGGCGGATATCGTGAAGGGCGTGGCGGAGGGCTGCAACCAGGCGGGCTGCGCGCTGATCGGGGGCGAAACGGCGGAGATGCCGGGCTTCTACGCTGAGGGCGAGTATGACCTTGCGGGTTTCTGCGTGGGCAGTGTCAAGCGTGATAAGGTCATCAACGGCAGCAAGATCAAGCCGGGGGATAAGCTGGTGGGCCTTGCTTCTTCAGGCATCCACAGCAACGGCTTCTCGCTCGTTCGTAAACTGATTCCCATGGAAACAGGCGTTTTATCACAGTACATGGATGCGTGCGGAAGAACGCTGGGCGAAGAACTGCTGACACCCACGCGCATCTATGTGAAATCCGTGCTATCGTTGATGGAGGCGCACGAAATCAATGGCGCGGCCCACATCACGGGCGGCGGCTTCATTGAAAATATTCCGCGCATTCTGCCCAAAGGACTGTGCGCTAAAGTCGAGCTGGGCAGTTGGGATATGCCGCCAGTATTTGAACTACTGGTCAGCGAAGCCCGGCTGGAGCCGGAGAGCGCCTACAACACGTTTAACATGGGAATCGGCATGGTGCTCGCTGTGCGGAGCGATCTGGCAACGGAAGTGGCGTTTGCCGCGCGGCAGCTCGGAGAAACAGCGTTTGTGATTGGCGAGGTGGCAGAAGGCGAGGGCGTGAAGCTGTGCGGATAGAAAAGCTGGCTGTCATGGTTTCCGGAGGCGGTACGAATCTGCAGGCCGTGTTGGACGCCTGCGCGGACGGGCGCATTCCCGCACAGGTGGACTGTGTGATATCAAGCAGGCCCGATGTCTTTGCGCTGGAACGTGCGAAAAAGGCGGACGTACCCACTGTGGTGATTCGTCCTAAGGACCATGCAGATCAAGCCGCGCATGACGCTGCAGTGATTGAAGCGATCGACGGCTTTGGCGCGCAGGCGGTGGTGCTTGCGGGCTATATGTCGATATTAGGCTCTGATCTGGTTCATCGGTTTCCAATCGTCAACATTCACCCTGCGTTGATCCCATCGTTTTGCGGCAAAGGCTATTACGGGCATCGCGTTCACGAAGCTGTACTGAACTACGGCGCGAAGGTCTCCGGCGCGACGGTGCATTTTGTGGACGAAGGTACGGACACCGGCCCCATCATCATGCAGCAATGTGTACCTGTGTTGGACGAAGATACGCCTGAAGTGCTGGCTGCACGCATCCTTAAAGTTGAACATGAAATACTCGTTAAATCGGTGGCTCTGCTCTGTGAGGACCGTCTGCGTATAGAAGGCCGCCGGGTTTTTGTGGTAAAATAGGATCTAATTACGAGTGTGTTGCCCTCTGGCATTTCCCACCGATATATTTTTTAAAACTGGGGATGCCATGCAGTGGCATCCCGCAAAGGGATTCCCAAGGGATTGGTCCCTTGGGCGGAGGTTTGGAGGCAGAGCCTCCAATGTAAACGTAATTAAATTTGGAGGTTGATCATATGAAGAGGGCTTTCTTAAGCGTATTTGATAAGACGGGAGTTGTGGATTTTGCAGCCGGGCTTGTCTCGCTTGGGTTTGAGATTCTGTCGACAGGTGGGACGCAGAAGGCGCTGGAGCAGGCGGGTGTACCCGTCACCAACGTATCGGACATCACCGGTTTTCCGGAGTGCCTGGACGGGCGCGTGAAGACACTGCATCCGGCCATCCACGCGGGCATACTCGCTATGCGGGACAACAAGGATCATATGGCACAAGTGGAAAAGCTGGGCGTAGGACTGATCGATATCGTGGCGGTCAACCTGTATCCGTTTAAAGCCACCATTCAGAAACCCGATGTGACGCTGGAGGATGCCATTGAGAACATTGACATTGGCGGACCGACCATGCTGCGTGCCGCGGCGAAGAACTGGCAGGACGTGGCGTCCATTGTGGATCCGGCGGACTATGTCCGAGTTTTGGACGAACTGAAAGACGGCGGCGTTACCCGTGAGACCAAGTTTGACCTGTGCGTCAAGGTGTTCGAGAATACGGCCGCCTACGACGCGCTGATTTCCGGATATCTGCGTCGGCAGAACGGCGGGGGATATCCCGAAAAGCTGACGTTGACCTATGAAAAGCTGCAGGATATGCGCTATGGCGAAAATCCGCACCAGAGCGCCGCTTTCTATAAAGAGCCCATTGGAACAGAGGGGACACTTGCCGCTGCTGAGCAGCTTTGGGGCAAGGAGCTTTCCTTTAACAATATCAACGATACCAACGGCGCGCTGGACTGTTTGCGCGAGTTCAGCGAGATCACCGTGGTTGCGTCCAAACATGCCAATCCGTGCGGCGTGGGCAGCGGCGCAACGGTCTGCGAAGCCTATCTGAAAGCCTATAATGCGGACCCGGTCTCTGTATATGGCGGCATTGTGGCGGTCAACGCGGAGGTTGATAAAGCCACCGCCGAAGAGATGGTCAAGACCTTCCTTGAGATCGTGATTGCACCATCGTTTACGGAGGATGCGCTTACGGTGCTGAAAACCAAAAAGAACCTGCGCATCATGCGTCTGCCGGGCATCTCGTCGCCGATCAAACCGACGGCGGTTGACTTAAAGAAGCCACTTGGTGGACTCATCGTTCAGCAGCCGGACGATAAGCTGCTGGACGGCGACCTCAAAGTGGTGACGAAAATAGCGCCCACGGAGCAGCAGATGAAGGACATGCTGTTCGCGTGGAAGCTGGTGAAGCACCTAAAGAGCAATGCCATCGCTGTGGCAAAGGACGATCAATCGCTGGGCCTTGGGCCGGGGCAGGTGTCACGCATCTGGGCCGCCGAGGCAGCGCTGCAGCGTTCGGGCGACAAAGTAAAAGGTGCAGCGCTTGCGTCTGACGCATATTTCCCGTTTGACGACTGCGTACGACTTGCGGCACAGTACGGTATCAGCACCATCATTCAGCCGGGTGGCAGCATCCGTGACGAGGATTCCATCAGGGCCTGTGACGAGCTTGGCATTGCGATGGTGTTCACGGGCATGCGCCACTTCAAGCACTGAGGAACAGAAAATGAAGATATTGGTAGTTGGCGGGGGAGGCCGTGAGCACACGATCATCTGGAAACT
Organism: Bacillota bacterium; assembly: GCA_023459495.1. Lineage (GTDB taxonomy): Bacteria > Bacillota > Clostridia > Christensenellales > SZUA-584 > JAEWCC01. The sequence goes on along the minus strand of JAEWTL010000026.1, from coordinate 101,008 downwards.
GCGGCAGAACCCCCGCGTTACGGAAATCCACTGCGCGCCGGGCAACGGCGGTATTGCGGATATGGCCGTATGCGTACCGCTCAAGGCGACCGATATTCGCGGCATTGTGGATTACGCAAAAACGGATATGTTTGACCTCGTGGTGGTCGCGCCGGATGACCCGCTCTACATGGGTCTTGTGGATGAACTGCAAAAGGAGGGTATCCGCGCTTTTGGGCCCACTGCGGCAGGTGCTCGGCTGGAGGGCAGCAAGGTATATGCCAAGCATCTGATGAAGAAATATGGCATTTCCACGGCCCAATATGAGGTGTTTGATGACTACGCGGCGGCATCCCTCTATGTTCAAACGTGTCCGTTGCCCACGGTAATCAAGGCGGACGGGCTGGCGCTCGGTAAGGGCGTTATCATCTGCAATACCGTGGAGGATGCGAAAGCCGCGTTGGACACCATTATGGTGAAGAAGGTATTTGGCGAAGCGGGCAAGCGTGTTGTGATTGAGGAATTTATCCAGGGCCCGGAGGTATCCGTGCTGGCCTTCTGCGATGGCAAGACGATATTGCCGATGGCGAGCGCTCAAGATCACAAACGAGTATTCGATAATGACGGAGGGCCGAATACCGGAGGCATGGGCACGTTCTCGCCCAGCCCCAAATATACGGACGCGGTGAAAGCAGAAGTCGAGGAGAAGATCATTCGCCGCACCGTGGAAGCGCTGCAAATGGAAGGCGTAGAGTTCAAGGGCGTTCTATACTTTGGACTGATGCTGACGCAGGACGGGCCGAAGCTTCTCGAGTACAACGCGCGCTTCGGCGATCCGGAGGCGCAGGTGGTGCTGCCACGCATGAAGAACGATCTGCTGGACGTGATGGATGCGGTAATCGACGGCAGGCTGCATGAAATCAAACTGGAATGGGATGGACGCAGTGCGGTTTGCGTGGTGATGGCATCGGGCGGTTATCCGGACAGCTACCCCAAGGGGATGCTGATCAGCGGATTGGAACAGGTGGAGGACACTATCGTGTTCCATGCGGGGACTGCTAAAAAGAATGAAGAATATGTAACCGCTGGGGGACGTGTGTTGGGTGTGACGGCACTTGGCCGGAATATTCCTGAAGCGCGACGGAAAGCCTACCGTGAAGTGAGTAAAATTAACTTCAAAGGCGCACAGTACCGAACTGACATTGGAATCAAGTAGTGTCGCTGTCCAGATAGATAAAAGCGGTTTGTATGTGCTTACAGACCGCTTTTCTGATCTTTGGAGTTGGAGTCAAACGGTCACCCAACGAAAATGCGCTTAGAGCCGTTCTGGCATGAACTGAAATCACTTGCTCTCGATAAGGTTCTCGACGAGCTGTGCATCCTGCACCGCAAGCTTATCCAACCGCGTGTTGCGGATATATAGAATCGTATCGGTCAGCACCATTAGTATATCAATTATGTAGAAAATAAATACGTAAGTGATGTTGCCGGATATCAGTTTGCTTGTGATGCCAAACAGGTAACCGCCTATTACGATCAGCATAAAAACAAGGCTTTTTCCTTTTGCTGTACGGGATCTGATCGACTTCACGATCGAAAACGGCCACGAGACGCCGAAACTGATGAGCATGAGTGCTTCGAAAAATTGTGCCATAACTGCTCCTTAGTATATTGATTGATGCATATGAAGAATAAACTTGTTTTATCGAGTTGTCAAACGGTGAATTATCAGATGCTTATTAAACATGAATGTGTTAAACTGACCTTATAAAGGAGGGATATCATGGAAGTAAGCAAACTTTCAGGTACCGCATGGTTAGCCTATGAAAACGGCAACGCGGTCCTTATTGACACCGGGACACAGGCTGATGGCACTGCCATTTTACGCCGTATAAACGCTCTCGGTTTGAAGGTGCCGCTGATATTCCTCACACATACGCATTATGATCATACCGGCGGCGTGGAGGCGATTCGGCAGGCGACAGGTGCCAGGGTAATGGCAGGGGAAGCAGAATGTGCATACCTTCGCGGCGGACATACCCCGGTGCCCAAGGGTACGAGCCCGTTTTCCAGTGTTTTAAGCCGGGTTGCACACAGCCTGCAATCCGCCGAATCGCGTGAACACTATGTTCCGGTGTCGCAAGACATCATCGAGGCAGGGGAGAGCGGTGAGTTAGGAGAGACGGGATGGGATGCGCAATATATGCATTTGGGTGCGCATACGGCAGGGTCTGTCGGGCTGCGGATTGGCGATTACTTCTTCGCTGGGGACACTGTTTTTGCGATAGGCAATGTAATCTATCCACCCTTCGCTGACATGCCAGAAGAAATACCGGGCGCGTGGCGAAAGATCATCGGCAGCGGCGCGAAATATATCTGCCCGGGTCACGGGCGAATGATCGGTGTGGAACGTTTGAAAAAGGAGTATGCCAAAAGATTCGGACTGCTATAATGGTGTCTCAGCTGACATGGCGTCCGACGAACATCAGGTGTTCCGAGAATGCGAGGAATTCTTTCCGCTCACAGGCTTGAATTGCGATATCAATCCAGCGTTGGAGCGTGTCTTCTCCAGAGGCGAGGATGTTGTTTTCGCAGGGAGAAGTGATGCCCTCCTGCCCAAAAAAGTGAAGCTTCTGTAATGGAAACTGCTCCATGAACGCCAGAATCTCCGAAGGAGAAATCAGACTGGCTTTGGTGAATGCATCGCCGCAGTATGCGCGGTTTTCATAACAGCAGCGGATATATTCCTGTTCGCTGTCTTCCAATACCGCTTGCGGGCGATTCTTCATGAAATCGCAGAGGCCAGCGTAAAGCGAGATAAACGATACAAAGATAACACCGCCCGGCTTAAGCAGCCGCAGCGCCGCATTCATCGCCTGAGTTCGCTGGACTTCATCAAGCAAATGATACATCGGGCCCATAAGTAGCACACAGTCAAACTGGCCGCTGACGATGCTATCCGCATGGCAGGCGTCTCCCTGCATCGCGGTGATGTTCAGCCCAAGCTCGCATGCTTTATTCTTAGCAAACGCAGCATTTTCTTCGGAAAGATCGAGAAGAGTAACCCGGCAGCCCGTATCAGCAAGGTACAACGAGTATCGGCCTGGCCCGCCGCCAATATCAAGGACGCTGTCCCCGGCGCTGATATAGCGGTCAATAAAGTGCTTTGTGACAGCAAATTCGATAGGGTGATGTTCAAGCCGCTCCCACTCTGCCTGAACACCGTTGTTATAAAATTCCCTGACAATATGGGTATCGTTCATAATATTTTACAGGCTGAAAGCCTCGGCTACAGCACTCACTGCTTCATCGGCTCGAGCTACGCTTACGCAAAAGCTGATTTTGGTTTCGGATGTAGTGATGATGTCGATGCCGATATTGCGCGCGGCAAGCGCACCAAACAGCTTTGAGGCTACTCCGTATTGCCGCTGCATGCCGGCGCCTTCTACGATCAGCTTGGAAAGCGATGCGTTGGCAATAATGTTGGCTCCGTGAGCCTCGTGTTTTTTGAGTATGCGCAGGCAAGCTTCGAGGTCGGCACGAGGCAGCGAGAACGACAGGCTGACGCGGCCATCCTGCGGTGAGGTCTGACTGATGATATCCACCTTGATGCCGCCAGCCGCGACATCCTCGAACACGCCTGCGACGGTAGAGGGGGCGGAGGAGATACCTGCAAGTGTGATCATCGCCTGCGCATCATCCTTGTAAATGTTGGTAACGGCGCTCTGCGCGATCATGTCGGCCATGGTATACAGGCCCGCTGGCTTCCCGGCCATAAACTGCGCAGCGCGCAGTGCGCCAAACGCAAATATCTGGCGCGAGTAAGCGGTATGGCGGATCTCCAGCACTTCATCGGCACCGATAAAAAGTACGCTGTGTTCGCCCGGAAGCGTACCGCCGCGTACCGCATGGATACCAATCTCGCGGCTGCGCTTTTCACTGCGCGTGCAGCGCCCGCACAGCAGTTCCTTCGGATTTACGAATGCTGTGTTAATAGCGTCAGCCAGCGCAAGCGCAGTACCGCTGGGCGCATCCACCTTCTGATTATGATGCTGCTCGACGATCTCAATATCGAACGCTTCACCGAAGCACTCCGCGGCGCGCCGGGAAAGCTCCATCTGGAGGCTGACGCCCAGCGACATGTTGGCCGAGAAGAATACAGCGATGTCTTCCGAAGCATCATGAATTTTCTGCTTCTCGGTATCGGAAAAGCCGGTCGTCGCAATGATCAGAGGAATGCCGCGGCCCTTCGCAAAGCGGATATTGGCATCCAACGCTTCGGGCCGCGAAAAATCGACGACGAGATCTGCTCTTTCCCCGCAGTCAGTAATTTGTCCGTATACAGGGAATGTGTTAACGCGCGCTTCCGGGAACTTATCCACGCCGGCAACAACACGGACACCTTCTGTCCGTGCCGCTGCTTCGGCAAGCGTCTGTCCCATTTTACCATTGATGCCGCAAATCACGATGTCGATCATAAATACCCCTTGTCGTTTGTGAGTTCTTGTTACGCGATATCGAACCCGAAGTCGATGAGCTCCTTTTTAAGCAGAGCCGCTTTATCCGCGCTCATTTCGGTGAGCGGCATGCGGGGCAGACCCGCAGGGATGCCGATCATGTTGAGCGCCATCTTAATCGGGATCGGGTTGACTTCGGAGAAAAGCACTTTGCCGAGCGCGTTGAGCTTCAGCTGCAGCGCACAGGCAGTATCCGTATCTCCGTTCAGAAAGCTTTCCACCATGTCGTGGGTCATGCCGGGCAGCACATTGGAAACCACCGAGATGACGCCGATGCCGCCCAACGACAATACCGGCACCACATGATCGTCATTGCCCGAGTAAATGTCGAGATCGGGGCAGAGCCGCGCGATTTCGGCAATCTGAGTGATATTGGCGCTGGCTTCCTTGACGCCCACGACGTTCTCGTGCTCGGTAAGTTCCTTCATCACGGCTGGGGAAATGTTCATGCCCGTCCGTGAAGGCACATTGTAGACGATGACGGGAATACCCACGGCGTCCGCAATGGCGTAGAAATGCTGGATGAGGCCCGCGTCGGTGCATTTGTTGTAATAAGGGGTAACGGTAAGCAGCGCATCCACGCCCAAATCCGCAGCTTCCATGGAGGCATCCACCGATGCGGTCGTGTTGTTCGTGCCGGTGCCCGCAATGACGGGTACGCGCCCCGCCGATTGCTTCACCACGAAGTCGATGGCGCTGCACTTCTCCTCGTGCGACATCGTAGAGGCTTCACCCGTGGTACCGCAGACAATCAGCGCATCAATGCCGCCCTCAATTTGGTATTCGATGAGTGACTCAAACGCTGCAAAGTTGATTCCCGTGTCGCTGAACGGTGTCACGAGAGCAGTTCCCGCTCCTCTGAAAATACTCATACTTTGGCTCCTTCCTGATGGTGAACATCACTCACCGGTCAAAATAGCCCTTTGCTGCCAGCAGTTCCGCCACAAGCACGCCGCCGCCCGCAGCGCCGCGCAGCGTATTATGGCTGAGGCAGACAAACTTATAATCGAATATCGGGTCTTCGCGCAGACGTCCGATGGAAACGGCCATGCCGTTCCCGTTGTCGCGGTCGAGGCGCGTCTGCGGGCGCGCGTCCTCTTCAAAATATTGCAGGAAGGGATGCGGCGCACTTGGTAAGTTTAACTTCTGCGGCTCGCCTGCAAACTCCTGCCACCGCTGCAATATCGTTTCCTTGGAAGGCTTGTTTTTAAACCGTACAAACGTGGCTGCCATGTGTCCATCGCTGACCGGTACACGGAGGCACTGGCTGGTGATGAGCGGGGCAGAGGTATGCTTGATCTCGCCGCCATCAATGTGGCCCCAAACCTTAAGCGGTTCCTGTTCGCTTTTTTGTTCTTCGCCACCGATATAGGGGATTACGTTGTCAATCATTTCGGGCCAACGGTCAAACGTTTTGCCGGCGCCCGAAATCGCCTGATACGTGCATGCCACGACCTGCTCCGGCTCAAAATCCATCAACGGATGCAGCGCGGGCACATAGGTCTGGATGGAACAATTGGGCTTTACCGCAATGAAACCACGACGCGTGCCAAGACGTTTGCGTTGATACGCGATGATTTCCGTGTGCTCCGGGTTGATCTCAGGGATCATCATCGGCACATCCGGCGTCATGCGGTGGGCGCTGTTGTTGGAGACTACCGGAATCTCCGCTTTCGCGTAAGCTTCCTCCAACAGACGGGTCTGCGCCTTGTCGAGACTGACGGCACAGAATACGAAATCCACGTTCTGTGCGGCTGCTGCGATATCGGCAGCGTCAAAAACCATCATACCCGCCACGCTCTCGGGCAGGGGCACAGACATCGCCCAGCGTCCTTCCACAGCCTGCGCATAGGTTTTACCCGCGGAATTTGAACTTGCACCTAAATGTGTGATCTCAAACCACGGATGATTTGCGAGCAACGTGACGAAACGCTGGCCTACCATGCCTGTTGCGCCTACGATACCTGCTTTCCACTTTTTCATATCCAAACTTCCTCCCGGAAAAAATTGATCGCTTCTCCAAACCATCGCTGGCGTAGATAATATTGCTCCGATGGTCAAAGATTCAAGGCTGGAGCAATGTACTCCGACGGATAAACATTTCCCATTTCATTCAATGGCTATGTTTATCCGTCTTCGTAATAAAAAATAGCACGCAAACCATCAGACGCGCTACACCACCCCATACTGCGTTCCACAATATGAAATCATATTACAGCAGCGCTCCGCCCAAAGGGCGACAGTTGCACGGCTCTTAACCGTACCCCCAGGCGGAGCCCTCCGGATAGGAGCCGCCTTCGGCAACTTTCCCTTTCATGAATACAATATGCGGCATCCGGTGCCATTGCATCCCCTACTTTTGAAAGCTGCGCCTCAACTGTAATGGTTTATTGTTTGTCATTATACCATTCTATGCTGTGACAGTCAATGACGGGCCATATGCATAATCCATTTTCAATTTTTCATGGTATTATCATCTGCAACTGTAGAAGATCATAACGATATGATTTTCATGATTTTTTACAACTTCAGCCGTTGCAATTTATACGCCTGCTTAGTATATTAGTAGAACATTGCGGAAAAGGAGTCTGCACATGGAAGCGTATCGGTATCTGGCGCGTGCATATGATTTAATGATGGAAGACGTGGACTATGACGCTTGGACGGCATATCTGCATGGTTTGCTTTCGCAAAGCGGCGCTCGGCGCATATTTGAAGCTGCATGCGGCACCGGCGAGATCACACGGCGGCTCTTTGACCGGGGATATGATATCGTTGCTGCCGATGCCTCCGAGGCGATGCTGAAAACAGCTGCAGAAAAGGCCAGAAGGAGCGGTCGCACGATACGTTTTGTATTGCAGGATATGCGTAAAATTGAAACGGCGAGGCCGATGGATGCGATCCTTTGCGTATGTGACGGTGTAAACTATATTGACGCAGTTGGCGTAAAGCAATTTGCGCAAAGCGCATTTGCAGCGCTGAAACCGGGTGGACTGTTGCTTTTCGATATCAGCACGCGCTGCAAACTGCAGAGAATGGATGGACAGGTCTATTTCGACGACGCTGACGATGCGGCATGTATCTGGATGAACCGGTATGATGAGAACTGCGGTACACTTCTGATGGATGTTACGCTGTTCATGAGGCAGGGAGCGCTATTTGAACGCAGCAGTGAAAGGCATATTCAATATGCCCATGAAGTGGATACTTTGAAGACAACGTTAAGGGATGCCGGTTTTGCAGATGTGGATGCGTATGAAGCGTTTACAGAGCATCCGGTAACCGATATAACCCAGAGGGCGCAATTTGTTTGTGTCAGGTAGCCTGGCATATACGGATATTCAAAGCTATGGTATAATAAACCCAAAGGAGAAGCATGAGCGACAAAGGCAGCGGAAAAACTGAATGCAAGGTGCTGAGCTTCCACCAACCCGCAGAATTTTTCGTCCGCAAAGCGGAGAAGCATATTGACGCGGGCAATTTTATCGAGGCGCTGCAGCTTTATCGTCAGGTGCTGGATAAGGATCCGCATAATGTGGAATATTTGTTGGGCATCGCGCAGATCTATTCTGAGATGGGACTGTATGCTGAATCGAACGACGTGCTTTTGAAGGTCATCCGATACGGAAATGCGCCTACGGAGTGCCTGTTTGCATTGGGCTGCAATTATATGGGGCTGAAGAAATACGATCTTGCGGATGAAGCGTTTGAACAGTATCTTTCGGTTGATCCGGAAGGCGAATATGCCGACGAGATCGACGAACTTTACGATATACTGGACGAGGAAGAAGATATCGAGGAAGAAGGCGGGTTGGAGGATGTCGGACGCCGAAACCTGCTCGAAGAAGCCTCGGAGGGCAAAGACAGTCTGGACAGCGGCGACTACAAGGAAGCAATCCATAAGCTGGAACATGTGACACGCAGGGATTCTACGATGGTATCCGCAATGAACAACCTTGCGTTGGCCTACTACTTTGAAGGCATGAAGGGCAAGGCGATTGAGACTGCACAACGCGTGCTTAATTTACAGCCGATCAACCTGCATGCGATCTGCAATCTGGCGCTGTTTTATTCGGATGCAGGAGATGATGTGCGTGCGGAACTCCAACTGGAGAAGCTTGAAGGTTTAAACGATATTGAACCGGAAGATATGCATAAGGTTGCCCTTACGTACTGTGAACTCGGGCGGCACGAAAAAGCATACCGCTGGTTTCAGAAAATCATAACGCTTCAGCCTTACGATACCCGCATACTGCACTTTACCGGTCTGTCCGCGTACAACTGTGGGTTGTATTCAGAAGCGGCTTCGTGCTTTACGCGTATCCTCAAGATTGACCCGGCCAACAGTCTGGCTCTGTATTACAAAACCAAAGCGGAGGACGCCAAAGTCAATGGCACGGATAAAAAGCTTGAGTATGTTTATCAGGTGCAGTTTGACGAGATTAAGCGCCGGATCAAATATCTGAACGACTGTCTGAAGCATAAGGACAGCAGCTTTGAGAGGAAGTGGGCGGAGGACCCGTATTTCAAGTCCATCATTCTGTGGGGGCTGCACTATGGCGACGAGTATATTAAAAAGATCGCCATTGAAATCATGTGCATGTTTTCTGACGCAGAGGTGGAAGAGGAATTCCGAGATTTTCTGCTGAAGAGCGCTGAAACCGACGAGATTAAGAACGACGTGTTCCTGTACCTGAAGCGCATGGGCGCTGAGGAGCCGTATGTGGCCTATATCAAAGGCGCAATTGCCGAGGTGAGGGTGGGTAATGTTACGGATGACCTGAAGTCTCTGGCGGAACCATATGCTAAAGCGCTGGACCGCTTTATCCGCGGAGCGCGAGAAAGACAGAGCGATGGCGTGATTACGGCAGGAGTGGAACTGCTCGTGACGATTGCGAAACGCATGAACGACCGGGGCAGGTGGATTGGCAAGCCGGAAGCGCTGGCTGCCGCAATGGAGTATATCGCTACACAATATGCGGAAAACGCGACAGTGGTTACACAGCGCCAGCTTGCCGAGTTGTATGGCGTGTCGATTGGTACACTCAACCGGTATTTGGGAATTATACATAAAGAGATGGAAAATGGCGAAGCTGATTGATATGGAAGCCCGGTTCCGCGAATATTTAAGCGGCTATCGGAAAAAACATGAAATTGACGAAGAATTGATGGAGGAGGTCGCGCCGGAGTTGTATCTGCGCTGGCTTGACCTGCCCATGGAAGAGCTTGAAGGGAAGTCTCCCAACGAATTTTACGCCAGCACCTCCGGCGGTGACCTTGTTGTGTTGCTCGGGGAATACTTTTTTTCGAAGCTGCAGATTCCCGGCGCGCTATTAGGGAGCATCGTGGACGCGAAGGAAGAAAGCTATCCGTTCGTGTGCGCGCTTCTGCAGAATTATGAAGGTGAGCACAGTGATGAGTTCAAGGCGATGCTGGTGGAACTTATTGAGGAAATGGAAATGCCCCACCCATATGAATACTACATCGGAGTGATCGAGGGCGAGGCAGATGGGGATCATTTTTCAGAGGCGTGCGTGGATGCTCTCAAAGGATCGGGAAGTGCGGTAAAAGATGCACTTATGGCAGCATATGAGCGCGCGGAAGCGGAATACGCAAGGGAATGTTTCCTCGATATCCTTTCCGACCTGACATATGATGAGCGCGTATTTGCGTATGTGCTCGATAAGTTCCTCTATACGACGGACAAGCATGCATTCTATGCGAGCTGCCTCGGGAAACTCGGCAACGAAAAAGCTTTGCCGTATCTGGAGGAAGTGCTGCGTCAGGAGGGGCTTTCCTATTTTGACTATGTGTCGATCCGCAATGCGCTGGAGGAACTCGGCGGAGAGATCAATATCGAGCGCGACTTTGCAGGAGACGAGGATTACGACGTGCTTTCAGACATGGAGGAGACATGACCGTTACATTAGAAGAGGTAAGAAACAATGAAAAGATTCGAGAGATGGTCAGTCAGGCCAATAAGGTACTCGAAGTCATCGGTTATACGGATCACGGCCCACGCCATGTGGGCTATGTAAGCCGGATTGCGGGCGAGATACTTTCAAAGCTTAACATGCCGGAGCGCCGTATCGAACTGGCCAAAATCGCAGGTTGGGTGCACGACGTAGGAAATCTCGTGAATCGCAAGCACCACGGCTTGAATGGCGGGGTTATGCTGTTTCCGATACTCACAGAGATTGGCTTGCCAATATCGGAAGTGTGCGAAATATGTGCCGCGGTAGGCTCTCACGAGGAAGAAACAGGTAAGCCCGTGAGCGACATCTCTGCTGCGCTGATCCTTGCGGACAAGGTGGATGCCCACCGCGCGCGCGTACGCATCAAGAGCTATTCGCCGGAGGATATCCACGACCGCGTCAACTACGCCATCCAGACCACAAAGCTTACGGTGCAGGATGGTACGATATCCATCGACTATACCATGAATGACACCTCTTCGCCGATGGATTTCATGACGATTTATCTGACGCGCATGCAGATGTGCGAGATGAGCGCAAAGTTTCTGGGGTGCCGGTTCGCGCTCTATATCAACAGCGTTAAGTTGAATCGTTGGGATGGAAACGATGCGGTTTAATTGTTTTGCATCATGCGCGTTCGGGCTGGAGTCCGTTACCGCGCTGGAACTGAAAAAGTTAGGGCTGGACGAAGTATCTTCCCGCGATGCGCGGGTCTATTTTTGTGCGAACGAGAGGGGCCTGGCAACCGCGAACCTCTGGTTGCGCACTGCGGATCGAGTCTATATCGAACTGGGAGAAGCGCTGACAACAACGTTTGATGCGCTGTTTGAAGCTGTCAAAGCGGTTCCATGGGAGAACTATATCCCCAAGGACGCCAAGGTGGATGTTAACGCTGATGCTGTTCGCAGCGCCTTATGCTCCGTGTCGGACATTCAGTCCATATCCAAAAAAGCGATCGCTGTACGCCTGTGCGGTAAGTATAAGCTGAACATGCTGCCTGAAACCGGCGCACGCTACGATGTTCACATCAAACTGCTGAGGGATACGGCTTCGATCTGTCTCAATGTGAGCGGGCCAGGGCTTAACCGCAGGGGATATCGCAAAGCCAATGTCGCAGCGCCCATTCGCGAAACACTGGCCGCCGGCATTGTGATGCTGTCCGGTTGGCGCAGCGGAGGCTTTGCCGACCCGATGTGCGGTTCCGGAACCATCGCCATTGAAGCCGCGATGATCGGCGCAAATATCGCGCCGGGGCTTGGCAGGGCTTTCGACGGCGAACGGTGGAGTATCTTCGGCGGTGAATGGAGTGCTGAGCGGAAAGCTGCGCGAGAGATGCTCAGGCCGCAGCCCGAAGTGTATGCTTCGGACATCGATGAAAAGGCACTGTATGCCCTCAGGGCGAATGCACAAGCTGCGGGAGTATCCTTAAAGGTCGGAAAGACTGACGTCCGGAATTTTGCGCATAGCGGCTGTACGGTGATTACAAACCCGCCTTATGCGCAGCGACTGGGAGACGCGGAGAGCGTACGCCGCCTTTATCGCGACATGGGCAAAGCGTTTGCGCCTGTGGAGAAGAAAAGTATTATCACTGCGGACAGACAGTTTGAACGGTGGTTCGGAAAGAACGCGAATAAAAAACGAAAGCTATATAACGGCAATATACGCTGTGACCTGTATCAGTATTTTTGATATTTGACTTACGGTGAAAATGTGGTATATTAAATAACGCGCGCGTGCTCGTAGCTCAGCTGGATAGAGCGTTGGACTCCGACTCCAAAGGTCAGAGGTTCGAATCCTCCCGGGCACACCAACGAAAACAGTCTTTGAAATTATAGTTTCATAGGCTGTTTATTTTTAATATTTGAGTAGATATTCCGATATGAAAAGTAGATTTTGCGGCCCTTCCTTGATTCAGTCGTTTACATGTCCAGAAACAAACCGTATAATTGATTCAGAAAATGATGATTAGGATGGAACAATGGCTTACAGGGATCTGCAGGACTTTATTGATACACTGGAAAAAAAGAAGCTGCTGAAGCGCGTTGCGGCAGAAGTAGACAGCCATCTAGAGATTACGGAGATTGCCGACAGGGTGGTGAAGCGCGGCGGCCCGGCACTGCTGTTCGAGAACGTCAAAGGCTCAAGATATCCGCTGCTCATCAACGCTTTTGGCAGCTATGAGCGGCTGAACCTTGGGCTGGAGATCGGACACATCAATGAGCTGGCGGACGTGATCACCGACTTTATGGACGTTTCGAGTTATCTTGGCTTGATGAATAAAATCAAGGCGCTGCCCAAGCTGACGCGGCTGGTATCGGTGTTTCCGCGCAAGGTAACGCACGCGCCTTGTCAGGAGGTTGTGGAAGAGCCGGACCTCGACACACTGCCGATATTGCATTGCTGGCCGGAGGATGGGGGCCGCTTTCTGACACTGCCGCTTGTCATCACCAAGGACCCGGAGACCGACATGCAGAACATGGGTATGTACCGGCTTCAGGTGTATGACAAAAATACCACCGGCATGCACTGGCACCTCCATAAGGACGGGCGCGAGATATACGAGAAGTATAAGCGGATCGGCCGACGTATGCCGGTATCGGTGGCGCTTGGGTGCGACCCTGCCACGATCTACGCGGCGACCGCTCCGCTGCCAAAGGAGATCAACGAGGCCATGTTCGCGGGGTTCATCAGAAAGTCCGCGTTGGAGATCGTCAAGTGCAAGACCAACGATATCTATGTGCCCGCAAATGCCGAGTTTGTACTGGAAGGTTACGTGGATTTGGACGAGCTGCGAGAGGAAGGGCCGTTTGGAGACCATACCGGCTACTATTCGTTGAAGGATATGTACCCCGTGTTCCACATCACCTGCCTGACGCGGAAGAAGAATCCCGTGTATAACGCCACTATCGTGGGCAAGCCGCCTATGGAGGATTGCTACCTCGGCAAGGCTACGGAACGCATCTTCCTGCCGCTGCTCAAGATCCAGTGCCCTGAGATCGTGGACATGAACTTCCCGCTGGAAGGCGTGTTCCACAACTGCGTGATCGTGTCCATCAAAAAGCGCTTCCCCGGCCACGCCAAAAAGGTAATGAATAGCTTATGGGGCATCGGTCAAATGATGTACACCAAGATGATCGTCGTGGTGGACGAGAATATCAATCCGCACGACATATCGGCGGTAGCGTGGAAAGTATTCAACAACATTGATGCCGCGCGTGATGTCGTGGTTTCTGAGGGGCCGCTGGATGCCCTGGATCATGCGTCGCCGCTTGCGCATTACGGACACAGGATGGGCATCGATGCAACCAGGAAGTGGGCATCGGAAGGGCATGTGCGCGAATGGCCAAACGATATCGAGATGAACGATGATACAAAGGCCAAGGTCGATACGAGATGGACGGAATATGGTCTTGACAAAGATTAAGGCGTACGGCGAGCTCGTAATGTTCTCCCATACGCTGTTCTCTATCCCGTTCGGCATAATCGCCATGCTGATGGCAGCGCATGGCTTTCCGTCCGTATGGCTGACAGGGTGGATACTCGTCGCGTTGATCAGCGCGAGGACGGCGGCGAACGCGCTGAACCGCATCGTGGATAAGGATATCGACGCGAAGAACCCCCGAACAGCCGGGCGGCATATACCGAAGGGCGTGGTAAGTACGGGCGAGGCGGCGATTCTGGTCGTTGTGTGTCTAGTGGTCCTCGTTGTGTCCGCATTTATCATCAGCCCGATATGTGTGGGGCTGCTGCCTGTACCGCTGTTTCTGTTCTTCATCTACTCGTTTACCAAGCGGTTTACGTGGTGGTGCCACATCATACTGGGCGTGGCATGTGCATGTGCTCCGTTAGGTGCCTGGGTCGCAGTGACAGGTGGTTTCAGCTGGGCGGTGGTGACGCTGGCCGCTGCCGTGATGCTGTGGGTAGCTGGTTTCGACATCATATACGGCGCGCAGGATGTGGAGTTCGACCGCGAAAACAACCTGCATTCCATACCAGCCAGATTCGGCGTGCGGAGTGCGCTTGTGATATCGTCCGCGTTTCATCTGGCAGCGGCTGCGTTGTTAGTATATGCCGGTATACTAGCGGAGCTTGGGCTGCTATACTACGTCGGCGTGGGACTGATCGCCGCGCTGCTGGTCTATGAGCACGCGATCGTTTCACCGGCCAACCTAAAGAATGTGACCATCGCGTCGTACAGCGTCAACCAGATCGTCAGCACGATCTTTCTGCTGTTTTCCGGCGCGGACATACTGATTAAGCTGTAGGAGGCATAAGTTGTGTCAAGATATATCGTTGGCGTCACGGGCGCGAGCGGCAGCGCATATGCCATAAGGTTGCTGCAGGAGCTGCTGCGCGGCGGCCACGAGGTTCATCTGGTGGTGTCACAGACGGGACAGAAGGTGATGGAATACGAAACCGGGATTACGATAGGTCCGGAATTTGCAGACGCGTATCCCGTAGGCAAGTTCGTGATGCATTCTCATGACGACCTTTTTGCATCGATATCCAGCGGATCATACCGGACGGACGGTATGGTGATCGTACCTTGCTCAATGACTACGCTGGGGGAGATCGCATCAGGCACCTCGAGAAACCTGTTGGGGCGCGCGGCGGACGTATGCATCAAAGAACGTCGAAAGCTGGTACTGGTGCCAAGGGAATTGCCGTTCAGCACCATCCATCTGCGCAATATGCTCACCTTGAGCGAGACGGGCGTTGTGATTCTGCCCGCCAACCCTGGGTTTTATCATAAACCGCAGACGGTATCGGATATCGTGGATTTTATCGTCAGTCGGATCCTTGATTCGCTGGGGATTGAAAATAGTTTATATCAAAAATGGAGGCAGGAAGAATGAAAAAGAGATTGATCGGCGCTGTATTGGCGCTGATGACCGTAGTAACGATAGGGGCGGGGTGTGGCAAAAAACCGTCGCAGACGCTGACCATCGGCGTGCTGCCGGATGTGGATTCGATACCCATCATTATCGCTCAGGAGAAAGGTTTCTTCGAAGCGGAAGGGCTGGATATCGATATACAGCATTTCAAAAGCGCACCGGACAGGGAAAGCGCACTGCAGGCGGGCAGCCTGGACGGTGCCGTATCCGATATGCTGTCGGCGGCATTCCTCACGGAAGGCGGATTTGAAGTGGGGATTACCTCGATGACTAATGGTAGCTACAAGCTGCTGGCAGGTGCTTCTATGAACGGCTCCACAGACCTTACGGGTAAGTCTATCGCGATATCGACCAACACCATCATCGAATATACCACGGATATGATGCTGGCTGAAAACGGCCTCTCGCCGGAAGACGTGGAGAAAACAGCGATACCGCAGATACCCGTGCGGCTGGAGATGTTGCAAAGCGGACAGATCGACGCTGCGACGCTGCCTGAACCGCTGGCATCTGTGGCTGTGAAGGCGGGTGCAACGGTGATTGGTAGTTCGGACAGCCTTGGTATCAACCCGGGCGTGCTGTTGTTTACCAAAGATTCAATATCGCAGAAGAAGACTGAAATTGAAGCCTTTTACCGTGCTTACAACAAAGCTGTAGAATATCTGAAAAGTGCACCCGTAGCCGACTATGTTGATATCCTCATCAATGTTTCCGGTTTTCCGGAGGACGTTAGGGATCAGTTGACGCTGCCTGAATATACGTCTGCGACACTGCCCGGCAAGGAGGATTTTGACGGCGTAATCGCCTGGTTGACTGAAAAAGGACTGATTCAGAACGCATATCAATACGATGATCTTGTCGTCAAGGACTTTGTGAAATAGCACATGATCGATATCAATGCGCTTTCGGTGACATATCGGACGGACAGCGGCGAATTTCCCGCGATCAGCGGGCTTGATCTGCACCTGGAAAAGGGAGATATTTGTGCACTGATCGGGCCCTCTGGCTGCGGAAAATCGACGCTGCTTTATGTGTTATCCGGCATCATTGCGCCGCATAACGGGCAGGTACTGATTGGTGGACAGCCCGTAGACCCAAAAGCGCAGCGCATCGGCCTTGTGCCACAAAGCTACGGACTGCTGGATTGGGCGGACGTATACCACAACGCAACGCTGGGGCTTAGAGTCAAGGGTGATGATCTGTTAAAGGAGGCCCCTTCTATTGAGCAACTGCTGGACAGGCTCGGCCTGACGGCGCTGCAAAGAAAATTCCCGCGCCAGCTTTCCGGCGGTCAGCGTCAGCGCGTCGCCATTGCACGCGCATTTCTCATGCGGCCGGACGTACTGTTGATGGACGAACCGTTCTCCGCGCTGGACGCCATCACACGCGAGGATATTCAGGACGTTTTTCTGGATGTCTGGCGGGAGCATGCAATTTCCACGCTGTTCGTGACGCACAGCATTGAGGAAGCTGCGTACTTGGGACATAAAATTGCCGTGATGTCTCCTGCGCCGGGCCGCATCGTGCGGGTGATTGATAACCCGCTGTTCGGTCAAAGCGATTTGAGGCTGTCAAGCGCGTTCTATTCGTTTGTAATGAAGCTGCGCGAGACAGTTAAAGAGGACTGGGCGGTATGAGAAAGGCAAACGCGTGGAGCACGCTCAAAACGGCGCTGGCTATACTCGTCATCTGGCAGGTGCTGGGGATGCTTTGGCCTGTCGCGTTCATTCCGACGCCTTTGACCATCTTCGTTAACATCGGCAAGATATTCTTTTCAAAGATCGCGCTGCATCTGGCTTTAAGCCTGTGGCGCATTGCCGCGGGGCTCGTTGTGTCGGTGATCATTGGCGTGCCACTGGGGCTTTGCA
Organism: Bacillota bacterium; assembly: GCA_023459495.1. Taxonomy (GTDB): domain Bacteria; phylum Bacillota; class Clostridia; order Christensenellales; family SZUA-584; genus JAEWCC01. The sequence continues at coordinate 83,774 of JAEWTL010000026.1, read as the reverse complement.
TGGGGTATTTCCCGGCGTGGAACAAGCGTCTCTCGCCGCTCGTCTATTTCACCTATCCGATCCCCAAGATCGCGCTGCTGCCGCTGGTGATGCTGCTGTTTGGCTTGGGCGAATTTGCGAAAATTTTCATGATCGTGCTGGTCGTGGTGTTTCAGATCATCGTGTCGACACGCGATGCCGTGAGCGGTATTCCGAAAGAAGTTTTCTACGGTATGACCTCTCTCGGGGCCAGTCGGACGGACATTTTTAAGCTTGTGGTGCTGCCTGCGTCGCTGCCCGCGCTGCTGACATCCATACGGGTCAGCCTGGGAACGGCGCTGTCGGTGCTGTTTTTTACCGAAACCTTTGGCACGCAATACGGCCTTGGCTACTTTATCATGGACGCATGGATGCGCATCAACTATGTCGACATGTTTTCAGGCATCGTGATACTCGGAGTTGTAGGTCTGCTGCTGTTTGGCCTGGTGGATTTGATGGAGCGCCGTATACTGTCGCGCAGTGCGCCATAATTTAATTAAATCTTACTGTAAACAAAGAAAATACAAATCGCACGGCTGACGAATATCGATCTGGCGTGCGATTTTTCGTTGCTGGATTGCTGACGGTTTATAAAATTATGTCACATCAATGCGACACATTAAATATTCAATAGTAAATTTGCTTGTCTCCTTCGATACTGTTGCGCAGCGTTGCGTTCAGACAGCTCACCGCTCCGGAGAAGTCGCGTTTTTCCAATTGGGAGCAAAGGGCATTGGTATTATCGTACAGCGCAGAGATGCCATAAAGCGCACAAAATCGCAGCCATAGCGTGCGTGTCAGCGATTTAAAGGAGCTGAATATGACCGGAAGGAATGTATTACCGGAATAGAGGGCGAGCTGATGCTGAAATGCAAAAGCATGAGTTACAGCGTCTTCTGGGTTTCGGGCTTTTCCGATATTGTCGGTACTCTCCCGGAGCTGGGCTATCTCATCGTCAGTGATACGTCCGGCGCAAAGTTCTACAGCCAGAGTATCCAGCGCACCGCGCAATTCCAGTACTGAGCGTACCTCTTCGCGGCGAAGCATACCGCCATTGTAAGAAACGATGGAAAGGAAAGTCTCAATTGTACCGTCCCGGCGGTAATCTGCAACGAACGTTCCGATACGCGGGCGGATGACCAGGAATCCTTTGCGAGCCAGTTCGACGACGCCCGCATTGACCACGGCGCGGCTGACTTGCATGGAAGAAGCGAGGTCCCTCTCAGGCGGCAGCTGAGTACCCACAGGCAGGCCGCCGGAAAGAATCATAGATTCCAGTTCTTTCACAAACAGCTCTTTCAGGGTAGGCGCGCTAAGCTTTGAAAATTCCATTTTTATTACCTCCAAAACAGGTCTGTTACTGGTACAACCAAATACCACGGCTTATATTATAGCATTTAAAACGATCAATGCAAATATGTATAAGCAAAAAAAGTGCTTTTATAAAAGCGAAAATTGCGATTCAATTGACACGTATCTCGAAGAATGATAAAATATTAACAATCATTTATACAACTGGTATGACCACGCGTCGAAAGAATTTATTCAATTTAGAAAAGAGGGAATGGTATGTTTACGTTCAACTATGCTGATGGTGCAACGCTCGTTTCATCGCTGCTGGTCTGGCTTTGCGTTTTCGCAGCGCTTTTTGCGCTCAACGAGGTATCGCGGCGCTTCAAGTGGGTGGGGTTCGCCTTTTTTGTGGTGCTGCCGCTGGTGCTCTCCGCTCTCTGGTTCACGGTTTTGAAGGACAGCACTTATACCGACTGGTTCCACCTCGCAAAGGTGTACTCATCCACTGCGGGCTGCATCGGCTTCTGGTGCATCCGGCATCTGCATGGCAAAAGGAAGAACGGAACAACCTGGCGGCTTTCCGAAAATAAAATTGCTCTTTGCTTTCCTCCGCTGATTCTCGCTATTAACATATTGGAAGCCTGTGTGCGCGACGTTCAGGTAGGCCTGGACTATGCAGTGATGTCGTTTGACAAGACCGCGGATTCACAGGTTATGTTGATGGGCGGTTCGTGGAACTATATGAACGCCATTGCAGGAATTCTGAATATCATAACCATCACCGGCTGGTTTGGCATTTGTATCCGCAAGTTTACCAAAAAGGATGGCAGCCGCGATATGCTCTGGCCGGATATGCTGTGGTTCTGGATTATAGCGTACGATCTCTGGAACTTTGCGTACACCTACAACTGTCTGCCGAACCACTCGTGGTACTGCGGCCTCGCGTTGCTGCTTGCGCCCACACTCTGCGCGTTCACGGTTGGCAAAGGTGCGTGGCTACAACACAGGGCGCAGACGCTGGCGCTATGGTGTATGTTTGCGCAGACCTTTCCGCTGTTTCAGGATGCGGGCATGTTCCGCGTCGATTCCACCTATAATCCGACTGTCTATTTTATCGTGAGCCTACTGGCGCTCGTCGCCAATGTGGCGGTGCTGGTTTACATGATCTACAAAGCCCGCAAAACGCACCGTAATCCCTATAAAGGTGAGCTGTATACCGACCTTAAGGGTTATCAGAGGATCAAACTGCTTGCCGAATAGGAGGAGACTGAATGAACGAGTTCCGGATACTGGAAATCAAACAGAGCGTTTTTGAGAATAACGACCGCGAAGCGGAAAGGTTGCGGGGCGAACTAAAAGAACGCGGTGCGTTCCTGCTCAACCTGATGTCATCGCCTGGGGCCGGGAAGACGACCACACTGCGAGGCACCATTGCGCGGCTGAAGGTCGAATTTTCGATTGGCGTCATGGAGGCTGACATTGACTCCGACGTGGACGCGCGCGCCATTCAGGAGACCGGCGTGAAGGTCATTCAGCTGCATACTGGTGGCATGTGCCATTTGGACGCAGGCATGACGCGGCAAGGACTGGACGGCCTCGGCGTGGAGGGATTGGATCTTGCGATTCTGGAGAATGTCGGCAATCTGGTATGCCCCGCTGAGTTTGACACCGGGGCTGTTAAAAACGCCATGATTCTCTCAGTGCCAGAGGGGGATGACAAGCCGCTGAAATATCCTTTGATGTTTACCATCTGCGACGTCGTGCTGGTCAACAAAATGGATGTGCTGCCGTATTTCGAGTTCGATCTTGATGCGGTGCGCACACGGGTGAAGAAACTCAATCCGAACGCAAAGGTGATTCCAATTTGCGCGCGTACCGGTGAGGGGCTGGACGAATGGGCGGCATGGCTCCGCGGCGAAGTGCTGGTTTGGCGGGATAAGTAGCGAATAAACTGAAAAACAGGGAACGCAACGAACCATAGTAAAGGAGCGGATTACCATGGCAGAAATGATGGCAGGGCAGGCCCGCGGCGAAGCGGGAGCAAGGCGTGAGGGCAAGCCGAAGATACTGGCGCTGGCCAACCATATCGGGCGCAAGAAGCCCGGCGCTAAGGATGCTTACGATTATGACGCGCCGGAATATCTGATTCTGGAGCCGGTTGTCACCGACGATATGGCTGAGGTTTGTATGACCATGGCGATTCGTGAAAAGGTGACGGCTGAAACTGTCAGCGGACGTATGGGCCGGTCTGTGGAGGTATGTCATCACTTGCTGCTGGAGCTTGCCGATGCAGGCGTGTGCTTTGTCAACACGATTGATGGCAAGGATACCTTCTGGTATGACACGTGGGTGCCCGGTATCATGGAAATGATGACGAACCATCCCACGAATGCTAAAAAATATCCGCAGATCGCTGAAGCGTTCGAGGCCTATGGGCGCATCCGCGGCGCGAAGACCGCGGGCATGACACCGGTGGGAATCGGCCTGATGCGCGTAATCCCCATTGAGAAGGCGATTGATGGGGAAAGCCGCCGCGCATCCTACGAGGAGCTTTCCAAGCATATTGAGGAACATGACATTTTTTCGGTTTCCAACTGCTCCTGCCGGACCGTACGCGAGATCATGGGGGAGGGCTGTGGGCATCTGAAGGAAGATATGTGCATCCAGATGGGGCATGCCGCCGAATACTACATCCGCACCGGACGTGGCCGTCAAGTGCGCAAAGAAGAGGTCTACGAAATTTTGCGCAGGGCGGAAGAAAACGGCTTGATGCACGAGATTCCAAATCTGGACGGAGACGGGAAAACCCATGCCATCTGCAACTGCTGCGGCTGCGGCTGCCTTTCCATGCGCACTGCGGAGATGTTCCTGAATGCAGACATGGTGCGCTCCAACTATATCTCGCAGGTGGACCGCGATAAATGCGTGGCCTGCGGACAATGCGTTGAAAACTGCCCGGTTAACGCACTGCAGCTCGGCCAGAAGGTCTGCTCCAGCAAGCCGGTGATCGAAAAGATCGTTCGCGAGGATACGCCCCGAAATACGGAATGGACTCCGGATTACTGGAATCCGGAATACCGTACGAACCGCAAGAACGTTGTGGATACCGGTACAGCGCCCTGTAAGACCGAATGTCCGGCGCACATTGCAATACAGGGATACATCAAGCTGGCCGCGCAGGGACGATATACGGACGCGCTGGAGCTGATTAAGAAGGATAACCCGTTCCCAGCGGTCTGTGGACGCATATGTAACCGGCGCTGTGAGTCGGCCTGTACCCGGGGCGACATTGACGAACCGATTGCGATCGATGAAATCAAGAAGTTCATTGCGGACCAGGACCTGAACGAAGCGCGGCGTTATATACCGCAGAAGCGGCATCAATACGGGAAGCCCATCGCTGTAGTGGGTGCGGGACCCGCGGGCCTCTCCTGCGCGTATTACCTCGCGATAGACGGTTACCGCGTGACGGTGTTTGAGAAGCAAAGAAAACTGGGCGGCATGCTGACCTTCGGCATTCCTTCATTCCGGCTGGAGAAGGACGTTGTTGAAGCAGAAATCGGCGTACTGCGCGAGCTCGGTGTCGAGTTTAAAATGGGCATTGAGGTGGGCCGTGACGTCACCATTGATCAACTGCGCAGGCAGGGATTTGAAGCCTTCTATATTGCGGTCGGCGCGCAGGGAGGACGCCGCCTGGGTATAGAGGGTGAGGATGTCGAGGGTGTACTTTCCGGCATCGATTTTGTGCGACGTGTGAATCTTGGCGAGGCAGTTAAGCTGCCCGGCAAGGTGGTTGTGATCGGCGGTGGCAATGTTGCGGTCGATGTGGCCCGTACAGCGGCGCGTGTGGATGCAACTGATGTTTCGATGTACTGTCTGGAAAGTGAGACGGAAATGCCTGCTTCGCCGGACGAGGTGGAGGAAGCGACGCAGGAAGGTATCAGTATCAACAACAGCTGGGGCCCGATCGAGATCATTGCGGAAGACGGGCGTGTCAAGGGTGTGAAATTCCGCCGCTGTACTTCAGTGTTCGATCAGAATCATCGGTTTGCTCCCACATTTGATGATCAGGAAATCATTACGGTTGAAGCAGATTGGGTGCTGCTGTCCATCGGTCAGTCCATCGAATGGGGTACTTTGCTTGCGGACACCAAGGTGGAATGCAATAAAAACGGAACTGTATATGCTGATGCCTTCACCTATCAGACGGCGGAGCCGGATATCTTTGTAGGCGGCGATGCGTTTACCGGACCAAAGTTTGCGATTGATGCAATTGCAGCGGGTAAGCAGGGGGCCATCTCCATCCACCGGTTTGTACAGCCCGGCCAGAGTCTGGTAATCGGGCGCGACAGGCGGGAATATAAAGCGCTGGATAAAGAAGTACTCTCGCTGGACAGTTACGACCGTATACCTCGTCAACAGCCGTCTCATAAAGCAGAGACACGCACTTTTGCCGACGGACGAGGTACCTTCACTGAGGAGCAGGTGAGAAAAGAAACCGAACGCTGCCTAGGCTGCGGCGCGGTCGTCGTCGATGAGTTTCTGTGCGTGGGCTGCGGGCAATGCACGACCAAGTGCAAATTTGACGCGATATCGCTTGCCAAACGGTACGATGGGGAAGGTGTCTCTCTCTTTGATATGAAGAAGGTTATTGTTCCCCATGTAATCAAACGGAAGGCAAAGATCACGCTGAAGAACATTTGTAAGGCTTTTACAAAGAAGGAGACGCCGAATGCATGAACTGGGCATCGTTGCCGAAGTTGTGCGGATGGTGGAAGAGATCGCCCGGAAACAGCAGCTGACAAAGGTGGAGACGCTGGTGCTGCAGATCGGTGAGCTGTCCTCAGTGGTTCCGTACTATGTTGAGCAGTGTTACCCCGCTGCTTCCTACGGCACAATGCTGGAAGATACCCGGCTCAAGATTGAGGTGCTGCCGGGCAACGGGCGGTGCAGCACATGCGGCAGAGTATTCAACATACTGGAGCATCATCGTGTCTGTCCATCCTGCGGCGGAACGGCGTGGGAACTGCTGGGCGGACGTGAGTTCATGATCAAGGAAATAATAGCATGCTGACAGTGGTGAGGCGTATTTGAACAAAGCGGAGATACAAGCCTATTTTGACAGCCATGCGCCGGATTGGGATGCGCGAATGGTCCGCTGCCAAAATAAGATCGATGCAATACTGGATGCAGCCGGGGTGTGCCAAAATGCGCGCGTGCTGGATGTCGCCTGCGGAACAGGCGTACTGTTCGAGGACTATCTGGCACGCGGTGTGGCACTGGTAACAGGGGTGGACATTTCTTCAGAAATGGTACGTATTGCGCGAAGAAAATTTCCGCAGTCTCACATTGAAGTGCGGTGCGCGGATATTGAGGAAATCCAGTTGGATACTCAATACGACTGTTGTATTGTCTACAACGCGCTGCCACATTTTTCTGACCCAAGCCGGTTGATCGCGCGTCTCGCGCCTTTTGTCGTACCGGGAGGACGGCTATGCATCGCGCATGGCATGAGCCGTGCTGCGTTGATGCTGCATCATGCAGGGCGTGCGGACGCCGTTTCGCGGCCTCTGCCGGAAATCTCGGCGCTTTGCCAATTGTTTGATCCGTACTTTTCCAGCGATGTAGCGATAAGTGACGATGAGAAATACATAACAGCAGGTTCTCGCCGTTAAACAACAGTCTTGGATTATATATAGGTAATATTAATAAACAGTCGGCAAGATAGATAGATGGCTCACGTCAACTGATTTTACAGATTAATAATTTCCTTGACGGTAATATTCAGCGCAGAATGATCGTGCGACAAGTTGATGTAGTGATTTGACGGCTTACCGTCTTCAATCAACTTTACCAACGGCCGCAGACTGGTGGCCTCATAATTTTTCACGACAATGGCAATTTCGCCTGTACTGAGTTTAACACAGGTGCCAATGGGGTAGGGGGCTACCTTTTTCACCAAAGCCTGAACACATTTGGGGTCGAACATGGTGTCGTAGCCGCCCATGATATACTCGATCGCATCAGAGGGGAGCATCGCCTTCCGATAAGGCCTGTCGGCAGTGAGCGCATCGTAAACGTCTGCAACAGAAACGATGCGGCCGAATAAGCTGATATCCTCACCCGAAAGTCCGTTGGGATATCCGTTGCCGTTATGCTGCTCATGATGCTGCAACGCTACAATGGTGGATCGCTCCGGGATATCCAGCTTTTCTGCCAGATACGAATAACCCAGTTCGCTGTGCTTCTTAATGATTTCAAACTCCTCTGGCGTCAGTCGGCTGGGCTTGTTCAGTATTTGCTTTTCGGTAAACATCTTGCCGATATCATGCACCAGAGCGCCTAAAGCAAGTTCATAGATTGTATTTCTGCTTAACTTGAGCGCAGTACCCAACACCACGGCGAGCACGGTGACGTTCAGACTGTGGCCGTAAGTGTAGTCGTCATAGGACCTTAAGTCAATGATGTTGACCATGGCGTGCCGGTTGCAGAGGATTTCGTCAACGATGTCCTTGGCCATGGTTTTGACATTACTGACCTGCTTTTTAACATTGGATGTAATATTGCTTTCAACATTATAAAACATCCGCTGTAATTCATTTTGTGTCTTTACCCGCAATTCATTGCTGATGACATCCGTGATTTCAAGGCCTTCGGAAAGTTCGTCTTCAATATAAAGGCCCTGATATCCGAGTCTCGCAAGATTGTTTATAATAGAAGCGGTAAGCGTACTGCCTCTCCGAAGCAGTACTGCGCCTTTAGGCAATATAAGGCTTGTCCCGAGCTTTTGGCCGGGACGCAAGTTGTTAATAGCAATATATCTCATAGCTGTATATGATTTTAGCTCATCAGACCGTTTATGTCTAGTAACAAACTGATACTTCCATCACCTAATATAGTACAACCGGCCATACTCTTGATTTCCGGGAAGTTTTTCGTTATATACGCAGGTATTGGTTTGACTACGGTTTGCTGCTCACCGACTAAATTATCGACCATCAGGCAGTATGAATAGGCCTGTGATTCCACCAACACCAGAATGCCTTCGCATATGTCTGTCACGTTTGTCTCAACTTTGAACATCTCATGCAGCCGGAGAATCGGATAACAAGCGCCGCGCAGCCAGATCATTTCGTTGCCGGAAGGATCCTTGATGAGGTCCTTCTTTTGCGGCTTGAAGGAGTCACGGATGGAGAGCAGCGGGACGATATACGTAAAACTGCCGACCGATACGAGCATGCCGTCAATGATGGCGAGCGTGAGCGGGATGCGTATGGAGACGCGCATACCTTTGCCGGGCTGACTGTCTACAGAGAGTGCGCCGCCGATCTTCTCAATGTTCTTCAGCGCCACGTCCATACCGACGCCCCGACCGGAGAATTCGGTAACCTGTTCGCGGGTCGAAAATCCGGAGGCAAATATCAGAGAATAGGCTTCTTTATCCGTTATTTCCGAACGGTCCTTTTTCACCAAGCCTTTTTCGATGCCTTTGTTAATTAACGCTTCGCGGTTAAGACCCCGACCATCGTCCGAGATGGTGATGAGCACATCACTGCCGGAGTTGCGGGCTTCAAGTACGATCTCGCCGACAGGGTTCTTTCCCTGCGCGATACGGTCATCGGCACTTTCCAGACCGTGGTCCATGGCGTTGCGTACGATATGCATGAGCGGATCAAAAAGGTTGTCGAGCACGTTTTTATCCAGCTCAGTATCCTCGCCGACGATAACAAGCCGTGCTTTTTTATCAATTTTTACAGACATATCACGGACGATCCGTTCCATCTTATGGAACGTGCCGGATACCGGCACCATACGGATAGACATGACAATGTCCTGCAGCTCGTCTGTAAGCTTGCGCAACTGCCGCGAAGCCTTTTCGAAGCTTTCCAGATGAAGATCGACGACTTCCGGGTTCTTGGTTACGGTCGACTCGGTGATAACGATTTCGCCGACAAGATCCATGAGAGTATCCAGCTTGCCAAGATTGACGTTCATATAGTTCTGCTTGGCCGCGTTGGCGATTTCGGTTGTTTTGATTGGCGCAGCTTTTTTGCTGTTTGTTTCTGATGATCCCAGTATCTTTTCAGCTTCAGCCGTGTTCAGCTCACGGAATTCCAGGCTTCGGATAAAGAAAGCCTCGCGGATTTTATTTTTCAGCACACTTGCTTCTTCATTTGAACGCATGTACAGCGTAAAACCATTCAGAGCAATCTCATCGGCAGCATTCTCGCCCAGCAGATCCTTTGGGAGCGTGGAGATCTCGGCGCACAGGCTCTCGATTGACTTCACAATTCCGAATGCGCGGATGTTCTCCATTCTGGATTCTGCCTGGAACAAAATCTTTGCTTCATAACAATGAGCGCCGGAAACCTGGCCGGGCTTTCCTCCTTCTATATAGGCCGTGTCGGCCTGAGGAGATGGCAAAGCTTCATGACGTTGAAGCATACCGAGATTCTCCCGGATACGTTTGATCGTGGGGGATACATCGCCGTCCGGCGGACTGCCTGCCCGGATTTTTTCAATCTCCGAGCGAATGAGGTCGAGTGTTTCAAAAGACAACTGACTGATGCCGGGATAATCGTCTGCGTTGGTGGGGTTGGCACGCATATGGTCGAACAGGTCCTCAAGCGCGTGCGAAAGATTGGCGACGCCCTCAAAATTCATCATTGCAGACGACCCTTTGATGGTGTGCAATATCCGGAATATTTCCGCAATATCTTCCTCTGAAAAAGCGTTTGCACTTTCGCAGGTAAGCATGATCGACTCGAATTTTTCTAAAAGCTGGTCATTTTCATACAGATAAATATCCAGCATGGAATCGCCTGACGACATGATGCGCCTCCTTATGCCTTATCTTATTTAAGATTTCCCAATGCTGCGAGCATGGCATCTTCCTTGAACGGTTTGACAATAAACCCCTTGGCGCCGGACAGCACCGCCTCGCGGACCATGCTTTCCTGTCCCATAGCGGATATCATCACGACGTTGGCCCCGGGATTTAGGGAGAGGATCTTTTTCAAACTGGCGAGCCCGTCCATCTCCGGCATAGTGATATCCATCGTAATGATGTCCGGTGAAAGTTCCTGATATTTTTGTATGGCAACCTTACCATTCTCCGCTTCGCCGATGACTTCAAATCCGTTTTTGGTGAGCATATTCTTGATGGACACCCTCATGAATGCGGCGTCGTCGACGATGAGTACCTTTTTCATAAATTCCTCCTGTTATATCAATGAAAATTTTTATTACAGCAGTTGTATGCTTCTGGGCGAAACAGTGCGAACCTGGAGTACGCCGGTCTCGCAGCAGAATTCGATGGATCTACCGTTGGTTCCACCCGTATCCTCGGCTGCGATAGCAATCGCATTGGCTTTCAGTATTCTTCGGCATTCCTGCGCATTACGCTCCCCAACATTCAGCACATCAGTGTTGTACATGGTGTTGAACATATGCGCACCACCCGCAAGCTTGGCCACGAGCCGGCCAGCTCTCGCACCCGACTGTATCATCTGTCGCAGCAGTTCGGGAATACCAGTATCCGCAAACTTTGACAGGTTTGAAACCTGTCCGCTGCTTGGCGCTGAGGGGAGCATGATATGTATCATACCGCCCAGTTTAAGTACTGGATCGAATAACGCGACTCCGACGCATGAGCCCAGCCCCAGCGTAACCAGCTTGTCCGGGGCCCGCCCAATCTTCTGCTCCGCGATGCCTAGAGTGTATGTCTTTCCAACAGCCGCCAGCTTGTCCGAGGCTTGTGCGGCCTGCGTTTCAGCATTCGTATAGATATTCATCAACCACTTACCATTTTCTCTAACAACTTTTCGTAAGATTCTGCGTCAGGAACAAGGAAAAAATGTCCGAACAGGTTTTTTGACTGTTCGCAGAACTCTGTCTCCATAAACAACGCGTGGTCACTGAATTCTCCGTAAGCGACTGCGACCAAATTCATAATGGCTCCGGCCATATCAATGACGAGCTCGGGAACGGAAACGTTGATTCGAAGACCGGTTAGTTCGGAGATGGCTGTGATATAAGCACCGATAAGCATATTCGCAACTTCTTTTAGCGCTGAAGCAGCAAGCGCTTCGCGCTCTGACTCCGGAATGTCGTCACCGGCCATTGCGCTGATAACAACGTTGATCAATTCCTGCGCGTCTGCTTCATCAAGCACCAGCAGGATAAAGCCGCGGATGTCGTCAGAGATGCCCACCAGCAGGCCCGCAACAACGTTTTCCGGGCCATGCAGGATATCGCATATTTCGTTGTACTCACAGAGCTTAATTTGAGGCACACGAATGGCTACAGGGCGGGAAAGAAGAACAGAAAGCGCGGTAGCCGCATGGCTCGCGCCCACATTCTCCAGTTCCCTGAAAAAGTCGAGTTCGTTTACGTTCAGTTTTTCAATTTCAAACATGCGCAATTCCTATTTCAGTTTCTTGTTCACAATAAATATATCGTCACTTTTTGATTCACTATTAACTTTTTAAAATATTCCGATAAATATTATGTAAGGTTTATTTTGAACTGGATGAAGGTATCAGGCATACAAGGAGAAGCGATGAATTTAACGGCTAACGGGATCACCTTGACAGATCGTACGGGCAGCGTTTCAAAAATGGTCGCAACGCTGCCAACCGCTTCGATTTTGGAAAACGGCGATATCATTATAGCCCTGATAGAACGGATTGAGGGAGAAACACTGAAGCTTCGCACGGGTGAGGGAATGCTGCTCAGCGCGCTGATGCAGGGAGATCTCGGCCTTACTGAAGGTGATACGCTTGAAGCCATGGTCGGGAAAAACGACGAGCGCTCTACGTTATATATAATGAACGTTTCACACAAAGATCTTTTTACCGCAGCTGAAAATAAAGCGCAGCAGGCGTCGCCGGGAATGCTGGCAGACATGTTGTCTACGCTTAAAAGAAATCCGGGTATGGATGCCGAGATGGCGATTTTTTTGAACGAGAATAATATCCCGGATACATCTGAGAATATTTCTGCCCTGACGCAGCTTGCTCATGGAGAAGGGATTGGTGCGCTTTTAGGACATATCCTCGGCAGCGTTATGCAGTCTGATGATGCGCCTCAAGCCACGATGGCCGGAGAAGTGGCACCGCAAGGCGCCAATGCAGACCAAGTGCAAGACAATGCACCTGAGCGAGAGCAAAGTGCTACGTTATCTCAGACCGACGCGAAGCATTCCACAATAGTACAGAGTCCGACCCTTGATGGAGAGATGATTATAATCAGACGCGAAGGGGAGACACAGGAGACGCCTGCGGCTGGCAACACAGCGGTTTTGCCTTCAGCAGAAAATAATATCTCAAAAATGGACAAGCCGACACTGCCAGAACATGCAGTGATCCAAAATGAGACTGATGTTTCGCAGAACATCGGAATGCTCGTAAAGGAAGAAACAGTGACACCAAAATTTGTGCAAACTGCTGTGCACGGCCCTCTGGTGAAAGCCGAGCTCCCTATGGAAGCGAGGACTTCAGCCGAGCGAATCGTCGAAACGATCCGGGACACTACTTATCGATTTGATGATCGGGATGGGGCGGAGATGAAAAAAATGTCCCGCGAGCTGCCACGCGCGTTAAGTGCGCTAAAGTCTATGGTGGTTCAATCCGATATCAAAGATATAGAAGCATGTCTCAAACGCACGGATCAGACCCTGCGGCAGATGGAGCTTGCCGACAGAACCCTGCGGTTTGAGCATATGCAGCTGCCGGTAATGGACCAGGCAGGGGAATTTCAGACTGCTGAGTTGTACGTCTTCCGGAATCGGAAGGGGCGTAAAGAAGAAGCGGATACCGCGGGAACATCGATACTGCTGGCGCTGGATACGCGGCATATCGGGCGGACTGAAACACTGATCCGGGAAGCGGGAGGCAGCATATCGCTCGAGTTCCGGCTGGAGCAGATGGATGCGGCTGAGATGTTTAAGAGTAAGTCCGCGATGCTGACACAGGTTGTGGAAGCGAGCGGGTACCGGTTGGCAGGCGTACGGTTTGCAAAGCTGGAGAGACGAACCACCGTTATCAATGCAGGTGAAGCAGTGGACCTTATGGCAGGCAATACGCCACGGGGCGTCGATGTGCGGATATGAAACGCGAAGAAGTCAATGAGAATGAGAGCAGGCGCGAAGCCGCTGCACTTAAGTATGATGCGAGAGATGATCGCGCTCCGCGCGTGACAGCGATAGGCAGAGGGTATGTCGCGGATCGCATGGTGAAAGAAGCTGAAAAGAACCGCGTGCAAGTGGTACAAGACGATAAGCTTTCTGCCATGTTGCAGCGGCTCAGCGTGGGAGACGAAATACCCGAGGCGCTTTATCAGGTGGTAGCAGAGATTCTCATGTTTGTATACCGGATGGACGAAGCGGCAAGCCTCGGAACGAAGGAACGCTAAGAAAGGGGAAGAGAATGTCGGTCAGTGGAATAGGCTCAACTGAAGCCAGTTTACTGCAAAGTGCGCTGCAGATTACCAGTTCATCGGCAGACTCTAATACCACGGATACATTTGGGAATTTTTTGTCATCGGCGCTTACAGGCACATTCAACAATGGTGAAGATACATATAACCTGTATGCCGCCCTGATGGAGCAATCTTCCGATTCGACAGGTGCGCTGATGAGCGCGTTGCTGAGCATGGGCGGAAGCAATATGTCCACTATGGCCGTACTGAGCCTGTATGATGCGATTGCAGACAAGTCGCAGACAGATAGCAGCTTTATGACGACGGCAACAGGAAATGTGACAATGTCGCCTTGGAAGCCGACGCAGCCTGCGATCACGAGCAATGTGTTCAACCGGTCAGCAGCACGGTATACAGCGGTGATCAACCAGTTCAATGTTGAGTCAAATCCGCGCTACTCCACCGATCAGGGCGGAACCTACTGCAACATATTCGTTTGGGATGTTACGAGCGCAATGGGAGCCGAGATACCGCACTATTATAATGCTGAAACAGGTGAACCCATGGAATACGGCGATGCCGGCGCAACCCAGATGACAGCCAACGCCATGTACAACTGGCTGCACGAACATGGAGACGAATACGGTTGGGTTGAGGTAAGTGCAGAAGATGCACAGCAGTTGGCCAATCAGGGGCATCCCGTAGTAACAGCGCTGTATCGCAATGGCCCGCACGGCCACGTACAGATGGTCTGCCCGTCCAAAGACGGTCAATACAATGAGGAGAAAGGTGTAACGATCGCGCAGGCAGGGAGAAATCTCAGAAGTTACACCTATATTACAAACATTTACAATGCGAGCCTGCCGAAGGTGAGCTATTTTGCACACGCGTAAAGCGAAAGGAGTTGGTCAGGCATGTCATCGTTGACTATAGACAGCAGCTCGAGAGTTTCGGGTTTGGCCTCAGGTCTTGATACGGAGTCGATCGTGAAAGGATTGATGTCCAGCTACCAAACGATGCTGGATAAGCAGTCGCAGCAGACGCAGAAACTTGAATGGAAAGCGGATGCTTACCGCGAAATTAATACGCTCGTTAAAAATTTCCGATCCAAGTATCTGAGCGTACTCTCGGATACGAATATGATGTCAGGTTCGGCCTACAGCAGTTACGCCGTCAATATGTTGACGTCGACAACGGCGGTTTCCGTCAGCGCTTCTACCTCTGCCACAGCATGCTCGATGACCATCGACAGCATTACGCAGTTGGCAACGGCCCCGACGATAAGCAGTAAAAACGTATTTACAGGGACCAGTTACTCAAGCAGCGCGACGCTGGATGATCTTGAACTTGCCAATGAATTCGAATTCGATGATGACGGCAACCTTTCGTTTTCGATCAACGGAGAGTCATTCACCTTTTCCAAAGATACCACACTATCTGCTATGATGAAGGAGATCAATTCCTCTGCCGCGGGGGTTACGATGCGCTACAGCAGCCTGAGCAAGGGCTTTTCAATCACGTCCGATAAGACAGGCAGTGCCAGCACGATCAATATTGTCAATCTTACCGGCAACGCGTTTGCGTCAGAGAACAGCGCTTTAGGCATTCCCCAGGATACCTATAAGGGTACGGATGCGGTATGTACGATTAATGGTATTGAAGTGACACAATCTACGAACTCCTTTTCGTATGACGGTATTACCTATACGCTGAACAGCACCTATAACACCGAAAAGGATCCAACGGAATCCATCTCGTTTTCTGTCACTCAGGACTATCAGAGTACAGTAGACAGCATTGTTTCGTTCATTGATGCATACAACGAGCTGATTGGCGCATTGCAGAGCAAGTCCTCGGAGGAAGTCTATTATAACTATGAACCGCTGACTGACGCCCAGAAGGAAGAGATGAGCGCGGATGAAATCACGAACTGGGAAAATTACTCGAAGAGCGGTGTTCTCCACAATGACTCTTATATTTCATCGCTGCTGACAACGTTAAGAAGCTCGTTTTATACGACGGTTGATGGTACTGGAATGAGCCTGTCCAACATCGGATTAACGACTGGAATATATTCAGATGGCGCCAAGATAACCGTGGATAAGGACAAGCTGCTTGCCGCGCTAAAAAATGACCCGCAGAATGTGAAGAACATATTTACCCAGAGTTCTTCAACCGATGATTTTAAGGGCGACGGCCTTATGGTGCGCGTATCCGATGCGCTGCTGAACTATACGAAGACAACTACTGATGTAGCGCTGGACAATCTGGATTCAAGCATTTCTGATGCCGAGGATAAATCTGACCGGATTACAGAACAGATGCAGGAAAAAGAGGAAGCGCTTTGGGCCAGATTTTCAGAAATGGAGACCGCGCTTACAAAGCTGAACAGCATATCCAGTTGGCTGTCAACGCTCTTCACATCTTAATCTGAAAGGTTTAATCAATCAAAGAGGGAGTAAATCAATATGGCAATGGCAAATGCATATCAGAGATACAGAGAACAGGATGTAACCATGGCTAACCCCATGACCCTGATCGTGATGTTATATAACGGCTGCATCAAGCAACTTAAACTTGCGCAGATCGCAATTGACCAGAAATGCTTTGAGGATGTGAATACCCATCTCAAAAAGGCGCAGAACATCATTTCTGAGCTGGTGAACAGTCTTGATTTGAGTTATCCGATCTCCAACGATCTGATGACGTTATACGATTTCATGCTGCGTGAGCTTATACAGGCCAATATGTCAAAGGATCGCAATAAACTCGAACCAGTAATCCGTATGCTTTCAAGCCTGCGCGATACATGGTCTCAGGTGGAAAAGACTTGTCGTTCACCCTATGAATTGAGCGAGTCATGAATGCACAGCTAAACGGCGACCTTCTACGGTTGCTGGAAATCAAAAAAGAAATGCTGCAAAAGCTGCTTCATACGGTAAAAAACGCTGCCGATGTTCTGAAGGACGACGATATGGATGCGTTCGATCAGGATATGGAAGCCTGTAAGAAACTCATGTCAATGATCGACGAGACAGGTGCAACTGCTGAAAGGTTAAAGAAGCAAATTCCGGAGCTACAGCTCTATCCGGATATTGCCCGTCTGGAGAGCGATGTTGAGTACCTCCTTAGCGAGATCGAACAGGCACGGAAGGATTGCAACAATATTGCCGAGCAGAAGCTGAGAACTTACGGGCAGCAGATCAAGGCCATCCGCGGCACGCAGAAAGGCATAAACGGATACGCCAGCCAATTTCAACGGCGGGATGCGGTCTTTATAGACGCAAAGAAGTGAGGCAGTTCATAAAGCTCAATTTGGCGGGACGGGGAATATGAAAGTTTCAGATATAGGTAAAATTTCATCCAACGTACAGAGCGTTCCCGTTTCCGGAAACATGCAGGCCGGTGCCGGGCAGGGGTTTGAATTCTCGCGTCACATGATGGATTTCAGCCAGGCACAATATCAGAAGTATATTGAGGATCTAAAAGACAGGATCTTCAGGCAGGGAGAAGCGGTCAAGCAAAAAGCGGATATCGGTGCGTTTATGCAATATCGCAAACTGATTGCTGAACTGCTGGAAGTTGCTGCGAGCAATGCGTATGCCTGCAGCAAAACCAGCTCGTTTGACTCTAAAGGCAGACGCAACGTGTTCGTTCTGATCAAACAGGTGAATGCCAAATTGGATGAGATGGCTCAGCAGATATTGGCGGAGCAACGCGACAACATCCGGCTGCTTGAGATGGTGGACGATGTACGGGGACTTTTAGTGGACATTATGCTTTAACAATAAGATCAAAGACTAAAAAGTGGAGGGATATCATGCAAGCAAACGAGGCTTTTTTGGAAGAACAGGAGGATACTCAGCACGGCCGGTATCTGACATTCAATCTGGGGGAAGAGGTATTTGGACTGGAGATTCGGTATGTAACCGAGATCATCGGCCTGCAGCCCGTTACAAAGCTCCCTGAAGTGGCGTCTTATATCAAAGGAATTATCAATCTTCGCGGAAAAATCATCCCGGTCATCGACATGAGGCTCAAGTTTGGCAAAGAGCCGGCTGAGTATACTGACAGAACGTGTATCATCGTTATTGATACGCAGGAAGTCGTTGTTGGGTTGATCGTGGATATGGTATCTGAGGTAATCACCATCGAGGACTCTGACATCGTGCCTCCGCCGGACCATCGTACAGGCATTCGCAACCGTTACATTCAGGGTATCGGTAAAGTCAACGGCGATGTGAAGCTGTTGCTTGATTGCAAACTGCTGCTGGACGGCGATGAAACGCAGGAGCTCAGAGAAATCGAATAAGGAGATTCACCCAATGAAGTGGTTCAGAAATCTTAAAATTTCGCTTAAGCTGATTTCCGCGTTTTTGGTGATTGCCCTGATCGCGGGGGGCGTAGGCGTATATGGTGTTGTTTCACTTTCAAACATGAATGATGCAAGCGGCCAAGTTTTTGAGTATTATGGCAACTCTCAGGGATATATAGGCTATGTTGCCTCTGAATTTCAAAAACAAAGCTCATATCTGCGTGATATTGTCTTAGAAAAAACCCCTAGTCTGACCACACAATATGGCGAGTTGATCAAAAACTCGGATACATTGATGAAAGGAAATCTGGCTAAATACAAAGAAACATGTATTGATCCGGATGACCAGCAAATGTATGCTGAACTCGAGACGGCAATTAACAATTTCGTTGAAGTGCGTGATGCAATCCTTGGACCTGCTTTGGAAGGGGATTATGCGGAAGCCTACAGGGTGATGCGCATAGACACCTCAATACAGGCGGTTTCGGATGCTGAAGCGGCTGTAGACAAAGCCTTGGCGGCCAACGTAGAAACGGCTTCCGGTAAGATATCGCAACAAACCGAGAATGTTGATAAGGCCATGTTCATAATGATCATACTTATGGCTGCTGCGGTTACATTGTCTGTTCTGCTGGGCGTCATAATTGCGCGCACGATCAGCAGGCCAATCCGGCAACTGTCCGAAGTAGCAGATCAATTGGCGGCAGGCGATACTGAAACCAAACAAATTACGCTTGACCAGAAGGATGAGGTCGGACGGTTGGCTGCTTCCTTCAGAGGTATACTGAATGCGGTTAAGTCGCTTGTAGCCGATGTCAACATGCTGACTGAAGCGGCTGTCCGTGGGCAGCTGTCTACCCGTGCCAATGCAGAAAAGCATCAGGGCGATTACCGGAAGATCGTGGAGGGTATCAACAACACCCTGGATGCGGTGATTGAACCCATCAATGAAGCAACGGATGTGCTGAAGGAAATGTCCAGAGGTAACCTGAGCATCAATGTGACGGGCAGCTATCAGGGAGATCATGCCGTAATCAAAGACGAACTCAACGATACGATCAATACGATCAAGGGTTATATCGATGAAATTACGTTTGTGTTGAGCGAAGTTGCAAAAGGCGATCTGGAGGTGGAGATCACTTCGGAGTATCGTGGTGATTTTATTGAACTGAAAAACTCAATCAATCAGATTGTCAACTCACTTAACAACATTTTGATTGAGATCAATACGGCAGCAGAGCAGGTGGCCGCGGGTTCACGACAGGTTTCCGATGGCAATCAGGAGATATCGCAGGGAGCCACTGTGCAGGCCAGTTCTATCGAGGAACTTTCGGCTTCGCTCACGCAGATTGCAGCCCAAATCAAACAGAGTGCTGGCAATACTAGTACCGCGACCGATATTGCCGGAAAGGCCAAGAACGCCGCTGATGAAGGCAATGGCAAGATGAAGAATATGCTGGAATCCATGCAGGAGATCAATGATTCGTCTTCCAATATATCGAAAATCATCAAGGTGATCGACGATATCGCCTTCCAGACCAACATACTGGCGCTCAACGCGGCAGTGGAGGCGGCACGGGCCGGGGCTCACGGGAAAGGGTTCGCAGTCGTTGCGGAGGAAGTTCGCAATCTGGCAGCGCGCAGCGCCAATGCGGCAAATGAAACGACCGCTCTGATTGAAGGCTCCATCAGAAAAGTTGAGACAGGTACGCAGATTGCCAACGAGACGGCTTCAGCGCTTTCGAGCATCGTAACCGGATCCGAAAAATCACTGGAGTTGCTGGGTAATATCTCCGTAGCGACGGGTGAACAGGCTGCGGCAATCACTCAGATCAACAGAGGGATCGAACAGCTTTCACAGGTCGTGCAGACTAACTCTGCGACCGCAGAGGAAGGTGCGGCAGCCAGCGAAGAACTGTCGAGTCAGGCAGAACTGCTGAAGAGCATGATCGGTAACTTCAAGCTCAGAGCTGCAGCAAAACTCAATGATAGCCCTGCAGCAGCTGTAAAAACCGTAAAAACTGCCGTGAGTGAGACGGACCGAGCAGTGCCTACAATTGTCTTAAACGACAGCGACTTTGGAAAATATTAAAAAATACTGCCGGAAGGGACAGAGCGCCAGCAGGCGCTCCTTTCCCGTCTGGCGACAGGTGAACGATGCTAAGCATAGATGACGAACAGTTTGTCCGGCTGACCGCATATTTAGAGAACAATTTCGGCGTAAATCTGACAAAAAAGAGGACGCTTATAGAAAGCCGGTTGAACAACTATTTGGTAAGAAACGGATTCGCAGATTATACAACCTATTTGGATTATGCGTTCGGCGACAGCACTGGTCAGGAGATCGGACAGATACTCAACCTGCTGACGACGAACTATTCATATTTCATGCGGGAATGGGATCATTTCCGCTATTTCCGGGATCAGGTGCTGACTGAGATGGCCCCGGGCATCAGGGATGGGGATTTTCGTACGTGGAGTGCCGGCTGCTCAACCGGGCAGGAACCATATACGCTCGCGATGATCCTCTCGGATTTTCAGGCTGAACGCGGTCTGTCTTGGGACGCTAAAATACTGGCGACAGACATCTCCGAAAAGGCGCTGAATGGCGCTAAAAAAGGGGTGTATCCAGACGATTCCCTCAAAAGCATGCCTGCCGCATGGAAGCTTTCTTACTTCAGTAAGATGCAAAACCATGAATGGGCGGTGAGCGAGTCGCTCAAAAAGGAAGTTGTATACCGCAGATTCAATCTGATTGAGGAAGAATTTCCCTTTAAAAAGAAATTTCATGTGATATTTTGCCGGAACGTAATGATTTACTTTGCGGAAGAGACCAAAAAGAAATTGATCTCGAAGTTTTACGAAGCCACCGCAAATGGCGGATATCTATTCATCGGGCATTCGGAGTCACTGGATAAGAACGAGTCGGGATTTAAGTTCATTGCGCCCTCGATATATAAAAAGGTGGTGTAGCCTATGGCATCAAAAAAAATCCGTGTGCTTGTCGTAGACGATTCCCTTTTTATGCGAGAATTCATCTCTTCAAAGCTTTCCGAGGACACAGGCATCGAAGTGGTGGGTAAAGCTGCCAGCGCGTTTGAAGCCCGGGACAAAATTATTGAGCTGGCGCCTGATGTCATGACTCTTGACATTCAAATGCCGGGTATGGATGGCATAGAATTTTTGCGAAAGCTGATGCCTCAGTATCCGCTGCCTGTTGTAGTGGTCAGCGCGGTCAGCGGGCGCGTTTTTGATGCGTTGAATGCGGGTGCGGTGGACTTTATCACCAAATCTGAACTTAAAAGCGAGCTGGAGCGGAAGCAGTTTGTTTCCGAACTCTCGGTTAAGCTTAAAATCGCATCGATTGCCAAGGTGGGGCAGCACAAATACAGTGCGGCGCGTGATATCATCACAAAACAGGCAGCAGGCAGCATTAGTGGTAAAGAGATTATCGCTATCGGTGCATCAACCGGGGGAACTGAGGCAACGCTCACGATTCTTAAAGGTTTGGGCAACGACCTGCCGGGTATCGTGGTTGTACAGCATATGCCGCCTGTGTTTACCCGTTTGTATGCGGAAAGGCTGAACAATACCTGTGCGATGGAAGTCAAGGAGGCGCAGGACGGCGATGAAGTGAAACCTGGCCGTGTATTGATCGCGGCTGGCGGACTGCACATGACCGTTGTGCGTCGCGGTAACGGTATGGTCGTGGAATGCCGCGAAGGTGAAAAGGTAAGTGGGCATTGCCCGTCTGTGGATCAGCTTTTCCTGTCGATCGCGCGCATCAAAGGATTACAAAGCCTGGGTATCATACTGACAGGCATGGGCAGCGATGGAGCCAAAGGGCTTCTCGAAATGAAAAAGGCCGGCGCTCAAACCATCGGACAGGACAAACAAACGTGCGTGGTTTACGGCATGCCGGCAGTTGCGGCGAGTATCGGCGCAGTGGATGTGGAGCTGCCGATTGAAGGAATTGCTGCTCACGTTTATGCCTGGTATGATACGGTTTCAGGTTCAAAAAATAAAAATTAAAGTTTTTGTATAATATCGCCGATATACCTAATATGTTGAGCATCGAATCAATTTACCAGTCTAAACTGGCAGGGTTCTATAATGTAGCGCAGTCGAGCGCTGCCAAACTAGGCTCCAACCCGGGCTCGTTCTCGAGTATGCTGAGTGCAATGGAACAGCGCCTGTCAGTAGAATCCGGTACGACGATCACAATAACGACTGTCGGAACGGAGGCCACTGCCTCAAAATTGGCCACAAGCCAATCTACCGATGAGATCGAAGCAGCGGTCGAATACGCATCCCGTGCCACAGGAGTGGATGAGGATCTCATCCGGGCGGTCATTCAGGTGGAATCATCCTTCCGCACCAACGCGGTATCAGGCTGCGGCGCGCAGGGACTGATGCAACTGATGCCGGGTACGGCTCAGGAGATGGGGGTAGAGGACCCGTTTGACGCCCGGGATAACGTGATGGGCGGCGCGGGATACCTGAAGAAGCTGCTGAACCGCTTCGGCGATGTGCGTCTGGCGTTGGCGGCTTATAACACCGGGCAGGGCAGGATCGCTTCTCTGGGCATTACCGATGCTGATGACCCGGAGCAATACGCCCGCATTTCGTCAGGCGTTCGTGGATATGTAAGCAAAGTGCTGGAGTACTGGGAACAGTTCAAACAGCAATAAGAGGAGCATATGTTTAACGATCTTTTCAGCAGTGTAAACGTGCTGCAGCGGGGCTTGGATGCGGCCTGGACGCGTAACCAAGTGATCACGAACAACATCGCCAATGTGGATACGGCGAACTTCAAAAGTTCGACCGTAGATTTTGAGTCCGAAATGAAAGCTGCGTTGGAGGCGGATGAACACAGCTTCACCGCGAAAACCACGCGTCCGGAGCATTATCAGTTCGCCGGCGGTTCTGCGGAACAGATAACGCCGAAGGTGGTAGAGAACACAAACACGGAATACCGGTCTGACGGCAACAA
Source organism: Bacillota bacterium (assembly GCA_023459495.1). GTDB lineage: Bacteria > Bacillota > Clostridia > Christensenellales > SZUA-584 > JAEWCC01. The sequence continues at coordinate 60,735 of JAEWTL010000026.1, read as the reverse complement.
TGTGGACATCGATTATGAAAGCACTGAGCTGGCAAAGAATACGCTTTGGTATAACGTGCTCGTTCAGCAAGTCAACAGCGAGTTCGACAAGCTGAAAACAGTGATCAGCGGATAGCAGAGGAGGTTGTATGGGTTTCTTATCTTCAATTGATATCAGCGGTTCCGCGTTGACCGCGCAGCGGCTTCGCATGGATGTGATCAGCGAGAACATTGCAAATGCGGATACGACTGTAACGGACAGCGGAGAACCGTACCGCAGGAAAGTTTGCGTGCTGGGCGAACGCACTTCGTTTTCATCAGTATTGGGTGATGCGATGGGGAAGGGCGTAAAGGTTACCCAGATCATGGAGGATCAGTCGGACTTCGAGCTGGAATACGATCCCGATAATCCGCTGGCCAACGCAGACGGGTATGTACAAATGCCCAACGTGGACGAAGTTGAAGAAATCATCGACATGATGAGCGCAACGAGGTCATACGAAGCGAACGTCACCGCGCTTAACGCGACCAAGAGCATGGCAGCGAAAGCGCTGGAGATCGGCGGCTGAGCCCGCGTCGGAAAGGAACGATATGGTTAACAATATCAGCAGCGTCATTTCAAACGCACAACAAATCAGCGGCGTTGGGCAGAGCAAGGAAAGCACGAGCAGCTTTTCGAATATTCTCAGCGACGCGATCGATAATATGCAGACAACCGAAGCGGAAGCAGAAACTGCAAACAACGCACTGTTGACCGGCGAGTCAGATGATATTCATTCGGCGTTGATTTCGGCACAGAAAGCTGAAATTGCGGTGAGCCTCGCTGTCGAAGTTCGCAACCGTGTAATAGAAGCCTACAACAAGATCACCGAGATGCAGGTATAACGGCAGACCGGGGGATTACCTGAAAGACTTGACTTTATACTTTTCACAATCCCAGACGAGGGTCCTGGATTAAGGACTCTTGTTTTCGTACAAAAAGGACATAATAGTCTAAAATTCTTGTTTCGCAAAATTTCATATCGGGTATATAAAGGCAGACAAAGGAGACGCTATGGATTTCTGGACGACGCTTTTATATATCTTTGTAATGATTGCCGTCATCGTGGCCGCTTACTGGGCCACTAAATTCATTTCTAAAAAAGGCAGCAAAGCCAAGAGCCAACAAATGCGTATGGTTGACCGCATGGCGCTGGGCAAGGACAAGCATATTGTACTGATCGAAGTGGGCGACAGAAACCTGCTGATCGGCGTCACCAATCAGGCTATCAATGTGCTGGGCGATATTGACGGGGCTGCACTGCAGAACCAGAAAAACACAGAAAGTGCGAGCGCTCCGCTTGGGTTTGCTTCATCTGTGCGTGATTTTCTGATTAACATGAAAAATGCTCCGGCCAACCTCAATAAGGCACGCGCGGAAGCAAAGAAGACCAGTTGGCCTAAGGAAGAAGACTACCTTAACCGCATGGATGAGGCGATTCAGAAAAGAAAAAATCAGGCGGACAACTATGATAAGGAGGGACGATGAAAAAGTTTCTTCTTGTCGTTTTAATCGCCGCGCTGCTGGTACTGCTTTCCAGCTGCGCAGCCATTTCATCCGACTCAGGATCGGCTGATAACGGAACAAGCCCGAGCGTTTCGGCGGACAATAACACCAGCGCACTGGATGAACTGACCGGTAGCCGGTCGGAGACGGTGAAGATATTCCTTCTGATTACCGTGCTGGCAATTTTGCCGTCTATCCTCATCATGCTCACCTGCTTCCCACGGATCATCATTGTGCTGTCGCTGGTGCGCAACGGACTCGGCCTGCAGAACATGCCGCCGAATCAGGTGTTGATCGGGCTTGCGCTGTTCCTTACGCTTTTTGTGATGTCGCCTGTGATCGGCGAAATCAACGAGGTGGCGTATCAGCCGTATGTACAGGAGCAGATAACCGAGGAAGAAGCACTCGACCGCGCCATGGTGCCGGTGCGGGAGTTCATGTTGGAGCAGACGTACGAAAAGGACCTCTCGTATTTCGTATCCATATCTGACAAGGCAGAAGAAATAAAGTCGGTGGATGATGTGCCGAACACCGTTCTGATCCCGGCATTTATGACAAGCGAGATCAAACGCGGTTTCCAGATCGGCTTCTTCCTCTATATACCGTTTCTCGTAATCGATATGGTTGTAGCCAGTGTGCTGATGTCGATGGGCATGATGATGCTGCCGCCCACAGTCATTTCGCTGCCTTTTAAGCTGTTGCTGTTCGTGCTTGTGGACGGCTGGATGCTGACGGTAAAAACGCTGATGGGGAGCTTTGGATAGCAGAAAGTCTCCGTTGATCCCATCAAACTAAGGAAGGGCGCACCATGGAACAGTCTCAGGTTATCACCGTCATGCAGGATGCTATCACCACCATATTGACCGTTGCGGGGCCAATGCTGATCGTGGCGATGGTGGTCGGACTCATCATATCGATTTTTCAGGCAACCACGCAGATCAACGAGCAGACGCTGTCCTTTGTGCCGAAGATCGTGGCGATCCTGCTGACGCTGCTGTTGACCGCAGGCTTTATCATTACAAACCTGACGGAGTTTACGACGAGAATGTTCGATTACGCGAACACGATGATCAAATGATATGGGAGCGATACTGGACAACATCAGCCTGAGGCTGGACTTATTTATACTGATGTTTATCCGGGTATCGGCGCTGATTCTGGCCTCGCCGATCTTTGGCCGGAAGACGATGCCGAGGCTGATCAAGGTTTGTCTTTGCATCGTGCTGACGTATGTGATGTTTGCGGCCAACGCGCTTGCACCGCAACCGCAATACGATAATATGGCCGGATTTGCGCTGCTGTGTCTTATGGAACTGCTTTTTGGACTCGCGCTCGGCTTTGTGGTGACCTTGTTCTTTGCGCTGGTGGAGATTGCCGGGCATTACATCGACATGCAGATGGGTTTCGGCATGGTCAACGTGCTCGATGTTCAGAACCAGACCAGCGTACCCATCACGGGCAACCTGCTCAGCATCGTGTTGCTCATTACGTTTTTCGGCGTCAATGGGCATCTGAAGCTGATCTACATCCTGAACAGCACGTTCACGCAGATACCGGTTGGTACGGTGACGCTGAACCCGCACATCGGGATGACTGCGCTGGAGGTGTTCGCACTCGCGTTTCTGCTGGCAGTGCACGTGGCGCTTCCGCTCATCATGTCAGGGCTCATGGGCGAGCTGGCGCTGGGGTTCATCACCCGCGCAGTGCCGCAGATCAACATATTTGTGGTGGGGATTCCGATAAAGGTAGCGCTGGGGTTCCTGATGCTGCTGCTGGTGCTGCCGGTCTATGTGAACTTCACCGACGCGATTTTTGACCGCATGTTTGAGTCGATCAACACCATGATGCGGGGATTTGCGGCATGAGCGCACAGCAGTCCGGTGAAAAGACAGAAAAAGCCACACCAAAACGAAAGCGGGAGGCCCGGGAAAAAGGGCAGATATTCAAAAGCGTTGAGGTGATTTCGGCTTTCTCACTGCTCGTGATGTTTGGGGTGCTTGCGATATTCGGGGACAGCATCTCCCAGAACATCCAGCGGATGATGCGGTCGTTCTTTACGGCAGATGTTCCGGATACGGTGGATGCTGCGGCAGCGGCCAATGTCCTTGGCAATATGATCCTAACGTTTTTGAAGATCGTATTGCCGGTATTGATTGCAGCGCTGCTCTGTGGCGTGGTATTCAACATCGTGCAGGTGGGGTTCAACTTTTCGAGCAAGGCGATTTCGCCCAAGATGGAGAAGATCAGCATGATATCAGGCTTCAAGCGGATCTTTTCCAAAAATACGTTGATTGATCTGCTGAAATCCCTGATCAAGATCGTTCTGCTGGCTTGGGTGGCTTATAGCGAGTATCAGAAGCGGATCGCATCATTTCCGCCGCTGATGGGTGAAGACCTGAAATACTCAATCCCAGCCGCGCTGAACATTCTGCTGTCTGTGGCATTCAAGCTGGGAATCGCGTTTGCGATATTTGCACCGTTTGACTATATGTACCAGCGGTGGAAATACAATAAGGACCTCATGATGACCAAGCAGGAAATCCGTGAGGAATTTAAGCAGACCGAGGGTAACCCACAGACCAAAAGCCGTATTGCGCAAAAACAGCGGCAGATGAGCCGGATGCGCATGGTCCAGGCGGTGAAGGACGCGGATGTGGTCATCACGAACCCGACGCATTACGCGGTAGCGCTGTCTTACAAGGAGCAGAAAAACAAAGCGCCGGTGATCATTGCCAAGGGCCAGGATTTTCTGGCACAGAAGATCAAGGAGAAGGCCCGTGAACTGAATGTCGAGATCGTGGAAAACAAGCCCGTGGCACAGGCGCTGTACTTCTTCTGTGAAGTAGGGGACGAGGTGCCAGAGGATATGTATAAAGCTGTAGCCGAAATACTGGCATATGTGTACCGAATGAAGAGAAAGATGGGGAGATAGGCTTTGAAGGTAAAGGTTTCAGACATAGCGATTGCAGTGATCGTATTAGGCATCGTGCTGCTGATCATCATTCCACTGCCCACATTTCTGATGGACTTTTTCCTTATTATCAATATTTCGGCATCACTGCTGATCCTGCTGATTACGCTGTATACGAAGAAGACGCTGGATTTTTCCACGTATCCTACGATGCTGCTGATTACCACGCTGTTCCGCTTGTCGCTCAACATTTCGTCTACGCGGCTGATTCTCGGAAACGGCGGCAACGCAGGCAGCGTGATTAAGGCTTTCGGAACCTTTGTTGTGGGCCAGAACCTTGTCGTTGGCCTGGTAATATTTCTGATCATTGTGGTCGTGCAGTTCATCGTAATCACCAAGGGCGCTGAGCGCGTGGCCGAGGTTGCCGCGAGGTTCACGTTGGACGCCATGCCCGGTAAACAGATGGCGATCGATGCGGACTTAAGCTCAGGCCTCATCAATGAATCGCAGGCGCGCGAGCGCCGGCAGGATATCCAGCGCGAAGCCGATTTCTACGGTGCGATGGACGGCGCATCCAAGTTCGTCAAGGGCGACGCAATCGTGGGCATCGTCATTACGCTGATCAACATCATCGGCGGCATATTGGTGGGCCTGCTGGGCGGGACAGGTGCGAGCTTTAACGATGTCATCCAGACGTATACGCTGGCGACAGTGGGCGACGGCCTTTGCAGCCAGCTGCCCGCGCTGCTCATTTCCACCGCAACGGGCATCATCGTAACGCGTGCCGCTACCAAGGACAGCTTCGGTCAGGATGTTTCCCGTCAAATGCTAAGCCAGCCGATCGTGTTCTATATTCTGGGCGGCATGCTGGCCATGATCAGCTTTATTCCTGGGCTGCCTACAATCCCGATTCTGATGGTTGCAATCGGATTGCCGCTGCTAGGGTATTTCCGTTCGCGGCGCACCAAGAAGAAGGAAGCGGAAGAGGTGCGTGATACTGCGGAAGCGACTGCCGCGGAAAAACGCAAGCCCGAGAGCGTAACGTCACTGCTGCACGTGGACCTCATCGAGATGGAATTCGGTTATGGACTGATATCACTCGTGGATGCCTCGCAGGGTGGAGATCTGCTGGATCGCATCGTGATGATCCGGCGACAGTGCGCGCTCGATCTCGGCATCATCGTGCCGATCGTGCGGCTGCGTGACAACGTACAGCTCGGCACCAAGCAATATGTGATTAAGATCAAAGGGCTTGAGGTGGCGCGGGGTGAGGTTATGCCGGACCATTACCTTGCACTCAAACCGGATGACGTGGATGACCCTATCGACGGTATCGAAACCGTGGAGCCTGCGTTCGGGCTGCCTGCGCTGTGGATATCGGCGGCGAACCGCGAGAAGGCGGAGCTCAGGGGCTACACGACGATCGACGTACCATCCGTGATTTCCACGCATCTCATGGAGATAATCAAACGGCATGCGGACGAACTGCTGGGCCGTCAGCAGGTGCAGACGATACTCGACAACTTAAAGAAGCAGCAGCCTGCGCTGGTCGACGAGGTTGTGCCCAAGCTGTTTTCGGTCGGCGAGGTGCAAAAGGTGCTGTCCAACCTGCTGCGGGAAAACATATCAATCCGCGATATCGGTTCCATACTGGAAATTATGGCCGACTATGGCGTAATCACCAAGGACGCCGACATTTTGACGGAGCAGGTACGCCAGAAGTTGCGCCGTGCAATCACCAAGAGCTTTATACCGGACGGCAAAGCTCGTGTAATCACCCTCAGCCCGGATGTGGAGAAAGCCGTTTCGGCGAGTATCCGCCAGTCGGAGCAAGGCATAAATCCTGCATTGGAACCGACACAGATTCAAAAGCTGCTGGGCAATCTGAAAAAAGCCATAGAAAACGCGCTAAGCCTTGGGGTCACACCAATGATTATTACTTCGCCGCAGATACGCCGGCATATCAAGGGCCTGTCTGCACAGGTTTATCCGGACCTGGTGGTGCTCTCTTACAACGAACTTGAGCAGGACGTGCAAATTACTTCGGATTGGGTGGTGAGCTTATAGCATGTTCATAAAAAGATTTGTCGCAAACGATATGCAGGAGGCAATCCGAAAGATCAACAGGGAGTTTGGGCCGGATGCGGTGATCATTGAGAGCAAGAGCGTACGCTGCAAAGGCTTAACCGGACTGTTTAAAAAGAAAATGGTTGAAGTTGTTGCCGCGTACGAGCCCAACCAGACAGGAAAGCCGGAAACCAAAAAGCTGGAAGTAAAAAAGGCAGCGCCGCAGGAAGCGGTACAAAACACTGCTGAAAATAATCCTCAGCAGGCAGCAGAAGCTACCGAAAACATACAGGTTAAGATGCTGGACCGGCAGATCAGGGAGCTCCGCTCAGTTATGCAGGACTTTACCAATAAAATACGCACTGTGGACAAAGAAGCACCGCCGGATTTCACCGACGATGTGCAAAGCCTGTACAGCCAGCTGCGTCAGCATGATGTGCAAGAAGAGCTGTGCAGAGAGATTGCCGATCAAGCACAAGGTATAAAGAGTCGGCGAGGCGTGGATGTGAATGCGGTTGGCCAACAGCTGGTATGCGATAGACTGGGAGAATCAGTACCGCTGAAGCTGAAGAAGTTTGAGCGAAATGTACTGATATTCATGGGGCCGACCGGTGCGGGAAAGACCACTACGCTTGCAAAGCTGGCGGGTACGCTAAAGTTTAAAGAAAACCTGAGCGTCGGACTGATCAATACGGATACCTATCGTGTCGGCGCGATGGAACACATTCGTCTTTATGCGGAGATTATGGACATCCCGCTGCTGATGGCGTACAACGCCGAAGAGCTGGGGCAGGCACTTGAAACGCTATCGGACAAGGATGTGGTGCTGATCGACACTGCCGGGAAGAACATACGGGACGACGCCAGCCAACAGGAGTTAAAGCAGTTGGTGGAGGCGGCTCAGGCGGATGAAGTCTTTCTGGTGGTGAGTGTCATCACTGGAGCAAAAACCTGCCGGGATGTAATCCAACATTACTCTTTCCTGGATGACTATAAACTCATCATAACCAAACTTGACGAAACGGATGCTTGGGGCAATATACTCAACATTGCCGATTATTCTAAGAAGCGGCTCACCTACGTGACGGTGGGCCAGAATGTACCGGAAGATATCCGCGAGGCCAATACAAAATGGTTGGTCCGCAACATTATAGGCGAGGAGGTGATCTGCTATGACTGACCAGGCAAGCGAACTTCGCAGAATAGCGACTGAAAGCAACAGTAAACCGACGCAGGTCATCACTGTCGCGAGCGGAAAAGGTGGAGTGGGGAAGTCCAGCGTAGCGCTGAACATAGCGATTGCGATGAGCCGTAAAGGGCGCCGCGTACTGATCATTGATACGGATTTTGGCTTTTCCAACATCGATGTGATGCTAGGCGTCAGTACCCGCCACGATTTGATGGATGTGATTCAGCGGGATATGGACATTCGGGACATCATCGAGCCGGGTCTCGAAGGCGTACAGTTCATTTCGGGAGGTTCGGGAGTATACGAAATGACTCAGCTCGACGGCGGGCAGCTGATGCGCATCGTCAACAATTTAAAGCAACTGGAAGATGTAGCGGACACGATCATTTTCGATACAGGAGCGGGCGCGTCTGATAACATGCTGCGCCTGATCTACGCCAGCAATGAAACCCTGCTGGTAACGACACCGGAGCCGACTGCCATCGTAGATGCATATGCATTGATCAAGATTGTGGGCGAAAAAGGAAGCGCGCGCATGCGCCTCCTGATTAATAAAGCGGACAGCGCCGGCGAAGCGGCGACAGTAATGGATTGCATTGCACGGATCGCGCAGAAAAACGTCAACGTGCGGATCGATAAGTTGGGATACATCATCCGCGACATCAATATGCAGAAGGCTGTGCGTATGCAGGTGCCGATATTGGTAAGTTTCCCTCATTGCTTGGCTTCAACCAATATCGACAGCATTGTATCTAAAATGGTTGAAACACCAACCGGGGCAAACGAGAGATCAGGCTTCAGGGGCTTCTGGGAACGCTTCCTGACTAAGAATACGATATATTCGGGGTAAGAATTGTGCGAACCAATGAATTATTAAAATTAGGTGAGATTCTTGAATTGAGCATCGGAAAGGTAGCCGTGCGCACGAAACTGCAGGAAGTTATTTCTGATACTGAATTTCTCGTAATGCAGCCTACTATCAAAGGAGTGCCCGTTCGGTCGGAGGAAGAAGAGGTCACGTTTACCTTTTACCGCCCGACAGGCTGCTTCAGCTTTCGTGCGAAAATGTCAGAATCATTTCGGAAGGAGGATCTCGTTCTTTGTCGGGTCGAGCGCATTTCCGATATCGAGCGGATACAGCGCAGACAGTACTACCGTCTGCCGGTCGTGCTGGATGTAACGCTGTATGAAGCAGAGAAAAACAACGGAGAAGACGCCAAGCGCTGGCGCGGCAAGAGCATTAATCTTTCGGAGAAGGCTATAGCGATCAGCTGCTTTTCGACAATTGCAGATGGGACGCCGGTCACGATGGAGATCAAGCTGACCCCGACTCAGACCATCACACAGCAGGCAGTGGTACTTCGCAGCCATAATGCGCTGAGATCGACAGATCCGAATGAATGCGTGCTGCTTTTCTCTGATCAGGAGGAGCAGGATCAGCGGTTTCTCAGACGCTATATATTTAAACAGCAGACGTTAAAACGCAAAGATGATGAAGATGATAATTGACAGCTGTAAAGCGGGGGTGGATATCAATGGGTAAAGAAATCGACGCTCAGAGACTTTGGGATAAATATTTTAAGGAGCGATCCATCGAAGTCAAAAATGAACTGGTCATGCTTTATATCGGGCAGGTAAAAAGCATCGTATTGCGTATGATACCAACCTATAAAGGTTACAGTTCGTATGATGACATGCTGTCATGCGGTGTACTCGGCTTAATGGACGCCATCGAAAAATATGATGCATCCAAAAAGGTAAAATTCGAGTACTATGCCGCAATGCGAATCAAAGGCGAGATCATTGATAATATCCGTAAGCAGGACTGGGCGCCATCCAGCCTGCGCCGCAAAATCAAAACGATCAGCAATGCCTGCAGTGAACTGGAGAATAAACATCACAGGATGCCGTCCGACGAAGAGATCGCTGAATACTTGGGACTGGAAGAAGAGGAAGTGCAAAAGACGATGGAAAAATCGCACATGTTCAATATACTGTATTTTGAAGAGATGGTTCAGGATGATCATCTTCGCGAGAGCGCTTCCAATGATGAACCCATGGAAGAAGAGGTGGAACGCGCAGAGATGATCAAGATACTCGGAAGCCTGATAGAGAGCCTCTCTGAAAGAGAGCGTCTGGTGATAACGCTATATTATTATGAAGAAATGACACTTAAAGAGATCGCACAGGTGCTGGGAGTAACGGAATCACGCGCGTCGCAGATCCATTCCAAAGCGGTCATGCTACTGCGTTCAAAGATGGATGTTGCCTACGCGATATAATTGGAGAGGAATTCAGGATGGATATTACGTACTATCTTTTTGCGACTTACGTCTTTTTGCTGGTCTGTACGGCGATATGGTTTTTTGGCAGAGTTATGCGCCGCAAGCATACAAAAGAGGGCGGAGATGAAAAGGAGCGTCAGCTTTTCCGGCTCTATCAGAATGTTGAAGATATGTTGGGTGGATTTGAAGAATATGCGGAAGAGGCCAAGACCGCTATCGATGACCGTTTAAAAGAGGCCGAAGCGATCATCAAAAAATTAGGCCAAATGCAGCCTGTTGATGTTATGCAAGAAGTACTGCCGGAAGCAGCTAATCTTGCCGCTAATTCTGCCTGTGAAGATAAAATAGCTAAAGAAAATGAAACAAAAGCGAGTGCAGGACCTGACAAAAAGGAAGAAGATGACAGAAGCACTGCAGTTCAGGCCGCAAAGCCGCAGAAGGCCGGCAAGCGTGCAACTCCTAAGCCGAAGACAGAAGATAAAATCTCAGAGTATATGGCGCAGGGTATGGACAGGGCTCAAATTGCAAAGGCGCTTGGCAAATCTCAGCGAGAAATATCCCTTATGATGGAAATAAAAAAAATAAATTCCCAAGCCGAACAGAACTAAAGAAAACCGGCTTTGATAACGATATAACAATTGAGAGTATTTAATCAATGTAAAGGAATGTTGTTATGCTGAGGTGCTTTTATACCGCGGGGACGGGGATGCTGGTTCAAAGAGACCGAATGGATGTGCTGGCGAATAACCTTACCAATGCTGATACAACTGCATACAAATCTGACGGCTTGATTTCCAGCACCTTTGCAGATATGATGATAGATAGGATGAATGATCCAGATATCATAAGTACAACCAAAACTGTGGGCGCTTTAGGTACCGGTACGCATATTGAGGAAGTATATACTTCGTTTAAACAAGGCAACGTTGAAGAAACCGGGCGCTCCTGCGACTTTGCGCTTGAAGGGGATGGTTTTTTTGTGGTATCCACCCCGGATGGTGACCGCTATACGCGCAACGGCAGCTTCTCGGTGACCAGCGCCGGATATCTCGTCAACAGCGACGGGTTCTATGTGCAGGGGCAAAATGGAAGGATCTATGTGGGCGGAGATGATTTTACGGTGGACACTCAGGGCAACATTTATGTCAACGATACGCTGACCGACAAGTTCCGAATTGCGGAGTTTCAGGACCCTTCAGTACTTAGAAAAGAGGGAGACAACCTGTATTATTCATCGGGCGGGCAGGCTCAGGCTTCGGCTGGCACCGCTGTCGTACAGGGTTCGCTCGAAGGTGCCAATGTTGATATCGCACAGGAGATGACCCGTATTATGGCTGTATCGAACGCCTATACAATCAATCAGCGTGTTCTGGGAATGGTGGACGAGTCGCTCTCCAAAACCGTAAATGAAGTTGGAAGGGTAGGGTAATCCATGCAATCCATTTATACCGCGAAACATGGCCTTCAGGCACAGCAGCAACGGCTGGACACCATTGCGTCCAACCTTGCCAACGTAAGCACAACGGGCTACAAATCACAGAGTACAGGCTTTAAGGATGCGCTCTATACGCATATGATCAACCCCGCGGATACGACGAGCACCGCGAATTTGCAGCAGGGCAGCGGCGTGTTGGTTGCTACAGCCTATCGTGATTTTACCGCAGGTACTCCGGTTGCGACAGGCGAAACACTTGATTTTTGTATCGAAGGCGACGGCTTTTTTACGGTGCAGAACAGTGCTGGAGAAGTACAATATACACGCAGTGGGGCATTTACGGTCTCGGTGGAAGCGACCGGACGCTATCTGACTACATCGGAAGGGTATTATGTACTCGACTCGGACGGGAACAGGATCATGCTACCTGAAGACGCGAATGGCATATCCGTTTCGTCGGATGGCATGCTGGATTTCGGCAATGGTACAGCGGCGAAACTGGGCATCGCTACCTTCGTCAATAAAGACGGGCTAGCCCAGATGGGCAAGGGCTGCTACGCGGCAACAGTTGCATCCGGCGATGCCATTGCAAGCAAAGCAACGGTGAGACAGGGCTATCTCGAATCGTCCAATGTGGATGTCAGTCTGGAACTGACCAAACTGATCCGCACGCAACGGGCGTACTCATTAGCAGGTAAGGTGCTTACGACCTGGGATAATATGGCCTCAGAAACGAACAATATCCGGTAAGGGAGTACAGGGATATGAATACAACTGTTAAACAGTGCCGGAATTGCAGACGATTGTTCCAATCATTTGGATCAATTATGTGCCCCGAGTGCGCAGAGTTGATGGATACGTACTTTATCACCGTAAAGAACTACCTTTACGATCATCCGGATTCCAATCTTTTTGAAACGGCGAAGGCGACTGGCGTACCGGAGAACATCGTGTTGGGGTTCCTGCGTGAGGGAAGGCTTTCGGTCAGCGGCATGGGCAACTTTCTCGAGTGCGAAAAGTGCGGAGCACCCATACCAAGTGGACGGTATTGTCTGGATTGTCAAGCTCAATTGGAAGAGATGTTGAGCAACTCGTTTAAGTCAGATGGAAAAGTGGAGCCGCAAAGGAATGCTGCGGCGAGGATGCACGTTAATTATCGAGAGTAAACACTTTATGAGGTGATATAGATGAGAATCGATTCGATCTCGCCTAAAGAGCTTTTAAACCAATACGGGCGTATCCGGGGAAAGACTGAGACAGAGAACCCGGCATCATCGGTGGATAAAGCGGAATTGACCAGCGAAGCCAAAACCTTCTCCGCTGCTTTTAAAGCAGCAAAAGAGGCAATGGAGACGCAGTCGCCTGAACGGCAGAGCCGTCTGGAAGAGGTCTCGCGCAAGGTAGCAGATGGGACTTATTCCGTTTCTGGTGAAGATGTGGCACGAAAAATCTTCGGAAAGTAAGGCTCTGAGAAAGGGGTGGACTGCTTGGAGCATTTCTTTTATTTAAAGGATATATTCAAGAAAGAGATAGAGCTTTACGACGGGCTGCTTGTGTTGTCGCAGGAAGAGAAGGAAGCAGTGATGAAAAACGAGGTCAATTCTCTTTCTGAAATTGTTGAAAAGCAGAAGGCAGCGCTTGCTGAGATTAAAAAGCTGGAAACCGAGAAGGAAAAATCGTTCACTGATATTCGTGAAATCTTAGGGCTTCCGGCAGCAAAGAAACGGGTTAAGGACATAATCGAAGCTGCACCTGTCGGTCTTAGAGAAGAGCTTAAGGACCTTGCGCAGGAACTTGAGCACACGGCCATGAAGCTGCGCCGTGCGGGCACAATCAACAAGATGCTAATCGATGCGCAGCTGCAGTATGCATCGTACTGTATAAACCTGATGACTGGCACACAGGACACGCTGAATATCTATTCCGGTTCCGGACGCATGGAAGAAGGCTGTGCTGTACGTCCGAGCCTGGTGGATCAAACGGTTTAAAGGCGGTAACTATGTCGGGGATTTTTTACGGATTGGAAATTGCCAGACGGGGTCTAACGGTCAGCCAGCAGGCGATCACCCTGACGGGCAATAATATATCGAATGCAAGTACAGAAGGCTATACGCGCCAGCGTCTGGTTATTGATTCCATTTATCCCGACACCAAGAATCGTTTCGCCGGAACGGTGACGATTGGAGGCGGCGCAGAAGTGTCGTTTATTGACCAGGTCAGAAGCGATTATGTGGACCGTCAGCTGCGTGATGAATACGCGGCCTTAGGGCAATGGGGTACACGTTCTGAGGAACTCGAATTTATTGAATCCATAATGAACGAAACTTCGGAGAGTGGAACAATTTCTGCAGCGTTGGCGGACTTTTATGATAGCCTCAGCAGTCTGACGACCAATCCGGGCAACACTGAAATTCGCACCAACCTGCAACAGAACGGTATCAAGCTGTGTGAGACGCTCAATTATTACGCAGATCAGTTGACGGATCTGCAGAATTCATATAATACGGCTATGGGTACAACTGTAGACAAGATCAACGATCTGACTGACAGCATTGCAAGCTATAACGAAGAAATATACGCGTATGAGCTGAATGGTCAGAAGGCAAACGAGCTGCGTGACAAGCGTAATACGTTGCTGGACGAGCTTTCGCAGCTTGTAAATATAGATTATTCAGAGGACGCAAAGGGAAAGCTGACTGTTTCGGTGGAAGGTGTCAACCTAGTCAGCCATACCTCCGTAACCAAATTGGAAGCAGTTGCCGACCAGACCGGTGTGGTATCAGGCGAACCGGGGTTCTATTCCATTTATCTGGAAGGAACTACGGATGAGTTCCAATACAGCAGCGGCAAACTGCAGGCGTATAAGGATCTTCGGGACGGCAACAGTGCGGACAATATGGGAATACCCTATATGCTGAGTAATCTCAACACTTTGGCTCAAAGCCTTGCGGAGGAGTTTAACACCGTACATAACGCAGGGTATACAATCCCATACAGCGGGGGCACATCACAGACAGGAGTCGACTTTTTTAAAGTACCTGCAGGCGGATATTCAGCGATTACCGCGGGCAACTTCGCCCTGTCTGATGAAGTGCTGGAGAATGTAAACAACATTGCGGCTTCTGGAGCAGTAGTGGATTTAACAGCATCCGATACTCAGACTGGCAATAATGAAAACGCATTAAAGCTATATGCACTGACATCCAGCACAAAACTGGGTACCGTCGGGAACTTTGATAACTTCCTGAAGAGCTTTGTTGTTCAGGTAGGTATTGCAAGCGCGGGTGCTCAGGAAACAGCAGAAAGCCAGACGAGCATTGTGAATAACCTTGAAACGCGCAAGGAGTCCATATCCGGCGTTTCAATCGATGAAGAAGTGATTAACCTCATCTCCTACCAGTATGCTTATGCGGCTGCCTCGCGTACACTGACTGCAATTGATGAGGCGTTGGATGTATTGATAAACCGAACGGGCAGAGTAGGCCTGTAGCCACAGGAGGCAAATTATGCGCATCACCAATAACATGATGATGAATAACTACCTGAGCAGTCTGAACAGCAACCTGACCCGTATGACGGATTATCAGGAGCAAGTCACGACGGGTAAGGCGATCAATTCACTCTCGGATGATCCGGTAGGGCTCATTTCAATTATGAGTTGTAATGTTAAGCTTGAACGGAACTCACAGTATCAGTCGGTTCTCGATTCAGCTCTGACGTGGCTCAATCAGACGGATACTTCGGTATACCAGATGAATCAGGTAATCCAATCCGCTTACGAATCTACACTGCAGGCTGCAAATGACGAACTCACATCGGAAGATAAGGGCGCGATCGCAGCTTATATTGGACAGTTAAGGGATCAGGTGCTTGCGATCGCCAATGGGCAGGCCAGTGACAAGTATTTGTTTGGCGGTTATAATGTTGACAATGCGCCATTTACCGTGGACGCAGACGGAAATATATTGTACAATGGACTTGATCTGACGGATGCTACTAATCCTGCGCTCATTGCAGCGGGCTCGCAATCAATCACGTATGAGATTGGCACGGGCATTACCTTGGATATTTCCATTACCGGCACAGAGCTTATGGGTACGGGTGAGAACAACGCATATACGGTGCTCGATAACCTGTACAAAGCGTTGTCCGATGACGCTTCCGCCGAAGAGTTGGGCCAGTATATTACCAAGCTTCAGGATTGCCAAAGCCATATGATGTCCACGGATACAAAAGTAGGCGGCATGGTGAATCGTCTGGAATTGCTGCAGGATCGATATGATCAGGAAGAGTTAAACTACAAGGAACTTAAAAGCAATGTCGAGGACGTAGACATCGCAGAAGCGTATATGAATTATAGCATGGCCAAAACGGTTTACTCCTCCGCGCTGCAGGTAAGCACACAAATCATCCAGGCTTCTATACTGGATTATCTCAAATAGCGCACCGACAGGGCGCATCGTTCAGGAGGGCAATACGATGCTTGTAGAGACCCGTTTTGGAACATCGGAAACCGACGAGAAGAAGATAATTCGATTCCCTTCGGCGCTTCCTGGTTTTGAAGATCTGCATGAGTTTATCATCATTGAGGTGGCAAATACGAAGCCGATATACTGGCTTCAGTCAACTGAGAATAAACATATTGCTCTTCCGGTAATTATCTCGTTTGCCATACTGGATGATTATGATATCAACATTCGGGAAAATGAACTGGAAGGGCTGGATACTGAGAACCCGAACGATCTGCTTATACTCAACGTAGTCGTCATTCCCGAAGATTTAAAAAAGATGACTGCGAATCTGGCTGCGCCTGTTGTGATCAATGTCAAACAGGGCATCGGCAAGCAGATTATCATTGACGCCGCAGAGTTTCCGCTTCGATATCCGATATACGAGGCGATACAGCAAAGCTTGCAAGGAGGCGAACGCGATGCTGGTACTAACGCGTAAAGCAGGGGAAGGGATTACCCTGGATCAGAACATCACCATCGACATTCTGGCTGTGGAAGGCGACCGGGTCAGAATCGGGATATGCGCGCCCAAGGACGTGCGCATATTCCGCCGCGAGCTGCTGGAAGAGACGATAAGCACGAACAGGGAAGCGGCCAGCGCTGCGATTGTCAACATTGCTTTGGAATAGTGCAATCGTTAAATTGGTAATTATATAAAATAATTATACCCCCTTGTATCTCGCAGGGGGTATAATTATTTTATATGTATGTCTTAGAATAGGGTGAACACTAGTATCGAAGCACTTCAAAACTTGATATTTTATCGTATACGATATATTCCTCCCGGGCGCTGAATGGACCGAGGTTATAGTCTTTTTCGATCGTATAGGTTGTGTTGCCTGCACCCTCGCTACTCATCCAAGACGTAAATGATTCGATCTCCGCGGAAGTCAATTCATATTCTTTGATTTCTCCAGTAACCATCGTGATCCTCAGCAGGGCGCTGTTATAATATCCGGAAGTCGTTGGGGTGGCCGTAGGGGAAGGTTCGGGAGTGGGCGTAGGAATCACAGATGCAGGCGTTGCGGAAGCCTCATTGGAATATGCGCTTAGTCCGCTGCCATTGACCGCTACCACCACATAATAGTATGTGGTACCGTTAATCACCTCCGTATCAGTAAAGGAAGCCGAAGTCACGCCTGAGGCAATCGCTGTATAGCTGTCGCCCGACGTAGTGGAACGCATTATCGTATAGCTTTCCGCATCTGATACGGAACTCCATGTAAGATTGACTTGCGAATCTCCGGCTGTTGCGGTAAGGTTAACAGGTGCTT
This sequence comes from Bacillota bacterium, assembly GCA_023459495.1. Classification (GTDB taxonomy): domain Bacteria; phylum Bacillota; class Clostridia; order Christensenellales; family SZUA-584; genus JAEWCC01. The sequence goes on along the minus strand of JAEWTL010000026.1, from coordinate 43,538 downwards.
TAGGTGCGGCTTGATAGCTTTCAACTGATGATATAGTAGTAGAACCATTATAACCACCTATTGCATATATCGTTTCATCAATGACTTCGACTCGGAAATTAGATCTTGCTGTTGACATAGAAGCTACCGACATCCAAGTATCAACATCCGGATCATATACTTCGGCTGATGATGTATATACGCCGCTGGCGGTACTTCCACCAATAATATACATCTTCCCGTTTACTATTACCGCCCCAAATACTGCTTTCCCCACTGACATAGGGGATATGGACGTCCACGTATTTACATTTGGATCATATACTTCGGCTGATGATAACCAACTGGTGCTAGCTCCACCACAGGCAAATATTTTGTCATTAATTACTTTTGTACAACCTAGATGTCGTTTTTCGGACATAGATGGCAATGTTGTCCATGTATCTGTACCCGGATCATATACTTCTGCTGACGATAAGTCGCTAAGGGCACGCCCGGTGATGGCATAAATATTCCCGTCGATTGCTTGAGTTTCAACATACATTCTTGCTGTAGACATCGATGATAGCGTTGTCCATGCATTAGTACTAGGGTCGTATACTTCGGCTGATGATAAATTCCCACTGTTACTGCGGCCACCAATTGCATATATTTTACCATCAACTACTTCTGTACCGAAATAGTATCGCTCAGTGGACATTGATGACAGTGTTGTCCATGTATTTGTACCAGGATCATAAACCTCGGTGCTTGCTAACACACCACCGCCAGAATTAAACCCGCCAATAGCGTATATTTTACCGTTAATAACTTCTGTTTGGAGAGCATAACGTGCCGTTGCCATAGATGCTAGTGTTGTCCATGTATCTGTACTCGGATCATATACTTCAGTTGATGATAACTGTCCGCCAGAGTTTTGTCCCCCGATTGCATAAATCTTTCCGTCTATAACTTCTGTTTGAAAACTGTTTCTCGCAACGGACATGGACGCACACGTCGTCCAGCTTGCTTGAGTAGCAAATGCCGTTAAACTGGGTATCAGAAAAGACACAAGTAATGTTGCCGTGACTAGACCCGTGATGAATAGCTTTCTTTTTATCATACTCTGATGCTCGCTTTCGATAGGATGTTTCTTTTATGTTTTTGTTTATGGTGAAAAGCTGCAATTAAAGACAAATGAAAAGCCCGCCGACCGGCGGGCTTTTCATTCTGTATAATCCGGCCGTGCTCGGATTCTTACGGTAATTACCGCAGCAGAGACAGTACGTTCTGCGGAGCCGAATTGGCCTGAGCCAACATCGAGGTCGCAGCCTGTACCAGTATGCTCGTCTGCGTATACTCCGTCATTTCCTGAGCCATGTCGACGTCGCGGATGCGGCTTTCGGCAGCGGACAGGTTTTCGGACGAAGTGTTCAGGTTGTTGATCTTGTGCTCGAGGCGGTTCTGAACAGCACCAAGGTTTGCGCGCTGTGTGGAAACCGTGTTGATCGCGTCCTGTACGTCCGTGATCGCTGTGCTTGCACCAGCCTGCGTGCTGATATCGCTGCCATCCAAATTCAACGCGACCGAGCCCATGTTGTCGATCGTGAGGGCAAGACTGTCGCCTTCATTTGCACCTGTCTGAATCTTGGCACTGTCTCCCTTGATGTTAAATACCAGATCCAAACCTGCAAGGTCGTCCTCAGCAGCAGCATCAGAGAACTCAAGAGTTATCTTTTGGCCATTGCCAAAGTCGATGGCAATCGTCTTTGCGCCATCCGAGTTGTTAATGCCATTGACATCAATTGTGTCGAAGCTTGCCGTGTACGGATCGCCTGCAGCCGCCGCAAAGGAGATTGTGTACTGAGTACCGTCAGTGTCGGCTTCAGTATCCGCAAAGCCTTCAAATTTGATGTTCGTTACGCCAAGAGTACCAACTTTAATACCCGAAGTGGTATCCACCGTTCCCTTGCTGCCGAACGAGCCATCCAGCAGCTTCTTGCCGTTGAACGCGGTCTTGTCGGCGATGTCGTCGATTTCGGAACGGAGGGCAGTGAACTCGGCCTGCAACGCGTCACGGTCAACGTCATCCTGGTTGGTGTCAGAAGCCGACTGCGTGGCCAGCTCGCTCATACGCTGAAGGATGGAGTGAGTTTCGGTCAGCGCGCCTTCTGCGGTCTGCACCAGCGAAATCGCGTCCTGGCTGTTCTTGGAAGCCATGTTGAGGCCGCGGATCTGCGAACGCATTTTCTCGGAAATAGCGAGACCTGCAGCATCGTCGCCCGCGCGGTTGATCCTTAAGCCAGAAGACAGCTTCTCGGTTGCTTTGGCCATGCTATCGTTGTTGATCGAATACTGACGATGGGTGTTCATGGCCATGATGTTGTTGTTGATTCTCATTTTTTAATCCTCCATGATTTTTTAATTTGCATCCATGCAATTTTTCAGGGAACCCACAAAGCCTTCGGCGCCTTCGGGTTTTGTGTTTTTCCCCTCGTTACAAAATATCGGCATAAAAGTCGGGGACTTTAATGAAATTCTCACACCTTTTTTTAAAAATGTTTAGCACAGGGTTTATCTGTACTGCATCTAGATTGAAAATTAACAAATTCATTGATTAGAATCACCTTAAGCGGTTTAAATAAAGTCGTAATTAAAGTTACTTATATATAAAACTTACTAATATATAAAGAATTAAAAAATATATTAAGGACAACGGCAATGGCTTTTATAGATGGTTTAAAATCATTCCCCTCAAGGGTGGGTAAGCATTTCAAGGAAATGGAGAAAGGCAAAAAAGCAAGACTGATCGTACTGATCATTCTTGCTGTGGCTATCGTGATTACCTTGGGCATTTTCCTTAATCAGAAAAGCTACACCGTACTCTACAGCGGAATGACCGCGGAAGATACGGGCAAGGTTTTGACACTGCTGAATGAGATGGGTGTGGACGCCAAAACAAAAGGCGAAGATACCATACTGGTGATTGACAGCGAAGCGGATAATATTCGTCTGGAGCTGGCTTCGCAGGGGTATCCGTCCAGCGGCATGAACTATGATATTTACAGCAGCGCATCCGGGCTCGGCACCACAGACTCTGAAAAGCAGGTTTATTATAAATACCAGCTTCAGGCTAATCTGCGTTCCACAATTATGCAGATGTCAAAGGTGGATAATGCCGATGTCTATATTGATTTGGGCGAAGACAGTTCGTTCGTACTGTCCGACAATATAAAGCCTTCTACGGCCTCCATTATGCTTACGCTTAAGAATGGGGAGGCATTAACCAGTCAGGAAGTTAAAGCCATCACCGAGCTTGTCGCAAAGAGTGTCTCCGGACTCGACCCGGATAATATTCGTATTGTAGATTCCAATATGACGCTGTATACCTCGGATTCAGACAGCGAAGTCGAAACCGCGAACTCTCAACTCGCTTTAACCAAGAATGTTCAGGATCAATTGCAAGATCAAATCGAGAATCTGTTGAGCCCTGTATTCGGTGAAGACAACGTGCTGGCTCAGGTCAGTGTAAAACTGAACTTCGACACTTCCGTGCAGTCATCAATTGAGTATTCCACTCCTGCGGGAAGCACGGAAGGTATCGTGGTCAGCATGCAGGAACTGGTTGAGGCCATTACCAACAATACGGACGGAACAGCTGCTGGGCTAGACTCAAACGGAAACGCATCCCAATATCTTCAGTCGCTTGATGAAAATGGTGATGCAGTATATTACAACATTTCACGGGAAGTCAATTATGAAGTCAACCAGACGACCACCCAAATTGAAGCGGCTAAGGGAACGATACAAAATCTCTCCGTTTCGGTGATTCTCAACAGCTCGAACATCGACGATTATGTCGATGAAGTGAAAAATCTGGTCGCAACGGCGATTGGCGTAACTCCGGAGAACATTACGGTGGAGAGGCTTCCGTTTGCCGCAGCAGAAGCAGAAGCGCAGCAAAGCGCCTCGGCTGCAGCTGATGCGATGGCTTATGAGGAGCAAATCGCAAATAAGGAACAGAACGCCGAAACGCTAAGGATTGCCATAATTGCAGCCGCTATTTTGATTGTAATGATCTTCCTGTTCTCCATCATTAAGATGCTGCGTCCGCAAAAGATGGAAGTTGCCGGTACTGGCGGAGGTTTTGACTTCGTTGTAGGGGACGGAGAGGAAACACCGCCTGCATATGAAGATAATCCCGAGATAAAAATCAAAGAAAAAGACGGCAAACTGGATGTTCTTGAAGACTATATTGACAAAAACGCTGAAGCAGCGGCGAATCTGCTGCGCAATTGGCTGAATGAGGAGTAATCGCTATGCCTGCACGTGAGAAATATACTGCCCGGGAAAAAGCTGCGATCCTCATGATTACACTTGGGAAGGAATATGCAGCCAAGATATACAAGTATCTGACCGAAGAAGAGATTGAACAGCTGACGCTGAGCATTACCAGTACCCGGCGGGTGGAGCCTGAAATGAAGGACGCCATCACCGACGAGTTTATACAAATGTGCGTCGCACAAAAGTATATCTCCGAAGGGGGTATCGAATACGCGCGAGAGATCCTCGACAAAGCTTTTGGTTCCGACAGTGCAAATGACCTTATCATGAGGCTGTCGTCTTCGCTCCGTGTACGCCCTTTTGATTTTATACGCAAAGCGGACTCCACCCAAGTGCTTAACTTCATTCAGAATGAGCATCCGCAGACGATTGCTTTGATCCTTTCATATATTGACCCTAAAAACGCGGCGCAGATTTTATCCGCGCTGCCGCTAGAAAAGCAGACTGGCGTCATCGCGCGCATTGCGAACATGGGTTTTACCTCGCCAGAATACATCAAAGAGACAGAGCGCGTGCTGGAAAAGAAATTATCGACGCTCAATTTCGGCGACGCGACGGTCACAGGCGGTGTTGATACACTCGTAAAGATACTCAATAGTGTGGACCGCGGCACAGAACGGCACCTGCTTGAAGCGCTTGAAGAGAAAGATGCTGATCTTGTGGAAGAGATCAAGAAGCGTATGTTCGTATTCGAGGATATCGTAAAGCTGTCGCCACAGGCCATCCAGCGCGTCCTCCGGGAGATCGACAACCGCGATCTGGCTATCGCCCTCAAAGGCGTTATGGGCAGCCCGGTGGAGAAGGCGATACTGGACAACATTTCCAAGCGCCTCCAGGAAATGATCAAAGAGGACATGGAGGTTATGGGACCGATCCGCGTGAGAGATGTGGAGGAAGCCCAGCAGAAGATTGTCAATATTATTCGGCAGCTTGACGAAACCGGAGAAATCATCATTTCGCGGAATGCGGAGGAAGACATCATTGTTTAGGATCGACAAATCGCTCATTGAAAACATGAATATCAATAAAGAATTTGTCGTCGTTATTCCCAAACCCGAAGTGGCTATAGAAATAGAGCCTGAAACCGCTGAGGTTCCCATAACTGAACAGGATATACTTCGCAGAGCAACCGCTCAAGCGGAGCGTATCGTATCGGAAGCGCAGCAAAACGCCATTGAAATCAAACAGGCAGCATGGCAGGAAGGCTACCGTGAGGGCCATGAGGAGGCGCAGCGCGAACTTGATGCCATGACCACGGCACAGGCTGAAGACGCAAAGAATATCTTTGTGAAACTTGATGCCTACGGCCGGGATCTGCGGCAGCAACTGTTAGATAGTGTCCTCGGGCTCTCTTTTGATATCGCGGAGAAAATCGTTAATGAACAGCTGAAAAGAGACGATACAGTATATGTGGGAATCGCGAAACGAGCGATTCAGGCACTGAACGCATCTTCAAAGTTTTCGCTTCATGTAAGCCGTTCGGAGTATGAGCGGTTCTTCAAAGAAGGCGGTCAGTGGATGCAGGAGGATATTGGGAGCGTACCATTTACAGTAATCTGTGATCCTGTTGTGGGTAAGGGCGGATGCATCGTTGAATCTGACGAAGGTGTCGTCGATGCGAGCGTCAGTGGACAGTTGGACAAGCTCCGGCGGATCATGGATGGAGGGACGGAGTCTGATGAAGTCCTTTAACACTGAAACATACGCAAAGGCACTCAAAGACGCCGACCCGTTTGAATATGGCGGCAAGATCAGTCAGATACTCGGGCTGACCATTGAAGCCGTGGGATTGACAGCCAACCTGGGAGATATCTGCAGGATCTATACGGAGAAACAGGACAGATACATACTGTCCGAAGTGGTGGGCTTCAAAGAGAACAAGGCGGTGCTGATGCCCTTCGGAGATCTCTCCGGAGCCGGCCCCAAAAGTTATGTGATATCCGATGAGCGCTCTCTCAATGTCCCGGTTGGCAGACTGGTGTGCGGCAGGGTATTAGACGGTCTGGGGAGCCCGATGGACGGCAAAGGCGCAGTGAAGCCTGAGTGCCATTATCCGATCATGAGTAATCCACCCAATCCGATGGAACGCAGCCGCATCACAGAACGGCTCACCATGGGAGTCAAGGCAATCGACGCGATGCTGACCATTGGCAAAGGACAGCGTATCGGCATCTTCGCCGGAAGCGGTGTCGGCAAAAGCACACTGCTTGGCATGATCGCTCGAAATACATCGGCGGACATCAACGTCATCGTGCTGATTGGCGAAAGAGGCCGAGAGGTCAAGGACTTCCTCGAGAAGGACCTGAAGGAAGAAGGGCTGAAGCGCTCCGTACTCGTCGTAGCGACGTCCGACCAACCTGCGCTGGTACGTCTCAAATCAGCCATGGTGGGCACAGCAATCGCGGAGTTCTTCAGGGATCAGGGCTACAACGTTATGCTGATGATGGACTCCCTGACAAGGTTCGCGATGGCGCAACGGGAGATCGGCATGGCAATCGGCGAACCGCCTGTATCCAGAGGCTTTACGCCTTCGGTGTACGCGATTATGCCTAAGTTGCTGGAACGCGCGGGGATGGGCAAGAAAGGTTCAATAACAGGGCTGTATACAGTGCTTGTTGAAGGCGACGACATGGACGAGCCCATCGCGGATACAGTGCGCGGCATACTGGACGGACACATCGTACTCTCACGCAAGCTGGCCAATGCGAGCCATTATCCGGCGATCGATGTGCTGCAGAGCGTAAGCCGCCTGATGCCGGACGTAATGGATAAAGAGAACCTGAAGATGTCGACTTATCTACGAGGGGTGATGTCGACCTACAGGGAGACACAGGACCTGATATCGATAGGAGCCTATAAGAAAGGTTCCAGCAGGAAGATCGATGAAGCGGTCGATATGAATGATGCGATAGAAGCGCTGCTTCGGCAGCAGGTGGGCGAACGGTTTTCGTTCGAAGAGACGATGCAGATCGTCAAAAATATATATGACAAGCGAGCAAACACATGAAACAGTTTACCTTTACATTGCAAGCGCTGTACGACATGCAGGAAGGCCTTGAGAAACAACTAAAAATGCAGATGGGCACCATCGAGGCAGAAATTGCACAGCGCCATAAGGAACTGGATGCGCTAAACTCAAGCTTTGATAAAGCGCAGGACGAATATTACAATGCCATGGCAGGTGGTATGCAGGCCATGCGGCTAAAGAACTATGGACACTTCTTCGAACGGCTCAGAGCGGTTATGCTGCTACAGCAAGGAAAGATCAGCCAGCTCGAGACCGAGAAGGAACAGTGCCTGCAAAAGCTCGTCCATGTGCGACGTGAGAAGATGCTCCTTGATAAGCTCCGTGAGGAACAGTACAGCGAATACATGAGCGCATTTAAGAAACAGCAGGCCAAGCTGATGGATGATTTCGTGTCGTACAAGACGACAGTTTCATAAGGGACTGAAATATGCAGGAAGAAACCAAGAAAACTGAAGTAAGAAATAAAGCAGCCGTGAGTTCATCCGGTGTCAGGCCAACCCTCACGAAAACGGTAAAATCGCCGGATTCAGGGCAAAAAAAGAAGATGTCGGGTGGTACGTTACTGGCTATCGTTTTGATACTGGCCATTATCGCCGCAGTAGCAGCGGTTTCTTTTAACCTCGGCGGTGCCAAACAGGCTCTCGCTACGGCCTTGGGTTTTACTACAGTCGAACAGGCGGATGCGGAGACCTCACAGCAGGCCTTGGCAGCGCAGGCAGAATACCAGACCCAGCAGGAGAATATCAAGAGTTCTCAGGAGAGTCTCAGCCAAAAGGAAGGTGAACTGAATACGCGCGAAAGTGAGTTAGATGCACGTGAGCAGGCCCTGTCCGAGCGGGAAGCTGAGGTATCCGCGACAGTTGATGCAGCGGATCAGCAGGCCCAGAGAGATGCACAGCTGGATTCGGCTGCGGAAATATTCGCACAAATGGATCCGACAAGCGCAGCAAAGGCCATATCGGGTATGGACTCGGTAGAGGATATGGCACAGATATTGATGCGAATGCCCAGTGAAAAGGCTGCGTTGATCATGGAAAAGATGAGCAGCAGCCTCGCAACACAGATTCTGTCCGTAATGGTAGGATAAAAATCAACGGTAAGGAGGGGATAGGTATTGCCAATATGGCAGTGGCGCTGACAAGCAGTGAAGCGCCAAACATCGTTGCTGCAGCAGTAAAGGAATGCAAGGGTGAAACCGTAAACTGCCCAGCGGAGAGCATGGCGGGAGGCTTCAAGAAGAAGCTGCAGGATTGTGAAGCCATGATGGTTCTCCTGGTGCAGCAGCCAACAATGAACGGCAGCGATGTAAGTACGGATGACGGCATACAGGAAGATCCGGGAATGCTGACTGAAGCTTCCGGTGTGGACTGTATAATTGAAGGACTCGAGATGCCGCCATATCCGACGGGCGTAACCGTGACGCCGCCGCAGACCGCAGAAGTGCCGGTAGCCACACCTGAGGAAGATGTGGTACAGAAACTGAACGCAGGGATGGAAGGGCATCCGGAAACGCCGCAAACAAATGCAAGGACGCAAAACACTACGGCCGGAGATACTCCGGTAAAAACGCAGGATGAGATATTAAAGACCCTCGGTGAGCATTTAGAACCCAAAGCTGCCGGGGATCAGCCCCAGACGAACGCTGAGAACGTTTCTAAGGGGCAGGAACCAAGTACTACGGCTGTACCGGCCGCAACGCAGGAAACGAAGATGGTTCCGGACAAAAAGAATGGCCCTGAGGTAAATGATCTGCCGGTAAAACACGAGGCTCCGCATGCTGTTATCCAGGATGAAGAGGTGAAGCCAATGGATACCTCGGCAGCCACAACGGAGGGCCCCAAGACTGCACCGCTGGAAACCACGACTGTTGCAGTGGAAGCGCCGGATAGCCGAACCGAAGCAGCGCAGTACACACGAGATAATGTGTTGCGTATTGTGGACAAGGTGAGCACGCATGCAGCAGAAGGGCGATACGACTTCGATGTGGAACTCAAGCCGGACTTTTTGGGCAAGGTAAGCATCAAACTGTCGATGCAGGACGGAGCCATACGGCTGCAGATCAAGGCGGATGACATGTCCGTCAGGAGTATGCTGGCCGACCAGACTACCGCGCTGCAGAGTGCGCTGAAGGACAAAGGGATCGAGCTTTCGAGCGTGGACGTCACCTATCAAAGTCAGGCGTCCCTGAACGGCGGCGGACAGCCATTTGAGCAGCACAACGGCAGCGGGCGTCAAGGCGGAGCATACTACGCGCAGGCGGATACGTCAGCATTCGAAACAGCGGCGGAAACCTACAGTTACTTTGTCGGAAACAGTTCTGTCGAGTTTCTTGCATGAGAGGAAGCAGATTATGAGTACAGATGCGGTTTCGGCGTCCGCCCTGCGAACGCTGGAGGAATACCAGAATAGCTCTTCAACCTCCAAGAAGAGCAGCACGGACATTCAAGTAGCTGATTTTCTTAAGCTTTTTGTAGCGCAGCTCTCCAATCAGGACCCGATGAGCGGTTCGTCCGGCAGCGGGAGCAGCGGTACAGACTACATCTCGCAGCTCGCACAGCTTACGATGCTGCAGCAGCTTTCGTCGCTGAGCACATCGCTTTCTACGAGCCAGGCTTACAGCATGATCGGCAAATATGTGTACATTGGCAATGATTCAAGCTCCAACCTGGTTTTCGGCAAGGTGGACGGCGTAATCAATTCAGACGGCGTTTATGAGCTGATGGTAGGCGGAGAAACGTACGGCCTCTCAGATATCTATGCGGTGATCGATGATGACGCGATTACATCCGCTACGGACGATGAGGTATTGGCCAGCGCGAATCTGATCGGGAAAACCGTTACCGCGAATGTCACCACGAAAGACGCCGATGGCAATGTGACGACTTCGACTGTAACCGGAAAGGTAGAAAAAATACTCGTTCAGGAAGGCGCAATTTATCTTGTGATCGACGACCAAAACATTGCGCTTAGTAATGTTACGGAGATTGCTGAGACAGACACAAGCACAACAAACGCTTAATTAGCAGGAGGAACAGCACTATGATGCGTTCATTGTATTCCGGCGTGACCGGATTGCGCGCCCATCAGACCAAGATGGACGTGATTGGCAACAACATAGCCAACGTCAACACGGTAGGTTTTAAAGCCAGCCGCGTGATATTTCAGGACATTTACAGCCAGACTGTAGCACCGGCATCGGCGTCCACCGCCAGCACCGGCGGCACCAACCCCCAGCAGATCGGTCTGGGCGTACAGCTCGCCACGATCGACGTACTCGGCACCGAGGCTTCGTCACAGTATACGGGCAACACGCTCGATCTTGCGATCGACGGCGAAGGATACTTCGTTATTCAAAGCGGCAGCGGGCATACATACACCCGCGCGGGCAACTTCTATACCGACTCTGAAAACTATCTCGTGGATTCCAACGGTAATTACGTGATGGGCTATGAGACGGACGAAGACGGCAATCTGGTCTACTATCAGGATGCTGCCGGAACCACGCCTTGTCTGGCTACGGATACTGACCATTCCGACGATTTTCTGGTGCTGAAGAAAGTCTATGTCAACCCGGACTACTATGATGTTTCGATCAGCGCCAACGGACAGGTGGTAGGTCTTGATGAAGTGACAAGCGAGAGCACCGTGCTGGGGCAGCTTGTGGTGGCTACGTTTGCCAATCCTAATGGCTTGGAGAAGACGGGTGAAAACGCTTATCGCATGACGGTCAACTCGGGCGACCCGGTATACAATACACCCGGTGAAGGCGGCACGGGCAAGCTGAATCCGGGATCGCTGGAGATGTCCAACGTGGACCTGACCGCGCAGTTCGCTGATATGATCGTGACCCAGCGCGGATTCCAGGCCAACTCCCGTATTATTACCACGACTGATGAGATGCTGGAAGAACTCGTCAACATGGTGAGATAAAAAGATAAGCCGCAGTAGCGGGGAGAGCGGCTTGCTCTCCCCGCATAATACGGAGGAAAAGTTTTGATTAGCGTACACCGAATCAATAATGAAGAATTCATGATCAACTGTGACCTCATCGAGTTTGTTGAGGAGACGCCGGATACTATCATCTCCATGGCTTCCGGAAGGAAGCTGGTTGTCTCTGAGAAGAGTGATGAAATTAAACGGCTGATCATTGAATACAAGCGCAAGATCTATTGCGCAAATTTTGACCAGCTGAAAAGCTGACCGAGGTGCATAGGCTTGGAACTGACAACGATTATCGGTATCTTAACAGGCGTGGTTTGCATTGGTGCATCCATGTTAATGCAGGGCTCTCTGGGTGCCTTTTTCGACTTGGGGTCAATCTTTATTGTGGTGGGGGGCACTATCGCTTCTACGATAGTTTCATACCGCGGAAAATCGCTGAAGCTGTTAAAAACCGTTTACACCCGGGCTTTTAAAAAAATAGATATTGATCTGAAACAAGATATCGAAATGATCATCAACATCGCAAACGTTGCACGCCGAGAGGGATTGCTGGCGCTTGAGGATACGATGTCTGATATCGACAATCCGTTCCTGAAAAAAGGGATCATGCTGATTGTAGACGGAACGGATACTGAACTGATCAAAAACATTCTGGAAACAGAAGTTTATTTCATACAATCAAGGCATGCGCAAGGGCAGGCGATGATCAACAGCATGGCAGCTTATGCTCCTGCATATGGAATGATCGGAACATTGATTGGCCTGATCGTGATGCTGAAAAATCTTAGTGATTCAGATGCGTTGGGCCCAGGTATGGCAACAGCCCTGATTACTACGTTCTATGGCGTAATATTGGCGAATCTGGTGTTTACACCTATAGCTAAAAAACTGAAGTCACAAAGCGATATGGAGATGCTGCAAAAAGAACTATATATTGAGGGCCTGCTTTCCATTCAGGAAGGAGAGAACCCCCGAATCATCAGAGACAAGCTGAACTCATTTGTTGCCCGCCACGAGATAGAGGCGGCAAAAGTTAAGTCAGGAGAAGCCAATTTGGAAGCGGAGGAAGTCCGTGATGAGAAATAGGAAGGCACCGGAACCTCCCGAAGAGGAAGGTTCTCCGGCGTGGATGAACACATATGGAGATATGGTAACCCTGTTGCTCACATTCTTTGTGTTGCTTTTTTCGTTCTCCACGATTGACGCAGTTAAATGGCAGGAGATCGTCAATTCTTTAGCAGGCGCAAGAATTGTTGCAATATCCGAACTTGATCCGAATGCACCGGAGTCGAATGATTATTCGGAAGGAAGATTTGTGATTACATCTACGGAGCCTAACACTACGCCTACGCCGGTTATCACGCCGTCTCCGAGTGAACAGATTATTAACGGCATGACCGCTGCCGAGGTACAGAATAAATTCAATGAATTATACGAAAAAATAAAAAATCATATTGAAACCAATAATTTGGGGTATATCTTATATGTTGAGTATATTGATGATGAAACAATTGTGCTGAGGATGTCTGATCAGGCGTTTTTTGATCCCGGAAGTGCAGTGATCGATGAACAGGCCAAGGCAGCACTGGATGAAGTATGCGATATAATCAAGGAGTATGAAGAAATTATCAACATGATCCATATTGAAGGCCACACGGATAACGTGCCGATTCATAATGCCTACTTTGAGGATAACTGGGAGTTGGGGTTTGGCAGAGCAAATACAGTTAGAAAATACATTCTTGAAGCAGCTGAACTGACACCAGGGCTGCTGGTTGCAGAATCCTATGGTGAATATCATCCGATAGCCACCAACGATACTGTGGAAGGTCGGGCACAGAACAGGCGCGTAGACTTCGTAATTGAAAGTATTTTGAATGGATGACAGGAGCGGCGTACAGATATGAATAAGAAAATCATTATAATTATTGCAGCAGTTTTGATCGTCGCAGCACTTGCGTGTGTGTACTTTTTTGTGATTGCAAAGCCACCCGAAAAAATATACAGCTATTATGAACCGGGCGATTATTTTGTAACCAACATCAAGGATAGCAATAGCCTTATCAAAACGACGATTGTGCTTGAACTGTATGTCTATGAGAAGGACCTTCCTGATATTACAGACTACCTGACAGAGAATAACCATATCATCAGGGATATCATTGTCTTTACGCTGAGGTCCAAAACAGAAGAGGAGCTTCGGTCACAGGATATCGATAAAACGCTGCGGCAGGAGATCGTCCAGCGGATTAATGAGCAGATGGGAATCGATTATATATCAAACGTATATTTTAACGATTACGTAGTACAGTAGGCCATCGCGCCCTTGGGAGAGCTATGTCTAATATATTATCACAAAACGAAATAGACGAACTGCTGAGCGCATTGGCTTCCGGACAGGCTGATATCAGTGAGGAACAGCCAGAGGAAGATAAAAAGCTTATACGTTCCTATGATTTTCGGACCGCTAACAAATTTTCTAAGGACCAGATGCGGACGCTTCATTTTATATATGATAATTTCTCCAATCGCTTATCGACCTATCTGTCCGGTACGCTCAGAACGATTTGCGAAGTGGAAGTTATATCGATTGAAGAACAGACATTTTCGGAGTTGAGCAACTCAATGCCGTCTCCGGTTGTGGTCTCAATCATCAGCATGCCTCCGCTGCAGGGGTCGGTGCTCTTTGAGATTACACCGGTTATCGCGTATGAGATCATCAGCCGTCTGCTGGGCGGGACAGGACAGTTTGAAGATACAGACAAGCAGTTTACCGATATTGAACTATCCATCATGGATCGGGTCATCCGCCGGATGCTGCTGCTGATGAACGAAGCATGGGAAAAAATCAATAAAGTGAACGCCTCGCTGGAACGGGTAGAAACCAGTTCGCAGTATGTGCAGATCGTATCGGCGAATGAGCCGATTGCGATCGTGACGCTCAACGTGAAGATCGGAGAGATATCGGATATCATCAACTTGTGTATCCCGCATGTTGCTGTCCAGCCCATTGCAAAGAAGCTGATCATGAAGACATGGTATTCTGAGAGCAGCGTTACCAAAACAAACGAAGAACAAACTGACCTTGAAACTCGCCTTTCCGGGATATACCTGTCTCTTAACGCTGTTTTCAACCTCACACAGGCTACAGTAGGGGATGTGTTGAATACTAAGGTCGGTGATGTGATTCAGATTGATCATAACATTAACCAGCCGATTACGGTGAGGGTTGAGCATATACCAAAGTTCAGGGGGGCCATTGGAATCCAAGCCCCCAACTACGCAGTTCGTGTCTCTGAAATACTGAAGGAGGATGCAGAAAATGAATACCGAGACGCCGTGGAATGAGTTTGGACCTAACAGTAATAATTCTGAGGTGACCTTTGAGGAAGCCTATTTGAGCGAAGATGAAAAGGATGCGCTGGGAGAAATCGGCAACATATGCATGGGCACCTCTGCGACTACGCTTTCATCTCTGCTGGGCAAGAGAGTGGTCATAACGACGCCGCGCGTAACCATTTCGAAGGGCCAGGAGTACTTACGGGAGTTTGAAAAGCCGGTTGTTGCGACAGAGGTCACCTATACGCAGGGCTTAGACGGGCATAACGTGTTCGTATTGAAAAAAGAGGACGCGCTATCCATAACCGGACTTCTGATGGGCGGAGCAAGTTCTGAAGAGGAAATCAGCGAGTTGTATCTCAGCGCAATGAGCGAGGTTATGAATCAAATGGTAGGTTCTTCCTCCACAGCGCTGGCGGATATACTCCATGTGCACGTCAATATTTCGCCTCCTGTTACCACGGAATTTGTCGTAGAGGATCAGGTTATCGGAAAAGTATTTTCAGATGATATGCTGGTTCGGATCAACTTCAGAATGGAGATTGAGGACCTTCTCGAAAGCAACATCATGCAGCTCATGCCTTTTGCATTTGGAAAGAAGCTTGCGGGCTCGCTCCTGAGCGGCGAGAAGCAAAAACAGGCGGAACACGAAGCGAAGCCGATTGCGGACGATTTTAGTAAAAGAGAAAGTATGGAGAAGCGTATGGAAGAACCAATGGTGAAAAGAGCGCCAAATGATGAGAAGAAGGCGATGGAATTGAAAACCGCAAAATTTCAATCTTTTGACGAAAGCTTTGATCAGCTCGCAAACGTATCCCAACAAAATATTGATCTGATTATCGACGTTCCGCTGCAGGTAACAGTCGTATTGGGAAAGACCAAAAAGAGTATACGGGAAATTCTCGATTTGGGTATGGGCTCCGTAATCGTGCTGGACAGGCTGGCCGGAGAAATGGTTGATGTACTCGTAAACGGCAAGGCGTTTGCACGCGGAGAGGTTGTGGTTATAGATGATAACTATGGTATTCGGATCACAGAGATGATGTCCGGACAGATTAAAATGTGAGCTAAAATAAAAGCAAAATGTAATTTAAAACAACCGGGGAACCATTATCCCCGGTTGTTTTTTGATTAAGAATACAGTCCTCGGACCCAAAATATAAATGAGAACGTGATAACAGGAAATAAACAATTCCTTAACATGAGCAGACAATCCAGCATGGCGCTTCAGCGCTATAATAAGAACATATGATGCGGGAGTTGAGTTTGACAAGCGTTGACATTACTATAGCGCATCCATGCCGGTGCAGCCGGATAACCTATGCAGAAGTTTTCACTGCCGTCTGTTAGGGCGGCTTTTATTATTGATGACAATAAAAGGGGGAACTTGAATGAACAACGATACAAACCGAAAGAACTACATACTTGACACCAATGTGCTGATGCACGACCCATGGTCTTTCCTGAATTTCAGAGGAAACAACGTCTATATTCCGACGACTGTACTGGAGGAACTCGACAATTTAAAGATGCGGGAGGGGATGGCGGGATATCAGGCCCGAGAAGCGGTGCGCACGCTGCACCGCACAATCGACGGCTGTGGCAGGCAATGCGTCACAGACGGCATCCTGCTCGAAAATGATATACGGCTCAAGGCAGTATTCCCAGATAAGGCGACGGATGAAATCACTCCCTTTCCGGCGCAGAAGAGCGATAATGACATCCTGCGCTGTGCGCTTCAAATCAAGCAGCGGCATGAAAAAGATACAACCATCATCGTGTCCAAGGACGTGTGCATGCGCATTAAAGCGGAGATGTCCGGCATTTCTTCGCAGGATTATGAAACCGACAAGATCAAGACTGAACAGCTATATTGCGGATATGTCACACTGCCGATGACTGCCAGAAGCATGGCAAGAATATATGAAGGAGGAACGCCGCTTCCGCGCAACGCGCACCTTTTGCCCAACCAGTTTGCTGTGGCCGTGCAGCGTGGGAGTACGGAACATACAGCAATCACACGTTTTGACGGCAAGCGGCTCGTTCCGCTTAAATACGCGAACCATTCTGCATGGGGCCTCAGGCCGCTCAATACTGAGCAGAAAATGGCGTTCGAGCTGCTTATGGACCCGGCGATTCCATTTGTATCTATTACAGGCGGCGCAGGCAGCGGTAAAACAATCCTCGCAACTGCAGTCGCGCTTGAGAAGGTGCTTGAGCAACACGAGTATAGAAAGATTGTTTTCGTGCGTCCCACCGTTCCCGCCGGTAATGATATCGGTTATCTGCCCGGTACCGAGCAGGAAAAGCTACGGCCATGGATGGGCAGCTTTTATGATGCTATCGACAACCTGATGTCCTCCGATCGAGATGCAGGTAAGAACAAACAGCGTGCCAAGCGCAGCGAAGAAGGCTTTTTTGTCGAACAGTTTATCGATGAATACCGCAGACGCGGTGTATTTGAGATCAAAACGTTCACTTATATGCGCGGCCGCACGATCACGGACGCTATCGTGATCGTAGACGAAGCGCAGGAGATTACGCCACACCTTGCCAAGCTGATGCTGACGCGCGCCGGAGAACACGCCAAATTTATATTTTTAGGAGATCCGTCGGATAACCAGATCGACAACGTGCTTGTCGATTCCAAATCCAACGGTCTCGTATACGTGGTGGAGCGTATGAAGGAGCACGACATTACAGGTCATGTAACGCTGCGTCAGGTAGAACGAAGCGTATTGGCGTCGCTGGCAGAAAAAAGCCTGTAAAAGGGTTGATTTTACCAAAAGAATACGCGCACATTACCTTCCGTTAACATACTTGTTGCGGGCAGGTAGTAATATGAAGCTGTAATATTTGTTTATTGTATACTTTATCATCAGGGGTTGTCTCATGAATTATGGCATCATCGATATTGGTTCCAACACCATCCGCGTTGTGGTGTACGGCGTAAAAGACGGCCGGTTTGAGTGTCTTTTCAACGAAAAGCAATTTGCCCAGTTGATCACATTCGTCAAAGACGGCAGCATGCGTGACGAGGGCGTGCGCATCATGATTACCGCGCTGCGGAAGCTGCTGCACCTTGTTTCCAATTTCAAGCCGGTGAAGACATACTGTTTTGCCACCGCACCATTCCGGGCTGTGAAGGACAGCGACCGGCTGTCGGATATCATACGTAATTTTACCGGGCTGGAAGTGGAGATCCTCTCTGGTGAAGAAGAAGCCAGATTGGGGCTCATCGGCGCGCAATATCAGACGGGCGCTGCTGATGGGCTATTTGTGGATTTGGGCGGAGGCAGTATGGAGGCCAGCCTGCTCAAGCAAAGCGAAATTCTTTATACGCAAAGCATTCCGATAGGTTGTGTAAACACCAGCAGCCGTTTTGTTTCCGAACTTCTGCCAAAGGATAAAGAACTTAAAAAGATCAAACACTGTTTAGATGAGGAAATAAAGAAGTTTTCGTGGCTCAAACAGGCGCAGGGAATGGATATGTGCTGCATCGGTGGTACGGCGCGCGCTCTCGGACAAATACATCAGACGTTATGCGGGAGTTCGATACCGCTGGAGACCTATACAATGGAAGCGAGCGACCTCAAACGAGTATATCGGGACATACTGGATATGGGAACAGAAGGGATTAAGCTAATGAGTCGTGTATGCCCCGGTCGTATCTGTACGTTTGTTCCAGGGGTTGTGATGCTCTGGCGTCTGGCCAAAGCCGCAGGCGTTGAAAAGGTACATTTGAGTACTTATGGCGTGCGGGAGGGGTTTCTGATTCAACGCGTGATGAAAGGCAGCAAATCTGAACAAAAAGATATCCGCTTCATGACGGCCGGGATGGATCAGCGCTAATAAGCTAATATGCGGGAGGTATACGATGAAACAGAAGATATGGCTGAAACCTGTGGAGGGAAGCAAATCGGATATCCTGAAAAGCATGTCAGAAAAGAGTGGGGAGCCAACGCTCCTGGAATGTTTATTTCTCGATACAGCAGACGCGGATCTGCTGAAGAATAATGTTGTGGTGGCCGTTTGTGCAAGCCCTGACGGCCTTGCTCAGATGGCGGTTTTTGAAAATTCTGCAGACCACACCGCTGAAGAATATACGGTTGCGTTGCCTCCGCAGGGGATGAATATATCGCTCTTCCCTGACGAGGTATGTGACAGGATAAAGGCTGCGATTAAAGAAAAGCCACTGGTGATACTCTTCGCTTCATCATTCGAAATTAAAACCCGCCTTATCTCAGGAGGCGAAGGTGATCAGTATCAATTGGTCAGTATGCTGGCCCGATTTGAGGATGACGATCTTGAAGGCGAACTCCGCGCAATTGAATTGAGAGGAAACGGCGATGAAGTTTCTTCGATGGAGGAATATGCAGACAGGCTTTTGGCGGAAGCGAATCTGGAACGTTCGGCATCACCTTGGTTTGAAGTGATGCGCATCAAGGCATCCGGTTTCCAACCCACCATCACAGAAAAGAAACTGAAAAAATATGTGGATTTAAAGCTCATGCAGCCGCTCGCCTTGCAGCTGTTTGGATTACTGAGTTCTTATATTGCACTGGCGTCATATTCGTTTGAAAGAGCAGCGGTCCACAGGCTGCGGGTAGAGACGCGTAAAATGATGTCGCTGATTGAAGCGTTCGGGGACCTCTTTGGCGATAATACCACACGCTTTTTGGATTATCTTCAGAAGCTGCTTGATGATACGGATGAAGCCCGCCATACCGACCTTCTGGACGAAGAACTGGGCTTGATTTTTGCGCTCAACCCCCGGCTGGATTTTTCTGCGCTGCAGCAGAAGCTGACGGACAAGCGTACGGGATTTCAGAATGATATCAAAGCGGCTTATACGCGGGGAGATTATTCGCCGGGGCTGATCGAAATGTGGATTGATCTTCACGTCAGAATGCTGATAACGACTGAAGATGAGGATCAAAGCATTGCACAGGCCGTCGAAAAGGTTAAGGAATGGAGTGCGGAGCTCAATAATTTTAAAAAGTCAGGAATGAGTGACCCGGATAAGGTTCATGAATATCGTGCGTTGGTGCGCAAGGTGCGCTATGCGCTGGAAGGCATGGAGTTAATGGTGCCAAAGCGTGCACTTAAAACTACAGGCGGGCTTAAAAAACTTCAGGAAGAATTGGGGATGCTCAACGATGTCAATCAGCACATGGCGCTGCTGCACAGTCTGGCAATCGAGTCAGGGGATGCGGAGCTCGCTTACCATTGCGGCATCTGCGCGGGCATATTTTCGAGCTGTCAACAAGAAATACATAGGGAAGCGGTAGGTGTATGGAAAGATTACCGTGGCGACATTCGGTCGCTGGA
This sequence comes from Bacillota bacterium, assembly GCA_023459495.1. Lineage (GTDB taxonomy): Bacteria > Bacillota > Clostridia > Christensenellales > SZUA-584 > JAEWCC01. The sequence goes on along the minus strand of JAEWTL010000026.1, from coordinate 23,596 downwards.
AGACGTACTATGAAGCCGGAAGAAGGAATTTACGCTGCGATTGATTTCGGCTCCAACTCAATCAACCTCGTAATATACAGAATGAATCGATCCGGAATGACTCTATTGGGCAAACAAAAGGCTATTCCGGGGATATTGGGATATATCAATAATAACGTGATCAATGACGAAGGAATACAAACCGCTGTAAAGATTATCGCGGACATGCAGAAGAAAGCATTGACAATGGATGCCCGGGTATTCTGTTTTGCTACCGCGTCGCTGCGTGGTATAAAAAACGGGCAGGCTGTTGTGGATGCGGTCCACGATGAAACTGGCTTAATCCTTGACATTGTTTCGTGGGAGCGGGAAGCATATTACGATTATCTTGCTGTGGAAAAGCTGATGAACGTCAAAAATGCGCTGCTGGTTGATATCGGGGGCGGCAGCATTGAGCTTGTCTGGATTAAAGGTGGAAGTCTGAGCCACAGCGCCAGCCTCCCCACGGGTTGCCTGAAGCTGTATCGTGATTACGTTCATAACGAATGGCCGGAATCGACGGAAGTGGACCATATCGAGGAAGCTGTTAATACCTACATGGATGGCGTAGATTGGCTGACTGAAACCGGCTGCGATACACTGTATACGGTGGGCGGCACCGCCCGCGCTGCAGCCAAACTTCACAGAGAGATGTTTCCATCCAACAGCGGTTCGGGAAATTACGTATATCCTTCAGCGGATATCGATGAACTGCTGGGTGAGCTTACCGAAAAGGGAAGGCGTGATGTGTTGATATCCCGGCTGTTTCCAGATCGGCGGCTTACGGTTCTGCCGGGATTGTTAGCGCTGCGGGCAGTTATCTTAAGAACTGAAGTCCATCGTATCTCGCTGAGCAGCTATGGCGTCCGTGAAGGTTATCTGATTGAAAAGGTATGGGGTCAGGAGGGGCTATGAGCGGGAAGGCAAAGCCAATACAGTCCATATATATTAACCGGGAATTAAGCTGGCTGAAATTCAACGAACGCGTATTGGAGGAAGCGGCTGATCCCAATGTACCATTGTTTGAACGGTTAAAATTCATTTGGATATTCATGAACAATCTGGACGAGTTCTTTATGATTCGCGTAGGCAGCCTGCAGGACCAGATGCTCATTAAAGGCGCCCCTGTCGACAATAAAACGGGCATGACGGCCAGAGAACAGGTGGCAGCTGTTATGAAACACGCACGCAAGAGCGTAGCCCGGAAGGACTCCATTTACCATGCCTGTATTAAAAAACTGATTAAGTACAATATCAAACGCCTCAGGATGCCCGAGCTGTCGGAGCAGGACGAGGCATATATCCGCAGCTATTACATGCGTGAAATTTATCCGTTGCTTTCTCCCCAGATCATCGACAACCGCCACCCATTTCCGTTCCTTGTGAACAAAGGCATCTACATCGGCGTTTACTTTGAAAGCCATCATGATATGACCTTTGGTATCATACCGGCTGTTGGTGCATTCAACCGGATGGTAATGCTGCCGGGCCACGGAGTACGGTTTGTTCTGGCTGAGGATGTTATTTATCACTATGCGGACATGATGTTCGGCAGCCACGCTTTGCTTGACAAGATGATCTTCCGTGTCACGCGCAATGCCGACATCATCACGGACACAACGATGTTCGACGAAGACAGCGACTTTCGGTTCACCATGAAAGAGCTGTTAAAAAAGAGGGTTAAGCTGGCGCCTGTCCGGCTAGAAATTCAGGGCGAGCTGAAGAAGGAGTTCATCCGGTACATCTGTAAAAAGCTGCTGCTTGATCAGAGCCACGTATTTATGACAGACAGCCCGCTGGACCTCTCCTACGTACCCAGACTGGAGGAAATGCTTACTCCCTTGCAGCGTGAACGGCTGCTGTTTGAGCCTCTTACGCCGCAGGATTCGCAATATGTCAGGCAGGGAACAGGCATGATCACGCAAGCGATGGAAAAAGATATGCTTTTCGCGTATCCGTATGAATCGATGCGGCACTTTATCCGCCTGCTTTATGAGGCCGCTGGGGACCCGGATGTCGTCTCGATCAAGATCACACTGTATCGTGTGGGGAAGGAGTCGGAAATAGTCCGCAGCCTGATTCGTGCGGCGGAAAACGGCAAGGACGTCATTGCGGTGGTGGAGCTTCGCGCCCGTTTTGATGAGGAAGATAACATCGAGTGGGCCACGAGGCTCTCGGAGGCAGGATGTCGTGTCATCTATGGCGTGGATGAATGCAAGGTGCACTGCAAGGTATTGCTGATTACCCGTAAGACTGAGAAGAGCATTCAGTATATCACGCAGATCGGTACGGGAAATTACAATGAACGCACCGCGCGGCAGTATACCGATCTTTCACTCGTTACCTCCAATGCTGAAATCGGGCTTGATGCGGTAGCGCTTTTCAATGACATCTTGGTTAACAACATTGCCGGACGCTATAAGCGATTGCTGGTCGCACCGTCTTCAATGCGACAGTCCATTCTGCAGATGATCCAGCAGGAGATCGACTGCGCGGTGAACGGTGAGACAGCCTCCGTGTTTGCAAAGTTTAATTCGCTGACCGATAAGGACATCATCGACAAGCTGGCGGAAGCGTCCCAGGCAGGCGTAAAAATCCGGCTGATTGTTCGCGGTATCTGCTGTCTTCGGCCCGGCATTCCGGGACTCACCAGCAACATCTCTGTAATCAGCATTGTCGGCCGCTTTTTGGAGCATGCCCGCGTGTACTGCTTTGGAGAGGGTGCACGTCAGCGCGTTTTTATTTCCTCCGCGGACTGGATGACACGGAATACCGAACGGCGAATTGAGGTGGCCTGCCCAATATTGGATAATGAACTTGCAGGACGAATCATCAATATGATGGAGACTGCATTTATCGATAATGTAAAGGCTCGCGAATTGCAATCGGATGGTTCATATATCCGCAGAATTTACAAAGAGGGAACAGCTGCTGTCGATAGCCAACTGCTCTTTTTCGATCAGGCAAGTACTGCTGCACATCAGTTTAAGGCACAAGCAGTCGAATGAAATGCTTCTGAAAACTTTAATTTATTTGGCTGCTTAAATGATAGAGCGGCTTTTTTTACATGATATGATAAGATAAGGTAATTGATACATACCCAAAAAACTTAGGAGACAGATACAAATGGATGAAATAAACACGATTGATGAATATATCGCTCAATTTCCAAACGATATACAGGAAAAGCTTCAGTCAATTCGACTTGTAATCCGCGAAGCAGCGCCGGAGGCGCAGGAAAAAATCAGTTGGAGAATGCCTACTCTTGTGCTATACGGCAATCTGGTGCATTTTGCAGCATTCAAACATCACATTGGTTTTTATCCGGGTGCAAGCGGTATTGAGTCGTTCAAAGACCGGCTGCAGGATTATTCGTGGTCCAAGGGCGCTGTCCAGTTCCCGTTTGACAGGCCGATGCCATATGACCTCATTAAAGAAATCGTAAGCTTTCGCGTTATCGAAAATACGCAAAACGCAACATCGAAGACGAAAGGGAATCAATTAAACAATAAGCCTCTGATTTGATTCGTATCTTTAAATAGTACTTACCATGATATAATCAATCAAAATTACAATATGACGTCAGAACGGATTCTGCTAATGAGATTAATCACCGCGAAAGGTTTCTGGTATAAGGATGAACGCTGATATAAGATACGAATACTGTAATGCATCGGATCCGAAGTTTATAAAGCTTACAGATGAACTCGATATCGAATTATCACAACGCTATGGTGCCGGTCAGGCGAAATACGATGCTTACAACCGTATTGTGAACGCACACGCTGTCATTGCGATGGATGGCGTTATGACTGCTGCCTGCGGCTGCTTCAAGCCATATGATGCCGAAACAGTGGAGATCAAGCGAATGTACGTAAAGCCTGAGTACAGGGGCCGTGGGGTCGCCAGGGAACTGTTGAAACGTTTGGAAGCTCAGGCGAAGCTACAGGGATACCAGGCTTCCGTTTTGGAGACAGGCAGAAAACAGCCAGAGGCGATCCGGTTGTACGAGAAGAGCGGTTATGAGCGTATCCAAAATTATGGGCAGTACGCAGATATTCCGGATAGCGTCTGCTTTAAGAAGCTTTTCCCGGAGGCTGATTAAATCCCATACGAGTACTCGCCCAGCATTGCACGCGAATATTTTCGGATCAAATGCAGTTTCCCGTTCCAATTATCAAAATCGCTTTCGTATTCACTGCCGAATATCCGCTGCGAAAGGCCGTTGACGATCTGATATGATGCAAATGCGTGAAAATTCGCCTCGTCTGAACCCGAGGCTTCCATAAGAAAACTCTTGAATTTTGTCAGGCGCGGATATGCGATAAGCTCCACCAACTTGGCGCGATATTCGAGATGCAGTGGCGATATACCCGGATACAGTTCTTTGTCCAGCGCGTGCTGTGCTTCGTGCATCAGGTATGATATCTGGAAGGATGGCTTTTCAAAGTCAGCCTTATAAGCGCTGCGTACGCAGTATAACTGACCGTCGGAGCCCGCCCACCCGCCAGTGCCGATCTTTCCAAAAGAAAGAAAATCAAGCCAACTGCGCGATATGAAACCATCCATCATACAAACCGTAAGCGTACGCGCACCTTGCGGCAACGCGATATCATACTGCACCGGTTCGGTGGTTCTCCAGATATAAGGGCCAAAATATCCGGATGTCGTACCGCCCAGAAAGCAATAGCCTTCGCCCGCAATAGCCGCGCCTGCGGCTTCTTCAGCCGCCTCCAGTGATTCGGGGCCATCGCATGTAATCTGTAAACTCAGCAGCTTGCAGAGCGCTTTACAGAGGCGTTCTGCGGCCTGCTCTCTGCTGCTGTGCTGCCAGAACATCATGCGGTAATAATCCTGATAGATTGCATCGATAGCATTGATGACCGGGTTATTCGATCGCTTTAAGATCCGCCCATCCTCAAAAACCGAACGATACCGGCGCATGAGGTGTTGTTTTTCCGGAAACTGCGAGAGATAATCGACTGCATCCTTAAGCTTGCCCTGTATCAGAAGACCGCTGTAGACGTGCTTGTCATAACCGTTCATCGCACTGCTCCGATCATTTTTTCCTAATTATATCATAAAGCTTACAAGTGTGATACAATTCGGACTTACGCTGTGGTATAATACGGTTCAAAAGCGGCGGAAATTCTATTTTGGCATTATACCCGGGAAATATGAATATGGCGCTGACTAAAAGAGGAGTGCATAAAATGGCCATTGAAAGAACTTATGTGATGCTCAAGCCCGACTGCATCAAAAGAGGACTGACCGGAGAGGTGATCGCCCGTATTGAGCGGAAGGGTTACAAACTAATTGACGCAAAGATGATGCAGCTAGACGAAGCGATCCTGCGGGTGCACTATGCTCACAAGACAGACAAGCCGTATTTTCCGGAAATCGTCAGCTACATGACCTCCGGTCCGGTTTTGGCGATGGTCGTGGAGGGGGAGAACGCAGTGCTGGGTGTGCGCATCCTCATGGGTGCAACCGATTTTGAAGAAGGAACCGCAGGTACTATCCGCGGGGATTTTGCAAACTGCACCGGTGAAAACCTCATCCACGGTTCGGATTCGGTTGAAAGCGCGAAGGCAGAGATCGTACGGTTCTTTGGTACACGGTAACATAGAACGATGGCGAAGCCGGAGAAAAAAACCAACGCGATGCGCATGCTGGATACCGCCGGGGTTGACTATGGCGTCCGCATCTACGAGTTGGATGACGATGAATTCTCGGGACAGGCGGTCAGCAGGCTGACAGGTATACCTGCCGACCGCTGTTTTAAAACGCTGTGCGCCAGAGGGGCCAGACACGGAATAATCGTTTTCGTGATACCTGTGTCAGGCGAACTGGATCTGAAAGCAGCTGCAAACGCGGCAAATGAAAAAGCGGTTGAACTGGTTCATACTAAGGAACTGATGGAGCTGACCGGATACGTGCGCGGGGGAGTATCGCCTGTTGGCATGAAGAAAGCGTATCCCACATACTTTGACGAAACCGCGATGCTTTTTGATACGATATCAATCAGCGCAGGTGCAAAAGGATGCTCGCTGGTCATTGATCCTCAGAAAGTTTTGGAGTACTTAAACGCGGAATATGCTCCGCTTACGAGGGAATGATACGGGAAGATTGATTGAAGGGCAGAGAAGGTAAAATATTTGTGAAAATCGAGCTGAACAGCTTGCTTTTCGCGTTGCAATGGTTTTATATATATGTTAATATGTTAGGCGGCATTTTTTTGGAATAGTACCGCAAAATGCGGTTAAATATTAATTGGAGGGCTTAAGGAATTGGCTAAAGTGGAAAGCGCAGGCGCAAACAAGGTTAAGATTACGGTAGAGATCGCTCCCGAGGTGTTTGCGGAAGCGCTGCAGCAAGCATATATGAAAACTCGCGGTAAATATTCGATTCAGGGGTTCCGCAAGGGACATGCGCCGCGGCCCATGATTGAGCGGCATTATGGCGAGGGCATTTTCTTCGAGGAAGGGTTTGATATTGCATTCCCCGAGAGCTATCAGAATGCTGTTAAAGAGCTACAACTGGAGCCGGTATCCCGGCCGGAGCTGGATATAGAGAAAATTGATAAAGCTGAAGGCGTGGTATACACGGCTGAAATATTCGTGAAACCTGAAGTGAAGCTTGGTCAATACAAAGGCGTAACCGCAGAGGAAGTCAAAGCTGTCGTAGAAGATGCTCAGGTGGACGCTCAGCTGAATCAGACTGTGGAGCGCAACGCACGCTGGGTAGATGTGGACCGTGAAGCGAAGGACGGCGACAAGGCTGTTATTGATTATTCGGGCAGCGTAGACGGCGTTAAGTTTGAAGGTGGTACTGCTGAAAACCAGACGCTCGAGCTTGGCTCGCATACGTTTATTCCGGGCTTTGAAGAGCAGATCGTCGGCATGAAGGCCGAAGAGGAGAGAGACATCACCGTTAAGTTCCCGGATGATTACCGTGCAGAGCACCTTGCCGGAAAGGAAGCGGTGTTCCATATCAAGCTGCATGACGTCAAGGAGAAGGAGCTGCCCGCATTGGACGATGAGTTCGCTCAGGATGTTTCGGAGTTTGATACGCTTGAGGAATACAAAGAGAGCATCAAAAAGCACCTGATGGAGCATGCCGAGGAACACGCCAAGGATGATACTGAAAAGAATGTGATTGCGGAAGTGGTCAAAAACGCCGAGGTTGACGTTCCGGAAGTCATGATCGAGAGTCAGATCGACCATCAGATTCGCCAGCTCGAGTACAGCATGATGTACCAGGGTATGAAGCTCGCAGATTACCTTGCGATGACCGGCACAAAGATGGAGGACGTACGCAAGGATTACCATGAAAGCGCGGAGCGCAGCGTTCGCAGGCAGCTTGTTGTGGAAGCCGTAATGAAGACTGAAGGCATTACGGGCAGCGACGAACAGATCGAAGAAGAGATCAAAAAGAACGCCGAACGTGTCAGAAAAGACATTGAAGAATACCGCAAGACGCTGGATGAGGACGAACTCGAGTATATCCGCGACAGCGTGGCGTATGATAATACCGTTCGCTTCCTCGTGGAGAATGCGAAACTGAAGCCCGCGGCGGAGAAGAAATCCACGGAGAAGAAGGCAGCCGCTAAAAAAGATAAAAAGGACGCGCCTGAGAAGGAAAACGAAGCGGCTGAATCGAATAGTATAGAATGACGGAGGGGCCGAAAATGACATTAATACCCTATGTAATTGAACAGACGAGCAAGGGCGAACGCAGCTACGATATCTACTCTCGGCTGCTTAAAGATCGCATTATATTCGTAGGCGGAGAGATCGAGGACGACATGGCCAACCTTATCGTTGCGCAGTTGATCTTCCTCGAGGCAGAGGACCCGGATAAGGACATTTTCCTTTACATCAACAGCCCGGGTGGCTCGGTTACGGCTGGTATGGCGATTTATGATACGATGCAACATGTGCGTTGCGACGTATCGACGATCTGTATCGGTATGGCCGCGTCGATGGGCGCCTTCCTGCTCGCCGCGGGAAAGAAGGGCAAGCGTAAAGCTCTGCCCAACAGCGAGATCATGATTCATCAGGTTTCGGGCGGCGCAAAGGGACAGGCGACGGATATTCTTATCCATGCGGAGCATATCGCTAAACTGAAGAAAAAGATGAACGAAATTCTGTCTGAGCGCACGGGGCAGCCTGTAAAAAAAGTGACGGCAGATACGGAGAGAGATAACTTCATGAGCGCGGATGAAGCGCTGGAATACGGTTTGATCGATGAGATCATACCGGCTAAGGAAAAGTAGAAAACGAGGTGAATCATGGCTAATTACAATGACGACACCAAACAATTAAAGTGTTCTTTCTGTGGCAAGGCGCAGGAGCAGGTCAGAAGACTCGTCGCCGGTCCGGGTGTTTATATTTGTAACGAGTGCATTGAGCTCTGCAAAGAGATCATTGAAGAAGACTATCAGGATGCGTCCACTTTTGAAATGGGCGATATTCCGAAGCCTGCTGAGATCGTAACGGCATTGGACGAATATGTAATCGGTCAGCAGCTTGCGAAGAAGAACCTTGCGGTAGCGGTATATAACCACTACAAGCGCATCAACAGCGACGTAAAACAGGATAGCGTTGAACTGCAGAAAAGCAACATCGTAATGCTTGGGCCTACAGGCTCCGGTAAAACGTTGCTTGCACAGACGCTGGCGCGCATCCTCAATGTGCCGTTTGCCATGGCAGACGCCACATCGCTGACCGAAGCAGGCTATGTGGGCGAGGACGTGGAAAACATTCTCTTAAAGCTCATTCAGGCGGCAGATTACGACATTGAGCGTGCCCAGCGCGGCATCATATATATCGATGAGGTCGACAAAATTGCACGCAAGGGAGATAATCCTTCCATCACGCGCGACGTATCGGGCGAGGGTGTGCAGCAGGCTCTGCTGAAAATTATCGAAGGTACTGTAGCAAGCGTGCCGCCGCAGGGCGGGCGTAAGCATCCGCACCAGGAGTTCCTGCAGATTGACACGACCAACATTCTGTTCATCTGCGGTGGAGCCTTTGGCGGTCTGGAAAGCATCATTGAGCGCCGTATTGGCAAGAAGACAATGGGCTTCGGCGCACAGATCGTATCCAACGTCAACAAAGACGTGATGGATCTCTATATGAACATGCTGCCGGAGGATCTCATCAAGTTCGGCTTGATTCCGGAGTTCGTAGGCCGCGTGCCCATCATCGTACCGCTGCACCAGTTGGACGAGAAGGCACTGGTGAGTATTCTGACGCAGCCGAAGAACGCGCTTGTTAAGCAGTTCTCCAAGCTGGTGGAGATGGATGGAGTGCAGCTTGAGTTTGAAGATGACGCGCTTATCGAGATTGCCAAGCTTGCAATAGAACGCAAGACAGGCGCCAGAGGCCTGCGGGCGATTCTTGAGTCCATCATGCTCGATGTGATGTATGAGATTCCTTCACGCACGGATGTGAAGAAATGCGTTGTCACCAAAGAAACCGTGCGTAATGCCAAGGTGCCGATGCTGATCCTTGGAGAAAAGGACAGTAAGCAAAAGGCGCTTCCCAAAGCAAAACGCGAAAGTCTCGCTTAAAAGCAAAATACTGCGCTTCGTACATTGTACGAAGCGCTTTTTTATGTTCAATCAGCACAATTTAACAGGCATAATACTTTTACTGTGGAACAAAATAAAATTATTGAAATACAATAAATATTAATTGACAAATGGAATTTGTAATGATATTATCCCTGCGAGAGGAAAGGACGGTGATTCATTGATGACCGATACAGCATATCTCTACCAGTACTTTCTTGAACATAGCTCTGATGACAGAGATACAAAATCAAACGAAAATCAAAAACACGATGAGCAAAATAAAGAAAAGGAGGTAGATCGAGATGGAAAACACACCCGGAAGTACGCTTGAAACCACCTTTGTAACCCGGCTGCCTGTGAGGCTTCTGATCAGTACGGCGGCTTTTGGGGTTCTGTTTGCCTGCCTTTTCGCCCGTCAGAGCATAGGTCTCAATGCTCTTTGTTTTACGCTGCTCGTATATGTCCTCGCCTGGTTGAACAGAAAGGCATTCGTCGTTAAAACCTTTCGCGATGAGCCTTTAATCTATCTCGCTTGTATTCCAGTCGTCTTTTTAAGCGTTATGCTTTTTACGGGCAGCACTGGCCTCAATGTTTTAAGCGTGCTCGTAATCCTCTTTGTAATGTTCGTTCAATATCTGGTGGTTTCCGGTGTGGCCTTGCATCCTTGGTATCGACCGGCATTTCTGGTGGACATTTTTTTTGGTGTAATCAATCGGGCAGTGATTGGCATCGGCAGCTTTGTTGCCGGAGTGTTAAACGCGATATTCAAAGGCGGCAGGAAGAATCGTAAAGGCGTGATCATTGGCGTTTTGACTGGTATCGTATTGCTGATCGTAATTATCCCGATTCTGGCTTCTGCGGATGAAAACATGGCAAAACAAGTCGATGAATTCTTCCGCGATGTCGATATAGGTACCATATTGCTGTATGCATTTCTGTTCCTGTTTGGGGCTTCATTGACCGCAGGACTGATCGCCAATGCAAAGCTGAAAAACGTAACCGGTCCGTTGACTGCAAAACAGAGTGAGGGAAAGCGGCCGATTGAAAGCGTTACATCATCAATTGCGCTTTCGTTTGCCAGCGTGATATATGTGCTTTTTGCCGCGATACAATTCAGCTATTTCTTTGAGCCACAGGAGACGTTGCGCAGTGTGCTGGGATTGACGAGTTCAGAGTATGCGGTGCGCGGCTTCAGCGAAATGATGTTCATCACATGTCTGAACTTTGTGCTGCTGTCGCTGTCAATGCGGTATACAAAGAAACGTGAAGACCAGAAGCCACAGCCTTACCTCAAAACGCTATATGTCCTGCTTGTGGCGTTTAACTTCGTCATCCTCGCTTCATCGCATCTGCGCATCAGCCTCTATGAAGAGTCGTTCGGGTTTACCGTATCACGGTTTTTGTCCCATTCCTTCATGCTGCTGCTCGCACTATTCAACCTTATTATGCTGATACGTGTTTTTAGTGAAAGAGTCAAACCCGCGAAATTATTCGCAGTGACTGCGCTGATCTATTTCTGTACGATTGTAGCGATCAACCCGGAGCATTTCGTTGTACAGCACAATATAGCGCGTTATGAGCAGGGAGAAAAGATCGATACGGCTTATTTGTTCGACTTATCGGGAGAAGCGCTGGCCGGTGCCTGTGCCTTTGTCGAAGTGCATCCCGAAGCCTATGATTTATCAGCACAACAGGAGGCACGCTGGACCTATAATATTCTTCAAGAGCGAGCAGACGAGTATGGCTGGCAATCGCTTAATCTTGCAGAGCAGCACGCATTGGATAGGCTGCAATCCTTGATCGAATAACCTGCAAAACTACTTGGCTACACACCCATAGTCCCGGGATCACGAGCTAAGGCTTTAAGGTCCTGGGACTAATTTTTTTATTGATTGACATGCAGATAGAATCCATCTATAATTAATATTAGTAATTTACTAATTAACTAAGAGGGGATTATGAAAATACCAGTCACTCTGAAACATAAGCCAGTTATCGTGTCGGAGGATTACGAGAATATTGACGGTCGGTACGCACACCAATCGGACACGCAGGGACTATCTTTAGGGCTTGCGCAGTGGAACGACCGCGGACGCGTTGACATATCCGCAAAGGTCTGGCGGTATACGGGAGAGAAATGGTCCAGACAGTCGGAAGAGCTTCCTTTGCACCGTGTTTTGGATCTTTCGCTGCTTGTTTGTCGCTCGCTGCAGTACTTTCGGGAGGCATACAGAAACTCGGAACCGTATGATCCGCAGCATCCAACGATTGACCGTATCGGGTTGCAGGGAGATGCTATGACGGTTTCGGTATGCACCGATAACCCAATGATTGATGAGGATATCGAACTGTTTCGCAATGCGCTGGCTAAAGATGACGAACTGATCGGAGAGCGGCTTTCCGCATTGGCAAGACTATTAAAACAGATGGGGTATTAGAAATGGATAAGCAGGAAAGGCGGCAGGCTGCCGCAAAATATAAGGAGCGTTTACAGCAAGGCGGAGTATACGCTATCCGTTGTAAAGAAAACGGGAAACGGCTAATTCTCAGCACCGCCGATATAATGGGAAGCAAAAACCGGTTTGCGTTCGCGCAAAGCACAGGAGGGTGCGTCCACCCAAAACTTCGTGAAGATTGGGCAAAATATCGTGGTAAAGCTTTTGAATTTGAAATTCTGGAGACGCTGACACAAAAAGAAGCGCAAACGGATGCAGAATTTCAAAATGAAATCGCTGATTTACTGAAGTTAATGACTGATCAGGCCGAAACGGAAACGCTGTACTAAATCAGCGTTTTTTATTTGAATCACGGTACAATGCATCGACCGACCGGTCATAAGTTGACTCACCGTGTTTTGAGAAAAGGCAACCGGGCACTTCTCCCATTCGGCGATGATAAGCGATGCATTCACAGCATTTGCCGTGACGGCTGCAGGGATATGTACAGGTACATTCGTGTTTATTATCGCAGGCTGGCATATATCCTCCTGATGTTTTTTTAATTATATTAGAAGTATGGTGTCTTTACAATACGCTTAGAATGCTTAATACAACTAAGGACATTACAGCTTTGGTGAACCTATATATACAATTGGCAAGCTTCACTAAAATGTATTGGAAACAGCCGGAGGATGTTGTATAATTTTCAGGATGAAATCAGTCAATTGCGATTAACCGGAGATAAATTCATGCATAACCTTATGAAACAAATACGAGAGTTGAGCACAAAAGTGCTCAACTCCATCAGAAGGCTTTCTATACACCGTTCCCGAAGCGCTGCAGTTCATAATGATCATACAGGAAGGACAGTAAATCGCACATCTTATCGCAGTGGGAACCGCAAGCCGATTCCCTCAAAACGCGGTGATATCAGCAGTTTTTTTCGCAGTTGGAGTAAACGGGCGATTTTGCTGACAGCCGCATGTACCGCAGGCTTGGTTATTGCTTCGGTAATTCTAGGCGTTGCTTTAAGTTCAGGTTCAAAGCAAGGAGAAGCTGCAGCATACCAAACACCCATCCCGGTTATGAGTGCTGAACCAACGGAAGCGCTTGTGTCGCCGGTCGCGTATTTGGCATCTCCCACAGCAATCCCCACGCCTGTTCCTACAACAGTTGCGGAAATAGCAGCATTACTTCCGGGATGTCACGATCCGCGGATAATTTCTGTGCAGGAACGGCTGATGGATCTGGGTTATCTTGGCTCAGACGAGCCGACAGATTACTATGGCACCGGTACTCAATATGCGCTGCAGCTTTTTCAGCGTAAGCATTCGCTGCAGGTGGATGGCATTTTGGGCGAAGAGACCGTAAATGCCTTGTTCGCTGAAGACGCAATGCCGTATACCGTAAAAAAAGGCGACAGAGGCACGGATGTTTCCACCATTCAGGAACGTCTTAAGGAACTCAAATATTTTTCGGGTGAGATCACAGGAGAATTCGGAGATAAGACGGAAACCGCGGTTAAGAGCTTTCAAAAACGGAACGGACTTTATGCTGATGGCAACGTAGGCCCGGCAACGCGCGAAGCATTGTTCTCCGACTCTGCGCGGTCTGCCACAGGCGGCAGTAGCAGTAGCGGAAGCAATAGTAGCGGTAGCAATAGTAGCGGTAGTCATGGGGGAGGCTCCACAATTGCCACATGGGAACCTGACTCGGCAAAAGTAGAAGCAATGATATCGGTTGCCCAGTCGCTGATCGGCAGCAGGTATGTACTGGGCGGTAAAGGCCCTGAAGTTTTCGACTGCTCCGGTCTGGTCTACTATTGCTTAAATCAAGCCGGATATAGTATCGGATATATGACGTCTTCAGGGTGGGCAAAATGCGGCATTCCTAAAGTAACCAGTATGTCGGATATGAAACGAGGCGATATAATCTGCTTTAAGGGCCATGTTGGCATCTACTTGGGTGGCGGGCAGATGATCGATGCATCCTCTACTCAGGGCAAGGTGCGAATTAGTACAACAGTACTCACTTCGTCTTATTGGAAGGCAAATTTCATATGTGCGAGAAGAATCTTTTAGCTCATATAAAAAAACGGATGTCTCATATGGACATCCCGTTTTTTTATTCTGAATTTTAGGTCGATTCAGGAGATACCGGTATCGTGTCTCTTGGGGAACCAAAATTGATTTGTCCGCCGGATATGTCGTCAAGCATGGTCTGGTAACTGCCATAATGGCTCACAACATACTGATCAAAAAAGTAGAATCCGCAGAAAACTGCGCAAGTAATGAAAATCCAGATAAAAACCATCATTACAACACGCCCAGCACCGCGCGACGATGCCAATTTTCTTCTCTTTGCGTTGTCAGAATGATAGCGCCGCTGTTCAGGTAGTGGATGCTGTTCCGGCAAAGGCGGCAGCGTGCGCTGTTCCGGCAGGGATGCAGCGACAGCCAGTGGCGGATCGGGTTGCGTTCTTATGGGAAACGCTTCGGTAGCCGCGGCCTCTGCTAATTCTTCGATTTCCAGCCAGCGGTGAGGGGCATCAGAAACCGGGACGGCGATTTCATTAAAACTCGGTTGGATTACAGGCTCATCAGTACTGCCGGTTAACTCGCGAATTGCGCTGGCCAGGTCGTCATCGACCTCGTCGGCTTCATTGATATCTTCAAGCTCCGGGAGATTCATGTTTTTTAGCAACGCAAGATAGTCGGCCTCTGTACCGACTTCATCTTCCTCGGCATGCAACTCCGGCTCGAGATCAAGGCTCGGAATATCAAAAGTGGGAGGAGCAGGCTCCTGAACCAGCGGATTATAATCGGGTACAGGCGCAAGCTTAGCCTCCGGCTCTAATCCGGTTTCTTGGAGTATATCCTCGGAGGGTAGATCGTCATTATAAACGACCAGATTCTGCTGAGGGGGCTTCTTAGTTGGCGAGTCATAGGTACCGGAAGTGCTCTGTATGCTTTGAGCCCTTTTGATCTGCACAACCTCAACCAGTGAGCCGCACCTGGGGCACAATACGTCGATACTGCTGAGCTTATTGCCGCATTTCGGACACTTATCCATTTGAACCTCCGAAACGATGAATCCGAATAAAAAAGCTTAAACTATTTTACGTTCCATGTTATGATATCTATTATAAACGATTTCTCGCCGGGAGGCACTACTTTTTTGCAAATATATCTCGACAATGCGGCAACCACCCGACCGATGACTGAAGAAGCCGTCCAAGTGCACTTTGAAAACGCCTGGTATAACCCTTCCGCCGCGTATGCGTCGGCTGAAAAGGTGTTTATCGGCATTAAACGCACCAGGGAAACACTTCAAAATACAATTGGCCTTGCACAATGCGTATTTACCTCGGGAGGTACGGAGGCGAATAACCTCGCGATTCGTTCTGCGGCGCGTAAAGGTGCACACTATATCGTAAGTGCTGTCGAACACCCCAGCGTGTATGAAACCTTCCGCCAGCTGGGGCTGGAAGGTTCACAGGTGGACTATGTGAAGCCCCGTGGATATGTGATCGACGCAGATGATGTGGCTCAATTAGTCAGAGAAGATACTGCACTGGTATCGGTCATGCATGTCAATAATGAAACGGGCGCCGTAAATGATATAAAAAGGATATGCGCTGCAGTCAAAGCCAGAAACCCCGAGACCTTGTTCCACTCGGATGGTGTACAGGCCTTGATGAAAACGGATGTTTCTCTAAAGGGCAGCAGCGTGGACTTTTATACCGTGAGCGCGCACAAGATTCACGCATTCAAAGGTACAGGAGCTTTGCTCGCCGCAGAAGGCCGTATGGTCCGTAATTTGATGTATGGGGGAGAACAAGAGCGTCAATTGCGTCCCGGCACGGAGAATACGCTCGGCATACAGACCCTAGGTGAAGCGCTGGAGAAAGGATTGGCCGGGTTTTCAGAGACGGAGGGACATATTTCTGCACTGCACGATAAGCTTGTCTCCGCTTTAACTGGTATGGAAGGCGCTTCGCTGCACTTGCCGGATACAAAGGTACCGCACATATTGAACGTTTCTTTTGAAGGGGTTCGCGCAGAAGTACTGGTGCGCCTGCTCGGAGAGAAGGGCATCTGCATCGGTACGGGTGCAGCCTGCTCACACGGAAAGATCAGCCGCATATTGCTGGAATGCGGCGTAAAGCGAGCTGAAGCGGAGGGTGCGATTCGCATCAGCATGAGCGCGCTCAATACAGAAGAAGAAATCGACATATTTTTGGAGGAGCTGGACACCGCGGTCAGGCAGCTGAAGCGGTTTGGCAGAAAGTAAAATGGATAACGTTATCATCATCCGCTATGCGGAGATTCATCTTAAAGGACTAAATCGCCCATATTTCGAGAGGGCGCTCGTGCGCAATGTTTCAGCCGCGTTGAAGGGCATTAAGGGCGCTGTGGCGCGCCGGGGGCAAAGTCGGGTATATGTGGAGGGTGTGGACGATACGCAGCTTCGCGAGGCGCTCGACGCCTTATCATGCGTATTTGGCATCCATTCGTTCAGCCCCGCGGTGAGGCTTGAGCAGGACTTTGACCGAGCTGCTGAAGTGCTCGTCGGACAGGTGCGCGCATTGCGGGAAAAAATTACGGAGGAGACGGTAACATTCCGCGTGGAAGCAAAACGCGCTGACAAGCGGTTTCCCATGCGTTCCAACGACATGGCCGCTGAAGCAGGTGGCCGTATATTGGAGCAGGTGCCGGGATTAAAGGTCGATCTGGAGCACGCCCAAATCACCGCGCACCTGGAAATAAGAGAGCAGGCGTACTGCTACACCGAAGTGCTGCCCGGCCCCGGCGGAATGCCGGTGGGTTGCAACGGCAGTGCAACACTGCTGCTTTCGGGCGGCATCGACAGCCCGGTTGCAGGCTGTATGATCGCCAAACGCGGTGTGTCGCTTAGCGCCGTGCATTTTGAAAGCTTCCCGTATACCAGTGAGAAGGCGCTGGATAAGGTCTATGATCTCACCAAGCTGATGACGTGTTATACCGGCGGCATACGGCTGCATGTGGTGCGCTTTACCGATATTCAGATGAAGCTTTATCAGGATTGCCCACCGGATTACCTTACCATTCTGATGCGGCGATTCATGATGCGCATCGCGGAACGCGTCGCAAAAGCCGAAGGTAGCCTAGCGCTGATTACGGGGGAGAGCGTTGGGCAGGTGGCCAGCCAGACGCTTGAGAGCCTGAATGCCACGAATGATGCCGTAGACACCGTCGTGCTGCGTCCGCTGATCGGTATGGACAAAATTGAGATCACTGCATTGGCAGAGCGGTACGGTACGTTTAAAACGTCCATTCTACCCTATGAAGACTGCTGTACGGTATTTGTTCCGAAACACCCTGTCACAAAGCCAAGGATGCAGGAAATTCAGAGAGCAGAAGCAAAACTGGATATAGAGGGAATGGTAGAAGCGGCTTTAGCGGGAGAACGCATTGTAGAAATCGGACTCCCAACTGAATGACTTGGGAGTCAGTTAATTTTCTAATACAGGGGTGTTTATTATGCACAACACGATGAAGATCACGCCGGATGTGTTCTGGGTAGGCGGTAACGACCGCAGGCTGGCACTGTTTGAAAACATGTTCCCGCTGCCGGACGGGGTATGCTATAATTCGTATTTAATTGTGGACGAAAAAGTGGCACTGATGGACACCGTAGACGCCGCGATCACGCAGCTGTTTCTGGAGAACTTGTCATTTGCGCTGAATGGCCGGAGTATCGATTATCTTGTCGTCAACCATATGGAACCCGACCATTGTGCCAACATCGAAGAGCTCTGTCGGCGCTATCCCAACATGAAGATCGTCGGTAACGCGAAGACCTTTCAGATGATCCGCCAGTTCTATGACTTTGACGTGGACATGCACCTGTGTGAGGTTAAGGATGGCGATACCTTGTCGTTGGGGAACCATGTGCTGCGTTTTATATTTGCACCGATGGTGCATTGGCCGGAGGTCATGTTCACCGTAGAGCAAACACAGGGGCTGTTATTCTCTGCCGATGCTTTCGGGACCTTTGGAGCGCTGTCCGGAAATCTGTTTGCAGACGAGTATGACTTTGAAGGACATTTTCTTGACGAGGCGCGCCGCTATTATACTAATATCGTCGGCCGGTATGGCACCTCGGTACAGGCGGCATTCAAAAAGCTGGCCGGAGCCGACATACGGATGATATGCCCGTTGCACGGCCCGGTGTGGCGCAAAAACATAGACTATTTCATGGGTAAATACGATCTCTGGAGCCGTTATGAGCCTGAAAAGCGCGGTGTAGTGCTTGCATACGCTTCCATGTACGGCAACACGGAAAACGCCGTGAGCGTGGTTGCCAGCCGGTTGGCGGAAAAAGGCGTGCCGGATATGCGTATGTACGATATATCCAAGACGCATCCGTCTTATATCATTTCTGATGCCTTCAAATACAGCCATCTCGTGCTCGCGTCGCCTACCTACAATGCAGGCCTTTACTTCGGCATGGAAGCGCTGCTTCGTGATATGGCTGTGTTGAATCTGCGAGGACGAAAGGTGGCGCTGCTCGCCAACGGGTCGTGGGCACCTGCGGCGCATACGGTAATGGAAAAGCTGCTGGGCGGGATGAAAGACATGGAGCTGCTGATCTCACCGCTGGTCATCCGGTCCTCGCTCAAGGCGGACCAGATGGCTGATGTATACGCGCTTGCGGATGCGGTAGCCGAGAGTGTGCTAAGTACAGTTGAATAAAAAACGCAAATGGGCCGTATTGCAAATACAGCCCATTTCTTTGTACATTACTTGTTTAGTTCAGTTGATTCTATTCGATAAATACTGCGGAGTACCAGTTCTGAGGTGCATCTTCTTCAGATAAAGTTTCCAACGGCAGGCCGAATTTATGTACAGTCTTGAAAACGTCGATCCCTACGCTATGGAAAGCCGGGCGCGCTTTCTTCATGTTGGCGCAGTCCTTGCCGACAAAGCCCGTGCACTGTTTACACAGTGCGCAGTCACTTAAAGAAAATGCAAAGTAGCAGCCCTTTTTAAATGCATCCCGCTCGATTTCAAAAGAGACATCCTGGCTAATCTTTTTATCCGGAGAATGGATGATCACTCCCCAGGAGTAACGTTCAAATATCTGCTTATATTCCCATGGCATCGGAGAGCCAGGACGGGATGGACATGTGTGCCCTTTTCCCCAATCCGCGCAGCCAAACATACATTTTATAATTGTGCGGGGATCAAACTCAATATCACTGATATCGAACAAGACCGCGTGAGCTGCGCCCAATTCCAATGCTTTATCAACAAAATACTGTTTATCCATCGATTCCTCCGCATAATGATGTTTCATGATTGAATGCAACAATATTATACCTGTAAATCGGGGAAGACAATAGTATTGTTTTTAGTATGTATACGTTTTGTGAATAGGATAAAGCAACAGAGCACCTCGGCCTTTTCAAGGTGCTCTGTTGAATGATTATCTGAACGGAAACGAGTGTTTACTCATTGATAAACTGAGTCAGTTCTTTATTGAATTTATCGCGCTGATCATAGAACAGAAAATGTCCGCTTTGATCAAACGGAACCAGCTTCGAATTTTCAATGCTCTTGTGCTGTGCCACCGATAGGGGATACAACACGACTTTGTCATGCGTACCCTGCATAATCAGTGTAGGGACGTTGATCTGTGTGAGATCATCGAACAGGGCCTCTTCACCCAGCCATGTTTCGGCTATCTTGGCAGTAGCCCAACCGGATGCTTCCAACCCGAGACTGAATATCCAGTCCGAAAAGGCTGGGGTGACCGGTTTATAAAAAACCGTTTTGCCAAAATCTCTGAGCATCTGCGGGCGGTCGTTATAAGTATTTTGTATGATCTTCAAGACGTCCTGCCTTGGCAGTCCGTAAGGAAAATATGGGCGCTGTACGAGACTGGGAGCGGCCGCCGCGCAAAGTGCTAACTTGGATATACCATAGCCGTGGTGGCGTGCCATGTACCTTACGCAAATCGCGCCGCCGGTCGAATGCCCAAGCAGGGTGATATGGTCCAGCTTTAAGGCTTCAATGACACTTTTCAAGTCGTCCGACAGCGTATTATAATCGTACCCGCTCCAGGGTTTATCCGAATTGCCAAACCCCCGGTAATCGATGCCGATACAGCGGAATCCTGAGCGGGGGAGTTGGTCAAACTGATACTCAAACAAACGATAATTTCCCGGCCAGCCGTGGACGAAAAGAATTGTCTGTTTGCCTGTAGGGTTTAAATCCTCAACGAATATCTTAATGTCAGAGTCAACGCGTATATAGAATCCCACGATACATAACCTCCAATCAATGGTCTGATACACTATATTGCAGCGATCCTGACTATGTGATGAACAGGAGGGATGGGGGGCCCGTGTCAAGTTTAGGAATATAAAATGACCGCACAGCCTGAATCCATGCGGTCATTTGAGTGTCAGGGTAACTGCTCCACTACTGCCGGAGCAATAAGCCCAGGCTTACTTGTATTTCGGCCTCTGGTGATAATGCGTATGCAGCAGTTCATGAGACTTGTGCCCGCCTGCTTCGCCAAGGAATTCCTTGTAAAGCTGCTTGATTTCATCGTTCTCATGAGATTTGCGCTTGGGCTTGCCTGCGTCTTCGGCATAGGTGGCCTTGGCGCGCAGCACATACGGATTTACATCCATTTTGTCCTGTGAAGATACGATCGGCTGTCCGCCGCCCGTCACGCAGCCGCCGGGGCATCCCATAATCTCAATGAAATGATAGTTTTTCTCGCCTTTGCGTATCGCCTCAAGCAGTTTTTTGGCATTGCCTGTGCCGCTCGCAACCGCGACATTGATGTCCATGCCGGCAATATTGAGCGTGGCTTCCTTGACGCCGTCGATACCGCGGACGCATTCGTAGTCAATGTCCTTCAGGTCCTGTCCCGAAAGGATGTCGGCTACGGTGCGGAGCGCCGCTTCCATAACGCCGCCGGTAGCGCCAAAGATGACGGCCGCACCAGTGGACTCTCCGAGGATCTTGTCAAAGTCTTCATCCGGCAGTTTCGCAAAATCGATACCTGCCTGTTTGATCATCCGAGCCAGTTCACGCGTGGTCAGTACGGCATCCACATTGCGCATACCGTCGTTGGAGAGTTCGTCGCGTTCCTTCTCGAACTTCTTCGCGGTGCAGGGCATCACGGAGACAACGTAGATGCTCTTGGGGTCGATGTTATTCTTCTGGGCATAGTACGACTTGATGATCGCGCCTTCCATCTCGTGAGGCGATTTGCACGTCGAGAGGTTGTCGAGGAAGTCGGGAAAGAACATTTCGCAGTATTTGATCCAGCCGGGGCTGCACGAAGTGATCATCGGCAGCTTGCCGCCGTTCTGAATGCGGTGTATCAGCTCCGTGCCTTCCTCCATGATCGTCAAGTCGGCAGCAAAATCGGTGTCGAATACTTTTGCAAAGCCAATACGATGCAGCGCCGCAGCCATCTTGCCTGTTACACTCGTGCCAATCGGGATTCCGAACTCTTCACCCAGTCCGAAGCGCACAGCGGGAGCGGTCTGAACGACCACGTGCTTGGACTTGTCATGAAGCGCAGCCCAAACATCGTTGATCTCGCTTCTTTCGGTCAGTGCGCCCACCGGGCAGGCTGTAATGCACTGGCCGCAGTTGATGCACAGCACGTCGCCGATCGACTTGTCGAACACCGGCTCGATGATGGTCTTGAAGCCGCGGTGCGTTGCGCCGATTGCGCCGATCTTCTGCACGTTATGGCATACCGCTACGCAGCGACGGCACAGGATGCACTTCTCCGGATCCCGTACGATGGAGGGGGAGCCGGTATCCTCTTCACGGCCATATTTCTCGCCTTCATAAACTGTTTCATCTTCCACGCCAAGTTCCTCGCAGAGCTTCTGCAGCTCGCAGCTGCGGCTTCTGACACAGCTTAAGCACTTCTTCACGTGGTTGGAGAGTATCAGCTCCAGATTGGTCCTGCGGGCATCCTGCACAGCCTGTGAGTTGGTGGAAACCACCATGCCGTCAGTCGCGGGCAGTACACAGGCAGCCTGAAGACCACGGCCGCCCTGCAGTACCTCGACGAGACACATGCGGCACGCGCCGATAGCATTGACGCCTTTCAGGTAACACAGCGTGGGAATGCGGATATTGGCCTTCCGCGCGGCCTCAAGCACCGTCGTATTATCCGGCGCTTCAACTTTTACACCGTCTATAGTTAAAGATATCATATCTATGCGGCTCCTTTCTTACTTCTTATCGATCGCGCCGAATTTGCAGCGGGCCATGCAAGCGCCGCACTTGATGCACTTGCTCTGATCGATTTCAAACGGTTCCTTGACCTTGCCGGAAATCGCGCCAGTCGGGCAGACCTTTGCACACGCGCTGCAACCTACGCACTTGTCTTTGTTGATGACGTAGCTGAGCAGTGCCTTGCAGTGACCGGCGGGGCAGCGTTTCTCGTTGATATGCGCTTCGTACTCGTCACGGAAATACTTGATCGTAGAGAGTACGGGGTTCGGCGCAGTTTTGCCAAGACCGCACAGCGCGGCGTTCTTGATGTTGTTGCCGAGCTTCTCCAGCTTCTCAATATCACCGGGTTCGCCTTTGCCGGAAACGATGCGCTCCAGAATCTCGAGCATGCGCTTGGTACCGATACGGCAGGGGGGACATTTGCCGCACGACTCATCGACCGTAAAGTCGAGGAAGAAGCGCGCTACGTCCACCATGCAGTTGTCCTCATCCATGACGATCAGACCACCGCTGCCCATCATGGAACCAATGGAGATCAGGGAGTCATAATCGATCGGCGTATCGAGGTGGCTGGCCGGGATGCAGCCGCCGGAAGGACCGCCTGTCTGCGCAGCTTTGAACTTCTTGCCATCCGGGATGCCGCCGCCGATATCGTAAATGATCTCACGCAGCGTCGTACCCATCGGAATCTCTACGAGACCGGTATTGTTGATCTTACCGCCCAGAGCAAATACCTTGGTGCCTTTGCTCTTTTCGGTGCCCATGGAAGCAAACCAGTCCGCACCCTTCAATATGATCTGCGGAATGTTCGCAAATGTTTCAACGTTGTTGATAATCGTCGGCTTGCCGAACAGGCCGTGCTGCGCCGGGAACGGCGGCTTGGGCGTCGGCTCGCCTCTGCGTCCTTCAATAGAGGACATCAGAGCGGTCTCTTCGCCGCAGACGAACGCGCCTGCGCCAAGGCGCACAAACAGGTCAAAGTCGAAGCCGGAGCCAAGGATGTTTTTGCCCAGCAGGCCGTATTCACGCGCCTGCTGCACGGCAATCTCAAGGCGCTTGACGGCGATGGGGTACTCCGCACGCACATAGACATAGCCCTCGGTGGCGCCCACAGCGTAACCGGCGATCGTCATAGCTTCCACCACGGCGTGGGGGTCGCCCTCCAGCACCGAGCGATCCATGAACGCGCCGGGGTCGCCCTCGTCGGCGTTGCAGACAACATATTTTTTATCGGATACGCTCTTGGCCGCAAACTCCCACTTTCTACCCGTGGGGAAGCCGCCGCCGCCGCGGCCGCGCAG